>NZ_JBHYHV010000001.1:0-1620575 GCF_042739215.1 Mesorhizobium sp. NPDC059054
GTCGACCGACCATCGTGCCGTCGACGGTGCGCTGGGAGCCGAACTGCTCGGCGCCTTCAAGCGCATCATCGAGAACCCGATGACCATGCTGGTCTAGAATTCCTTCTGGCGGCGGTGCCGTCTCCCTTAGGGGAGGCGGCGAAAGATGCCCATGGCGGACCTTTGGGGAATCGCGTTAGCTGGCTGAAGGCTTCTCGATATGCCGGGCATGCCGTGACCAATCCACCCGAAATCTCGCTCGTTCCCCCGCAGATCGTGGCCGACAATGCTGCGAAGGGTCTGCGTCTGCGCGAAAGGTTCGGACGCGGCGGGACAGAGATCGGGATTGGTCGTGCCCGTGAGCTGGTCGAACGCCGGGCGCTTCAGCCTTCAACCATTCGGCGCATGGTGAGCTTCTTCGCCCGCCACGAAGTGGACAAGCGCGCCAGGAACTTCGGCAATGAGGACAATCCCTCCGCCGGCTATGTTGCATGGCTGCTTTGGGGTGGCGACGAAGGCCGCGCCTGGGCCATCGAATTGAAGACGATTGTCGGCAACGCGCCGGATATCTAGCCGGTCGCTGCAAACTCTGCTGTGCCGGTTATCAGAGCCGGAAGCCGAGCCCGTTCAGCCTGCCGGAGATCTCTGCCCAGGTCGCGCAGGCAGCGTGCGCGCCTTGCGCTTTCAGCCGTTCGCCATGGCCGGCATAGGTATGGCTGCCACCGGTGTAGCCGATCGCCGTCATGCCGGCTGCAACCGCGCCCTCGACGCCGAAAGGCGAGTCCTCGATCACAACGCAGTTCGCCGGGTCGGCGCCCATCTTCTCGGCCGCATAGAGGAAGATATCCGGCGCCGGCTTGCCGCGCTTTACCATGGAAGAGGAGAAGATCGCTTCGCCGAAATGCGGCGCCAGGCCGGTGACGGCGAGGCTGTGGTGGATGCGCTCCAGCGACGAGGAGGAGGCCACGCAGCGGCCTGCCTTCAGCGTGCCGAGGAAAGGTGCGATACCTGTGGTCGGATTGAGCTTTTCGCTGAACAGGTCGCGGGTAACGGTCCACAGGTCGCCTTCCTGATCGGGCTGCAGGTGATGGCCAGTCAGCTCCTTGATCCGGATGATGATGTCGGCCTGCTTCATGCCGACGCATTGGGCGATGACGTCAGCGCCGACGCCGTTCATGCCATGCTTCTCGTAGACGCGCTCATAGGCCTCGGCGGCCAGTGGCTCGCTGTCCACCAGAACGCCGTCGCAATCGAAGATGATCAACTGTTGTGCCGTCACGCCGCGCCTCGAAGTATCCGATAATTTCGGCACATCGCTATCGGCAAAGAGACGAATGTTCAAGCGAGCGTTCAGGCTCGATGCCCAATTTTCCGCTTGTCGGTCGTTTCAAGCGCAGCTTGCATCGCCTGCCTGGATTGCGCGCTGTCGGGCACGATCCAGTTCGGCTCTGCCCCGAGGAAGCGGTCGAGGAACGCCACCGCATAGGCCGGCATCTCGGTCACGTTTTCGCGATAGGACCACCAGGTGCGCAGGTCGTCCGCGCACTGGTCGATGGTCGGCGCATGTCCGAATTCCTGTTCGTGCACGGCGGCGATCGCCGACACACAGTAGTTGGTATAGAGGAAACCTTCCGGCCAGAACTGGACGATCTCGGTCATGCCTGCATCGTCGGTGGGCGGCAGGTCCGGGCGAGGTCCGGTGCCGACCGCCTTGGCCGGGTTCTGCCGGATCAGTTCGCGCAGCACCAGGCCGGCGGCGAAGATGATGAAATCGGCGCGGTTCACCTCGGCAAAACGCTTCTGCGCGTCCATGATCTCGATCCAGTCGAGGAAGGCCCTGGTCAGCCGCGTTTCATCGATCTCGAAACGCAGGCCATAGGTCGCCTCGACGGAACGTACACTCGCGCGGAACGTCGCCCTGAACCAGCGCAGGCGCCTCAGCTGATGGCCAAGATCCGGCATCAGGGCCAGTTCGTCTTTGAATCGCAAATCCATTGCACGTCCTTTGACGGTGACTCTAGAGCGTTTCCGTTCTTACGGAAACGCGGAAACGCTCTAGTTTTTGTTTCACGCAATTCCGGACGGAAAACCGCTGCGCACTTTTCCTGGAATTGCTAGCACACGCGTCGTCCCCGCCAAATGCGGTGGATCAATCGCTTTCGGGCTTCGTGGGAAAAATCATACATATTGACATTCAAGAAAACAAATGTTCTCTAACTTTCGTCTTGGTACTGTCATGAAGCAATGGCCGACCCAAGGGCTTGGGAGGAGATAAGCTGATGGCAATCTGGCAGTGGGCACTGCTCGCGCTTGCGCTCGTCTGGGGACTGCAGTCCCTCGGCGTCTGGCTGCAGATGCGGCACTATTCCGACGTCTTCAAAGGCATCACCAACAAATATGCCGACGGCTTCGTCGGCGCCGGCAATTATCGCGGCCGCTTCGCCAAGGGCATCATCGTCCTGGTGGTCGTGACCCCTGACCTCGTCGTGCGCCGCCTGCTCGTCATGAGCGGCCGTTCGGTGTTCGCCAAGTTCAGGCGGCGTGAAGAATTCGAGGGCGTCGCCCTCGATCGTATCCGGTCCAATCCTGCGATCATGGGGGAGGGGGAACCCGGTGTGGCCGAGGCCGTGAAGCGGGCGATCGAGCAGATCGACCGGGCACGGGCGGAGCCGGGAAAGAAGCCGGGTCTCACCGGCTTGAAGACAGTCAGCGCATAAAACGAATGTCGCTGCCGTTGGGGACAGACGGCGGACGGCCCAAGGAGGAGATATGTCTGTAATTTCATTGTTGGCGCAGCACGCTGACATGGCCGTACAGCACCTGCACGCGGCAGGCGCGGTCGTCCAGGATGCTGCCCAGAACGCTGCATTGCACGGCAAGCTTGCCGTCACTCACGCCAGCGACAATCTTGTCGTTCTGGCACAGGCCGACAGCGGCCCGATCACCGTCGAACAGTTCAAGGAGAAGCTGAACGAAGTCGCCAAGGAAGAGCAGCTGGGCTGGCTGACCGCCATCGGCAAATACTTCATCGGCATCTTCCAGAAGGGTGGCGAGGTCTTCGCCGGTTTCGTCACCGGTATCATCCCGACTCTGGTGGTGCTGATGACGGCGTTCTACGCCATCACCGAACTGGTCGGTGAAGAGCGTGTGCACGGCCTTGCCCGTGGCGCCGGCCGCATCGCGCTCACCCGCTACACGGTGCTGCCGCTGCTCGCCGTCTTCTTCCTCACCAACCCGATGGCCTATACCTTCGGCTCCTTCCTGGAAGAGAAGCACAAGCCGGCCTTCTACGACGCGGCCGTGTCCTACGTGCATCCGCCGCTCGGCCTCTTCCCGCACATCAATCCGGGCGAATATTTCGTCTGGGGCGGCGTGCTGGTCGCGTTGCTCGAGCTGGAGAAGAAGGGGGCGGTGGTTGCCGGCTACCACATCAAGGTGGCTATCTGGTACGCCATCGTCGGTCTCGTCGTGATCCTGTTCAAGGGTATCCTGACCGAGCGCATCACCGCCATCATGGCACGCCGTCAGGGCGTCGAGCTGTAAGGGGCGGGAGCATCATGGCAAAGACCTACAAGGCCGTAAAAATCTCCAAGGGCTCCGGAGGCTGGGGCGGTCCGCTCGTCATCGAGCCGACCGCACAGCGCAACAAGGTCGTCTCCGTCACCGGCGGCGGTATCCATCCGATCGCCGCCCAGATCGCCGAGATGACCGGGGCTGAGGCCGTCGACGGCTTCAAGTCGCCGCCCATCGAAGGTGAGATGGCTGTCGTCGTCGTCGACTGCGGCGGTACCGCACGCTGCGGCGTCTATCCGCGCAAGCGCATCCCGACCGTCAATGTCACGCCGGTCGGCCAGTCCGGGCCTCTCGCCCAGTTCATCCTGGAAGACATCTATGTCTCGGGCGTCAAGCCGGCCAACATCGTGATGGCCGACGGCTCCGAGGCGGTAACCACTGCGGGGGATGTAGCGGCAATGAGTTCAAGCAACAGCAATTCGCCGTCGGCGGCAGCCCAGCCGCTGCCGAGCGAAGGCGGCATGATCGGGCTGATCTCTTCGATCGGCCGCGTCATGGGACGCGTCGTCGGCATCTTCTTCAATGCCGGCCGCCGCACCATCGACCAGGTGATCCGCAACGTGCTGCCCTTCATGGCCTTCGTGACCATGCTGATCGGCCTGATCCTCTACACCGGGATCGGTGACGTGCTGGCGCAGCCTATGGGTCCGCTCGCCAACAACATCGTCGGCCTGCTGATCATCTCGGCGATCTGCGGCCTGCCGTTCCTCTCGCCCATCCTCGGGCCAGGCGCGGTCATTGCCCAGGTCATCGGCGTCGCCATCATCGGCCCGCAGATCGCCAACGGCACGATTGCGCCGGCCATGGCGCTGCCGGCGCTGTTTGCCTACAACACCCAGGTCGGCTGCGACTTCGTCCCGGTCGGTCTGGCGCTTGGCGAAGCCAAGCCCAAGACGATCGAGATCGGTGTGCCGGCGGTGCTCATCAGCCGCCAGATCATGGGTCCCGTGTCCGTGCTGTTCGCATGGGTAGTCAGTCTGCTGGTCCTGTAACGACAAGAAGGAGATTCGCCGCATCATGACGGTTCTGTTGGAAACGCGGGTAACCGCAGTTGGACCCGAAGTGGCGGATCTCGCCGAGGGCGGTGTGGTCATCCTGTTCGCGGACGGCTCACCGCCGGAGCTCGCCGAGGTTTCGGTGATGCACAAGGCCGTACAGGGACCCAGCGACGGCGCGCCGCAGGTCGGCGCGTCGATCGCCATCGGCGCGGTGTCGGCGACGATCACCGCAATCGGCTCCACCGCATGGAGCAAGGTGCGCGAGATCGGTCATGTCGTCATATCGTTCAACGGTGCGACGGAAGCGGAACGCCCGGGTGAGATCTGCGCCAGCGAAGTCGACGCCGGTCAACTCGTCCAGGCTCTCAAGCAGGACGCTCTGATCACTATCGCTGCCTGAAATCCCTCGCGCCGCGATCCCGCGCGGGTCACGGCGCTTTTTCTTTTCGATCGCGCCCTTCCGGGATGGGCCGGAATATCTGATAGGATTGTCCGTATGGAACGCTCGACCATCGTCAGAGTGCATGAAGGTTTGCACGCCCGTCCCGCGACCCGCTTTGTGCGGCTTGCCAAAAGCTTCGAGTCCGAAGTCGAGATCGTGAAGGCAGGCAAGGCGGTGAGCGCCAAGAGCTCGGTCAAGCTGATGCTTCTGGGCGTGAAGGAAAACCAGGAAGTCACCGTGCGCGCCAACGGCGCCGATGCGGTCGAGGCAGTCGAGGCGCTGATCGGTTATCTGGAAAACCCGCGCGCCGGGATCGAGGAGGAGGATGCCGACGGCGAGCAGAAGGGGATCAACGGCGAGGCGGTCAAGCCTGTCACCGCAAGCCCCACGCTGCAGGAGACGCCTTCAGGCGGCCTGCGGGGCGTTGCCGCCAGCGAGGGTGTCGCCGTCGGTCCGGCCTTCGCGCATTTCCCGCCGGAAATCCGCCCTCAAGCGCGCACGCTTACGCCCGAGGAGGCTGAAGCCGAGATCGTGCGTTTCGGCCATGCCGTATCTGCCGTACAGGCGCGCATGGACAAGGTGTTGGCCAGCGAGGGCTTGGCAGCTGGCGATCGCGGCATAGTTGCTGCCCTGCGCGACCTCGCCGCGGACGACACGCTGATCGGCGACGCCGAGACGATGATCCGTGCCGGAACGGATGCCGTTGCCGCCGTCATCGCCACCGCTGCCAGGCTTGCCGCCGAATTCGGTTCGGTCGAAGACCCCTATCTCAACGCCCGTGCCGACGACGTTCAAGCGGTCGGCCGCCAGATCTGTCTTGCTTTGCTTGGGCAGGACGATGTCAGCCTGGAGGATATCCCGCAAGGCGCCATCTTGATCGCCGAGGATATCGGCGCCTGGGATCTGTCGCGCGCGCCGCTGAAGCGCATCGGCGGCATCGTCTGCGGCCATGGCGGCGCGACCTCCCACATCGCCATCATTGCCCGCTCACACGGCATACCGGCGGTGCTTGGTCTCGGTGCCCGCGTTTCGGATTTGCGCGATGCGAGAGAAATCGCCCTTGATGGCAACAGTGGCCTGGTCGTCGCTGACCCGGCTGCGGATGTGAAGGCCGGCTATCTCCAGCGCATCGAGGAAGCGGTCAAGGAGCGTCATGCGCTCGATGTGTTCAAGGACGTGACGCCGAAGCGCACCGATGGCACCGTCATCGAAGTGGCCGCCAACATCGGCTCGCTGGAGGAGATCGAGGCCGCGCAGGCAGCCGGCGCCATGGGCGTGGGCCTCTTCCGTACCGAGCTTCTTTTCATGCGCCATATGCATCTGCCGTCTGAGGATATGCAGGCCGAGACCTATGCGGCGCTGGCGCGGGCCTTCGCACCCCACCCGGTTATCGTGCGTACACTCGACATCGGTGGCGACAAGCCAGTGGCCGGCATCGAGTTCCCGGAAGAGGAAAACCCATTCCTAGGCTGGCGCGGCATCCGCATGTGTCTCGACCGACCGGATATCTTCAAGCCTCAGCTCAAGGCGCTGCTGCGTGCCGCCGTGCACGGCAACGTCAAGGTGATGTTGCCGATGGTGTCGGACCTGACCGAGGTGCGTCGGGCCAAGACACTGATCGACGAATGCGCAGGCGAACTGACGCGCGACGGCGTGTACTTCGCGCACTTCCATCTCGGCGTGATGATCGAGACGCCGGCAGCCGTGCTGATCGCGCCGGCGCTGGCGAAGGAAGTGTCCTTCTTCTCGATAGGCACCAACGACCTCACCCAATATGTCATGGCCGCCGATCGCCTGAATCCGACGGTCGGTGCATTGAACGACGTCGCCAATCCGGCGGTGATGGCGGCGATCGAGATGACGGCGAAGGCCGGCGTCGAAGCCGGTATCATGGTTGGCATGTGCGGCGAGGCCGCTGCTCGTCCGGATCTCATTCCGGAGTTCCTGCGCATGGGGCTGACCGAATTGTCGATGAGCCCGGCTTCGATCTCACGCGCCAAGAAGCGGATCGTCGAGTTGAGCAAAGAGTAGGCACTTCGTCGCGCTGCGTTGAAGCTGCCCCTCATCCGACCCTTCGGGCCACCTTCTCTCCGTAAACGAGGAGAAGGGAAAGGGCGCGAGCTTACCGCCGAAGCTTCCGTGTGCGAGTGGGAGGTATTTACGGCAGATGCGCGAGCAGCGTGGCAAACACCGTCGTCAGCTCGTCCAGCGGGTCGTTGCCGTTGCAGGCCGCCAGGATGCGGTCGAGCCTGGCGTCGGTGGCAAGCAACGCGATCTCCAGCAGGTCGGGTTCGGGTTTGGCACTGATGTCGACGCTGGCAAGTCCGACCGCCAGCGCGAGGGGCGCCAGGCAGGATATCGCGAAGCTGCGGCCCGGGCCGACGGCGGCGGTCGGTGCCTCGCCTTGCCGCAGCGGGTCGTGATTGAGGAATTCCACCAGAAGCGCCGCACTCAGCGCCGCCACCAGCGCCACGCGCCCGGCCCATTCGCCTTCTCGGACCAGCCGGGTGAGAAGTTCGACATGCTGCCGCGCGATCGCCGCGTGCACGGCGGTGAAATTTGCTTCGCGCACCCGGGTGCCGTCGGCCTTCTTTTCTGCAAGCACGGCTTTGGCCAGTGCATACATGTCGCGCCGGAAGGCGCGTTCGCCGGCAAGCGCTGCATCGCCGCTCGCAAAATAGATGCCGAACGGTTTCGGCATGAGGCCATTCATGCGGCCGCTGCGTTCGCGCGGCACCAACGTTTCGGCAATTGACATCATGTCGTCGAAGGCGCTTGCCGCATGGCCGAGCAGCCCCTCGATCTCGCGGATCGGAAAGGATGGACGAGCCGTCTCTTCGCCTTGCCGCGCCTGCTGGGCAGGATTGTCGTGCCGGTGCCTGCGGATGACGTGGCGCACGTCACGCAGCCGGTCCTTCAGGTTGACGCGGACCTCTTCGGAGATTTCACGCAGCATCGTCTGTTCTCAGCTTCATATCAGCCGGTATAGGCGGCATGGCAGTGTCAGCCAATTGTTTATATCGTGCAGGACCGGTCAAAAGGCGATAGTGGCCATATGACGAATCGGGGAACGGTTTGGTCTCAGTGCTTACGGGGAGGGATGCAGTGGCAAGAAGGCCGCAGCGGCAGGCGGGGACAGCGGAAGTCGGGGCAAGTGAGAATGGAACGGTCGCGGTCGAAAGCAAGGCCGATCGCCTGCGCATCCGCGCCGCCTGGATGTATTTCATCGAGCAGATGACCCAGAACGAGATCGCCGACGTGCTTGGCGTCGGACGTGTCACTGTCGTGCGTATGCTGGCAGAGGCGCGCGCTCGCAACGAAGTCAAGATCGCCATCGAAAGCGAATTATCCGAGATCGTGCGGCTGGAGCGCACGCTGGAAAAGACCTTTGGCCTTGAACAGGCGCTCGTCGCGCCGCTCTCCGGTGCGGATTCGGACCCGATCCCGGCCATTGCCGCCAAGACAGGCGCCTATCTTTCGGAAGCCATGCGCTCGGGCATGCGCGTCGGCGTCGGCTGGGGTCGCACGCTGCTTTCGACCCTGCCTTTCATCGGGGCCAAGTCGCTGAGCGATTTCAAGGTCATCTCTTTGCTCGGCGGCGTCGGCGTGGCGCGCCGCTACAATCCGGCCGAGTTCGCCTGGCGTTTCGCGCAGGTCTTCCAGGGCGACGGCTATCTCATCCCGGCACCCGCGGTGGTCGATAGCGTCGAGACCAAGGTCGCGCTGGTGGAACGTTGCGGGCTCGAAGAGATCTTTGAGATGGCCGATGCGCTGGATGCGGTGCTGCTGTCGATCGGCGGCATCGCTTCCGCCACCACCTTCTATCGCGGCGGCTTCCTGAAAGAGGCAGAGCGGGAGGCGCTGCTCGCGCGCGGTGCCGTCGGCGATCTTCTGTTTCATTTCTTCAATCGCAACGGCGATCTCGTCGATCATCCGGTGAACGATCGCGTGATGTCGGTGGAAGTCGACCGGCTGCGCCGAGCGCCACTACGCATCCTCACTTCGGGTGGAGAGGAAAAGATCGAGGCGTTGCTCGGCGCCATGCATCTCATCAAGCCGACTGTGCTGATCACCGACGAGGAGAGCGCACGGCGTATGCTTGAGGCGCACGCCTAGAGCGTTTCCGTTTTTCACGGAAACGCTGAAACGCTCTACCTCTTTGTTCTTACGGACGGAAAACCGCTGCGCACTTTTCTACCCTAGGCTGCTATCGCAGATGGGGCGGGCTGCCTCTCGGTCCCCTGCCGCCGTCGTCGGCTCAGATATTCGGCACCTCGATAAAGTCCTCGCCGCGGAAATGGCTCGGCGGTGCGCCGATCACCCGTTTGAAAGCGCGGCTGAAGGCGGCTTCCGATTCATAGCCCAGTCTGTTGGCGACGACCGCGATCTTCAGCCGGTCATGGGTCAGCCATTGCCTGGCCTGATGCATGCGCACCTGGGTGACGTATTTGGCGGGCGTTTCGCCGACGGTCGAGGCGAAGCGTTCGGCAAAGCCCGATCGCGAGGCACCCATGGTGCGCGCGAGGGTCTCGACGCTCCAGTCGCGGTTCGGTTCGAGATGGATCGCCGCCAGCACCTTGCCGAGCTCACGGTCGCGCACCGCCGCGATCCAGCCCTTGGAATCGCCACAGCCGCGCTCGACCCATGAGCGGATGATCGAGGCGGCCAGGACATCCGCCAGCCGCGCCACGATGCCGCCGGAGCCGACGCGCTCCATCTTCACCTCGCGCGCCATCGCTTCCAGCAGATGCGGGATGCTTGGCTCGTATTCTTCCAGGCCATGCGTGCGCATCACATCCGGCATCATGCCGAGCAGCGGGTGCAGGCTGTCGAGGTTGAAATACATGGTGCCGCAGAACAGAAGTGTGCCCGGTACGCAACCTTCCGTCTCCGTTTTCATGCAGTAGACATTCTTGCAGATTTCGGTGACTTCGTAGCCCTTGAACTGCGTGGTCGGCACGTCGGGCGAACTGGCCAGCGCGTGCGGTGCGCCGCGCGGCACCAGTACGGCGTCGCCCGCCTTCATCTCAAACCAGTCGCCATTGGGCATCCGCATCCAGCACCCCTTCTGGCCGACGAAATAGAAGCGGGCGGCGTCCTGTGCCGGGAATTCAAGCCCCCACGGCTCCTTCATTTGACAGCGGCCGTACTGCACGCCGTCGAGGCGCAGGCCACGCAGGATGTCGGTCAGCGGGTCGCCGGTCGGGGACACCGAAGGCGATGAATTTTTGGACGAACGATCAAGCATAATGGTGTTTCTAACATGGAAACTCCAGACGGTCACCTCCATTTGTTGCACTGCAACCAATTCGGAGACTGACTATGACCGACCCCGCGACAGCGGCGCTGGATGCGCCCGTTTTGTCATCCGTCGAGGAGCGTGCCGACCCGGCCTGGGGAGCCGTCGTCTCGCTGGCGCTCGGCGTCTTCGGTCTCGTGACCGCGGAATTCCTCCCGGCCAGCCTGCTCACCCCGATGGCACAAGACCTCGGTGTCAGTGAGGGCGCTGCCGGCCAGGCCGTGACTGCCACAGCGATTGTTGGCGCCATCGCGGCACCCACAATGGCGATCATCACCCGCCGTCTCGACCGCAAGATCCTGATGTGGATCCTCACCTTCCTGCTTATCATTTCCAGTCTGACCGCAGCCTTTGCTTCCTCATTGGGCATGCTGTTGGCCGCACGCGTCGTGCTCGGTGTCGCGCTTGGCGGCTTCTGGGCGATGTCGGGTGCCATGACCATGCGCCTGGTGCCTGCGCGGCTGTTGCCGCGTGCCATGTCGATCATCCTGGGTGGCGTGTCGGTGGCTACGGTCTGTGCCGCGCCCGTCGGCGCCTATGTCGGTGACATCTGGGGCTGGCGCACCGCGTTCCTGATCGCGGCCATCGTTGGCGCCGTCACGCTGCTGGCGCAGGTGGCCACGCTTCCGAGCCTGCCGCCGTCAGGCATCGCCAGCCTGCGCACGCTGGTGGACGTCGCTAAGCGTCCGGCGATCGGTGTAGGCCTGCTCTTTATCCTTTTCATCGCTTCGGGGCATTTCGCAGGCTTCACCTATGTCCGCGCTTTCTTAGAGCAAGTTCCAGTCCTGGATGTCGAGAACATCTCTCTGGTGCTGCTTGCCTTCGGTATCGGCGGGTTCATCGGCAATCTCGTCGGCGGTTTCGTGGTGGAGCGCAGCCTGAAGCTTGCCGCGGGCATGTCGCCGCTGCTGATCGCGATCTCGACGCTGGCCCTGCTTGTCTTCGGCGCCTCGCCGCTGACATCGGCCATCGCCGTCACAGCCTGGGGTTTCGCCTTCGGCGCGATCCCGGTTTCGGTGCAGACCTGGATGCTGCGTGCCGCCCCCGATCAGGCTGAAAGCGCCGGTGGCCTCATGGTCACGGCTTTCCAGGTGGCGATTGCAGCGGGTGCGGTCATTGGCGGCCTGCTGGTCGACAATGCCGGTGTGGCAAGCGCTTTCGCTTATGCCGGCATCGCCACGTTGCTGGCAGCGGTGACGGCTTTCGTGCTTGGACCGAAGACCGAAAAGGCTTGAGAGCCGGACCGCGACGTCACGGCAGATGGCATCCACAATGAAGCGGCGCGGGCTAAGTCCGCGCCGCTTCTATTTGGTGATGCTCAGCGGGTGGAGCCGACCGGAACAGTGAGGAACATCGCCGTGACGGTTGATGGGGGCGCGGGAATTGGGGATGCCCGTCGCACCATCGACACAGCTGCATCATCGAGGCTCTTGTCGCCCGAGGACCGCGCAAGCGCGACCGACAGGATCGATCCACCCGAATTGAACGTGAACCGCACCAGGGCATCGCCGCCGCCACGGCGACCGGCATTTATCGAACGCCTGTAGCGCATAAGGTGCGCGCCGACACGCGATTTCCACTGCGAAGGCGACATCGAACTCCCAGCGCTGCCGCTGCTTCCGCCGGCCATTTGGGTGGCGGCGCCGGCCCTGGCCGCTTTCCGCTGGGCAACCGAATTGGCGACCGCTTTCTTTTCGACCTTTTCCGGCTTTTCGGCCTTCGCCTCTTTGACAGGCTCGGGCTTCTTCTTCTCGACCGGTTTCTTCTCACGCACCGGCTTGACGACCGGCTTCGGCTTTTCGATTTCGGGTCGCGGTTCTGGAATGGCCATTGCCACTTCCGGTAAGGGCGCCTCGGTAAGGTCCGGCACCACTTCCTCGACGGCTTCAGGTTTTGTCGCCTCGAGCGGCTCCGGTTCCGTCACCTCTTCGACAGGCTCGGCTACCTCTTGCTCGACAGGCTTGATCTCCTCCTTGACCTCTTGCGGGGTCTCGGCGGCTTCGCTGTCGACAGGATCTGCGGTGTCGAGCGGCACGGTGTCGGCGTTTATGACCATCGGCGGCAGGTCGAGCATGACGGCCGGTGGTGCAGCCGGCGGCAGCACGGTCTCGGGCGCTTCTCGATGAAGATACCAGCCGCCGCCAGCATGGATCGACGCAACGATGAGCGCAGCGCCCGACCATAGCGCCAGCTCGCGGCGGCTCATGCCACCGAACAGGCCGCCATGCGCAGCGGCCGCTGTCACTGTGCCGCTCCCGGGGGTGACGTCGTCGTTGGGATTGTTTCCAGCCCGACGAGAGCCACTTTCAGGTAGCCCGCGCCGCGCATCAGGTTCATCACCTCCATCAACTCGCCATAGGCGACGCCCCGGTCGGCGCGCAGGAAGATGCGCTTCTGCTTGTCGCCCTGGGCGATCGTGTCCAGCTGCTGCTGGAAAACAGGGCGATCCACGGTCTGTTGGCCAATCGCCAGGCTGAGGTCGTCTTTCAGCGTGACGTAAAGCGGCTCTTCCGGTCGTGGAGCGGGCGTTGCAGTGGAAGCCGGCAGGTCGACATTGATGTCGACCGTCGCCAGCGGTGCCGCGACCATGAAGATGATGAGCAGGACCAGCATGACGTCGATGAATGGCGTCACGTTGATCTCGTGGTTCTCCTGGAGATCGTCATCGTCGAACGATTGCTTGATGCCGCCGGCCATCGCGCTTCTCCTAAACGGCTACAGCGGGTGCCTGATGGCCATTTGCGGGCCTGGCAGTTGCGGTGGCATGCGAACGCGCTGTCGCGTGGATCGGAGAGACACGATCGAGGTCGCGGCTGACCAGCCGCTGCACGCCAGCGGCGGCGTCCGCCAGGCCCTGGCGGTAGCCGGTGATGGAGCGGGCGAAGACGTTGTAGATGACCACGGCCGGGATCGCGGCGATCAGGCCGACGGCGGTTGCCAGCAGTGCTTCGGCGATACCGGGGGCAACGACGGCGAGGTTGGTGGTCTGTGCTTCCGAAATGCCGATGAAGGAATTCATGATCCCCCACACCGTGCCGAACAGACCGACGAAGGGAGCGGTCGAGCCGATTGTGGCGAGTACGCCGGTGCCGCGGCTGAGCCGCCGGCCCGCTTGCGCCTGGATGCGCATCAGGCGCGATTCCACGCGCTCCTTGACACCGGCGGGATCGTAGCTGCCGTCGTCCTGTCGCGACATTTCCAGTTCTTCGCTGGCCGCCCGCACTAGCACGCCGCCGATGCCTGCGCCCTTGCCGAGCGCCTGTGCCGCATCGTCCAGCCGGCGCGCGCCCGTGATGCCGCGCAAGGCCTTGGAAAGGCGTGCCTTGGAACCTGCGATCTCAAGCGATTTGGCCAGCCACACGGTCCAGGTCACCAGCGAGGCGAAGGCAAGGCCGATCATGACGCCCTTCACGACCCAGTCCGCGCTCATGAACATGCCCCAGGGGGACAGGTTGTGCGGCAATGTCGCCTTGGCGATGGCCGGTGCCTCGGAAGCGCCGGGAGCAGCCGGTGTCGCGGCCGGCGCCGACATCGAAGGTGCGGGCTGCGATGCAGGGGCGGGAGCAGATGTTGTGCCTTGCGCGGAATTCGTGTTTTGCGTCGGTGCCGCGTCTCCGGCACTTGGGGCCATGGCCGGAGCCGTGTTTTCAACGGGTGCTGCTTGCTGCGCCAGAGCCGGTGCGACGTTCACCGCAATGAGGGCTGCGAGCGCGGCGGTGCGGGTTACCCGACCGAATGAAGTCTTCCGGCCTGTCGGGTTCGCGACGTTGAGGCGCATATCGTCTTGCAAGGTCTCGTCTCCACTTTACGGAGCCGAGACGATCCGGCGGTTTGATATTGATCCACTCAGGTCTCGGCTCATACGAGCGAGAGCGACCTAACATTGTTGAGTACGATTATCAAGAAATTGCGACTTCACTTTGCGTATCTTTTGCCCAGCCAATTTCATGCAGCGCGGGCAGTGGCCTGGATCTATGCCTTGCCGGGCTGCTTCAATGGCACGGTGAGCCCGACCTTGACGCGGTCCATGGCGACAAAGGTGCGGAATTTCTTGACATTGTTGTTGGAGAAGAACAGCCGGCGTGTCAGCGCTTCATAGTCAGCCATGGTGGACACGATAATGATCAGGATGAAGTCCGCTTCGCCGGTCACATAGTAGCATTGCTGCACTTCGGGTGCGGCGGAGAATTCCCGCTTGGCGACGTCGAGGAGTTCGGCGGTTTCGCTGACCACCTCGACTTCCACGAAGATGGTGATGGCTTGCCCGACCCTGGCGGGATCGACGATGGCGACATTGGCCTCGATCACGCCGGCCTCTTCAAGGCGCCTGATACGCCGCTGCACGGCGGGAGCGGAGAGATTGACCGCCTCGCCGACCAGCCGTTGCGGCGTGGCGTTGTCCTTCTGCAGGATGGCGAGGATCGCCAGATCGAAACTGTCAAGTTCGATTGCCGGTTTCGTCACCATGCTGCCTCATGAAACAAACTTGCGCGGGTCGTGGCGGAATACAGCGCAATTTGCGCCCGCGATGCAATACATCTTCGCCGACCCTGCGAGAGAGAGAGGCGGATGTTTCTGCTCAACACCCATTTCGACCATAACGCCCGGTTGCTCCCGGTCGATGCCGCGTCCTTAAGCGCACATGGCGTGCGTGAAGTGGAGCGCTTCCTGGAGTTTCGCGAGGATGCCGCCGCTTCCCCGCTTATGGCCTTGCCGGCACTGGCGGATGCGCTGGGTGTCGGTGCGATCCATATGAAGGACGAGGGGCAGCGCCTCGGTCTCGGCAGCTTCAAGGCGCTCGGCGGTTCCTATGCGGTGGTCCGGCTTGTGCTTGAGGAGGCGTCACGTCACTTCGATTGCGATGTCGGTTTCGCCGATCTTGGCCGTCCGAGCGTGCGGGCGTTGGCTGCCGGGAAGACGTTCGCCTGCGCCACTGACGGCAATCACGGCCGCTCGGTTGCGCAAGGTGCGCAGCTTGTCGGCGCGAGATCCGTCATCTTCGTGCATGGCGGTGTCAGCGATGAAAGGGTCGCTGCGATTGCCAGCTTCGGTGCCGAAATGATCCGTATCGACGGGACCTACGACGAGACCGTGGCCGAGGCCGCACGTGTTGCCGAGCGCGAAGGCTGGTCGATTGTTTCGGACACTTCATGGCCAGGCTACGAACGCATTCCCGGTCTGGTCATGCAGGGTTATACGGCGATCGCACACGAGGCTTTGAGCCAGATCGACAGGCCGCCGACCCATGTCTTCGTGCAGGCCGGCGTTGGCGGCATCGCTGCGGCGATGGCAGGGCATTTTGCCGAAACGCTTGGAAAGGCCCGTCCGAGCTTCGTGGTGGTCGAACCGGCCCGCGCGGCCTGCATCCTGGCAACCGCCCATGCAGGCCGTGTAACCAGGATCGACCATGGCGAGCCAACCGTAATGGCGATGCTGGAATGCTACGAGCCCTCGCTGGTCGCTTGGCGCGTGCTGTCGCGTGCTGCCGACGCGTTCATGGCGGTCGGGGAAGAACACGCTGTTGCGGCCATGAACCGGCTGGCATGGCCGGCAGGTCATGACCCGGCGATCGTCTCCGGCGAAAGCGGTTGTGTCGGCCTTGCCGGCCTGACACGCGCGCTGGCCGAACCGGATTTGAAGGCGGCGCTGCGCCTCGACGCCACATCCCGTATCCTTCTGGTCAACACCGAAGGCGCCACCGATCCGGGTCTCTACGAACAATTGGTGGGCTCAAGCCCGGCTGCGGTGGCCGGCCGCAACAAGGAGGTGACGCCCGCATGACCGACATGGTTCTGCTCGAACGCGAAATGACGGCGTGGCGTCGCGACCTGCATGCGCATCCCGAGTTCGGCTTCGAGGAAAAGCGCACCGCCGCCTTCGTTGCCGGGAAGCTGCGTGAATTCGGTCTCGATGTCACCGAAGGCGTGGGCGGCACCGGGGTCGTCGGCACGCTGAAGCGCGGCTCGAGCAATCGCGCGATTGCGCTGCGCGCCGACATGGATGCGTTGCGCATCACCGAGCAGGGGACGGCCGACCACCGTTCGCAGAACCGGGGCGTCATGCACGCCTGTGGCCATGACGGCCACACCTCCATGCTGCTCGGCGCGGCGCGGCAGCTGGCGGAAGAGGGCGGTTTCGACGGAACGGTTCGCTTCATCTTCCAGCCGGCGGAAGAGTGGGGCAGAGGTGCGCTCGCCATGCTCGACGACGGTCTTATGGCGCGCTTTCCGTTCGAGGAAATCTACGGCCTGCACAATATGCCTGGTCTGCCGGTCGGCCGTTTTGAAACACGCGCCGGCTCGTTCATGTCGGCCGAGGACAATTTCGAGATTGCGCTGAAGGGCGTCGGCGGCCATGCCGCGCGGCCACATTGGGGCAATGAGGTGCTGGTCGCGGCCTGCGCGCTCGTCACCAACCTGCAGACCATCGTGTCGCGGCGCCTCAGCCCGACAGACATCGGCGTCGTTTCGGTGACGGAGCTCATCACCGACGGCACGCGCAACGCGTTGCCGGGCTTGGCCCGGATCCTGGGCGATGCCCGCAGCTTCCGGCCGGAGGTCAGCGCCGAGATCGAGCGGCAGATGCGCGTCATCGCAGAGGGAACGGCGCTGGCTCACAACGTCAGCACCGAGGTCACGTATACGCGTGAGTTCGTGCCGCTGTTGAATGATGCGGCGCTGGTCGAGGAGGCCTTTGCCGCTGCAGCAACGGTCTTCAGGCCGGAGGCGATCGCAATTGCAAAGGAGCCGATGACCGGTTCGGAGGACTTCGCCCGGTTCCTCGATCATGTCCCGGGCTGTTTCGTCTTTGTCGGCAATGGCGAGGATTCCGCGCCGCTACACAACCCGACTTTCGATTTCAACGATGCGGGCCTGCTCCACGGCACGGGTTTCCACGTCGCCATCACCCGGCGCCGTTTGCCGGAGCGGCAATAGTCCAGAAAAGAAGGGCCGGCGGAGCCGGCCCTTCACTGTTAGATCATTCGCCCCGCATGGTGGCCTGGAAGGTCGGCAGATGTTTTTTCTGCGCTTCCAGCATGCGCTCGCGATAGACACCGTAGATCACGTCGGTGTCGTGCAGCGTGACGCCCGCGATTGTCGGCGAGGCGAAAACCGGCAGCTCGACTCCACGCTTCGACAGCTGGTCGGCCGTGCGTGCGATCAGTTCGTGCGCCATGATCATGGCCAGCACTGTCGACGAGCCGGAGACCGGACGGCTCCAGCCTTCCACCGGTACGATTGCGTCCTCGATCGGCGAGCAGGTGTCGATCACCAGGTCCGCCGCATCGGCCAGCCGCATCCCGGACGAATGCGTGGCCGGCTTGTCGAGATTGTTCTTCGAGGTGATCGCCACCACGAAGATGCCGCGCTTCTTGGCGTAGATTGCCGTGTCGATGCCCGATGCGTTGCGGCCGCTATGGCCGAAGATGATGATCGAGTCCCCCTTGTTGAGCGGCTGGTGATCGAGGAATTTCTCGGCGTATTTTTCCGTACGCTCCAGCCACAGCAGTTCGCGCACGCCGCCGGCGCCGAGCACGTTGTTCCACATCACGCGCGGGTCGGTCAGCGGGTTGAAGCCGACATAGGAGCCGTAGCGCGGGAACACTTCCTGGCAGGGCAGCACGGAGTGGCCGGAACCGTAGAGATGGACGAGTCCTCCATTTTGCAGCGAATCCGCAAATTTGCTTGCCGCCTGCTCGAAGGCTTCGGCATTTTCCTTCGACGCCTTCTCGATGAGGGCGGCGAGGCGGGGAATGTAGAAATCGGACACTTGGATACTCCTGCTTGGTGTCAGCTTCGGGTGTTGGGAGGAACGCGGCCGGCGCGCAGCGTCGAACGGATTTCGTAGCGGTCGCCGCGCATGACCGAGATGGTGAATTCGAAGGGGCCGCGCTCGTCGATGCTCACGCGTTCGACGATGAAGGCGGGGGTGCCGACGGCCAGCCCGAGCAGATCGGCATCGGCGACGGGAACCGTGCCGACGCGGTAGCTCTCGCGCGCTTCCATCGCGACAATGCCGTAGCGACGCTCCAGTGCTTCGTAGAGCGAGCCTTGCAGCAGGCCGGAATCGAGGAAGCCTGGCACGCGCGCACCGGCAAGCTGCGCCGTCTGGATGCCGATCGGCTCGTTGTTGCCAAGCCTGAGCCGCCGGATGCGCACCACCGGATCGCCCTCGTCGATCTCGAGCGCTGCCGCTGCCGCGGCATCCGCCGTGGTCAGGCTGCAATCCAGCAGCCGTGAGCCGGCGACGACGCCCATATTGCCCATCTCCTGAGTGAAGGAGGTCAGTTCGCGCGTACCGGCCACCAGCGTGGTGGAGCGCACGAACGTGCCGCGCCCGTGTTCGCGGCGCAGCAGCCCGGTTTCCTCCAGGTTGCGCAGTGCGTGGCGCAGCGTGATGCGGCTCACTCCGAACAGCGCGCATAGCCGGTCTTCGGCCGGAATCTGGTCGCCGGTCGCCCATTCGCCGCTCTTGATGATGGCGCGGATCGCTTCCTCCACCTGGAACCATAGCGGTTCGGGGCGGCGGCGGTCGGGTTGCGGAAAGCTGGCTTCGGTCATCCTAAATGTCTCCATCCGGCTCCAGCGGCGCCCGCAAGGGCTGCGCCGGCAAGGCCGGCGCGCGACCCGAAGGCGCCAGGCCTGATGTCTATGTTGCGAAGGTGCGGCGGCAGCTGACGCCGAAGCGCCGCGAGCAAGGGCGGTCTCATCACATCGAGCGCATCTGCGATGCCACCGGAAATCAGGACTGCCTGCGGGTTGAGCAGAGCGACCGCGCCGGCCAATGCCGTGCCGAGGCTTCTCATCGGTGTTTCGAGTGCCGCCATCGCATCGCCATTGCCCGAACGCGCCTCAGCGATCAGGGCGGCACCATTTGCCAATCCCAGTCCTCGCGCGGCGGTATCCAGCGCACGACCCGAAGCTGAACGTTCCAGCCAGCCGCTGCGGTCGTCGCCGGCATCGTCGATATCTGCGCAGGCCCAGCCGAACGAACAGGCGCCGCCTTGTGCTCCCGCGACGATGCGCCCTCCAGCCAGAACGGCCGAACCGATGCCCGTGCCAATGGCGAGCAGCAGCGCATCGGTCAGCGATCGGGCGCCCCCCTCGACGGCCTCCGCCAGCATGGCGATCTGTGCGTCATTGCCGACAGCGACCGCCAAGCTGGGGAACAGTTTCTGCAAATCCTGCCCGTCGAGATAGGGCAGGTTGGGTATCCAGCGGCAGGTCGAACCTTCGACAAGGCCCGGCACCGCAAGGCCGATCGCCGTGATGTCGCCGGCCTCATCGGCGAGCGCGCCGAGACGGGTTCGAAAATCCTCAAGCGTGGCGGGTGCTGCCTCATGCGTCAGTACCTGCAGCGCCAAGACGTCGCCGCTGTAGACAGCCGCGCGCAGATTGGTGCCGCCGAGGTCGATGGCCAATACGCGCATCATGGCTTGCGATCCTTGGCGGCAGGCGGGGCGAACAGGCCGGCGCCTGCATTCCAGGAGTGCGAGGCGGCAGCGAAGCCTTGTGCGTAGCGCGTGCCGCGCAGGCAGCCGCGCAGCCGGTAGAGCGCGCTGTAATAATCGACATAGGGAAAGCTGCTCAGTCCCCGCGCCAGCTCGTATTCATGCACCGCCGCACTCCAGGCCTCGAAGCCGTCTGTGACGTCGATGAGGTGCTCGGGCCTGAAGCCGTCGTCGTCTTCCCAGTTTTCGCCGAACAGCAGCAGTTGCGGTGTGTGAGCCTCATGGCTGCGCATCAGTGTCGGCAGGGCGGCGTAGAAGAAACCGGTGCGCGTCAGCTCGGCCGCGGCACGATGGTCCTTGTGCCAACTGCCATGCCAATGCGTGATGACGACCTCCGGCTTCAGCTCCCGGATGACGTCGCAGACCTTGAGTGCCGTTTCGTCGTCATTGGGCAGGAAGGCATCCTTGAGCCCAAGGTTGCGCACGTCGGTGCCCAGCCGTTTGGCGGCCTTCGCGGCTTCCTCTTCCTTCTGCGCGCAATAATGGTCCGGGATCAGGCAGGGATGTCCCTGTTCGCCCATGGTCAGGTGCAGGAAGGTGACTGCGGCACCCCGGCTGGCCGCCACTGCTGCCAGCGGTCCGGCGATCACTTCAGCGTCGAAGGCATGTGCCCCGACGACCAGGATCGAGCGCGCGGCATAGACCTTGTCTTCGATCATTTCATGCCTCCGCCGGCGCCGACGCCCTCGCGAATCTGGCGCGCCAGCAAACAATACATGATGAGGATGGGCGCCATGGAGATGGCAAGCGAAGCAAACACCAGACCCCAGTCGGTGCGGAACTGGCCGACGAACACGCTGATTGCCAGCGGCACGGTCTTGTAGCGATCGTCGAAGATGAAGATCAGCGGGAAGAAGAAATCGTTCCACACCGCAATGGCGGTGAAGATGGCGACGATCGACACCGCCGGTTTCACCATCGGCAGGATGATCTGGAACAGGATGCGTGTCTCGCCCGCCCCATCCATGCGTGCCGCCTCGTCGAGTTCGGACGGCAGCACGCGCATGAAATTGGCGAAGATGAAGACCGCGAACGGAATGCGGATCGCCGAATAGACCAGGATCAGGCCGGTCAGGGAATCGAGCAGGTCGAGATTGCGCATCAGCGTGAACAGTTCGACCGACGCCAGCCTGATCGGCAGCATGATACCGGACAGGAAGAGACCCAGCATGATGCCGTTCCAGCCGAGCTTGTAGCGGCTGAGCGGATAGGCGGCGAGCGCGGAGACCACGATGGTGAGCACCACCGCGCCGCCGGTGACGATCAGACTGTTGATGAAGTTCTGGCCGAGATCCGCGCGTGTCCATGCATTGGCGAAATTGTCAAAGGACCAGCTCTGCGGCAGACCGAGCCGGTTCTCGTAGATCTCAGCCGTCGTCTTGAAGCACGAGACGACGAGGATGTAGAGCGGCAGCAGCACGGCCGCGGACCACAGCCCCAGCACGGTCCAGCCGGGCAGTCTGGCAAGCCGCGTCTGGATGGCAAGCGTGCTCATAGCTGCACCGTGCGGCGGTCGAAGAAACGCAGCATGAGCAGCGTGCCGATGCTGAGGATCAGGAACAGCATGGTGCCGAGTGCCAGCGCCAGGCCGATGTCGGTGATGCCGACCGCGCCTTCGGCACCGAACGCCAGGCGATAGAAATAGGTCACCAGCGTGTCGGTCGAATAGCTCGGATTGCCCTGAACGCCCTGCATCACATAGACGATGTCGAACTGGTTGAAGGTGTTGATGAAGGAAAGCGTCGTCAGCGTGCCGATGGCAGGCATCAGGAGTGGCAGCGCCACCGAAACCAGCATGCGCCCGCTGCCGGCACCGTCCAGCTTTGCAGCTTCGAAGATCTGGCCGGAGATCTGTCTCAGCCCTGCCGTGTAGATCAGCACCGGAAGGCCCATCCAGTTCCAGGCATCCACCGCGATCAGCATCACAAGCGCCGTCTGGCTGTTTCCGAGCACGGTCAGGCTGCCTTCATGCAGGCCCAGGCCGTTCAGCGCCCATTCAACGACACCGCCCGGCACCAGCAGCAGGCGCCACAGCGCACCGACGATCACCGGCGAGAGCACCGCCGGGAAAAAGAACAGCGACTGGAAGAAGGCGGCTCCGCTTCTGCCTTTGCCCTGGTCGCGCAGGAACAGCAGCCAGGCGAACAACAGGCCGACGCCGTTCTGGAACACCATGATGCCGAAGAACCAGATCACGTTGTGCCACAGTGCCCCGGTCAGCCGCGCGCTGCTCGGAAACACGAACAGGCGCGCGAAATTCGAGAGGCCGGCAAAGTCCAGCATGCGCAGCCCCTTCCAGGTGAAGAAGCTGCCCCACAGCGACATGGCCAATGGGTAGAGCACGAACAGCCCGTAGATGGCCAGCGCCGGCAACACGAACAGCACAGCCATGCGCTGCTGCGTCCGCTTCATGCTGCTCTTGTTCCGGTGCTGCGTCACGGTCAGGCCGCCTACTGCTTGGGCTGGAACCAGGTCGCGACCGCGGCCTGCATGTCAGCCGCGAGCTTCTCCGGCGCGATCTTGCCTTCGACCGTATCGATGATCTCCGCCTGCAGGATCGAGGAGGCCGTCGGCGACTGCCAGCGGAAACCGACGAGGGTGAGATAAGGCGTCGAGTTCTTGGCCATCTCCATCATCTGCGACAGCACCGGATCCTTCACAGACACGTCGGTACGCGCCGGCGGCCAGCCAAGCTCGTCGGCGAACAGCTGCGCGAATTTCTGCGACGCCATGAAGTTCAGTACCTTGGTCGCCGCTTCCTTGTTCTTGCTTTCCGAGACCAGCCCGTAGGAGCCATCGGAGAAGGCCGAGGTGTAGAGCGTGGCGCCGGCATCGTCAGCGGGGAAGGAGAAGATCGAGAACTGCAGTTTCGGGTTCTGTGCCTTGAACGAACCGTTCTCGAACGAGCCGCCCAGGAACATCGCTGCCTTGCCGTTGATGAACTGCTGCGTCGATGTGGTGTAGTCGACGCCTGCAAACCCATCTGAGAAATAAGGTTTCAGCTCGGCGTAGCGCTTCAGGGCCGCGACATAGCGCGGATCCTCGAAGGTCGCCTTGCCGCTCATCATCTCGTCATAGAAACCTGGGCCATAGACTGTCGGTCCGACCACGCCGACGCCGATCTCCAGCGCCCAGGCTGAGCCATTGGCGCCGCCCGCCGCGATCGGCGTGATGCCGGCAGCCTTCAGTTTCTCGCAGGCGGCGATGAAATCCTTGTAGGTTTTGGGGATTTCAATGCCTTGCGCTGCGAAGATCTCCTTGTTGTAGAACACGCCCATCATCGGCACGGAATATGGCACGCCATAGGTCTTGCCGTCGGTGCGTCCGCGTGCGGCGCCGAGCGCGGTATCGGGCATGTTCTTCAATTCCGCCACGTTCTCGTCCAGCGCATCGAGGTAACCCGCTTCGATGAACGGCTGCACTTCGCCATAAGCCTTCAATTGCGCGATATCGGGCCCGCGTCCGCCACGCAGGGCTGTGCTCAGCCGGTTCTGGTAGTCGGCATCGGGTGTGAACTGGATGTTGACCTTGATTCCGGGCGTCTCCTTTTCGAAGACATCGAATATCCGGCGCATCGCCGCTTCATCTTCGGTGCGCCAGCTCCAAAGCGTCACCGTCTCCTCGGCGAAGGCAGCGGCGGGCGCGGCGAAGCCCGCGCCGATTGCGGCCAGGCTGCCGATCAAGCCGAGCAGAGTGCGTCGGCGAATTGAAAGCATGTTCATTGCAAGTTCTCCCATTCTGCCGTGTTCGGCTTGCCGCTTTTCCTCCTGCGGTCAAAACTCATTATAACGACATAATCGAAATCGCAAGACAACTCGCATTACGTCTTCTTGCAGATGTGAGGTTTGTTTCGGTTCGATTCGAGATTATGTATTGATTTTATTGTTTAAAAACCGTCATTCTGGAAAGGTGATGGGTTGAAATGGCTGTTGGTAGGGTTGCCCGTAGCAAGTTATCGCTTGCGTCACGACGCATCATTGTCATAACGTCATGCCGCCTTGGCAGACAATGGGAGGGAGTGAATGTCTTTGGCCTGGACTTCGAAAATGGCATTGGCGGCGGGGCTGGCGCTTCTGCCCGGCTCGGCATGGGCCGAGGCCGTGAACATCTCCTATCTGACCCATTGGTCGCCCGAGACCGTCGCCTTGCTGGAGAATGCGGCGAAGGAATATTCCAAGAGCCATCCCGACGTGACCGTTACCGTGCGCGCGGTGCCGTTCGGCGACCTGTTGACGACGCTGCGTTCGCAGAGCGGCGGCTCGGATGGCGCGACCATCGGCGGCATCTACGATCTGTGGCTACCGGAACTGGTGCGCGACAAGCTGGTTGCGCCGGCACCGGAAGCCGTGGCCGCCGAGATCAAGGGCGCCTGGCCGGCCGGCGTCGTCAGCGCCGCGTCGGTTGGCGGTGCGCTCTATGGCATTCCGAACGAGATCGATGTCTACGCGCTGAACTACAACAAAGACCTCTTCAAGCAGGCCGGCATAGCATCGGCTCCCAAGACCTGGGACGAATTTCGCGAGACAGCGAAGAAGCTGACCAAGAAGGATGCCGGCCAGCAAGGTTTCGGCATGATCAATTCCTGGGCGGCAGGCGTGGTGCACCCCTTCGCCTCGCTGCTCGTCTCCAATGGCGGCGAACTGGTCACGGACGGCAAGCCGACGCTCGACAGCAAGCAGGCCGGCGAGGCGTTCGAACTCTACGAGGGCCTGATCAAGGACGGCTCGAGCGATCCATCCATGGCCACCGCCGACGCTAATACCACCGGCCCCTTCCTCGACAATTTCGTTTCCGGCAAGACCGGCATGATCATCATGGCCAACTGGTGGGAAAGCGCGCTGAAGACCGGCATGGGCGACAAATTCGCCAACATCGCCACCGCGCCGATTCCGGTCGGCCCGAGCGGCGACAAGCCACATTCGATTTCGTATTCCTGGATGACGGTGGTCAACGCCAAGGCCGGCGAGACCGAGCAGAAGGCGGCCTGGGATTTCCTGGCCTGGCTGAACGGTGCGAAATCGGGCCAGAACGGTGCCTCGGCCATGTCCGACATCCTGATGTCGATGGGCATCCTGCCGTCGCGCAGTTCCGACATCGAGGCGCACAAGGACAAGCTCGGCACCGAATTCCTCGCTGGCTATGTCAGTGTCCTATCCGACGCCAAGCCGTTCCCGGTCATCCCCGGCGGGCAGGAGTTTTCGGAGTCGCTGCAGCAGACGCTGGAAGCGCTGCAATATGGTCAGATTTCCGCAAAGGAGGCACAGGCGAAGGCGCAGGCCGACGCAATTTCCATTCTGGAACGCGCCGCCAAGTAGTGGCAGCCTGTTCTAGAGCGGTTCCGTTTTTCACGGAAACGCGGAAACGCTCTAACTTTTTGTTTTTACGCAATTCCGGACGCAAAACCGCTACGCACTTTTGCTGGAATTGCTCTGACGCATATCGGGTTTCGGAAGGCAATCGATGATCAATGGCTATCGCGCTTCGGCGGGCATCATGCTTGCGCCCGCCGTGACGCTGATCGGTATTTTCATCCTGCTGCCGATGCTGTTGACGGTCTGGCTGTCGTTCAACGACTGGTCGACACAGACACCGTTCGCGGAAGCCCGTTTCGTCGGACTGGCTAACTTTCAGGACATCTTCGGGTCGACATCGGTCGGCCGCGATTTCAAGGGCGCTTTGGTCAATACGGCGATCTACACCGCCCTGTCGGTCGCCATCATCCTGCCTCTGTCGGTCCTGTTCGGCCTGCTCGTCCACCAGCGCGATGTTGGTGGCGGCACGCTGCTCAGGACCGTTCTCTTTTCAACCTACATGGTGCCGATGATCGCGGTGGCGCTGGTCTGGTCGAAGCTCTATTCACCGAGCGAAGGCCCGTTCAACCAGATGCTCGGTCTTGTCGGCGTCGGCCCGCAGCCCTGGCTGTCGTCGCCGCGCTCGGCGCTGATCTCGATCGTGCTGTTGAACGTGTGGCAGCAGGTCGGCTATTTCACCGTGCTGGCCATTGCCGGCCTGACCCAGATCCCCGGCAGCCTCTACGAGGCCGCGACGCTCGATGGCGCCAACCGTACCGAGCAGTTCCGCTTCATCACGCTGCCGCTGCTGCGCCGCACGCTGCTGTTCAGCGCTGTCATCGCCATCATCAATGCGGTGCAGGTGTTCGAGCCGGTGGCCCTGATCACGCAGGGCGGTCCGGTCGGCTCCACCAATGTACTGACCTATCATATCCGCCGCGTCGGTATCGAGCGCGCCCAGGGCGGATTGGGTTCGGCGATGGCGGTGATGCTGATGCTTTCCCTCATCGTCGTGGTCTGCGCGCTGTTTGCCTTCATGAACCGGAAGGACAGCGAATGAGAGCTCCGACCGGATCGTCGAGCACCTTGCCGCGCCAACGTCCCACCGGCCGCAAGGCGCTGCTTGCCACGCTGATGCTGCTGGTGGCGGTTGCTTCCGCATTCCCACTGCTGTGGATGGTGCTGTCCAGCCTGAAGACGACGGCCGAAAGCATGCAGGTGCCGCCAGTGTGGATCCCGCGCACCCCGACCTTTGATGCCTATGAGAAGGTGGCGGGCGTGGTCAATGTCGGCCGCTCGATGTGGAACTCCCTTGTCATTGCCACCATCACCACTGCCGGCATCCTGGTGACTTCCATGATGGCCGGCTATGCCTTTGCAAAATACAGCTTCCCCGGCCGCACGCTGCTGTTCTCGGCGCTGCTCGCCACCATGTTCCTGCCGCCGATCGTCACGCTCATTCCGCTCTATCGCATGGTGGGGTCGATCGGCCTCAATGCCAGCCTTGCCGGCATCATCGTGCCCAATCTCGCCAACGCGTTCGGCATCTTCCTGATGCGCCAGTTCATCGCTGGCGTGCCGGACGATTTGATCGACGCCGCGCGCATGGACGGCGCCTCGGAACTGCTCATCCTGTTCAAGATCGTGGCGCCCACCGTCGCTCCGGCCATTGCAGCGCTGGCACTGTTCGCCTTCGTCTATCACTGGAACAGCTATCTGTGGCCGCTCACCGTGCTGCAAGGCAATGCCGACAGCTATCCGATCGTCATCAGCCTCAGCCGGCTGCTGAGCTACAATCGCGGCGCGATGAACACAGGGTTGGTCATGGCCGGCGCCACGCTCGCCGTACTGCCGCCGCTGATCCTGTTTGTCTTCCTGCAGCGCTTCTTCGTCGACTCGATCGTGAGTTCGGCGGTCAAGGGCTGACGGCCAGCCAACCGTCTGCTTGCCCGGTTTTTCGAGCATTCACGATCTTGTGTTCGCTTTTCGGCTTCGGCTGAAATCCTCGGTCACAATGCCGACACACGCCTGAAAATAGGAGTTGCGCGAAAGCTGCGTCGATGAGACGGAGCCTTCGTTCACAATCATCCATTTCCCCTTCCTGTCGGGGGTGCGTCATGCCGGTCCAGAAATACGTTCCGCTGGCCATCCGGCGCTCGGTGCTGCCGAGTGCATGGGATATCATGGCGCTTCTCCTGGTGGTTGGTGCCATCGTGCTGATTGCCTATGGCGCGGAAGTCACCACCGAGCCGCTGTCGTCGCTCGATGCGACCCCGCTTTCGCTCGATCCCGCCAACCTGCCCGTCTACGCGCTGCGCACCACGCTGCGCATGCTGCTGGCGATCGTTCTGTCCACGGTCTTCACCTTCGTCTACGCGGCTGCAGCCGCGAAAAGCCGGCGCGCCGAAATGGTGCTGGTGCCGATGCTGGACATTCTGCAATCGGTGCCGATCCTCGGCTTCCTTACCTTCACCGTCACCTTCTTCCTCAACCTGTTTCCCGGCTCTGTTCTGGGTGCCGAGCTGGCCTCGGTGTTTGCCATCTTCACCAGCCAGGCATGGAACATGACTTTTTCCATGTACCAGTCGATGCGCAATGTACCGGCTGATCTCGAGGAGGCGACCCGCAGCTTCCACCTGACCGGTTGGCAGCGCTTCTGGCGCCTCGATGTGCCCTTCGCCATGCCGGGCCTGGTCTGGAACGCCATGATGTCGATGTCGGGCGGCTGGTTCTTCGTGGTCGCCTCCGAGGCCATCACCGTCGGCAACACCACCGTGACCTTGCCGGGCGTCGGCTCCTATGTGGCGCTGGCCATCCAGCAGCAGAACATCGCCGCTATCGTCTATGCCGTCATCACCATGCTGGTGGTCATCGTCCTCTACGACCAGCTGCTGTTTCGCCCGCTGGTGGCTTGGGCCGACAAGTTCCGTTTCGAGACCACGGCCTCAGTGGAGGCGCCGCAGTCCTGGATGCTGGACTTGCTGCGCCGCGCCCGGCTGGTGCGTGTCCTCGTCACGCCGCTTGCCTGGCTGGCGCGTGCGGTATGGACCCTGCGCCTGCCCGCAATGCCGACCTTTGGGATGGCCAAGGGCGGAAACGGCGCGGTGCGCTCGCGCCTGCTCGACGGGCTGTGGGTCGGGCTGATTGCGCTGGGTGCTGCCTATGGCGCCTATGTCAGCATTGCCTATCTCAAGACCAACGTCGGTTGGCCGGATGTCGCTACCGTGCTCACCGATGCCTTGATCACCCTGGCGCGCGTCATCGTGCTGATGGCGCTGGCGACGCTGCTGTGGGTGCCGGTCGGCGTCTGGGTCGGCCTGCGTCCGAAGCTTGCCGAGAAGGTGCAGCCGCTGGTGCAGTTCCTGGCCGCCTTTCCGGCCAACATCGCCTTTCCGGTGTTCGTGGTGCTGATCGTTCATTACGACCTCAACCCGAACATCTGGCTGAGCCCACTGATGATCCTGGGCACGCAATGGTACATCCTGTTTAACGTCATCGCCGGCGCCTCGGCCTTTCCGAGCGACCTCAAGGAGGCGGCGCGCAGCTTCCACATTGCCGGCTGGCGCTGGTGGTTCAAGGTGATCTTGCCCGGCATTTTCCCGTATTACGTCACCGGCGCCATCACGGCATCGGGCGGTTCGTGGAACGCCTCGATCGTCGCCGAGGTGGCAAGCTGGGGCAATGAGCAGCTCACCGCGCGCGGCCTCGGCGCCTACATCTCCAAGGCGACGTCCGCCGGCGATTTCCCGCGTGTCGTGCTGGGCATCGTCGTCATGTGCCTGTTCGTCACCCTCTTCAACCGGCTGGTCTGGCGCCCGCTCTATGCTTTCGGCGAACGCCGGCTGCGCCTTGCCTGAGCCAACGGAGATGATTGCCATGCTGGATCAAGTCGCCAAGAAGCCGCTCATCGACATCCGTCAGGTCTCCCGCTCCTTTCCGAAGGGCAGCGGCAAGGATGTGACGGTGCTGGAAAATGTCGACCTGACCATTCGCGAGGGCGAACTGGTCGGCCTGCTCGGCCGCTCGGGTTCGGGCAAGTCGACGCTGCTGCGCATCATCGCGGGCCTTGTCGCGCCGTCGTCGGGCGTGGCCGAGTGCAGGGGCTTGGAAATCCAGGGCCCGCCTTCGGGCGTCGCCATGGTCTTCCAGTCCTTCGCGCTGTTTCCCTGGCTCACGGTTCTCCAGAACGTCGAGCTTGGCCTCGAGGCTCAGGGCATCGATCGTGTCGAGCGCCGCTCGCGGGCACTTGCCGCCATCGACCTCATCGGCCTCGACGGTTTCGAGAATGCTTTTCCAAAAGAGCTTTCGGGTGGCATGCGCCAGCGTGTCGGCTTCGCGCGTGCGCTGGTGGTGCATCCCGACCTGCTTTTGATGGACGAGCCGTTCTCGGCGCTCGATGTGCTCACTGCCGAGACGTTGCGCACCGACATGATCGATCTGTGGATGGAGGGCCGCCTGCCGATCAAATCGGTGCTGATCGTCACCCACAACATCGAGGAGGCAGTGCTGATGTGCGACCGCATCCTCGTCTTCTCTTCCAACCCCGGCCGCGTCGCGCGCGAGTTGAAGGTCGACCTGCCGCACCCGCGCAATCGCCTCGATCCGGTCTTCCGGCAACTGGTCGATTCGATCTACGCGATCATGACGCAGCGCGCCGAACCGCGGACCCTCTCCAAGGAAGGCATTCCCGGCACCGGCATCGGCTTGGTGCTGACCCATGTCTCGACCAACGTGCTGGCCGGCCTGATCGAGGCGCTGGCCGCCGCTCCCTATGAGGGGCGCGCCGACCTTCCGGTGCTGGCGGGTGCCCTGCAGATGGAGGCCGACGAGATCTTCCATCTCGGTGAAACCCTGCAACTGTTGCGCCTGGCCCAGCTCAGCGAAGGCGACATCGAACTGACGGATGCCGGAAAGCGTTTTGCCCATATGGAAACGGACGAACGCAAGCGGCTGTTTGCCGAGCACATCTCGGCCTATGTGCCGCTGATCGGCCTGATCCGCCGGGTGTTGGACGAACGCCCCTCGCATGTCGCGCCGATGGCGCGCTTCCGCAACGAGCTGGAAGATTACATGACCGAAGACTATGCCGATGAAACGCTGAAGACGGTGATCTCCTGGGCACGCTACGCTGAGTTGTTCGCCTATGACGAGCACAGCGAACTATTCAGCCTGGAGAACCCGCAATAGGCGGCGCGATCCGTCTTACGACTCAAATCCAGTCTTGCAACCATTTGAGGCCGAAAGCCCCGGGCGCGAGTATGCTGGCGGCCCACAGCATGGCTGATGTCACATTGGCAAGCTGGAAGGCGACGGGCGACATCTCGCAGATGCCCGCAACCAGTGGCATGGAGGCGCGCAGCGGCCCGGAGAAGCGACCGACGAACACGCCGAGTGTGCCCCAGCGTTCGAAGAAACGATGGCCCCGCTCGAGCAGGCCCGGATTGCGCGACAACGGCCAGTAGCGCACCGCGTCATGCTTCAGTCTCTGGCCGATCCAGAACGAGAGCCAGTCGCCGAAGAAGGCACCGATTGCCGCTGCAGCCCACAGTGGCCAGAACGAAATCCCGCTCTCTCCGACCAGGAAGCCGATGCCGAGCAGGATGACCGTCGCCGGCACCAGCAGTGAGATGAAAGCCAGGGATTCGCCAAAGGCCAGCGCCATGACGACCAGGAAGCCCCAGCCCTGATTGGCCCGGACAAAGTCGACTGCGGTTTGGGTCAGTGCGTGAAAATCCATGTCCTGCCCATAGAGCGTTTCCGTCTTTCACGGAAACGCTCTAAAGGCAGGATAGGTTGTCACACCGCCGCGGAGTGGCGTGCGGCACCAGTCGCAAGATAGCTGTCGAAATGCGCCGCGATCGAGCGCACGAAAGGCTTCGCCTGCTCGGCGACGCTGAAGTCGCCGCCATAGGCCGCGAATCCGCTCGCGGGATCGCCGGCAAGGATGTGTGCGTCGCGCAGGACAGGTTTCGCGTCCTCGCCGAACAGCGCCAGAAGCTCGGCGCGCGAGAAGGCATGGTCGCACATCAGCCGTTCGATCACCCAGCCGCGAGCCCGGTCCTGTGGTGTGAGTGCTGTGCCGCGTACCGTCGCCAATTCGCCCTTCTCTACCAGTTTCTGGTACTCGCCGGTCGCCGGCATGTTCTGGACATAGCCTTGCGGCAGCCGGCCGATCGAGGAAGCACCCAGTCCGATCAGCGCGTCGGCACCATCCACGGTATAGCCCTGGAAATTGCGCTTGAGCGATCCGTCCGCCAGAGCCCGCGCCATGCCGTCGCCCGGCCATGCGAAATGGTCCAGCCCGATCGCCACATAGCCGGCGCCCGCGATCAGATCCGCTGCCAGTTGCGATTGGGCGAGGCGCTCGGCGGCATCGGGCAGGGCGGTCTCATCGATCATCTTCTGGTGTTTCTTGAACCACGGCACATGCGCGTAGCCGAACAGGGCGATGCGGTCAGGGCGCAATGAGAGCACCTGTTCGATGGTGCTGGCGACGGTCGTGACCGTCTGGTACGGCAGGCCGTAGAGCACGTCGAGATTGACTGAAGAGACTTCCCGCGCCCTGACGCTTTCGACCACCCAGCGGGTCTGTTCGAAACTCTGCTCACGGTTGATCGCCTGCTGCACTCTTTCGTCGAAATCCTGTACCCCAAGGCTGGCCCTGGTCATGCCTATCGCCGCCAACGCGTCGAAACGCCCATCGTCCATGTCGTTGGGGTCGATCTCGACGCTGATTTCCGAATCCGGATCGAACTGGAACGCCGTGCGCAATGCCGTATCCACCAGGATCATGTCTTGCGGGCTGAGCAGCGTCGGCGATCCGCCGCCAAGATGTAGCGCGCTGACTTTGCACTGACCATCGAGCAGCGCACCAACCGTCCTGATTTCCCGTCGCAAGGCATCGACGTAGCGCCGGACCGGCCCGTAGGAGAGCGTGTGTTTCGTGTGGCAGGCGCAGAACCAGCACAGCCGGTCGCAATAGGGAACATGGGCGTAAAGAGACAGCGTGCTGCCGGCTGGCAGTGCCGTCAGCCAATCACGATAGGTTTGCGCCGTGACGCCCTGGTGGAAATGCGGTGCCGTCGGATAGCTGGTGTAGCGTGGTACCGGAGCCGAATACCGGTTGAGAAGAATGTCCTGCATGGCAGCCTTCGAAATCATCGATTTCTCTTGTTGGCCATCATGACCTGCGCGCCGGATCTGGTTCTTGATCCAGGTCAAATCGCGCCGGAGACAAACTGACGCGGGATTTCCTGGACGGGACGGGGTAAAAGGAACGGGTTAAGCAACGCGGGGGCGCGAGCGGCATGAACCTGCGACAGGATGTTCATACGGCGGGGATTCCGGTTCTCTGCCAGGCATGCGAGGCACGCCATCGCGGTGTCTGCGGCGCACTCGACTCCGATCAACTGGTGGCGCTCGCCAAGGCTTCTTCCAAGCAGACCATCGAACCGGGTGCCGAGCTTGTCGGCGACATGGAGACGGTGGATCACTATTCCAACGTGCTCGCCGGAGTGGTGAAACTCACCAAGACCTTGTCCGATGGCCGCCAGCAGATCGTCGGCCTGCAATTCGCTCCCGATTTCCTCGGTCGTCCGTTCAAGACAGAAAGCGCCGTCAATGCCGAGGCTGCGACCAATGTTTCGCTGTGCAGCTTTCCGAAGGCCGCCATCGAGCGGATGATGAAGCAGAGTCCCGAGTTGGAAAACCGCCTGCTGCGCCAGACGCTGAAGGAGCTCGACGAGGCGCGCGACTGGATGCTGACGCTTGGCCGCAAGACGGCTTCGGAGAAGGTCGCGAGTTTCCTGCTGCTGATCGCCAACCACATCGACCCGACATTGGACGAAGGCGAGGAGAAGGTGACGTTCGACCTGCCGCTGACGCGCGCCGACATCGCCGACTTCCTCGGGCTCACCATCGAGACGGTTTCGCGGCAGTTCACCAAGCTGCGCGCCGATGGCGTCATCAGCATCGAGAACAACCGCCATGTCACGGTGGCGCGGCGCGAAAGGCTGGAAGCGCGCGCCGGGCACTGAGGCGGTGTGAAAAGCCTCCGCTTCTAGCCGAGGATAGCCGGCAGTACATGCTCGCGCTCAAAAGCGATGTGGCGCCGCAGGGTTTCGAAAAGTCCCCGCAGCATGAAGCCCATGGTTTCGGCATTCGCGATCGGTTCGCCATGGCCGATGGCCAGCAGGATCTCGGTCACTTCGTCGGCAAAGCTCTCGTCCTCGACATGCTCGACACGCAGGCGATTGATGGTCAGGGCGGCGTCTGGCGCGGCCGCCGCATAGGCCGGGAAGATCACGTCATCCTCATAGGCATGCGCCTGGCGTAGCAACGGCACCAGCAGGCTGGCTATGCGCAGGCATTCGGCCCGGCACACGCCATCGGGCAGGGCGTCGGCTACAGCCTCGAGCGCTGCGCAGAGTGCGAGCTTGTTGTCATGGACACGCTGCATGACCAGCGCCGGGCGTCTGGTCTCTTCCGGTGTCGCTCCTTCCGTGCGCGGCGGCTCGCCGGCCACCATGGCTCTCAACTGTCGTTCACCGCGCACAGACCGTCCTCCGCACCCTTGTCCAGCCGTCAAGACTGACAAGGAGCGCTTCGCCCGGCTTTGACCTGGATCAAGGCGGGCACTCTCGCTTTGTCGGAAACGGAGACAGGAAAGACCGCATGGGGATGCGGTTTCGATGATGCCGAGGGATCGCTCGATGAGATATGGAGCCGAAATTGCCTGGATGAGCCTGGCGACGTTCCTGGCGCTGCTCGGCGCGGGCTTCGCCGCCGATGCTCCGTTTCGCGCGCATATGTGGGTGCTGTTCGCCGTGCTGGCCATCGGCACCATCGTGCTCTTGCGCAATGTCAGCTTCGAGCCGGAACAGCCGGTGGATCAGTCCGCCTATATGGATGGCCCCATTCGCTACGGTGCCATTGCGACCGTGTTCTGGGCGGTGGTCGGGCTGCTGGTCGGTGTCGTCATCGCGCTGCAGCTGGCCTTTCCGGACCTCAACCTGGAGCCCTGGTTCAATTTCGGCCGCATGCGGCCACTGCATACTTCGGCGGTCATCTTCGCCTTCGGCGGCAACGCGCTGATCGCGACCTCCTTCTATGTCGTGCAGCGCACCTGCCGTGCGCGCCTCTTCGGTGGCAATCTCGCCTGGTACGTCTTCTGGGGCTATCAGCTCTTCATCGTCATGGCCGCCACCGGCTATCTGCTCGGCATCACCCAGAGCCGCGAATACGCAGAGCCGGAATGGTACATCGACCTGTTCCTCACCGTCGTCTGGGTCGCCTACCTGGCAGTCTTCCTCGGCACGATCCTGAAGCGCAAGGAACCGCATATCTACGTCGCCAACTGGTTCTATCTGTCCTTCATCGTGACCATCGCGATGCTGCACGTGGTCAACAATCTGGCGGTGCCGGCCTCATTCGTCGGATCGAAAAGCTATTCGCTGTTCTCCGGCGTGCAGGATGCGCTGACGCAATGGTGGTACGGCCACAACGCCGTCGGTTTCTTCCTCACCGCCGGCTTCCTCGGCATGATGTATTATTTCATCCCCAAGCAGGTGAACCGGCCGGTCTATTCCTACCGGCTGTCGATCATCCACTTCTGGTCCCTGATCTTCATGTACATCTGGGCCGGGCCGCATCACCTGCACTACACCGCGCTGCCCGACTGGGCGCAGACCTTGGGCATGGTGTTCTCGATCATGCTGTGGATGCCGTCCTGGGGCGGCATGATCAACGGCCTGATGACGCTGTCCGGCGCCTGGGACAAGCTGCGCACCGATCCGATCGTCCGCATGATGGTGACGGCGGTGGCCTTCTACGGCATGGCCACTTTCGAGGGGCCGATGATGTCGATCAAGGCCGTCAACTCGCTGTCCCATTATACCGACTGGACCATCGGCCATGTGCATTCCGGCGCGCTCGGCTGGAACGGGCTGATCTCCTTCGGGGCGGTCTATTTCATGGTGCCGCGCCTGTGGAACCGCGAACGCCTCTATTCGGTGCGCATGGTCAACTGGCACTTCTGGCTGGCGACGCTCGGCATCGTCATCTACGCCGCGTCCATGTGGGTATCGGGCATCATGCAGGGCCTGATGTGGCGCGAATACGATGAGCAGGGCTTCCTGGTCTATTCCTTCGCCGAGTCCGTCGCCGCCATGCACCCCTACTACGTGATGCGCGCCTTCGGCGGGGCACTCTACCTCTCCGGCGTGGTGATCATGGCCTGGAACATCTTCATGACCATCCGCGGTGAACAGCGCAAGGAGGTGCCGACCACCGGCACCGCGCCCGCCCTGCAGCCGGCCGAATAGGAGTTCTCACATGGCTTTGATGGACAAACACGCGCTGATCGAGCGCAACGCGACGCTGCTGCTCGTCGGCTCGTTCCTGGTCGTCACCATCGGCGGCATCGTCGAGATCGCGCCGCTGTTCTATCTCGAGAACACCATCGAGAAGGTCGAAGGCATGCGGCCCTATTCGCCGCTGGAGCTGGCTGGCCGCAACATCTACATCCGCGAGGGCTGCTACCTCTGCCACAGCCAGATGATCCGGCCTTTCCGCGATGAGGTCGAGCGCTACGGCCACTACAGCCTGGCGGCGGAGTCCATGTACGACCATCCCTTCCAATGGGGCTCGAAGCGTACCGGGCCGGACCTTGCCCGCGTCGGCGACCGCTATTCCAACGAATGGCATGTCCAGCATCTCACCGACCCGCGCTCGGTGGTGCCGGAATCGATCATGCCGCGCTACGCCTTCCTGAAGAACGTGCCGCTGTCGCCGAAGGGCTTCTCCACGCAACTCGTCGCCAATGTCGATGTCGGCGTCCCCTATACGCAGGAGATGATCGACAACGCGGAAGTCGATCTTGTCGCCCAGGCCAACCCCAATGCCGACACCTCGGCTCTGACCAAGCGCTATCCGAAGGCCAAGATCGGCGACTTCGATGGCAATCCGCAGCAGGTGACCGAGATGGATGCGCTGGTCGCCTATCTGCAGATGCTCGGCACGCTGGTCGATTTCTCGACCTATGACGAAGCCGCTGGCTACCGCTGACGGGGGCGCGAGATGGAAACCTACACCGCCATGCGCCACTTCGCCGATAGCTGGGGTCTGCTCGGCATGACCGTCTTCTTTGTTGGCGTGGTGCTCTTCACCCTTCGCCCCGGCAGCAAGACGCACGCCGACGCCGCAGCCAGGATCCCGTTCGAGGACGACAAGCCATGACCGAAAAACACATCGATGAGGTTTCCGGCGTTTCGACCACCGGCCACGAATGGGACGGCATCCGCGAACTCGACAACCCGATGCCGCGCTGGTGGTTGTGGACGTTCTACGCAACGGTGATCTGGGCGATCGGCTACACCGTCGCCTATCCCGCCTGGCCGCTTCTGACATCGGCAACCAGGGGCGTGCTCGATTATTCGAGCCGGGGCGAGGTCAAGCAGGAGCTGGCCGCGGCCAGCGCCGCCCAGGAAAAATACGTTGCCGCGATCAAGGCAAAATCGGTGGTTGAGATCGAGGCCGACGCCAGCCTGCGCGATTTTGCCACCGCTGCCGGAGCGGCGACCTTCCGCGTCAACTGCGTGCAGTGCCATGGTTCAGGGGCGCAAGGCTCGCCCGGTTTCCCCAACCTCAATGACGACGAATGGCTGTGGGGCGGTTCGGCCGATCAGATCCACAAGACGATCGTTCACGGCATCCGCTTCGTCGACGATCCGGACACTCGCACTTCGGAGATGCCGGCCTTCGCCGAAATGCTCAACCCCGGCCAGATCGGCGATGTCAGCGCCTATGTGGCGAGCCTGTCGGGGCCGGTCAGTGATCCGGCAAAGGTGGAGCCCGGCGCCAAGGTCTTCGCCGACAACTGCGCCGCCTGTCATGGCGCCAACGCCAAGGGCAATCGCGACCTCGGCGCTCCGGACCTGACCGACGCGATCTGGCTCTACGGCTCCGGCGAACGGGCTATCGCCCAGCAGGTGCGAGCGCCGAAAAACGGCGTGATGCCTGCTTGGGGCGTACGCCTGGGCGACGTCAAGGTCAAGGAACTGGCTGTCTATGTGCATTCGCTGGGGGGAGGGGAATAGGGTCCGCCTAAAATCTGTTCCCCTTGGGGCCCAGCGACGGGACCCGCCGAAAGGCGGGTCCCGACAGCACATCGACCACTTGATCTCGGTCAAGGCAAATCCGCCCTGGCAAGCGCATGCAGGGTGAGAAGCGTGGGAATGCGTGATGCTTGATGTTGGAGAGGTCGAACGGCTGGAAGCGGAGGCGGTCAATTCCGCCAGGGTCCGCCAACCTCTCTATGCGGCGCGCAGGAAGATCTTTCCCAAGCGTGCTTCCGGCCAGTTCCGCCGCTTCAAGTGGATCGTCATGGCGATCACGCTGGGCATCTACTATTTGACGCCATGGCTGCGCTGGGATCGCGGCCCCTATGCCCCCGACCAGGCCGTGCTGGTCGATCTCGCCAACCGCCGCTTCTATTTCTTCTTCATCGAGATCTGGCCGCAGGAGTTCTTCTTCGTTGCCGGCCTGCTGGTGATGGCGGGCATCGGCCTGTTCCTGATCACCTCGACGGTGGGCCGCGCCTGGTGCGGCTATACCTGCCCGCAGACGGTCTGGGTGGATCTCTTCCTGGTGGTCGAGCGGGCCATCGAGGGCGATCGCAATGCCCGCATCAAGCTGGACGGCGCTCCCTGGTCGGTTAGCAAGATGGTCAAGCGCGCGGCAAAGCACACAGTCTGGCTGCTCATCGCAATCGCGACTGGTGGCGCCTGGATCTTCTATTTCGCCGATGCGCCGACGCTGCTCGGCGAAGTGCTGACCGGACAGGCGGCTGCCATTGCCTACTTGACCATAGCCGTGCTGACCGCCACGACCTACGTCTTCGGCGGGCTGATGCGTGAGCAGGTCTGCACCTATATGTGCCCGTGGCCGCGCATCCAGGCCGCGATGCTCGACGAGAATTCGCTCACGGTCACTTACAATGACTGGCGCGGCGAACCGCGCTCGCGTCATGCCAAGAAAGCGGCGGCGGCCGGCGAGAGCGTCGGCGATTGCGTCGACTGCAACGCCTGTGTCGCCGTCTGCCCGATGGGCATCGATATCCGCGATGGCCAGCAGCTCGAATGCATCACCTGTGCGCTCTGCATCGACGCCTGCGACAGCGTCATGGACAAGATCGGCAAGGAGCGCGGCCTGATCGCCTACGCGACGCTGAATGACTACAATGCCAACATGGCGCTCGCCACCGGCAATGGCGCGCATGCCATCGAACCGGCCCTGGTCAGGCAGCCGGGCGGTCGCCTTTCGGACAAGGTCGCCCAGTTCCATCTCGGCAAGATCTTCAGGCCGCGCACCTTCGTCTACACCGCTGTGTGGGCGCTGGTCGGCCTTGCCATGCTCTATGCCTTGCTGACGCGCGAACGGCTGCAGCTCAACGTCCTGCATGACCGCAACCCGCAATTCGTGGTGCTTGCGGATGGTGCCATTCGTAACGGCTATACCGTCAAGCTGCTCAACATGATCCCCGAACCGCGCACCATCCGGATCACGCTGGAAGGTTTGCAAGGGGGCGCCATGAATGCAGTCGGCACCGAGCCGATGGAAGGCGAAACGCTCGCCGTCGAGGTCGAGCCGGACCGGCTGAAGTCGCTCAAGATCTTTGTGCGGCAACCGCGAGACCTGATGCGGCCGGGAAGCACGCCCTTCCGTTTCGTCGCCAGGGACGCCGCGGGCATAGAGACCGCCAACTACGACGCCAACTTCATCGCTCCGGAGGCATCGAGATGATCATGCGCCGTCGCTCCACCGGCGAGTTCACTGGCCGGCATATGCTGGTGATCATACTCACCTTCTTCGGCGTCATCATCGCCGTCAACATGACGATGGCCACGCTGGCGCGGTTGAGCTGGACAGGGCTTGTCGTGCAGAACAGCTATGTCGCCAGCCAGCAGTTCAACAGGAAGGCGGAAGAGGGACGCGCACAGGCGGCGCTGCATTGGCAAGGCACGCTGACGGTCACGGACGGCGCGATCCGCTACGTACTGGTCGATGCCGTCGGCAAACCGGTTCTGCCTGTCAGCGTGAAGGTGGCCTTCCGCCATCCCGCTTACGATGCCGAGGACCGCACGATCGAACTCAAGCCGGAACGGGGCGGAGCCTTCAGCACGCGGCTAGCCGTGCGCGATGGCGCATGGATCGTCGAGGTGGATGCCGACGTCGGCCGCGCCTTGCCTTATCGACAGGTGCAGCGTGTGTTCGTTCGCAATGGGGCAGTCCAATGAGCTGCTGCGCACCGGGCGTCGAATCTTCGCTTGAGCTGGACCGCTCGGGCGCTCCATCAGCCGATGAGATCAGGCTGGCAAGCCGTTCGCTCGGTGGCGGCCTTGCACAGGTCGACTTCGCCGTCCCCGGCGTCCACTGCGGCGCCTGCATCCGTACCATCGAGACCGCCCTGCAGAAACTGCCGGGCGTGGCCGGCGCGCGCGTGAACCTCTCGACCAAGCGGGTTTCGGTGCGGCTGCGCGAAGGGGAGTTTCCACCGCTGGTCGCTACGCTGTCCGGAGTTGGCTATGAGGCGCATCTGTTCGACCGCGAAAACGACAACGGCAAGGACCCTGTACTGGCAGAGTTGATCCGGGCTGTCGCCATCGCCGGTTTTGCCGCAACCAACATCATGCTGTTGTCGGTCTCTGTCTGGTCCGGCGCGACGGATGCGACGCGCGACCTGTTCCACTGGGTCTCGGCGCTGATCGCCATCCCCGCGCTCGTCTTCGCCGGCCGCATCTACTTCCGCTCGGCTTGGAGCGCGCTGAGCCACGGCCGCATGAACATGGATGTACCGATCGCTATCGGCATCACGCTGGCCTATGGTCTCAGCCTCTATGAGACGATCAACCATGGTCCGCATGCTTATTTCGACGCGTCGGTCTCATTGCTGTTCTTCCTGCTGATCGGCCGCACGCTCGACCACGTCATGCGCGAGAAGGCACGCACCGCTGTGAGTGGCCTGAGGCGCCTGGCCGCCCGCGGCGCCACCGTTGTTGCCGGCGACGGTACGCTGAGCTACGTGCCAGTCGAGGAGATCGCCAAGGGCGACGTGATCCTCGTCGCCGCCGGGGAGCGCGTACCGGTCGACGCGTTGGTCATGAAGGGGGCTTCCGAAGTCGATCGTTCGCTGGTTAGTGGCGAAAGCGAGCCGGAAGCGGTCGACAGGGGCGCGATGCTGCAGGCCGGTACCTTGAACCTCACCGGCGCGCTGACGGTGGAAGCAACTGCCGCGGCAAAAGATTCCTTCCTCGCCGAAATGGTACGCCTGATGGAAGCCGCGGAAGGCGGGCGGGCACTCTACCGTCGCATCGCCGACAGGGCATCAGCGCTTTATGCTCCCGTCGTGCATCTGACGGCGCTACTCACCTTCTTAGGCTGGCTGCTCGTTTCGGGCGACTGGCACCGGGCGATGATCATCGCCATTGCCGTGCTCATCATCACCTGCCCCTGCGCGCTCGGCCTGGCCGTGCCGATCGTGCAGGTGGTGGCCGCCCGCCGCCTGTTCGAACAGGGCATCATGGTCAAGGACGGCTCTGCCATGGAGCGGCTCGCCGGCATCGACACGGTTGTTTTCGACAAGACCGGCACCTTGACGCTCGGCGCGCTCAGGTTGGCGAACGGCGAACGGATAAGACCCGCCGATATGGTGATTGCCGCACAGCTGGCCGCGCATTCCAGGCATCCCGTCGCGCGTGCCATCACGGAAGCCAATCCCGGCGCGTCGATGCAGCCTCACCTTCTGGATGCGGTTAGCGAAGTGCCCGGTTTCGGACTGGAGGCGTCAATGAATGGTTCCGTCTGGCGGCTCGGCCGCGCGCAATGGGCACTGAAGGATGGCGCCGAGGCGGTGGATACGGTCCTGTCGCGCGACGGCGTTCTACGCGCCAGTTTTGTCTGCGAGGATCGATTGCGTGCGGGTGCCGCCGAGACAGTGGCCGGTCTGGCGGGGCAGGGGCTGGTGGTGGAGATGCTGACCGGCGACCACAGCGCCAACGCAAAAGTAATCGCCGCACAGGCCGGCATCGATGCCTATCGTTCCGGGATGTTGCCGGGTGAAAAGGTGGCGCGTATAGCGGCGTTTGCCGGCAAGGGCCGCAAGGTTCTGATGGTTGGCGATGGATTGAACGATGCGCCTGCCCTGGCTGCCGCCCATGTCTCGATGGCGCCGGCGACTGCCGCCGACATCGGCCGCAACGCTGCCGACTTCGTCTTCCTGCGTGAAAGCCTCACGGTGATCCCCTTCGCGCTGGACATTTCCCGCAAGGCAGGCAGGCTGATCCGGCAGAACCTTGCCTTCGCCATCGCCTATAATTTCGTCGCAGTCCCGATCGCTATCTTCGGCTATGTCACCCCGCTGATTGCAGCGATTGCCATGTCGCTGTCGTCGATCATCGTCATCGCCAACGCCATGCGGCTGGCCAGCGGCCGTTCGGTTGCCGAGGAGGGATCACGTGTTGCCGTTCCGGCCAGGCTGATCGAAAGGCCGGTGCAATGAGCAATCTCGTCATCCTCATCCCGGTGGCGCTTTTGCTGGGCGGAGCCGGCCTCGTCGCCTTCCTGTGGGCATTGCGCAGTGGCCAGTATGAGGACCTCGACGGCAGTGCCGAGCGCATCCTCATCGATGATGAGCGCGCCGATCAGGCGTGATGCCGTTGGTGTTTCGGGCGTCATGCGGGTTCTGCCTCTTTAGTCTACGAATTTTGTAGGGTTAGCAAAAAATCGCGCCGATCGCGGGGCTCGGCACGCGGGATTTTTCGCGTTCCGGTGTCAAAGGGATGGTCGTTCCTTTGATTTTGCCCATGCCATTGCCACGCTTAGGGACCTGCCAAGAGGGCCTGAAAGTGAGCAAGACGACCGCCATCCAATCCATTCCGGTTCTGGATTTCTCGCTGTTTGAAACCGATCCGACCGCGTTCCTCAGCCAGTTGAAGCGCGCTTCCCGCGATGTCGGCTTCTTCTACCTCTCCGGCCACGGCATCCCGCAAAGCCTGATCGATGACGTGCTGGCGTCCTCGCGCCGCTTCTTCGCGCTGCCGGAAGCCGATAAGCTGGAGATCGAAATGGTCAACTCGCCGCATTTCCGCGGCTACAACCGCGTCGGCCAGGAGCTCACCCAGGGCCAGCGCGACTGGCGCGAACAGATAGACATCGGCTCCGAAGCGCCGGCGCTGGCGTTCGGCAAGGACCAGCCGGCATGGACCCGGCTGCAGGGGCCGAACCTGTGGCCGGGTGCGCTGCCGGAATTGAAGCCGATCCTGCTCGAATGGCAGTCCGAGCTGACCAGGCTGGCGACGCGCCTGCTCAAGGCTTTCGCTGTGGCGCTGGAGCAGGACCGCGACGTGTTCGAGGCCATCTATGCCGGCCAGCCCAATCATCTGATCAAGATCATCCGTTATCCCGGCCGCGATGCCACCGGAAGCGAACAGGGTGTCGGCGCGCACAAAGACAGCGGCTTCCTCACTTTGCTGCTCCAGGAAAGGCAGAAAGGCCTGGAGGTTGAAACGGAGGATGGCCGCTGGATCGAAGCCGAGCCGCGCCAGGGCACCTTCGTCGTCAACATAGGCGAGCTGCTGGAACTGGTCACCGACGGCTATCTGAAGGCGACCGTGCATCGCGTCGTCACGCCGCCCGCCGGCACGGATAGGCTGTCGGTCGCCTTTTTCCTCGGTGCGCCGTTCGACGCCGAAGTGCCGCTGCTCGATCTGCCTTCTCACCTCAAGGCGCAGGCCGGCGGCATCACGCGCGATCCGCACAACCCGCTGTTTCGCAACTCGGGCCAGAACACGCTGAAAAGCCGGCTGCGCTCGCATCCGGATGTCGCCGCGCGCCATCATGCCGATCTTCTCGCTGCCCAGGCACGCACTGAGGCCGCGCCCGCCGCCTGAACCGCCAACCTCACTGACCGAAACAAGGAGCAGACGACATGACGCTGGAAAATTTCTCTGCCGAAACGCTCGCGCTGCATGGCGGGGGCTGGCGCGCCGATCCCGCCACGGGTGCCGTGGCGGTGCCGATCTACCAGACCACGTCCTACCAGTTCCAGGACACCAATCATGCCGACCGGTTGTTCTCGCTGGATGAAGTCGGCCACATCTACACCCGCGTCTCCAATCCGACGCAGGATGCCTTCGAGCAGCGCATCGCCGCCCTGGAAGGCGGTGCCGCGGCGCTGCTTCTGTCGTCGGGGCAGGCAGCGTCTGCCTATTCGGTGCTGAACCTTGCCGGCGCAGGCGACAACATCGTTTCTTCCACCGGCCTCTACGGTGGTACCTGGGCGCTGTTTGCGGCCACGCTCAAGCATTTCGGCGTCGAGGTACGTTTTGTCGATGCGTCGGATCCGGAGAATTTCCGCCGCGCCACCGATGAGCGCACCCGCGCCTACTACGCGGAATCGCTGCCCAATCCGAAGTTGCAGGTCTTCCCGATCAAGGAGGTTGCGGAGATCGGTCGCTCGCTCGGCGTGCCGCTGATCGTCGACAACACGGCTGCTCCCCTGATCATCCGGCCGTTCGAACACGGCGCGGCGGTCGTCGTCTATTCGGCTACCAAATATATTGGCGGCCATGGCACTTCGATCGGTGGTATCGTCATCGACGGTGGCAATTTCCCTTGGGAAGAGCATGCGGGCCGCTTCCCGACGCTGACCCAGCCGGACGCGAGCTATCACGGCAAGATCTGGGTGGAAGCGGCCAAGCCGCTCGGACCGGTTGCCTACGTGCTGCGCATCCGCACCGTGCTGTTGCGCGATGTCGGTGCGGCGATCAGCCCGTTCAACGCCTTCCAGCTCCTGCAGGGGCTGGAGACCTTGCCGCTGCGCATCCGCCAGCACAATGAGAACGCGCTCAAGGTCGCCGAATATCTGAAGGGCCACCCCAAGGTGGACTCGGTCATCTTCCCTCGCTACCAGGAGGGCGAGGACAAGCGTCGCGCCGATGCCTATTTCCGGGCTGGAAACTATGGTGCGCTGGTAGGCTTCGAGCTGAAGGACGGACGTGAAGCCGGCCGCAGTTTCATCAACGGGTTGAAGCTCTTCTACCATGTCGCCAACATCGGCGACGCCCGTTCATTAGCCATCCACCCTTCCACGACCACGCATTCGCAGCTCTCTGCCGAGGATCAGCTCTCCTCCGGTGTGACACCGGGCTACGTGCGGCTATCGGTCGGCATCGAACATCCCGACGACATCATCCGCGATCTCGAGCAGGCACTCGACGGCGCCGTCGGCGAACAGGAACTGAAGGCCGCCTAGAGCATGTGACTGGGGTACGCGAAATGAGCGTTCAGTCGAGAAGAATGGCCAGAACTGTCTTGCCGTGGCTCGAACTCGCCAGCGTTCTTCTGGTTGCGCTCAGCGTCCTGTGGTGGGCCGTCGTCTATGCGCAGGTGATGGCAAACACGGGTTTTTCCGCTGCGCGCACGCTGCCGTGTCTCCTCTACACGTCGGACCGTTGCTCGCTGGCGATGGCGCTGTGCAAGGATTGGCATTTTCTCGGCATCAAACGGTATTCGGCTGACCTGCTGTGGCTTGGGGTGGCCGCGGCGGCGATCGCAATCTTGGCGGGTGGGTTTTTCGGCAACACGGACAGACCGGAGGAATCCCGAACATGACCAGAATCGTACCTGTGCTCGATCTGAGCCGCTTGGAGCAGGGCGCATCGGAACGGCGCACCTTCTTGGCGGACCTCAGGTCGGCGGCCCGCGATGTCGGGTTCTTCTATCTGGCCGGCCACGGTATCGCGGTCAGCGAGATCGAAGGCGTGCTCGCTTCGGCGAAGCGTTTCTTCGAACTGCCGGAGGACGAAAAGCTCAAGATCGCCATGGTCAACTCGCCGCAGTTTCGCGGTTACACGCGCACCGGCGGTGAGCTGACGCGCGGCAAGGCGGACTGGCGCGAACAGCTCGACATCGGGGTCGAGCGCGAGGCGATCGCACAGAAGCCGGGCACCGCCGCATGGACGCGCCTGCAGGGGCCGAACCAATGGCCACGGCTCTATCCGGATCTGAAGCCGGCGCTGCTGGCCTGGCAGGCGCAGGTGACCGACGTGGCGATCCGTCTGCTCAAGGCTTTCGCGCTGTCGCTCGAGCAGCCGGAGAATGCCTTCGACGCCATCTATGCCGGTGAACCCAACCACCGCATGAAGATCGTGCGCTATCCCGGCCGCGATCTCACGGGCAGCGAGCAAGGCGTCGGCGCGCACAAGGATGGCGGCTTCCTGACCCTGTTGCTGCAGGACCACAATGAGGGCCTGCAGGTCGAATATGACGAGCGCTGGGTGCCGGTCGATCCGATCGCCGGCACGCTGGTCGTCAACATCGGCGAACTGCTGGAACTGGCTTCAAACGGCTATCTGCGCGCCACGGTGCATCGTGTCGTCACGCCACCCACCGGTGTCGAACGGCTGTCGGTGCCGTTCTTCTTCAGTGCGCGGCTGGATGCTTCCATTCCGCTGCTCGACCTGCCCCCCAATCTGGCGGAGGAAGCGCGAGGACCGGCCAGCGATCCCGAGAATCCGCTGTTCCGCAATGTCGGCACCAATGTGTTGAAGAGCCGCCTGCGTTCGCATCCAGATGTCGCCAAGCGACATTATGCCGACCTGCTCGAAAGCGGCTTCGCTTCGGTAGCCGCCTGACCCGCATCCCACATCCTCTCACCTCGGCCGGGTTCTGCCCGGCCGCTTTTTTTCGCAAAGAGGAGGCGCGCCGCTTCCACCTCCAAAGCCGCCGTTTTTCGGCAAAGCGCTTCCCGGAACGCCGCAATTTTGGATTGTCGTTCCTTAGTCTACAAATTTTATGGAGTTACCGTTTGTCAGGGTCGGCGAAAGGGGGCTGAGCGCGATCGTTTCGGGTCGGCCTGTTACAGATCAGGAGTTATCGAGATGACATTTTTATCGCAACCCGGCGGCCTGTGGCGCCGTGCGGTGGCGGCGTCGCTGGTCGTGGCTGCGACCGCGTTTTCAAGCGTGGCCGATGCCGGCCCAACGCTGGATAAGATCAAGCAGCGCGGCGCAATCAAGGTCGGCGTCGGCACCACCCCAGGCTTCTTCGCGCCGGGCGACGACGGCCAGTGGAAGGGCTTCTTCGTCGACTACGGCAAGGCGCTTTCCATCACCGTGTTCGGCACGCCGGACAAGGTCGAGTTCACCAACTCCTCGCCGCAGCAGCGCCTGCCGGCACTCCAGGCCGGCGAGTTCGACATCCTGCTGTCGGGCGTGACGGTGACCATCGCCCGTGCCCTGCAACTGGGTTTCCACTTCGGCCCGACCGTATTTTATGACGGGCAGGGCATCCTGGTCCGCAAGGACCTCGGCGTGACCAAGGCAGCGGAACTCGATGGCGCCACCATTGGCGTGCAGAGCGGCACCACCGGCGAGCTGAACATCGCCGACTTCTTCCGCAAGACCGGCAAGAAGTTCACGCCGGTGACCATCGAGGAGACCGGCGAATTCATCAACGCGCTGGAATCCGGCCGCGTCGATGCGATCACGCAGGACAGCTCCGATCTTGTCGGCAAGCGTACCCAGCTGAAGAAGCCGGATGACTACGTCATCCTGCCGGAGCGCCTGTCCAAGGAGCCGCTGGCTCCGGCCATCGCCGGTGGCGACGACCGCTGGCAGGAACTGGTCAACTGGACCGTCAACGTCACCATCCAGGCCGAGGAATGGGGCATCACCTCGAAGAATGTCGATGAGTTCCTGAAGTCGGAAGATCCGGCGATCCAGCGCTTCCTCGGCGTCGATCCTTCGCTGGCGCAGGCCACCAATCTCGATCCGAAATGGGCCTACAACATCATCAAGACGGTGGGCAATTACGGCGAGATCTTCGACCGCAACCTGAAGCCGCTCGGCTGGGAACGCGGCTACAACAATCTGTGGTCGAACGGCGGCCTGCTCTATTCGCCGCCCTTCCGCTGAGCTGACCGAGCTTTCCGAACCATGGCGACGACCGAAATCGTGCCGGGCCGCGATCGGCCCGGCCTGCTGAGCCGGCTGGCCGGCTGGTGGGGGCCGCGGCCCTTCATCCAGCTTGCCGTCTTCGTCGCGGTCGTCGCTTTGTTCTGGCTGCTGGGCGCCAATGTCGCCGACACCATGAGGCGCATCGGCGTCACGCCGGGCTTCGGCTTTCTCGAACGGTCGGCCAATTTCGAGATCGGCGAGAGCGTCATCGCCTTCAAGGCGGGCGATCTCTACGTCTGGGCAATCCTTGCCGGCCTCATCAACACCGTCAAAGTGGCCGTGCTTGGCTGCGTTCTGGCAACCATTCTGGGCGTGGCACTGGGTGTAGCGGGCCTGTCCGGCAATCTGCTGCTGGCGACGCTCGTGCGCTGGTACGTCGAACTGATCCGCAACACGCCTCTGCTGTTGCAACTGTTCTTCTGGATCGCGCTCGCCAAATCCTTTCCGCCGCCAAGGCAGGCGTTGTCGGCCTTCAACGCGCTGTTCCTGTCCAATCGCGGCGTCTTCGTGCCGGGCATCATCGTAGACGGGTTTTCAAGCCGGACCGTTCTGCTGCTGGTCGCCATCGCCTTGTCCTACGGCCTCTATCTCTACACCGCGTATCGTCGCCGTCGCCTGAGGTCCGGCAACGGTTTGGCCGCGACGTTCGTTCTGCTGGCGGCCGCCGGGGCGGCATTCCCGGCGACGGGTGCGACGCTGTCTCTCGACATACCGGTGCTTGGCGGTTTCAACATCCGAGGTGGCTACAGCCTGACGCCGGAGTTCGCCGCGCTGCTTGCAGGCCTCACCGTCAAATTCTCGGCAGCGATCGCCGAGATCGTGCGCGCCGGCATCCAGTCGGTCTCGCGCGGCCAGTGGGAGGCGGCGAGGGCGCTCGGCCTGCATCCGGGTCAGATCATGCGTCTCGTCGTGCTGCCGCAGGCACTGCGTGTGATCACGCCGCTGATCACGTCGAGCTATCTCGACCTCACCAAGGATTCCAGCCTGGCGGTCGCCATCGGCTATCCGGACCTCGTATCCATCATCAACACCACCGCCAACACCACCGGCCAGTCCTTCGAGGCGCTGGCCATCCTGATCGGCATCTATCTTGTCCTGAACCTGTCGGTGTCGGCGCTGATGAATGTCTATAATCGCAGGGTCGCCCTGCGCGGAGACGTTTCGCGATGAGCCTCGTCGATATCGCTTCGCTGCCGCTGATGGGCCGCTCCTTCGATTGGAAACCGCTGTGGAACGGGTTGTTCGGCACCAGGTTGAACACGGCGCTGACGGCGCTCACGCTTGCCTTCCTCGTCTGGCTAGTGCCGCCGTTGGTGCGCTGGCTGGTGCTCGACGCCACCTGGACCGGCACGGCGCAGGATTGCGCAGCGGCATCAGGCGCCTGCTGGGCCTTCGTGACGGCCAAACTGCGCTTCATCCTGTTCGCCTTCTACCCGCAGGACCTGCAATGGCGGCCGACCGCGGCGCTCCTGCTTTTGCTCGGCCTGCTCGGCGTCACCGCCCTGCCACGCTTCTGGCGGCGCGAGCTGTTGATCGCCTGGCTGCTGGTCGTCGGTCTCTGCTGGGTGCTGCTCACCGGCACGCTGACCGGATCGCCGGTACCGTCCAACCAGTGGGGCGGGCTGCCGGTTACCCTGCTGGTCTGGTCGGTCTGTTTCGGACTCTCGATTCCGCTGGCGGTTCTGCTGGCGCTGGCACGGCGTTCGAAGATGGGCGGTCTGCGCACGCTGGCTGTTCTGTTCATCGAACTGATGCGCGGCACGCCGATGGTGGCCATCCTTTATGTCGCAATGCTGATCCTGCCGATGGCCATTCCCGGCGGGCAGTTCGTCGACAAGACGGTCAGGGCCATCATCATGATCACCTTGTTCTGGTCGGCCTATGTCGCCGAGGTGGTGCGGGGAGGGTTGCAGACCATTCCGCACGGCCAGGAAGAGGCCGCCAAGGCGCTTGGCCTCGGCTATTGGCGCACCATGCAGTTGATCGTGCTGCCGCAGGCGCTGCGCCAGGTCATTCCAGGCATGGTCAACCTGGCCATCGGCTTCCTGCTTGCCACCTCGCTGCTTGCCGTCATCGGCATCTTCGACCTGCTCAACGCGGCAAGGGCCTCGACCACCGACCCGAAATGGCTTGGCTTCTACGACGAGGCCTATCTGGTCGCGGGCGTCATCTATTTCCTGTTCTGCTTCGGTGGCTCGCGTTATAGCCGCTGGCTGGAGACGCGGCTGAGGGCACCACATCATTGATCCTAGCGCCGAGACAGATGAGGGGTGTTGGAAGATACGAGCGATTTGGGGTCAGGCACCACCGCATCACGCGAGGTCTGATAAGGGAGCACTCCGTCCAGCACCCCTCATCCGACCTCGCCTTTGGCTCGGCCACCTTCTCCCACAAGGGGAGAAGGGAAGTCCGCTTACACCGCCAAGGCCTGCGCCAGATCGGCGATCAGGTCGTCGGTGTCTTCGATGCCGGCTGACAGTCTGACCAGAGAATCCGAGATGCCGATGGCCGCCCGCTTTTCCGCGGGGATGGAACCATGCGTCATCAATGCCGGATGTTCTATCAGGCTTTCGACGCCGCCGAGGCTTTCGGCCAGTGCGAACAGGCGCGTGTGCTCGAGGAAGCGTTTGGTGCCGGCAAGGTCGCGATCGAGCTCCACGGTGACCATGCCACCGAAGGCATTCATCTGCGCCTTGGCGACATCGTGCTGCGGATGGCTCTCCAATCCCGGATAGATGACACGGCGGACATCCGGCCGTGCTTCCAGCCAGCGCGCGATCTTCAGGCCGTTGGCCGAATGCCGCTCCATGCGTAGCGCCAGCGTCTTCAGGCCGCGCAGCGCCAGGAAACTGTCGAACGGCCCGGAAATGGCGCCGACCGCATTCTGCAGGAACTTCAACTGGTCGCGCAGTTCGGTATTGTCGCCCACCACGACGACGCCCCCAACCATGTCGGAATGGCCGTTCAGATATTTGGTTACGGAATGCACGACAAGATCGATGCCGAGTTCCAATGGCCGCTGAATGTAGGGGCTGCAGAATGTGTTGTCAGCGACCGCAATCAGCCCCTTGCGACGGGCCAGTGCGGCAACGGCGGCGAGATCGACCACGCGCAGCAGCGGGTTGGTCGGCGTTTCCACCCACAGCAGCTTGGTCTCTGGCCGGATCGCTGCCTCGACGGCGGCGAGGTCGGTGAAATCGGCGAAGCTCACCTGCAACCCGGCAGAGCGCTTGCGCACGCGTTCGAGCAGGCGGAACGTGCCGCCATAGATGTCGTCGGTTGCGACGATATGGGCGCCGGCGTCGAGCAGCTCGAAGATATTGGCGATGGCCGCCAGGCCCGATGCGTAGGCAAAGGCCGCCGAGCCGCTTTCAAGATCCGCCACCGCGCGCTCGAAGGCGAAGCGGGTCGGGTTCTGGCTGCGGGCATATTCGAAGCCCTTGTGCACGCCGGGCGACTGCTGCGCATAGGTAGAGGTCGCATAGATCGGCACCATGACGGCGCCGGTGGTCGGGTCATGGCTCTGCCCGCCATGGATGGTGCGGGTCGAAAAAGCGAGCCTGTTCTTGCCCTGGATGGTCATCGGGTGCGCCTCAGATGGTTGATGAGATCGATGCGGGTGATGAGGCCGACGAATTCGTCGCCGTCGAAGACGATGGCCACTTCGTTGCGGTCGAAGACCGGCAGCAGCGCGTCCAGCGTCTGGTTGGCCTGCAGCGTGTGGAGTTCAGCGGTCATGGCCGTGTGCACGGGCTGGTCGAAGCGGTGCCAGCGGCCGTCATAAGGGCCATCGACTTTTCCGAGGATGTCGCCTTCGTCGATGATGCCGACCAGCTTGCCATCTTCCAGAACAGGCAGTTGCGAGACGTCGCCACGCCGCATGCGGCCATAGGCGGTCAGCAGCGTGTCCTCCGGCCCCACGAACACCGTGCCGCCCTCGCGATGCGAACGGGCCACGAGGTCGGAGAGGTCGCCATGCTGTTCGCGCTCGGCAAGGCCTTGTTCGGCCAGCCAGAAATCGTCGAACACCTTGGAGAGATATTTGTTGCCGCTGTCGCAGACGAAGGTGACGACGCGTTTCGGCACCTTCTGTTCGCGGCAGTAGCGCAGCGCTGCCGACAGCAGCGTGCCGGACGACGAGCCGGCGAGGATGCCTTCCTTGGAAAGCAGGTCCCGCACTGCCAGCATCGAATGCCGGTCGGAGACCGAATAGGCTTTCTTGACCAGTGACAGGTCGCAGTTCGGCGGCACGAAATCCTCGCCGATGCCCTCCACGGTCCAACTGCCGGCCTCGATCATCTCGCCGGTCTTGACCAGCGGCGCCAGCACCGAGCCGACCGGATCGGCCAGCACCATCTCGGTCTTGGGCGAGACGCCAGCGAAGAAACGGCCGAGCCCGGACAAGGTGCCGCCGGAACCGACGCCGACCACCACGGCGTCGACATCGCCGTCGAGCTGCTGCCAGATTTCCGGGCCCGTCGTGGTCTCGTGCGCCAGTGGATTGGCCGGGTTGGAGAACTGGTTGGCGTAGAAGGCGCCAGGAATTTCAGAGGCCAGTTTTTCGGCCATGTCTTGGTAGTATTCGGGATGGCCCTTGCCGACATCGGAGCGGGTCAGCCGCACCTCGGCGCCCAGAGCCCTCAGATGCTGCACCTTCTCGCGCGACATCTTGTCGGGCACGATGAGGATGATGCGGTAGCCGCGCGGAATGCCGACCTGCGCCAGTCCAAGCCCGGTGTTACCGGCCGTCGCCTCGATGATGACGCCGCCGCGTTTCAGCCGCCCGTCCCGTTCGGCCTGATCGATCATGGAGCGGGCGATACGATCCTTGATCGAGCCGCCCGGGTTCTGGCTTTCCAGCTTGATGAACAGCCGGCACTTGCCGGTATCGAACTTTTTCAACTCCACGATCGGCGTCTCGCCGATCAGGTCGAGCACCGAAGCGACCGGCTGCTGCAGCCGCTTCATTGCACCATCGAATTCTGCCTCAGCCTTCGCGCTCATCGCAACGCTCCCTGGAGCATGATCCCGAAAAGTTGCAGACTTTTCGGATCAAGATCATGCGACAAACCAAACCACGTGACCGGATCGCTGCCGGCATGCGTCCTGATCGCAGAAGCGACCGCTTCTTGTCGAAGGAAAGAATTTCCTTTGATCGGCGATCAGTAGAATGTCGTTTCAGTTCTCCGGAATTCCAGCTTTCTGGCGATGCATCCATTCTCTGCATGAGAATGGTTTTCGCCAACCATATGCGAACAATATGGCGCTGGAGGCACGATTGGCCAGTCCCTTCATGCCTGCTGGCGGAGGGAATTCGGCTTCCTTCAACCCTTGTCGACGCGCACTGCTTCGCCGTCGGCTGGGATCAGCAGCCGTTCGGCGCCGATACCGGCGGCTTCGGCTGTCTGGCGCAGCGTGGCCCGGTCGATCGTGGCATGGTCGAGCGCCTCCATATGCACGGCAATCACCTTGGCCTGGGGGGCCAAGCGCGCCACTTCCACGGTCTGCTTGTCGTCCATGACGATCAGTTCCCCATCCCAGCGCGCGCCGCAGGAATGGGTGATGATGATGTCGGGCTTCGTCGCTGCGATCGTCTCAGTCACCGGCGGATAGAGCACCGTATCGCCAGCCCAATAGAGCGTCGGCTCGCCTGCCGCCTCCAGCGAGAAACCGATCACCGCACCCATCTTCTCGACCACCGGTCCCAGCCCGTGGCTGCCGTCGCGCCGGGTCAGCTTGATCCCGTTCCAGGTGAATTCGGAGGCAAGCGTGGTGACGTCCTCGAAACCGAAGCCACGGATCTTCTCCTCATTGCCCGGCTGGCAGATCAGGGGCAGGTTCTTCGCGATCACCGTCTGCGCCACCGTGTCGAAGTGGTCGGCATGCAAATGCGAGACGATCACCAGGTCGACGCCTGCGAGGATTTCCTCGATGCTGGCCGGCAGGTCGACCATCGGGTTCGGCGAGCGGCCGGTGAAGGAGGGGCGGCTGTGCTTGTCGCCGAGATCCGGGTCGACCAGCAGCGTCTTGCCGGCGACTTCGATCTTCAGAGCGGCGTTTCGGAACAGACGGATTTTCATGATGTCCTCGGCAGGGATGCGGTGGTGCCGTTGTGTATCCCGCTCTTGGTTCGGGAGAAAGGCATGACGTCATGCATCCCCAGGGAGGACGAAAAAATCGTCCTCCTCTCGGACTTTAGGGCCGGTGCTACCAGTGCACCGAAGGGTCGGGTGTCGGAATGGCGTCGAGCAGTTCGCGCGTGTAGGCATGCTGCGGCCGTTCGAACAGATCGGCGGTTGCGGCATCCTCGACGATTTCACCCGAGCGCAGCACGATGACGCGGCTGCACAGCCTGCGGATCACCGACAGGTCGTGGCTGATGAAAGCGAGCGTCAGGCCGAGTTCCGCCACCAGTTTCTCGAGCAGCATCAGTACCTGCGCCTGCGAGGAGACGTCGAGACCGGAGACAATCTCGTCGGCAAGGATGAATTCCGGCCGCATGGCGATGGCACGGGCGATGCCGACGCGCTGGCGCTGGCCACCGGAGAGTTCGTGCGGATAGCGCCGCGCGAAATTGGCGGGCAGGCCGACATGTTCGAGCACCTCGCCGACGCGTGGATCGTTCGCCCTGGCATTCAGTGGCGCCGCCACCGTGCGCCCGACCGTCAGGCGCGGGTTGAGCGACGACAGCGGGTCCTGGAAGATCATCTGGATGCGCGGCCTGAGCGGCCGCATCGCGGCATCGGATAGATGCGCGATGTCGTGTCCGTCGAACAGCATCTGGCCGCCACTCGGTTCGGCAAGCCGGACCATCGTGCGCCCCAGCGTTGTCTTGCCCGAGCCTGAACCGCCGACGATGCCGAGCACCGCGCCGCGCGGGATGGTGAAGCTGATGCCCTTCAGGATCTCCAGCCTCGGCGCTGGCCCAAACAGCGGCTTTCGCGTCATGTCGGCGACATCGACGCGCAGATCCGAAACCTCGAAGATGTTGTCAGCCCTGTTATCAGCCACGGGCGCCTCCGTTCGGACGCCATGCGGCATCGCTGGCAGCCACCTCGGCTGCGACAGCGTCGAGGACTTCACGCGGCACCGGCTTCAGGGAAGATGACGGATCGGTATGACGCGGCGTTGCCGCCAGCAGTGCTGAGCTGTAGCCATGCTGCGGGGCGGCGAAGAAACGCTCCACCGTGGTATCTTCGACCACCTTGCCGGCATAGAGCACCGAAAGCGTATCGCAAACCTTGGAGACGACCCCGAGGTCATGGGTGACGAACAGCAGCGCGGTGCCGTGGCGGGCCTGCAGTTCGGAGATCAGCTTGAGGATCTGCTTCTGCACGGTGACGTCCAGCGCCGTCGTCGGTTCGTCGGCGACGATCAGCTTCGGTTCGGCGGCAAAGGCCGAAGCGATCAGGATGCGCTGGCGCATGCCGCCGGACAGTTCGTGTGGATAGAGCCGGATGATGCGTTCAGGCTCCGGGATGCTGACTTCCGCCAGCACTTCCAGCGCGCGCGTGGCGGCGCGCGCTTTCGTCCAGCCGAGGATGTCGACAAGGCGGTCGGTGATCTGCGGGCCTATGCGCCGCGACGGGTTGAGCGCGGTCAGCGGATCCTGCGGGATCAGTGCCGCCTTGGCGCCGATCAGCCGCCGGCGCTCGGCAGGAGATACCTTCTGCAGGTCCTGGCCGTCGAGCAGGATCTCGCCCTCGACAATCTCGACGGCCTTGGGCAGCACGCCCAGCACGGCCTTGCCGATCATGCTCTTGCCGGCGCCGCTTTCACCGACAAGACCGCGCACGGAGCCGGCCGGCAGGCTGATGTCGACTGAACGCAGCAGGCGCTGGCCCGTGCCGGCAAGCCGTGCCGAAAGCCCGCGTATCTCCAGGAAGCCGCTCATCGCAGCACCGGATCGAAACGTTCGCGCAGGCCATCGCCGAATTGCGCAAAGGAAAGAACGGTGAGGAAGAGCGCAATGAGCGGAAATACCAGGACCCACCAGGCCTGATGGATGCTGGTGCGACCTTCCGCGATCATGCCGCCCCAGGTCGGCTGGTCGGTCGAGATCGACAGGTTCACGAAGGACAGGATCGCCTCGACAATGACGGCAATGCCCATTTCCAGCGTCAGCAGCGCGATGATGGTGGGCAGCACATTGGGCAGGATTTCGGTGGCCAGCGTGCGCAGCCGGGTAAAGCCTGCCACCTTGGCGCTGTGTACATAGTCCATCTTCGACTGGTTCAGCGTTTCGGCACGCACGACGCGGCAGAAGCGTGTCCAGTCGATGATGACGATGGCAAGGATGACCGAGGTGAGGCCGGTGCCAAGCACGGCGATCAGCAGGATCGCGAACAGCACCGGCGGAAAGGCCATCCAGATGTCGACCAGCCGGCTGATCAACCGGTCGGCCCAGCCGCGATAGAAGCCGGCGACGAGGCCGAGCGCCGAACCGAGCAGGCAGGTGGCCGTGCCGGCGATCAGCGCCACGACCAGCGCGATGCGCGCGCCGTGGATGATGCGCGACAGCACATCGCGGCCGAGGCTGTCGGTGCCCAGCCAGTAGCCGGGCTCGGCGCCTGCGATCCATGCCGGCGGCAGGCGGCCGAGCATCAGGTCCTGCGCCAGCGGATCATGCGGGCTGATCAGCGGCGCAAGCAACGCCGCCAGCACGAACAGGGTCAGCCAGACGGCCGAGAGCCAAAGCCTTGCGCCGGAACGCCGGCGTATCGAACCACGTCCGTCAAGCATGACGCAGCTTCGGGTTGAGGAAGGCGTAGGTCATATCGACGGCCAGATTGACGAAGGTGAACAGGATGGCGAACAGGATGACGATGCCTTGGATCAGCGGCAGGTCGCGGTTGATGACGGCGTCGATCGCCATGTTGCCGAGCCCCTCATAGGAGAACAGCCGCTCGATGATGACGGTGCCGCCGATCAGGAAGGTGAACTGCACGCCGACCAGGGTGAGCGTCGGCAGGATCGAATTGGGCAGCGCTTCCGACAGGATCACCTTGGTTTCCGAATAGCCCTTGGTGCGGGCGAGCACCGAATAGTCGAGGTTCACCGTCTCCTTGAGCGACTGCTTGAGCAGTTGCGAGATGATCGCCGCCAGGGGCAGCGCCAGCGCCAGCGCCGGCATGAACATATGAGACAGCAGGTCGGCCGTGATGTCGAAGCGCAGCCGCGCCAGGCTTTCGAACAGATAGAACTGGCTGGTGAAGGGCAGTTCAAGCCGTGGCGAGACGCGGCCGGAAATCTGGAAGACGGGCCAGAGCACGCCGAACAGCAGGATCAGTGCAAGCCCCCACAGGAAATCCGGGATCGACAGGCCAATGCCGTTGGCGACGTCGATGCCGGCCTCTGTCTTGCGTCCCCGGAACCGCGTGCCGAGGACGGCAAGGGTTCCCCCGATCGCCACCGCCATCACCAGCGCCATGATGGACAGTTCCAGCGTTGCCGGCAGGCGGTCGAGCACCAGCGACAGCACCGGCTGGCGTGTCGAGATCGAGGTGCCGAAATCGCCATGCAGCACATTGCCGAACCAGATGACGAACTGCTCGAAGATGGATTTATCCAGCCCATAGAGCGTTTTCAGCCGTTCGATATCGGCCTCGGAAGCGCCGGGCGGCAGCATCATGGCGATGGGGTTTCCGGGCACCACGCGGATGACGACAAAAACGATCACCGCCACGCCGAACAGGGTGATCAGCGTGGTGATGAGCCGGGAGACGGTCTGGCGAAGAAACATCATGAGGAAAGGCCCCGGCCCGGCGAAGACCGGGCCGGGATTTCAGTCTATGCGCGTTTGATCAGGTGCGGCAGCAGTGCACCCGACTTGTGCGGGGTCACCCTCAGGCCTTCGCGGTGCACGATCGGCTGCGCGTATTGCAGCAGCGGGATCACCAGTCCTTCCTCGGCGATATAGCGGTCGACGTCCTTCCAGCCCTGGATACGCTTGGCCTCGTCCTTCTCGCCCCACAGCGGGATGATGCGGTCGACGAGTTCCTTGCCGTCCCAGACCGAGTGCGGGCTCGGGCCGAACATGGCGAAGCCGGTCGACGTGGTCGGATCGCCGACGGCGTTGCCCCAGTTGTAGAAGGCTGCCGGTGCGAGCTTGTCGGCGGCGCGCAGTTCGTAGTGCTGCGCGATCTCGTAGACCTCGATCTCCGCTTCGATGCCGACCTTGCGCCACATGCCGACGATCGCCTGGATCATCTCGTAGTCCTTCGGCTTGAAGCCGCGCGTCGTCTGGATCTTGAACTTCACCGGCTTCTCGGGCGAGTAGCCGGAAGCGGCCAACAGCGTCTTGGCTTCCTCCACATTCGGCTCGACCTTGATCGAGGCGTCATAGGCTGCGTATTCCGGCGTCTCCAGCGTCGACAGCGGCACGCCATAGCCGCGCAGCAGGCGGTCGATCAGCAACTGCTTGTCGATGGCCTTGATGGCACCGAGACGCACATTCTTGTCCAGCATCGGGTCGACGTCATTGATGAAGATCATCGCGATGTCGGAGACGGTTTCGCAACTGCCCTTGAGTGTGCCGCCGATCAGCCGGTCATACTCCTCATAGGGGATTTCCAGGGTCACGTCGGAATTGCCGGATTCGACTTCGGCGACGCGGCTTGCTGCGTCGGTGACGAACTTGATGGTGACGGTTTCGAAATCCGGCTTGCCGCCCCAATAGTCGGGATTGGCCTTCAACCGCACGAAGGCGTTGCGCTCGTAGCGATCGACCATATAGGGGCCGGTACCGATTGGCTTGGCCTCGAAACCTTCCGCGCCGACTTTTTCATAATAGGCCTTGGGCAGGACATAGCCGGTCAGGAACGACATCCACTTGAAGATGGTCGGCTCGAACTCGATCACGTCTGCCTCGACGCGGTTGCCGTCGACCTTGAAGTTGCCGACCTTCGACCAGACGAACTGGATCGGATTGCCGGTCTCGGCCTTGCCGGCGCGCGCCAGCGACCAGGCGACGTCCTCGGCGGTGAAAGGGCTGCCGTCATGCCATTTGACGCCTTCGCGGACGACCAGGAAGATCTTGGAGCGGTCGTCGTTCCAGCCCCATTCGGTGATCAGTCCCGGCGCGAAGGAGAGATCCGGGTTCTGGTGGATGAACATGTCGAAGACGGACTGGTAAAAACCCTGGATGGTCGGGTTCACCGCCGATGGGCCGACCGTCGGATCCCACGAAGGCAGGTTGACGTTGTAGGCGATGGTGAGTTCGTCCTTGCCCTGGGCAAAAACCTTGCCCGGCAGCGCGAGGCTGGCGGCCGCGACACCGGCACCCGCCAGTTTGAGCAGAGTGCGTCTGTTTGGATTTCCGTTCATGGTCGTGTTCCCCATTATTTGATGCCCGTTATTGATTGTCGCGCGAGGCGCCGAGCGGCCTGGTCAAAGAGCCGCCGCGGCCTCGATCTCGATGAGAAATTCCGGCATGGCCAGCGTCTGGACACCGATCAGCGTGTTGGCCGCAGGCGTGACGTCGCCGAAGAAGGCCCTGATTTCGGCTTCGATCGGACCAAGCTTGTCGGGCGTGTGGTTGACGACATAGGTCCGCAGCCGGACCACATCGGCCGGCGTGCCGCCGACTTCGGCCAGGACGGTCTTGAGGTTGGCCAATGCCTGGCGTGCCTGCGCCGCCAGGTCGCCCGGACCGACGAGTTCGCCGGCGCTGTTCCAGGCCACCTGGCCTGCCATGTGTAGGGTGCGCCCGCTGTTCTGTTCGACGGCATGGGAAAATCCGAACGGCAGCGACTTGTACATGCTGTCGGGGTTGATCGCCTTGCGCTTCATATTGGTCCTCCCACCTCTGGAGCCCGCTCGCCGCGGGCTTTGTTTTGCAGATTCTTCTCAGCCGCCTGCCAGTTGCTGCGCGAGCAGAAAGCCCGAACCTGCGCCGACGCCTGCGCCCGGCCAGGTCGCGGCACCGGCCAGATGAAAATTGCGTACCGGCGTGCTCCAGTCGGCCGAACCCGGCGCCGGCCGGAACAGGAAGTTCTGCGAAAGATGATGGCTGCCGCAGATCTGATCGCCGCCGACCAGATTGGCGTTGCCGCTTTCGAGATCGAGCGGGCTCACCACCGTGCGTTTGATGATCTTGGCGGACAGGCCCGGCGCATAACGTTCGATGATGGCGATCGCGCGGTCCGCATAGGCCTCGCGCACCGTTGCCCAGTCGCTGTCCTGAATGATGCCCGCCGCGTCCCCCTTGATCTCGGCCGGCACGACGCGTGTCTGCAGCCACAATATGTGCTTGCCGTCCGGCGCGCGGGCCGGATCGACCGCCGTCGGCTGGCCGACCACGATCACCGGTTCGGCCGGCAGCAGGCCGGCCTGCGCTTCCTGATAGGCGCGCGCCATGACGTCCAGCGACGGGGCGACATGCACATAGGCGAAGCGTTTCAGGGCAGGGTCGGCCCAGTCCGGCAATGAATCCACCGCCAGGTGGATCATCATGGTGCCGGGCGCATGGCGGAAATTCCGCATCTTCTGGTCGAAGCCGGCATTGCCGGAACCTTCAGGCAACAGTCCGCCCAAGGCTTTCGGCGAAACGGTTGCGATGACGGCACGGCTGGCTTCGAAGCGGCGCCCGTCGGCCAGAAGCACACCGGTCGCCCGGCCTCCGGCGGTGACGACGCGCTCGACGCGGGCGTTGCACTCGAGGGTGCCACCATGGCCTTCGACCATGGCCGTCAGAGCCTTGATGATGGTATCCGCGCCACCTTTGCCCAGCACCATGCCGAAGCTCTGGTTGGCCATGCCTTCAAGATAGGGGAAGACGGCGCCACCAGCGATATCAGGCGCGAAATCCAGGTGCATGCCCCAGGCGCCAAGCAGTGCTTTCACTTCACTGCTTTCAAACGTCTCGTCCAGCCAGGCGCGCGGCGAGGAGAGCAGGAAACGGCCGAGATCGAGTGTGCCGGCGAGGCCTTCCTTGCGCAGCAGCGAAAACAAGATACGTGCAAGTGCACGCTTTTTCATCGAGCTGCCGAGGATCGAGAATATCCGTTCCGCCCGCGCCGGAAAAGCCTTGACCAGTGTCTCCCAGGTCTCCCCGTCGCGTGCCGAAAAAGCGCGGATGCGGGTTGCGGTCGTCGCCAGATCGGTGGACACGCCCAGCCAGCGCCCGCCCGGGAACACCGAGGCGAAACAGTCCTGCACCGGCGCGAATTCCAGCCCCCGTTGCGCCAGTTCCGCACCATAAACCCTGTTGAATGCTGAGCCTGCGAACAGGCTGAGGTTCATGGCTGCAAGGTCGTGGCGGAAACCAGGCTCGGTCAGTTCGAGCGTCTTGACGGCACCGCCAGGACGGTCGGCGGCTTCGAACAGCCCGACCTTCCAGCCGCGTTTGGCGAGATGCGCCGCACAGGCAAGTGCGTTGTGTCCCGCGCCAATGAAAATGGCGTCGTATTTGGTCATGGAATTAGTTCACCCTTAAAATGATATTTGCATATGCATCTAAACTCGTCTAGCCTGATCTTCGGGAAAAACCGGAGCCGCCGCGATTGCCTGGTGGTCGGTCAAAAGAATGAAGAACACGCAATCAGGAGGATTGAACATGACCGCTGCAAACGCGCTCGCCAGCCTGGCCGAGCTTCTGGTGAGTGGACAGGTGGACGTCGTCGATCTGTCGGCGCCGCTCGGGCCCGATACCCCGCTTCTCAAGCTGCCGCCGGACTTCGCGGTGGACACGCCCAAGATCGAGATCCACACCATCTCGGAATACGACAAGAATGGTCCGTTCTGGGCCTGGAACTGGCTGAAGATCGGTGAGCATTCCGGCACGCATTTCGATGCGCCGCATCACTGGATCACCGGCAAGGAATATGCCGACGGCTACACGGACACGATTCCGGTTCGTAACTATGTCGCGCCGGTCAACGTGATCGACTGCTCGGCCGAGTCCGCTGCCGACAACGACTTTCTGCTCACCGCGGAAGGCGTGAAGGCCTGGGAAGCCAAGCACGGCGCCATCGGCAAGGGCGAGTGGGTGGTGATGCGCAGCGACTGGGATAAGCGCAACGGTTCCGAGGCTTCCTACCTGAACGCCGATGCCAACGGCCCGCATTCGCCGGGACCGACGGTCGACTGCATCGAATACATCATCGAGCGCGGCGCGATCGGCTGGGGCACGCAGTGCATCGGTACCGATGCGGGTGCCGCCGGCGGCATGACCCCGCCATTCCCGGCGCACAACCTGATGCACAAGGCCAACCGTTATGGTCTGGCCAGCCTGTGCAATCTCGACAAGCTGCCGGCCAAGGGCGCCATCCTGATCGCCGCGCCGCTGAAGATCGTCAAGGGCACCGGTAGCCCGGTGCGCGCGATGGCGCTGGTTCCTCGCGCCTGATCGGGAATTGATCACCGTGGCCTACGATCACATCATCATCGGCAGCGGCATCAACGGGCTTGTGGCGGCGGCGATGCTGTCCAAATCGGGCGCGCGGGTGCTGCTCCTGGAGCGCGAGCAGCGTCTCGGCGGCTGCATGTTCAGCGCCGAGGCGACGCTTCCGGGCTTCACGCACGACGTGATGGCGGCCACTTTCGTTCTTTTCCTGACCGGGCCTGCCCATGGCGCGCTCGGTCAGGATCTCGCTCGTCACGGGCTTGAATTCTGCCACACGCCGCATCCGACGGCGGCGCTGCGTCCCGACGGGTCGAGCGTCGTGCTGACCACGGATCGTGCAGCCAATGTGAAGACCTTCAACGGTCTGTCGTCGGGCGACGGCGATCGCCACGCCGCCGATGTCGGTTCGATCGAAGCCAGCGCCGAACTGTTGTTCGGCCTGCTCGGAGGTCAACTATGGAGCTTCGCCACCGCGAAATTGCTGGCGCGCGAGGCTTGGCGGCGCGGCCTGCGCGGTCTGGTCGACTATTTCGGCGGCGCCCTGGCGCCTGCACGCGGCTGGCTGGAAACAAGCTACAAGTCGCCGCAGATCCAGGCATTGCATGCGCCCTGGGCGCTGCATTGCGGGCTGTCGCCGGAAGACACCTATTCCGCCCAGATGGGCAAGGTCATCGCCTTTGCGCTGGAAGCGGCCGGCGCCCCCATCGTCAAGGGCGGTGCCGGCAAGGCGGTCGATGCTTTCCGCGCACTGATTGAAGAACAGGGCGGCACCATCAGGACAGGCGCCGATGTCGAGCGTATCCTGGTTCGTGCCGGCAAGGCCGCCGGTGTCCGGCTTGCCAGCGGGGAAGAGATCGAGGCTTCGAAATCCGTCATCGCTTCCGTTGCGCCTGGCCAGCTTTATGGGCGTCTGCTCGGGCCGGACGCTCCGTCTCAGGCAAAGGATGCGACGCGTGCCTACCGCCATGGCCGCGGCAATTTCCAACTTCACTATGCGCTCGACCGTGCGCCGCGCTGGCACGCCGAGGGCCTCGAGAAGGTGGCGCTCATCCATCTCACCGACGGCATCGACGCGGTCTCCAAGTCGCACAATGAAGCGATGCGCGGCATGCTGCCGGCAACGCCTACCATGTGCGTCGGACAACCGGCCTCGCTCGACCCGTCCCGCTGCCCCGAAGGCAAGGCGATCCTCTGGATCCAGGTTCCCGACGCGCCGCGCACGATCAAGGGCGATGCGGCGGGCGAGATCACTACGCAAGGCGCATGGGACGAAGCGACGCGCGAGGCGTTTGCCGACCGCCTCGAGGCGATCCTGGCAAACCACATCGAAGGGTTCCGCGAGACGGTGCTGGCGCGGCGCGCCTATTCGCCGGCCGATCTCGAAGCGATGAACATCAACCTGGTCGGCGGCGATCCCTATGGCGGCGCCTGTACCATCGACCAGTTCTTCGTGTGGCGGCCATTCGCAGGGTCGGTCAACCACCGCAGCGCGGTCAAATCACTTTATCATATCGGCGCCTCGACCCATCCGGGTCCGGGCCTCGGCGGCGGGTCGGGCTTCCTCGTGACCAAGGAGTTCCGGTGAACGAACGCACGATCATAGGTGATGATACCGAAGGCCCGCGGCTCGGCGAGATAGGGCTGCAGCAATTCGCGCCCTATCTGATGAACCGCATCATGGGGCGCTACAATGCCTCGCTGCGCGAAGACCTCGCCAAGCTCGGACTGACCACGCCGAAGATGCGGGCGCTGGCCGTGTTGTCGGTGATCGACAACCTCGCCATTAGCCGACTGGCCGTTTACGCCATCACCGAGCAGTCGACGCTCAGCCGGGCACTCGATGCGCTGGAAGCGGACGGGTTGGTGCGCCGCACCGCTGATCCGGAAGACAGCCGCGCCACGCGCATCTCCATCACCGAGGCTGGCCGCGCCGCTTTCGAGACGCTGTGGCCGACCATGCGCCATACCTACAATCACATGTTCGCGGGCATCGACGCGGCCGAGCACGCCGCCTTCGTGGCGACCTTGCAGAAGATCCTGCTCAACGTGCGCAAGCATGAATTCTGACCAAGCCAATCGCATGATTTGAAAGCATAAAATTCCAGCCAAGCGTCGATCCGAGGACCGAGATGAGCAAGAATTTCCTGATCGCAACCGCACTCGCCGCCGTGCTCTGGCCGGCGCATGTCATGGCCGAGCCGATGCCCGGGGTTCGCGGCATCAATCACATCGGCCTGACAGTACCGGACATCAAGGCGGCCGAAAGCTTCTTCGTCGACGTGATGGGGTGCCAGAAGGCGACGAGCTTCGGTCCGTTTCGTGACGACAAGGGCGACTTCATGAAGGATCTTGTCGACGTGGACCCGCGCGCGGTGATCAACGAGATCACGCTGCTGCGCTGCCAGTCCGGTTCGAACATCGAGCTGTTCGACTACAGCGCGCCCGACAAGAAGGATGTACGGCCACGCAATTCCGACAATGGCGGCCATCACATCGCCTTCTATGTCGACGACATTGATGCGGCGGCGAAATATCTGACCGCCAAGGGCATCCGCACGCTCAAGGGCCCGATGCCGGTCAATGAAGGTCCTGCCGCCGGCCAGTCTATCCTCTACTTCTTCGCGCCGTGGGGCCTGCAACTCGAGGCTATCTCGTTCCCGAAAGGCATGGCCTACGAGAAGAACGGCGGCACGGTGTTGTGGTCGAACACGGACCCATCGAAATAAGGAAAGCGCGCCATGGCAGAACGGTCATTCGCCAAGGAGGTGAAGAAGCTGAAACTCGGAGCCGGTGAGGAGTTCACCGGGGAAGGGATTCTGGCCATCACCAAGGCGCTGCTGCAATGCGGCGTCGGATATGTCGGCGGCTACCAGGGCGCGCCGATCAGCCACCTGATGGACGTGCTGGCGGACTCGCAGGAAATCCTGGCCGAGCTCGGCGTGCATTTCGAGGCGAGCGCCTCGGAAGCCACCGCCACCGCCATGCTGGCCGCCTCCGTGCATTACCCGATCCGCGGCGCCGCCACCTTCAAGTCGACGGTCGGCACCAACGTCGCCTCCGACGCTTTGGCCAATCTTGCTTCCGGCGGCGTCACCGGTGGGGCCCTGATCATCGTCGGCGAGGACTACGGTGAAGGTTCCTCCATCATGCAGGAGCGCAGCCACGCCTTCGCGATGAAGAGCCAGGTCTGGCTGCTCGATCCGCGTCCGAACCTGCCGTCCATTGTTGCCGCAGTCGAACATGGTTTCGAACTGTCGGAAGCTTCCAACACGCCGGTCATGCTGCAGGTGCGTATCCGCTGCTGCCACGTGCATGGTTCCTTCACCGCCAAGGACAATGTCCGCCCTGCGATGACCGTGGCGGATGCGCTGGAAAATCCGCGCCGCGACACGCAGCGCATCGTGCTGCCGCCCGCATCGTTCCTGCACGAGAAGGAAAAGATTTCCAAACGCCTGCCGGCGGCGATCGACTACATCAAGCGTCACCAGCTCAATGAGACCTTCGGCGGCTCCGGCAAGGTCGGCATCATCATGCAGGGCGGCATGTACAACGGTGTCATCCGCGCACTGCAGCGGCTCGGCCTTGCCGATGTCTATGGCGAAACGGAAGTGCCGCTGCACGTGCTCAATGTCACCTATCCGCTGGTCGAGGACGACCTTGTCGCCTTCTGCGCCGACAAGGATGCGGTGCTGATCGTGGAAGAAGGTCAGCCCGACTACATCGAGCAGGCGCTGGGTTCGATGCTCTACAAGGCCGGCGCTTCGGTGAAGCTGGAAGGCAAGGGTGTGCTGCCGATGGCCGGAGAGTATTCCGGCGACGTCATGCTGTCCGGCATCGGCGCCTTCATGCGCAAGCATGGCAGCGACCTGCTGGCGCCGGAAATCCGCGCGCCCAACGTGCCGGCACCGCCGATCTTCGACGATCTCGCCAAGACCGTGCCGATGCGCCCGCCGGGCTTCTGCATCGGTTGCCCGGAACGACCGATCTTCGCCGCGACCAAACTGGCCGAGCAGGAGCTCGGCAAACACCACATCGCATCCGATATCGGCTGCCATCTGTTCTCGATCATGCCGCCCTTCGAACTGGGCGCCACGACGATGGGTTATGGTCTTGGCCCAGCTTCGGCTTCCGCCTTCAATTCACCTGAGGCCAAGCGACGGTCCATCTCCTTCGTCGGCGATGGCGGTTTCTGGCACAACGGCCTGACCTCCTCGATCGGCAACGCCGTCTTCAACAAGAACGACGGCGTGATCGTGGTCGTGGACAACTACTATTCGGCCGCGACCGGCGGTCAGGACATCCTGTCTTCGCGCGCCTCCAACCGCACCAAGTCGACCAAACATCCGATCACCGATGCCATCAAGGGCATGGGGGTGAACTGGGTGCGTCACATCGAGCGCACCTATGATGTCGGCACGATGCGCGACACGCTGAAAGAGGCGCTGACGACGGAGGAGAAGGGACCAAAGGTCATCGTCGCTTCGTCCGAATGCATGCTCAACCGCCAGCGCCGCGAGGCGCCGCTGAAGAAGAAGGCGATTGCCGAAGGCAAGCGCATGGTGAAGACCAAGTTCGGCGTCGACGAGGATGTCTGCACCGGCGATCACGCCTGCATGCGCCTCTCCGGCTGTCCGTCGCTGACGGTCAAGCATCTCGACGATCCGCTGCGTGACGATCCGGTGGCAGCGATCGACGAGAATTGCGTCGGCTGCGGCAATTGCGGCGAGGTGGCCGATGCCGCTGTGCTGTGCCCGTCCTTCTACCAGGCCGATGTGATTTCCAACCCGACGGGCTGGGATCGTTTCTGGTTCGGCCTGCGCCAGCGCGTTATCGCCGCACTGCAGGGCTGGCGTGAACGCGGCCGGCCGGTTTTTGGAGACGTCGCGGCATGAAATTCGGTCTGCCGGAAGCGCCGGATACGACCGGCCGTATCATCAAGATCTGTATCCTGGCCGTGGGCGGGCAGGGCGGCGGCGTGCTGAGCGGTTGGGTGACCGATGTCGCGCAGCGCGCAGGCTGGCACGTTCAGTCGACTTCCGTGGCCGGCGTCGCCCAACGCACCGGCGCCACGATCTACTATGTCGAGATGCTGCCGCGTGACCCAAAGCGACCGAATGACAGTCCTGTGCTCTCGCTCAGCCCTTCACCGGGTGACGTCGACATCCTTGTCGCCGCCGAACTCGCGGAAGCCGGCCGTGCTGTGCTGCGCGGTTTCGTGACGCCCGATCGCACCACGCTGATCGCTTCAAGCCACCGCATGCTGGCGGTGTCGGAAAAGATCGTGCCGGGCGACGGCCGCGCCGATTCCGACACGGTATCACGTCGTGCCGGCGAGGCCGCCAAACGGCTGATCCACTTCGACATGGAGACAATGGCAAAGAAGGCCGGCAGCGTGGTCTCCGCAAGCCTGTTCGGCGCGCTGGCCGGCTCTGGCGAGCTCCCTTTCTCGCGCGAGCAGTTCGAAGCGACCATCAGGGCAGGCGGCAAGGGAACCGAGGCCAGCCTTGCCGCCTTCGCGCTCGCTTATGATCGGGCTGCAGGTGCCGAAGCACCTGTTGCTGCGTCCGACACGAAAGCAAAGCAGACCAGGGACACGGTTCTGCCGAAGTCGCTGCAGCGCGGATGGGAAGCCCTGTCTGCCCGCACTGCCGCACTGCCGCAGCCGGTTCGCGAGCTGGCCGAGCCCGGTCTGCGCAAGGTGGTCGACTTCCTCGATCTCGCCTATGGCGAAGACTACCTGTCGGAGCTGGAACGCCTCGTGGCGGCGGACAAGGAGGCCGAAGGCTACGCCTTCTCGCGGGAGGCCGCGAAATATGTCGCCAACGCCATGGTCTATGACGATATCATCCGGGTCGCCGACCTGAAGACCCGGCCGGGACGCTCGCAGCGCGTTCGCGACGAAGTGCATCTCGGCAAGAGCCAGACCCTTGCGACCACTGAATATTTCCACCCGCGCATGGAGGAGATGGTCGGCCTGATGCCGGCCGGTCTCGGGGCTGCCTTGGATGCACGGCCCAATATGATGAAAGCGTTCAACCGCTTCATCGATCGTGGCCGCCGCATCCGCACCGATACGATCTTCGGCTTCGGCATGTTGTGGACGATCGGCGGCCTGCGCCGCTGGCGCCGCGGCCTGCTGCGGCACAAGGTCGAGGCGGCGCATATGCGCGAATGGCTGCAGCTTGCGGAAGCCGAACGCGGCCAGGACTACGCGCTCGGGGTCGAGGTGCTGAAATGCCGGCGCCTGATCAAGGGCTATTCCGACACCCATGCGCGCGGCCATTCCAAATTCGACAAGGTGTTGGCCTGCCTGCCCATGCTGCGCGGCCGTGGCGATGCAGCGGACTGGGTGAGGCGCCTGCGCGAAGCCGCTCTTGCCGATGCTGACGGTGTCGCCTTGGACGGCGCCATCAAGACGGTACGCTCCTTCGCGGATGATCCCGGCACGTTGGCGGGTTGATTTGGCCGGGTCCGTTTCGATTGACGGACCCTGCAGTTACTTTATGCTTTGACCATCATGGATGGAGTCGAGGCCATCTGCGAGCCGTGCCGGGGGGCACGGAGTGTTTGGTGGGGCGCCCGCGAGATGCGGCAGGGGTGGGTTCATCGATGGCGGAAACAGATATCGAAGGCTGGCTCGACAGCGAGACCAAGGTAGTCGAAGCGCCGGCCGATCATGGCGACGAGACACGGCTGTGGCTGCGCCTGCTCACCTGCACAACGCTGATTGAAGCGGAAGTCCGTCGCCAGCTGCGCGAGGAATTCGACTTCACCTTGCCGCGTTTCGATCTGCTGGCTCAGCTCGAGCGGGCGGAAGACGGCATGGTGCTGGGCGAAGTTTCGCGCCGCATGATGGTGTCGGCTGGCAATCTCACCGCGCTGGTGGAGCGCCTTGTCGAGAGCGGCCATATCAGCCGTACCACGTCGCCGACGGATCGCCGCGTGCAGATCGTGGCGCTTACGGCCTTTGGGCGCAAGGAATTCCGCAAGATGGCCGACCGCCACGGCGATTGGATTGGCGCGCTGTTCCAGGGGCTTTCGTCGCGTGACCGTGAGGTGCTGATGAAGGAACTGGGCAAACTGAAGGGTTCGATCCGCGGCGCGCTTGCGGGCAACGCCTGACAGCGAATCGAACGGCGATCTAGGATCAAACCATCTTTTCCCGAATTGAAGAGGCCGTGCATCGCATGGCCTCTTTTGTTGTCACTCCCGCATCACTTCGCGGGCGGCGCCGGGTGCCCGGCCGCGCTTAAGGCTGGGCAATGCCAGCATCAGGAGCACGAACAGGCCCGTGGCCAGCTTCAGATCGGGCGGCGGCATGCCGGCGGCCAGACACAGCGAGACGAGCTGATAGTAGACGACGGCGCCGACGAAAGGCGCCGCCAGTTGGCGCAGCACCGTCTGCTTGCCGGTGATCGCCTCACCGATCATCAACGCTGCGAGGCCGTTGATGAGGATGCCGAGCCCCATATTGACGTCGGCGAAGCCCTGCGACTGCACCATCAGCGAGCCGCTGAGCGCCGAGAAAGCGCTGGCCAGGCCAACGCCACCAATCGTCGCCGTCCAGACATTGATGCCCTGCGCTTCGGCCATGTCCGGATTGGAGCCGACGGCCCGCACGCCGGTGCCGCGCTCGGTCTTGAAGTAGAGATAAAGCAGCACGAGCACGAGCAGGCCGATGGCGCCGGCGATGACGATCTTGGTGCTCGGGAAACCCGGCTGGCCGAAGGGCGACCAGTTGAACAGCGATTCCATGCCGAACACCGACAGGTTCGAACGGCCCATGATTCGCAAGTTGATCGAATAGAGCATCGTCATCATCAGGATGCCGGCCAGCAGTGTGTGGATCCGGAAGCGCAGATGGATGTAGGCGGTGCAGCAGCCGGCGGCGAAGCCGGCGATGAGCGCGGCCGCGATTGCCGTCAGCGGCGATTGGCCTGCGGCCAGCAGCACACCGGCGACACAGCCGCCCAGCGGGAAGGCACCCTCGCTGGTCAGGTCCGGGAAGGAGAGCATCCTGAACGGGATCATGATGCCCAGCACGACGAAAGCGAGGATGAGGCTCTGCGCCAGCGTGACGGGAACGAGCGCGACGAAGCTCGAGAAGATATCCTGGATCATGGCCATGGCGGTCAGCTCGCGAGCAGCATGCGGTCGGTCTTGACGGCGAAATGGCCGATCAGGTCCGCGACGGAGGTCTGTTTCTTCTCTTCGCCGCCGATCTCGAGGCGAACCTTGCCGGCGTCGAGCATGAGGATGCGGTTTCCATAGTCGACGGCATGCTGCATGTTGTGCGTCACCATCAGCGTGGTGAGTTTCAACGCCTCGACTGCCCGCACCGTCGCCTTCATGACGATGTCGGCTGTGCGCGGATCGAGTGCTGCGGTGTGTTCGTCCAGCAGAAGCAGTTCCGGTTCGCCACCCACGGCCATGATCAGCGAAAGCGATTGACGCTGGCCGCCCGAAAGCAATTCGACACGCGTATCCAGCCGGTTCTCGAGGCCAAGGCCGAGCAGCGCCAGCCGTTCCTTGTAGGCGGCAAGCCGCGTGGCGTTAAGGCCTTGGCGCAGCCGGCGCTTCTGGCTTCGCAGGTCGGCCAGCAGCATGTTTTCGGCCACCGTCATCGAGGCGGCGGTGCCTTTCATCGGATCCTGGAAGACACGGGCGAGCTTGGCGGCTCGCTTGTATACCGGCATGCCGGTCACGTCGGTGTCGTTGATCTGCACTTTGCCCGAGTCGAGGATCAACGCGCCGGAAATGGCGTTGAGCATGCTGCTCTTGCCGGCGCCGTTGGAGCCGATGACGACGCCGAAGTCACCCGTTTTGAGCGACAGGCTCAGACCGTCGAGCGCGATCTTCTCGTCGGCTTGTCCTTTGAAGAATACCTTGCGTGCCGATTTTATTTCCAGCATCCGCACCTCCTGGCGCAACAATCCGGTGGCGAGCCTCGCCTGCCATGACGTGCGCTGACCCAATTTAAGAAAAAACGGCGCCCGAGTTGCAGTTCCGGGCGCCGCCACGCAATCCTCAGTCCAGCCAGATCAGTCGGCGAAGCACTTGCAATCGTCGAGTGCTGCCGGGATCTTCAGGCCGAAGTCAGCGGCGACCTTCTTCGAGATCAGCGGGCTGTGATCGGCGTAGGCCGGACGGAACGGCGGGATTTCCTTAGGGTCCTTGCCCTTCAGGATCTCGGCAGCGATCTTGCCGGCGGCGAGGCCGACCTGGTCGTAGTTGACCGCGAAGCTGGCCGGAACCACACCCTTGCGCACGGCACCGTCGTCGGAGTTGACGATCGGGATGCCGGCCTGGCGGGCAGCGGCCGAAACCGCGGCGATAGCCGGCTGCAGCAGGTTCGAAGCCGGCGTGTAGATCACGTCTGCCTTGCCCTTGAGCGAAGCGATGCGCTGCTGGATGTCGTTGACGTTGTCGACGCCGACGGCGACGACTTCAAAACCGGCCTTCGGAGCGGCTTCCTTGATCTTGTCCAGCACGGCCACGTCATTGGCTTCGCCGGGGTTGTAGGGCACGCCGAAGCGCTTGGCTTCCGGCAGCAGCTTCTTGGTGAATTCCATCACCGCCGACACGTCCTGCAAATCGGACGAACCGGTGATGCCGGTGTCGCCGGCTTCCCACGACGGGACCAGCTTGGCGGCGACCGGATCGGTCACTGCGGTGAAGACGATGTTGATGCCGCTTCCGGCGAGCTGCTGCTTGGCGATCTGCGAGACCGGGGTCGTCACGGTGTAGATCAGCTTCGGGTTCTCGGCCTTCAGCTTCTCGATCATCTGCGGAACCAGCGTGGCGTCGAAATTGGTGTGGCTTTCGGTGAAGACCACATCCTTGCCTTCGACGAAGCCGCTCTCGGCCAGGCCCTTCTTGAAGCCGGCGATCGAGGCGTTGAGCTGCGGATGCTCGCCGAAATTGGCGATGCCGATGCGGATCGGATCTGCGGCGGCGCTGACGACGCTGGCGATCAGCGAACCTGCAAGTACTATTCCGGACAGCCATCCGGCCTTAGACGAAATCATGTTTTCCTCCCAGATTAGGCAAGCGGCCGTCTCTCCCCGGCGCCCCAGATAACATCATAGCGGGTCGGCAAACCTTGTCAAAAGGTTTATATATAAAATATCTGCTGTGGATGTTTGATATATTATTTTGCCGATAGGCCCGTCAAATATATGATCCTTGCGTGGAGGAGAAGTGTGATGCGGGACGAGGAGCCCTCGACCAAGACGGAAGCGGCCTATTTGCGGCTGCGGCGTGACATTCTGACCACGCGGCTGGAGCCGGGTACGCCGCTGAAGCTGGGTGCGCTGAACCAGATCTACGGTTTCGGCTGGACACCGCTGCGCGAGGCGCTGTCGCGCCTGGAGGCGGAGAAACTGGTCACGGCAGTGAGCAATCGTGGTTTTGCCGTGGCGCCGGTCTCACGCGCGGAACTGGAGGACCTTATCCGTGCGCGTGAAGTGGTCGAGCTGCCGTTGCTGGAAGAATCCATCCGCAAAGGCGGAGCCGAGTGGGAATCGGCGGTGGTGACCGCGCACTATCGACTGTCGCGCTGCAAGTTCTCACCGGAAGATCCATCCGAAGCCGCGGTTGAGGAGTGGGACGAGCGCCACGCCGCCTTTCACGCCGCGCTCGTCAGTGCCTCAAGTTCTGCCTGGTTGCTACGTTTCCAGGCGATGGTCTACGATCAGCTTCGCCGTCACCAGCATTTCCTGAGCCTTGCGCCGATGTTGCGCGCCGCGCGCGGACGCGGCGGCAACTTCGAGAAGGCGGTTGCGGCGCTGCATGACGCCATGGGCATCGATCACCACACTGCCTTGATGGACGCTGCCTTCGATCGCGACATAGAGCGTGCGCGCGTGCTGATGACGGAGCATATTTCCTTTACTCTGCAGGCCTTCGTCACGTTCGAAGGTGTCGATGCCGGCGAGGCGGCCTAGCAGTGGTGCGTTAGCTCTCTTCCGGAACGGTGCGGAAAATAGGCGGTTATGCAACCGGCGGCTCCTGATTGAGACGCGGCGGGCGGCGAAGCTTTGATCGTCGGCCGAAAGATCGTTGTCTCCAATCATTTTAAGCTTGAAATATCTGCCGATAGGCCCCACTATCGTTTCATGGTTCACGCATGGCCCCAACCGGCCGTGAGCAGAGCGGAGATGACCATGAAGATTGTGTGCATCGGCGGCGGACCGGCCGGGCTCTATTTTGCCTTGCTGATGAAGAAGCAGAACCCGGAACATCATGTCACCGTGGTCGAGCGCAACCGCCCCTACGACACCTTCGGCTGGGGTGTCGTGTTCTCCGACGCCACCATGCAATCGATGCGCAAATGGGATCCGGAAACGGCGGCCACCATCGAGGACGCCTTCAACCACTGGGACGACATCGAACTGGTGTTCAAGGGCCGCAAGATCCGTACCACCGGCCACGGCTTCGTCGGCATCGGCCGTAAGAAGATGCTGAACATCCTGCAGGATCGTTGCGTCGAACTCGGTGTCGAGCTGGTGTTCGAGCGGGAAGTGACGGGCGACGAGGAATTCCCCGATGCCGACCTCATCATCTCCTCGGACGGAGTCAATTCGCGCATCCGCAACAAATACGCCGACATCTTCCAGCCCGACATGGTGGTGCGTCCGAACCGTTTCATCTGGCTCGGCACCACCAAGGCTTTCGACGCTTTCACCTTCGATTTCCAGCGCACCCAGCATGGCTGGTTCCAGGCCCATATCTACCGTTTCGACGACAACACCTCGACCTTCATCGTCGAGACCACCGACGAAGTGTTCCAGGCGCATGGCCTCGACAAGATGGATCAGGACCAGTCCATCGCCTTCTGCGAAAAGCTGTTCGCCGAGACGCTGGACGGCCACAGCCTGATGACCAACGCGCGCCATATGCGCGGCTCGGCCTGGCTGAATTTCGGCCGTCTGATCTGCGGCAAGTGGAGCCATTTCAACGGCAACAGCCATGTCGTGCTGATGGGCGACAGCGCCCATACCGCGCATTTCGCCATCGGTTCAGGCACCAAGCTCGCCATCGATGACGCGATCGAGCTGACCAACCAGTTCAACATCGCCGGTCACGACGCCAGGAACATCCCGGCCGTACTGGAGGCTTACGAGGAAGTGCGCCGCGTCGATGTCGCGCGCATCCAGAACGCGGCGCGCAACGCCATGGAATGGTTCGAGGTGGTGGGCACGCGTTATGCCGACACGCTGGAACCGGAGCAGTTCATGTATTCGATGCTGACGCGCTCACAGCGCATCAGCCACGAGAATCTGCGCCTGCGCGACAAGGACTGGCTGGAGGGCTATGAGCGCTGGTTCGCCGAGCGTGCAGGTGCGCCAGCCCAGCCGAACGGCAAACCGATCCCGCCCATGTTCACACCCTATAGGGCGCGTGGCCTGACGTTGGCGAACCGCGTCATCGTCTCGCCTATGGCGATGTATTCCGCCAAGGACGGCATGCCGAACGACTTCCATCTGGTCCATCTCGGCTCCCGCGCCATGGGTGGCGCTTCGCTGGTGTTCCCGGAAATGATCTGCGTGTCGCCAGACGCGCGCATCACGCCAGGCTGCCTCGGCCTGTGGAACGAAGAACAGAAGGAAGGCTATCGCCGCCTTGTCGATTTCGTGCACAACGACACGCCGGCCAAGATCGGCATCCAGCTCGGTCATGCCGGCCGCAAGGGCGCGACCAAGGTTGCCTGGGAAGGGACCGACCAACCGGTGGAGCAGGGCGGCTGGCCGCTGATCTCAGCCTCCGCGATTCCCTATCTTCCGCATTCGGACGTGCCGCGCGCCGCCACGAAGGAGGATCTGGAAAGGATCAAGGCCGATTTCGTGCAGGCCGCGAAATGGGCCGACGAAGTCGGGTTCGATATCCTCGAACTGCACTGCGCGCACGGCTATCTGCTCTCCGCCTTCCTGTCGCCGCTGACCAATCATCGCGACGATGAATATGGTGGCGACCATGCGGCGCGCGCCAGATATCCGCTCGAGGTCTTCCATGCGATCCGTGCCGTCTGGCCTGAAGACAAGCCGATCTCGGTGCGTCTCTCGACCAACGACTGGTATGAGGGTGGCAACACGCCGGAGGATGCCGCAATCTTCGCGGCCATGTTCAAGGAAGCCGGCGCCGACCTGATCGATTGTTCGTCGGGGCAGGTGGTGAAGCAGGAAAAGCAGGTGTTTGGCCGCATGTGGCAGACGCCTTTCTCCGACAAGATCCGCAACGAGGTCCAGGTGCCGACCATCGCGGTCGGTGCGATCTCGGAGGCTGACCACGCCAATTCTGTGATCGCAGCCGGCCGGGCCGATCTCTGCGCCATTGCCCGCCCGCACCTCGCCGACCCGTCCTTCGTCATGCACGAGGCCGCGAAGGTCGGTTATTCCGGCCAGGTCTGGCCGAAGCAATATTATGCGAGCCGGCAGCAGTATGAAGCCAACCTGGCCCGCGCCGCAGCGGAAGCGGCGGGCCGCAAATGAGCGCTGTGCGCCATGCTCTCATCACCGGTGCCGGCAGCGGCATCGGCCGTGCCATCGCGCTCGCTTTGGCAAAGAGCGGCCATGTCGTCTCGCTGACTGGGCGCCGCGCCGGGCCGCTGGAAGAGGTCGCCAGGGAGATCGCGGCTGGCGGTGGCCAATCTGTCGTGATCGATGGGTTTGACGTCACGGATGCCTCGGCGGTCGCGGCGGGAAGCGCAAGGGCTATTGCCGCCTCCGGCGAGGTCTCGGTTCTGGTCAATTGTGCCGGCGAGGCGCCTTCGGCTCCGTTCGAGCGCACGGATGCAGCACTTTGGGGCCGCGTCATCAGCATCAATCTTACCGGCACCTTCCTCGTCACCCAGGCGTTGCTACCGTCGATCCGCAAGGCCGGCAAAGGCCGTATCGTCAATGTGGCCAGCACCGCGGGCCTGACCGGATACGCTTACGTTTCGGCCTATTGCGCCTCCAAGCATGGCGTCGTCGGCTTGACCCGGGCGCTGGCGCTGGAGTTGGCGCGCAGCGACATTACCGTCAACGCGGTCTGCCCCGGTTTCACCGACACGCCGCTGCTCGACGGCGCGGTCGACACCATTGTTGGCAAAACCGGCCGTACCGCCGATGAGGCACGCGCCAGCCTTGCGCGCGCCAATCCGCAGGGCCGTCTGGTGACGCCGCAGGAGGTTGCCGATGCAGTGTTGTGGCTGGTGTCCGAGGGGGCGGGCGCCATCACCGGCCAGGCGATCGCGGTCGCCGGCGGCGAAGTCATGGCCGGTTGAGAACATTAAAAAGGGAGGAACGCATGACTGAGAAAGCACTGGAAAAGGGCATCACTGAAAACGGCACCGGCTACGAAGCGACCGAGTGGAATATCCTCGGCCAGCGCTACTTTCCGAAGGCCACCTGTGCATCGAGCTTTGCCTTCGAGACCAACAGCGACGCCGGCCAATTCGTGCCGGTTCACATTCATCCGACGCAGGAGGAGTTCATCCTCGTGCAGGAGGGACAGCTGGAGCTGAAGCTCGACGGCAAGTGGTTCACCGCCAGGGCAGGCGACCTGGTACGCATGCCGCGCGGTGTCCCGCACGGCTATTTCAACAAGTCCGACAAGCCGGCGCGTGCGCTGTTCTGGGTGTCGCCGGCCGGCCGGCTCGAGGACCTGTTCAAGAAACTGCACAATCTCACCGATGTCGAGGAAGTGGTGCGGCTCTCGGCTGAGCATGACGTGGATTTCCTGCCGCCGTCGGCCAACGACTGACGAACGGCCGCATGACAAGACGACAGACCGGCACGCCGATGGCGTGCTGGGAGCAAGCAAGGATGGAATGAGCGATGACCGACGCGATGCTGGACAAGAAGCGCCCCTTCAAGGGCCACAAGGCCAAGCACTTCCTGTTCGAGACCGATGCGGACGGCCGTGTCGCCACGATCACGCTCAACCGGCCAGAGCGCAAGAACCCGCTGACCTTCGAGAGCTATGAGGAACTGGGCGACCTGTTCCGCTCGCTGCACAGGGCGAGCGACGTACGCGCCATCGTACTGACCGGCGCCGGTGACAATTTCTGCTCCGGTGGCGACGTGTTCGAGATCATCGAGCCGCTGACCAAGATGGCGATGCCGGAGCTCCTGGCCTTCACCCGCATGACCGGCGACCTGGTCCGCCAGATCCGCGCCTGCCCGCAGCCGATCATAGCTGCGGTCGACGGTATCTGCGCCGGCGCCGGAGCGATCCTGGCGATGAGCTCGGACTATCGCGTCGCCACTCCGGAAGCAAAGACCGCCTTCCTGTTCACCCGCGTCGGTCTGGCTGGTGCCGACATGGGCGCTTGCGGCATCCTTCCGCGTATCATCGGCCAGGGCCGCGCCGCCGAGCTGTTGTTCACCGGCCGCTCGATGTCGGCGGCCGAAGGACACGCCTGGGGCTTCTACAACGCGCTGCACGAGCGCCCCGCGTTGCTGGCCGAGGCGCAGCGTTTCGCCCGCAATCTCGCCGATGGACCGTGGTTTGCGCATTCGATGACCAAGAAGATGCTCGACCAGGAATGGTCGATGGGGATTGAGGAACTGATCGAATCCGAGGCCCAGGCGCAGGCCATCTGCATGGCGACGGGCGACTTCCGTCGCGCTTTCGAGGCCTTCGCCGCCAAGGCGAAGCCGGTTTTCGAAGGAAACTGACGATGGACCATCCGCAACGCTCCAGCGGCCCGACGCGGGATCATCTCGACTGGCCGTTTTTTGCCGAGAACCACAAGAAGCTTGCCGCCGACCTGGATCATTTCATTGCGAGCGGCAGTCTTGGTCATATCGACCATCACGATGCCGACGGCGCCTGCAAGGGGCTGGTTCGCAAGCTGGGCGCGGGTGGTTTCCTGCGCCACTGCGTGCCATCGGAATTCGGTGGCGCGGCTGCGGAAATCGACAGCCGTTCGCTCTGCCTGATCCGCGAAACACTCGCCTATGCCGATGGGCTGGCCGATTTCGCCTTTGCCATGCAAGGGTTGGGGACTGGCGCCATCAGCCTTTCAGGCTCGCCCGAGATCAAGCAGAGCATTTTGCCCAGGATCGCAAAGGGCGAACTGATCTCGGCCTTCGCACTGACCGAACCAGAAGCGGGCTCGGACGTCGCCGCGATGAGCACCTCGGCTGAGCGCCAGGGCGACGCGTTCGTGCTCAACGGCGAGAAGGTCTTCATCTCCAACGGCGGCATTGCCGACGTCTATACCGTCTTTGCCCGCACCGGCGAGGCTCCCGGCACGCGCGGCATCTCCGCCTTTGTCGTCCATGCCGATACGCCGGGTTTCCACATCGCAGAGCGCATCGAGACGATCGCGCCGCATCCGCTGGCTCGTATCCGCTTCGAAAACTGTCGCGTGCCGGCGGCGAACCTGCTCGGTCAGCCGGGTGAGGGCTTCAAGATCGCCATGCGCACGTTGGACATCTTCCGCCCATCCGTCGCCGCTGCTGCGCTCGGCTTTGCACGCCGCGCCCTGGACGAGGCGGTGGCACACGCCAAGTCGCGAAAAATGTTCGGCGCCACGCTTGCCGACCTGCCGACCGCGCAGAGCACGCTGGGCGAGATGGCAACGGCGATCGATGCCGCATCGCTCCTGACCGTGCGCACCGCCTGGCGGCGCGACGTGCAGAAACTGCCGATCACCCGCGAGGCGGCGATGGCCAAGATGACGGCCACGGAAAACGCGCAATGGGTGATCGACCAGGCGTTGCAGATGTTCGGTGGTCGTGGCGTGCGTGTCGGCGAGATTACCGAGACGCTGTACCGCGAGATCCGCGCACTGCGCATCTACGAGGGCGCCACCGAAGTTCAGAAGCTGATTATCGGCCGTGAGCTGATGAAGAGTGCTTAGAGAATCTTTGTTTCTACGCATCGTGCTTTCCGAAAATCGATCCCGATTTTCGGGCCGATGCGCTAAATGACTGGAGTAGACATGAACGTGACTGCCATGCCCGAACAGAAGACCGCCACGACGCCGCATCGGGTATTGCAGCCCGAGGGCTGGGCGAAACCGATCGGCTATGCCAACGGCATGGAAGCGCGCGGCCGTACCATCTTCGTGGGTGGCCAGATTGGCTGGAATGGCCAGTGCAAGTTCGAGGTTCATGATCTGCCGGGCCAGATCAGGCAGACGCTGGAGAACGTCATCGCGATCCTGCGCGAGGGCGGCGCCGGTCCAGAGCACATCACGACCATGACCTGGTATGTGCTCGACCGCAAAGCCTACTCCGCTTCGCTGAAGGAGATCGGTGCGGCGTGGAAAGCCACCATGGGCCGCAACTTCCCGGCCATGGCGGTGGTCCAGGTCTCGGGCCTGATCGAGGACGAGGCGCTGGTGGAGATCCAGGCGACGGCTGTCGTCCCGGATTAAGGGCCATTTGCCTTCTCCCTCAAGGGGAGAAGGCAAAGCCCGCGACAAGAGCGCTACAGCACCGTGCGGACGGTCCACAATTCCGGGAACAGCACCACTTCCAGCATCTTGCGCAGATAGGAAACGCCGCCGGTGCCGCCGGTACCGCGCTTCAGGCCGATGATGCGTTCCACGGTGGTGACGTGGTTGAAACGCCAGCGCCGGAAATAGTCCTCGAAATCGACGAGCTTTTCGGCGAGTTCGTAGAGATCCCAGTATTTCTGCGGCGCGGCGTAGACCGCCTTCCAGGCCTCGAGCACTTGCGGGTTCTCCTCGCGCGTCTCACGCCAGCTGGTGCGGCTGGCGTCGGCGCCGATGTCGAAGCCGTTGCGCGAGAGGAGCAGCAACGCCTCGTCGTAGAGGCTGGGTTCGGCCAGGATTTCCTCGAGTTTGGCGATCAGGTCCGGCTGGTGCGCATGTGGCCCGAGCATGGCGGTGTTGCGATTGCCAACCAGGAACTCCACTGCGCGATACTGATAGGACTGGAACCCTGACGACTGGCCGAGCGAGTTGCGGAACTCGGTGTATTCGCTGGGGGTCATGGTGCGCAGCACGTCCCAGGAATTGTTCAACTGCTCGAAGATGCGCGCCACGCGCGTCAGCATCTTGAAGGCCGGCTGCGGGCGATCGGAACGGATCTCGCGCATGGCCGAGCGGATCTCGTGGATCGCCAGCTTCATCCACAGCTCGGATGTCTGGTGCTGCACGATGAACAGCAGTTCGTCATGCGCGCTGGAAAGCGGCTCCTGCGCATCGAGCACGCGCTCGAGATGCAGATAGTCGCCATAGGACATGCGTTCCTTGAACGACATCTGCGCGCCTTCCTTGGAAGGATCGTAGGGCTTGCTCATGTCACCAGGGCTTTCTTGCGGTATTGCGGTTCGTCCCAGCGCCGGTTGTTCATGATGTCTTCCAGCACGCCGACCGCGCCGAGCACTTCCTGCTCGCCGATATAGAGCGGTGTGAAGCCGAAACGAACGGCGTCGGGCGCACGGAAGTCGCCGATGACACCGCGCGCGATCAGTGCCTGCATGATGGCATAGCCTTCGGGATGACGGAACGAGACCTGGCTGCCGCGCTGCGCGCCATTGCGCGGCGAGGCGAGCGTCAGTTCCGGGCAGCGTGCTTCGACTTCGCGGATGAAGAGGTCGGCGAGCGCGATCGACTGCTTGCGCACATCGGCCATGGAGACGCCTTCCCAGGCGTCCATCGCCGCATCGAGCGCCGCCATGGCGATGACCGCCGGCGTGCCGACACGCATGCGGTCGATGCCGGCACCCGAACGATAGTCGAGATCGAAGGCGAAGGGGCTTTCATGGCCGAGCCAGCCGGACAGGGCAGGGCGCACCTTGCCTGCATGCTTTGGCGCGACATAGATGAAGGCCGGGGCGCCTGGGCCGCCATTGAGATATTTGTAGCTGCAACCGACGGCGAAATCCGCCTTGGCGCCTTCAAGGTCGACGACGATCGCGCCGGCCGAATGCGCGAGATCCCACACGGTCAGCACGCCGGCGGCATGGGCCTTGGCTGTCAGCTTCTTCATGTCGTGCAGGCGGCCGGTGCGGTAGTCCACCTCGGTGATCATCAGCACGGCGACGCTTTTATCGATCGCGGCTTCGACCTCTTCCGGATCGACCACCTTCAACTCGTAGCCCTTGTCGAGCGAGCCCAACAAACCCTGTGCCATGTAGAGGTCGGATGGGAAGTTGCCATTGTCGGAAAGTACGACACGTCGCGATGGATTGAGGTCCAGTGCGGAAGCGAGCGCCTGGTAGACCTTGATCGACAGCGTGTCGCCAACGACGACGGTGCCTTCCGGCGCGCCGATCAGCTTGCCGATGCGATCGCCGAGCTTGCGCGGCTGCATCATCCAGCCGGAAGCATTCCAGCCGCGGATCAGCTGCTCACCCCACTGGGCCGTCATCATCTCCTGCACGCGTTGGGTGGCGCTTTTCGGCAGCGGACCCAGCGAATTGCCGTCGAGATAGAACACGCCGTCCGGCATGTGGAAGAGGCTGCGTGTCCTTGCGAAGTCGGTCATGGTCAGTGGGTATCTTTCAAGCGGAAGCGTTGAATCTTTCCGGTCTGGGTTTTCGGCAGGGCATCGATGAACTGGATCGAGCGCGGATACTTGTACGGTGCGATGGTCGCCTTGACATGGTCCTGCAGGCGCTTGCGGGTCAGGTCATCGGCCGCCACGCCCTCTATCAACACGATATGCGCCTGAACGATCTGGCCACGTTCCTCGTCGGGTGCACCGATGACGGCGCATTCCTTGACATCGGCGTGCGACAGCAGTGCGGCCTCAACCTCCGGTCCAGCGATGTTGTAGCCGGCCGAGATGATCATGTCGTCGGAGCGCGCGGCGAAATGCAGATAGCCATCCTCGTCCTGGAAGAAGGAGTCGCCGGTCAGGTTCCAGCCCTTGCTCACATATTTCAGCTGACGGTCGTCTGCCAGATACCGGCAGCCGGTCGGACCCCGCACGGCGAGCCGGCCGACTTCGCCACGCGGCAATTCATTCATGTCCTCATCGACGATCTTCGCCTCATAACCGCCGACAGGCTTGCCGGTGCAGGCCGGTTTGGAATCGCCGAAACGGTTGGAGATGAAGATGTGCAGCATCTCGGTGGCGCCGATGCCGTCGAGCATCGGCTTGCCGGTCTTTTCCATCCATTCTTCATAGACCGGCGCCGGCAGCGTCTCACCCGCGGAGACCGCAGCGCGTAGCGAAGAGAGATCGGCGCCTTTGTCCATCGCCGCCAGCATGGCGCGATAGGCGGTCGGGGCCGTGAAACAGACGGTGGCGCGATAGGTCTGGATGATCTCGACGATGTTGGGTGGTGAGGCATTTTCCAGCAAGGTCGCTGCTGCGCCGAACCGCAGCGGGAAGATCGCCAGCCCGCCAAGACCGAAGGTGAAGGCCAGCGGCGGCGAGCCGATGAAGATGTCGTCCGGCGTCACGCTCAACACCTCGCGGGCGTAGCCGTCAGCGATGATGAGAAGATCGCGATGGAAATGCATCGTCGCCTTCGGCATGCCGGTGGTGCCGGAAGTGAAACCGAGCAGGGCGACATCGTCGCGGCCCGTCTTGACCGCATCGAAGCGCACGGATTTGTCGAGTGCGACGCGGTCGAGCTCGGCATCGTGATTGGCGGTGCCGTCGAAGCCGATGACCTGCTTCAGGAACCGGCTCTGCTTGGCGCAGGCCACCATTTCTTCCATCAGCCTGGTGTCGCAGAGTGCCAGCGTGATCTCGGCCTTGTCGACGATCTGGGTGAGTTCACCGGCGCGCAGCATCGGCATGGTGTTGACCACCACAGCACCTGCCTTGGTCGCCGCCAGCCAGCAGGCCACCATGGCGGGATTGTTGGCCGATCGGATCAGTACGCGATTGCCTGGCTTGACGCCGTAGTTTTCGACGAGTGCATGGGCCAGCCGGCTGGTCCAGTCGGCCAGTTCCTTGTAGGTGCGGCGACGGCCGTTGCCGATCAGCGCGGTGTGATCGCCGAACCCCTTTTCGACCAGGCGGTCGGTCAGTTCGACGCCGGCATTGATGTGGTCGGGATAGTCGAAACCGTCGAGCAGGAAATCGGGCCAAAGGTCCGGAGGTGGGAGATTGTCTCGTGCAAACGTATCGGTATGCGCCGTCGGCCCAAGCATCTCGTTCGATCTCCCAGCTTCCGTAAGGTTTGCGCCGGCCGTCTTGATGCGACCTTGTTGTTCGGCGGTGTTGGCTTGCGGGTCGCCTGTTTATGCGCCCACCCGTTCCGCCTGAGGAAACGCTCGCATAGCACCAAAGTTATTTCAAGCATAAAGTTTATCGTTGCACTGGCCCGACGCTTGCCTATTGTGGGCATCGAGGATGAGGGACAGCGAACATGGTCGTTCACAAGATTGTCGACTGGGACAACGCCTATACCAATGGTGCCAATATCGCCGGAGGCGATCGCTGGCCCGAGGCCTGGGTCGCGCCGGCGGCAGCCTACCGCGATGAACTCGCGGCGTCGGACCGGGCGCAACTCGACATCGCTTATGGCTCCGGCACACGCAACCGGCTCGACCTGTTCCTGCCGGCCGGTACGCCGAAGGGTCTGGTCGTCTTCGTGCATGGCGGCTATTGGATGGCGCTCGACAAGAGCTTCTGGTCGCATCTGGCGCGCGGCGCCGTCGAAAGCGGCCATGCGGTGGCGATGCCGTCCTATACGCTGGCACCCGAGGCGCGCATCAGTCAGATCTCCGCTGAAATCGGCGCGGCCGTAACGAAGGCGGCCGAACTGGTCGCCGGCGACATTCGCCTGACGGGCCATTCGGCCGGTGGCCATCTCGTCACGCGCATGATTTCAGCGACATCGCCGCTGCCGGAGGCTGTGCGTCGCCGTGTCGTCAACACGGTCTCGCTGTCAGGCGTGCATGACCTGCGGCCGATCATGAACACAGGCATGAACAAGACGCTGAAGATCGATGCTGCTGAGGCCGCCATCGAGAGCCCGGTCCTGCTCTTACCCATGGATGGCGCACGGCTGGTCTGCTGGGTCGGTGGCGGCGAACGCGCGGAATTCATCCGCCAGTCGGATTTGCTCGCCAACATCTGGACTGGGCTCGGAGCTTCGACGGGCTTTTATGCCGAGCCGGACCGCCATCATTTCAGCGTCATCGACGGGCTGGCGGATGCCACGCATCCGCTGACCCGGACCCTGCTGGAAGGCTGACCTCAGATCTGGCGCGCCTCGAAGCGACAGGCCGGGGTGCCGCAGGCGGCGCATTCGGTTTCGCGCGCGACGATATCGTCACTATCCAGCACCATGCGGCCGACCGCCGTCACCATACCTGCAATGGCGTGGCAGACCGGTTGCGATGCGGATCCGTAACCAGCCGCAAAGGGGCTGTTTCGGACGATGAGTTCGATGCCGCCCGAATTCCGGGTGAAGGACCAGGCGCCCCAGCCGAGATCGGGCGCGGTGCCGGCCACGGTCGACAGCAGGGCGTCGGCATTGCCGCCGCCATGCGCCTTGTAGGCACGCGCGCTGTCGCCGCCCATTTCGATCACAGAGGCCGCGAGCGCATCCAGCGCCTTCAGCCGGGTTTCGTCATCAAGGCGGCGGAACAGGCCCATCAGCGCTTCGGGCCGCATCAGCATGTAGCGACGGCTTTCATCCAGTACCTGGCCGCTGCCGCTGTCGAAATCGAGCCGCTCGCGAAAAGGTGCTTTCATCATGCCGCCCCGGCGAAATCGCGCACCACGCCATTGAAGGCGTCACGCACCACATCGACATCGGAGGCGAGCACCACGAGATGATAACCTTCGGCGCGTCGTTCGAGCGCCTTGTCGACATTGCCGGTGAAGATGCCGCAAGGAATGCCGGCTTTGGCACAGGCTTCCTTCACGCGCAGGCAGCCCTTTTCCGTAGCGTCACTGTCTTGGCCGCGCGCCGCATAGGAAATGCCGAGATCGCCGGTGCCGATCAGCACGAAATCCAGTCCGGGAGCGGCAACGATGGCCTCCGCATGTTCGACACCAGCGGCGGTCTCGATCATCAGGCCGACGGCGACATGGCCTGCCCGTTCGAGATAGGTACCGAAACCCATGGCCAGCGGCCGCACGCCGCCGCCGGAGCGATGGCCGTGCGGCGGAAAACGGGCAGCGGATATTGCCTGCTCGGCCTGTTCACGGCTTTCGATCAGGGGCACCAGAACGCCATCGCAGCCGGCATCCAGCGCGTTGCCGATCGCCGTCGTCGAACTGTCCGCAACGCGCGCGATCACCGGAGCCGTGCCGGCGGCAATGCCGACGGTCGTTTCCAATGAGCGGCGATCCCACAGCCCGTGCTGCAGGTCGATGACGAGTGCGTCGGCGCCGGAATGCGCCGCAATTTCGGTGATCGAGGCATGGCCGAGCGTCAGCCAGACCAGGCCGAGCTGTTCATTGGCGGCAAGCCGGGTTTTCAGCCGGCCGGACAGGACAGGGGACATCGGCTGATCTCCGTTATTGACCGTTTACAGTGATAAAGCGCCCGTGGGCGTAGAAAATGGGCTCGCGCTCGACACGGTCGAGCGTCACCTTGGTCACCAGCCCGATCAGGATCAGATGCGAGGCGCGTGCGATGATCTCGCCAACCTGGCACTCGAACACCGCCCGGGCGCCGACCAGCAGGGGCGCTCCGACGTCGCCGCGAACCCAGGAACCCGCCGAGAAACGGGCTACACCCTTGGCCGTCGTCATGCCACCGAAGACACGTGCCACATTCTCCTGGTCCGCCGCCGGCAGGTTGACCGAAAAGGCCATGTCCTGCCGGGTCAGCGATGCGAAAGTGCTGTTCTTATGCACGCAGGCGAGCAGTGAAGGCGGCTCGGCGCTGAACGAACAGATGGCGGTTGCCGTCAGCCCGAAACAGCCATGCTCGGCGTCCTCGGCGGCCAGGATCGCGACGGCGCCAGCCATCGCGCGCATGCCTTGCTTGAAACCGCGCGGGTCGACCGTGCCGTGCGCGGGCAGCGCGCCGGTTGCAGCATCCATCAGTTCATCCTCAAACCGGCCTGGCGCATCAGCGGCAGCACGCGGTCGCAGAAGAATGGCAGGTCATAGGTGTAGTTGACGAAGGAGAGTGCCGCGCCCGCATAACCTTGTTCCATGATACGGATCAGGTCGTCGACGATCTTCTCCGGCGTGCCGACCAGCGGATAGGTGCCCGCGCCGCCGGCGAAGCGCTGGCGATATTCAGTGAACGCCTTGTCGTCGTGGGAATGCGCGAATTCCTTCTTTTTCTTCATATGATCGTCGACGGCGCCCTTGTCGGCGAGTTCGAGCGCGTAGCGGCGGTAGTAGTCCTCCGCCTCCTGCTGCGTTTCGCGGCAGACCACGTGGCAGACCGTGTAGACGCCGACGTCGCGGCCGACTTCTGCCGCGCGGTTGGCGATGTCCACGACATGGGCGCGGCCTTCCGAAATCTCGGAGAAGGTCGAGAACAGATAATCGCAATGACGTGCCGCATAATTGCGGCCGGGTGCGCCGAAGGCGGCGTTCATCGTCACCGGGCGCGGTGCCTGCAGGCTGGCAGGCCGGCTGACCACACCTTTCAGGTCATAGAATTCGCCGGCGAAGTCGAACGGCTCGCGCGACTTGTAGGCGCGTTCGATGATGGTGATCCATTCCTCGGCCTGGTCGTAAGTGCGCTCGCCGACCGTCTGGCCGAACATGGCAAACTCGTCCGGGTTCCAGCCGCAGACGATGTTGAGGCCGGCGCGGCCGCCGGAAATATGATCGACCGTGGCAAGCGCCTTGGCGGCCTGCAGCGGATGGACCAGCGGCACATGCACGGTCATGAACAGGGCGATGTTTTCCGTCGCGGTTGCCAGCCCTGCCGCCCAGGTGAAGGTCTCGAACGACCATTCGCGTGCGTGGGTGACGCCGCCGAAACCGCGCCAGCGTGCGATCGGCAGCAGGAATTCGAGCCCTGCACTGTCGGCGATGCGGGCGGCGTTGAGATTATCGTCCCAGTGGGCACGCCAGCGCTCGGGGGCCGTCGTCATCGCCAGGCCGCCGTCGGCGTTCATGGAGAACACGCCGAGCTTGAACTTGTTCGGGCCTTTGAGCGGATGCGGCTTGATCATTGCGATTGTCCTTGAGAGCGACGACCTTCGTCGCTGGCGGTCTCCAGCGCCTTGGTGAGCGTGACGAAGCGCTCCTCCGCATGCTGGATGAAGGTGGTCATGTGGTCGAAAGCGGCCATCGAGTCGCGGCTGGTGAAGGCGTCGTAGAGTTTACGCATGCCGGCGAGCACAATGGCCTGTGTCGGTTGGTGCGTCAGCGTGCCGAGGCGCACGACCTGCACGTGGTCGGCGAAGCGGGCGATGGCCGAAGCAAGCCGGTCGTTGTCGACGGCCTCCAGCCAGGATCGGCGGAAGCGGACATTGGCTTGGAACAGGAGTTCGGCGTCGGCGGTCGCAACGGCATCCTCGGCGTCCTTCAGTGCCGCAGCCAGGCGCTCCATGCCTGCGGCGTCGAGCGAGCGGGCGGCATGGGCAGCGGCGCGCGGCTCCAGGCAGCGCCGTACTTCGAAGATGTTGGCGACATCGGTCGGCGTCAGCGTTGGCAGCATGAAGCCGCGCGTCGTGCCGACGAGGTAGCCTTCGTGGGTGAGCTGCAGCAGGGCTTCGCGCACAGGCATGCGCGATACGCCGAGATTGCCGGCGATCTCCACGTCAACCAGCCGGTCGCTGGCCCCGAAGGCGCCGCGATGTATGCGGTCGCGGATGTCTTCATAGATCTGCGCGCGCAGGCTGCCGCCGGAGCCTTTGAATGGCCTCTCGTCAGACATCAAATCCTCCGCAAATCAGTATACAGTTGTTGTCGTTTTCTCGTCGCGCAAGGCTTTGATTTTTAACATGCGCGCTTCAAGAAAAGCTCAAAACGCCGAATTTTGCCGAAGCTAACGCGCATTTTGGGAGAAGCGCAAGCGGTTCAGTAAAAAATTTTAGGCTTGAACAGTATACTGTTTCGTGCGTTATTGAATGAGATTGACGAGGCGAAGCCTGAGCGTCGCGGCTTCGTTCTGGTGTGTTATCGCCGGCGTGTGTTTGGGAGGAACTGCCATATGACCTTGAGCAGAAGTCGCGCATCCGCCTATCCGGCGAATGTCCGGCCTTTTCCGCCGCTCGAGGGCATTCGACCGCAGATCCAGGACCTGCGCACTGAAAATATCGCGCAGTTGGCCGCCAAAGCGCAGAGCCTCGGAGATGTCATTCCTCTCTGGTATGGCGAAGGCGACATGGTTACGCCTGGCTTCATCATCGATGCTGCCAAAGCGTCTCTCGATAACGGCCAGACCTTCTATATCCCCAATATGCGTGGTCTCGGTTCCCTGACGACCGCGCTGTCCGAATATCAGAGCAGGTTGCATGGTCGCCCGATCGCCGTCGACCGCTCGACGGTAACCCCTGGCGGCATGCACGCCGTGATGCTGGCGATGGAACTGCTGGTCGATGTCGGCACCAATGTTGTCTACATCGAGCCGCAATGGCCCAACATCCACAACGCCATCCATCTGGTCGGCGGCGAACCGCGGCCAGTGGCGCTCGCCTTTGACGGTGAATGGCGGCTCGATCTCGATGCGGTGTTCGCGCGTTGCGACGCCCGCACCCGCGCCATTTTCCTGTCGACACCGAGCAACCCGCTGGGCTGGACGGCGACGCGTGAGGAATTGCAGGCGTTGCTCGACTTTTCACGACGCACCGGCATCTGGATCGTTTCCGACGAGGTCTATGGCCGGCTCTACTTCGAAGGCGAGGTCGCGCCCTCCATCCTGCAGATCGCCGAGGACGACGACCGTGTCCTGGTGGTCAATTCCTTCTCCAAGGCCTGGGCGATGACCGGCTGGCGTATCGGCTGGCTGTCGCACCCGACCGGTGTAGCCGACCAGCTTGCCGCCATGACCCAATATGCCAACAGCGGTACCGCGGCCTTCGTGCAGGCCGGTGCCGAGGCAGCCTTGCGGCAAGGGGAGCCGCTGGTGGCCGAAATCCGCGAGCGGGCAAGGCTCGGCCTGGACATCGCCTATGATGCTTTGGCCAAGCTGGACGGCATCATACTTCCATCCAAGCCGAAAGGCGGCATGTATGCCTTCTTCGCCTTCGAAGGACAGGAGGATTCGCGTGAAGCCTGCGCCCGCGTCATCGAGAAGGCGCGCGTCGGCCTCTCACCGGGCTACCTGTTCGGCAACGCGTCGCGATCTTTCCTGAGAATGTGCGTGCTGCGCGACCCGGACCAGATCCGGGAAGCCTCCGCGCGCTTGGTGTCGGCACTTTCATGACGAAGGGTCGCGTCCGGACAGACCCATCCCGCCGCAACGAACCGGCGGGCAATAGAAGGGGAACCAAAATGCTTCTCAATCGCCGCAATCTGATCGGTACCTTTGCTGCCCTGACAATGGGCCTCGGCGCCGCGTCGCTGGCGCATGCCGAAACGCTGTTGGTGGGTGCCTATCCGGCCAACCCGCCGTGGGAAAACAAGCTTGAAAGCGGCCAGTTCGAAGGTTTCGAGGTCGATCTCGTCAAGGAGATTGGCAAACGCATCGGATCGGACGTCGAAATCCAGGACCTTGGCTTCCAGGCGCTGTTTTCGGCGACCGTTTCCGGCCGCATCGATCTCGCCATCTCTTCGATCACCATCAACAATGATCGCCTGCAGAACCAGGCCTTCACGCAAGGCTATTACGACAGCGACATCGCCCTGGTGGCCAAGAAGGACACCCCGCTGAAGACGCTGGAGGACGTGAAGGGCAAGACCATCGGCGCGATCTCGGCTTCGGTCGGTGAAGCCTGGATCAAGGCCAATACCGAGAAGTACGGCATCAAGGAATATCGCGGCTACGACACGCAGCAGAACCTGATCCTGGACGTGCAGTCAGGCCGCCTCGATGGCGCCATCGGTGACATTGCCGGATTCCAGTTCGCGTTCACGAAGATGCCCGACATGGCCGTGGTGACGGCAATCCCGACAGGCGACAAGTTCGGCATCATGATGAAGAAGGGTTCGCCGCTGCTCGAAAAGGTCAATGGCGCTATCGATGCCATGAAGAAGGACGGCACCATGGCCGCGCTCCACAAGAAGTGGCTGGGTGCGGACGCTGCCGCGGAGTCCTCGACCAACAAGATCCTGCCCATTCCACAGGCTCAGTAAGCCCGGCTGGGGGCTAGGCCGATGCCGGCGGCGACACGTTGGACGCCGCCGGCATCGTGTCGTTCGGGAGGCTGCCAAAGGGCAGATCGCTGGGCTACAACCATGACCGGGAGCCGCAGGATTGCCGGAGACCCGGCATGCGACCGTAACGACGCAGACGGATCGTCACGATGGGATTGTTAGAAACCTTCTTCAACTGGGACGTTCTTGTCCGCGCCTTCCCGATGCTGCTGCGCGGGCTTGGCAATACGCTGCTGCTCGGTTGCGCTGCGATTGTCTTCGGCGGATTGCTCGGCCTGGGCGTGTGCCTGATGCGGCTCTATGCGCCGAAGCCGCTGCGCCTGCTGGCGATCGGCTTCATCGATATCTTTCGCGCGACGCCGATCCTGGTCGTGCTGATCATGATCTATTACGCGCTGCCCTTTGTCGGCATCCGGTTGTCGGCCTTCACGTCGGCCACGCTCGCCCTCTCCATGGTGCTGGGAGCGTTCACGGCAGAAGTCTGCCGCGCCGGCATCGAGAATATCCCCAAGGGCCAGTTCGAGGCCGCTGCCGCGCTCGGCCTGCCGTTCTGGACCGCCATGCGCAAGGTGATCCTGCCGCAGGCGCTTCGTATCGTCGTGCCGCCCTTGACGAGCAATGCGGTCTCCATCTTCAAGGACACCGCGCTGGCTTCGGTGGTGGCGATGCCGGATTTGCTGAAGCAGGCGACGGACGCGCAGGCGCTGATGGCCAACCCGACGCCGCTGGTTGGCGCGGCGCTGATCTATCTTTTGTTCCTGTGGCCGCTGGTGCGGCTGGTCAGCTGGCTGGAGCAGCGCTCCAAAGCCGATCCCCGCGCATGACGTTTCGTGGGGCCGGCCAGGCAAAGCTGGCCGGCTGGAGGCGTGAAGGTCAGCCCACCCGCGAGAGCACCGCGACCGGCCGGCCGCGCCTGTCCAGCAAGGTGAGCTTGCGGCGGCGCTGGTCGATGCGCCAGCTGCGCGCTTCGCCAAGCGCTGCGTGGAACTTGCTTTCCTGATTCATTATGGCCGGCGCGCAAGCCATCTGCGTGCTCATCAGGGAACCGAAGCGGATGCGGTTTCCGGTGATCTTGGCGCTGCCGCCATAGCCGTTGCAGCCGCCCTTGCCGGATACGGCGCCGTTGGCGTCGATCTTGAGCGTGGTCTGCAGATTGTCGATCACGCCGCGACCATTGATGTCTTCGGCCAGCCATTCGCCGGCTATGCCAAGCTCGGCGCTCGGCTCTCCGGCAACACGCTCGACGCGGATCTCGGTGTTGTTCGGCCCGCCGTCGAAAACCGTATGGCGCGTCGTGTTGATGAACAGCAACTGCTTGCCCTGGGTGATGCGGGCCTGCAGTGCATAAGTGCGGCCCTTGCGAATCTGGCTGGAATCGAACGCCAACTTGAAGCGGGTCGGGCTCGTTCTGGCGCGCCGGATGACCTGGCGGGCAATTGTCTTGGAAGGCGCATCGGCCAGGGAAACATCGACGAGTGAGACCTCGACCGTGGAGTTTGGCGGCAGCATCATCCGTTCACGATAGGTCACCGTTCCGGTCAGCGTCATGGTCCGCGCTTGGGCCTGCACTGCCGGCAAGGCAAAGGCGGCAGCCATCAGGCCGATCATGTGGCGGCGGTTGAGGTTCATCGTGGCAATCCTTTCCGTGGTTGGCCGGTCCTGCTTAAGGATGTGGATCGGCCGGACTGTCTCCCTGTGGTGCTCTTAAGAAGCAAGGTATGAACCCTTGCTGAACAGCTGTCGGTTGCAGCTTTGTCGGCATCGATAATTCAGGTTATCGTCTGACCGGGCCTGTGCACAGCCTTGGCGCCACAAGCTTGTTTGACTTTTGTCAGTCGTCATGAATAATGTCGAAAACGAGATTTCGACCCATGGCGATCCGGGCGGCAGATCAGATCATTCACAAGGCGGCGTGGCTCTATTACACGCACGGACTTCGCCAGGATGAGGTGGCGAAGAAGCTCGATATCTCGCGTGCTTCCGTTGCCACCTATCTGCGCAAGGCGCGCGAGACGGGTATCGTCAACATCTCTACATCCACCCAGCTTTTCACCGAGGATACGCTGGCGCGGGAGGTGGAGGATGCATTTGGGCTCACCACCGTCTGGATCGCGCCGCAGGACCGCCAGGCGCTTGATGCCAGCGCGGAAGTGCCGGCTCTTGCCGCCGGTGTCTTTCTCGATCTCGTCAATCGCGGCGACCGCATCGGCGTCGCCTGGGGCCGTACCGTCTATGCGGTTGCCGATGTGATGTCGTTTGCTGACCTGCAGGATGTCACCGTCGTGCAGCTCTGCGGCAATCTCGGGGCACCCTATTCGCAGCGCCCAGACCAGTGCACGATGGAGATCGCGCGGCGCCTCAACGCCAAGGGCCTCAATTTCTACGCGCCGCTGTCCCTGAGTTCCGAAAGACTGGCGCGCGAGCTGCGCGACGAGCCGGTCATCAAGGAACAGCTGTCGCTGGTTGCGCACTGCGATCTGGCGCTGTTTTCGGTCGGCACCATCGATGCCGAAAGCCACATCGTCAAATGCGGTGCCTTGACCCCGGCGGAGATGTACGCGCTGCGCGATCGGGGCGCGGCGGGCGTCATCGCCGGCCAGCTCATCGATACAACCGGCAATCTGCTCGACTGCGACTACAACCGCCGTGTCATCTCCGCCGACCTTGCCTCGATGCGCGCCATCCCCAAGCGCATGATGGTGGTGCAGGAGGACAACAAGCTGGAGCCGCTGCAGGCCGCATTGGCCGGGGGCCTCTGCTCGCACCTCGTGCTTCCCGCAGGCATGGCGCGGCGCCTGCTCGACGCACAACGTTCGCACCTGTCGCAAAAGCAAGATCGGCCTGACCTATAAGAACCCGACAGCCAACCCGGCAGGCCGAAACGCTTGCAGGATGACCGGCGCATGCAACCCTCTATCCCAATTGAAAATGTGGACGACCGATGAAAAATCTCTGGAACGACGCCGAAGCCGAAACCGTGGTGAAGGCCTATGCGGCCAAGGGCGTAGGACGCGATCTGGCGTTGCGGGTCTACACGACACGGCTGCTCGGCGGCGAGCCGAGGCTTGTCCTGCATGGCGGCGGCAACACGTCGGTCAAGACCAAGGTCACCGATTTCATCGGTGACGAATGGGATGTGCTCTGCGTGAAGGGCAGCGGCTGGGACATGGCTGTCATCGAACCGCAGGGCTTGCCGGCAGTGAAACTTGGCACGCTGCTCAAGGCGCGCAAGCTGGACAGTCTCTCGGATGAGGACATGGTCGCGCTGCAGCGCGCCAACCTGATCGATCCGTCCTCGCCGAACCCGTCGGTGGAAACGCTGCTGCATGCCTTCCTGCCGCACAAATTCGTCGACCATACCCACTCCACCGCGATCCTCGCGATTGTCGACCAGGGCGGCGACAGCGAAGCGCTGTCGAAGAAGGTGTTCGGCGACAAGATGGGCTTCGTGCCCTACATCAAGCCAGGCTTCGACCTCGCCAAGGTCGCGGCCGATGTGTACGACGCCGATCCGAGCGTCGAAGGCCTGATCCTCGACAAGCATGGCATCTTCACGTTCGGCGATGACGCCAGGCAGGCCTATGACCGCATGATCCATTATGTGACGGTGGCCGAGGACTATGTCGCCAGGAACGGCAGCAACCCGCTGAAGCCAGCGTCGCTGCCGGCCAAGCTGGCTAAGCCGGAAGAGGTTGCCTCTATGCTGCGTGGCGCTGTCGCCGTCGCCAAGGGCGAGGGCCGCTTCGACCGCATGGTCAGCGATTTCCGCACCTCGGATACCATCCTGGAATTCGTCAATTCGGCGGCCATTGCCGACTACGCTGCCGCCGGCGTCTCGACGCCGGACCTGTCGATCCGCATCAAGACCGGACCGATGGCGCTGCCGGCGCCGGATGCCGCGGACCTTGCCGGCTACAAGGCCGAGATCGGCAAGCGTGTTGCCGCCTACATCGCTGAATACACGCGCTATTTCGAAGAGAACGATGCGCTGGACGACGTCAAGCGCACCATGCTCGACCCGATGCCGCGCCTGTCGCTGGTGCCTGGGCTCGGCATGTTCGGTCACGGCCGCACGCTGAAGGACGCCAGGATCGCTTCCGACGTCGGCGAGATGTGGATCGAGGCGGTCAAGGGCGCGGCCAGCGTCGGCACCTTCCGTCCGCTCGCCAAGTCCGATCTGTTCCCGCTCGAATACTGGTCGCTCGAGCAGGCCAAGCTCGCTTCCAACAAGCCGAAGCCTCTCACCGGCCAGATCGTGCTGGTTACCGGTGGTGCGGGCGCAATTGGTGCAGCCACGGCCAAGGCTTTCGCCCGTGAGGGCGCGCATGTCGTGGTGGTCGACCTCGATGCCGCCAAGGCGGCGGAAGCGGCCAAGGCTGCCGGCAACAATTCGATCGGCATCGGCGCGGATATTACCAACCCGGCCGAGGTACGCGCTGCCTTCGATCAGGCCGTGAAGGCGTTCGGCGGCATCGACATCGTCGTTTCCAATGCAGGTGCAGCCTGGGAAGGCATGATCGCCGACATCGACGACGCGCTGCTGCGCAAGAGCTTCGAGCTCAACTTCTTCTCTCACCAGAGCGTTGCGCAGAATGCGGTGCGCATCATGCGCGAGCAGGGCACCGGCGGTGTGCTTCTGTTCAACGCGTCCAAACAGGCGGTGAACCCGGGCGCCAAGTTCGGTGCCTATGGCCTGCCCAAGGCCGCGACGCTGTTCCTGTCGCGCCAGTACGCGCTGGAATATGGCCCGATCGGTATCCGTTCGAACGCCGTCAACGCCGACCGCATCCGCTCTGGCCTGTTGACCGATGCCATGATCGCCAGCCGCTCCACCGCGCGCGGCCTTTCGGAGAAGGACTACATGTCCGGCAACCTGCTCGGCCAGGAGGTCACGGCAGACGATGTTGCCCAGGCTTTCCTGCATCAGGCGCTAGCCGAGCGCACCACCGCGGATGTGACGACCGTCGACGGCGGAAACATCGCAGCGGCGTTGAGATAGTCTATTCTGCTCTCTGCCTGCGCAGATGGCACGATCATCGGAAACAACAAAGGGCACCCGGCTGGGTGCCCTTTGTTGTTCTTGAATGCAGTCCGGCGGTTTTGTTTCGCTGAATCATGTTTCAGAAAAATACGACTGACACTGCCGGCGCGCGCTCATAGATCTGGACCACCGCAATCGAACGGAGCGCCTGAGGTGGCCGATACTGCTTCCGAAATCCTTGTCCTCGGCGCTACCGGTACGGTGGGCAGCCTCGTGCTTCACGAACTGCTCGCTAAGCAACATCGAGTCCGGGCCGGCTCTCGCTCTCCGCATACGTTGCTTGGCAATGCGAAGCACTATCCCGTCGACGTGAAGAGTGGCGCCGGGCTTCCTCAGGCCTTGGATGGCGTCACCAAGCTCTTCCTCGTCACACCCGACATGGACGATCAGCTGGAAGCGGAACAGAGGATCGTCGACCAGGCGATCGCAGCTGGTGTCGGGCATATCGTCAAATTGTCGGCTTTCAGGGCCGAGGACGAGATTTATCTTCTCGGCAGGACGCACAGGCAGATCGAACGGCATATCGAGGCGTCTGGCTTGACATGGACATTCCTGCGTCCGTCAGCCTTCATGCAGAACTTCGTGACCTATTACGCACCAGCGCTGCTCGGCGAGCGGAGGCTGAGGCTGCCCTGCGGCGATGCGCCGGTGAGTTTCATCGATGCCCGCGATATCGCAACGATCGCCGCAAAGGCTTTGACGGATCCTGCCTATGCCAACAGGAGCTTCGAGATGTTCGGTCCGGAGCCGCTTTCCTACGCGGATGCGGTGCGTGTCTTTTCGAGCCGGACGGGCATCGAATGCACATATGAGCCGATATCGGACGACGCATATTGCCGGCTGATCGAAGGTCCAAGTCAGACCTATGAACGCATCGTCGATCTGTTTCACTGTTACAGTTCAGGCCGCGCATCGGGCGAGGCATTCGACATGATAGCCCATGCCGGCAGGCCCCTATATACGATGAACGAATTCGCTCTTGCTCATCGCGAGCAGTTTCTCGCCGGACGCGCCAGCTAGGCGGCGCAAGCTCAACAAGATACCGGCAAAAAAACAGCCCACCGAAGTGGGCTGCTTTTATCTGGAATTTGCCGTGGAACGTTTATTTGGCGTTCGGATTCGGCATCCACTTCGGCATGGCGACATCGGCATGAGCGAACTGCGGCAGCTTGGCCGACAATTCTTCCATGTTCTTGATGTCCTTTTCGACCAGTTCCTTCTGGGTGATCAGCGTCGGCGGCACGATCACGCTCTTGCCCGGGTCTTCACCGGCCAGCAGTTGCGCCAGCGCGCGCACCGAGACCTGGCCGACGACGGCCGGGTTGGTGGCGGCGGTTGCTGCCCAGGCGCTGTCAGGTTCGCGCATCGCCGCAATGTCGGAGGTCGAGATATCGGCCGAATAGATCTTGATGTCCTTTGACAGACCGGCCTCATCCACCGCGATCTTCACACCCTTGGCGAATTCGTCATAGGGCGCGAACATCACCTTGATGTCGGGGTTCGCCGACAGCACCGAACGGGCCTGGTTGGCGACCGAGTTGGCGATCGGGTTGTCGAGAGTGCCGAACTGGGCGGCTTCGTTGATGCCCGAATACTTCTTCTTGAATTCCACCCAGGTCTCGTTGCGGCGGTCGAGCGGCGCGATGCCGGCGACATAGACGTAGCCGGATTTCCAGCTTTCGCCATTGTCCTTGATCGCCTGTTCCAGCGCGAGGCGGGCAAGGTCGCGATCCGACTGCTCGATCTGCGGGATCTTCGGGTTCTCGACGTTGACGTCGAAGGCAACCACCTTGATGCCGGCGTCGACAGCGCGCTGGGCGGCGTCCTTCATCGATTCCGTCAGGCCGTGCTGGATGATGATGCCGTTGACGCCAAGCGCGATCGCCTGGTCGACCATGTCGGCCTGCAGGGCTGCATCCTGCTTGGAATCCAGCACGCGAAGGTCAACGCCGAGTGCCTTGGCCTGCGATTCCACGCCGGCCAGATAGGCCTGGAAGAAGTCGCCCGTGGAAAGATAGCGCACCAGCGCGATCTTGACCTGGCCAGGTTTGTCGAATGGCGCGGGCTTATCCTGTGCTAGCGCGGGCGAAAAGCCCAGCGCCGTCACGCCGAGCAGGCCGAAGGTCAGCTTGGCGAATGTTCTGCGATCGAATTTCATCTAAGTCCTCCGCTTGGTTTTTTAGTCGTTGATTGCCGCAAATTACCGCTTGGCCCTGGTCGACAGGGCGAATGTGAAGACGAGCGCCACCACGAGCACGGCGCCCTTGACGAAATCCTGGGTGTAGTAGGGCGCGTTCATCATGGTCAGTCCTTGCAGGAGCACGCCGACGAACAGCGCACCGACTGCAGTACCGAAGGCATTGGGCTTTGAGGCGCCCAGCACGGCGAATCCGATCAGCGCTGCCGCCACCGCGTCGAGCAGCAGATTATTACCCGAGGCGATGTCGCCGCGTCCAAGCCGGGCAGCGAGCAAAATCCCGCCGATTGAGGCGAATATGCCGGAAATGACATAGGCCCAGATCTTGTATGCCTTGACAGGCGCGCCGGCGAGTTCGGCCGCACGTTCGTTGGAGCCGACGGCATACATCATACGCCCGAAACGCGTGTATTCGAGGAAGAACCAGATCGCCACCGCCAGCACCACCAGCACCACGACGGAGACCGGCACCAGGTTCGGCGCGAAGAAGTCGAAACGATGGCGACCGAGCGCCAGGAAAGCGCTGCTGAACTTGCCGGGGGCGACCGAACCGTCCGGCATCGTCATGCCGGCCGCGATCGAACGACCCTCGGTCGGGATGCGCTGCAGGCCGAGAAGCAGGAACATCATGCCGAGCGTCGCCAAGAGATCCGGCACGCGCATATAGACGATGAGGAAGCCGTTGATCAGGCCGATCAGCACACCGATGGCCAGGCAGACGAGCACCGCGACAAGCGCATTCTGGTCCAGCACCACCATGACATAGGCCGCCGCCATCATGGCACTGGTCGCCACCGAGCCGATGGAAAGGTCGAAGCCGCCGACCACCAGCGTCGCCGTCACGCCGAGCGCCAGGATGCCGGTGATCGCCACCGACTGGAAGATGAACACCGCGCTCTGCGGCGACACGAAGCCGTCGGCGGTGGAGGCAAAATAGGCAACCAGTGCCGCGAACAGCACGAGGAAGCCGTAACGCACGGCAATATCACGCATTTAGGCGCAGACCTCGCTGCTCATAAAGTCTCCGGATAGCTGCGCCATTCGTGCCCCCTTTATCGTTCTCATTTTCAGGCCGCGCCCCGCGCCGTCTGGCCGGCGACTTCCGCCAGCAGGCGGTCCATGTCGATGCGCTCGTTCCTGTGCTCACCGACAATCGTATGTTCGGACATGACCAGGATACGATCGGCGGTCTCAACGGCCTCGTCGATCTCGGTGACGAAAATCAGCGTTGCGCGCCCGGCGGCATTTGCCCTGAGCTTCGCGGCGATGTCGCGCCGCGCAGCGATGTCCACGCCCTGGAACGGTTCGTCCAGCATGAACAGCGAGGAGGATTGCGCCATCCAGCGTGCCACCATCACCTTCTGCTGGTTGCCGCCCGACAGCGTCGACATCTCGTCCTTTTCGGATCGGCAGACGATGCCCAGTTCGCCGATCTGACGACGGGCGATGGCGCGTTCGGCGCGGCGACGCAGCACGCCGAAGGCCGAGATCCGCTTCAGGAAAGGCAGGCTCATGTTCTCGTAGATGTTGAAGGCGCCGACAATGCCGCTTTCGCTGCGATCCTTGGCAACAAGGAAGGCGCCGGCGCCGATCGCTTCGGCCGGTGTCCGGGGGCTGTAGCTGCGCCCGTTCAGGGCCATCGAACCGCCGAGCGGTTGACGCATTCCGAACAGCGTTTCGGCGAGCGCCGTCTTGCCGACACCGACCAGGCCGGTGATCGCGACGATCTCGCCGTCACCCAGGGACAGCGAGATTGGCCTGGCGCCGTCGGCGATCACCAGATCGTCGGCGGTGAAGATCGTGTTGCCGCCCGATCTGGCGTCGAAGGCGCTCTGGTGAACCTTACGGCCCAGCATGGCATTGACCGCACCTTCATAATCGAGCGGCTTCTTATCGAACGTGCCGACGATCTGGCCGTCGCGCAGCGAGACGATGCGGTCTGCCAGGCGGCGGATGTCCGACATGCGGTGCGAGATGTAGAGGATGGCGACGCCGTGCGACTTCAGCCGGTCCACGAGCGCAAACAGCCGGTTGGCCTCGGTGCTGGAGAGCGAGGAAGTCGGCTCGTCGAGGATCAGCACTTTCGGCTCATGGGCCATGGCACGTGCAATCGCCACCATCTGGCGGTCGGCCAGCGTGAGATCCCCGATCGAAGCGGCAAGGTCGATGTCGAGCCCCATGCGTTCGGCAACGGCACGCGCTTCACGCTTTATGCGGCGTGGATTGAGGAAGACAGGTTGGCCTTTGCCGCTCAATCGGTCGAGTGTCAGGTTGGTGCCGACGTCGAGAGCGGCGACAACGCCGTCATTGATATTCTGATGCACGGTGACAACGCCGGCGCGAATGGCCTCCGCCGGGGTTTTCGGCGCGAAGTCGGCGGCACCCAAGGTCATGGCGCCGCCATCACGCGAATGGACGCCACTGATGACCTTCACCAGCGTCGACTTGCCCGCTCCATTGGCGCCCATCAGCACCGTCACCTCGCCTGGATGCAGGTCGAGGCTGACGCCGCCAAGAACTTGGATCGAGCCGAAGGACTTCTTCAGATCCGCGATGCGGAACACGGCTTCTGCGGCCATTTTCTCCTCCTTGATCCCGACGCTAGGAACAATCTCGTCATTTGTCAACACGATTGACAAATGACAGAATGGTTCCTAGCCTTTTACCTGTCATGACCGTTCGCTAACAGAAACGGGGACGCGGATCGGGAGGCCGACATGGCAAAAAATGCTTCGTTCGAGGCGCTGACGGTTCAAACTTTGCCCGCGCGGCTTGGCGCTCTGTCGGCATTGACCGATCACCTCGGCGACGATGTTGCAGCCTGGCGTGTACGCGAGGTCGGCGACGGTAATTTGAACCTCGTCTTCATCGTCGAGGGGCCGGCTGGCTCGGTTGTCGTCAAGCAGGCGTTGCCCTATGTCCGGTTGGTGGGCGAAAGCTGGCCGCTGCCACTGAAGCGCTCTTTCTTCGAATATCATGCGCTGATCAGGCAGGAAGCCCGCGCAGGCGAGGGCACGGTGCCGGCAGTGCTGTATTTCGACGAAGCGCAGGCGCTGATCGTCATGGAATATCTGACGCCGCATATCATCCTTCGCAAGGAACTGATCGCGGGCCGTGAACTGCCGCGCATCGGCGTGGACCTTGGCCTGTTCGTGGCGCGCACGCTGTTCCGCGGTTCGGACCTGCATATGGCGGCGCGCGATCGCAAGGCTGACCTCGCCCTCTTCGCCGACAATGTCGAACTGTGCGACATCACCGAGAACCTGGTTTTCACCGATCCTTATTTCGAAGCGAAGCTGAACCACTACACGCCGGCGCTCGACCCGCTTGTTGCCGAACTGCGTGCCGACCGCGACCTCAAGGTGGAAGCGCAGCGCCTGAAGCATCTGTTCGCGGCAAACGCCGAAACGCTGCTGCATGGCGATCTCCACACCGGCTCCGTCATGGTGACGGAGACGGACACAAGAGTCATCGATCCCGAATTCGCTTTCTACGGGCCGATGGCGTTCGACGTCGGCATGCTGCTGGCCAATTTCTGGATGTCTTACTTCTCGCAAAGCGGACACGAGCAGAACGGCTCGCGCGAAAGCATGCGCGCCTATCTGCTCGAGACGGTCACTTCGATCTGGGCTGTCTTCCGCACCGAGTTCTCGCGCCTTTGGCGCAGCGAGCGCACTGGCATGCTCTATGCCCGCAGCCTGTTCGAGGACCGCGGCGATCCGCTCGGCGCCGAGCAGGCGCTTGACCGCATTCTGAACGACATCTGGCAGGATCTCTTGGGGTTCGCTGGCGTCGAATGCCACCGCCGCATCCTCGGTCTCGCTCACAATGCCGATTTCGAGACCATCGAGGACGAAGCCAGTCGCGCCGTCTGCGAGGCCAAGGCGCTGCGTTTCGGCCGCCATATCGCGGTCAACCGCCGCGCCATCCACAGCATTGAAGAGGTCAACGCGTTCGCCGCGCTGATCGAAAAAGGAGCATACGCGTGAACGTCGGCGGCAAGCATTTTCGCACCATCTGGCTGAACGAGGACGGCCGCTCCGTCGACATCATCGATCAACGCTGGCTGCCGCACGAATTCCGCGTCGTCACCTTGTCGACGGTGGAGGATGTCGCCGTTGCCATCCGTGACATGTGGGTGCGTGGCGCTCCTCTGATCGGCGTTACCGCAGCCTATGGCATGGCGATCCAGATGTTGGCCGATGCATCGGACGCTTCCCTCGATGCCGCCTGGGAAAAGCTCCACGAGACCCGCCCAACGGCGATCAATCTGCGCTGGGCGCTCGACGAGATGCGCAAGCTCCTGAAACCGTTGCCGGTTTCCGATCGTGTCGCCGCCGCCTACAAGCGCGCCGCCGAGATCGCAGACGAGGATGTCGAGCTTAACCGCTCGATCGGCGGCAACGGCCTCGCCATCATCAAGGAGATCGCCGCCAGGAAAAAGCCGGGCGAGCGCGTCAACATCCTCACCCATTGCAACGCTGGCTGGCTGGCGACGGTCGACTACGGCACCGCCACCGCCCCGATCTATCTGGCGGTCGAGGCCGGCATCCCGGTCCACGTCTATGTCGACGAGACGCGCCCACGCAACCAGGGTGCCCAGCTCACCGCCTGGGAAATGGCCGGGCATGGCGTGCCCCATACCTTGATCGTCGACAATGCCGGCGGTCATCTCATGCAGCATGGCGACGTCGACATGGTCATCGTCGGCACCGACCGCACCACCGCCAATGGGGATGTCTGCAACAAGATCGGCACCTACCTGAAGGCGCTCGCCGCGAAGGACAACGACATTCCCTTCTATGTCGCCTTGCCGTCGCCGACCATCGACTGGACCGTTTCCGATGGGCTGGCCGAAATCCCGATCGAAGAGCGCTCCGGCGAAGAGGTCTCCTATGTCCAGGGTAAGACCGAAACCGGCGAGATCGCCCGCGTGCGGGTATCGCCTGAGGCGTCGCCAGCCGGCAATCCGGCCTTCGATGTGACGCCGGCGCGTCTCGTCACCGGCCTGATTACGGAACGTGGTGTCGCCAACGCTTCTCGCGATGGACTGGCTGCCTTGTTTCCGGAGCGCAAGCAAGGCTAACGCCGTACCTCGGCTGTCTCCCGCTTCCATTCAACTCTGACCTGTCGTGAGCGCGCCTTGGCTGATTGAGCCTTGGCGGGCCTCACGATTCGCGCAATATGGACGTTTCGGCGCGGTCGTCCTTTTGCTGTCACCGTCCGGGCGTATGGGAGGTGTGAGATGAATGTCGTCGACAAACACAGGGGTGGCCAAGCGACCGGCGCTGCCGCCTTCGCCAACCAGCCGCACCCATACAACCCGCCGATCCCGTTTTCACTGGACCCGATCGAGGCTGTCCGCGTCAATCTGAGCGCAGCCGAACGGCGCACGTCGTCACTCGGCGGCCGCCGCACGGTGAAGAAGGAATGGCAGGCCGCCTGGCTGGTGCGCGCGCTGCAATGCATCGACCTCACCACGCTGAACGGTGACGACACCGCCGGCCGCGTGCGCCGGCTCTGCGCCAAGGCGCGCCAGCCACTGCGCGCCGACCTGCAGGAAGCGCTCGGCCTCGGTGACCGCACCATCACCACCGGCGCTGTCTGTGTCTATCATCGTTTCGTCGCCACTGCCGTCGATGCGCTTCAGGGCTCGGGAATTCCCGTCGCCGCCGTCTCCACCGGCTTCCCGGCCGGTCTTTCGCCGCTCGACACGCGCTTGAAGGAAATCGAGGCTTCCGTCGCCGACGGCGCGGAGGAGATAGACATCGTCATCACTCGCGAACATGTGCTGACCGGCAACTGGCAGGCCCTCTATGACGAGGTGAAGGCCTGCAAGGAAGCTTGTGGGCCGGCGCATATGAAGACCATCCTGGCCACCGGCGATCTGCAGACCTTGCGCAATGTGGCCCGTGCCTCCTGGGTTTCGATGATGGCCGGGTCTGACTTCATCAAAACGTCTACCGGGAAGGAGGCGATCAACGCCACGCTGCCGGTCACGCTGGTGATGATCCGCGCCATCCGCGACTATCGCGAGATGACCGGCCACGTTGTCGGCTACAAGCCGGCCGGCGGCATCTCCACCGCCAAGGACGCGATGGCCTATCTGGCGCTGATGAAGGAAGAGCTCGGCAACGACTGGCTGCAGCCCAATTTGTTCCGTTTCGGCGCGTCGTCCTTGCTCGCCGACATCGAGCGCCAGCTCGAACATTATGTCACCGGTCGTTACGCGGCCTTCAGCCACCACGCGATGGCGTAACGGGGGTCTCCATGTCGATCGCAGAAATCCTGGACACGATGGAATACGGCCCGGCGCCCGAGAGCGACAAGGAAGCCCGCGCCTGGATCAAGGGGCTTGGCGGCGAAACCAGGCTGTTCATCGGTGGCGCCTGGAAAAAGGCCAAGTCGGGCGAAAGCTTCGAAACCACGTCGCCGTCGAATGGCGAGGTCCTGACCAGGCTGGCGCAGGCGAATGCCGCGGACGTCGATGCCGCGGTCAAGGCCGCTGCCAAGGCGCAGCCCGGCTGGGCTGCACTTCCAGGCCATGTCCGGGCCCGTTACCTCTATGCGATCGCCCGTCTCATCCAGCGCCACAGCCGCCTGTTTGCGGTGGTGGAGACGCTCGACAACGGCAAGCCGATCCGCGAAACCCGCGACATCGACATCCCGCTGGTCGCCCGCCATTTTTATCATCATGCCGGCTGGGCGCAGCTGATGGATGGCGAACTGGCCGACAAGGAGCCGCTCGGCGTCTGCGGCCAGATCATTCCCTGGAATTTCCCGCTTCTGATGCTGGCCTGGAAGATCGCGCCGGCGATCGCGCTCGGCAACACGGTGGTGCTGAAGCCGGCCGAATACACGTCACTTACAGCGCTGCTGTTCGCCGAGATCTGCCAGAAGGCCGGCCTGCCGGAAGGCGTGGTCAACGTCATCACCGGCGACGGTGCTACCGGCGAGGCCATCGTCAATCACCCGGGGGTCGCCAAGATTGCCTTCACCGGTTCGACCGAGGTCGGGCGCCGCATCCGCGAGGCGACTGCCGGTTCGGGCAAGAGCCTGACCCTGGAGCTCGGCGGCAAGTCGCCGTTTATCGTCTTCGACGATGCTGACCTCGATGCCGCGGTTGAAGGCGTTGTCGACGCCATCTGGTTCAACCAGGGCCAGGTCTGCTGCGCCGGTTCGCGCCTCCTGGTGCAGGAGAGCGTGCAGGAGCGTTTCATCGCGAAGCTGGTTGCGCGCATGGAGACGCTGCGTGTTGGCGACCCGCTCGACAAGGCGATCGACATCGGTGCCATCGTGCACCCGGTGCAGTTGGCGCGCATCCGCGAACTGGTCGATGTCGGCGTCAAGGAAGGTGCCGTTCTGCATCAACCCAAATCCGGCGTGCCGGCAAAGGGGTGTTTCTACCCACCGACGCTGCTCACCGGCGTGCATCCGGCTGCCACCGTTTCGCGCGTCGAGATCTTCGGACCGGTGCTTGTCGCCACCACCTTCCGCACCCCGACTGAGGCGGTCGAACTCGCCAACAACACCGAATACGGCCTCTCCGCCTCGATCTGGTCGGAGACGCTGTCGCTGGCGCTGGACATTGCGCCCAAGCTGAAATGCGGTGTCGTCTGGGTCAATGGCACCAATATGTTCGACGCCGGCGTCGGCTTCGGCGGTTACAAGGAATCCGGCTATGGCCGCGAGGGCGGCCGCGAGGGCCTTGCCGCCTATTGCAAGCCGAAATGGCTGGCCAAGGCCAAGCCGATTGCCGCTACGCCGGCCGTCGAGCCCAATGGCGATGTTGTCTCCACTGGCTTCATCGACCGCACTGCCAAACTCTATGTCGGCGGCAAGCAGGCCAGGCCGGACGGTGGTTATTCGCGCCCGATCGTCTCGCCTTCCGGCGCGCTTGTCGGCGAGGTCGGCGATGGCAACCGCAAGGATATCCGCAACGCCGTGGAGGCCGCGCGCAAGGCGACAGGCTGGGCGACGACCGCCGAGCACAACCGCGCGCAGATCCTCTATTACATCGCCGAAAATCTCGACGCGCGCTCGGGCGAGTTCGCCGACCGGCTCGCGGCGATGACCGGCAAGCGCAAGCAGGATGCGGCAAAAGAGGTTGCCGCCTCCGTGTCGCGGCTGTTCTCCTACGGCGCCTGGGCCGACAAGTTCGAAGGCGCGGTACACAAGCCGCCGCTGCGCGGCGTGGCGCTCGCCATGAACGAGCCGGTCGGTGTCCTGGGCATCGCCTGCCCGGAAGACCATGGCCTGCTCGGTTTCGTCTCGACCTTTGCGCCGGCGATCGCCATGGGCAACCGGGTTGTCGTTCTGCCATCATCGCGCCAGGCGCTTGCCGCCACCGATTTCTACCAGGTGCTGGAGACGTCCGATGTACCGGACGGCGTCGTCAACATCGTCACCGGCGATCGTGACGCGCTGGCGCTCGAATTGGCCAAGCACGAGGAAGTCGACGGCATCTGGTATTTCGGTGGCCGCGATGCGGCGGCCGAGATCGAAAAGGCCTCGACTGGCAACCTCAAGCACGTCTGGACCGAGACGGTTCAGCGTGACTGGTATGACGGACGCCAGGGCGAGGGCAGGGAACTGCTTTCCCGCGCCGTTCAGGTGAAAAACATCTGGGTGCCATACGGCGAGTAGCGCCCATTCCTTCCCCCCGTTCACGGGGGTCCGAAGGACGGGCGAGACGCGTGGCTCACCCCGATAAAGGTGGCCGGAGAGGGTGAGGGGCGGCACTAAGCAGGCAGAGGTCGGCTCTGTCCCTCTCTGTCCTGCCGGCCCGTAAGCGAGGCGAGAGAAGCAGCTTCGATGCGGCGCAGCCGCTGCGAATCGGCTAACCGGTATCCGACGAACCGAGGAACCCAGCCTTGACCATCACCATGTACGGCATCCCGAACTGCGACACGATCAAGAAGGCGCGCGTCTGGCTGGACGGCCACAAGGTCGGCTACGCTTTCCATGACTATCGCGCCTCGGGCATCGAGCCTGATCGCCTGCAGGGTTGGATCGAAAAGCTTGGCTGGGAAGTGCTGCTCAACAAGGCGAGCACTACGTTCAGAGAGTTGCCGGATGACAAGAAACAAGGCATCGACGCCAAGAAAGCCAAGGCGCTGATGCTGGCCAGCCCGACCATGATCAAGCGTCCCGTACTCGAAGCAGGCGACCGGCTGCTGGTCGGCTTCAAGCCGGATATCTACGAACGCGAACTCGGTTAGAGCGCTGCGCGTCCATTCGGACGCGCAGAGGACGCTCTAACATTTTTGAAGCGGCGCATCGTGCTTTCCGAAAATCGGATCCGATTTTCGGGCCGATGCGCTAAGCCTGTTCGCGAAGATAGCCCGCCAGCGCCACCGCATTGTTGTAGCGTTCTTCATGCGCGCCGTAGAGCAAGGTGATACGGCCGTGCTCCAGCAGGCTGGCCAGTTCGCGCAGCGGCTCCTGCTTGTCGGTCAGTTCTCCCTGATATCGTTTCTGGAATTCCTCCCAGCGTTCGGGCTTGTGATCGAACCATTTGCGCAAGGCATCGCTCGGCGCGATGTCCTTCAGCCACAGTGTCAGTGCCGCCTTTTCTTTGGTCAGGCCGCGCGGCCAGACCCGGTCGACCAGCACGCGCTGGCCGTCTGAAGCCGCGGCCGTCTCGTAGACGCGTTTGACCACGATGTCGAAAGCCATGGGCGACTCCATGATGTCGGGCGGGACAGCCCGCCCGACCGTGTTAGAGCGAGGTCAGGCCCACTCGCCCTGGCGCATCACCGGAACGGTGCTGCCGTCCTTGTTGACGCCGTCGATGTCGACCTTGTTCGAGCCGATCATCCAGTCGATGTGGATGAAGCTCTTATTGCCGCCCCGCGCCGCGATCTCGTCCTGCGAAAGCTTGTCGCCACCGACGAAACATTTCGAATAGCACTGGCCGAGCGCGATGTGGCACGAGGCGTTTTCATCGAACAGCGTGTTGTAGAACAGGATGCCGCTCGCCGAGATCGGCGAGGAGTGCGGCACCAGCGCCACTTCGCCAAGCCTGCGCGCGCCCTCATCAGTGTCCAGCACCTTCTGCAGCACGTCCTCGCCCTTGGCGGCCTTCGCCTCCACGATGCGGCCTTCCTCGAAACGCACCGAGATCTCGTCGATCAGCGTGCCCTGGTAGGACAGCGGCTTGGTCGAGGAAACATGGCCGGTCACGCGCCGCGCATGCGGCGTGGTGAAGACTTCCTCGGTAGGGATGTTGGGATTGCAGGTGATACCGTTCTTGGCGGTGGAAGCGCCACCCATCCACTCGTGCCCGTCGGCAAGGCCAACAGTCAGGTCGGTGCCAGGACCCTTGAAATGCAGGGCGTGGAAGTTGTGCCCATTCAGCCATTTCGTGCGTTCGGCCAGCGCGGCGTTGTGCGCCTTCCAGGCTCCGATCGGATCGTCATTGTCCACGCGGCTGGCCGCGAATATCGCGTCCGCCAGCTTGGCGACCGCCACGTCATCGGTTTCACCGGGGAACACCTGCTTCGCCCAGGCGAGTTCCGGATAGGCGACGATGTTCCAGTTGATGTCGAAGCCGGTGATCTTTTCCAGCGCCGGCTGGTAAGCAATCGAGTTCGCCTTGTTGGCACGCGAGACCTTGGCTGGATCCTGGGCGGACAACAGCGAGGGGTCGTCGCCACGCACGGCTAGCCGCGCGGCGTTGTTGGAGAAGGCCTTGGCCATGCCTTCGTAGAGCCAGCCGGCGGCGCGGTCGAAGCCGGCGTCGGCGCCATAGCGGAAGCGGGCCAGCGTGATCTCGTCGTCGTTGAAGATCGGCGTCACCAACCCGGCGCCTGCCTTGTAGGCATGCTCGACGATCTTGCGAGTCAGTGGCAGCGCGGCGATCGAGGAGGTCAGCACCAGATCCTGGCCAGGCTGCAGCTGCAAACCAACCTTGACCACCACTTCGGCCAGGCGTTCGAGCTTCACCGGATCGATGGCAGCGGAAAAATCGCGGGCGTGGGATGTCATGGTCTGGCCTCGGCTGTTGGTGATGTCATTCTACATAGACCGCCGGGGCGTCGCTTTCCACATCGCATCGACCCGAAAATCGGCCATCGATCTTCGGAAAGCACGATGCGCAGCAAAGAGACGATTGGTCCTCGGGGTCAGGCGGCTGCGGGCTCGCTCGGCGTGGCAAAGGTTGCCATGGTCACTTCGATCTCCTCGCGCAGCCATGCCTTGAAGTCGCGCACCTTGCGGCTTTCCGGTTCTTCCGGGTCCGTCACCATCCAATAGCCGAGCCCGCTTGGCGCGCGCACGCCGAAGGGGGCCACCAGGCGACCGTCGGCCAGGGCATCGGCGCATAGCAATTGCCAGCCCAGCATGACGCCATGGCCGGCAATCGTCGATTCCAGGCACAGCATCGGGTCAGTGAAGGAAGCGCCCTTGAGCAGTGTCACGGGCTCGGCGCCGGCGACCCTGAACCAGTTCTCCCAGGCGATCATCGTGCGCTCGTCGGTGATCGCATAGGCATTGGCCAGATCGGCGGGGGTCTTCAGTTTTGCTGCGATCGACGGCGCGCAAACCGGGAAGATCTCCTGCGCCAGAAGCAGTTCCGCATGCAGGCCCGGCCATTTGCCGTTGCCGAGCCGGATTCCGATATCGATTTCGGAATTGCCGGGATCGACCAGCCTGACAGAAGCGTCGATGCGCAGGAGAACATTGGGGTAACGCGTGAAATGCCGCGAAAGCCTCGGCATCAGCCATTTCGAGGCGAAAGCCGGCGCCACCGATACCACCAGCGTACAGCGCGATGCGTCGTCGGCGAGCGCTACGGCTTGCGTCAGTTCGCGAAAACCCCTGGCCAAGCGGGTCGCGAACTGGCTGCCGAAATCTGTCAGCACAAGGCCGGACGTCGTGCGCTCGAACAGCGCGAGCCCAAGCTGCCTCTCGGTACGGTTGATCTGCTGGCTGACCGCGCTCGGCGAAACGCCAAGCTCGCCGGCCGCAGCTGACAGCGAGCCCAGACGTGCGACGGCCTCTACGGCACGCAGGCCATTGAGATGGATTCGGTTCAACGGAGCCATGAAGTTTTTCTAAACCCACGCCGCGCAAATCTCAATTGAATCCACGCAGTTTGGTGGCAGAATCCCGACTGAGAAAGAGGAGCTGCCGCCATGACGCTTTTCTCCTTGCTGAACCCGTTCAGGGAATTCTTGCCGTCTCGTCCAACCGAAGGGGATATCGCCGGCTGGGTGCGCGACCCGCTTTCGCATCCGGTGCTCGATTCCATGTCGGAGCGTGAACTGGGCGACATGCCGTTCAGGCTGACCGCGCGGCGGACGGCTTTCGAGACGGCAAGATGCGGCGCATGACGCAAACGGCGCGACTGGCCTAAGCGAAACGCATTGCCTCGCAGGCGCACGCTTTTATTGTGCACTGCAATGAACGCGACCTCGGCCTCACCGCTACGCTTTGCCTTTGCCGGCATGATCGCAATGGCGGTCGCCATGGGTATCGGTCGTTTCGTCTATACGCCGATCCTGCCTGGCATGATGGAGGAACTCCATCTGTCCGCAGGCGATGCCGGCCTGATCGCCTCACTCAACTATCTCGGCTATCTGCTCGGTGCGTTCGCCGCCGCCGGCGGCTGGGCGCATGGCCGCGAGCGCCCGATCATGCTGGCTTCGCTGGCTGCGAGCGGCATCCTGGCTGGCCTGATGGGTTTCACGGATTCGACGCTGGCCTTCCTCGTGATCCGCTTCCTTGCCGGTGTCGCCAGCGCTTTCGTCATCGTATTCCTGGCGGCGATCGTCTTCAGCCATCTTGCCGTGGCCGGGCGCAACGGGCTGCAGGCACTGCATTTCAGCGGCGTCGGCCTTGGCATTGCCGTCTCTTCCCTGATGATGGCCCTGCTGGTGAGTAGCCACGCCACCTGGGTAGCCGGTTGGATGATGGCTGCGTCGCTTTCCCTCGTGGGTTTCGTCGCGACGGTTTTGATGATCGATCGTGGCCCGGCGCTGGCCGGCGGTTCGGGACGGGAGCCAGCTTTGAAGTGGAGTGCGCCGCTGGTGAAGGTCACCATCGCCTACGGCCTGTTCGGCTTCGGTTACATCATCACCGCCACCTTCCTAGTCGCCATCGTGCGTCAGGGCGGTGGCAGCCGCACCTTTGAGGCGATGGTCTGGATGGTGACTGGACTTGCCGGCATGCCTTCGATCTGGCTGTGGCAGAAGATCGCCGGCAGGACCGGGCTGTATATCGCCTATGCCTTGGCGTCCCTGGTCGAGGCAGTGGGCGTGACCGCCAGCGTGGCGATGAGCTTGCCCATCGGACCCTTGCTTGGCGGGTTCTTCCTCGGTTGCACCTTCATCGCCATCACCGCGCTAGGCCTCCAGGCGGGCAGGGTGCTGTCACCACAGTCGCCGCGCCGCGCCTTCGCGCTGATGACTGCCAGTTTCGGCATCGGTCAGTTGATCGGCCCGCTGGTTGCGGGCGTGCTGGCCGAACGTTCGGGCGGCAGTTTCTTTGTGCCTTCGATCGCCGCAGCCGTCGTTCTGGTCATCTCAGCGGCGATTGTCTGGTCAGCTGGCCGAGACGTCAAACAGCAAGCGCAAGAAGAAGCGCGCTCGCCAACGTGACGAAAATGTAATTCGCCGGCGAGCCGCCGCACCATTTCTTTGCCGCAAAAACTGTGACTTGATGCTTGCGAATCGCAACCGCGCATCATCTGGGGGTAGGCAAACCGTGTTCGTATCTTTCTTCCCGAGGCCGAAGCTGTTTTTTATCTCGGCTGCGGCGTGGTCGCTTTTCCTGATCTTGTTGTGGTTTTTCGGCGGACAGCAATTTGGCTCGATGCTTGGGCTTGGACCTGCTGATCCTGCCACGCCGCCGATCATCGGCATCAGCGTGTTTTGGTCGAAGCCGTTCCTGTGGTTCTACATCTACTATGCCCTGAGTGTCCTTGTGTTCTATGCATTCTGGGCCTGGTTTGCGCCTCACCCGTGGCAGAACTGGTCAATCCTCGTCACGTCGCTGATCCTGTTCCTGATCTATTTCACCGTCCAGGTGAGCGTGGCCGTAAACAACTGGTACGGACCGTTTTACGACTACGTCCAAGGCCTGATGTCGGGGACGAGGCAGTCAACCAATGCGGAGTACTATTGGGGGATGGCCAGTTTCGCCTGGTTGGCGCTGGTCGGCATGAATGTGCAGGTCATCAATATCTTCATCGTCCAGCACTGGATCTTCCGCTGGCGCACCGCCATGAATGATTATTTCATGACGAACTGGGACAAGCTGCGTCACATCGAGGGTGCTGCGCAGCGCGTTCAGGAAGACACCATGCGCTTTTCCCAGATCATGGAAGACCTGGGTTCTTCATTCGTGCAGTCGATCATGACACTGATCGCATTCTTGCCTGTCCTGATCCAGCTACAGCAGCACATCACGGAATTGCCGCTTGTCGGCGCCATTCCCCAACCACTTGTCTTTGCGGCCTTGGCCTGGTGTTTTTTTGGTACCATTGCCGTCATGGTGGCGGGCATCAAACTGCCAGGCCTGCAATTCCGCAACCAGCGCGTCGAAGCCGCCTATCGCAAGGAACTCGTCTATGGCGAGGATCATGCCGACAGGGCGCAGCCTGTCACGACCAGGGAATTGTTCGCCAACGTTCGCCGCAACTATTTCCGGCTCTATGGGCACTATGTCTATTTCAACATCGTCCGCTACACGTATCTCCAGGCGGACAATATCTATTCCGGTCTGATCCTGGGCCCGTCGCTGGTCGCGCATAAGATAACGTTCGGCGTGTTCAGCCAGATCTCCAATGCCTTCGGACGGGTTACCAACTCGCTGCAGTTCCTGCTCAATTCCTGGTCGACCATCGTCGAGCTTCAGTCGATCCACAAGCGCCTGCGCGCCTTCGAAGCGACGCTGGCGGGCGAGCCTCTGCCGGATATCGATCAGCACTATCTGGACCGTCAGGGCGATGGCATGCGGCCCGAAGACCAGCCGGCCTCCTGATCGGAAGCGAGAAACGATGTGGGCGGCTCAGCCGCCCACTGTTGCCGGCTTTGTCGGTTTGCCACGAGCCAGATAGTCGCGATAGCTGATGCATTCGACATCGGCTTTTACGCAGACCTCACCGGCGAAACGCTCCAGGGCGTTCCAGTAGGTGCCGTCGTTCATCAGCGTGAAGTGGAAGCCGAGCTCGAGCGGAATGCGCTTACCCTTATATTGCTTGTCGAAGGCAGCGCGGAACGCTTCGTAGGTCCGATCTTCGAATTCCTTGGCCTGGCTTGGCCGTTCGAAGCCGCCGGAATGGCGAACGAACAGATTGTAGTCCATGGCAATGACAGGGCGCCGCTTTGGCCCCTCCGGGATCAGCGGCAGCGAAAAACGGGTCACGCCACCTGACGTCGTCGGCAAAGCGGGGCCTTGCGAGACACCGCTGGCATCATAGGTGAAGCCCGCTTGCGGCAACGCCAGATAGAGGCCTTTGCCCGTCGACAGATAAGGGGCACGGAAGCCGCTCACCGCTTTGGCAAGATCGCGCCAGCCGGCAGGCTCGGCGTCGATGCCGTTGATTGTGTAGGCATTCTCCAGGATGCGCCGCGCGGCCGCAAGCTCGGCCAGCCAGTCGCTCTTGCTCCAGTCCTTGCCGTCGAAATGGCCGCAGGCATGGCTGCCGAGATCATGCCCTTCTGCGACCGCAAGATTGATCTGCTCCAGTCGCTCCGCCACTTCTTCCTTGGAGGCGGCAAAGCCGATGTTCGATTTTCCGGTTCCCTTGGGAGGCGCCACATAGTCCTTGCGGGTCTCCTTCGAGAGAAGGAACACACAGGACAGGAAATAGCTGAAATGCGCGCCGGTGCGCTGCGCCAGCGCGCGACTGCGTTTCCATTGCGCAATGTCACGCGCATTGTCGAAGGAGATGATGACGACTTGCTTTGGCGCGGCCGGGGCTCGCGATCGTGGGGGATCGGCAAGCGCCGCCGTCGCTGTGGCGGTGATCAGACTGGAATACGCAAGAACGCGGAATGGACTGGGCATCGTCGGTACAAAAACTACAATTCGTCCAGATGGATAAGCGATTGGCGCTGCCCGGGCAATGGTGGCACCTCGATCGCCTAATCTTGAAATGTGGCGCCGGTGCGTTTTTTCAAATGAGGAGGAGGCGGGCGAGAACGCCGATTTTCCGGCTCCCCCCTTCCATGCCGACAAAATTCCGCTACAAGGCGGGGCTCATCTTTTGGCTCGGCACCTGTTTGGCCGGGCGGCAATGGTTTGATTGATGTCCGACGACAGTTTTATCCGCGAAGTCAACGAAGAGATCCGCAGCGAGCGTGCCAAGGCGTTGTGGGATCGCTTTGGCCCTATCCTGATTGGCGCTGCCGTGCTGATCGTGCTTGGCACCGCTGCCTTCGTCGGCTACCGCTATTGGGACTCCAGCCGCGCGAACCGTTCCGGTGACGCTTTCTCTCAGGCGTTGACGCTTGCCAATGACGGCAAGCAGGATGAGGCGCTGACTGCGCTTTCCACGCTGGAAAAGGATGGCTACGGTGCCTATCCGCTTCTTGCCCGTATGCGCGCCGCCACCGTCAAGGCCGACAAGGGCGACTTCGCCGGTGCGGTGAAGGATTTCGACGATGTCGCCGCCGATGGCTCGATCCCGGCTTCGATCCGCGACATAGCCCGCCTGCGCGCCGGCCTGCTTCTGGTCGATCACGGCAGCTTCGCCGACGTCTCCAGCCGCGTTGAGGCGCTGACCGCCGACACCAGCCCGTTGCGCCATACCGCGCGCGAAACGCTTGGTCTGTCGGCCTGGAAGGAAGGCAAGTCGAAGGACGCGCTCAAGCTCTTCGAACAGATCGCCGCGGATGAGGGCGCGCCGGGGAATGCGCGCCAGCGCGCCTCGATGATGGCCGATCTGATCCGCGGCTCCGGCAACGCATCGTGATGGGCAATGAGCTTCAAAGTCGCCATCATCGGCCGGCCTAACGTCGGCAAGTCCACGCTTTTCAACCGCCTTGCCGGTCGAAAGCTGGCCCTTGTCGACGACACGCCTGGTGTCACCCGCGACCGCCGCGTTCATCCTGCCAAGCTCTACGACATCACATTCGACGTGGTGGACACCGCCGGCTTCGAGGACGCACCGGCATCGACGCTGCCCGGCCGCATGCGCCAGCAGACCGAGATCGCCATCCGCGAGGCCGACCTCATCTTTTTCCTGATGGATGCCAAGGCCGGCCTGATGCCGGACGACCGGACCTTCGCCGAGGTCGTGCGCCGTTCCGGCAAGCCGGTCGTGCTGGTTGCCAACAAAGCAGAAGCGCGGGGTGCCCAGGGTGGCATGCTGGAAGCCTGGGAACTCGGCCTTGGCGAACCGGTGCCGGTTTCAGCCGAACACGGCCAGGGCATGCCGGATCTGCGTGATGCAGTGATCGAGGCGCTCGGTGAAGAACGGGTGTTCGGCGAGGACGAGGACGCCGACGACGAGATTGCCGTCTCCGAAGTGCTGATCGGCGAGGACATCGCCGATCCGGACGCGGAAGATGTGCCAGCCTATGACGAGGCAAAGCCGCTGCGCATTGCTGTGGTCGGCCGGCCTAACGCCGGCAAGTCGACCCTGATCAATGCGCTGATTGGTGAGGAGCGCCTGCTGACCGGACCGGAAGCAGGTATCACGCGCGATTCCATCTCCGTCGATTGGGATTGGCGCGGTCGCCAGATCAAGCTGTTCGATACCGCCGGCATGCGCCGCAAGGCCAAGGTTCAGGAAAAGCTGGAGAAGCTGTCGGTCACCGATGGCCTGCGGGCGATGCGTTTCGCGGAAGTCGTCATCATCGTTCTCGACGCGACGATCCCATTCGAGAAGCAGGATCTGCAGATTGCCGACCTGATCATCCGCGAGGGCAGGGCGCCTGTTATCGCTTTTAACAAGTGGGATCTGATCGACCATCCGCAGGAAGTGCTGGCGGATCTGCGCGAAAAGACGGAGCGACTGCTGCCGCAAGCGCGCGGCATTCAGGCCGTCACCGTTTCGGCCGAGACTGGGCGTGGCCTCGACAAGCTGATGGATGCCGTCGTGCGCACCCACAAGGTCTGGAACAGCCGCGTCTCCACCGGCAAGCTGAACCGCTGGCTGGAAGGCATCCTGGCGCATCATCCGCCGCCCGCCGTCGCAGGTCGCCGGCTCAAGATCAAATATGTGACTCAGGCCAAGACGCGCCCGCCTGGATTTGTCGTCTCGTGCTCGCGGCCGGACGCTCTGCCGCAATCCTACGTGCGCTATCTGGTCAACAGCCTGCGTGAAGCCTTCGACATGCCCGGCGTGCCCATCCGCATGGCTCTGCGCACATCGGACAATCCTTTCGCCGGCCGCGCCAGGAAGAAGAACTGAACTTCAGCTCTTGTTGTCAGACGACGCTGCGCAGGTGTGTCTGGCTTTGATTGTCAGGCGATGCCGTACGTGCCGCCTGCAGCAGGGTATCGGCCAGCCGTTGCGTGACTGGGCCGGCATCCGGCTGGTCGCTGTAATGTGCGTCCTCTCTGCCTTGTTGATCCTGCTTGAGCGGAACCTCGGGCGTAAATTGCCGTCCCGTTTTCAGACAGGTTCGCGACGATCATTAACCGACCATCAAGGTTAATGCTTCATTTTGCTTTCCAGTGGGTTTTGATCAGCGTCCTGGAGAGTTCCGTGCATCGACGATTCGCAAAGCGGCTTCTCGCCGCCGCCGGTGACCGCAAGCGTTCTCTCCTCCCTTCACTGGCTGTCGGCCTGGGCATCTGGATCGGTTTTCCGACAGCTGTCGCCTATTCGGACATGACCAGCCTGATTTCAGGTCTCGGATCCTCCAATGCCCGTTGGAATGCCTATGTGCAGAAGGCAGCCGCCGGTTCCATCCATGCTGCCGAACTGCCCTTCGTCGATAAGGATGCCATCACCGGATCGCTCGCAGGTTCCGGTGTCAGCCTGCCTGGTGTCGGCACGGTCGCCTTCAGCGGCAAGGTCGCGAAAACCGGAGAGGTTTCCGACGAAGCCCGTGTGCAGCGCGCTGACAAGAAAGGCCGCATCGTCAAGATCGCGCCGGTGGCGCCGCCGAAGAATTTCTCCGCCGGTTCCATCTTCCAGCGGACCTCTTCGCTGTTGCGCCCAAGCCTTGACAGTGGGCTGAAACTGGCTTTCGCCAAGCCCGATATCAAGGGCAAGGAAGTCCAGATCGCCTCGGCCTTCCATCTGCGCGAGGAGAAGAAGAAGGACGACGGCGTGTCGTCGATGCTGGCCGGCCTCATCACCAACCAGAATGCCGACGTTCTCGCCACGGCCTATGCGCCAGCCGAGCCGGATTACGCCAAGGCGTCACCTTTCGAAGCTTTGCTGCAGGACGAGAAGCCGAGCGGCGGCCGTTTCATTCCCCCCATGGGCAAGGGCGATCACGCCTGGATGCAGAACCCGTTGCCGGCTTCGGTCTTTTCTAAGCCCGAGCAGAAGTGCCTCGCCAACGGCATTTATTTCGAAGCCCGCAGCGAATCGCTGCGCGGTCAGGCCGCCGTTGCCCAGGTCATCCTCAATCGCGTCCGCAATCCCGCCTATCCGAAGTCGATCTGCGGCGTCGTCTATCAGAACGACGACTGGCTGAACCGTTGCCAGTTCTCCTTCGCCTGTGACGGCCGTCGCAAACGCATCACGGAACCGGAGCATTACAAGGTCGCCCAGGAAATCGGCATGGCCGTCACAGCCGGCAAGATCTTCCTGCCTGAAGTCGGCTCCTCGACGCACTATTATGCCGCCTACGTAAGCCCTGGCTGGGCGCGGGCGATGAAGAAGATGACGAGGATCGGCCTGCACATCTTCTACCGCACCTATGGCGGCGGCTGGAGCTGAGCCGGCAAGACCGGCTTTCAGGGCCGGTCGGAGGGACAGATTCTCTCCCCATCCTGTCCACTTCATGTCGGGCACGATGTCGCACTTGCTTAAGCAATTGATTTAGCTGCGGAAAATACTTGCCGACAAAGCTTCCCCCTCGGCTTGACGGGGGGAAGGCCTCTAACTATGTTGCCCGCGACTTGAAAGCGGGCGAACGGCGACGTTTTGGCCGGGCAGGGAGGTTGCGATGGCCGATAAGAACAGGCCAAGCGGAACCGGACGGACAGGCGGCGACGCCGAGCCGAGCTTTCACGACGACGATCTTGAGCGCCGTCGGCGCGCACTTGAAGCAGGTCTTGCGACAAGGCGCCCGGACCGGGGCCAGGGGGAAGAAGCAAAGAATGCCGGCGGCACCTCCGGGTATGGCCAGGCTTTCAAGCTGTCGAGCGAGTTCATTGCCGGCATAGCCGTCGGCACCGGGCTGGGCTGGATGGTCGATCGTCTGGCGGGTTCATCGCCCTGGGGGTTGATCGTTGGCTTGTTGCTCGGCTTCGGAGCCGGCATATTGAATGTGCTGCGTTCTGCGGGGGCTGTCGCCGAGTTTGGACAGGGCGATAAGCGTCCGGACGAACCGAAGAAGTAAAGAACGGCCTCGTTTCGAAGCCGGACTGAATGCAAAAAGCCTGATTTGGCTTTCGAGAGGGTTAGAAAGTGGCAGCAGCTGACAAGGTCGATCCGATCCATCAGTTCCACATCAACAACATCGTTCCGCTGAACATCGGCGGCTACGATGTTTCCTTCACCAATTCCGCGCTGTTCATGGTTGTCACCGTGGTGCTGGCATCGGGCTTCCTGCTCCTGACCACTTCCGGCCGCGCGCTGATCCCGACCCGTCTGCAGTCGGTGTCGGAGATGTCCTACGAATTCGTCGCCTCGATGCTGCGCGATTCCGCCGGCTCGCATGGCATGAAGTTCTTCCCGTTGGTGTTCTCGCTGTTCATGTTCGTGCTGACCGCGAATCTGCTCGGTCTGTTCCCCTACTTCTTCACGGTCACCACCCACATCATCATCACCTTCGCGCTGGCCGCATTGGTGATCGGCACCGTGATCGTCTACGGTTTCTACAAGCATGGCTTCGGCTTCCTGAAGCTGTTCGTGCCAAGCGGCGTGCCTGGCATTCTTCTGCCGCTGGTGGTTGCGATCGAGGTCATTTCGTTCCTCTCGCGTCCGATCAGCCTCTCTGTTCGTCTCTTCGCCAACATGCTGGCCGGTCACATCACGCTCAAGGTCTTCGCCGGCTTCGTGGTGACGCTCACCTCAATGGGTGCCGTCGGCATCGCCGGGGCCGTGCTGCCGCTGATCATGACGGTCGCCATCACCGCGCTCGAAGTGCTGGTCGCCTTTCTGCAGGCCTATGTCTTCGCGGTGCTGACCTGCATGTATCTCAACGACGCCGTCCATCCGGGCGGACACTAGCCAATACCCGGCCTAACCGCCGGCCAACCCAACCAATCCAGATTCATCAAGGAGTTAATTAAAATGGACGCTGAAGCCGCAAAGTACATCGGTGCTGGTATCGCTTGCCTGGGCATGGGCGGCGCAGGCATCGGCCTCGGCAACATCTTCGGCAGCTACCTGGCTGGCGCTCTGCGCAACCCGTCGGCTGCCGACGGCCAGTTCGGCCGTCTGATCTTCGGCTTCGCCGTGACTGAAGCTCTGGGCATCTTCTCGCTGCTCATCGCCCTGCTGGCGCTGTTCGGCTGATACAAGCCTGATGCCGGCCGGCGGCGCGAAAGCTGCCGGTCCCAGTCTCAGGTCAGAATGACAGGAACCACGAGATGTTCGTGACACCAGCCTATGCTGAAGAGGCCGCGCCTGCCGCTGCCGGCGATCATGCCGCGCAAGGTGAGACGCACGCCGGCACCGAAGTGCCAGCCGAAGGCGGCCATGGCGGAAACACGTTCCCGCCTTTCAACCCAGCCACCTTCTCCTCGCAGCTGTTCTGGCTGGTGATCACCTTCGGCCTGTTCTACATCTTCCTGAAGAAGGTCGTGATGCCGCGTCTCGGCGGCATTCTTGAAGTGCGCTCCAACCGCATTGCTCAGGACCTGGACCAGGCAGCCAAGCTGAAAGGCGAGGCGGACGCTGCGGTTGCTGCGTATGAGCAGGAGCTGGCAGAGGCCAAGGCCAACGCCAACACGATCGGCCAGAAGTCCCGCGACGAAGCCAAGGCGGAAGCCGAGGCTGCACGCAAGGACGTCGAAGCCGGCCTCGAGAAGAAGCTGGCGGAAGCCGAAGAGCGCATCACCGCGATCAAGACAAGCGCCATGAAGGATGTCGGCTCGATTGCCGAGACGACCGCCTCCGCCATTCTCGAAAGCCTGGTCGGCAAGTCTGACAAGGCCGAAGTGGCTGCCGCTGTCAAAGCCGCTCGCTGAGGAGACCCGTCATGGACGCCACATCTCTCGCGACAGTCTGGGCAACGATTTCGCTGTTCATCCTGCTCGGTGCCATGATCTATCTCAAGGTACCGGGTACGCTGGCGAAGTCGCTCGATACCCGCGCCGACAAGATTCGCTCCGAACTGGAAGAAGCTCGCAAGCTGCGCGAAGAAGCGCAGGCGCTGCTGGCTGAATACCAGAAGAAGCGCAAGGAAGCCGAAAAGGAAGCCGCCGACATCGTCGAGGCAGCCAAGCGCGAAGCCAAGGCTTTCGCTGAGGAAGCGCACAAGAAGACCGAGGATTATGTCTCGCGCCGCACCGCGGTTGCCGAGCAGAAGATCGGTCAGGCCGAGCGTGAAGCGATTGCCGAGGTCCGGGCCAGCGCGGTCGATCTGGCGGTCGAGGCTGCCCGCACGGTTCTCGCCGGCAAAGTTGACGCCAAGGCCGCTGCCGACCTGTTCAAGACCTCGCTGCAGGACGTGAAGTCCAAGCTCAACTGAGCCGCTCACTCTTAGGCCTGCATGGTCTACTGAGACTATCAAAGCCGCTGGTAAATCCGGCGGCTTTTTTCTTTCAGGGTTTGGCCAGGCTGCTTATTGCGCCTTCGAAGAGGCCGGCGCTCAGTCTTCGATCGGCACCGCATCGAGACGAAACGGCGCAAACGAGACCCGGTGCAGCCGATGAAGGGGGCCATGGGCCGCGATGGCAGACCGATGGCGTGCCGTGGCGTAGCCCATATGCAGCTCGAAGCCGTAATGCTCGTGGCGACGGCCGCAGCCAGTCATCATGCGGTCGCGCATCACCTTGGCGACGATCGATGCCGCCGCGATCGATTGCGAACGTTGGTCACCTTTGACCAGAGCGCGTCCCTCACACGGTAGGCCCGGTGGAATGTCTCGGCCGTCTGCCAGCGCCAGCTTCGGCCGTACTGAAAGCCCGTTCAACGCCCGCCGCATTGCTTCCAGGCTCGCCCGCAGGATGTTGGAGCCGTCGATGCCTTCGGCACAGATCGAAGCCATGCCGATCGCCTGCGCCTTGGCCAGGATGATTTCGAACAGCGCCTCGCGCTGTGGCAGCGTCAGCCTTTTGGAATCATCCAGGCCTTCGGGAATGTCGTTGGGGTTGAGCACGACAGCGGCGGCAACGACCGGGCCAGCGAGGGGCCCGCGGCCCGCTTCGTCCATGCCGGCAATCGGCCACAGGCCTTGGGCGATAGCCTTCTTCTCGATCGAGAAGTCCGGCTTTTCGACGATTTCAAACAAAAGCGGAGAATCGGGACGCATGCGAGCCATGATACGGCGAAGACTCGCACCGCTCCCGATTCTCCGCAAGCCCTCAGACCAGCCGGGGTAGCTGTCGGAGGGCACCGTCTGACGGCCGGGGGACAGGGCCGGACGGGATCTTCTGCTCAGGCAATTCATCGACACCTGAGCGGCAGGGGCGGTCCTGCCGGAGTGGTCTACAGCAACGTCAGCTGTTCGAACGGGCGCGTGGCCGGAACGAATTGGTCCGTCCTCAACTGCCGCCGCTCCAGATTGAGGCCAAGCCGCTTGGCCGCGATCTCGAATCGCCGGCCGATCTGCCAGGCGTAGGGGCCGGCGCCTTTCATGCGTTTGCCCCATTCGGAATCGTAATCCTTGCCGTCGCGCATCGAGCGGATCAGCGACATCACGTGCCGGTAACGGTCCGGATAATGCCTCAGCAGCCAGTCCTTGAAGATCGGGCTGACCTCCAGAGGCAGGCGCAGCACCACGTAACCCGCCTCACGCGCCCCAGCGGCGTAGGCGGAATCCAGGATGCGTTCGATCTCGGGATCATTGAGGCCGGGAACGATCGGCGCCACCATCACGGAGGCAGGAATGCCGGCGTCCGACAATTGCTGGATTGCCTCCAGCCGTTTGGTCGGCGTCGAGGCGCGCGGCTCCATCGTGCGGGCAAGCATGCGATCCATCGTCGTCACGGACAACGCCACCTTGGCTAGCCCGCGCTCCGCCATACGGGACAGGATGTCGATGTCACGCGTCACCAGCGCCGATTTGGTGACGATGCCGACCGGGTGGCCGCGCGCCTCCAGCACTTCCAGGATCTCGCGCATGATACGGTATTGCCGTTCGATCGGCTGGTAGGGGTCGGTGTTGGTGCCGATGGCGATGGTGCGTGGCTGGTAGCCTTCCTTGGACAGCTCCTTGTCGAGCAGGCGCGCCGCGTCGGGCTTGGCAAACAGCTTGGCTTCGAAATCGAGCCCGGCCGAAAGTCCCATGAAGGCGTGCGTCGGCCTTGCAAAGCAATAGACGCAGCCATGTTCGCAGCCGCGGTAGGGATTGATCGACCGGTCGAAGGAAATGTCGGGCGATTCATTGCGCGTGATGATGGTGCGTGGCTTCTCCACCTGCACCTCGGTTTTGAACGGGGGCAGCTCTTCCAGCGACTCCCAGCCATCGTCGAAGACATGGCGGCTGACCGGTTCGAAGCGGCCGGACGGGTTGATGCCCGCAGAGCGGCCGCGATTGCGCTCGGGGCGCACGCGCATTCCACTCTGCTCCATGATGGCGTTTGCCATATCGGCCCTTCCAGCGCCGAAAGCGGCAATGTCGGCACGCACGACCTGTTCCATCTTGGCTCTTTCCCAGGGGCTCTCTGCGGGGCGTCGAATCGCTGTTCTCATGAAATTATTCCTATCCGCATTATGAGAACAAATCAAGAACTTCGATAAGCGAAGATGACTGGCGTCTGTCGCGGCTTTCCGCTATTTCGGCAGGAATGCTCAGTGTCCTGATCGAAACGCGCAATGACGAAGAGCGGTTGGCGCGCACGCTGGCGTCGCTGGTCGGCGGCGTCGTGGAAGGCATGGTGCGCGAGGTGATCGTCTGCGATCTGGGCTCGACCGACCAGACCGCCAAGGTGGCGGAACACGCCGGCTGCCGTTATCTGACGGCAGGGGGGATCGGCGCCGGCATTGCTGCGGCCAAAGGCGACTGGCTGTTGCTTCTGGAACCTGGCGCCAGGCTCGTGGAGGGCTGGGCGGACGTGGTCGCCGACCATGTCGCGCATTCGGAGAAGCCGGCACGATTCTCGCAGGCGCGAGGCGCTCGCGGATCTTGGTTCACAGGGCTGCTTTCGCGGCGACGCGCCGTTGCGAATGGCCTGATCATCACATGCAAACAGGCGGCCGCATCGCAGCAGATCGCGAACGGTGCGCAGGCGCTCGCCGCCAGCGTGCGCGCCGTGGTGCTGCCTGCAGACATCTGGCCGGTTCCCGGCCGCTGAAGGCCGCAATTCTCAAATCACAAGCCGGTCGTTGGTGCGCCAGCGATCGAGCCCCTGACGACAAGGTCGACCGGCCAAACCTCACCGCGCGCGCCATCCTCCAGGCCTGACAGCCGTGCAATCAGCCGTTCCGCTATCCTGGCGCCGGCAGCGCGAATAGAGGAGCGGGTGGTGGAAAGCGGGACTGAGAAGTTCTCAGGCTTCAGCCAGGGAAAGACGTCATCATGCGCAATCAGCGACAGGTCACCAGGAATGGTCAAGCCGAGTTCGCGTACCGCCCGCGCGACACCCAGGGACATGATGAGACTGGAGCACAGGATCGCTGTCGGCGCGGCTCCGCCCTCAAGCAGGCGTCGGGCCGCGCGATAGCCGTTCTCTTCGGTCATGGCAGTCGACCACACCTGATGGTCAGGCAAGACAAGCCCGCTGCCGGACAAGGCCCGCCGCACGCCGCGCTCACGGTGGATGGCGAAGGTCTCCCGGTCTTCGCCGTTGATCAACGCGATGCGATGGTGGCCAAGCTGGATCAGCAGGCGCGTTGCTTCGTGGAAGGCGCCTTCATTGTCGATGTCGAGGTAGGGGTAATCGAAATCGAAACCGTCGCTTCGCCCGTGCACGATGAAGGGCAGGCCAAGCGTGTCGAGCAAGGCAACCCGGCTGTCCTGCGGGCGCGGCGAGGAAACATAGACGGCGTCTACCTGCTTGTTGGCGACGAGGCGCCGATACGTGGTCTCCTGGTCCTCCGCGTCTGCAGGGGACAGCACAAGATCGAGCTCATGCGCGCGGGCATAATCACCCAGCCCCGACAGGAATTCGACGAAATGCGGATCGATGTCCACGGCCGATCCTGTCGGCAGCACGTAGCCGATCATGCCGGTCTTGCCCGTGGCCAGCCGGCGTGCGGAAGGGTTGGGACGATAGCCATGGCGCTTGGCGGCGTCGACGACACGTCGCCGCGTTTCCTCATTGACCTCGGGATAGCCGTTCAGCGCGCGGCTCACCGTGGTTTGAGAGAGTTGCAGCATTTGCGACAGCTGCTTGAGGTTCAATTGCGCCTCCCAAAGCGCTTGGAGAGCTGTCTCAGCCTTGATCGCCAAGTCGATCGAGAAAGATTATATTAGGTCCAAGTGATGTCGCTTTGAAGCAAATTTGCTGCTGCAATGCCGAAAAACGATGCTGCATTGCGATTTTCACGGCATGTTTCAATCATTTAAATCGATTAATTGGGTGTGCACTTGACTCTTTTCGGATTCGATGGCGAGATAAAGCAAGCCAAAGCGCTTTGAACACCCGTTTCGGAAGGTTGCAGACACTTCCGTGCTCGGGCACAGTCAGGTGACGTCGGCGGCGGAATGGAGGTTCCGTCGGTATCCGATCCAGAGGGAGGATTGCAGATGAAGAAGCTTTTGTTGCTGGGCACGGCGTTTGCTGCGCTGGCCCTGGCTGCGCCTGCGCAGGCCGCTGAGCTGAAATTCAAGCCCGGCGAGGATTCCAAATTCAACTGGGCCAACTACGACGACCTGAAGAAGGTTGATCTCAAGGGCGAGACGCTGACCATCTTCGGTCCATGGCGCGGTCCGGACGAGACGCAGTTCCAGTCCGTCCTGGATTATTTCCGCGAGGCGACCGGGGCTACCGTCAACTATTCTTCCTCGGAAAACTACGAACAGCAGATCGTTATCGACACGCAGGCTGGTAGCCCACCGAATGTCGCCATCCTTCCGCAGCCGGGCCTTATCCAGGACCTCGCCTCGAAAGGCATGCTGACGCCGCTCGATGATGCTACGGCCGCCTTTGTGAAAGATAATTACGGCGCTGGCCAAAGCTGGGTCGATCTGGGCACTTACAAGGACAAGGACGGCACCGCGAAATTTTTCGCCTACCCTTGGAAGCAAGACCTGAAATCGATGGTCTGGTACGTGCCGGAGAATTTCGAGGAGAACGACTATAAGGTTCCCGAGACCTGGGAGGACATGATGAAGTTGTCCGACCAGATCATCGCAGACGGTGGTGTGCCATGGTGCATCGGTCTTGGCTCTGGCGGTGCCACCGGCTGGCCGGCGACCGACTGGGTCGAAGACATCATGCTGCGCACGGTCAAGCCCGACGTCTATGTCAAATGGACGAAGAACGAGATTCCGTTCACCGATCCGCAGGTCGTGAATGCATTGAAGGTCTTCAACGACATCGTGCAGAATCCGAAGATGGTGGACGGCGGCACCGCCGCGGTCGCTGCGACCGATTTCCGTGACGCGGCCAAGGGTCTCTTCGGCGCGCCGCCGAAATGCTACATGCATCGCATGGCCTCGTTCATCCCGTCCTTCTTCCCGGAAGGCACAAAGCTCGGTGAGGATGCGGACTTTTTCTACCTGCCGCCAATGGCTGCCCATGCAGACCTTGGCAAGCCGGTGCTGGGTGCGGGCACTTTCGCGATGGTCACGAAGGACTCAAAGGCTGCCCGTGCCTTTATCGACTTCCTGAAGATGCCGCTGTCGCACGAAATCTGGATGGCGCAATCCGGCTTCCTGTCCGCGTTGAAGACGACAAAACCGGAAGCCTATGCCAACGATATTCTGCGACGCGAAGGCGAGGTGCTTCTCAACGCTTCGACGTTCGGTTTCGACGGGTCGGACCTGATGCCTGGCAAGATCGGCGCCGGTGCTTTCTGGACCGGCATGATCGACATGGTCGGCGGCAAGGCGCCGGATGCAGTCGCGGCCGATATCCAGAAGAGCTGGGACGGCATCAAGTAGGAAATCCCGAGCATGGTCCCGGAAAGTTGCAGACCTTTCGGGCAATGAGGGCGGCATCCGCCGCCCATCATGCAGCAAACAAAAGAGTACGGCCTCCCAAGGCACGCCGGTCCGGGCAAACAGGCCCCGGATCGGCCTGGGGAAACCGGAGGCCGGGAAAAGGGTAGTTCGGAACCATCAGGTGGCGCGCCTGCGCTACCCGGTTGGAGTTTGCCGTCAACTTCGCGTCTCGATGCAGTCCCCAACCGAAGTTCAAGGCAGGTTCGAGTGCAGTCATAGATCCGCAGCGAGGGGAGGAACCCATGGCGGCCCAGATCTTTTCGGCCATTCTTGTCATTCTGATCGGTGTCGGCGGCTGTGTCGCCTATTTCTGGGGCGCCAACAAATTTGTCGATCTTATCTTTCCCTCGCGAGGCGTCAGTGGCCAGGCGGCAATCGACAATCTGCGCCGGCAAGGATTGATCCGGCCCTGGTTGTTCATCGGCCCCGCGCTGATCCTTCTGGTTGTCTATCTCATCTATCCGGTCGTCAGCACCATTATCACCTCGTTTCAGGACAAATCGGGCCACGGGTTCGTCGGTCTCGCGAACTATCAATGGGCGCTCGGAGACGGACAGTTCCGGAATTCGATCTTCAACAACCTGCTTTGGCTGCTGGTCGTGCCGGCCGCCTGTACGTTCCTCGGCCTTGTCATCGCTGTGCTCACGGACAAGATCTGGTGGGGAACCATCGCCAAATCGCTGATCTTTCTGCCGCTCGCCATTTCCTTTGTCGGGGCAAGCGTTATCTGGAAATTCATCTATGAATACCGTGGCGAAGGGCAGGTGCAGATCGGTGTGCTCAACGCCATCGTGCGGTGGTTCGGCGGTGACCCGCAGGTATGGATTTCCATGCCCTTCTGGAACAACTTCTTCCTGATGATCATCTTGATCTGGATTCAGACCGGCTTCGCCATGGTCATCCTGTCCTCGGCGTTGCGCGGCATTCCCGAGGAGACCATCGAGGCAGCCGTCATCGATGGCGCTAACCCTTTCCAGATATTCTGGAAGATCATGATCCCGCAGATATGGGGCACGATCATCGTGGTGTGGACGACCATTACCATTCTGGTGCTCAAGGTCTTCGACATCGTGCTGACCATGACCAACGGCCAGTGGAATAGCCAGGTGCTCGCCAATCTTATGTTTGACTGGATGTTCCGGGGCGGCGGCGATTTCGGCAAGGGCGCGACAATAGCCGTCATCATCATGATTGCCGTTCTTCCGATCATGATCTGGAACATTCGTCAGGCAAACAGGGAGGGCTTATGAGATGGCGCAGGCAAGCGGCAAATCGGCAGGTAGGTCCCCATTGGGCAAATGGGCAGTCCACATCGCGGCGCTGCTTTTTGTGCTGGTCTGGACGATTCCTACGCTGGGCATTCTCGTCACGTCCCTGCGCGACAAAGACCAGATCGTCGGCTCGGGCTGGTGGGCCTCCTTCTTCAGCTCCACGCAGGTCCAGCAGGTACGCCTGGCCGAGCCAGACAAACAAATCGAGAAGGACGGCAAGTTCGTCATCGAAGGCAATGTCTTTGAAAATCCGGGTACCAGCCAGATTTCGGCCTTCGGTGCTCGTGCCCAGGAGCCGACCAAGTTCCAGGTTGGAACAACGGCCGACCTCGGCGAGGGCGAAACACTGCAGATCAATGCCGATGGCAGCTATGTGCAGTCCTCCACCAAGAAATTCGAGGGATCGCGCGGCCAGCGTGTTTACTTCTCATCGACCGTCCCGCCAAGGTTCACCACCGAGAACTATGGCAACGTGCTGACATCCGAGGGGGTCGGCCGTTCTTTCCTGAATTCGCTGACGGTGACCATTCCCGCAACGATCATCCCGATCATGATTGCCGCTTTCGCTGCTTATGCACTGGCCTGGATGCGGTTTCCGGGACGTGCGCTTCTGATTGCGGTCATCATCGGTCTTTTGGTGGTGCCACTGCAGATGGCACTTATCCCGCTGCTTGAAATGTACAATGGCGTCGGCAATCTGTTCGGTGTTCCGTCCAAGACCTATCTCGGCATCTGGCTGGCGCATACGGGTTTCGGCCTGCCTTTTGCCATCTACCTGCTCAGGAGCTACATCGCGGGTCTGCCACGCGAAATCATGGAATCGGCCCGCATAGACGGGGCCAGCGACTTCGAGATCTTCATGAAGATCGTGTTGCCGCTGTCCTTCCCCGTGCTGGCCTCCTTCGCCATCTTCCAATTCCTGTGGGTATGGAACGATCTGCTGGTGGCGATGGTTTTCTTGGGGACAGGTGCCAACGAATTGGTGCTGACGGGCAAGCTCAACGCGTTGTTGGGTTCGCGCGGCGGCGATTGGGACATCCTGACGACGTCCGCTTTCATCACGATCATCCTGCCGCTGATCGTGTTCTTCTCGCTGCAGCGCTACTTCGTGCGTGGCCTGCTGGCGGGTTCAGTCAAAGGAGGTTGATGGTGAAGCAAGCAGTGCAGCGCAAGGCCGAGGCAGCCATGCCGGCAGCCGATCGTGACTGGTGGCGCGGCGCGGTGATCTATCAGATCTACCCGCGCTCCTACCAGGACACGAACGGCGACGGCATAGGCGATCTCAAGGGCATCACTGCCCGGCTCGGCTATATCGCTTCACTGGGGGTCGACGCCATCTGGATATCACCCTTCTTCAAGTCCCCGATGAAAGACTTCGGCTATGACGTCAGCGACTATTGCGACGTCGATCCGATGTTCGGCTCATTGGCGGATTTCGATGTGCTGGTGGCCGAGGCACATCGGCTCGGCCTCAAGGTCATGATCGACGAGGTGCTGTCGCACACCGCCGATATCCATCCCTGGTTCGCCGAAAGCCGGTCCAGCCGCAACAATCCGAAAGCCGACTGGTACGTGTGGGCCGACGCCAGGCCCGACGGCACCCCGCCCAACAACTGGCTGTCGATCTTCGGCGGTTCGGCCTGGCAATGGGATACCCGCCGCCAGCAGTATTACATGCACAATTTCCTGTCCGAGCAGCCTGACCTGAACTTCCACAACCAGGAGGTCCAGAACGCGCTGCTCGACGTCACTCGCTTCTGGCTGGAGCGTGGCGTCGATGGTTTCCGTCTCGACACCATCAACTTCTACTTCCACAGCGAAGGCTTGGAGAACAATCCGGCGCTGCCGCCGGAAGAGCGCAACGACCAGACCGCCCCGTCGGTCAATCCCTACAATTACCAGGACCACATCTACGACAAGAGCCGGCCTGAAAACCTCGGCTTTCTCGAGCGGTTCCGTGCGCTGCTGGATGAATATCCCGCCGCGGCGGCCGTCGGTGAAGTGGGCGATTCCCAGCGCGGACTGGAGGTCGTCGCCGCCTACACCGCCGGCGGCAAGCGTGTGCACATGTGCTATTCCTTCGATTTCCTGGCGCCGGAAAAGATCAGCGCCGCCAGGGTGCGCGCTGTGCTGGAGGCGTTCGGCCGCGTCGCCAGCGACGGCTGGTCGTGCTGGGCCTTCTCCAACCACGATGTGGTGCGCCATGCCTCGCGCTGGGCTGCCGGCGAGACCGATCCGGCTGCCTATCTCAAGGTTGTATCGGCGTTGCTTCTGTCGCTGCGCGGTTCCGCCTGCATCTATCAGGGCGAAGAACTCGGCCTCGGTGAGGCCAACCTTGCCTTCGAGGATCTGCAGGATCCTTATGGCATCCGTTTCTGGCCGGAATTCAAGGGCCGCGACGGCTGCCGCACGCCGATGGTGTGGGAAGCAGCGTCGCCCCATGGTGGCTTCTCGAGTGCCAGGCCGTGGCTGCCCGTGCCGGGCGAACATCTGTCCAAGGCAGTCAACGTGCAGGAGAGCGACAGCACGTCGCTGCTCCAGCATTATCGACGCTTCCTTGCCTTCCGCCGCGCCCATCCCGCGCTGGTGAAGGGAGATATCGAGTTCGTGCAGGGACAGGGCGATGTCGTCGTCTTCTCACGCCAGGAGGGCAATGAGCGCATCGTCTGCGCCTTCAATCTCGGCAGCAGCATCACCGAGGTAGACCTCGGCGGCGGCTTGCAACCTTTGGCAGGACATGGTTTTTCATCGCAGTCGGGGACCGGCAAGCTTCGCCTTGGCGGTTATGGAGCCTGGTTCGGGCGTCTCGCCTGAGCCAATAAAATAAACGGGAGAAAACAATGGCCGATCTGACCCTCAGGCAAGTGAAGAAATCCTACGGCAACATCCACATTCTTCACGGCATCGACCTCGACATCAAATCGGGCGAATTCATCGTCTTTGTCGGCCCCTCCGGTTGTGGCAAGTCCACCCTGTTGCGTTCCATCGCCGGTCTTGAGGAAATCACTTCGGGCGATCTCAACATCGCCGGCGAGCGGGTGAACGACGTGCCACCATCGAAGCGCGGTATCGCCATGGTGTTCCAATCCTATGCGCTCTATCCGCATATGACGGTCTACGACAACATGGCTTTCGGCATGAAGATCGCCGGCGAGAAGAAGGAAGAGATCGATCGCCGCGTCAAACAGGCCGCCGAGATCCTGCAGCTCACCAAATATCTCGACCGTCTGCCCAAGGCGATGTCGGGTGGTCAGCGCCAGCGCGTCGCCATCGGCCGCGCCATCGTACGCAACCCCAAGGTTTTCCTGTTCGACGAGCCGCTGTCGAACCTCGACGCGGCGCTTCGCGTCGCCACCCGCATCGAGATCGCCAAGCTGAAGGAATCGATGCCGAACACCACCATGATCTACGTTACCCACGACCAGGTCGAGGCGATGACACTGGCCGACCGCATTGTGGTGCTGAAGGATGGTCATATCGAGCAGGTCGGCACGCCGATGGAACTTTACAAGCGACCGGGCAACTTGTTCGTCGCCCAGTTCATCGGCTCGCCGGCCATGAACATCCTGGCGGGCACGATCGAGCGGGCCGGTGCACCGACGGCGGTGAGACTGCCCGGCGGAGTTGTGGCTCATGCTCCCATTCAGACACCTGAAAAGGCTGCGGGCACGAGCATCAGCTTCGGGGTCAGGCCTGAAGACCTTCACATCGCCACCGACGCAGAAGGCGGTGCGCTGTTTGAAGGCACGGTCGACTACATCGAGCAGCTTGGCGAGGTGCAACTCGTTTATCTCGATATCGGTCGCGGCGACGACCAGCCGCTGGTGACCAAGTTGCCGGGCAATCTGGAAATCAAGCGCGGCGCTGTTCTCAAGCTGACCGCGAGCCCAGAGGACCTGCATATCTTTGACGAGAGCGGTCGCTCCTTCGCCCACTACGAGGCCGAAGCCAAGGCAGCCTGACGTCTGATCAGGTTCGGCACAATTGATAAGAGGGCCGCGAGGCCCTCTTTGTTTTCGTTTGATCGACCGGGCTGACGGGCGTCAGATACCCTCACGCACGATGGTCAGGTGTGTCGCCTTCTGGGTCGGCACACGGTCGGTGATCCGATAGCCGAGTGCGGCAAGATCGATATCCGAAAACAGGTTCTCGCCGGAGCCCAACAGGAAGGGCGAGACGGCCAGATGCAGGTCGTCGACCAGCCGCGCCTTCAGATATTGTTTCAGCGTCTCGACGCCGCCGCCGACGCGGACATCCTTGCCCGCAGCGGCCTGCCTGGCCTGCGCCAGCGCGTCTTCGATGCCGCCGGTGACGAAATGGAAGGTGGTGCCGCCTTCCATGCTGATCGGCGCACGGGCATGGTGCGTCAGCACGAAGACCGGTACGTGATAGGGTGGGTTGTCGCCCCACCAGCCTTTCCAGCTCTCATCTGGCCAGGGTCCGCGCACCGGTCCGAACATATTGCGGCCCAGAATCCACGCGCCGAGATTGTCGAAGCTGCGCGCGGCGAATTCCTCATCGACATCTTTCAATCCGCCCTCCTGGCCGAGCATGGTCTTGAAGGTATGTGTTTCGAAAAACCACTCATGCAATTTCTCTCCGTTTTCGCCGAGCGGGTTTTCAAGGCTCTGGTTCGGCCCGGCGCCAAAACCATCTTGCGAAATCGAGAATGCGCGAACCACCAGCTTGGACATCTCAGGCTCCTATAAACCAATTGCGATATGCAACCGGTATACAGAATCTGATTGCATAATGCAACTGGTCATGAAGGTGGTTTTTCACGATGGGTATAATCCAGCTGCAGGCGGGGCAGTTTGCTGGCGACACCAAAACGAAAAGCGGCGGGCAAGCCCACCGCTTTTTGCATTCTAGATGAGGCCGCTTCAGCGGCTGCCGAAATGGTCGGCCCGATAATCGATGGCAGCCTGGTCAGCCTTGTCGGCGGAGGTTGCCTTGCCGCCGTCGAGCCACTGCAGCGCAGCGCTGTGCGTGGCAATTGAAGCGGTATGCCCCGTGTCGACGGTCGTCGCATGCGGGTTGGAACCGGCATAGGGATCAAAATTGTCGCTGCCGGCAAAAGCGGCGCCAGAGGCAACCAAAAGGGCAGCAGCGGTAAGAGCAAGGGTTTTCATTTTTAAACTCCAACGTTCGGTTTTTCCGTCCGTCAGCGGCGTGTTTCTTGGGAGGTAATCGCGTCGTTCGGACAAGACAGAAATGGGAATGGCCGACCAAAGGTTCCAATCACAAGAATGTTCATCGCGATGCCCGGATTGTCCCTTGAAATCGTCCGTAGGTGTCATTTTGGTCGAATAAAACTTTTATTTTCATGCACATAGAGCAGAATGTCGTTTCTGCGTGGTGGCGGCGTCTATCCGATGTTCAGGACGCTTGAACGGACAGTTGCCTGATGGTGAACGCATGCAGAATGATCAGGGCCTTTCATTGCCGTGGCATTGTTCGTCAAGATCGCGCTTTCGCCAGGCATTTTGAGGAGGCCGGCAAAAGCCGCGATCCGCACAAGCAAAAAAGCGGTGGGCAAGCCCACCGCTTTTGGTACCGGCTGTCGGTGCGAGCCGACAGCTTGGTCAGCTCTGAATTAGCTGTTGCCGCCCAGGCGCGGAGCACCGTCGGTGATGGTCTTCGCGGTTTCCTGCGAGGAAGCCGAACCGTTCTTGATCGAAGCAGTGTAGGAGCTATCGACGTTCGAATAGGTGAAGTTCGAGCCATAGTGATCGCTACCAGCGAAAGCAGTGCCAGCGGCAACCAGGAGGGCGGCGGCGGTGAGAGCGATGGTCTTCATTTTCGTATCTCCAAATTTTGCAATGAGTTTGTCTGTCGGTCGATGATTAGCTGTTGCCACCCAGGCGCGGAGCGCCGTCGGTGATCGGCTTCACAGTGGAAACGGCGTCGTGCTTGACTGCATCGGACTTGACCGACGCGGTGTAGGAGCTGTCGACGTTCGAATAGGTGAAGTTCGAGCCGTAGTGGTCGCTACCGTTGGCAAAAGCAGAACCGGCGGCAACGAGGAGGGCAGCAGCAGTAAGAGCAATGGTCTTCATTTTCGTACTCCAAATTTCTTTTTCCGTCCGTCAAGCGGCGTGGTCTCTTGGGAGGCAATCTCGTCGTTCGGACCACACAGAAATGGGAATGCCGTGCGAAAGGTTCCAATCACGAGAATGTTTATCTGCTATGCAAAAATGGTTCTTGAAGTTTGATTTTGATGACACATGCGTTTGTAAAAAGACTTGTTTTTCAGTAGCTTAATTGTGTCGTTGCAGACTGGTATCAAAAACCATACTGAACCATCGTTCAGTAGACTCTGAACGGATTGTCTCTATTCAGTGAACGAGATTGCTGTTTTTGACGTGAAAAAGTTGACGTCACGGAGAGGGATAAGAGGCCATCATCCCTGAAGCTGAACGGACACCGCGCCGGCATGACGGTGTCGGTCGGCCGTGCGGAGAATTTTGTGGTGAGGCAAAACGAAAAAAAGCGGTGGGCAAGCCCACCGCTTTTTCTGTGCCGGCCATGCCGGCAGGCATATCAGCTATGATTAGCTGTTGCCGCCGAGACGCGGGGCGCCATCGGTGATCGGCTTGATCACGGTGTTGCTGGCGTTGTGCGAGCCGCTATTCACCGAAGCGGTGTAGCCGCTGTCGACGGTCGAACCAACAGCCTGCGGGTTCGAGCCGGCATAGGCGTCGAAGTTGTCGCTGCCCGCGAAAGCCGAACCAGCGGCAACCAGGAGAGCAGCAGTAGCAAGAGCAATCTTTTTCATTTTCGTACTCCGAATTTCAATGTCTGTCCGTCATGCGGCGTGTTCTTGGGAGGAATTCGCGTCGTTCGGACAGGGCATATCTGGGAGTGCCCCAAACGAGTTTCCAATCACGAAAATGTGCCGATTGGACCATGGAAACGATCCTTGAAACTCCGAAGCAGAGCGCTACCTTCTGGATTTATCTTAATAATTACAAATAGATAGCAGATTGGGCATCTGGCCGATATGCAAAAGCATACTAAGCCGGCGTTCATGACGTCGTATACGCATCGTCAACTGATGGCGCCCAAAAACTGCTTAAAAGCAGACTTGAAAGCCTGTTTCTTATCTCATCCTCTGGCATCACGCAGGCTCCACGCTGAGGCTTGAGTCAGGCCACAGGGCAAAGCTAGAACACTGCCGCAACGCTAAAAACCATGTCGGTTTCACGCCCGCGCTCGTCGGGCCGGCTGTTAGAACAGTCGCGAACAGGGAGAAGAGAATGCTGCGCAAGACGGATTTCTTCATCGACGGCAAGTGGGTCGCGCCGGTCGCGCCGAAGGAACTCGAAGTCATCAACCCAGCTGACGAGCAACCCTTTGCCGTCATCTCGCTGGGCTCCGCCGCCGATGTCGACAAGGCGGTCGCCGCCGCCCGCCGTGCTTTCGAAAGCTGGAGCCGCACCGGCCGCGAGGAACGCCTGGCAGCGCTGGAGCGCCTGCTTGCGTCCTATAACAAGCGGATGAACGATATGGCCAAGGCCATTTCGGATGAGATGGGCGCGCCGATCAAACTGGCACTCGAAGCCCAGGCTGCCTGCGGTGCCGGCCATATCAAGGCCTTCATCCGCACCCTGAAGGACTTCCATTTCGAAACGCCGCTCAGCGAGCGCAACAAGCAAGAGCATATCGTCTACGAGCCGATCGGCGTCTGCGGTCTGATCACGCCGTGGAATTGGCCGATGAACCAGGTGACGTTGAAGGTAGTGCCGGCGATCGCCGCCGGATGCACGGTGGTGTTGAAGCCGTCCGAGATCGCGCCGGTCTCGTCCATTGTCTTCGCCGAGATGATGGAAGATGCCGGCTTCCCGGCCGGTGTGTTCAATATGGTCAATGGCGATGGCCCGACGGTCGGCGAAGCGCTGTCGCGCCATCCCGGTATCGACATGATGTCTTTCACCGGCTCCACGCGCGCCGGCATCGCGGTGGCAAAGTCTTCCGCCGATGGCATCAAGCGTGTCGCTCTGGAACTTGGCGGCAAGTCGCCCAACATCGTCTTTGCCGACTCGGACCTGCCGGATGCGATCGCCCGCGGTCTGGCGCACTGCTTCGAAAACACCGGTCAGTCCTGCAACGCCCCGACCCGCATGCTCGTCGAACGCCCGGTCTATGACCGCGCCGTCAGCCTGGCTGCGGATTATGCCGCCACTGTCAAGGTCGGCAACCCGGCCGAGGATGGCGACCATATCGGTCCGCTTTCTTCGGAGGTGCAGTTCAACAAGGTGCAGAGCATGATCGAGGCCGGCATCAAGGAAGGTGCGCGCGTCGTTGCAGGTGGCCTCGGCCGTCCGGAGGGCTTCAACCGTGGCTACTATGTCCGCCCGACCGTCTTCGCCGACGTCAACAATGACATGACCATCGCCCGTGAAGAGATATTCGGGCCGGTTCTGGCGATGATCCCCTTCGATACCGAGGAGGATGCCATAGAGATCGCCAACGACACGCCTTATGGCCTGTCGGGTTATGTCCAGACGCAGGACAAGGCCAAGGCGCAGCGCGTGGCGCGCCGCATCCGAGCCGGGATGGTGCAGATCAACGGCGCCGACCGGCCCTATGGCAGCCCCTTCGGTGGTTACAAGGCCTCGGGCCTCGGCCGCGAAGGCGGCAAGTGGGGCCTTGAGGACTTCCTTGAAGTCAAGGCGATCTCCGGTTGGGACGAGCAGGTCGGTTGAGTTCGACCGGGTCGATTGAGCCACCGATCATCCCACTACAAATCAGCAAGAAAGGCGTCGCTCCGTGCGGCGCCTTTTTCTTGTAGCTAACGCGACGTCTGCACCACCCGAACCGTTGCTTGCCTCCATGGCCAGCCGCCAGCAGAGGGGCTCATCCTCTTCTCAGATAACCCTGCGCGATATCCTGCATCCGTTTACGATCGAAGCTCGGACCATGGCCGCCATGACCCATGCTGATCGGTAGGTCGAGCAGCCGTTGCATGGTGCGGCGATAGATAACGGGGTCGGAATCGGGCAGGTCGTCGAGTAGCGTGTCGTCATAGATTGCATCGCCGCTGAAGAAGAGACCGTCATGCTCGTCGAAAAGCGCGATCGAATCCGGCGAATGACCAGGCAGATGCAGAACCGTGAAACGCCGGTCGCCGAGATCCACGGTATCGCCTTCGTCCAGCACGCGTGTCAGCGCCGCCGGTTCGATGCGATAGTCTTCGAGACGCCAGCCGGGATACGGCAGGCGCGACACCGCGCCTTCCAGTTCGCGAAATTCTTGCGCATAGGTGGCGGTTTCGCCCATGCGGGCGAATTCAGCCGCACTTTGCGCAGGCCCGGCGCGCTCTGCAAACTCGTGCAGCGAGCCGACATGATCGAGATGAATATGGGTTGCGACCACCAGCAGTGGCTTGCCCACGGGCATGTCTATCTCCGGCGTCAGTGGGCAGATGCCCATGCCGGTATCGACCAGCAGGTCGACATCGCGCCCTTTGAGGTGCCAGATGTTGGCGCTCATATAGGGGTGCACGAAGGGCTCGGTGATGAGCGTCAGCGCCGGGTCGAGCGCCCTCTTGCCGAACCAGCCTGTCATGTCGGCATCCTCACACGAATGGCTTGCCCACCTGGTATTTGGCCGGCACGAGCCGGTGCAGATAGGCGAGACCCGTCTCGGAAAGGCCGCTGGCGTCCTTGAGCATGAAATCGTCAGGCATATGCCTCGTCTTGGCGGCTACGCTGCTCAACGGCACTTTCCTGAACACTGTTTCGCGGCCGTCATATTGTAACGCCACGGAGCCGCCGCCCTCGGTAGCCACACCCACAGCAAAGGCGCCCGCGTCGAAGGCTTCCTGCGCGTCGACGGGGTTGATCGCGCCGATATAGCCGCGCGGCATATAGCCAAGCGCATCGACGCGGGCGCGCTTACCAGGCAGCTTCTCGGCCAGTGCCTGCTCGAATGCGCGGTTGAGGTCACTGCCGGACAGCTTGACGTTGCCATGCGCGTCGCGCTCGACCTTGTCGGAGCCGACGATGGTCTCGACCAGCGAGCGGCCATCCGCCGTCGAGACGCCTTCGGATACGGCGACGATGCAACGCTTGTGCTTGGCCATCGTCGCCTTTACGTCTTCGATGAAGCTGTCGACCGAGAAGGCACGTTCGGGCACATAGACAAGGTGCGGTCCGCTGTCTCCGTCCAGTCGCCAGGCAGCGGACGCCGCAGTGAGGAAACCGGCATGGCGGCCCATGACGATGCCGACATAGATGCCGGGCAGGGCGCGGAAATCGAGATCCACCGACAGGAAGGCGCCGGCAACGAATTCCGCCGCCGAGATGAAGCCCGGCGTGTGGTCGTTTTCGACGAGGTCGTTGTCGATGGTTTTCGGCGCATGCACGAAGGCGATCTTGCCGCCGGCGGCGTCGGTGAGGATCTGCTGTGTGCCGGAGGTGTCGTTGCCGCCGATATAGATGAAGGCATCGGCGCCGGCCTTTTGCAGGCCCTTCAGCACCAGTTCGCAATAGGCGGCATCCGGCTTGTCACGGGTGGAACCGAGTGCGGCCGAAGGGGTGCGGGCAATAAGCCTCAGCTGATCCTCACGCATGTCGCTGAGGTCGACATAGTCGCCGTCGCGAATACCGCGCACGCCGTGACGGGAGCCGAGCACGCGCGCACCGGGATGTGTCTTGCGGATTTCAAGGACCGCGCCGACCACCGTCTGGTTGATAACGGCGGTAGGGCCACCCCCCTGGGCGATGACGAAAGTTCCGGCCATCCTGCAATCCTCCCGATGCATGTGAGCCGGAATTTTCGCCTGTATTCCGGCCCGACGCAACGGGGAGTTTAATCGATTAGGGGAGTGAGTAGCGAATAGTGAGTAGTGAATGGTGAGGCGAAGGGAGCGGCTCTTCGACTACTCCCTATTCGCCACTCACTATTCCCTGTCCTTAAGCAACCACAATCGGCACCTTCGTCGGCGATGCCTTGACGCGGTTGTAGAGGTCGATGACGTCCTGGTTGATCATGCGGACGCAGCCCGACGAAGCCTGCGTGCCGATGGTCCACCATTCCGGCGAGCCGTGGACGCGATAGCCCGTGTCCTGATCGTCCTTGTAGATGTAATGCGCACGCGCTCCGAGCGGGTTGTCGAGACCACCGGGCTGGCCGCTTGCCCATTTCACCAGTTCGGGCTTGCGTGAGATCATCTCCCTGGGCGGCGTCCAGGTAGGCCATTCCTTTGTGTACTGGATGACCGCGCGGCCGCTCCATTCGAAGCCGGCCTTGCCGATGCCAACACCATAGCGGATCGCCTCGCCACCTTCCTGAACCCAGTAGAGATGACGCTCATTGAGCCTGACGACGATGGTGCCGGGCGCTTCGCCGGTCGGGTCGACAACGATCTGGCGACGAAATTCCGGCTTGACCTTCTGGAAAGGGATGGCCGGGATGACGAAGCCATTGTCGGTCAACGACGCGTACATCGCGCTGTTGTCGGTGATGTTCCTGTCGACGCTTATCGGCGGGATCGGGCGGATCGCGCCGGTCGACATGTCATCGAGCGGCGGCATGCCGTTCGACGGACCGATCGGCCCGAGCGATGGGATGTCGAGGGTCTGCGAGCAGCCTGAGGCGCCAAGCAGGGTCATGATGCCGAGGCCGGAAAGCACGGCGCGACGAGAGACGATGGTGTCGGATTCCGGGAAGGCGACGCCAGACGAAGGCGTCAGGTCTTGCGGCTTACGCATGCACACTTTACCCCATACGAACGGCTGGGATCACATGCCCGCCGGATGCACGGCATTTTCACGATTCATGGTTTAAAAAGCGTGAAACCCTTGTGAGCCCTGCTTTTGCAGCCTTCTGTCGGAAATGGGGTCACCTGCACTGCCGTACTTCCGGCGGCTCCCGCACCAAAACTCCTTGCTTCCGTCACAATGCCGGCACGGGTCACGCCTATCTGTTCAGTCGATCCTTGAACTCTGATTGTCGAACCTGGAACGGGCCTTCACATGGCGGACCGCGACGACCGATATGGTACTGCTCTCATAGGCCATCATGGGCATCGCGTGCGTTGTCACGGACGATGCGCAATGCGGGCCGACCGGCGCGATCTGACACCTGTTTGCGGCGCCAGAAAGGGCTGCAAAAACCGCTTTACATCCGCCTGAAGGCAGGGATTTATCCTGTTCTTTAACAGGAGAGACCCATGTCCTTCGAAAACTGGGCGGCTTTCGCTGCCGCCTCTTCCATTCTTCTCATCATTCCAGGCCCCACGATCCTGCTCGTCGTCTCCTACGCATTGGGGCAGGGCTGGCGAACGGCGCTACCGATGGCGGTGGGGGTAGCCTTGGGCGATTTCACCGCCATGACGCTATCCATGCTGGGCATTGGCGCTTTGCTGGCTGCTTCCGCCACCGTCTTCACGGTGTTGAAGGTGATCGGCGCCGCCTACCTGGTTTATCTCGGCATCAAGCTGTTCCGTGCCGGCGGCACGCTGGAAGCGACGCCACGCCACGACGCCGTCTCTGCTGCAAAGATGATGGCACACGCCTGGCTTGTCACGGCACTCAACCCCAAGAGCATCACTTTCTTCGTCGCCTTCCTGCCGCAGTTCATCGACCGTCACGGCAATTTCTGGACGCAGATGGCGGTCTTCGAGGCAACCTTCCTGACGCTCGCTTTCGCCAATGCCTTTGGCTATGCGCTGGTTGCCTCGCGGGCGCGCAATGTCGTGCGCAACCCGAAGGCGATCCGCATTTTCAACCGTACCGGGGGCACGCTTCTGGTTGGCGCCGGTATCGCCACGGTGGCGATGCGGTCTGGCAATTGAGAAGGAAGGGCGGGGCTGCCTAGGCAGCCCCGCTTGGCTTCACCATTTCACGCTGAGACCGAGATTGCCTTCCCAGACCCGGCGCTTTTCGCCGCCGAGATTGGTCGTGTAGTCGGCAGTCGCAAAGAGGCTCAGCGCTTCCGAGAGCTTTGCTACCACACCGCCGCCAACCTCCAGTGACGTGCCGCCGCGCTCGACCTCGATCGGGTCACTGCCGAAATTGATGCGGTCGGTAGCATCGAAGTCGTGCCAGAGATTGGCTTTCAGGTAAGGTTGCAGGATGGTGGTTCCCATCGGCATTATGCCTTGCAAGCGCAAGCCGAGCCGGCCGGTGACGCTGTCGTCATTGTCGAAGGAGACGGTCGAGAACCGATCTCGCTGCCCGTCCAGCGACAGATGTTGCCAGATCAACTGGGCCTGCGGCTCCAGCGTCCATTCCGATGAGAGCTGGATCGGATAGCCGCCTTCGAGTGACAGTGTGACACCCGTCCCGTCGACATCGATGCCGACGTTGCGGTTGGATGTCGCGTTGCCGTCGAACCAGGTGCCCATGATAACGCCGTCCAGATACCAGCCGCCCGGGCCGATATGGGTCCAGTAAGCGCCAAGGCTGGTGGCGCCGAGGTCGAGGTCGCCGACGCTGAGGTTGTTCCAGCCCAGGGCCTGGCCGCGGATGTCGCCGTCCATGCTGGTATGGCCGATGAACAGACCGGCACGATTCTCGTGCCCGGATGGCCCTTCCCAGCCGATCAGGTCGGTACCCGCCTGGAAGCCGAACAGATGACCGTCAAAGGTCGGTGCGATGTTACCGCCCCATTTCATCTCGGCATCCTGGCCGAATACCCGGCCCCAGCTGCCCGGCAGCATGCCGACGCCACCGAGCAGGATCTGCTCGCCGCGCCGCTCATGGAAGGTGCCGAGATTGGCACTCATCAGATAGTAGCCCGCCGGTGGCAGCACCGTGTAGGTCGGCACCTCAATACGGTAGAGCGGCACCACGGAGCCGGTCACACGTGTGGCGCCGGGAGAAGGAGGCGTCGCATTGGCCGACAATGGCGGTGTCGTCGGAACCTCAGGTGGCGGCGGCGGCGGATCGGCCGGCGCCACGGCGGGGGGCGGCGGTGGCGCCACGGGTTGTGCATCGGTCTCGTTGACCGGAGGCGCCGGATCGACCGGATCGGGATCGGCCGGCGTGGCTTCCGGTGGTACGGGCGGCGGCGGCGCGACAGGGGGCGGAGCGGGTGGCTCAGCTTCGGGTGTTATCGGTTGCGGTGGTGGCGGTGTCGGCTCCAGCGGGTCAGGTGCTGGAGCGGGATCGGTGGTGGAGGAAACCAGCGTCGAGCGCAGATACCAGTTCTCGTTGCTGCCGGCGCTGACGCCCCCTTTGAACAGATAATATTCATAGGCGCCTGCCGCGACGGGTCCGTTGAGCGCGAAAGCGCTGCTGGTCGTGGTGGCGCCGTTCAGAGCCTGCACCACCATGATGCCGTCTTGTGTGGTGGCGGCACCCGCGCCGCCGACATTGACGACGGTGACACTTGTGCTGCCGCTGGCCGTGCCGTTGGAAATGACGAGCTTGTCTGAAGCGGAAGAATCGTCGCCAAGCGCGGTCTGCAGTAACAGCAGCCCGTTGTTGCCGGTGTAGTTGCCGGCAATGGTGAAGGTATCGGTCAGGCTGTCGCCGCCATTGGTGAGATCGATGCGGCCGGCATTGACGACATTGGCGAGTTGCCCGGCCGTAAACGCAGAGACGCCGCCATTGCCACCGCCGCCGTAAAGCGTGCTGGTTGCATCGACGTTGAGTGTGCCCGTGCCGGTACCGGTATCGCCCAGGGCGAGTGTTCCGCCGAATTTCAGCTCGGTATCGTTGGTGGCGTTGATGGTTTCCCAGTTCTGCAGCCGGGAGACATTGGAAAAATCGACGTTGGAAAGGGTGAGTGCGTCGGTTCCGAGCCCGCCGCTGATCGCTTTCGTTGCACCGAGATTGCCGTTGTTGAGATTGCTGAGCGTGGCGGTGTCATTGTCTCCGCCGAGGTCGATCGTACCGTAGATGATGCCGCCACCGTTCCAGTTGAACGTGTCTTCTCCGAAGGAGAGCAGAACATCGCCGCCGATCGAGCCGCCTGTTACAGTTACGCTGTCATTGCCGCCGCTGACGCTGATATTGCCGCCGATCGTGCCGCCCGAGATGATGACGGTATCCTGGTCGAAGCCGGTGACGAGGTTGCGGTCGATGGTACCGCCGGACATGTTGAAATAGTTCTTGTCGAGCTTCATGTTGACGCGGCCGATGCGGCCGCCGGTCATGACGGCACGGTCGCCATCGTCGAAGAAATCGACGATGCGCCCATTCGACATGAAGAAGGTGTCGAGCCCGTCCCCCTGGTTGAGCGAGCCGATCTGGCCGCCGGTCATCTGGAAATCGTCGATGCCGGCGCCCTGCTGGACATTGCCGTTCACCGTTCCTGCGCCGATGACGAAGCTGTCCTGGCCGTCGCCCTGTTCCACCGTACCGGTAATGGTGCCGGACTGCATTTCGATCCGGTCGGCGCCGGGGCCATAGGTGACGTTGCCGGTGATCTGGCCGGTGCCTCCAGCCGGGAAGAGCAGAGTGTTGTCGCCAGCGTTATCGACGAGGTTCCCAACGGTCGTGCCGCTGTCGCAGATGACGGTGTCATTGCCTGCCGTGGCCGTAAGAACACATGCCGCCGTTGCAGGCGCAATCGGAAGAACGCCCAGGAAAAGCGAGGTAGAGGCGAGCAATCCGAATTTTGCGCGCAAGGAAACACGCGCCCGGTCCCGCCGTGCCGATACAGATTGCTGCATCAATCTTTCCCTCAGGATAATGTTTTCAAATAAACTGCTTACCGACCTTTCCCCTCGACAAAACCCCATGACGATCCCCGCACCGTCGATCAGGCCGCCACAAAGAAGCCATGATTTGCCTCGCGCCTCCAAACACGGTTTGTTTCCATGGTTTATAAATTGCGAATATTCGGAAATACCTCGAGTTGGCAAAGCCGGACCCTTCTTGAAACATTTTCGCAAAATCGTATGGCTGGAGCCTGTGGACAGGACTGGTCGCAATGACGATCATTGATACATCCGGCCTTGCATTGACGGGCGCCTCGGCGAGTGCTCGGGAGCACTATCTGCGCGGCATTTCCGAACTGCAGCGTTTCGTCGGTGATCCTGTCGGTTCAGTCGACAGGGCGATTGCCGAGACGCCCGGATTTGTCATGGCGCATGTGTTGAAAGGTTATCTGTTCGGCCTGTCGACCGAGCGCGAGGCAATGGCCGTCGCGCGCGCCTGCCACGAGGCGGCGCTGCCGCTTGCAACGACAACGCGAGAACAGGGTCATGTCGCCGCGCTCGGTCATCTGGCTGAGGGGCGCTGGCACGAGGCTTCGCGCGTGCTGGAAGAGCTGACGATCGAATTCCCACTCGATGCGCTTGCCTTGCAGGCCGGGCATCAGATCGACTTCTTCACCGGCAATGCCCGCATGCTGCGCGACCGCATCGGCCGTGCGCTGCCCGCGTGGGACAAGACGATGCCGGGCTGCCACGCCATTTTCGGCATGCAGGCGTTCGGGTTGGAAGAGATGGGAGATTATCAGCGCGCGGAACAGTTCGGCCGCGCGGCCATCGAGCTCGAACCACGTGACGGCTGGGCACAGCACGCGGTTGCCCATGTCATGGAGATGCAAAGCCGCCAGCGCGACGGCATTGCCTGGATGCATGCGAACAAGGAAGGCTGGACGCGGGAGAGTTTCCTGCAGGTGCACAATTGGTGGCATCTGGCATTGTTCCACTACGACCTTGGTGAGGTGGATGAGGTGCTGTCGCTGTTCGACGGACCGATCTACGGCAAGCGTTCGACGCTGTCGCTCAACATGGTCGACGCCTCGGCGATCCTGTGGCGCCTGCATCTCGGCGGCATTGACGTCGGCGATCGCTGGGCTGCCTTGGCTGCAAACTGGGCGCCAAAGGCTGCCGCCGGCAACTACGCCTTCAACGACGCCCATGCCATGATGGCCTTTGTTGGAGCTGGACTGGAGGCGCCGGCGAAAACGCTGCTCGAAACGCAGCGCGAGGCGATGCAGGCGGATGATGACAATGCCGCCTTCACGCGTGATGTCGGTCATCCCGTGACCTTTGCCGTGAAAGCCTTCGGCGAAGGTAACTATAAAGAGACGGTGCGGCTGCTGTGGCCGATCCGAGCGGTCGCGCACCGCTTCGGCGGCAGCCACGCGCAGCGCGACGTCATCGATCTGACACTGATCGAGGCTGCCTTGCGCGACGGTAACGCGCAGCTGGCGCGAGCGTTGACGGCAGAACGCGCATTGGCGCGGCCGGAAAGCCCATTGTCGACCTTGTTCACCCGCCGCGCTGTTGCTCTCGGCACGAATTGACCCGGCCAGACCCTTAAAGTAGAACTGGCCAACAATATTTTTCGGATCTCGAAAAATATAAGAATGCGTTGAGGCCGTCTGTTGCCCGGGTTTTGAGGAGGGTCGACAAGGTGGCACCGGATCGCACGTTGACCGAATGGGGAGGAAGGCATGTATCTCGGGCTCGATCTCGGCACCTCCGGCGTCAAGGCGCTGCTGATTGACGACGGGCAAGCCATTATCGGTTCGGGCCATGCCTCCCTGGATGTTTCGCGCCCAAATCACGGCTGGTCGGAGCAGGATCCATCCGAGTGGGTTCGTGCCTGCCGCGAGGCAATCGCCGAGCTGAAGGCGAGCCACGCCAAGGAATTCTCGTCGATCAAAGGCATCGGTCTGTCCGGCCAGATGCATGGCGCGACGCTGCTCGACGCCGCCGATTCCGTGCTGCGGCCTTGCATCCTGTGGAACGACACGCGCAGCTTTGCCGAAGCCGCCAAACTCGACGCCGATCCGCGTTTCCGCAAGCTCACCGGCAATATTGTCTTTCCAGGTTTCACCGCCCCGAAGCTCGCCTGGGTGAAGGCGAACGAGCCGGCCATTTTCGCCAAGGTCGCGAAGGTATTGTTGCCGAAAGACTATCTGAGGCTCTGGCTGACCGGCGAGCACATTTCCGAAATGTCGGATTCGGCGGGCACTTCTTGGCTCGATGTCGAAAAGCGGCGTTGGTCGGGCGAGCTTCTGGCCGCGACGGAACTCGACGAGAAACACATGCCAGCCCTGGTCGAGGGCACCGAGAAGGCAGGAGGGCTGCGTGCTGAACTCGCCTCGGAATGGGGCGTGAGCGCCGGCATTCCGGTTGCCGGCGGGGCTGGCGACAACGCCGCTTCCGCCTGCGGCATGGGCACGGTCGGAGCAGGGCATGCTTTCGTTTCGTTGGGCACGTCAGGCGTGCTGTTTGCCGCTAACGCTTCCTATCTGCCCAATCCGGAAAGCGCGGTGCACACCTTCTGCCATGCCTTGCCGGCAACCTGGCACCAGATGGGCGTCATCCTGTCGGCAACGGACTCGCTCAACTGGCTTTCGGGCATCACCGGTAAGAGCGCAGGCGAACTGACCGGCGAACTCGGCGATGCGCTCAAGGCGCCCGGCGGTGTCACCTTCCTGCCTTATCTGTCGGGCGAGCGCACGCCGCACAATGATGCGGCCATTCGCGGCGCTTTTGTCGGGCTCGGGCATGAATCGCATAGGGTTGCCTTGACCCAGGCGGTTCTGGAGGGCGTTGCCTTTGCCTTCCGCGACAGTCTGGAAGCGCTGCATCGGGCTGGCACGACGCTGGAGCGCGTGACGGCGATCGGCGGTGGCTCGCGCTCGCGCTATTGGCTGAAGGCGATCGCCACCGCACTTGGCATTCCGGTCGATGTACCCGCCGATGGCGATTTTGGCGCCGCTTTCGGCGCAGCGCGGCTTGGTCTTATCGCGGCAAGCGGTGCGGATCCGCTCGCTGTCTGCACCGGTCCGGCCATTGCTGCCACCATCGAACCGGAGCAAGCTTTGGCTGGCGCTTTCGAGGACGCTTACAAACGCTATCGCGCGCTTTATCCTGCGATCCGCAGCGCGGTGTGAGCACCAGCCCTCCCCGTCCAGGGGAGGGCAGAAATAGAGCAGATTTATTGCGCCGGCACCTTGTCGAGAAAGCCGGTGACGCTCTTCAATCGGCCATTTTCGATCACACCGATATCCGTGCCTTCGATCACCGAATCCACGCCTTCGGGGCCCAGATTCCACGAGAAGCGAATGTAATCGCCGAAGCCGTCCGGCGTACCGCGCAGCGAGAAGCGAAAACCCGGGAACTGCTGCTGCACGCCCTCGATCAACTGGGACATGCCGTCGTGCCCGTCGCCCTGCATGATCGGGTCGCGGTAGTTGACATTCCGGGTGAAGGCTGTGTCGAGCAGGCTGGCGCGGCGCGCGGCATCGGTCTCATTCCAGGCGGCGACATAGTTCTGGGCGATGGCGGTCAGGTCGGTCATGGTCTGTTTCCTTTGTTTCGGGTTTGACGCTGACCTTTTCCCCCGTCCGCAAACCGGAACCAATTACGCGACAGGTAATCGGCACGATGTTTGTCTATCGGGTCGCACTGCGCTGGTTCAGCGCGGAGAGGAAGAAGGGGCTTGTGAAAGGCCCCGGTCCGGGCGAGACCGGCGTTGTTGGCAGGGCGCTGGCATCGGTCAGCAGGAGTAATTGGAATGGCTACAGGTGACGCATTGCATATGGACGGAAGGAAAGCTCCCAAGGTTATGGTCCGGCCCGCGACCGAGGCAGATTTTCCCGATTTGAAGCGTATCCTGCGTGAAACCTTCGAAAGTACCTGGCGGCCGGAAATCACGCCTCTGGCCGCACGGCGCTATCTCGAGACGGATGTCGGTGGCAGCTTCGTCGATGCGCAGGGGCTCGATTTCCTCATTGCCATCGTCGATGGCGAGGTGGCCGGACTGGTGAGTTGGCAGGACGATTTCATCGATGCCTTGCATGTCGGCACGCGCCACCAGCGCCTTGGCATCGGCCGCGCGTTGATGAATGAAGCCGAAAAGGCCATCCGTGCGGTTGGTCAAACCCAGGTGCGATTGGAAACCGACAGCTTCAATGTGCGCAGCCAGGCTTTTTACAGGGCACTCGGCTACGAGGAGAAAGATCGCTATCCCGATGTGGAGTGGGAGAGCGGTTTGACGACGGTGTTGTTCGGAAAGAAATTCCAGAATCCATTAGTCGAGTAATCGATGGTGAAATGAAATCACCATATCTGCACGTTTTCGTGACGCAATTTTCTCAAACTGCCTTTCAATCGCCTTGAGCTTGCCTTCAAGAAGCCGTCACAGGTTTCCTATATACAGGCCTCGCCAGCACGAATCGAAAGGAGGCGAAGAATGCAGACCGAACACGAAATCGACGCCCTTCTGTCGCGTGAGCATGCAGGCTCGATCATCGACCGGCTGATGTCGATGCCGCGCCCTACCAGCGACGCCAAAGTGTCGAACGAATGGGATCGCGCGGTGGCCGGCCGCTTCGAAGCGCATCTTGCCAGGCAAATGCGCGATTGGATCGACGGCGATCGTCGCACCGCCGCGTAGCCAACCGACTGCAATCATCAAAAGCAAAAATCGGACATAGATCCACCCGGCACCGTGTTCGTCATCACAAGGCAAAATTTGTGATGCGGGATGCGGAAGGTCGAAAGAGCACTCGCATGGTTTGACGAGACGGACTTCGCTCGTCATCATCCAGCAATGCTGCGTGCCGTGCTCCTCGACCTTGCCGGCGTGGTCTATGACGGTGAAGCCCCCATAGCGGGTTCCGCCGAAGCGATCAGTCGATTGCGTGCCGCTGGTCTGCCGGTTCGGTTTGTCAGCAACACGACCCGCACGCCGCGGCGGGCGCTTGTCGAGCAACTCGCCGGCCTCGGGATTTCAGTTGCCGACCATGAGGTCATCACACCCGCCGGTGCGGCCATTGCCTGGCTGAAGAAGAACCATCGTACGCCCCACCTTGCCGTCCATCCGAAGCTCGTGCCCGAATTCGACGGGCCGCAGTTCCAGGGGAGGCCCGCAGTGGTTTTGGGCGATGGTGGCGAATCCTTCGACTATGGCGTGCTCAACGGCGCATTCCGCCAATTGATGGCGGGAGCCGATTTCCTCGCGCTTGCCAACAACCGCGTGTTCAAAGACAGCGATGGCCAACCCAGCCTGGACGCCGGCGCTTTCGTAGCGGCGCTTGAGTTCGCCACCGGCGTCAAGGCTACCGTCATCGGCAAGCCCGCGCCGGAGTTCTTCCGTGCCGCGCTGGAAAACATGGATTGCAAACCCGAACAGGCGGCAATGGTTGGAGACGATGCTGAAAGCGATGTTGCCGGTGCCCTGGCAGCGGGTTTGAAGACGGCTCTCCTCGTGCGCACCGGCAAATACCGCGCCGGTGACGAAACGCGCTTCCAACCACCGCCGACCGTTGTGGTGGAGGATCTTGCTGCCGCGGTCGATTGGCTGCTCGCGAACGGCTGATTTTCGCTGACGAACTATTTCTGCCTGAACCGTGTCGGTGCCTCGCTGAAAGCACGGGAGAAAGCGCGGGAGAATGCGGCGGCGGAGGAAAATCCTGTGCGCGCGCCGATATCGGCCATGGCCATGCGCGTGTCGACGACCAGGCGGCGGGCGGCATTGAGGCGGAGCCTCAGATAATAGGCGCCGGGCGTCTCGCCGATGGAGCGGAAGAAAATGGTCTCCAATGTCCGTGTCGTTACGCCCGTGCGTCTGGCAATCGCCGAAATCGTCAGTGGCTGGTCGACATGCGCTTCCATCAGCCGGATTGCCTGGGCGAGACGGGGATCGTAACCGTCGAGCCGACCGAGCGAGACAAGCGGCTGCGCGTCGGTTGCGGCGCGGGCCTGATCGTAGATGAAGACGCTGGCGACATCGAGCGCCACCGCCATGCCGAGCCGCGAACGCACCAGATGCAGCATCAGGTCGAAGGTCGGAGAGGCCCCGCCCGAGGTGAAGACCGGTCCGTCGATGACATAACGGTCGGGGCGTACGTCGGTACCAGGGAAGGCGGCCATGAAATCCTCCATGTCTTCCCAATGCGTGGTGGCGTTGCGCCCTTCCAGCAGGCCGGCGCGCGCGACCAGCCAGGTCCCCGCCTCGACGCCGCCTACGGCGCGCGCGGTGCGCGCCGCCCGCCGGAGGCCGGCCAGCAGTGCGGAGGTCGCATAATTCTGCGTGCCGAAGCCGGCGATCACCACCAGCATGTCAGCCGCTTCCGCTGGATCGAAACGCCCTGAGACGGCAACGGGCAGGCCGCAGGTGGTCACTGGCGCGTCGCCGGTCATGGAGACAAGCCGGTAGTCGAACAGCGTCTCGCCGGTGATACGATTGGCTGCGCGCAGTGGATCGAGCGCGGAAGCCACGCACATGATCGACGCACCGGAGAAGACAAGGAACGTCACCCTGAGCGACGCGCGCTCGGCAAGAAAGATTGATGGTCTTTCGATTTTTGCCATGTTTGTTTCGTAAAACGCAAAACAGACTTCCACAAGCGGCGCAATGATCGGTCAAGAGCATTTCGGGAGGAAAAGCGAATGCCGCTTGCGATGAACCGCGAGGTTTTCATTACCTGTGCCGTCACCGGGTCTGGCGGCACGCAGGACCGCAGCCCACATGTGCCCCGTTCGCCCAAGCAGATCGCCGATTCTGCCATCGAGGCGGCCAAGGCAGGCGCTGCGATCGTGCATTGCCATGTGCGCGATCCCGATACCGGCAAGCCACGCCGCGACGTTCATCTCTACCGCGAGGTCACCGAACGCATCCGCGATGCCAATGTCGACGTCGTGCTGAACCTGACCGCCGGCATGGGTGGCGACATGGTGTTCGGCGATGTCGAAAATCCGCTGCCGTTGAAAGAGCAGGGCACCGACATGGGTGGCGCGTCCAACCGCGTCGAACATGTGCGTCAGTGCCTGCCGGAGATCTGCACGCTGGATTGCGGCACGATGAACTTCAACGAAGCCGATTACGTCATGACCAACACGCCCGGCATGCTGCGCGCCATGGGCGGCATGATGACGGCGATGGGTGTGAAACCCGAGATCGAGGCCTTCGATACCGGCCATCTCTGGTTCGCCAAGCAACTGGTGGAAGAGAAGGTGCTGGCACCCGATGCGCTGGTGCAACTGTGCATGGGCGTGCCATGGGGCGCGCCGGATGACCTCAACACCTTCATGGCGATGGTCAACAACGTGCCGAAGGAATGGACGTTCTCCGCCTTTGCGCTGGGCCGCAACCAGATGGCCTATGTCGCTGCGTCCGTGCTGGGCGGTGGCAATGTGCGCGTCGGGCTGGAAGACAATCTCTGGCTGGACAAGGGTGTGCTTGCCACCAATGCGCAACTGGTCGAGCGTGCGGTCGGTATCGTTGAGAATCTCGGCGCCAGGGTGCTCGGACCGGAAGAGGTGCGCAAGAAGCTCAACCTCACCAAGCGCGCGCCGCTGGCGGCATAAGCTTCGTAAAACTTGAAGCCCTTTCGGGGAATGACACAATGACAATCGAAAAAGCGGCCGCCATCGGCGGTGGGGTCATCGGTGCGGGCTGGGTCGCGCGCCTTCTGCTCAACGGCATAGACGTCTCGATTTTCGATCCCGATCCGGAGGCGTCGCGCAAGGTCGGCGAGGTGATGAAGGGTGCGCGCCGTGCCTATAAGCAGATGCTGCCGGGCGGTCTGCCCAAGGAAGGCAAGCTCACCTTCGCCAAGACGATCGCCGAAGCAGTGACCGACGCCGATTTCATCCAGGAAAGCGTGCCGGAACGGCTCGACCTGAAGCACAAGGTGCTGGCCGAGATCGATCTCCACGCGCCGGCCAATTCGATCATCGGTTCGTCCACTTCCGGGATCAAGCCATCCGACATGCAGGTGGCGATGAAGAAACACCCGGAGCGGCTGGTCGTGGGCCATCCGTTCAATCCGGTCTATCTGCTGCCGTTGGTCGAGATCGTCGGCGGCGCGCAGACGTTCCCGGAGGCGATCGAGGTCGCCAAGGAGATCTATTCCTCCATCGGCATGAAGCCGGTGGTCATCCGCAAGGAGATCGAGGCTTTCGTTGGCGACCGCCTGCTTGAAGCAGCATGGCGCGAGGCGCTCTGGCTGATCAAGGACGGCATCTGCACCGTCGAGGAACTCGACGACATCATGCGTTACTCCTTTGGTCTGCGCTGGGCGCAGATGGGCATGTTCCAGGTTTACCGCATCGCCGGTGGCGAAGCCGGCATGCGCCACTTCATGGCGCAGTTCGGGCCTTGCCTGAAATGGCCCTGGACCAAGCTGATGGATGTGCCGGAATTCAACGATGAATTGGTCGATCTGATTGCCGGTCAGTCGGATGAACAGTCGTCGAAATGGTCGATCCGCGAGCTTGAAAAGATCCGCGACGACAATCTGGTCGCGATCATGGAAGCGCTGTCGAAGCAGAACAAGGGCAAGGGCTGGGGCGCTGGCGCGCTGCACAAGGATTATACAAAGCGGCTGGCCACGCTGGCCGCTTCGACGACTTCGAAGGCGGCGGTGAAGTCCAAGGCGACCAAGCCGGTGAAGAAGATCGTCAAGAAACCTGCCGGGAAGAGGGGGTGAGCCATGCATTTCGGCCTGACCGAAGAACAGCAGCTCATTGTCGATACCACGCGCGCTTTCGTCGAGAACGAGCTCTATCCGTATGAGCTGGAGGTCGAGCGCAGCGGCCACCTGCGCATGGACCTGATCAAGGAGTTGCAGGCCAAGGCAATGGCGGCCGGCCTCTATGCCGCCAACATGCCGGCCGATGTCGGCGGTGCCGGCCTGGATACGCTGACCTGGCTGCTTTACGAGAAGGAATTGGGCCGCGCCAACTACGCGCTGCACTGGACCTGTGTGGCGCGGCCATCGAACATCCTGCTCGCCGGCACTGACGCGCAGCGCGAGAAATATCTCTTCCCCTGCATTCGCGGCGAGAAGTGGGATTGCCTGGCCATGACCGAGCCGGGCGCCGGTTCCGACCTGCGTGGCATGAAGGCGAGTGCGGTCGAAAAAGGCGGCGATTGGGTGCTGAACGGCACCAAGCATTTCATTTCCCACGCCGACATCGCCGATTTCGCCATCTGTTTCATGGCCTCAGGCGAAGAGGACAGCCCGCGCGGCAAGCGCAAGAAGATCACGGCCTTCTTCGTCGACAAGGGCACGCCCGGTTTCACCGTGCGCGATGGCTACCGTAACGTCTCGCATCGCGGCTACACCAATTCGGTGCTGGAGTTCGACGACTGCCGCATCCCGAAGGAGCAGATCCTGGGAGAGGTCCACAAAGGCTTCGAGGTCGCCAACAGCTGGCTGGGCGCCACCCGCCTGCAGGTCGGCGCCACATGTCTCGGTCGTGCCGAGCGCGCGCTGCAGCATGCCATCGACTATGCCGCGCAGCGCGAGCAGTTCGGCCAGCAGATCGGCAAATTCCAGGGCGTTTCGTTCAAGCTGGCCGACATGGCGACAGAGCTCAAGGCTGCGAACCTGATGGTGATGGAAGCCGGCTGGAAATACGATCAGGGCTCGGTGACCGATCAGGACATGGCAATGGCGAAACTCAAGGCCACCGAAGTCCTGGCCTATATCGCCGACGAAGCGATCCAGATCCATGGCGGCATGGGGCTGATGGATGACCTGCCGCTGGAACGCATCTGGCGCGACGCCCGTGTCGAACGCATCTGGGAGGGCACGTCCGAAATCCAGCGCCACATCATTTCGCGTGCTTTGCTGAGGGCGGTTGGGGGATAGTCCAGCGCCATGGCGAAGACCGGAATCAGGGAAACCGATCTTTACCTGCCCGTAAAACGCCTGCTGGAAGCGCAGGGTTATAGGGTGAAGGGGGAGGTTGGCGCTGCAGACATCGTGGCCATCCGCGATGGCGACGATCCGGTCATTGTCGAACTGAAAGCTGGCTTCTCATTGTCCCTATTCCATCAGGCGATCCAGCGCCAGGCAATCAGCGATGCGGTCTATGTCGCCGTTCCACGTGGCGCCGGCCGGGCCTCGCTGAAGGCGCTGGTAGAAAATCGGAAACTTTGCCGGCGGCTGGGTCTTGGCCTGATCACTGTCCGGCTCGCCGACGGCTTTACCGAAATCCATTGCGACCCCGCGCCGTACAAGCCACGTCAGTCGAAGCCACGCAAGACGAGGCTGCTGCGCGAATTCGAAAGACTGGTCGGCGATCCCAATCTTGGCGGCGCGACCCGCCGCAACCTTGTGACCGGATATCGCCAGGAGGCGCTCCGCTGCCTCAAACTGCTCGACGAGCAAGGGCCGACAAAGGCAGCCAAGGTTGCGCAGCAGACCAGCATCGCTCATGCCCGCCGCCTGATGGCCGATAACCATTATGGATGGTTCGAGCGGACTGGCACCGGCATCTATGCCTTGAGCCCCAAGGGCGTGAAGGCGACGACGGAATATCTGACCGAACTCGAAAATCTCCGCGCCGAGACACTCGGCGCGGACAACGTATCCGTGATTACCGAGCCATGACATTGCCCCACATTCGCGACCTCTCACGCCTGCTCCGTCCGAAATCCATCGCGGTGGTCGGTGGTGGCTTCTTTGCTCCCAATGTCGTCAAGCAATCGCTCAAGATGGGCTTTGCCGGGGACATCTGGCCGATCCATCCAACCAAGGAAGAGGTGGCGGGGATCAAGGCTTATCGCTCTCTCTCGGATTTGCCGCATGCTCCCGACGCCACCTTCATCGGCGTCAACAGGCATCTCACCATCGATGTGGTGCGCGAGCTGAATGAGCGAGGCGCCGGCGGCGCGATCTGTTTCGCTGCCGGCTTTCGCGAGACTGCGCATTACGAGGCGGAAGGACAGGATCTGCAGCAAGCGCTGATCGAAGCGGCGGGCGACATGCCGATCATCGGCCCGAACTGCTATGGACTGATCAATTATGCCGACGGCGCCTTGTTGTGGCCAGACCAGCATGGCGGTCGCCGTCTGCTGGAGGGCGAGAAGGGTGCCGCCATCATCACCCAATCCTCCAATATCGCCTGCAACCTGACCATGCAGACGCGTGGTCTGCCGGTGGCTTTCCTGATGACGGCAGGAAACCAGGCCCAGACCGGCCTCTCCGAAATGGCGCTCGGCCTGATCGAGGATGACCGCGTCTCCTGCCTTGGCCTGCACATCGAAGGCTTCGACAAAGTCGACGGCTTCGAACGGCTGGCGGCCAGGGCACGGGAGCTGAAGAAACCGATCGTGGCCATGAAGGTCGGCCGCTCGGAACAGGCGCGCGCCGCCACCATCTCGCACACCGCTTCGCTCGCCGGTTCGGATGCGGCGTCCGATGCCTTCCTGAAACGGCTCGGCATTCCACGTGTCGATACCATCCCCTCATTCCTGGAAACGCTGAAACTGCTGCACGCGATCGGACCGCTCTCGAAGCCCACTTTGTCTTCGATGAGCTGCTCCGGTGGCGAGGCGTCTGTCATGGCTGATACCGCTGAGGGACGGCGCGTGTATTTCCCCGCGTTGACGGAGGCGCACAAGGCGCGTGTCCAGGAAACGCTGGGGCCACTGGTCGCGGTTGCCAACCCGCTCGACTACAACACCTACATCTGGGGAAAGCAGGACGCGCTGACGGCGACGTTCTCTGCCGTGGCATCGGGCGGTTTTGGCCTCAATATGCTGGTGCTGGATTTCCCACGCACGGACCGCTGCTCCGATGCCGACTGGTGGCCGACGATCAACGCTTTCGAGGCAGCGCTGAAGGCCAATGGCGCGCACGGTGCTGTCGTCGCCTCAATGGGCGAGAACCTGTCGGAAGATCATTCGGCCGAGTTGCTCAGGCGCGGGATCGTCCCGATCCATGGCATCGCCGAGGCATTCGATGCGGCCGAGGCAGCCGTGTTTGTCGCGGAAGCGTGGAAACGCCCGTCTTCGCCATCCGTTGGGGGGAGTGGTTCCGAACATGACGCAGGCGGAAGTGTCGCGCCAGAGCGGCAACCGGACGAAGCCATTGCCAAGGCCATGCTGGCGGTTGCCGGCCTGCCGGTTCCGCAAGGCGGGCAGGCCGCGAGTGTCGCCGAGGCTGTTGCGGCAGCAGAGGCGCTGGGCTTTCCGGTGGCGCTCAAGGCGCTCGGTGTCGCGCACAAGAGCGAGCTCGGCGCGGTGCGCCTCAACCTGAAGAATGCCGAGGATGTACGCGATGCGGCCACGGCATTGCTGCCCCTCGGCAACGGCCTTTACGTCGAGGCGATGGTGACCGGCGGCGTTGCCGAGCTCATCGTCGGACTGACCCATGATCCGGTTTTCGGCCCGGTGATGACGGTCGGCACCGGTGGCGTGCTGGTGGAACTTTTGAAGGACAGCGCCACGCTGCTCCTGCCGACCGCGCGCGCTGAGATCGAAGCCGCGCTCCGCAGCCTGCGCATGTTCCCCCTGCTTGACGGCTATCGCGGCCGGCCCAGGGCCGATCTGGATGCCGCCGTCGCAGCGATCGAGAAGATCGCCCGTTTCGCTACAACTCATGCCGGTGGAATCGAGGAACTCGACATCAACCCGCTGATCGTCTGCGCCGAAGGCAAGGGAGCATGGATTGCAGACGCGTTGCTGATCGTTGCCACCCAGCAGACTGCCGAAAAGACAACCGGCGTTCTGGTCGAAGGAGAAAAAGAATGTCTGACGTCGTAAGAACCCGCCGTGAAGGTGTCATCCTCGAAGTCACGCTCGATCGGCCGAAGGCAAATGCCATCGACCTGAAGACCTCACGCCAGTTGGGCGAAACCTTCAAGGCGTTCCGCGACGATCCGGAATTGCGCATCGCCATCGTCAAGACGGCCGGCGACAAGTTCTTTTCGGCCGGCTGGGATCTGAAGGCTGCCGCTGCCGGTGACGCGGTGGATGGGGACTATGGTGTCGGCGGCTTTGCCGGCTTGCAGGAGCTGCGTGATCTGAACAAGCCGGTCATTGCCTGCGTCAACGGCATGGCCGTAGGTGGCGGCTTCGAACTGGCGCTATCCTGCGACCTCATCTACGCTTCGGATCATGCCAGCTTCGCGCTGCCCGAGATCCGCGCCGGTACGCTGGCGGATGCCGCGACCATCAAGCTGCCGAAGCGTATTCCCTATCACGTCGCCATGGACCTGCTGCTCACCGGCCGCTGGATGGATGTGCAGGAGGCGCATCGCTGGGGTCTGGTCAACGAGGTGCTGCCGGCTGACAAACTGGAGGATCGCGTCTGGGAGATTGCTCGTCTGCTCGCCGGCGGCCCGCCATTGGTCTTTGCCGCCATCAAGGAAGTGGCCCGCGCCGCCGAGACGATGGGTTTCCAGGAGACGATGAACCGCATCACCAAGCGGCAGTTCCGCACGGTCGACGAACTGTACGCCTCGGAGGACAATCTGGAAGGCTTCAAGGCCTTCGCGGAGAAGCGCGATCCGGTTTGGAAAGGCAAGTGAGCGGCAAACGGTCATGACCGACTACAAGGAGCTGATCGACGCGGAGACCTGGGCCTTCATCGAGAAGACCAACTCCTACTATCCGCCCGATACGATCGACTACACGATCGAACAGCAACGTGGCGTCTATGATCGTATGTGCCGGGAGTTCTTTGCCGGGTATCCGGCCCGCGTCGCGGCGGAAACGACCGCCATCGAAACATCTGGCCACGCCATTCCGGTCCGCATCTATCAGAAGGGGGGCGAAGCGCTGAAAGCACTGGTCCTCTATTTCCATGGCGGCGGCTTTATCCTCGGCGGGCTGGACAGCCATGACGACGTCTGCGCCGAACTGTGTGGCCGGACCGGCTACGCGGTCGTCTCTGTCGACTACCGGTTGGCGCCGGAGCATCGTCATCCTGCCGCTTTCGACGACGCGATGGCGGCCTTCCACTGGGTGGTGCCGCACTTCAAGGTGCCGATCCTGCTCGTCGGCGATAGCGCCGGCGGCAACCTTGCCGCCGCGGTCGCGCACGCGACGCGCGCGCACCCACACCGGGCTGTCGGCCAGTTGCTGATCTATCCCGGTCTTGGCGGCGACCAGTCGAAGGGGTCCTACGTTAAGCACGCCGAAGCGCCCATGCTGACGATGCGCGATCTGATCTTCTACAAAAATATCCGCACCGGTGGGGAGGGACGGATCGGTGACCCGACCATTGCGCCGCTGCTCGACCGCGACTTCGCGAACCTCCCTCCCACTGTCATCATCACCGCCGAATGCGACCCGCTGTCTTCCGACGGCGAGGCCTATCGCGACCGCATCCTGGCCGCCGGGGGCAAAGCCGTCTGGCGAGAGGAAGAGGGCCTTGTGCACGGCTATCTGCGCGCCCGTCACACCGTGAAGCGTGCGCGTGAAAGCTTTGCGCGCATCGCGGAGGCCGTCGGGCAACTGGGCAGGAGTGAATGGGCTTATTGAACAGCGGCTATTCCGTAACGGCCTGTAGCATAATGTTAGAAATTTAGCGGGTCGTCATATGGAGAGGTGGATGCTAAGCGTAAACAAGGGTGGCTTTTAACGACGATAGGAGATCGCCATGGCCACCGTGCGCAACGCCAAGGGCGTGCTGCTCCCCTATAGTGAGCCCCCCGTCAGCCATTTTTCGGCGACCAATTCTGGTCCTGATCTCTACGGCAGCGTCCGGAATGATTCGCTGTGGGGCGACAGCAAGGTGAATGTCACCATGCATGGCGGGCTGGGTGACGATACCTACCATCTCTATTCGGCCATCAACCGCGCGGCGGAAGAACCGGGTGGCGGCATCGACACCGTCGACACCTGGATGAGCTACACTCTGCCCGACAACATCGAAAACCTGACCGTTACCGGCAGCGGGCGCTACGCAATCGGCAATGATCTCGACAACATCATCAGCGGCGGTTCCGGCAAGCAGACAATCGATGGCGGTTTGGGCGACGATGTGTTGACGGGCGGTGGTGGCGCTGATGTCTTCCTGTTCGAGAGGGGCAATGGCAGTGACCTGATCACGGATTTCGGCAGCGACGACAATGTTCGCCTGACTGGCTACGACTTCAGCTCGTTCGCCGAAGTGAAGGCCAATATGGTCCAGTCGGGTAGCGATGTGCAGCTGAATCTCGGATCGGACGAGATCCTGGTCTTTGCCAACACGACCGTCGATCAATTGAAGGCGGACCAGTTTGAGTTGAGTCTCGACCGGTCCCGGTTGAATCTGTCCTTCTCGGACGATTTCGATACGCTGAGCCTGCGCAACGGCACCAGTGGCACTTGGGATACCAACTTCTGGTGGGGCGGCGAAAACGGCAGCACGCTGACTTCGAATGGCGAAAAGCAGTGGTATATCGACCACGACTATGCGCCGACGAGCTCGGTCAATCCGTTCGATGTGGAGAACGGCGTGCTGACCATCACCGCCGCCCAGGCAAGCGACGAGATCAAGCCCTACATCAACGATTACGACTACACGTCGGGGTTGCTCAACACCTACGGATCATTCACCCAGACCTACGGCTATTTTGAAGTCCGCGCCGATATGCCCGACAACCAGGGTGTCTGGCCGGCCTTCTGGCTGCTGCCGGCAGACGGGTCCTGGCCGCCGGAACTCGATGTGGTGGAAATGCGTGGGCAGGATCCGAATACGGTCAACGTCGCCGCGCATTCGAATGAAACCGGTAGCCGCACGACAGTCGGGTCGGCGGTGAGCGTGCCCGGTACCGAAGGCTTCCACAACTATGGCCTGCTTTGGACCGAGGACGAACTGGTCTGGTATTTCGACGATACCGAAATCTTTCGCGCCGACACCCCCTCGGACATGCACAAGCCAATGTATATGCTGGTCAATCTGGCCGTGGGTGGTGCCGCCGGAACCCCGGCCGACGGGCTGGCGACGCCAGCGGAGATGCAGGTCGACTATATCCGCGCCTATGAGCTGAACGACACCAACGCGCAGGTGGATGTCGGCCAGACCGCCACCTCGCCGGCTCACGTGGATGACTGGTGGCATTAAGCCACCGTCTTCAGCGCCATGCGGCTATCCCTTCCTGCCGCATGGCGCTGTATTCTTGATTTTCAGGCCTTCAGCCAGCAGGCGCCCAAGGCATAACCATCCATCATCTCGCCCTGCGGATTGGCAACCCAGCCGTCGACCTTGCTGGTCGCGGCGGCGTCGATGAACTGGTTGAAGAATGGCACCACCGTGCCGCCTTCGTCGCGCACCAGCATCGCCATATCCTGAAACAGCGTCTTGCGCTTGTCCTGGTCGAGTTCGCCGCGCGCCTTCATCAGCAACTGGTCGAATTCAGGCCGCTTGAAGCGTGTGTCGTTCCAGTCCGCGGTGGAGGCGAGCGCCGTCGCATACATCTGGGCCTGTGTGGCCCGGCCGCCCCAATAGGAAAGCGAGAATGGCTTCTTGTTCCAGACTTCCGACCAGTAGCCGTCGCCGGGCTCGCGCTTGATCTCGATCTTGATGCCTGCCTTGGCGCAGCTCTGCTGGTAAAGCTGGGCGGCATCGACTGCGCCGGGGAACGCGACATCTGAGGTACGTAGCAGGATCGAACCCGAATGGCCGGACTTCTTGTAGAGTTCTGCTGCCTTTTCAGGATCGAACTTGCGTTGTTCGATGCCCTCCGGAAACAAAGGATAGGCAGCATTGATCGGGAAGTCGTTGCCGAGCGAACCGTAGCCGAACAGGATCTTGGACAGCAGTTCCTCACGGTCCATCGCAAGCTTGAGTGCCATGCGCAGGTCGGCATTGTCGAAAGGTGCGGTGTCGCAGAACATGTTGAAGGGATAGAAGCCTCGGCCGGAGGTCGACTCCACCGAAACGCCCGGGACGCGCTTGACGAGATTCACCACCTTGGGCTCGACCCGGTTGATGAAGTGCACCTGACCGCCCTGCAGCGCTGCGAGCCGCGCGGTCGCGTCGTTGATGACGACGATCTCGACCTGGTCGGCATGGCCAAGCTTGTCGCCACCCCAGTAGTTGGCGAAGCGTTCGCCGCCATGGCGCACGCCCGGCTCGTTGACCTTGACCTTGTAAGGGCCTGCGCTGATGCCGGCATTTGGATCGTCCTTGCCGCCATTCGGCTGGATGACGAGGTGATAGTCGGCCATCAGATAAGGGAAATCGGCATCTGGCTCGGCCAGCGAGACGATCACATCCTTGCCCTCGGCCTTCATCGCCTTGATGTTCTTCAAAACGCCGAGCGCGCCTGACTTGGACTTCTCGTCGGCATGGCGCTCCAGTGTAGCGAGCACGTCCTCCGCCTTGACGGTCTTTCCGTTGTGGAATTCGATGCCGTCGCGGACCTTGATCGTCCAGGTCCTGGCGTCGTCGGATGAACCGATCTCTTCCGCGATCATGTTCTCCAGGCTGCCGTCCGGCTTCAGCCGGTTGAGGAACTCGCCCCACTGTTTGCAGAAATTGAAGGTGACCTGGCTGAGGTTCGTGGCTGGATCGAGGCTGTTGGTGGACTCGCCCCCTTGCAGGCCGGCCTTGAGCACGCCGCCTCTGGCCGGGGTCTGGGCAAAGGCGCGATCGGCAAGCGTTCCGGCCATGGCCGCGGTGACACCAAGCGCGGCAGCCCGGCCGAGAAAATCGCGGCGGGTGATGCCGCCCCTGCCTGCCAGCCTGGCGAGATGATCGAGTTCTGTTGTCATGGTCTGCTCCCTCCCTGTTTCGGGCCCATCCGCCCCCAAGATGGTCACAGTGACGGCCGCTCGTTGCGGCCGGATGACAACCTACCCTTAATTTCCAGCGCTCTCCATGCGCCGGCCCTGGATTGCGCTTTCCAGCCAGCCCTGTTCCATCTCCGGCACGGACGAGAGCAGCAGATCGGTGTAGGCATCGAAGGGAGGTTCCAGCACCTGGCTCTTCGGCCCATAGCGCACCACCTCGCCGCGGTACATGACCGCGATCGCGTCGGCGATCGACTTCACTGTGGCAAGGTCATGCGTGATGAAGAGGTAAGCCACCTTTTCTTCCTGCTGCAGTTCGAGCAGCAGTTTCAGGATGCCGTTGGCCACCAGCGGGTCGAGCGCGGACGTGACTTCGTCGCAGATGATCAGTTTCGGTTTCGCCGCCAACGAACGGGCAATGCAGACGCGCTGCTTCTGGCCGCCGGAAAGTTCGGCCGGATAACGGTCGGCGAAGCCTTTGCCCATCTCGATCTTGTCGAGCAGTTCGGCAACACGCTGATCGCGCTCCTTGCCGCGCATGCCGAAATAGAACTCGAGCGGCCGGCCGATGATGGTGCGCACGGTCTGGCGCGGGTTCATGGCCACATCGGCCATCTGGTAGATCATCTGCAATTGGCGCAGATCTTCCTTTGGCCTGTCGGCAAGCCGGTTGGACAATGTGCGGCCATCGAAGCTGATCGACCCTTGCTCCGGGGGCAGGAGACCGGTGATGGCGCGGGCCAGCGTCGACTTGCCGGAACCGGATTCGCCGACCACTGCCAGTGTCTGGCCGGGATGCAGATCGACCGAGACATTCTTCAGCACTTTGACGACGCCGCCGCCATAGGCGGCCGTCACGTTCTTTACCGACAGCATCGGTGAAGGGCTCGGCTGTTTTTCGGTGTGGTCGATCTCGTGTACCGCCACCAGTGCACGGGTGTAATCCTGCTGCGGCAGCTTGATGATCTGATGCGTGTCGCCGCGCTCGACCAGCCGGCCGTTACGCAGCACTACGATTTCGTCGGCCACCTGTGCGACCACGGCAAGGTCATGGCTGATATAGAGCGCCGCGACATGGGTATCGCGGATTGCGTCCTTGATCGCGGCCAGAACGTCGATCTGGGTGGTCACGTCGAGCGCCGTCGTCGGCTCATCGAAGACGATCAGGTCGGGCTCCGAGCACAATGCCATCGCCGTCATCACACGTTGCAGCTGGCCGCCCGAAACCTGATGCGGGTAGCGGTTGCCTATGGTTTCGGGATTGGGCAGGCTGAGCTTCTTGAACAGTGCGATGGCGCGCTTTTCCGCCTCGGCGCGCGTGGCGATGCCATGCAGCAGGGCAGCTTCCACCACCTGATCCATCAGCTTGTGTGCGGGATTGAAGGCTGCCGCAGCCGACTGCGCCACATAGCACACTTCGCGACCACGCACCTTGCGCACGCCCGCCGGACCAAGTGTCAGGATATCGCGGCCGTTGAGCAGAACCTGGCCGCCGCTGATCTTCACGCCGCCGCGGCCAAAGGCCATCGAGGAAAGGCCGATGGTCGACTTGCCGGCCCCGGATTCGCCGATGAGACCCAGCACCTTGCCGCGTTTCAGCGTCAACGAGACATCATGCACAAGCGTTATCGTCTTGGGCGCCTCATCGGGCGGATACACCCGCGCCTCGATCCTGAGGTCGCGGATATCGAGCAGCATTTCCGGCTTGTGCGTTGCCGCCGGTGCCTTAGCCATTGCCGCGTCCTCCCTTCAGGTCCGAGGTGCGGTTCAGCACCCAGTCGGCAACAAGGTTGACCGAAATGGCGAGCAAGGCGATCGCCCCCGCCGGGATGAGGGCTGCCGGGATACCGAAGACGATGCCGTCCTTGTTTTCTTTCACCATGCCGCCCCAATCGGCGTCCGGCGGTTGTACGCCGAGACCGAGGAAGGACAGCGCAGACAGGAACAGCACCGCATAGATGAAGCGCAGGCCGAGTTCCGAAACCAGCGGCGAGAGTGCGTTGGGCAGGATTTCGCGGAAGATGATCCAGCCCATGCCTTCGCCGCGCAGTTTGGCGGCTTCGACGAAATCCATGACGTTGATATCGACCGCGACCGCGCGCGACAGGCGATAGACGCGGGTGGCATCGAGAATGCCCATCACCAGGATCAGCGTCACCACCGTGGTGGGCAGCACCGACAAAACCACCAATGCGAAGATCAGCGTCGGGATCGCCATCAAAAGATCGACGAAGCGCGACAGCAACATGTCGAATTTGCCTCCGACCGTTGCCGCCGTGAAACCGAGGATGGAACCGAGGCAGAAGGCCAGTGCGGTCGCCAGCACCGCGATGAAGATGGTGATGCGGGCCCCGTAGATCATACGCGAAAGCAGGTCGCGGCCGAGATTGTCGGTACCCAGCACATTGGCCGAAGACATCGGTGCCCAGACGTCGCCGACGATCTCGCCATTGCCGTAGGGCGCGATCCAGGGCGCGAAGATTGCGCAGATCAGGAACAGTCCGGTGAGGATCAGGCCGATCCAGGCGGTGAAGGGAATTTGTCTCATGCCGCCCTCACTTCGGATGCCGCAGACGCGGATTGGCGAGGATCGCGGCAATGTCCGCAATCATGTTCAAAGTGATGTAGACGGCGGCGAAGATCAGGCCGACAGCTTGCACCACAGGTACGTCGCGCTTGGCGACATGGTCGACCAGATATTGTCCCATGCCCGGATAGACGAAGATGACCTCGACCACGACGACGCCGACGATCAGATAGGCGAGGTTCAGCATCACCACATTGACCACCGGCGCGATCGCATTGGGGAAAGCGTGCTTGCGGATGATCTCGAAGGGCGACAGCCCTTTGAGTTCGGCCGTCTCGATATAGGCCGACTGCATGACGTTGAGGATCGCCGCGCGCGTCATGCGCATCATGTGCGCCAGCACGACTAGCGTCAGCGCGGTGGCCGGCAACGCGATCGCCTTCATGCGTTCCAGGAACGGCATGCCGTCATAGACCGTCGAGATACCCGGGAAGATCTGCCACTGAACGGCGAAGAAATAGACGAGCAGATAGCCGATGAAGAATTCCGGCAGCGACGTGGAAGCCAGCGCCAGCCCCGAGATCAGCTTGTCGACGAAGCCGTTGCGATAACGTACGGCGAGCAGGCCGAGGCCGATCGCCAGAGGCACCGAGACGACGGCAGCCCAGAAGGCGAGGAAAAGCGTGTTCCACAACCGGCCGCCGATGGCGGAGGCGATGTCCTGGCCCGACGACAGCGCCGTGCCGAGATTGCCGGTCAAAATACCGCCCAGCCACTTGAAGTAGCGGATATAGGCGGGATCGTTGAGGCCGAGCGCCTCGCGCAGATTGGCGAGCGACTCCGCCGTCGCCGACTGGCCGAGAATGGACTGGGCGACGTCCCCAGGAAGGATCTGCGTGCCGACGAAGATCAGCACGGAGACGGCGAATAGGAGCAGAAGGCCCAACGCGATGCGTTGGGCGATCAGTTTCAGGATGGGCGAGCTCACCGGGCGGCCTGGATCAGGCCGCCAGCCAGCAGATCGACAGGGCGTAGCCGCCGCACATCTCCTGCGCCGGGTTGCTGACCCAACCCTGCACGCCCTTGCCGGATGCGTCGATATACTGGTTGAAGAACGGAACGATCAGGCCACCCTCGTCGCGCATCACCATGGCGATGTCGCCGTACATCTTCTTGCGCTTGTCCTGGTCGAGCTCGCCACGTGCGGCCAGCACCATCTTGTCGAATTCCGGCCGCTTGAAGCGCGTGTCGTTCCAGTCCGCGCTGGAAATGTAGGCGGTGGAGTACATCTGGTCCTGTGTCGGCCGCCCGCCCCAGTAGGAGAGCGAGAATGGCTGCTTGTTCCAGACTTCTGACCAGTAGCCGTCGCCCGGCTCGCGCTTGATCTCGATCTTGATGCCGGCCTTGGCGCAGCTCTGCTGGTAGAGCTGGGCAGCGTCCACTGCACCGGGGAAGGCGACGTCCGAGGTTCTCAACAGGATGGAGCCGGAATGGCCTGATTTCTTGTAGAATTCGGCCGCCTTCTCAGGATCGAACTTGCGCTGCTCGAGGTCGGTGGGAAACAGCGGATAGGCTTCGTTGACCGGGATGTCGTTGCCGACCTTGCCGTAGCCGCGAAGGATCTTCTCCAGCATCTCGTCGCGATCCATGGCGAGCTTGAGCGCCATCCTGAGGTCGTTGCTGTCGAAGGGGGCGGTATCGCAGAACATGTTGAACGGGTAGAAGCCCTTGCCCGAGACCGCCTGGATGGTGACGCCCGGGACGCGCTTGACCAGATCTACGATCTTCGGCTCGACGCGGTTGATCATGTTGACCTGGCCGCCCTGGAGTGCGGCGGTGCGCGCGGTAGCGTCGTTGATGACGATGATCTCGACCTGGGCGGCATGGCCGATCTTGTCGCCCTGCCAGTAATTGGCGAATTTCTCGCCGCCATAGCGCACGCCCGGTTCGTTGACCGTCACCTTGTAGGGGCCGGCGCTGATGCCGGCATTCGGGTCATCCTTGCCGCCGTTTGGCTGGATGACGAGATGATAGTCGGCCATCAGATAGGGGAAATCGGCATTCGGATCCTTGAGGGTGATGACGACCTCGTCGCCGTTCACCGCCATCTTGTCGATGCCCTGCAGGATGCCGAGCGCGGCCGATTTCGACTTCGCATCGCTGTGGCGTTCGAGCGTGGCGACAACGTCCTGAGGTGAAACGGTCTTGCCGTTGTGGAACTCGATGCCTTTGCGAATCTTCATCGTCCAGGTCTTGGCGTCATCTGATGACCCGACCGACTCGGCGATGCGGTTCTCGAGGGTGCCGTCGGGGTTCAGTTCGACCAGCATCTCGCCCCAGCACTTGCCGAAGTTGAAGTTCACCTGGCTGAGGTTCAGCGCCGGGTCGAGCACGTTGGAGGATTCGCCGCCTTGCAGGCCGGCTTTCAGCACGCCGCCTTTGACCGGGCCTTCCGCCTTCGCTGCGCCCGCAAGCAGCGTGTTGGCGAAGGCCGCGCTAACGCCGAGAGCTGCCGCACGGCCGAGAAAATCGCGGCGGTTCAGCTTGCCGGCGGCAACGCGACGGCTGAGGTATTCGAGTTCGTTCGACATTCTTGTTCCTCACTCTTTTGGCTCGGCCATTTTGGCCGATTTCTTGTTTTTGTCAGGAGAATAATGAACGTAAGGGAAACTTTAGCCAAGACCGGATGCGACATCGACTGCCGCATATGGCATGTCGCTTTTGAGCTGTCCGTGCGTGTACGGTTTTGGGTGCTTTTGAAAACAGCGACCAGATCACCCCGGAAACCTGCCTTCTCCCGGTAAAAATGTGGTTTCCGGGAAGCTCAACACGGTTTGCAGGCCTGCGGGCGGCCAAGTTTTGAGTGGCCACCATTAGGCTATTCTGTTTGCGACACCGTGTCGCGCAGGCATGCCGAGCGCTTCGCAACCCATGGATGCAATCGACACGCCCCGCGTCGTCCTGAAGCTTCTCCTGTTCTCCAGCGCCCTCTTCACGCTCGGCCGAGCATGATCATGCCTGCAACCAGCACTTGGTCAGCGCATGGCCGTTCATCAATTCGCTGTTCACGTCGTCCACCCAGCCTCCGACATTGGCGCTGGTTGCGTCGATATAGTCGTTGAACATCGGTACGATGACACCGCCTTCGTCACGCAACATGACACCGGCCTGCCGATAGAGCGTCTTGCGCTTGGCCGAATCCAGTTCCGAACGCGCCTGCAGGATAAGCTTGTCGAAATCGTCGCGGAAGAAGCGGGTGTCATTCCATTCCGCATTCTTGAGATAGGCGATGGAATAGACCTGGTCCTGCGTTGGGCGACCTGTCCAGTACGACATGGAGAAGGGCTGCTTGTTCCAGACTTCGGACCAGTAGCCGTCGCCGGGCTCGCGTTTGACCTCGATCTGGATGCCGGCCTTGGCGGCACTCTGCTGGTAGAGCTGGGCGGCATCGACCGCGCCGGGGAAGGCGACGTCCGAGGTACGCAGCAGCACCGGTCCGGAATGGCCTGACTTCTTGAAGTGGAATTGTGCCTTGTCGGGGTCGTATTTGCGCTGCTCGATATCGTCGGAGAACAGTGCATAGGCCTTGCTCACGGGCATGTCGTTGCCGACGGTGCCATAGCCGCCGAGAATCTTCTGCACCATCTCCTCGCGGTCGATCGCGTATTTCAGCGCCAGCCTGAGATCGTTGTTGTCGAAGGGCGCCGTATTGCAGTGGGCGATGAAGACGTAATGGCCCTTGCCGGCGACGTTGCGGATGGTGACGCCCGGCACGCGTTTGACCAGAGAAACGATCTTCGGCTCGACGCGGTTGATCATATGCACCTGGCCACCCTGCAGCGCGGAGGTGCGCGCCGTGGCATCGTTGATGACGATAATCTCGACCTGGTCGGCATGGCCGCGCCGGGCGTGGTCCCAATGGCCTTCGTGGCGGGCGCCGACATGACGTACGCCCGGTTCATTGGTCACCATCTTGTAGGGGCCGGTGCCGATGCCGGCGGTCGGATTGTCCTTGCCGCCATTGGGCTGGATCATCAGGTGATAGTCGGCCACAACATAGGGCAGGTCGGCATTGGGTTCCTTCAGCTTGATGACGACGTTGCCGCCATCGGCCTTGACGCTGTCGAATTCGGAGATGAAGGCGAGTGCCGCTGATTTCGAATTTTTGTCGCCATGGCGTTCCAGCGTCGCCACGATGTCCTCGGGCGTCATCTCCTTGCCGTTGTGGAAGGTGACGCCCTTGCGGATCTTGAAGGTCCAGGTCTTGGCATCGTCGGACGCTTCGTAGGATTCGGCGAGCTTGGGTTCGATGCCGCCCGTGGGTGTCACCTCCAGCATCTGTTCGCCCCAGCAGCGGCCGAATGTGTAGGGAACCTGGCTGGCCCACAAGGCAGGGTCGAGACTGTCGGTAGCCGCACCCCCTTGCATGCCGGCTTTCAGCACGCCGCCCTTGACCGGGCCTTCAGCCTTCGCGGCATCTGCGAGCAGCGTATTGGCGAAGGCTGCGCTGACGCCGAGCGCTGCCGCGCGACCGAGAAAATCGCGACGGTTCAGCCTGCCGGCGGCAACGCGACGGCTGAGGTGTTCGAGTTCATTGGACATTGGTTCCCTCACTCCTTGGGTCGACCATTCTGGTCGATTTCTTGTTCTTGTCAGGAGGAGAATGGACGTAAGGGAAACTTTGGCGCAAGGCCGGATGCGACATTGATTGCCGCATATGGCATGTCGGCCTTGGGCTCAGGTGGGGGCTTTTGAAAAAAGAGTGCCCCGGGAAACCGCAGTGTGCCTTGGAAATGCGGTTTGCAACGGTCGGAATAGACGTGCAATCCCGAAGAGCGGACTCGGGGTTAATTCAGGGGGATGTCGTTGTCGGCCTTGCCGTCCTGATAATCGGCGGAAAGCGCGTCGTATTTGTCGGCGATGGTCTTGATGCGCGATTCCAGCCGATTGCGCTCCGTCTCGGGCAAGCCGCGCACAAGACGGCGCAGTGAATAGCTTTTCCAGTAGGCGTTCTCGGCGTTGTAGCCGCCAGGCTCGAGCGTGAAGACCTCCTTCAGGATCTTCAGATCGTGCGGGATGGCGAAGCTGTCGCGCGAATCCTCATGGCTGAACAGGTAGTAGAAATTGTCGAAGCCGGTCCAGGTGATCGCCGACAGGCACAGCGAACATGGTTCATGCGTGGCGAGAAAGATGGCATCCTTGGTATCGACACGCTCGGCCTTGGGCATCTCATAGAAGCGCTTCAGGCAATGCACTTCGCCGTGCCATAGCGGGTTCTCGGTTTCGTTGTTGGTTTCGGCCAGAACCAGCGAGCGGTCGCTCTTGCGCAGGATGGCGGCGCCGAACAGCTTGTTGCCTTCATCCACGCCGCTTTCGGTCTTCGGCACGATGTCGTGCTCGATGACGTCGAGCAGTCGGTCGATCAGCGAAACGTCGGTCATGGCTGGGACCCTTCGGGCAAATGGATTTCATACGGGTGCGAGAAGTGGAATTCCTCGACGTTGGAACCGTCGCCGCCGCGGTCGACGACGACGAAGTCCTGTGGCTCACCGATCGGGGTGAGCACGCCGTGCCACAGATTGCGCGGGTAGTTCACGCCCTGACCAGGCTTGGTGATGAAGGCGTGCGGTTTGGCGGGGCCATCCGGCCCATCGTGGCAGACCACGACCACGAAGGGGCGAGGCGACAGCGGCACGAAAGCCTGGCTGCCGAACGGATGGCGTTCCACCATCGATAGCTTCAGGGGGAACTCGTAAGGCGTGCCCTTGAAGAGATTGATCAGCACGTGGCCGTTCGGACCGGAAGCTTCCGCGCGTGCCAGCGCATGATAGCGTTCGCACTTGCCGCCATTGATCGGGTAGTGGCCATCAGTCTCGGTGTCGATGACCTCGCCGAATTCGGCGAAGTTGGCGCGCGTCAGGGGCTTGGCGGTGATGATTCTGCCGGTCATCGAGTTCGCTCCAACCCGCTATCGCTATCGTCCGAACCCGCCGAGTTTGGCGTGGCGGTTGACGTCCTTGTAGAGCAGGTAGCGGAATTTGCCCGGTCCGCCTGCGTAGCAGGCCTGTGGGCAGAAGGCGCGCAGCCACATATAGTCGCCGGCTTGCACCTCCACCCAATCCTGGTTGAGGCGGTAAACCGCCTTGCCTTCCAGCACGTAGAGCCCGTGCTCCATCACATGCGTCTCGGGAAAGGGGATGATGCCGCCCGGCTCGAAAGTCACGATGGTGACATGCATGTCGTGGCGCAGGTCCAGCGGATCGACGAAACGGGTCGTCGCCCAGCGCCCTTCGGTATCGGGCATCGGGTTGGGAGCGACGTCGTTTTCGTTGGTGAAGATCGGATCGGGGACTTCGATGCCGTCGGCTTTTTCGTAGGCCTTGCGGATCCAGTGGAAACGCGCGGTCGCCTTGCCGTCGTTGCGCAATGTCCAACCACTCGACGGCGGCAGGAAGGCGTAGCCGCCCGGCTTCATCACATGGTTCTTGCCGGCGAGCGTGACGGTGATCTCGCCTTCGACCACGAAAAGCACGCCTTCCGCGTCGGCATCCGGTTCAGGCCTGTCGCTGCCGCCACCAGGTTGCACTTCCATGATGTATTGCGAGAAGGTCTCGGCGAAACCCGACAGCGGGCGGGCGATGATCCACAACCGCGTCTTGTCCCAGCCCGGCAGGTAGGAGGTGACGATATCGCTGAACTCGCGTTTGGGGATGACCGCGTAGGCTTCTGTGAACACCGCGCGGTCGGTGATCAGGTCGGTCTGCGGCGGCAGTCCGCCTTTTGGCGCGTAGTAGGTGCGATCGGTCATCTTCATCATATCCATCGTTCAGACCTATGCGGGTAGTATGTCCTTGAGGCGCAACAGCGCGATGCGTTCGACCTGCTTGCAGGCCGTCTCGAACTCCTCGCCGCGGCTGTTGCCGATGCGGGTCTCGAACGCCGCCAGGATTTCTTCCTTGGTCTTGCCCTTCACCGCGATGATGAACGGGAAGCCGAAGGTGGTGACGTAGGCGGCGTTCAGCTTGGAAAACAGTTCGCGCTCCTTGTCGGTCAGCGCGTCGAGCCCGGCCGAGGCCTGCTCCTTCGTCGAATCTTCGGTCAGCCGCCTGGCCTGCGCCAGCTTGCCGGCGAGATCCGGGTGCGCGGTGAGCACGCCAAGACGTTCGGTCTCGGAAGCCGAGCGGAAGGCGCGGCAGAGCGCGTTGTGCAGGCCGCCGGCGCTGTCATGCGCGGGGCCGAGCTCCAGTTCGAAGGCACGCTCGGCGATCCAGGGCGAGTGTTCGAAGATGTCGCCGAAGCGCTGCACGAATTCCTGGCTGTCCATGCGGGATGGGCGGAGCGCCGCCGGCTCGTAAGGATGATGTTCGCGCCAGTGGTTGGCGATATCGATGCGGCGCGGCAGCCAGACCTTGTCGTGGCTCTTCACGTAGTCGATGAAGCGCTTCAGCGCCGCCGCGCGGCCCGGCCGGCCGATCAGGCGGCAATGCAGGCCGATGCTCATCATGCCGCCGCGTCCGGCCTTGCCCTCGGCATAGAGCGTGTCGAACGCGTCCTTGAGATAGGCGAAGAACTGATCGCCCGAATTGAAGCCCTGCGGGGTGGCGAAGCGCATGTCGTTGGCGTCGAGCGTGTAAGGGATGACGAGCTGCGGCGGAATGGCCTTGCCGTGGCCGTCATGGTCGAGCCAGTAGGGCAGGTCGTCATCATAGGTGTCGGAGATCCAGGCAAAGCCGCCTTCGGCAGCAGCCAGTTTCACCGAATTCACCGAGGTGCGGCCAAGATAGAGCCCGGCCGGGCGTTCGCCGACCACTTCCTTGTGCAGGCGGATCGCTTCGTCGAGGTCGCGCTTTTCGTCGGCCTCGTCATGGTCACGATAGTCGATCCATTTGAGCCCGTGAGAGGCGATCTCCCAGCCCGCGGCGGCCATGGCCGCGACATGATCGGGTGAACGCGCGAGCGCCGAGGCGACGCCGTAGACAGTCACCGGCACACCAGCCTCGGTGAACATGCGGTGCAGCCGCCAGAAACCCGACCGGGCGCCATATTCGTAGATGGATTCCATGTTCCAGTGGCGCTTGCCCGGCCAGGGGGCAGCGCCCACCACTTCCGACAGGAACGCTTCCGAGGCCGCATCGCCATGCAGGACGCAGTTTTCACCGCCTTCTTCGTAGTTGACCACGAATTGCACGGCGACATGGGCGCCACCCGGCCATTTCGGGTCTGGCGGATTGGCTCCGTAGCCACGCATGTCCCGTACGTAACGCATCATTCCTCCCTGCCGGTTGCTCCGGAAGTAGGCCCAAGATATCCAAAGGTTTCGGTCGCCATTACCACGAAATTTTTGAAAGTGCTTTTTGGTGCCGTCCGCTCGACCAGGGCTTATGCATCGCCTTTAATTGGCGCACAATTCATCACTATGTTCGATTGTACCGGAATGGGAGGCGGCAATTGGCGGAAACGTCGCACAATAATGGCGGGCGTCTGACGACGCATGTGTTGGATACGGCGACCGGCAAGCCGGCGGCCGGCCTGTTCGTCGATCTGTTCCGTCTCGACGACGGCAAGCGCACGCATCTGAAGAGTGTGACCACCAACAGCGACGGCCGCTGCGATGCGCCACTTCTGGCCGGTGACGAGTTCAAGCTCGGTGAATACGAGCTGGTCTTCTCGGCTGGCGATTATCTGCGCCGCTCCGGCGCCAAGCTGGCCGAACCGGCTTTCCTCGACATCGTGCCGATCCGCTTCGGCATGGCCGAGGCCAAGCATTATCACGTGCCGCTGTTGATCTCGCCCTACAGCTATTCGACGTACCGGGGAAGCTGAGCAATGGCCAAACTCAAGACCCGTTCCGAGCTGCGCTTCATCCTCAATGGCCGCGATGTCGCTCTGAGCGATGTTGCGCCCGACCAGACGTTGCTCGACTGGCTGCGCCTTTCCCGCTCGCTCAAGGGCTCCAAGGAAGGCTGCGCCGAGGGCGACTGCGGTGCGTGCACGGTCCTGGTCGGCAAGCTTGTCGCCGGCAAGCTGGTCTATGAGAGCGTCAACGCCTGCATCCGCTTCATGGGTTCGCTCGACGCCACCCATGTCGTAACGATCGAACATCTCGCCGGAGCGAGTGACACACTGCATCCCGTGCAGCAAGCGATGGTCGATTTCCACGGCTCGCAATGCGGCTTCTGCACGCCGGGCTTCGTCATGTCGCTCTATGCGCTTTGGATGAAGTCGCCCGATCCGTCCGACGCTGAGATCGAAAAGGCGCTGCAGGGCAATCTTTGCCGCTGCACGGGCTACGAAGCAATCATGCGCGCCGCGCGCGCCATTTCCAGTTACGGCAAGGCTGCGAAGGATCCGCTGCAGGCCGAGCGCAAGGCTGTGATCGCGCGCCTGACCGAGCTTCAGGACGGCACCCGCGTTGAGGTTGGTGCCGGAAAGGATCGCTTCATTGTGCCTGCCGATGTCGACGACTTCGCCAAGGTGCTGGAAGCCGAGCCGCAGGCCACCATCGTGGCAGGGTCGACCGATGTCGGCCTGTGGGTGACCAAGCATATGCGCGACATCTCGCCGGCGGTCTTCATCGCCGGGATCGAGGGGCTGCGCACGATCTCCGAGGACAAGGGTGTCATCTCGATCGGCGCCGGCGTCACCTACACCGAAGCGTTCTCCTTGCTCGCCAAGCGCATTCCGGCGCTCGGGCCGCTCATCGACCGCATCGGCGGCCAGCAGGTGCGCAACATGGGCACGATCGGCGGCAACATCGCCAATGGCTCGCCGATTGGTGACACGCCGCCGCCGTTGATTGCGCTCGATGCCAAGCTCACTTTGCGCAAGGGCAAGAAGCGCCGCACCATCTCGCTCGAGAAGTTCTTCATCGCCTATGGCAAGCAGGATCGCCAGCCAGGCGAGTTCGTCGAGGCCGTGCATGTGCCGATCCCGGAAAAGGGCGAAAAGTTCGCGGTCTACAAGATCACCAAGCGCCGCGACGAGGACATCACCGCGACGCTCGGCGCCTTTAGCCTGAAACTCGCCAAGGACGGCACGGTGGCATCGATCCGCATTGCCTATGGCGGCATGGCGGCTACGCCGAAGCGGGCCACGGCGGTGGAGAAGGCGCTGGTCGGCAAGCCGTGGACCGAGGCGACGGTGGAGGCCGCGATGGCGAAATACGCCGAAGACTTCGCGCCGCTCACCGATATGCGCGCAACCGCGGAATATCGGGCGCTGGCGGCAAGGAACCTTCTCCTGCGTTTCTATACCGAGACCACCGGCACCAGGGCGCCATTCCAGGTGTCACGTTACGAGGCGGCGTGAGATGACCAAGCACACTCCAAACCTCAAGGCGCAGAAGATCGTCGGTGGCGTACACACCGACCAGCGCCATGATTCCGCGCACAAGCATGTCGCCGGAACCGCGGTCTATATCGACGATCTGCCGGAACCGGCGGGCACGCTGCATGTCGGCCTCGGTCTCTCGACCGTCACGCATGCCACGCTGAAGGCAGTCGACCTGACGGCCGTGCGCGCTGCACCGGGTGTGGTCGACGTGCTGACCTACAAGGATGTGCCCGGCGAAAACGACGTGTCGCCCAGCGGCATGCATGACGATCCGGTCTTCGCCGAAGGCAAGGTACAGTTCCACGGCCAGCCAATATTCGCGGTCATCGCGGAGACACGCGAAGCGGCACGCAGCGCCGCGCGCCTGGCCAGGATCGAATATGAAGAGCTGCCGGCGATCCTCAACATCTGGGACCTCGATCCGTTGAAGGACAGGCAGGTGGTGACCCCGCTGACCCTGAAGCGCGGCGATCCCGACGCGGCGATCGCGGCAGCACCGCGCCGCATCAAGAACCGCATGAAGCTGGGCGGGCAGGACCATTTCTATCTGGAGGGCCAGGTTTCCCTGGCGGTGCCTGGGGAGGATGACGAGGTCATCGTCCATTGTTCCACGCAGGGGCCGAGCGAAACGCAGCACCTTGTCGCGCATGCGCTCGGCGTGCCGAGCCATGCCGTCACCGTGGAAGTGCGTCGCATGGGCGGCGGTTTCGGCGGTAAGGAAACGCAGGCCAACCAGTGCGCGGCCATTGCGGCGATTGCCGCCAAGAAACACAAGCGTGCGGTCAAGGTGCGCCTCGACCGCGACGAGGACATGACGGCGACCGGCAAGCGGCACGACTTCGTCATCGACTACGACGTCGGCTTCGACGACGAGGGCAACATCCTCGGTGTCGACTTCATGTTCGCGCTCAATGCCGGCTTCTCGGCCGACCTGTCCGGTCCTGTCGGCGACCGCGCGCTGTTCCACTGCGACAACGCTTATTTCTATCCGAACGTGCACGCCAAATCGGCACCGCTCTACACCAACACCGTGTCCAACACCGCTTTCCGAGGCTTCGGCGGCCCCCAGGGCATGGTCGGTGCCGAGCGTGTCATCGAAGAGGTGGCGTTTGCCGTCGGCAAGGATCCGCTCGAGATCCGCAAACTGAATTTCTACGACGCCATGGGCGCGACGGGCGAACGCAGCGTCACGCCCTATCATCAGAAGGTCGAGGATAACATCATCCACCGCGTCGTGGCGGAACTGGAAGCAAGCGCCGATTATGCCGGCCGCCGTCGCGAGATCGCAGCGTTCAATGCCAACAGCCGCTTCATCAAGCGCGGCATTGCGCTCACCCCGGTCAAATTCGGCATTTCCTTCACCAAGACCGAGTCCAACCAGGCCGGCGCGCTGGTGCACATCTACAATGACGGTTCGGTGCACATGAACCACGGCGGCACCGAGATGGGGCAGGGCCTGCATCTCAAGGTCGCGCAGGTGGTGGCCGAAGAGTTCCAGATCGATCTCGAGCGGGTGAAGATTACCGCAACCACCACCGCCAAGGTGCCCAACACCGCGCCGACGGCTGCCTCCTCCGGCGCCGATCTCAATGGCATGGCTGCCCAGAACGCGGCGCGCCAGATCAAGGAACGGCTGATCGACTTCGCCGCTGAAAAATATTCCGTACCAGCCGATCAGGTGGTGTTCCTGCCCAACCGGGTCCGCATCGGCAATCAGGAGATTTCCTTCAACGACCTGGTCAAGCAGGCCTATCTCAACCGCATCCAGCTTTCGGCGGCCGGGCACTACAAGACGCCGAAGATCCATTGGGATCGCGCCAAGGGCCGGGGTCATGCCTTCTATTATTACGCCTATGGCGCCGCCTGTTCGGAAGTCTCGATCGACACCTTGACTGGTGAATACGTCGTCGAACGCACCGATATCCTGCACGACACCGGCCGCTCGCTGAACCGGGCGATCGATATCGGCCAGGTCGAGGGTGGCTTCGTTCAGGGCATGGGCTGGCTGACCACCGAGGAATTGTGGTGGGACGGCAAGGGCCGGCTGCGCACGCACGCGCCGTCGACTTACAAGATCCCGCTGGCGTCCGACCGGCCGAAGATCTTCAACGTCGCCTTGACCGACTGGTCGCAGGCCTATGAGCCGACGATCCATCGCTCCAAGGCTGTCGGTGAGCCGCCATTGCCGCTCGGCATCTCGGTGCTGCAGGCGCTCTCGGATGCGGTGGCCAGCGTGGCCGATCACAAGATCAGCCCGCGCCTCGATGCACCGGCAACGCCTGAGCGTGTGCTGATGGCAGTCGAGCGGCTCAAGAAGGAAACGCGCGGCAAGGCGTGAGCCTGCCGCACGGGCAATCCGGCGCGACAAGTGTTATATTCCCAGGACGGGAATGCGATGATGACTTCGAAAGTGCAGGACCTGAAAGAATTCCTTGCCGGCACCGGTCCGGTCGCGCTGGTTGAAGTGGCCGGCACGAGAGGGTCGACGCCGCGCGAGAAGGGCGCCTATATGCTGGTGTCGCCCATAGCGACCTACGGCACGATCGGTGGTGGTCAGCTCGAATACATGACGATCGACAAGGCCAGGCAGATGTCGGGGGTGCTGCCGTCGCGCAAGGGCATGCAGCCTGCTACGGTTCATCGCATCGATGTCCAGGAAGTCTGCGCGACGCTCGATGTGCCGCTGGGGCCGGAGATCGGCCAGTGCTGCGGCGGTCGCGTCGAGGTGCTGATCAGGCTGGTGGATGGCGCCATGGCTGCCGACTTGATCGCGACGGCGCAAGCCGAAGAAGAGCATTTGCCGCATCTCTACATTTTCGGCGGCGGCCATGTCGGCAAGGCGCTTGCCGCCTCCGTATCGCTGCTGCCTCTCCATGTGGTCGTCGTGGAAACACGCGCCGAGGAACTGGAGGGCATCACCGAGGCAGTCGAGACAAGGCTGACCGCGATGCCCGAAGAGATGGTCCGGCAGGCGCCGGCGGGCTCAGCCTTCGCAGTGCTCACCCACGACCACGCGCTGGATTTCCTGATCGCCGCCGAAGCCTTGAAGCGCAGCGACACCGCCTATGTCGGCATGATCGGCTCCAAGACCAAGAAGGCGACCTTCAGGAACTGGTTCCTGAAGACTGCCAGCGGCTCGGAAGCCGAATTCGAACGACTGGTCTCACCGATCGGCGGCGATGCCGTGAAGGACAAGCGTCCGCCTGTGATCGCGGCCCTTGCCGCTTCCGAGATGATGACGGCGCTTGTCCAGCATCAGGTCAAGGTAGGCGCGGAAGTCGCCTGAAGCCGTCCGTTCTTCTCACTCTTTTTCCTGTGTGTGAGCCTCCAGGAACCACAGCGACTTGTCGAGCGCACGCGAATAGGCAGTGAAGATGTCGGCCGTGTCGGCATCGCCCGCCTCGTCTGATTCATCGATCGCGGCACGTGCTGACTTCGCCACGGCAGCGTAGCGTTCGATCAGCGCGGCCAGATGATCCTTGGTCTTGTGGATGTCGGTCGGATAGGGCTTCAGCGTGGTCGTCTTGGTGACATCCTGCGACGTGCCATGGGCTGTGCCGCCAAGCTGCACGGCACGTTCGGCAATGGTGTCGACATGGTCGTCCAGCTCGGTGCGGAAACCGTCGAGCATCTCGTGGATGGCGATGAACTGCGGACCTTTGACATTCCAGTGCGCCTGTTTGGTGATGAGTGCGAGGTCGATGGCTTCGGCGAGGCGCGCATTCAAGATGGCGATCGCGGTCGTGCGGGTGTTGGATTTCAAGTCGTTCTTGGTCTGGAAGTCGGCCATCGGGATCTCCTGATTTCGTGGGGGGCTTGCAGGATTGGCTAGCTGCGCGAGACTGGCGTGTTCGCTTTTCCCGCGCAAGCCGCAACGAACAGTGTGGCCCTATGGTTCCGCCTATTTCCCGGCCAGGATGTCGCGGATCAGCTTCTGGCAACGGTCGGCCATGAAATCGAGCAGGAGCCGTACTTTCGGATCCTGCAATTTCTTGTGCGGATAAACGGCGGCGAACTGCACGGGTGTCGGTGGCGTCTTGGTCAAGATCACCTGCAGGCGCTTGTCACGGATATACGGTTCGACCTCGAAGCGCGGCTTGTTGATGATACCACGCCCTGCCAGCGCCCATTCCGTCAACACGTCGCCATCGTCGCTGTCGAAGGGGCCATGGACCTCGAATTTCACCACGCCTTCGGGCATCTGCAGCATCCAGAAGAACTCCCGGCTGCCGGGGTAGCGCAGCATCAGGCAGTCATGTTTCCTACCGATGAGTTCGCTGGGATCGGAGGGCTCGCCGCGCGCTTCGAGATATTTCGGGGAGGCGACCAGCACGCGCTCGCATTCCATGATGCCGCGCATCCTCAAGGATGAATCCTCGATCACGCCGAGTCGGAAAGCAACGTCGATGCCTTCCTTGAGGATATCGACGTTGTGGTCGGACAGGCGCAGGCGCACCTCGATATCAGGATATGTGTCGTGGAAATCCGGAATGCCGGAGGCGATCAGCCTGCGTCCGAGCCCGAGCGGGGCGGTAACGCGAATAGTGCCGCGTGGCTGGCCCGACAATGCGGCGACAGCCGCTTCTGCTTCGACGATGGCATCCAGCACCTGCTTGGCGCCAGTGTAGAACACGGTTCCGTGCTCGGTTGGCATCAACTGCCGGGTCGTGCGGTTGAACAGGCGCACGCCGAGATGTTTTTCGAGTTCCTTGATACGATTCGATGCGACAGCCGGCGAAATGCGCATGTCGCGCCCGGCGGCAGACAGGTTGCCAAGTTCGACGACGCGAACGAACACGGCGATGTTGTCGAGATAAGCCATTGTCCAGGGCGTCCCCTCTGCGCCTGATTTTGATACCAGGCTACTATTTTCCAATTTTTTTTGAAAGTCATCGTGTCGCTCGCCTCTTTCCGTTTACGCACCAGTCCGTAATGTCGCCTGATCGGCACGAAGGGGTGGAGCATGCTCGACTATGTGATTTTCTGGGATTGGGCGGCATTCGCGGTGCGCTGGCTGCACGTGATCACCGGTATCGCCTGGATCGGCTCGTCCTTCTATTTCGTCGCGCTTGACCTCGGTCTGCGCCAGCGCCCCGGTCTGCCGGCTGGCGCCCATGGCGAAGAGTGGCAGGTCCACGGTGGCGGCTTCTACCACATCCAGAAATACCTGGTGGCCCCGGCCGAGATGCCGGAGCACCTGACCTGGTTCAAATGGGAATCCTATGCCACCTGGCTGTCCGGCTTCGCCATGCTGGCGATCGTCTATTATGCCGGCGCGGACCTGTTCCTGATCGATCGCAACGTGCTGGACGTATCGGCACCGGTCGCTATCCTGATTTCTCTTGGCTGCCTGGTTTCCGGCTGGATCGTCTACGATCTCCTGTGCCGTTCGCCGCTCGGTAATCACGACACGCTGCTGATGCTGGTGCTCTACGCAATCCTCGTGTTCATGGCGTGGGGTCTGACACATCTATTCACCGGCCGCGCGGCGTTCCTGCATCTCGGCGCCATCACCGCCACGATCATGTCGGCCAACGTCTTCATGATCATCATCCCGAACCAGAAGATCGTGGTCGCCGACCTTATCGCCGGCCGCAAGCCCGATCCGAAATACGGCAAGATCGCCAAGACGCGCTCGACGCACAACAACTACCTGACGCTGCCGGTGTTGTTCCTGATGCTGTCGAACCACTATCCGCTGGCGTTCGGCACGCAGTTCAACTGGATCATCGCCTCGCTGGTGTTCCTGATCGGCGTGCTGATCCGCCACTTCTTCAACACGCAGCATGCCCGCAAGGGCAACCCGACATGGACTTGGCTCGCCGCTGCCATTCTCTTCATCATCATCATGTGGCTGTCGACCGTGCCGAAGGTGCTGACCGGCGAGCAGAAGGTCTCGTCTACGGCAGAGGTCTACACCGCCTCCACGCATTTTCCGGCAGCGCGCGATGCCGTTCTTGGCCGCTGCTCCATGTGCCACACGCAGGAGCCGGTCTATGAGGGCATCTATCACGCACCCAAAGGCGTGATATTGGACAGCGATGCGACGATTGCCGAACACGCTCGCGAGATCTATCTGCAGGCCGGCCGCAGCCACGCCATGCCGCCCGGCAACGTCACCCAGATCACCGACCAGGAACGCGCGCTGCTGGTGACGTGGTTCGAAGAGGCCGGGAAGAAGCAGTAGACGTCGTCGGCAACCCGAAGGGATGGCGTTCAATCCGTTTCGCTGACACCTCTGTCCCGGATAACCGGTGGGTGAGGCTCGGGCAGCAAGTATCATCTCCTCGTTCGCGATGGAGGTGTCTGCAAAGCGGATGGCGAAGTGAAATTTGATACGGAAGCAAGAGCGAAATGACCACAACACTCCTGCGCGGCCGCACCCTGTCCTTCCTGCGCTGGCCTGAATCGATCGATGATCGCGCCGCCTATGTCTATGACGAGGATGGCGCTGTTCTCGTTGCCAACGGCAAGATCGTCGCTTCCGGTTCCTATACCGAGGTTTCAGCGCGCGCCGGTTCCGGTGCACGGGTGATCGATCATCGTCCACATCTGCTGTTGCCCGGTTTCATCGACGCGCATGTGCACATGCCGCAGATGCAGATCATCGCCAGTTATGGCGCCGAATTGCTCGACTGGCTGAACACCTACACATTCCCGGAAGAGTCGAAATTCGAGAATGCGCAACATGGCCGCCGTATTTCCCGGCTGTTCCTGGATGAGATGATCCGCAATGGCACCACGACGGTCGCCGCATATTGCTCGGTCCACAAGCAGTCGGCGGAAGCCTTTTTCGCCGAGGCCTACGATCGCGACATGCTGGTGATCGCCGGCAAGGTGATGATGGACCGCAACGCGCTGGAGGCGGTTCACGACACGCCGCAGTCCAGCTATGACGACACCAAGGCGCTGATTTCCGCGTGGCACGGCAAGGGTCGTGGCCTCTATGCGATCACGCCGCGCTTCGCCATCACCTCCACGCCGGAACAGATGGAGATGGCGCAGGCGCTGGCCCGCGAGCATCCGGACCTGCATATCCAGACGCACCTTTCGGAGAACCATGCCGAGATCTCCTTCACCCAGGAGCTCTATCCCTGGTCGAAGGACTACACCCATGTCTACGAGCACTATGGCTTGATGGGGCAGAAGACACTCCTTGGGCATTGTATCCACCTCTCCGAACGCGAGGCCGATGCCTTGTCCGATACGGGCGCGGTGGCTGTCTTCTGCCCGACTTCGAACCTTTTCCTCGGTTCCGGCCTCTTCGACTACCAGCGTTATCGCAGCCGCGAAAAGCCGCTGCGCATTGCGACGGCGACCGACGTCGGCGGCGGCACCAACTATTCGATGCTGCGTACCATGGACGAAGCCTACAAGGTGATCGCGCTGCAGGGCGAAAAGCTCAATCCGTTCCAGTCCTTCTGGCAAATCACCCGCGGCAATGCCGAGGCGCTGTCGGTGGTCGACCGCGTCGGTACGCTGGAAGCAGGAAGCGATGCCGATATCGTCGTGCTCGACAGCCAGGCGACGCCACTGCTGCAGGTGCGTTCAGAACGGATCAATTCGTTGGCCGAGGAGCTGTTCCTGCTGCAGACGGTTGGTGATGATCGTGTCGTGCGCGAGGTTTACGTTGCCGGAAAGCCAGCCAAGAGCGACTTGATGGTGGCGAATTCCTGATCTGCCCTTGACCTAAGGGGAGTTTGCCGTAAACGCGGATAGACATTCGTGCCTTCTGGGAGGAAGCATGGCCGCGAGCGAGGATATCGAGACGATCAGGCGTCAGGAGGCGGCGCTCGTCTTTGAGACGTTCGACGAAGCTGTTGCCTTTGAGATCGGCGGCGCGATCCGCGAGCGGGCGCTGAAGGAACAGCTGCCGATCATCGTCGACATCCGGACCTTTGACCGGCCATTGTTTTACGCCGCCCTGCCAGGCTCCAACGCGTCCAATCCCGATTGGGCGCGGCGCAAGATCAATGTCGTGAAGCGCTATCTGCGCAGTACGTACCGCATGGTGTTGGAACAACAACGCCCGGACCGCACCTTCAAGGTGGGTGAGGGGCTGGATATCGCCGAATACGTGCTTGCCGGCGGCGGCTTTCCCGTCACCGTCAAGGGCGCCGGTGTGGTCGGTGTGATCGCTGTTTCCGGGCTCCCGGAACGCGAAGACCACAACGTCGTGGTGGATGCGTTGTGTGCACACCTTGGGGTCGATCGCGCCAAGCTCGCTTTGCCGCCCTCCGTTGATTGACGTCTTTTCCGCCGTAAATAACAAGGTTCCGCCATGACCCTCGATCCGAAGGCCTTCCTCACCTCGATCTTCGAGGCTGCCGTGGCCGCTGCGGACCCTGAACTCACAATCCGCAGGCATCTGCCGGCGAAGCCCAGGGGGCGCACGATCGTCATCGGCGCGGGCAAGGGTTCGGCTCAGATGGCCGCGGCCTTCGAAAAGGTGTGGGATGGGCCGATCGAAGGGCTGATCGTTACGCGTTACGGTTATGGCGCACAGACCAAACACCTGGAGGTGGTGGAAGCCGCGCATCCCGTTCCCGACGCTGCCGGTCTTGCTGCGGCCAAACGCCTGCAGGAAATCGTCTCAGGTCTCAGCGAGGACGATCTGGTCATTGCGCTGGTCTGTGGCGGTGGTTCCGCGCTGCTGCCGGCGCCGGCAGGCAACCTGACGCTTGCTGACGAAATCGCCGTCAACGAGGCGCTGCTTGCCTCAGGCGCACCGATCTCGGCAATGAATACCATCCGCAAGCATGTCTCCACCATCAAGGGCGGGCGCCTGGCCGCCGCGGCATGGCCGGCCAGGGTGGTGTCGCTGATCGTTTCCGACATCCCCGGCGACAATCCGGCCCTTGTTGCTTCCGGGCCAACCGTTCCAGACGCGGCCAGCCGTGCCGATGCGCTCGCCGCCATCGCAGCCTATGGCATGAAACTGCCGGATGCGGTGATGGCGCATATCAATTCGCCAGCCGCTGAAGCGCCGCGTCCGGATGATCCGAAATTTGCCCGCAACGAGGTGCATGTCATCGCTTCGGCTGCAGTCTCACTCGAAGCGGCTGCGCAAGAGGCCAAGCGCCAGGGCGTCGAAGCCGTCATTCTCTCCGATGCACTGGAAGGAGAAGCGCGCGAAGTCGGTTCGGTGCATGCTGCGATCGCCCGCGAAGTTGCCACGCGCGACCGCCCTTTCAAGAAACCGGTGCTGATCCTGTCTGGCGGTGAAACCACGGTGACGCTGCGCGCCAAGGGCAAGGGCGGGCGCAATTCGGAATTCCTGCTGGCCTTCGCGATCGGCATCGATGGTGTCGAGGGCATCGATGCCCTCGCCGCCGACACCGATGGTATCGACGGCTCGGAAGACAATGCCGGCGCATTCTGCAATGCCTCCACCGTGACGCGCATGCGGGCAGCCGACGTCGATGCCAAGGCGATGCTGGCCGGCAACAACGCCTGGACGGCCTTCAATGCGGTGGACGACCTGTTCGTGCCGGGTCCCACCGGCACGAATGTCAACGACCTCAGGGCGATCCTGGTGCGATAGATCGGTTCTATCCGGGGCAGGCGGGACTACACCTCATGCAAATAGAGGTGGTAATCCAGCTCGCTGACCGTGCGGGCGACGCGCAGATATTCGGCCCATTTGATCTCGACGAAGGTCTTGTGCAGGTCCGGTCCCAGCGCGGTCTTCAGGAAGGATGAGCTACGGGCGGCCTCGATCGCTGCACGCCAGTCGATCGGCATTTTGGTTCTCGCCTCGCCAGCCGCCTCATAACCATTGCCGGTGACTTCGGCGCCTGGGTCGATCTTTTCCTCAAGCCCTTTGGCAACGCCCGCCAGAATGGTCGCAGCTACGAGGTAGGGGTTCGCATCGACGCCGGAAGGCCGGTGTTCGATGCGGCGGTTCTTGGCATCGCCGGCCGGCACGCGCAGGGCCACCGAGCGGTTGTTGACCCCCCAGGTCGGGGCCACCGGGGCATAGGATTGCGAAACGAACCGACGCCAGGAGTTGGCGTGCGGGGCAAACACCAGCATGGATTCAGCCATCGTCTCGGCAAGCCCGCCGAGCGCGTTGAGCAGCAGCGGCGACCAGGCGCCTGGCGTTGTCTCGGTAAAGACGTTCTTGCCGGTGCCATCCAGCAGCGAGACATGGAAATGCATGCCGGAGCCGGCATATTTTTCGATCGGCTTGGCCATGAAACAGGCAGTGACGCCGTGGCGGCGGGCCTGCATGCGCACCACACGCTTCAGCATGATGAGATCGTCGGCTGCACGCATCACATCCTTGCGGTAGTTCAGCGTCAGCTCGTATTGGCCCGGCGCATATTCCGAGATCACCGTTTCAGCCGGGATGCCTTGCGCCTTGGCGGCTGCATAGATGTCGGAAAACAGTGGCTCCATGCCGTGCAGATGGTCGACGGAATAGACTTCCGTCTTGCCGCTCCGGCGCCCGTCCAGCACGGCGTTGGCCGGCTGCACCTTGCCATCGGCATCGCGGTCATTGGCAAGCAGGAAGAATTCGAGCTCAAAGGCGCCGGCCGGGTGCAGTCCTTTCGCAGCCAATGCCTCGACCTGGCGGGCCAAAGCGTGGCGGGGGTCTGAGGTCATCGGCTCGCCGTCGAGATGGTACATCGCCATCAGGACCTGGCCGCGCGGCGGATTGGTGCCGTGCAGCGGCACCAGCGTGCCGGGGATCGGCCAGGCGCGCAGGTCGCCATCGCCGGAGTCCCAGATCAGGCCGGTTTCGTGGACATCTTCGCCGGTGATGTCGAGGCCCAGGATAGAGATCGGCATATGGCGGCCGTTTTCGTAGACGCCGGCAAGTTCGTGGCGGCGCAGGATCTTGCCGCGGCCGACACCATTGGCATCGGTCAGCACGATGTCGAAGGCTTCGATTTCGGGATGGGCATCCAGGAATGCCGTGGCTTCGGCAGGCGTCGAGCCTGAAGGTGAGGTCATGATTGCACTCTGAAGGATTGTTGTCAGGCTTCTCTCATGCCGCAAGCTTTGCGGCAACATCGGTGAAGGCGGCGATCAGCCGTTTCACCTGTGCCGCCGTGGTGACGGGCGAGATGAGCATCATGTTGTGGAACGGCGCGATCAGCACGCCGCGATTGACCAGCGCGACATGCACGGCCGCTTCCAGTTCCGGCGCGTGCGCGCCTTCCGCCTCGGCACCGTTGCCGAGCGGGCCGGGCGCGCAGATGAATTCGACGCGGGCGCCAACGCGCATGACATGCCAGGGGAGATGGTGACGTTTGATCGCAGCGCCCAGCCCAGATGCAAGCTTGCCCGCCAACCTGTCCATATGAGCGTAGTTTTCCGCCGTCATCACCTCTTCCAGCGTGGCACGCATGGTGGCGAATTGCAGCGGATTGCCCGACAGCGTCGTGCCCATGCCGGAATAGCCGGGCTCCTTGTCGCGGTTATAGGCGGCATAGCGCGAGGCAGTCTCCTCACTCATGCCCCACACGCTCGCCGGCACGCCGCCGGCGACCGGCTTGCCGAGGACGAAAAGGTCCGGCTCGAGGCCATGGGTTTTGGTGTAACCGCCGCGGCCGGTCGAAATCGTATGCGTCTCGTCGATCAGAAGCAGCGTGCCTGTTTCGCGGGTAAGGCGCCTGAGCGCATCGTGGAAACCGGGTTGCGGCAGCACCATGCAGGAGTTGGTCAGCACCGGCTCGGTGATGACGCACGCCACGTCCTTCGCTTTGAGCGCGGCTTTCAGCGCGGGCAGGTCGTTGAATTCGACGATCTTGGTGCGTTCGGTCAGATCCCGGAACTCACCGGCCAGTCCCGGCCGGTTGATCGGTTTGCCGTCCTTCATCCGCACCATCGTCTCGTCGACCGAGCCATGGTAGCAGCCGTTGAAGACGAGGATCTTGTCGCGACCGGTGACGGCGCGTGCGATGCGCAGCGCAAAACGGTTGGCATCGGTGGCGGTCGTTGCGATCTGCCAATAGGGCAGTCCGAAAAGCTCTTGCAGCAGGGTGCCGACGGCCAGCGCATCCTCCGATGGCAGCATATAGGTGAGGCCACGGCCGGCCTGCTTGCGGATGGCACGAGCTACGGGTGCTGGCGAATGGCCGAACATCGAACCGGTGTCGCCGAGGCAGAAATCATCGAGCCGGTTGCCGTCGACATCGGTGATGGTGGCGCGTCTGGCGCTTTCGACAAGGATCGGGAAGGGGGTCGGCCAGTCGGTCATCCAGTGCATCGGCACGCCATCGAAATAGCCGGCGATACCATTGCCGGTGCGAGCCTGCGATTTCGGACGGGCTTTTCGGAAACTCTCGGCCTCTGCTGCTCGCAGCTGCGTGATGCGGTTGGCGTCGATGCCACCGATGGTGCTGTTTAAACCTTTGCCTACGCTCATTCACTCCCCCTGTTGGCCGGCGCACTCTAGCCAGAGGTCGCGTCAAACAGCAATTGGCCGTCAGACGGGAGAGCGTTGGTTCAGGAGGGGGCGGCTGGGAGAGGATATTCGTCGCTTCAATTTCCTGATCTGTCGGAAAATCAATCACTCGTGCATTGCGGCGATGGCACGCTGCATGAGGAGCAGGAAAAGCTCGCGTTCGCCGGCGCTGAAGTTCGCCAGTGCAGCTTCATTCTGGGCTCGGGCGGCATCGGTCGCAGGAATGCGCAGGCCTTTTGCCTTCTGCGTCATGTGTATGGATTGCGAGCGGCCGTCCGCCGGGTTGGAACGCCGTTCTATCAGCCCATCGCGCTCCATGCGCGTCAACGTGTTGGCCATCGTTGCCTGCTCTACGTCGAGGCGGCGCACCAGTTCGCTCTGGGTCAGCCCGTCTTCGTCCCACAACGCAAGCAGTGTCATGAACTGTGCCGGTGCCAGACCCAGCGAACGGATTCGCTGCTGCAATCCCTTGGCGAACAGCCGTGCCATCTGGTTGGCAAGGAAACCGGCCGAGCGTTCTTTTTGAAAATCCATGGCTCAGGAATAGCTGTTGAATAGCATGCTATGCAATGATATATAGCATGCTATTCAAATCTGGGAGATCGCGATGAAAGCGAAGGTCCACGCGGCGGCCGGTGCCGTCGCGCTGCTCGCTGTTGTCTGCTTCTGGCTGTCAACAGCAGTGGCTGAAGTGTCGGGCAATGTGGAAACGATCGCGACGGTGAAATCAGCGATCCTCGCCGGCATGGTCGTGCTCATTCCAGCCATGGCCTTGGCTGGAGCTTCCGGTTTTTCCCTGGGCAAAGGATGGAAGAGCCCGGTCGTCCAGCGCAAGAAGCGCCGGATGCGCTTCATCGCCGTCAATGGCATGCTGATCCTGCTGCCGTCGGCATATATGCTTGCGGGTTGGGCGGCGCAGGGTCGTTTCGATGCAGCCTTCGTCGTCGTGCAGGCGCTCGAATTTGCGGCAGGGGCGGCAAACATCACTTTGCTGTCGCTCAACATGCGCGACGGGCTGGCGCTGCGGCGCAAGCCCTCAGCACAAAGTGTCGGGTGAGGATCAGGCGGTGATGTCGATGATGCCGCAATCGCCCGTGGCGCTGCCAAAGGCCAGGCGGCGTTCCGCCTTGTCCCAGGTCAGCGCCGTGATGGCGCCTTTGCCGGGGCGGCGCAGCATGACTTCCTTGGCGTCGTGGAAGCGCGCTGCAATGACCATGCCGTCTTCGTAACCGATCGCGACGACCTCTTCGCTGGGATGGCAGGCGACGGCAGTGACCATCGTGTTGCCGCGCGTGCCGAGTTCCAGCGGCGCCTTGCCCATCGGTCCATCCTTGGCCTGGAACGGCCAGACGATCGCGGCAGGTGCGCCTGAACTGGCCAGCCATTTGCCGCGCGCGCTCCACGACAGGCTCTTCACCTTGGCGGGATAGCCGGACATCCGCATATGCTTGCCATCGGCCAGCTTCCAGCCATGCAGCGCGTTTTCCTGCATGGTGGTGACCAGGAAGTTGCCGTCCGGCGAGAAGGTGACGCCGGTATGCGCACCGGCCCACTCCAGCTCTGCCGGCTTGCCGTCGGTGGCCGGGAAATGCAGCGTGGCGCCATTGTATCGGGCAACGGCGATGCGCATGCCGCGCGGTGCGAAGGCAACACCCTCCACCGTGCGCGGATGCTGGAATTCCTTGACTTTGCCATCCTTGAAACGGACGAAAGCGCTCTTGCCTGCACCATAGGCGACCGCTTCCTGCGGGCCGGCGGCAACGCTGCTGATCCACTTGCGGCCCGCCGCTGCCAATTCCTCGACAACGCCTTCTGGCTTGACGGAAAGCACCTTGCCGTCTTCACCGCCGGTGATGAGCCGGCCATTGGCCTCGTCGTAGGCGGCGGCAAGCAGCCCGTCATTGGCCTGCACCGTCTTGTGACCATTGTCCAACCGGTGGACCGCGCCGTCGGCAAACGCGAAATGCGGCACGTCGTTTAGGAAAACGGCAGCTATGCAATGGCCGTCGATATCAAGCGGGGCGACTGTGGGCATAGGGCAGAAATTCCATGCGATATTTTGGATGGGCCATCAAAAAGCAGCCCCTCATCAGCTGAAAGCCGGTGAGGGGCTTACTCGACCTTGCCGGTCCAGGCAAGAAAAGTGCTATGGCGAAGAGCTTTACGCCGCCTGGCAGGCGTCGAAGCTCGACTTCAGCCGTTCGGCATCGAGCTTGCGGCCGATGAACACCAGTCGGCTCTCGTGTTTCTCGCCGTCTTTCCAGGCGCGCTGGTGGTCGCCTTCGATGATCATGTGCACGCCCTGGAGCACATAGCGGTCCGGGTCGTCCTTCAGCGCGATGATGCCTTTCAGGCGCAGGATGTTCGGGCCTTCCATCTGGGTGATCTTCTCGATCCAGGGGAAGAACTTCTTCGGGTCCATCTCGCCGCCGCGGAGCGAAACCGACTGCACCGTCACGTCGTGGATCGGTGAGGCATGATGATGATGGTCATGATCGTGATCATGGTGGTGATGATCATGGTCGTGGTGATGATGGTGGTGATCGTGATCGCAATCCGGACCGCATTCATGATCGTGGTCGTGATCATGCGCTTCCAGGAAGTGCGGATCGTTCTCCAGCGCGCGCTTGAGGTCAAAGGCGCCGCGGTCGAGCACTTCGGTCAGGGCCACGCCCGAACGCTGCGTGCGATGGATGCGGGCTGATGGGTTGATGGCGCGGATGGTCGCTTCGACCGTTGCGAGTTCTTCCGGCGTCACCAGATCGGTCTTGTTCAGCACCACCACGTCGGCGAAGGCGATCTGATCCTCGGCCTCTTTGGAGTCCTTCAGGCGCAGCGGCAGGTGCTTGGCGTCGACCAGCGCCACGACCGCGTCCAGCTTGGTCTTGGAGCGCACGTCGTCGTCCATGAAGAAGGTCTGGGCAACCGGTGCCGGGTCGGCAAGGCCGGTGGTCTCGACAAGGATGGCGTCGAAGCGGCCGGGGCGGCGCATCAGGCCCTCCACCGTACGGATCAGGTCGCCGCGCACCGTGCAGCAGACGCAGCCATTGTTCATCTCGTAGATTTCCTCGTCGGACTCCACGATCAGGTCGTTGTCGATGCCGATCTCGCCGAATTCGTTGACGATCACGGCATACCGCTTGCCATGATTCTCGGAGAGGATGCGGTTGAGCAGCGTCGTCTTGCCCGCGCCGAGATAGCCGGTCAGCACGGTTACGGGGATCTGCGTCTGTGTCTCGCTCATATCGGGCCTCGAAAGGGAAATTTCCCTCCATATAGGACGTCACTTCGGCTTTTGCACCTGTCAAACCGCTGATCCAGACGGGTCTGCTGTCATTGGAGCGTTTCCGTTTTTCACGGAAACGCGGAAATGCTCCAACGCTCTATTTTTACGCAATTCCGGGCGCAAACCGCTGCGCACTTTTGCTGGAGTTGCTCTAGCCGCTGCAAGCATTTTGCGCTGCAATAATGCTTTGTCATCTAACTGAAATAATCATCTGTCATTAGCCACGGCGAATGTTGCGTGTCTTGCCGGCAAAGCGGTTCATTCGCCGGCCTCTTTGAACACTCATTGCCAATCCAGGCGCCGCGGCTATTGTGCCGATTTAGGCGCGGTCCAGGAGACTGACCATGGCCAAGGCTGACAAAAGTGCGACGATGAGCCGGCTGCATTCCGCGGCCAGATTGGCAAGAACGGCACTCGCCGCTCGATTGCTGGCTCATGGCTTTTATGCCGGGCAGGACCAGATCATGCTGGCGCTGAGCCGGGAGGACGGCCAGACGCCGGGTACGCTGGCCGACCGGCTGGGCGTTCGCCCGCCCACCATCACCAAGACCATCAACAGGCTGCAGGCACAGGGCTTCCTGGAGAAGCGCGCTTCCAATGCAGATGCCCGCCAGGCGCATATCTTCCTGACCGATTCGGGCCGCGAGACCATCCACGCCATCGAGAAGTCGGTGAAGAAGACCGAAAAGCAGGCATTGCGCGGTCTGGACAAGAAGGATCAGAAGACGCTGTTCAAGCTGCTGGCTCGCGTCGAGGCGAACCTGTCGGACGAAGAGATCGTGCTCGCCGATGAGGACGAGGACGAACAGGAGATCCGTCCCGCGGTTGCGGTTTAAGCGGCTGTCAGGATTTTGACCGGCGCTTCGCTGCGGATAAGCGCCGACCAGCGCCCCGGTGTCAGGCCGAACGCCTTCTTGAACTGACGATTGAAATGGCTCTGGTCGCTGAAGCCGGCATCGGCGGCGATCTCAGCCAGCGGGGTGCCGAGCGACATCATCCTCTTTGCCTGCTCCAGCCGCCGCATCACCAGGAAGCGATGTGGACTGGTGGAAAAGGCTGCGCGGAAATGACGTGACAGCGCATAGCGGTCGAGACCGGTGATGGCTTCCAGCTCTGCCGATCGCACCAGATCCAACGCGTTGTCCTTCAGGTAATCGCGGGCAAGGTTCGCCGCGCGCCAGGCTGTCTTGCCCAAGGGCTTGGCCGGACGGCTCGCATGGCGCAGCATGAAGCCTGCGAGCTCAGCGACGAAATCATCGACGAACAGCTCATCCAGTCGCTGGTCCAGTTCACCGAGCGCATTGGCAAGCATGGCGCGGAAGCCGGCGTCGTTGATGATCCCTTCCGGCACGAAGGGTAGTGGTGCGCCGCCCATGGCACCCGCAAGCAGGGCCGGTTCCAGATAGAGCATCCGATAGCGCAGACCGTTCTCCGTGCCGGCGCCTCCGTCATGCACCTCGTCGGGATGCAGCACGATCAACTGGCCGGGAAGGCTATGACGCACCGCGCCGCGATAGCGAAAGCTCTGCACGCCCGAAAGCGTGACGCCGATCGCATAGGTGTCGTGGCGATGCGGATCGAAAACCGGACCATGGAACCAGGCTTCGATGCGTTCCAGGCCCGTGGTGCCCGGCGCCTGCACGATGCGGTCGCCGCTGTCGTTTGCGCACAAACGTCCAAGACCCTGGAAGGCCTCGGCAGCTAGATCGGTGGACGTCATCTCATTCATCGGAATCCAATATAGGAAGCTGGCATGTTCGATACGAAATTTACAGTCGTGCTGAGGGAAGATCTCGCCGTCTGGCAAAAGCTCAACGTCACCGCATTTTTGAGCACCGGCGTTGCAGCGCAGTTCCCGGACATGATCGGCGAGCCTTATCGTGATCGCAGCGGCAATCTCTACAACGCGCTGTCCATCCAGCCGGTCATCGTCCTGTCGGCCGATCAGGCAACCTTGTCCACGATCCATCGCCGCTCCTTGGAGCGGGATGTGAAGGTCTCGCTTTATGTCGAGGAGATGTTCTCGACCGGCTTCGATGCGCTCAATCGCGAAACCTTCGCCAAATTCGCGCCGGACGATGCCAAGGTGGTTGGTCTCGCCTTGAGGGCGGACAAGAAGATCGTCGACAAGATCACCAAGGGCGCGCGGATGCACGCCTGAGAGAGGCCGGCGGCGAAGACCGTCCGAGGCGCAAAATTCCAGGGCTGGTGGCATCTTTTGTGTTGCCGCTAGGCGCCACTTCCCGCACAAGCGGGTAGGACCATTTTCGTGACGCCTTGCCGCAGTGAGCCAGCCAGACAGACAGGAAGAAAGTGCGACGCCTCCGGCGGCGATCGCCTACATGCTGTCGGTCTATGTGGTTTTCTCCTTCCTCGACACCTCGATCAAATATCTGGTTCTTGCCGGCCTGGCGCCGCTGTTCATCGCCTGGGTGCGCTTCAGCGTCCATGTCGTGCTGGTGATCGGCCTGTTTCGGGGCTGGCAGGGCATCGGGCGTTTCCGGACTGGGAATCTCAAGGCTCATATCCTGCGCGGTATGCTCCTGGCGGGATCCACGCTCTGCAACATCGTCGCGCTGCGTACGCTGCAACTGGCCGAGACGACGTCGATCTATTTCTTCGGTCCGATGGTGATTACCGCGCTTGCGGGCCCGCTGCTTGGCGAATGGGCCGGCTGGCGGCGCTGGCTGGCCATCCTGGCCGGTTTCATCGGTGTGCTGGTGATTACGCGACCGGGTGTCGGGGTGTTCGGCATCGGCCATCTGTTCGCGCTCGGCTCGATGCTCTCCAACTCGCTTTACGTGATCATGACGCGGCGCATGGCTGCGACCGAGACACCGGAAAGCCTGATCTTCTATTCAGCACTGGCGCCAGCGGTCATCCTCTCGCCGACGTTGTTCTTTTCCGCCACCTTGCCGGCGGATGCCTGGCATTGGCTGATCCTGCTCCTGCTTGGCGTGTTCGGAGGAGGTGGTCATTGGCTGCTGATCCGTGCCTACAAGCTGGCGACCGCCACCGCATTGGCGCCCTATCCCTATTCGCAAATGATCTGGATGATCGGTTTCGGCTACTTCATCTTCGGCCAGTTTCCCGATGGCTGGACGCTCGCCGGTGCAGCCATCATCGTCGCCAGCGGGCTCTACATCCTGCACCGTGAACACCGGCTGCGCGTGCGCAACAAGGCGGCTCTGGACGCCGAAACCGGCGAGCTGGCAAAAAAGCTTTGATTTGCCGTCGTTCGATGGCATAAGCCGCTTTTAAACAGTTTAAATCGCGAGCGGGAGCCCAGAGCGCTGGCACAGAAGATCAAGCTTTCGACCATTGCCGATGCGCTCGGCGTTTCCACGGCTACTGTTTCCCTGGCGCTGCGCGACAGCCCGCTGGTCGCGGGCTCGACCCGCGAGAAGATCAAGGAACATGCCCGCGAGATCGGGTATATCTACAACCGCCGTGCCGCCTCGCTGCGCACCTCCCGTTCCGGCATCGTCGGGGTCGTCGTGCACGACATCATGAACCCGTTCTACGCCGAGATCCTGCGTTCCATCGAGCACGAACTGGACCGCAGCCGGCAGACTTTCCTGCTCTCCAATCACTACGACCAGCTCGACAAGCAGCGCACCTTCATCGATACGCTGCTGCAGCTTGGTGCCGATGGCGTGATCATGTCGCCGGCAATCGACACGCCGGCTTCAGATATCATCATGGCCGAAGAAAACGGCCTGCCGGCGGTGCTCATCGCGCGCGATGTCGAAGATGCGCATGTGCCGGTGTTCCGCGGGGATGACGCCTATGGCACTGCCCTTGCCACCAATCATCTCATCTCGCTCGGCCACAAGCGCATCGCCATGGTCGGTGGCACGGACCAGACTTCCACCGGCCGCGACCGCTATCAGGGTTACGTCAACGCCATGGAAGCGGCCGGGCTCGAAGTGATGCCGTCCTGGCGTGTTCCCGGACCGCGCACCAAGCAGGGTGGCTTCGAAGCGGCGGCGCAATTCCTGGCGTTGAAGGACAAGCCGACCGCGGCCTGCTGCTGGAACGATCTCGTCGCCATCGGTCTGATGAACGGCATCGCTCGCGCCGGCCTGGTACCGGGCGTCGATATTTCCGTGACGGGCTACGACGACCTCGAGGAAGCGCAGATCGCCACGCCGGCGCTGACCACCGTTTGGAACGGCCAGCGTGAGGTCGGTCGCCGAGCGGCCAGCGCCTTGCTGGACAAGCTGAACGGCCAGACGGTGCGCCCTTCGCAGGAGCTCATCAAGCCGGAGCTTCACGTCCGCCAGTCGACCGGGCGTCCGGTGGAGCGCAGCTGACCGGGCCGATCGCCGGTAAGGCATTCTCCAAACACAGAGCTTGGTGTGGCTTTTGTTGAGGCCACGCGACGGCGATGGCTGCCGGCATCAACCAGACGATAGTCCTCGCTGCATGCCCTTTATGTGGCACTGCAACATCATCCTGCGAAAACTTGACTATTTTTGTAATCTTCAAACTTGACTCGTTTGGTTAAGTTATTTAGGCGCGCTTCAGGGAGCCGCGAGAGGGCATTGCCGGCTCCGCAATTTTGTGAGGGGCATAAATGCAGAAGCTTGTCGTGGTGTCGTTGCTGTCTTCCTCGATCCTGGCCGGGCCGGCCCTTGCGCAGAATGCGCAGAAACCGGTGCTTGCGCAGGACGCGCAAAAACCGGCGGACAACAATGCGACGATGCTCGACAAGATCATCATCACCGGGCGCGACGATCGCTCGATTTCCAGCGTTGCGCAGTCGGTGCAGGTGATCGACCAGAATGCCATCGGCACGGCGGTCGGGCAGGGCGAAAATGCCTCCGACCTGATCGCACGTCTGGTTCCGGGCTACGCGCCGCGCAACGAGACGATTTCGGGGGCTTCCGAGACCTTCCGCGGCCGCAGCGTCCTGATCATGGTCGACGGCGTGCCGCGCAACACGCCACTGCGCGACGTGTCGCGTATCCTCGCCACCATCGACCTCGACACGGTCGAGCGTGTGGAGATCATCAATGGCGCCTCCAGCCTCTACGGGGCCGGCGCCACGGGTGGCACCATCAACTTCATCACCAAGCGCGGCACCAGCGAAACGCCGAAAGTCACGGTGCGCACCGGTGTCACCGCCTTCACCGAAAACTTCGGCAAGTCGGCAGCACCCAGCGGCAATGTCCAGGTCGAGGGCCGCAGCGGTGACGTCGATTATTTTGCTTCCGCCTCGGGCAATTTCAGCCGTCGCACCTATGACGGCCACGGCAACGAGATGGCCTCCGACGCCATGCTGGGGCAGGGCGGCAGCGATCGCACAGGCTGGGGCGATCTGTCTGGCGTGATCGGGTATGAAAACGGTTCCAAGCGCATCGAACTCAGCGCCGACTGGACCTATGCGCGCCAGAAGGCCGACTGGTTCACGGACTACCTGAGCAATCCGGTCAAGCCGAACTTCTCCGACGCCTACACCGGAGAGCCGCTCATCGAGGATTCCAAATACCTGACGGCCAAATACACTGACAGCGATTTCGCGCTCGGCAAGCTCGAACTGAAGGCGTTCTACAACGACATCTTCAAGCAGTCGCCCTTCACCAAGTTCTCCAGGGTGAACTCCCAGGTCTATCTTCCGACCAACCCGGCGCGGCCGACGCTGCTGCCGATCAATCGGGACCCGACCGCCTCCTTCAATCAGACGGCGCTGGAAGTGCAGCGCTCGGGCATCAACGCCACCGTCAATACGCCGGTCGACTTCATCACCCAAGGCAGCACGCTGACCTGGGGTTTCGATTTCACCCACGATCAGACCGGGCAGACACTTTTGAACGGCCAGGACGCCATTTCACCGTCCGCGCAGAATTCCATAGCCGCCTTCGCGCAGGCCGAGGTGCCTGTCACCGAGCGTTTCCGCCTGCAGGGCGGGGTGCGTTTCGACCAGTTCTATCTCGATGTCGACAACTTCAAGCGTCCGGCGGCCGCGGTGCTGGTCGGGTCGAACCTCGTCGGACTGCCGGCGATCGACGTCGTCGGCGGATCGTTCGACTACAACGCCACCACCTTCAACGCCGGCGCGGTCTTCGACATCATTCCGGAGTTGCAGGCGTTCGGCAACTTCTCGCAGGGTTTCAGTCTTACCGACATCGGTGGTTTCACCCGCCGTGCCGGTCTCAACACCAACGCCGAAACCTGTGACGCCTACGGCACCAGCATCCGGCCGCTTCTGCCCTGCACCAATGCGCCCGACTACCGCATCAGCTATGCCGACATCGCGCCCGAGCCGCAGGTGGTCAACACCTGGGAAGGTGGCCTGCGCGGCGACTGGGGCAATGTACGCGGCGGTGCCAGTGCCTACCTGTCGACCTCCGACAACGGCGTCAATTACGACATCGCCGCCAACCGGGTGTCGCAGCAGAAGGAGCGCATCTGGGGCTTCGAGGCCAACGCCGAATACGACATCAACGAGATGTTCACTCTGGGCGGCTCGGTCGGCTACGTCGAAGGCAAGTACGACGCCAACAGGGACGGCAAGATCGGCTCGAACGAATATCTGCCCAACAACCGCATCCCCACCACCTACAAGGGGCTGGCTTATGTCGTCACGCATTTCGACAACAATCTGACGCTGCGCACCGAACTGGAGATGTTCTCCGGCCGCGACCGCATCGCCAGCCAGGAGCTGGATGGTGCGATCCTCGCCAATATCGGCGTGACGAAGAAATTCGCCGGCGGCCAGGAACTCAATTTCGCCGTCCGTAATCTCTTCGACACCTATTATGTCAACCCGACCGCATCCGCGACCCGTGGGGCTGACGTGCCGGGGCTTGGCCGCACCATTGCGGCATCCTTCAAGGTCACGTTCTGAGGGGCGACGGCATGAGCGCGGCGGAATTCCCAAAAATCCAGGAAAACCGCCCGCGGCTCAGGCTCTTCGCCGTGCTCGGCGGCCTCTATCTGGCGCAGGGCATCCCATCCTACCTGTTCGCGGCGGCGATCCCGCCGATCCTGCGCGAACAGGGTGTCTCCCGCACCGCCATCGGCATGCTGTCGCTGCTGATGCTGCCGCTGGTGCTCAAATTCCTGTGGGCGCCGCTGATCGACCGGTATCGTCCCTTCGCACGCGCTCACCGAGCCAGCTGGGTCATCATCACCCAGCTCGGCATCATCGCGGCGTTGTTCGGCATGCTTGCCGTCGAGCCGACCGATGTCCGGGCGATCTTTGCGATCGGCTTCTTCGTCGCCATGCTTCTGTCGACACAGGATATCGCCACCGACGGCTATGCCGCGAAATATCTCGATCCTGCCGACCGGCCGATCGGCAATGCCATCCAGGGCGGTTCAGTGGCGCTCGGCGTCGTCATCGGCGGCACGCTGGGGCTTATTCTTTATCATCGCTACGGCTGGGACATTACGATCGTCACGATCGCCGTGCTTTCTTTCATTCCGCTGGTGGCCGCGCTCGCTATGCGCGAGACCGACCCTGCCGCTGAGAGCCAAGCGGCTCTGACCCGGCCTTCGATCCGCAGCTTCCTGGCAAGGCCAGAGGCGCGGCGGATCCTGTGGATCGCCTTGGTCTACCGCGCCAGCGAAGGCCTGGTGAAATCCATGGAGGGCGCCTATCTCGTCGATGCCGGCGTGCCGCTCGACTGGATCGGCTATCTTTCCGGCGGTGCGGCCGTCACCGTTGGCCTCGGCGGTTCCTTCATCGCGGCGCTGCTCCTGCGCAGATATGGCTCGGCGTCTGTCCTGGCGCTGCTCGGCGGCCTGCGCACCATCTGCTTCGCCATTTTCATGCTGCACGCCTTCGCGCTGTTCACCGGCGCCGCGCCGATCTTCGGCGCGTCCTTCCTGCAGACGATGGTGCGCTACATGGAAATCGTTGCGCTCTACAGCCTGTTCATGTCGGTGACCTCATCTGAGCAGCCGGGCACCGATTTCACCATTCTCTCCTGCGCCCAGCTCATCGTCTATCTGGTCGGTTCCATGCTGGCCGGCCGGCTGGCTGACATGTTGGGCTACGGCCCGCTGTTCGCGCTGGCGACCGCGATTTCCGGTATCGCCGTGATCATGACCTACGGCATGCTGCGCAGCGCTGCTGCGGCTGAATGCCCGGCGGAGGCCGTCTCATGATGGCGCGCGGGTCGATGGCTTCATCGCTGCATACCGCCACGCCTGTCGAGCATCGCGGCAATAGCGGCGGCAGCAAAAGCCAGTCCCGCGCAGCCCAACAGCGGCAGCTCCGGTGCCAGCTGGAAGGCAAAGCCGCCCATCAGGGCACCGGCCGTCTGGCCGACGATATGGGCGCTCGACAGCCAGCCGGCGGCGGCGCCTTGTTCGTGGTTGTCCACGCGCCGTGCAAGCCAGGCCGTGTAGGCGGGCGTTGCCAGCGCGGTGCCGAAGCCCGTCGCCATCAGCGCCAGGGCGCCGACGCTATAATTGCTGGCGACCGTGAGGCCTGCCATTCCACCCACTACCAGACCGGTGCCGGCCAGGATGCCGTTGCGCTCGCTCCAGCGCAGTCTGGGCAATACAAGTGTCTGCACAGCGATCATCGTTACAGCCACCAGCGCGAGCGCGGCGCCGGTCATGGCCGTCGCCTGCGCGGCGTCGAGACCGAGCTTCCACTGCAGCAATGGCCCGAGCATGATCTGCACCTGTCCAAAGCCGGCGGCCATGCAGGCGCCGATCAGCAGGAAAGGCAGGATCCGCCTGTCGAATGGCGAGAGCTTGGGCGAACCGACCTTCGCATCAGCCTGAGGTGCTGTACCCTTCGGGGCCAGCCACAGCAGGAGCGGAGCCAGCGCAAACAGGGCGACGGTAAGCTGCGCGGTGATCGCGGCAGCGGCGCCGGCCACCGAACCCGCGAGCCTGCCGAAATTGAGGCCAGCACTCAGCAGTCCAAAGGCTGCCTGCCGGCGACAGGCATCGACGCTGCCCGCGAGCCAGCCCTGGGCAGTGGGCGTCACACCCGCTGCGGCAAAGCCGTAGAGCAGGCGCGAAACGATCAGTCCGGCGACAGCGATACCGTAGGCGGTTGGTCCGGCCAGCAGCTGGATCACCAGCAGTGCCTGTGCGACCAGCATCGCCAGCCCAAGCAGACGGATCATGCGGCCATGGCCGATACGGCCGCCAGCGCTGCCCCACAAGGGTGCGCCGATCAGGAAGGCGAATGTGCCCGCGGCCACAGCCAGGCCGAGGTCGAAGGTCGTCAGCCCGAGCCGAGCCATCACCAGGGGCACCAATACGACAAAGGCCGATTGGCCGAAGCCGATCGACATGGCGCCGAGCGCCAGGCGCCGCGTCAGGTTTGTTTCTTCGAGAGAGGAAATGGAGGTCATCACAAGTGGAGGCAAGGTTCTTCAGAGTTTGATATGCTCAATTCCACAATAAGTATATAATTGCAACTGCTGCGAGTTAAAACAAATGGACACCGTTACTTACGCAGAAGATAGAAGTAATATTGCTCCATCTGTCGATAGATTATTGAATTCTCTTGTCCGGGAATGGAAAGGATGCCGTTTCGATCGCGCCGAATGCTACGGTATCTCCGCTGGAGCCAAAGAGGTTCTTGTTCTTGATCTGCCAGCCACCGGCGCGGTCGTTGTCGCGCCACTGCGTCATCGGTCATGCGTCGGCTATCACGGTTTCGACGGCCGGATCTGGCTTCTGACCGACGGCAAGCCGGATCCCGTTGAAATCGAACTCTTCGATGTTCTCGCCATGCTGTTGCGCGAGGAAGACATCCGCGGCCGTTCCAGCAGCGCCGGCAGGCTGAACTTGCAGAGGCGGGCGGCCGCCAGTGTCGCCGCGATCGCGCAGACCGCCGCAATACGAGGTTCTGCACGACCGTTTGCTGGCGGCGTGTCGGACTTCATCGAGGCGGAAAGCGCGCTGCGCTTCGGTCATGCCGTCCATCCCACACCGATGAGCCGCGATGAGTTTTCCGAAGAAGACTCGCGCCGCTTCGGCCATGAATATGGCAGCGCTTTCCAGCTGCGCTGGTGGGCCGTGCATCCGGATGTTTTTGCCTGTGGCAGTGTCGAAGCGCACGACGTCAGGGAGATGGTGCAGGGACTCACGGGAGAGGACGCTGTCTCGCTCGTTCGGAAAGCCGAAGGCTCACAGCTCTTCCCGATGCATCCCTGGCAGGCTTCGCGGCTGATGCTGGTGCCGGCCATGCAGGGGCTCTTCGCGGCGGGTCTGGTGCGCGATCTAGGGCTCGGCGGATCTTCATGGCGCGCGACGACGTCGCTGCGCACGATCCATTCTGCCGACAGCGCCTGGATGCTGAAATTCTCGCTCGACCTCAAGCTCACCAATTCGCGCCGGGTCATCGAACGGCGCGAATGCGACCGGGGGCTTTCTGTGCACCGCCTGGTCAAGGGCACGTTGGGCGGGAAACTGAGAGACGTCTGCCCGACATTGACGGTACTCGGCGAGCCGGCGTGGATGGCATTGCGCGATGGACCCGGCGGCGCGGTGCTCACCAGCACCATCGTGTCCTTCCGCGAGAACCCGTTTGTGCGCGATAGCCCGCCCAAGGCAGCCGTGTTGGGTGCCTTATGCGAGCGTCACCCGGGCAAGGCGGAAAGCCATCTTTCCGACCTCGTCCGGTTTGTTGCGAAGCAGGAAGGTCTGGAACTGTCCGTGGTCGCGGAGTGCTGGTTCGAACGTTTCCTCGATACGGCGATCGAACCTTTCTTCCTTGCCTTCTCGGAGTTCGGACTGCTGTTTGGCGCGCATCAGCAGAACGTCGTCGTCGGGCTGAATGACGGCTGGCCCAGCCATCTCTATTTCCGCGACTGCCAGGGCACCGGCTATGTCCGGGAGTTCCTGCCGATGCTGCGGGAGCACCTGCCGTCCGCAGGTGGCAAGGGCGACCACGTCTTCGATGCGGAGGCGGCTGCCCGCTTGTTCGGCTACTACCTCGTCATCAACGGGGTCTTTGCCGTCATTTCGGCACTCGCCGATGCCGGATTGTCCAGCGAGGAGGCATTGCTTGCCCGCTTCCGCCTGCTGCTGGAACGGCTCGCCGCGCGGACACCCGCCAGCCCGGCCTGCCTCGATTATCTGCTCAATTCCCCCACACTCGGCAGCAAGGGCAATTTCCTGTTTTCGTTGAAGAACACCAACGAGAACACGGAGGTGACTGATCCGCTCGCCGGTTACGTCCAGATGTCAAATCCGCTTTTCACGAGGAAGCCCGCATGAACATCCAACTGAGAGAAAAGCCTAGCCAAACCGATGGCATTCTTGCCGTGACCAAACACTACCTGGGCTCGGACGACGGCGCGTTCGAAGTCCGGTTTGACGGCAACAAACTGAGCCTGGTGTCTCCTGCCGGTGTCTGCATCGCGCAGGCGGCACTGATACGGCACCAAGCCAATCTGCTCCTCGATGACGTCGTCTTCGAGATAGGCCGTCACGACCAGCCGCAGATGCTGGCCGCGCTCGCCGATGCGGTCTTCTGCCGCTTTCCCGACGCTGGGCAGCTCCTGTTGCCGCCGGTCGAGGAGGTCTGGCCGGTCATCACGCTGGCGACGGCTTGCACTGCAGATCCTGTCGCCGGCAAGTTGCGCACGGTTCTCAAGCGGTCTGCGCTGCGGCAGTTGCCCTTGCTCTGGCGCAAGCAGGCTTCGCATCTGACCTATCCTGCCGTCGAAACATCGATCGGTCCGGCCGATCGGCTGCCGCCGTTGCGTTCACCACGCCCCAACGGCGTCATGTATGAGCGCTGGCTGCCCGAGATCGACTTAACCTTGTCGTTCCGGCCGATCGATCGGCGAAACGACCTCGACCTTTTCCATGAATGGATGAATGACGGCCGCGTCTCCTTCTTCTGGGAACTGGCGCAGAGCCGGGAGGAACTCGACGGCTATCTCGCCGCGCAGGAACAGGACCCGCATATCTTCGGTGTCATCGCCAGCTTGGACGGCGAGCCGAGCGGCTATCTCGAATTCTACTGGGGCAAGGAAGATCGCCTCGGGCCTTACTATGAGCCGACCGATTACGATCGCGGCTGGCACGGTCTGATCGGCAACAAGCGGCATCTCGGCAGGCCGAAGACGATGGCGCTGTTCCGTTCGGTGACCCACTATCTGTTTCTTGACGACCCGCGCACGCAGCGCATCGTCGGCGAACCGCGCGCAACGAACCATAAGATGCTGAGCTACTGCGCGCATGCTGCCTACGACAAGGTCAAGGAATTCGACTTCCCGCACAAGCGGGCCATGTTCGTCTGCTGCCAGCGCGAGCGCTTCTTCAGCGAGGTGCCCCTGTGAGCGGGCACTTCATATCACTCGGTCCTTTGCCCAAAGGGCGGGCCGTCACCGGCGAGCTCTGGAGTCGCGCCAACCAGGCCATTCTGGCGCGCGCCATCCCGGAATTGATCTACGAGGAAGTGTTGCCCGTTCGGTCGATGAACGCGGCCGGCAGACATTGGGAAGTGCCGCTCGGCGTAGTTGCCTATCGCTTCGAAGCCGAGCGTCGCATCTGGGGTCAGTTGTCAATCAATCCGGAAACGCTGGTACGGGTCGCAAATGGCGATGAGACGCTAGTGGATGATGCCGTTGCTTTCTTCGTCGATGCGCGTGCCGTGCTCGAGATTTCGGCGTCCACCCTCAGCACCTACGCCAAGGAACTCTACAGCACGCTGATGGCGGATGTGCGCATCCTTGCCGAGCGTCAGGCCTTCACCGCCTTCGACCTCGCCAGATTGCCGGACCTCGACCTGCAGCGTCTGCTCGACGGCCATCCGAAGGCGCCGGCGAACAAAGGCCGCATCGGCTGGGGGCTCGAGGCTTTCGAGGCCTATTCGCCCGAATTCGTGTCCGAGTTCCAGCTGTTCTGGATTGCCGCGCAACGCACGCATCTGCGCTTTTCGGTCGATCCCGACATCACCGAAGACGCTTTGCTCGACGCAGCCCTCAATCGGACCGAACGGGTGCGGCTTGAGGCTGCCCGCGACGCAGCAGGCGCGTCTGCCGACACGCATCTGCTGGTGCCTGTCCATCCCTGGCAATGGCAGGCCATGCTTGCTGCAAGCTATGCCGGTGAGGTCGCTGCCGGGCGCATCGTGCCGCTCGGACAGTTCGGCGACTATTTTGCCGCCCAGCAATCGCTGCGCACGCTGGCCAACGTCTCGCGGCCGGAGGCGTTGCACGTGAAGCTGCCGCTCACCGTGCTCAACACCTCGGCATGGCGTGGCGTGCCCGGCAAATACATGGACATAGGCCCGCTCCTGTCCCGCTGGCTGGCCGATGTGGCTGCCGCCGATCCCGTGCTGGAACCGGCTCATATCCTCGGCGAAGTGGCCGGCGCCTTTTATCCGCACCCTCAGTTCGAACGCATCGAGGCCGCGCCTTACCAGCACCTGGAAATGCTGGGCGCGATCTGGCGCGAGAGTCCGCTCCAGAACCTGCCGAAAGGCAGGCGGCCGATGATGATGGGCGCACTTGCGCAAACCGATGCGCAAGGCCGCCCCGTCATCAGCGCCTTGATCGAGCTTTCGGGGCTTGGCCACGAGGTCTGGCTGGAGCGTCTGTTCTCCAGCGTCTTCGTGCCGCTCTATCATTTCCTGTGCCGCTACGGTGTCGGTTTCATCGCCCATGGCCAGAACATCACCATCCTCCTCGAGGGGGATGTGCCGGTCGGCGTTGCGGTCAAGGATTTCCAGGGCGATCTGGACCTGGTCGATGCCGATTTCCCGGAACTTGCGACACTCGACCCGGCGGTTCGCGCCACGTTGAAGCGACGCCCGCCGGCGCATCTGCTGCAGCATCTGCAGACTGGCCATATTGCCAGCGTGCTGCGCTTCGTCTCGGCTGCGCTAGCCGATTTCGACGGGCTGGATGAGGCGGTCTTCTATCGTGTGCTCGCCGACTGCGTCGTCTCCTATCAGGCAAAGCACCCCGAACTTGCGGAGCGTTTCCGTCTGTTCGATCTGCTCCAACCGAAAATACCGCGCATCGCCATCAACAAGGTGCGCTTTGCCATCGGCTATGGTGACGCCGGCGAGCGACCTGTCCCCGCCCTCGGCACCGAACTCGACAATCCATTGTACCTCGGCCTGACCATCGGCCGAGGCAAAGCGGCCTGATCAACAACGGAGCTGTCCATGACATCCCCAGTCCTAGACCTCGCAGGTATCGGCATCGGTCCCTTCCACCTGAGCCTCGCGGCGCATCTCGATGCAATCCCTTCCGCCGATGTGTGTTTCTTCGACGACAAACCGGCCTTCGACTGGCATCCGGGCATGATGCTGGAAGGCGTTGAACTGCAGACATCCTTCATGAAGGATCTGGTGACGGCTACGCTGCCGACCAGCCCCTGGAGTTTCGCCAGCTACCTGGTTTCGCAGAAGCGGTTCTACGAATTCCTCAACGCCGATTTTGACGCGATCCCACGTCGTGAATTCGCACGCTATCTTTCCTGGGTCGCCTCCGGTCTCGATAATCTCCGCTTCGGGCGATCCGTGCGCGAGGTCCGTTTCGAAGAAGGAGTTTTCCATGTTCGCTTCGATGCCGAAACGCGCCTGGCGCGCAATCTGTCGCTCGGCGTCGGGCTGAAGCCGAACATTCCCGATTGGGGGCAGGCAGCGCTGGGTAGCACCTGTTTCCACACCAGCCAGGCGGCCTACCGGCTGGGTGGCTTGAAAGGGCGGCGTATCGTTGTCATCGGCGGTGGCCAAAGCGGTGCCGAAATCATGCAGCATCTGCTGTCGCAACCGGAGGCGGCGGACCAGTCCATTGCCTGGATCAGCCGTCGGCAGAATTTCCAGACTTTGGACGATTCTCCCTTCACCGACGAGTTTTTCACCCCGCAATATGTCGAACGGTTCCATGCGTTGCCGCGCTCGCGCAAGCAACCAACCGTTGCCCAGCAGAAACTGGCCGGCGACGGCATTTCGGCTTCGACGCTACGGGCGATCTACCAGAAGAGCTATGCGCTGCGTCACCTCTCCGGCAAGGAACACGATCTCGCCTTCCTGCCGCATCGCGAGGTTCTCGACCTGCGCCATGAGGGCGGTGAGTTCCGCCTCGTCATGCGCAATGGTTTCGACGGCAGTGTGGAGATGGTGAGCGCCGATGCCGTCGTACTCGCCACCGGTTATGTTTTCACAGTGCCGGAATTCCTGGCGCCGCTGGGCGAGCGGCTGGATCTCGACGAACGTGGCCTTTATCAGCTGCGTGAGGATTTTTCGGTGGAATGGGACGGACCTGAGGCCGCGCGCATCTTTGCGCTCAATGCCGGCCGTCACAGCCACGGCATCGCCGAACCACAGCTCAGTCTGATGGCATGGCGCAGCGCCGTCATCGTCAATGCCTTGCTGGGGCACGAGCATTTCGATCTCGATCTTCGGCCATCGGCAGTGAAATGGGTAAACGATTCTGCGGAAGCACTGTCGCAGATGGCGCAGGGAGCCACCCTCTAGGACATGGCAACTGCTGAAGGGTCGCCGCATTAGGCGATATGTGACGATTGAACAAGCGCTTGCCTCGCAAGCGCTTGTTTTGTTTTGATTTTATCGACGGGCGCCCAGGGCGGAAAGGCGCGGACCTTCCGCTAGTGCATGTGTGCTAATGGCCGCCACAACCCTCAAAAGGCTAGATCGCGCCGTTGCGGTTTCAAGTGTGGTCGTCGGGCGGGCGGGCTTCGACGGTCATGTTTCATTGTTCGGCGACGAACGCTTTGCACTTAATGAGGGACGTGTCTTGATCGGAAATACGATCGGAAAATCAGGCGCAGCGCGCTGGACCAAAATTCTCCTGGCTTCCACGGTATTGGGCAGCGGCGGAGTAGGTATTGCCTCAATTGCTCTGTCTGCCGCATTGGGAGTGGGGCTGACCACAACCTTAGCCTTTGCCGCAGATTTTACCCTCGACGATGGTGCGTCTCATTCCTGGAACCTGGATCAGGCTTTCGATGAAGACTTGATCATCGGCTTGAACAACAAAGGGACAACCGTCACGATTGGCGATGGTGCGGAGACCCTTGTTGCAGGTCGTGCGATCATCGCTGGCATTGGCGGCTCTCAAGCCACCGTTACCGTGAGTGGCCTTGGATCCCGACTGGATGTCGCGCGTACCAACAACATCCTGGGCAACACACTTACGGTTGGCGGTGGTTGTAACGGCTATTCTGCTATGTGTGTCACGGGTGGCGATGGCACCCTCATCGTCGAAGCTGGGGGCGGTGTAGACGCCAAGTATACCTATGTCGGGGATGGGCAGGAATCCAAGGGGACACTGACGGTCACGGGCCCGGGATCGCTGCTGAACACTGACAAGCTCACTCTCATCACAGGTCTCAGCAGCACGAGCAGTTCTACGGTTACCATCAAGGACGGAGGTTCCATTACCTCCATCGATGTAGAGACCGCGGGTGATTTCAGCGATACCCCCGGTACGAAGGTGCTTGTCACCGGCGAGGGCTCGAAATGGGTCAATGCCGGCAACTTCAAGCTGGGCGGCGACATGACCATCGAGAGTGGTGGCGTTGTTACAACCTCGACCGCAGAAATTGGTAATTCAATCGTCGCGGAGAACACGCTTTTTCTTACCGGCGAAAAATCGTCGTTCAACGTCACCGACAAATTGACCATTGAAGACGGCAATCTTTCAGTTGCGAACGGCGCCAAGCTGAACGTCGCCAACGGCATTAAGCTGACCGGCGAAAATGGTTACCTGACCATTGGCGGCAAGATCGACATGTCGGACGTCTTCGATGAGCCGAAGGCGCTTGCCGCCGAGGCGGCAGGCAGCATCAACAAGGAAGCTGTCATAACGTTCGGGTCGACGCAGAATGAGGGGCATTTGAGCTTCAACCATACGGGTTCTGGCAGCACCGCCTATACGCTTGAGAATGCCCTGGTCGGTGACGGCATCATCACCGCATTGGCTGGCGAGACCATCCTGTCGGGTGACCTGACGAAGTTCTATTCCACCGCCGGCAGCTTGGGTGGCGGTGTTGTCGTCGATGGCGATGGCGCAAAGCTGGTCTTGAAGGGCGACCTGGGCACGGCCGCGTCCGATCCGGACACGCTCTCTCCAACCCGAACGAGCTTCAGGGTCAACAACGGTACGCTGGTTCTTGGCGGTGCGACCGGCCAGCTCGTTGCGAACAACAGCTATTATTCCAGCGTGGTTGATGTGAACGCCAAGGGCCGGCTTGAAGGCTGGGGTACAGTCGGCTCGACCGATATCAATGGTGGCGTGATCACGCCCGGAACATCCGATAATCGCATCGGCACCATTACGGTCAAGGGCGACCTGACCTTCTATCCCGGTTCGATCTACAACGTGGACATCGCAGGCAACGGCGCGAGCGACAAGATTGTCGTCGAAGCCGTGAACCAAAACGGGATTGTCGGAATCGGGGACAACGTCAACGTCAACGTGACCGCGTTGGACGCTGCAGCGAACTATCAGACCGGGCAGGCCTACACGATCCTGACGGCGGCGGGCGGCATCACTGGTCAGTTTGCGCAGGCGATTTCGCAGTCGGCATTCCTCGATGTTTCTCTGGACCAGCAGACCAATCAGGTCGACCTGAAGATCAAGGTGAAGGACACCGGCAATCCGGGCGAACCAGGAAATCCGGGTGAGCCGGGTAACCCCGGTGAACCGGGCAACCCTGGAAATCCGGGTAACCCAGGTAATCCCGGCACGCCTTCGCGCCCCGGCCCGAATGTGAGTGGTCCGTTCGACGACGTGACTGAGACACATAATCAGTACGAGACCGCGGTCGCGTTGAACTCGCTGCCGCAGGACGGTGGCGCGGGGCATGCACTCTACAATGCGCTGCTGCCGCTCAATGCTGCTGACGGGCGTGCGGCCTTCGAACAACTGTCGGGCGAGGTGCATGCTTCCGGTTCGACTGCACTGATCAACTCATCGCAATACGTGCGCAATCTTGCCAACGATCGCGTTCGTGCGGCCTTCGGTGATGTCGCGGCAGCGCCCCTGCCGGTGATGGCTTATGGCCCTGACGGCAAGGACATCGAAGCCGCCACCACCGCCAAAACTGCGGCCTGGGGACAGGTGTTCGGTGCCTGGAGCAGCTTCGACGGTGACGGCAACGCGTCTCGAATGAAGCAGTCAACCGGCGGCTTCGTTACCGGTATCGATACCGAGTTCGCGGAAGCCTGGCGCGTTGGTGTGCTGGCCGGCTACAGCCGCACCTCCTTCGATGCCAAGGACCGCTCGTCGTCCGGCGACAGCGATAACTATCACCTTGGTCTCTACGGCGGTACACGCTGGGGTGCCCTGGCGCTGCGCACCGGGCTGTCCTACACTTGGAGCAACATCGAGACCGGCCGCACCGTCTCCTTCCGCGGCTTTAACGACGGCCTGTCGGCTGACTACGATGCCGGCGCCTTCCAGGCCTTCGGTGAACTGGGCTATCGCCTTGATGCGGCAGGTGCCGCCTTCGAGCCTTTCGTGAACCTCGCCCATGTCAGCCTGCACACGGACGGCTTCACCGAAAAGGGCGGTGCTGCGGCGCTCAGCGCCGAGGCGCAGACGACCAACACCACCTTCACCACGCTCGGTCTTCGTGCCTCGACCGACTTCATGCTGGGCTCGGTCGCTGCATCGGCCAACGGCACGGTCGGCTGGAAGCATGCCTTCGGCGACACCACGCCGTTCACCAAGGTCGGCTTTGCCGGCTCCAGCCTGTTCACGGTGGCCGGTGTGCCGATCGCCAAGAACACCTTTGTGCTGCAGACCGGTCTCGACATGAAGGTGACCGACAACGCCACGATCGGTATCTCCTATAATGGCGAGTTCGGTTCGGGGTCGTCGACCAATGGCGTCGACGCAAGGCTTGGCATTCGCTTCTGATGCCAGCAATGAGACTGCTTTTCGGCGCGGCGGCCTTACTGGCTGCCGCGTCTGGTGCTTCTGCACAGGAACAGCAATCAGCCGCCGGCGCTGCCAGCGGTCCGTCGTCGCTGTCGGAAACCTATGACGACTGGCGGGTCGCCTGCGTGGCGGCGGCCGAAAACAAGAAGCAGTGCGCCTTCTCGCAGGGACAGGTCAGCCAGAACGGCCAGCGTGTGCTCACCGTCGAGCTTTCGCCGGCCGACGACGGCGGCCTGAAGGGCGTCCTTGTGATGCCGTTCGGACTCAATCTCGAGAAGGGCGTGACGTTCTCGGTCGACGACACACCACCTGGCAAGCCGTCGCGTTTCCGCACCTGCTTGCCGGGCGGCTGCATCGTCAGGCTCACCTTCACGCCAGCGACCACCGCCGCGCTGAAGACCGGCACCGCGCTCAGGCTTGGTGCCTTTGCTTCCGACACGGAAAAGGACGTCGCCTTCTCGATCTCGCTCAAGGGCTTCAACCAGGCCCTCGAAAGAACAATGCAATTGGGGAAATAACCAAGGGAGGCTGGCGCGACTCCAGGAAAAGCGTGTAACGATTTTTTTCGTCTGGAATTGCGTAAAAACAAAGAGTTAGGGCAATGCCGCGTTCCGCGAAGAACGCAAATGCCCTGACCCTGCCTTTCGCATACAGGAATGTCGCTGGTTCAGTGGCGGCATTCGAAATGCCCTGATTGTCGAGCCCCAGGCGATCAGCTTCTGCTCCTGATCGGGAAGCACATCATGCCTGGTGGCTTGCGCACAAAATTCGCTGACCTTTTCGTTACTCGGAACGATAGGCCGACTGATGCTGAACGGGCGCAGGCGACCTTTCGTCTCGGTGCCGCGACGCTGTTCACGGTCGGTATGCTGAGTGTCTTCTCGTCGAGAGGCGATACGGCGTTCAGCACGACCCAGACGATCCTGTCATTCTCGTCCTACATCCTTGTCTCGGCGTCGATCCTGTTCTGGATCGTGAAGCGGCCTGGGGAGAACCTGCTTCGGCGGGCGATTTCGATGGTCAGCGACTACATCGCTGTCGGCGGCATCATGACCTTTGGCGGGGCTGCGCTGCTGCCCGCTTACGCTCCCTTGTTGTGGGTGACCGTGGGCTACGGCCTGCGCTTCGGCTCGCGTTACCTGATCGCTTCCACCTGCATGGCGCTCCTGAGCATTCTGGTAACCGCCTATCTCAACCCGTTCTGGCGCGAGAACCCTTATGTGACGATCACCCTTCTCCTTACCACGCTTCTCGTTCCTGCCTACGCCTACAACCTGCTCGAGCGTGTCTATGCAGCTTTCAATGCCGCGCGTGACGCCAATGTCGCGAAGTCGCGTTTCCTGGCGCAGGCAAGCCACGATCTGCGCCAGCCGATCCACGCCATCAGCCTGTTCACGGCCTGCCTCAAGGATACCAGGCTCGACCGCGAGCAACGCCAGATGGTCGAGAATGTCGATCGCTCGCTGCAGAGCGTATCGCGCCTGTTCCGCTCCCTGCTCGACATCTCTACGCTGGACAGCGGCAAGGTGACGCCGGTTTTCGAGCCGGTTGCGGTGAAGGATCTGTTCGAGGACATCGTCCGGCAGAATTCCGAAGCGGCGCAATGGGCTGGTGTCGAATTGCGGGCGGTTCCGACGCGAGCCCATGTCATCATCGATGCCACGTTGATGACGACCATCCTGCAGAACGTCATCTCCAATGTCCTGAAATATGCACCGGGTCACCCCGTTCTGATCGGTTGTCGTCGTCGCCAGGGGCAGCTGGCCATTGAGGTCTATGATCGCGGCAACGGCATTGCCGCGCATCACCTGCCGAAAGTGTTCGACGAGTTCTACCAGGTTCGCGAGCGAGGCGATCGCGACGTCGATGGGGTCGGTCTCGGACTGCCGATCGTCAAGCGGCTGACGCGGCTGATGGGCCTGTCTGCCTATCTACGCTCCGTGCCGGGCCGGGGTACGGCAGTCATCATCGAGGGTCTGCAGGTCGCATCGCAGGCGACTACGGTGAAATCGAAAAAGGAGGGACCGAGACCGGCGATCGAAGGCCTTCGTGTCCTGCTGGTCGAGGACGACGAGGATGTTTTGCAGGCCACCGCCACCTTGTTACGGCGGTGGGGCTGCGTTGTCGAGATTCAGCTGACGATCCCCGACCAAGTGGCCGAGTGTGACCTGATCGTGACCGACTTCGATCTTGGCGCGAAAGCAACGGGCGTCGATTGTATAGCCCGCGTCCGGAGCCTGTTGAAACGCAAGGTGCCGGCGATCGTCATGACCGGTCACGACGAGAACAGGGTGAAAGATGATCTCGGCGATCCCGAGATCGCGATCCTGGCGAAACCGATCCGCCCAGCCGAGCTTCGTTCGATGATGACGGCGGAGAAACTAAAGATCGATCGGCTGGTCAGGCAGGCCGGTGCGAGTTTGCACTGACTGCGGATGTCGGCGAGTTCACAGGAGGACGGCGTCGGTGTAGGGGGAATGCCGATGCCACACACGGCCCATGGAGGGGGCGATGTTCAAGCGACGCGATCGTCCTAGGTTTTTTCCCGTTAAGATGGCAGGCACTTTCGAAGCCAGGGAACACGAGAATTACGAGGCCGAGCGCTCCCAGGCGATCGTGCGGATAGTGCTTGTTCCGATCCTGGCGATCTACATCTGGATTGTCGCCTGGCTCGACAATGCGGCAACATCCTATGCCAATGGCTTCGCCGCCTATTATTTTGCCTATGTTCCGTTTTCGTGGCTGTTGCTGTGGTGGGTGGTTGCCAAGCCGGTGGTCTATAAGCCACGGCGACTGGTTTCGATGGCTTGTGACTACCTCGCATTCTGCTCGGCGATGTCGATCGGCGGCGCAGCCTTGCTTCCGCTCTACGCGGCATTGCTTTGGGTTACGGTCGGAAACGGGCTCCGTTTCGGACCGCGCTACCTGCTCCTTGCCACGGCGATGGCGTTGGTGACGATCGCTCTGTCGTGCTATCTCAACGTCTACTGGCGCGAGAACCCATATGTCGCGCTGACGCTGGTAATGACCACCATCCTGGTGCCGGCCTATATCTACGCACTGCTGCAGAGGGTCTACGAGGCCTACGACGCCGCGCATGAGGCGAACCTCGCCAAGTCGCGTTTCCTGGCGCAGGCCAGCCATGATCTGCGCCAGCCGATCCACGCCATCAGCCTGTTCACAGCCTGCCTGCGTGATACCGGGCTCGATCGCGAGCAGAAGCAGATGGTCGAAAACATCGACCGCTCCCTGCATTCGGTGTCAGGCCTGTTCCGCTCGCTGCTCGACATTTCGACGCTGGACAGCGGCAAGGTGACGCCGCATTTCGAAGTGGTTTCGGTGCAGGATGTCATCGACGAGGTGCTGACCCAGAACGCCAGCCGGGCACAGTGGTCGCAGACGACCTTCAAAATGGTGCGCACCAAACATCATGTGCGCATCGATGCCGCCCTTCTTACCACCATCCTGCAGAACATCGTGTCCAATGCGCTGAAATACGCGCCGGGCAGCGAGGTGCTGATCGGCTGTCGCCGCCATCGCTACGGCCTGTCGATCGAGATCCACGATCGCGGCGAAGGCATCGCCGAGGAGCATCTGCCGAAGCTGTTCGACGAATTCTACCAGGTGCGCGAGCGCGGCGACCGGGACGTCGAAGGTGTTGGGCTCGGCCTCTCGATCGTCAAGCGGCTGGCCCATCTGATGTCGCTGCGGGTTTCGATCCGTTCTGTCCGGGGCCGCGGCACCAGCGTGCGCATCGCCGGCCTGCCTGCGGTATCGGCACCGGGGCGGACAAAAAAGATCGCGCCGGAGCGTTTTTCCTCGCCGCTCGAAGGCCTGCGGGTGCTGCTGGTCGAGGATGACGAGGACGTGCTGCTGGCGACCGCCTCGCTGCTGGAGAAATGGGGCTGCGTGGTGCAGGCCGAAGCGGGTACCGAACTGTCGGTCGCGCCATGCGATCTCGTCGTCACTGACTTCGATCTCGGCGGCGGCATCGTCGGTGCGGATTTCATCGCGGAGGTCCGCCGGCAGGCTGGCCGCGACATCCCAGCCATCGTCATGACCGGCCATGACGAGAACCGAGTGCGCGAGGAACTGGGACAGCAGGATATTCCGATCCTGTCCAAGCCTGTCCGCCCCTCGGAACTGCGCTCGACGATGATCGCGCTCGCATTGGGACGTACCACGCAACGAACCATGGCTCCGCAGCAACGCGCCTGAGCGGCTGCTCAGATCCGGTCGACCCAGCCTGCGTTGAGCGCCTTGACCGCTGCCGCCGAGCGCGAGCCGACATTGAGCACACGCAACAGCGCCGAGACATGGATGCGCACGGTGTAGTGCGAAATGTCGAGCGTACGCCCGATTTCCTTGTTGGATTTGCCGTCGGCGAGCAGTCGCAGCACTTCACGCTGGCGCGTCGTCAGGCTGTTCAGGATGTCGGCGTCTTCGGTGGGGTGGGATACCCGGTCTGATGATTTGAGCTTGATCACATAGTCGCCGTCGCGCACGGCCACGATTGCTTCCATCAACTCGCTCGGCGGAACGGATTTGGAGACGAAACCGTCGACCCCGCCGGCCATCACCATGTCGACAGTGCGGCGATCATCGACCATCGATACCACCATGATCGATGAACGCTGGAACTCCTGGCGCAGCTCGGCAAGCGAGCGTTCTGCGACGAGACCGGGAAACAGCAAATCCATGATGAAGAGTTTGGGCTGGCGTCCCGAGCGTGCGGCGGCCAGAACCTCTTCCATCGTCTCCGCTTCGACGATGTCCGCATCTGTCTCGACCGTCTGCACCACACGGCGCAGGCCTTCCCGGAAAACGGGATGGTCGTCGGCAACGATGATCAGGTCTTTTTGCATGCTTCCCCCTTGTTGCAGGTCGGCTTTCGGGGGCAAATCAAGCTCGGTTTTGCATCGGCGCTATTTAGCATTGACCAAATGGTCAAACAACATGGGTTACCCCTAGGATACCCCCTCTTGGGCTAGTGCATTTGCACTAGGGTGATGCCAGACGGTTCGATTGGAACATGTCGAGAGCTGATTATCGCAGGCCTCTCTGGACAGAATCTCAACGCAACCTTGGCGAAGCAGTCGTCTCCCTCACCACGAGCGGCCCGTCGATCTTGACCGTCATCGGACGGAATTGCTTTCTGTGCAGCACCATATCGATAAGCATCTCGGTTGCTCGTTGTCCCATCTCGTAGTTAGCCAGGACAAGCGTCGAAAGGCGCGGATGGGTGTAGCGGGCGAGTTCCTGGTCGTCATAACCCATGATGCTGAGTTCGTCGGGAACCTTGATCCCCATCTCGTTGGCGGCCTCCAAGGCGCCCAACGCCATCAGGTCGTTGCCACAGAAGATGGCCGTTGGCGGATTGTCGATCGACAGCAGGTCGCGCGTATGATGATAGCCGGTCAGCGGCAGCCAGTCGCCGCTGCGAACCAATGTTTCGTCGAACGCGACATCGGCGGTGGCGAGCGCCTGCCGGTATCCTTTGAGGCGATCGATGGAAGCATCCATCCACGGTTCGCCATTGATGAAGCCGATGCGGCGATGCCCGAGACCGGTTAAGTGGGCGGTGGCGGCAAAACCGCCGGCGACTTCCCCCGGCAGGATCGAGATGTGGCGCCGCGCTTCGCCGTAGCAGTTCAGCAAGACGGTGGGAATTCCGTGAAGGGCAGGGGGCACAGTGACACGCCTGGTGAAGATCGAGGAGTAGATGACGCCGACAATCGACTTGTCGCGCTTGATCGCCTCGATGGTCGCTGCCTCCAGTTGAGGGTTGGAGCGCGTTACATAGGCGGCAACGAGAAAGTCCTGCTCGAAGGCGAAGTCACGCGCGCCGTCGAAACTGACCACGGGGTGCGGGCTGGTTGAAATCTCGTCGACGATGTAGGCAATCGTCCTTCCTTCGACATCGGGCGAAATCTCCCCTCGGATGCCAGGCAACTGGTAGCTTACCTGCCTCGCCGCCTCGAGAACACGTTGTCTCGTCTCCGGGGAGATGCGCGCGCCTGTCATCTGATTGAGCACGAGCGACACGCTCGACTGCGACACGCCCGCAATGCGGGCGACGTCTGTCATCGTCGGCCGTCCCTGGCGTTTCTCGCCGCCGTTGCTTTGGCTCACAGCGCTGGTCCTCGCCTCGAATTCACGATTGTCCCCGCATATGCCGGCCCGATCCGCCGGGTCATCATAGTCATTTGATCATAAAATTATCAAGCGATCCTCAAAATTTCGGATAGCGATTTCTGGTATGGCTGACCTTGCACAAGTTTTCCATCGAGAATCGAGCATAACTCACTGATATTTGTATGAAATGATGGGATTTTACCGGGGTGGAGGTATTTTGTTCCGCTCGTTTGATGCGCAATCCCCATGACGTCATTCTGCTAATATCGCGCATTGACTGCTAATAAAATTATCGTAGGATCGATTGGTGATCAGCAGACGCATGTCTGCCCGGCTGGAGGAGCCGGTTGTCCACGTGGAGGAACCCCGATGTCACTGACCCGCCGTACCTTATTGATGACCGCAAGCGCCTTCGGCGTGCTGAGCCTAGTGTCCAGTGTGGCCATGGCCGCAGATCTCCCGCCGCTGGCCAAGAAGGACACCTACAAGGTTGGCTTCGCCCAGACCGAGTCCAACAACCCATGGCGCATCGCCCAGACCGAAAGCATGAAGGCCGAGGCCGCCAAGCTCGGCTATCAGTTCGTCTACACGGATGCGGCCGGCTCCGCGGCCAAGCAGGTCGCCGACGTCAATTCCATGATCGCGCAGGGCGTCGACCTGATCTTCCTGGCGCCGCGCGAGGAAAAGCCGCTGATCCCGGCAGTCATGGCTGCGAAGAAGGCTGGCATTCCGGTCATCCTGCTGGACCGCAGCGTCGACCCGAAATTGGCCGTAGCCGGCAAGGACTACGTGACCTTCATAGGGTCGGACTTCGTCGAGGAAGGCAAACGTGTCGCCGAATGGCTGGTGAAGAACGCCAACGGCAAGACCAAGATCATCGAACTTGAAGGCACCACCGGCTCCTCGCCGGCAAACGACCGTAAGAAGGGCTTCGACGAGGCCATCAAGGCAGCCGGCGGCTTTGAGATCGTTGCCTCGCAATCGGGCGATTTCGCGCGCGACAAGGGGCGGCAGGTTGCGGAAGCGCTGCTTCAGGCCCATCCCGACGCCAATGTCATCTACGCCCACAACGACGAGATGGCGCTCGGCGCGATTGCCGCGCTTGAGGCCGCCGGCAAGAAGCCGGGCACCGATGTGCTGGTCCTGTCGATCGACGGTGGCAAGGAAGCCGTCCAGGCGATCGCCGACGGCAAGATCGGCGCGGTGGTCGAATGCAACCCGCGTTTCGGACCGATCGCCTATGAAACGCTGAAGCGCTACGCCGGCGGCGAAAAGATCGACGCCTGGGTGAAGAACAAGGACAAGTTCTACGATACGTCCAACGCCGCGGCGGAGGTTTCCGGCGCCTATTGATTGTCTTCCCCACCTGCGGTCGGAGCGTCGCGAGGAACGTTTCGGCCGCTTTCTTTTGCGGCCTCCCGGGGTGTAGAAATCATCGCCGATAGGGCGCTGCGCGTCGGGGGCATGCGCCAGGAGGATCTGCGATGCTGTTGTCGATGACGGGCATCAACAAAAGCTTTGGCGATGTCCGGGTTCTCACCGACGCTTCGCTTCAGGTGGAGCCAGGCGAGGTCATGGCGCTGATCGGCCAGAACGGCGCCGGCAAATCCACACTGATCAAGATCCTGACCGGTGCCTATTCGCATGATGCCGGTAGCATAGAATTTCAGGGCGCAGATGTCCGGTTCGGCTCGACCGCCGCAAGCCAAGCGGCCGGCATCGCCACGATCTATCAGGAGATCAACCTCGCTCCCAACAGGACTGTGGCGGAAAACATCTTTCTCGGCCGCGAACCGCGCCGCTTCGGCCTGGTGGATCGCGCAAGAATGCAGGCCGATGCCAGAACAGTGTTGCGACGTTTCAAGCTCGACATCGACGTGAACCGGCCGTTGCAGGATTTCGAAGCCGCGACCCGGCAGATGGTCGCGATTGCGCGCGGCGTCACCCAGAATGCCAGGCTGCTCATTCTCGATGAGCCGACATCCTCGCTCGACGAGCGCGAAGTCGCCGTGCTGTTCGAAACCATCCGTACGCTGAAAGCCGACGGGGTCGCGGCGATCTTCATCAGCCATCGGCTCGACGAGCTGTTCGCCATCTGCGACCGGGTCACGATCATGCGTGACGGCCGCACCGTGGCGGTCAGCCCGATGAAGGACATTTCCAAGGTCGAATTGGTCAGGACCATGCTGGGCAAGGAACTGGCCGCGTTCACGGCCAAGAAGCGCGCGCATGGCGACGGCGAGGGGGCCGCGCTCGTCGGTGTCGAGAACCTGGGTGCCGGCGTAAGAGTGCGGGATGTCTCGCTCACCATCGGCAAGGGCGAGATCGCCGGCCTCGCCGGATTGCTCGGCGCCGGCCGCACGGAAACGGCGCGATTGATCTACGCTGCCGACCGCAAGGAGCGCGGTGCCATAACCGTCGATGGACGGGAGACGAACTATGTCGCTCCCGCCGATGCCATCGCCGATGGGATGGGTTTCGTTTCAGAAGACCGCAAGATCGAAGGTATCGTGCCGGAGATGAGCGTGCGCGAAAACATGACGCTCGCCATCCTGCCCAAGCTGCAGAAGGCCGGCATCGTCGACAAGGCCGCCCAGCGCGCGATCGTCGAGAAATACATCGCCGCGCTCGGCATCAAATGTTCCTCGCCGGAGCAGCCGATCCGCGAACTTTCGGGCGGCAACCAGCAGAAGGTCCTGCTGGCGCGCTGGCTCTGCATGAATCCGCGTCTGCTGATCGTCGACGAACCGACGCGGGGCATCGATGTCGGCGCCAAGGCCGAGATACTGAAACTGCTGCGCAGCCTGGCCGATGAGGGCTTGAGCGTGCTGATGATCTCCTCCGAACTCGAGGAACTGATCGCCGCGGCCGATCACGTCACGGTTCTGAGCGACGGCCTCTCGGTTCGCCGGCTGGCTTCCGAGGACATCACCGAGGCCAATCTCCTGTCCGCCATGGCCCATCAGGAGGTGCCGGCATGACCGCTGCGGAAGACACCGCCGGCCCAACCCCGCGCTTCAACTTCGCAGCATGGCTGAGCCGCTACGGCACCTTGCTGGCGTTTCTGCTGTTGATCGCCTTCAACGTCGTCGCGACGCCGAACTTCCTGTCGCTGCAGACCTTGAATGTGAACCTGACCCAGGTGGCCACCATCGTCATCGTCGCGGTCGGCATGACACTGGTGATCGCGACCGGTGGCATCGATCTATCGGTCGGCTCGCTGATGGCGATTGCCGGCGCGATCGCGCCGATGATCCTGCTGGGGGCGATCGCGCCCACCACCGATCCGCTCGTGGTCCTGCCGCTGGCATTCATCGTGCCGCTCGTCGTCGCCGGCCTGCTTGGCTGGTTCAACGGTTTCCTTGTCACCCACTATTCGATCCAGCCGATCGTGGCGACCTTGGTTTTGTTCACCGCGGGACGCGGCATCGCCCAGGTGATGACCAACGGCAATCTGCAGGTGTTCAAGAACCCGCCTTTCCAGTTCGTGGCGCTCGGTCATGTGTTCGGCATTCCGACGCAGGTGCTGATCATGATCGTGGTGGTGGCCGCGGCTGCCTTTCTGATCAAAGGAACAGCACTGGGGCGGCAGATCCTGGCTGTCGGCGGCAATGAAAAGGCAGCGCGCCTTTCGGGCATCCCGGCCAAGCGCGTGAAGCGTTTTGTCTATGTCATCAGCGGTGTCCTGGCAGGCCTTGCCGGGCTCATCGTCGTGGCCAGGAATTCGGCCAGCGACGCCAACCTGGTCGGGCTCGGAATGGAGCTCGATGCCATCGCAGCGGTTGCTGTCGGCGGCACGCTGCTGACCGGCGGCAGGGCAAACATCATCGGCACGCTGCTTGGCGCCTGCGTCATTCAGCTCGTCCGCTATACGCTTCTCGCCAATGGCGTTCCGGATGCCGCCGCTCTCGTCGTTAAGGCCGCGCTGATCGTGGTCGCTGTCTACATCCAGCAAAGCGCGGACCGGACATGATGCAGGAAAATTCGCGCTCGAATCTCGTTGCGGCCTTGATACCGCGCTCCAATCTTCAGCTCGCGCGGCTTTGCGTGATCACGGTCGTGTTCGGCTTGCTGATCTTCGGCGCGTTGCGCTACGACAACTTCCTGTCGAGCTACAACATCCTCTCGTTCCTGCGCTACAATTCCATGTTCATGCTGATCGCGCTCGGCATGGCGCTGGTGATCATGACAGGCGGCATCGACCTGTCGGTCGGGGGCACCGCGGCGATGACCAGCGTGGTCGCGGCAACATTGTCGCCCTATGGCTGGGTAGCCGGACTGCTGGGTGGAATGGCCGCGGGTCTCATCGTCGGCATCGTCAACGGGCTGGTCGTCACACGGCTGCGTATCCAGCCCTTCATCGCCACCCTCGCAGCCATGCTTGCCACTTACGGCACCGCCCTGCTGCTTTCAGGCAACCAGTCGGTCTCGGTGTCCTACGACACTGCCTTCATCTCGATAGGCCAGGACGATTTCCTCGGCTTTCCAATCCCTGCCTGGATCGCGATCGTTTGCTATATCGTCGGCTGGATCGCGCTGGAGCGGCATCCGGTCGGCAGGCGCATCCTGGCCGTTGGTGACGGCGAGGCGACAGCGAAACTGATGGGGCTGAAGGTCGGGCGCACCTTGCTTGGCGTCTATGCGACCTCGGGCCTGCTTGCCGGACTGGCCGGCGTCATCCTCGCTGCACAGTTCGGAGCAGGCCAGCCGACTGAAGGTGTGGGTTGGGAGCTGTTTGCGATCTCGTCCGTCGTTGTCGGCGGCACGCTGCTGTCCGGTGGGGTCGGCTCCATCGGCGCGACCCTGGCGGGGGCCATCCTGCTTGCCATGGTCTTCAACATTCTCAACTTCGAGAATGGCCTTGGCGTCATTTCACTGTCCGCCTACTGGCAGTCGGTCATCCGCGGCGCCTTCCTGCTGGTCGTCGTCATCCTGCAGGCAAAGCTGATGAACGGGCGGTCGCAGCGTTAAGGTAGCTCAGCGCCAGCCGAGCGCAGGCGCGACATGCTTGACGATCGACTCGATGACGTGGGCGTTGTAGTCGACGCCGAGCTGATTGGGCACGGTCAGCAGCAGCGCGTCGGCTTCCGTAATGGCGTCGTCCTGCTTCAGCTGCTCGATGAGGACATCCGGTTCTGCGGCATAGGTCCGGCCGAAGACTGCGCGTGTATCCGCTTCGATATAGCCGAAATGATCCTGGCTGTCGCTGCCGCCGAAATAGGCGCGGTCACGGTCGTCGACCAGGGCGAAGATGCTGCGGCTGACCGAGACGCGCGGCTCGCGCGTATGGCCGGCCTCCTTCCACGCGGCGCGGTAGGCACGGATCTGTTCGGCCTGCTGGATGTGCAGCGGTTTTCCACTCTCGTCGAATTTCAGCGTCGAGCTCTGCAGGTTCATGCCGAGCTTGGCCGCCCATTCCGCGGTGGCGTTGGTGGCTGCGCCCCACCAGATCCTGTCCCGCAGCCCCTCGGAGAACGGCTCCAGGCGCAACATGCCGGGCGGATTGGGGAACATCGGTCGTGGATTGGGCTGCGCGAAACCCTGGCCCTTGATCACGTCCAGGAATACTTCCGCGTGGTGCCTCGCCATGTCGGCATCGCTCTGGCCCTCAGGCGGTGCGTAGCCGAAATAGCGCCATCCATCGATCACCTGCTCCGGCGAGCCGCGGCTGATGCCGAGCTGCAGGCGACCGCCAGCTATGAGGTCAGCCGCGCCGGCGTCCTCGGCCATGTAGAGCGGGTTCTCGTAGCGCATGTCGATGACGGCCGTGCCGATCTCGATACGGCTCGTCCTGGCCCCGGCCGCTGCGAGCAACGGAAATGGCGAGCCCAGCTGCCGGGCGAAATGATGCACGCGGAAATAGGCACCGTCCGCGCCGAGTTCCTCGGCGGCGACGGCAAGGTCGATCGATTGCAGGAGTGCATCCGACGCCGAGCGTGTCTGCGACTGCGGCGAGGGCGACCAATGGCCGAAAGAGAGAAAGCCGATGTTTTTCATGATCAAGGATGTAGCACATCGACTTCAGGCTTCAATGCAAGGCAACGCAACGGACTGTCGCTGCCGCGGAGACGATCGAACCACTTCCTGCAAAGTGGAGCTTGCGGACAGCGAGGCCGATCGGTTCCTTCGCGCTGCCAACATGCAGGAGGAAAACCTTGGCTGAAGACCACAAGATCGTTGTCGCGAACAACAAGGGCGAGTTCTGGACCGACGAGCGCTGCTACATCACCGAGCTGCACAACACGGAAGCGTCACCGGAAGCCTCGTTGGCTGTGGCACGTGTCGAAGTTGGCGTGACGACGCAACTGCACAGCCTCACCGGCGTGATCGAGCGCTATATCGTTCGCCAGGGCGAAGGGATACTCGAAGTCAACGGCGTCAAGCGCAAGCTGATGGTAGGCGATCAGGCGGTCATTCCGGCGCAGGCTCCGCAGCGCATCGAAAATACAGGTTCGGTGGACCTGGAATTCTATTGCCTGTGCACGCCGCGCTTCTTTCCCGAGTCCTACGTCAATCTTGAACAATAGGTGACGGGCGTCAGGCTGCCGTCCTTCTCTCCGCCAGTTCGGAGATCGTTTCGATCGCGAATTGCATCGTCTCGGCGGGGCGCACGAATGGCAGGCGGATGAAGTCTCCGAAGTTCTCCTGCGCGGAATAGCCCGGACCCGCTGACAGCAGAAGCCGGTGTCGTTGTGCCTCCTGGCACAGCGACACCGTGTCGACGCCGGGCATATGGATCCACATGGCAGTGCCGCCGGCTGGTTGCGACCAATGCCAACGGCCCGCAGCGCGTTCGGAAATGAGGTCTTCGGCGATCTTGAGGTGGCGGGTGATTTCCCCATGCCGATGCGCCCGTGCCTCCTGGATGTTTTCGAGCAGGCCGACGGCGAGGTGCTGGTCGAACATCGAACAGCCGAGGTCGTTGACCGCCTTGAAGCTTGCCAGCCGTTTTATCGTCGGCGGGCTTGCCCGGATCCAGCCGATCCGGATGCCGCCCCAGAACAGCTTGGAGAGCGTGCCGATGGTGGCAACGCGGTCGGGCTGTGTCTGGCCGGCAATCGGCCGGGGTGTCGCTCCGGCGATCGTGGAAAGTTCACTCTGCGCGCCATCCTCGACGAGGAAAGTCGGATAGCGGTCGAGCAGCTCGACCAGATCGCGCCGACTTGCGTCGTCCAGCGATCTTCCTGTCGGATTGTGCACCTCCGGGAAAAGGTAGAGCAGTTTCGGCCGGTTCCTGAGGGCTCTTTCAAGCTGGTCCATGTCCAGGCCGTGGGCGCTGATGCCGACGGGAACGATCCTGGCGTTGCGCCGACGGAAAACCTCGAGCGAGCCGCGATAGGCAGGGTCTTCCACGACCACCGCATCGGATGCATCGACAAGAGCGTTCGCCAGCAGCCAGACGGCCTGTTGCGCGCCGCTGGTGATGAGGATGTTGTCGGAATGCGTGGGAAGACCGAGATCCGTGTAATAGCGAGCGACGGCCCAGCGCAGCGCCGGCAAGCCGGAGGCATCGTAACCCAGACCTGCCGCCATGCTCGCGAAATCGGCACCCCGCAATGCCGCCAGCGCCTCGGTGAGGATGGGCGAGGGCGGCAGCGCGCCGCTGGTCATGTCGATGTCTTCCGGCAGCGCCTGCATCTCACCGGCAAGGCGCGTGTGCGCAACGCCGGGCGCATTCGCCGACGCGATGATGCGGTGACCACTGCCGTGGCGGCTGTCGAGCACGCCGGCATCGCGCAGTGACGCGTAGGCCGCAACGACGGACCCGCGACTGACCGCGAGCGCCGTTGCAAGCGTCCGCTCCGATGGCATCAAGGCGCCTGCCGGCAACTCCCTCGCCGTGATCAACCTGCCGATCGCCAGGCTGAGCTGCTGGGTGACCTTGCCTTCCGTCGTTTGCCAGCCGCCGATGAGCCGGCTGATCCGTGCGGGTGAAATCCTGTTCATACGTGGTCCACTTCTCGACAAGTGGACTTTGCCAGATGCAGCTCAGTAGAGCAATTTCACTTTCGGGAAAACGGATAAGAGACCTCCACCTGGAGGTCCAAGGGGAGGAAATATGGGCTCTTTTGCCACCAGGGGCGAACATCGCCCGCTGGCCGTGCGCCAGGTTGCACCGGTACGGTCACACGCAAACAAACGCTATCTGATCCTCGGCGGTGCAGGTGGTGCCGGCAAGGCCGCGGCAGCATTGCTGGCTGCGGAAGGCGCTTCGGTGGTCATAGGCGACGTGCGCGAACAGGCGCTGAACGAAGCGATCGCGGATCTCAACAAGGGCGGCGGCAACACCAGCGCTGTCGTAGTCGACCTCGGCAATGCCGCCTCGATAGCAGCCGCGATCGATCAGGCCGAGCAGCGTCTTGGCGGCATCGACGGTCTGGTCAACTGTGCAGCAATTGTCCGTCACGTCGATCCGCTTGAAACGCCCTGGACCGACTGGGAGCGTGTCTTCGCCATCAACGTCTTCGGCGCCTTCGAAGCGTCGCGCCTCGTCGCCAAGGCGATGATCGCCAAGGGCATCAAGGGCGCGATCGTGAATGTCGCGTCGGAGGCCGGCAAGAAGGGCCACACCCAGTCGCTCGCTTACAGCGCCAGCAAAGCGGCGATGATCAATTTCACGCGGGTGCTGTCGGAAGTGCTCGCCCCCAACGACATCAATGTGAACTGTGTCTGCCCTGGCGGCATGGCAACCGACATGCTTCGCGAAGTTGCCATCGCTTATGGCGATCTGGTCAAGCAGGCTCCCAACGACGTCTTCGAGCAGCTGATCAGTTCGCAACTGCGCCGGCACATCGACCCGGTCGAAGTGGCCAGGACGATTTCGTTCCTGCTGAGCGACGATGCCATGATTATCCGTGGCCAGTCCATCAACACCGATGGCGGCGATACGCCGTATTGAGGCTATCTCCCTCGCCGACTACGCGGCGCCATCGGCGTAGTCGGTTGCAACCAATCATGCTTGCCTGTGGGGTTCAACAATGACGACTGCCAGCAAATTCCTGCATCTCTGCCTGGGTTCGGTTCTCGCCCTTTCCGCGGCTTCCGTTCCGCTCCGCGCTGAAGACAACACGTTTGTCCTGGTCACGCCCAGCCGCATCGGCGTGAACAAGTTCCTCGGTCTGGGGAAGACCGGCATTGAAAAGGCTGCCGCCGATCAGGGCGCCAAGGCCAAGGTGTTCGAAGGCACCGATCCGTCCACGCGCCGTCAACATGTGCAGGCGGCGATCGACATGAAGGCTTCGATCGTTGCTGTCATGGGGTTCGAATTCGGCGACATCATCGCCGACCTTGCGCCGGAAAACCCGGACACCAATTTTGTCATCGTCGACACCTGCATTCCCGAAGCGCCGAAGAACGTCTATTGCGCCGTTTTCCGTGAACAGGAGGCTGCCTATCTCGCCGGAGCGGAAGCCGCGTTGACCTCGACCAGCAAGACGGTCGGTGTGATCGGTGCGCTCGATATCCCGTTCCTGCACCGCTACACGGATTCCTTCGCGCTCGGTGCCAAGACCACCCGTCCTGATATCAATGTGCTGCCCACCTCGTGGATCGGCGGCGACAATCCGTTCCAGGATCCGGTGCGGGCGCAGACCCAGGCAAGCCTGCAGCTGTCCAGCGGCGCGGACCGCATCTACGCGGTTGCCGCCGGCAGCAATGGCGGCGTCTTCAAGGCCGTCGCCGACAAATCAGGCGCGATGGCGATCGGTCTGGACGTCAATCAATGTGGCGATGCGCCAGGAGCCATCCTCGACAGCACGTTGAAGAAAGTGGACGTCATTCTTCCCGCCACCATTGACGGCATCCTCAAGGGGACGGCGAAGCCCGTGGTCAGCTTCGGCCTCGCGGAAGGCGGCCTAGAACTGGTCGCCACCACGGACGCGGTCGCATCATCCGGCTGCAAGATCGCCGATACGCCGGACGTCATCGGCCAGCTCAAGGATATCCAGGCAAAGATCGTTTCGGGCGCGATCGCTGTGCCTGATCCGATGGCGCAATAACGCGACCTTGGAGCCCGATGATGACCTTGCTCCAGATGAAGGGCATCACCAAGCGATTTGACGGCGTCGTCGCCAATGACGGGATCAGCCTTTCCGTCAACAGCGGCGAGGTCCACGCGCTGATGGGGGAGAACGGGGCGGGAAAATCCACCCTGATGAACATCCTCTACGGTCTGCTCAAACCCGACGCCGGCGAAATCCTTGTCGACGGCAAGGCGATGGATTTCGCCAGCCCGCTTGGGGCGATCGCCGCAGGCATCGGTATGGTCCACCAGACCTTCAGGCAGTTTCCCGACTTGACGGTCTGGGAGAACCTGGTGTTCCAGAACGAGCCCAGGCAAGGACCGTTCGTTTCAGCTGACGCCGCGCGCGATTTCGTCCGGCGTCTCGGTTCCAGGCACGGCCTGGAGATCGACCCGGACAGCCGGGTTCGCGACTTGGCGGTGGGCATACGCCAGCGCCTGGAAATCCTGAAGGCGCTGTCGCGAGAGGCCAGGATCCTTATCCTGGATGAGCCGACGGCCGTTCTCACGCCGCAGGAGCGCGATGGCCTGTTCGCCGCCATGCGCGAACTGGCCAGTAAGGGCATGGCCCTCATCCTCGTCACCCACAAGATCCCGGAAGTGATTGCCATCACGGACCAGATCACCGTCATGCGTGACGGTCGCGTTTCCGGTACTCTGGTGACCCGTGAAACGAACGAGGCCGAGATCATCCGTGCAATGGTCGGCCGCAACGTGCCGCCGACCGTCGCTTCCAAGGTGACATCCGAAGCCAGGCCGATGCTTTCGGTCAAGGATCTGTCGGTCCGCAAGGGCGCTGTCACGGTCGTGGACAACGTCTCCTTCGATGTCCGTCCGGGCGAGATCGTCGGTATTGCCGGCGTCTCGGGAAACGGGCAGCCGCAGCTGATCTCGGCGGTCATGGGCCTTGAGTCGGCGACGGGTGTCGTGAGCCTCGATGGTCATGACGTTTCCAGCTTTTCGATCGCGCGTCGGCGTGCGGCGGGCGTCTCCTACGTGCCGGAAGATCGCCATTTGACAGGAACGGCTCCCGCTGCCTCGATCGCCGAAAACATCGTTTTCGGCACGCATCGCAATGCCGTGGCCTCCAACAAAGGATTTCTGCGCAAGGACGCCATCCGCGCCCAGGCGCGCAAGTTGATCGAACGTTTCAGGGTCAAGGCTGCTTCCGAGCAATTGCCGATCGGCTCGTTGTCGGGCGGCAACATGCAGAAGGTCGTCATCGCGCGCGAGGTGAAACATGGCTCGCCGCTGATCATCGTCGAGGAGCCGACCCGCGGCGTCGACGTCGGCGCCATCGAATTCATCCACCAGACCTTGATTGCCGAGCGCGACAAGGGCCGAGCGATCCTGGTCGTGTCGTCCGACCTGACCGAACTGCTCGCGCTTTCCGACCGGATTCTCGTGATGTTCGAAGGGCGCATCAACGCCAGTCTCACCGGAAGCGACATGAATGAGGACACCGTCGGCCGCTGGATGATGGGGGGAGCGGAAACCAGATGATTGCAGCGGCTCTCGATACGAAATCCCGCCTGGCGGCGATCCTGTTCTCCATCGTGGCCGCGGTCGTGCTCGGAGGACTTGTCGTCGGCCTGACCGGCGCCAATCCCATTTCGGTCTACCTGGAGATCGCCAAGGGCGCGGTTCTGGGACGCGGGCTGGATGAGACGCTGGCCCGCTCCGTGCCGCTGGTCGGCATGGCGCTGGCGGCTGCGATCGCCTTGCGGGCAGGGCTGGTCAATCTGGGTGGTGACGGGCAGATGCTGATCGGTGGTCTCGCCGCGGCATTGGTCGCGCTTTATTTGCCTGTTCCTGGTGTTGCCCGGGCGGTTCTCGCATTGGCCGCCGCAATCTGTGCCGGTGGGCTCTACGCCTGGCTTGCCGCCATCCTGCAGCTCAGCCTCGGCATCCCGTTCCTGATCGCAAGCCTGCTGTTCAGCTACATTGCGCGCGGCCTGACGTCCTATCTCGTGCGCTATCCGCTGCGCGATCCGTCCACCGGCATGCCGGAGACCTATCGTGTCGCGTCGGGCGCCCGACTTCCCGCCCACATACTCGATCTCCCGGTCAGCATGGCCATGGTCATCATGGCTGTCGTCGCTGTCGTCATCGTGGTCAACGACAGGAGCGGCGTGAATGGCTTCGAGTGGCGCATGACGGGCCTCAACGCCCGCTTCGCTCAGTACTCGGGCGTGGACTTGTCGCGGCAGACGCAGCGGGTGGCATTCCTCAGCGGCGCGCTGGCAGGCCTGGTCGGCGCCCTGCTGATCCTGGGACAGCAGTATCGTTTCACCGACGGTGCCTTGCTCGCTCCCGGCTACACATGGTCCGGGCTGATGGCGGCCGTTCTGGCCATGGCCAGCCCGATCGCGACGATCGTCACGTCGGTGTTCTTCGCCGCGCTCCAGGTCGGCGGCTTTTCCATGGAGCGAGCGCTCGGGCTGCCGGCGGTCCTGACTTGGGTGCTGCAGGCGCTGATCATCCTCTGCCTCGCCGCGCGGCCGATCTTCTTCAGGAAGCGATAGGCCATGCTCAACATGCTGCTTTCGCAAGTGCTCGATCTGATGACGCCGGTGCTGCTGGCCGCGATGGCCGGCGCATTGTGCGAGCGCGCCGGCGTGTTCAACATTGCGCTCGAAGGCAAGATGCTGGTCGGCGCCTTTGTCGCCGTCGCGACCAGCATCGCCCTCGGGTCTCCGGTTCTGGCGGTTGTTTCAGCCGTCCTCTGTACGGCGATCTTTGCTTCGCCGCTGGCGCTCGGCGGCGCGCGTCTCGGCGGCGATCCGATCGTCATCGGCATCGGGCTGAACCTACTCGCGTCCGGCCTGACCACCTATCTGCTGGGCGCGATATTCGGTGTGACCGGCACGCTGGTTGACCCGGCGGTCACTGCGCTGCCGAAGCTGGTCGTTCCCGTATTGGCGGACGTGCCGGTGCTTGGAGCGATCCTCGGGCACAACGCACTCGTCTATCTGTCCTGGCTGCTGATATTCGTCTTCAACATCTACCTGTTCCGGACGCCCTGGGGGCTGCGCCTGCGCGGCATCGGCGAAGTGCCGTCGGCAGCGGCAGCGATGGGCGCGAATGTCAGCCGCTACCAGACGGCGGTCGTGATCGTGGCCGGTGGCCTGTGCGGCCTGGCCGGAGCGCAACTGGCACTGGGTTCCGTCGCACTCTTCGCCGAAAACATGACCGCCGGACGTGGCTGGATCGCCGTGGTCGCGGTCATGCTGGGCCGTGCTCATCCTCTGGGGATCGCCCTGGCCTGTCTCGGTTTCGGGCTCGCCGACGCCGTTGGGTTGCGGCTGCAGGGGCAGGGACTGCCCAATCAGATCACCGACATTGCGCCTTATGCCATCACGCTGCTTGCGATGATCGGTCTTGGCCTGCGTAGCATGAAGAAAAGAAGTGTTTGAGGAGGAAGAGATGACCGTTCCGAAAACCGTCTATGTGGCGGGATCATGCGACACCAAGGGGGACGAACTCCGCTATGTGACCGGGATCATCCAGGCACAGGGCGTCTCGGCTGTCCTCGTCGATCTTTCCACCGACAAGCCCGCGGCCAATGCCGATATCGATGCCAGGACGGTCGCGGGTTTCCATCCCGGCGGCGTCGCGGCGGTCTTCACGGGAGATCGCGGTTCGGCGGTTTCGGCGATGGGCCTTGCCTTCGAACACTTCATGCTGTCGCGGGATGATGTCGGCGGCGTCATCGGCCTCGGCGGCTCCGGTGGCACCGCCATGGTGACGCAGGCCATGCGTGTTCTTCCCGTCGGCACTCCCAGGGTGATGGTTTCGACGGTGGCTGCCGGCAATGTGAGCGCCTATGTCGGCCCGAACGACATCGCCATGGTCAACTCGATCACCGACATCGCCGGCCTCAACCGGATATCGAGGACTGTCCTCTCCAATGCCGCCAATTCGATTGCCGGGATGGTGCGCAACCGGCAGGAGCTGGAGCAGGAAGACAAGCCGGCGCTCGGCCTGACCATGTTCGGCGTCACCACGCCGTGCGTCACCCAGGTGGTGGAACAACTGCACGACCGCTTCGAATGCCTGGTCTTCCACGCCACCGGCATCGGCGGCCAGTCGATGGAAAAGCTGGCTTCTTCCGGATTCCTTGCCGGTGTACTCGACATCACCACCACGGAGGTCTGCGACCTGCTCTTCGGCGGCATCCTGCCGGCGACGGAAGACAGGTTCTCTTTCCTGGCGGAGTCGCCCTTGCCCTATGTCGGCTCGTGCGGCGCGCTCGACATGGTCAATTTCGCCGGCATCGACACGGTTCCGGAGAAATACCGCAACCGCAATCTCTACATCCACAATCCCCAGATCACGCTGATGCGTACGACGCTGGAGGAAAACGTGGCGATGGGCAAGTGGATCGGCGAGCGCTTGAACCGCAGTGTTGGCCCTGTGCGTTTCCTGCTGCCGCTCGGAGGTGTGTCGCTGCTCGACGCTCCCGGCCAGCCATTCCACGATCCGGCTGCCGATGAGGCCCTGTTCACCACCATCGAGAGCACGGTCCAGCAGACCGCCGAGCGCCAGGTGCTCAGGGTGCCGCATGCGATCAACGCGCCGGAATTCAGTTCCGAAGTCGTTCGCCACTTCAATGAAATCAGCAAAGGTCGGTAGTATGAGATTTGAACGAAGCCAGTTGCTGGGCAAGTTTCGCGAGCAGATCAAGGCGAAGATCCCCATCATCGGCGGCGGCGCCGGCACCGGCCTCTCCGCCAAATGCGAAGAAGCCGGCGGCATCGACCTGATCGTCATCTACAATTCCGGCCGCTACCGCATGGCCGGGCGCGGTTCGCTGGCGGGGCTGCTCGCCTATGGCAATGCCAACGAGATCGTCGTCGATATGGCGCGCGAGGTTCTGCCCGTGGTCAAGCACACACCGGTGCTTGCCGGCGTGAATGGCACCGACCCGTTCTGCCAGTTCGATCCTTTCCTGGATCAGCTGAAGGAGATCGGTTTTGCCGGCATCCAGAACTTTCCGACCGTCGGCCTGATCGACGGCAAGTTCCGGGCGAACCTGGAAGAAACCGGCATGGGCTATGCGATGGAGGTCGACCTTGTTCGCCTGGCGCGCAGCAAGGATATGCTCACCACGCCCTATGTCTTCTCGGTCGACGATGCAAAGGCGATGACAGAGGCCGGAGCCGATATCATCGTGGCGCATATGGGCCTGACGACCGGCGGCACGATCGGCGCCGATACGGCATTGACGCTGCAGGACTGCGTCGGCGAGATCAACGCCATCGCCGCAGCCGCCCGTGCGATCAATCCCGACATCATCATCCTTTGCCACGGCGGCCCGATCGCCGAGCCCGAGGATGCCCGTTACATCCTGCAGCAATGCCCCGGCTGTCACGGCTTCTATGGCGCGTCGAGCATGGAGCGCCTGCCGGTGGAAAAGGCCCTCGTTGCACAGACGCAGGCCTTCAAGAACCTAGTCGTCCAACAATAGGAGAGGAATGTGGCCAAGGCTTATGCGAGCGCGGTGATCGACGCGCCGATCGAAACCGTGTGGAAGACCGTGCGTGACTTCAACGGGCTGCCGACCTGGCATCCTGCTATCGCCAAAAGCGAGATCGAGGGCGGAGCGAGCAGCGATTCCGTCGGTTCCATCCGTTCGTTCTATCTCCAGGACGGCGCGCATGTGCGCGAACAATTGCTCGCGCTCAGCGACAGCGAGCATTCGCTGTCCTACAGCTTCGTGAAGCCGGCATTCCCGGTGAAGAACTATGTCGCCTCCATCCGGCTGCTGCCGATCACGGACGGCAACCGCACCTTCGCGGAGTGGGTCGCCACCTTCGACGAGGAGCCGGAAGACGCTGGAAAATACGTGGAGATCGTTTCCGATCACGTGTTCGCGGCCGGCTGGAAAGCGCTGCAGGAACATCTGGCCAAATAGCCATGTTTGCCTGAGGCGAGCTCCCGAGCGGTGCGTTGGTCGCTCGGGAGTGATCCTCGACTAGAGCAATTCAAGCATTCGGACTGCGTAAAAACGAAGAGTTAGAGCGTTTTCGCGTTTCCGAAAAAACGGAAACGCTCTAGGATTGAAGGATCATGTCCGCCGCGCGCTGACCGATCATCATGCTCGGCGCATTGGTGTTTCCGGCGATCAGCTTCGGCATGATGGAGGCGTCGGCGACACGAAGCCCTTCCAGACCACGCACTTTCAGGCTTCCCGGATCAACGACGGCCATGGCGTCGTCGCCCATCTTGCAGGTGCCGACCGGGTGATAGACGGTGAGCGCCTCGGCGCGCAGATAGGCCAGGATCTCGTCATCGGAACGGACCTCCTTTCCTGGCAGCATCTCGACGCCGCGCACGGTGTCGAAGACTGACGATGCAAAGATCGCACGCGCGACCTTGATGCCTTCGACAAGAACCTGGGCGTCCCGTTCATCTGAAAAGAAACGATGATCGATCCGGGTGGTCGTTGACGAACCGTCGCGTGCAAGCGTGATCTCGCCGATGCTTTTCGGTCGCAGCACGCAGGTGTGGATGGCGTAGCCGTGGCCGTATTCGACCAACCTGCCGCGATGGCTGCGGTAGCCCGGCACGAAATGGAACTGGATGTCGGGCTCGGCTCCCGCGTGGCGGGTTCGCGCGAAGCCGCCGGCCTCGACATAGTTGGTCGTCAGCATGCCCTTGCGGCGCGCGAAATAGCTGTAGGGTGCGGCGAGGATCCTGGGCAGGTTGGCAACGGAAAGCCCAAGCGTGCGCGGGCTCGACGAACGCACCGTGATCATGCCGTCGACATGGTCCTGCAGGTTCTTGCCGACACCAGGCAGTTCATGGACGGGTGTGACGCCGACACGCCGAAGCTCCTCGGCCGGGCCGATCCCGGATTCGAGCAGGATCTGCGGCGAGTTGATGGCGCCTGCTGAAAGCACCACTTCGCGCGCCGCCGTCAGTTTTGTATCCACACCCTTGTGGCGGATGTTCACCCCCGTCGCGCGCTTGTCCGAGACGGTGATCGTCTTCACCGAGCATTCACTCAATACGGTCAGGTTCGGACGGTCGAGAACCGGTCGGACGAAAGCGGTGAAGGCGCTGAAGCGCTGCCCCCGGTCCTGCGTCACATTGTAGATGCCGACACCGAATTGGGAGCCGGCGTTGAAATCGCTGTTTTCGGGCAAGCCAGCGTTTTTGCCTGCCTGAACGAACATGCGGGAGAGCTCGTTGGGATCGCGCGGATTGTCGACCAGAAGGTCGCCGTCCGTGCCGTGATAGCGCCTGTCCTGATCGAGCAGATTGCGCTCCAGCCCTTTGAAAACAGGCAGCACGTCGTCATAGGCCCAGCCTGCACAGCCAAGGCTTGCCCACTCGTCATAGTCAGCGGCCGCGCCGCGGATGTAGACCATGGAATTGATCGAGGTCGAGCCACCCAGCGCCTTGCCGCGGTTGACCGGAATCCGGCGGCCATTCAGCTGCGGTTGCGGCACGCCGAAGTAGCAATAGTCGTAGTTCGGATTGCCATAGAGCGACAGGATTCCGGCCGGAACTTTCACCCGCAGGTTTTGGTCGCTGCCACCGGCTTCGATCAGGCAGACCTTCGTTGCCGGGTTGGCACTGAGACGGTTCGCCAGCACGCAACCGGCGGAGCCGGAGCCGACGACGATGTAGTCGTATGTGTCATTCATGATTTATGCCGGGATAGCGGGAGAGCTTCCCGCCCACAGGTTGGGGCGGGAGCGACATGCGGATGGGAGCTACGCTGCTACTGCAGAAGCTGCGTCCAGACCTTGGTGACCAGTTCCTGTGCCGCCGGCGAGCAGGCCTGGCCCATCTTGACGGGCGCGGTCGGGAAAAGCTCCGGTGCGTTTTCCTTGTTGTAGAGCGCCTTGCTGGCGTCCACCTTCACCGGCGAGGAGTGGCCATAATAGTTGTACTCGATGGTGGCGTTTTCCTCCTTGGCCATGAAGTCGATGAACTTCTTGGCGTTTTCGAGATTGGCCGCTCCCTTGGGCACCACGTAGGAATCCAGCCAGCCGACGAGGCCTTCCTTGGGCATGGCGTATTCGACATTGGCCTTGTCGTTGCGGCGCACCCGCATGGTGTTGCCATCCCACCAGAAATGCACGGCCACTTCGCCGCCGCCGATACGGTTTTCGATGTTGTCGCTCGAATAGGCGGCGACGAACGGCTTTTGCGCTTGCAGGAGATCGAGCACGCGTTTCATTTCTTTCGGGTCCTCGCTGCAATAGGGGATGCCGAGATAGTTCTGCGCCGCGGGGATGACTTCGTCGGGCTGTGCCAGGCTGGCGATCTTGCCCTTCAGCTCTTCGGACGGTTCGAAATAGACCTTCCAGCTGTCGACCGGTCCCTTGTAGAGGTTGCGGTTGACGGTGAAGCCAGCATTGCCATAGGCGAGCGGTACCGAGTAATTGCCGGTCGGATCCCACCATTGCTTCTGCCACTCGGGCAGGATCTGCTGGAAGGCCGGCATCGAGCTTGCGCCGATATCCTCGAGCAGGCCGCTGTCGATCATGATCTTCACGAAATGCTGCGAGGGCGTGACGATGTCGTAGCCCGAGGACCCTGCCTGCAGCTTGGTCAGCAGGTCTTCATTCGAAGAGAAGGCGTCGACGGTGACCTTGATCCCGGTCTCCTTCTCGAATTTCGTCACCGCATCGGGGGCGATCGAGTCCGCCCAGGCGTAGATTGAAAGCGAGCCCTCCGCCCATGCCGGGGCGCTGGCAAAAAGGCTGAGTGCGCTGGCCGCGGCCAGCATCGAGAGACGGATTTTTACGGACATGGAGCTCCCCTTATCGTTGTGTTCAGGGACGATAACAAACGGGCTCCAGTGATAAATTTCATTTGCCCGACGTGGTGCTTAGGAAAAAGCTCGCTCTGCGTACAGGGCATGATCCCGAACCGAAGCCGGACAAGATCATGAGCCAAAACAAGGAGATGGAGCAGGATGCTGATTCATCTTGTTCACACGCTCTACTGCCGGCGCTGCAGCAGGAAAGCGACGGTGGCGAGCACCACGGAAACGATCATGATCAGCGTGGAGATCGCATTTAGCTGCGGTGAGACCCCCTGCTTGATCAGCGAAAAGATGTAGACCGGCAGGGTCGTGGCGCCACCCGAGTTCAGCAGGTTGCTGGTGATGAAATCGTCCATGGAGATGACGAAAGCGAGCATCGCGCCAGCGAATACGCCTGGCAAGATCAGCGGCAGCGTCACGCGCCTGAAGGCAACCCAGGCCGAGGCGTAGAGATCGCGCGCGGCTTCCTCCAGGTCGGCATCCATGCCTTGCAGTCTCGCCCGTATCGGCAGGAAGGCGAAGGGAATGCAGAATGTCGTATGCGCGATAGTGAGCTTGAGCAGACCGTTGGTCAGGCCGACCTCGGAAAACAGGATGAGCACCGCCACCGCGACGACGATCTCGGGCAGCAGCAGGGGCAGATTGACCACTGTCTCGGAGACGCGCCGGAAGCGCACGTTCCTGCCGCGCACCAGCACAAGCGCTGCCATCAGCGCGACGGTGGTGGAAAGCACCGTGGCGATGGTGGCGACGAACAGGGACGTCTTCACCGCCCCGACAAGCGCTGCATTCGACAGCGCCGTCGTATACCAGTGCAGCGAGAACCCGCCCCAATTGGAGACGATGCGGTTGGCGTTGAAGGAATAGAAAACCACAACGGCAATCGGCAGATAGAGGTAGACGAAGAAGATCAGGCTGAAGAGACCGAAGCCGGGATAGCGCCGAACGTTGCTGGTCATGCGCTGGCCTCCCTGCCTTCCTTGCGCATCGCCTGGACGCCGCGCCACAGCAGGAAGATCATCACGGCGCACATCAGGACGATGGAAATGGCCGCACCCAGCGGCCAGTTGCGGGCAGCACCGAACTGCAACTGGATCAGGTTGCCCATCATCATCGTCTTGCCGCCGCCGAGCAGGACAGGTTCCAGCACGGCGCCGAGACATGGCACGAAAACCAGGATGGCGCCCGCGGCCATGCCCGGGCGACACAGCGGCAGGATCACGCGGCGAAGCGTTGTCAGGCGGCTGCCGTAGAGGTCATGCGAGGCCTCCACGAGAGCCGGGTCGAGCTTCTCGATCGAGGCGAAGACCGGCAGGATCATCAGAGGGATGTAGGAGTATACGAGACCGATCAGCATTGCCGTATCGGTGAATAGCAGGCTGCCCATGTTTTCGTTGATCCCGAGCGCCCGCAGCGCCTTGGCGATCACCCCGTCATTGCCGAGGATGATGATCCACGAATAGACGCGCACGATCATCGAAACCCAGAACGGCAGCGTCACCAGATAGATCAGTAGCATCTTGGCCGACGTCTTCTGCAGCGAGATGAAATACGCGACCGGGAAGCTCAGAGCCAGGCAGATGATCGTGGTGGCCAGCGACAGGATGACGGTCCTGGCGACGACGATCAGATATTGCGGATTGAATTCGAGTTCTCCGCTCCAGCCTTCGTTGAACAGGATCTGCTTGTAGGGTGCGGTGGTGAACACATAGTCGAAGCCGCCATAGGGGCCTCGGGTCGAAAACGACACCAGGACGATGATGCCGACCGGAATGATCAGCGTCATCAGCATGATCAGGTGCGCCGGCAGGAGCCCCAGCACATTCCAGTCAGACAATTTTGGCCAACTCGGCGATTTCGGGCGCTGGTTCATGTCCCCAGGATCCGTGTCGATTCCGCCGCGAAGCTCACGCGAACCGCCTGGCCCACTTCGAGTGTGCGGTCGCGGCTCTGGCTGTTGCGTTTGGAAACACGCAGCAAAGTGCCGTTCGCGTCCACCACATAGTGGGTGTAGCCGCCGAGATAGTTGGCCCCGACAATGGTGCCTTCGGTCGCTATCTGGCCGTCCTGCGAGGGCAGGCTGATCTTTTCGGGACGGATGGACATGACGGCCTTGCCGCCCACCGCCGCCTGCTTCTGCGGCGCGTTCAGCGTGACGCCGAGGGGGATCGAAACCGTGGCGCGATCGCCTTCGAGAGAGATCACCTTGGCATCGAGGAAATTGGTCTCGCCGATGAAGTCTGCCACGAAGCGGTTGGACGGCTCTTCGTAGATGTCGGCCGGCGTTCCCAACTGCTGGATCTCGCCGTCGCCGAGCACGCAGATGCGGTCCGACATGTCGAGCGCTTCTTCCTGGTCATGCGTGACGAAGACGAAAGTGATGCCGGTCTGGCGTTGCAGCGTGCGCAACTCGTCACGCATGGCTTGTCTGAGTTTGAGGTCGAGTGCCGAGAGCGGTTCGTCGAGCAGTAGCACCTCGGGCTCCGGCGCGAGCGCACGGGCGAGCGCGATGCGCTGCCGCTGACCGCCTGAAAGCTGCTGCGGTTTGCGGGTGGCGAACTTTTCCATGTGCACGAGGCGCAGCATGTCGGCGACGCGTGCCGCGCGGCGCTCTTTAGGCCAGCCCAGGTTCTCGAGTCCGAAGGCGATGTTCTGTTCCAGCGTCATGTGCGGGAACAGCGCATAGCTCTGGAACACGGTGTTCACCCGTCGTTTGTGCGGCGGCAGGGCTTGGATGTTTGTGCCGCGCAGCGCGATCTCGCCGGTCGAAGGCTGTTCGAAGCCGGCGATCATCCGCAGCAGCGTGGTCTTGCCGCAGCCCGATGGGCCAAGCAGCGTGAAGAATTCGTTTTCGTAGATATCGAAGCTGACCGGCTTCAAGGCCTGGAAGTTGCCGAATTCCTTGGAAACATCCTTGATTTCCACGGCCTTCTTGTGCTGCGCGGGGCGGCTCATATCCATGTAGACGATCTCGACAGGAGGGGCGTGGCTTGTCGCGACGCGATCGGTCGCCGGCATTGCGCGTGATGCGGCAATGCCGGCTGATGGATCACATCTTGACCCACTTGCCGTCGTGCACCACGAACCGGTCGATCTCGACAGGCATCTGCGTCTGGCCGTCCTGGTCGAACGAAACCGTTCCCAGGATGCCTTCGTGCTTGATCGCGCGAATGGCTTCGCTGAGTGCCTGCTTATCCTCGATGCCCTTTTCCTTGATGACTTCGAGCAGGATTTGCGTCGCTTCATAAGCGTATTTCGCATAGGAGCCGGCCGGATCGGGATAGGCCTTGGCCTCGTATGCCTTGTAGAAGGCTTCCAGCTTCGGATTGGTTTGCACGGCAGGCGTGCCGACGATCGTGCCCTCGGCTGCCGCGCCGGCGATCTCGATGAACTTCGGATCATAGATGCCGGAAATGCCATACATCGGCAGCGACCCCATTCCGAGGTCGGCCATCTGGCTGCGCACGAGCGCGGCCTCGGTCACCACGCCGCCGAAATAGATCGCATCCGGAGACGCGGCCTTCGCCGTCGTCAGCATGGCGCGGAAGTCGGTCGTCCCGACTGCAGCCGCATCCGAGAACACGATCTCGCCGCCGGCCGCCTTGAAAAAGTCGCCGAACCATTTGGTGTTGGCCGCGCCGTAGTCGGTGGTGTCGGAGATGATGGCGATCTTCTTGACCTTGCCTTCCTTGGCGATGGCCTCGGCAAGCGGTCTGTCTTCGTTGACGAGCGTCGGGGTGACGCGCGTGACGTTGGGAAGGTTCTGTTCGGTGATCTTCGGGCTGACCGCGCCCCAGACGATGAACGGCATCTGCGCACGGTTGAAGACCGGGATGGTGGCCAGTGCAACCGAGCTGTTCCAATGGCCGGTCGCGCCGACGACGGCCGGATCGTTGATCAGCTTCTGCGCGGCGGAAACGCCGACAGCGGGATCGGACGCGTCGTCCAGGACGACGCCTTCCACCTGATGCGGGTAGCCGTTGGCATTGGCTTCGTCGATGGCCTGCAGGAAGCCGTTGCGAGCGCCAAGGCCCTGCTGGGCGTTGCCGCCGGAGAGGGGGCCGATGAACCCAAGTTTGATCTGGTCGGCACGGGCTTCGGCCATCCCGAGGGAAAGCGCGAATACGGATCCGGCCAGCAAAGAAGATACGCGCGTGAGCGCACTGCGCCTGTTAAGCATGGTTCCACCTCTTTTATCGTTTTCTGACGCGATGGCCGCGTTCCGTTGGTTCGTGGACCACCATCTGGACGCAACTATATTGCGCTGCTGCCTGCCCGCGAAATTCGGAAATTGCTATCCGCTACATCGGAGATTCATTATGTGCTCATGCGGGAGGCGCTGCTAATCGTTCGCCTCCAATCGAGAGACGGGCGGCATGGCGGAGCTATTTGTCCAGCAACTGGTGAACTGGATAACCCTCGGGTGCATCTACGCTTTGCTGGCTATCGGCTTCAGCCTGATCTTCGGTGTCCTCAACGTCATCCATTTCTCGCATGGTGATGTCGCGATGACGTCGCCGTTCATCGCCCTGGCCGCGGCTCAGGCATTGGCCATTGCGATCGGCGTATCCGGTCCGGTCTGGCTGGTCGTTGCCGCCTGCTTCGCCGTGTTCGCCGTCGGCCTCATCGGCGTCATCCTGGACAAGGTGGTGATCCGGCGCTTCAGGGACGCGCCGGCGATGATGGCATTGGTCGCAACCGTCGCGCTCGGTATCGTCATTCGCGAACTGATCCGTCATCTCTATCCGCAAGGCTCCAATCCCCATGCGTTCCCACGCCTTGCCTCCGGCGTTGCGCTGGAAATCGCCGGCGTTCAGGTCGGCTGGTTCACGCTGCTGGTGGTGGCGCTGACGCTTGTGTTGGTGGTTCTGCTCTTTGCCTTCCTGCGCCTGACACCGTTGGGTCTGCGGATACGAGCGGCGTCCGAAGATCGCATCGTGGCGCGCATGATGGGCATTCGTGACACACGTGTTTTCCGCGCCACCTTCTTTGTTGCCTCGGCCATCGGCGCGATCGCCGGACTGCTCTTCGCGAGCTACGCCGGCGTGACGCGCTTCGACTTCGGCGTCATGGCCGGACTGCTTGGGTTTTCCGCGGCGGTCATCGGTGGCCTGGGTTCGATGCCGGGCGCCATTCTTGGTGGGCTCATCATCGCCGGCATCGAGGTATTGGCCCAGACCTTCGTGCCGGACGGAGCCTCCTACCGGCTCGTCTTTGTCTTCCTGCTGGTCATCGGCGTTCTGCTTTTCCGCCCGGAAGGGCTGCTCGGTCGCCCCGTCATGGTGAAGGTGTAGCATGAGCGCGCGTATATCTTCCGAAATGCCGGGTCTCGGCCAGGCTGCGGCCGTGGTCGCTGGCATCCAACTGCTGGGTGCCGCCTTCCTCTATCTGATCCTGAAGGCCGAAGGCGGCCTAGAGGTCGTGGGTCTGCTCGCACTGCTGGCTACCGGTTTCTATCTTCTCGAGAAGCGGCCGCAGATCACCGACTTCGTCACGGCAAGCTTTTCGCGCACGCCGGTCGTCGCTTTGGTTACGGCCGTCGCCGTCGTGGTGCTGTTTCCGTTCGCTGTCGGTAACAACACCTATGTGCTGCATCTTCTCATCGTCGCGCAGCTCTATGCGGTGCTGGCGCTGGCGCTCAACTTCCAGCTCGGCAGTGCCAACATCCCCAATTTCGCAACCGGTGCTTCATACGGTATCGGCGCCTACGTCTCGGCGCTGCTGGCCATCAATTTCGGCCTGAGCTTCTGGCTGACCCTGCCGGCCGCCGCCATCGCAGCCACACTGTTCGGCTTCCTCATCGGCATTCCGTCGATGCGCACACGCGATACCTATCTCGCGCTGGTCACCATCGCCTTCGGCGTGGTCGTGCAGCAGCTCCTGAACAATTTCGACTGGACCGGCGGTCCGAACGGATTGGTCGGCATTCCGGCGCCGTCATTGTTCGGCCATTCTTTCGCCAGCCCGCTGGTCGTGTTCGGCTGGAAGCTGCCGAGCCAGGCCAATTTCTACTATCTCTCCGCCTTGCTTGTGGTGGTGGCCATCGTCACGGCGCATCGCCTGCATTCCTCCCGCATCGGCCTGGCCTGGAACGCGCTGCGCGCCGACGAGATCGCGGCGCGGGCGCAGGGCATCAATGTTGCCTGGTTCAAGGTTCTGGCCTTCGCGGTTGACGCGTTCCTGGCCGCTTTCGCCGGCACCATCTATGCCTTCTACGTTTCCTATATCTCGCCCGACAATTTCACCTTCCTGGTCTCCGTCACCATCATGACGATGGTGATCGTCGGCGGCATGGACAACATCTTCGGCGTCATCGTCGGTGCGTTCCTGCTGACCATCCTGCCCGAAAAGCTCCGCGCCTTCTCCGACTACAGGCTGCTCTTCTTCGGCATCGTCATCATCGGCTTCCTGATGATCCGCCCGCAGGGTCTCTTCCCGCAGCGTATCCGCAGCTACGGAGAGAGCCGGTGAGCGCGCTGCTGGAAGTCAACGACGCGACGATGCGCTTCGGCGGGTTGGTCGCGCTGAATACAGTGAGCTTCTCCATCGGTCGCGGCGAAGTGCTGGCGGTCATCGGGCCGAATGGCGCGGGCAAGTCCACGCTGTTCAACGTCGTGACCGGCGTTTACCGGCCGACTTCGGGGCAGGTGCGCTTCGATGGCGTCGACATCACCGGCCACCCGTCGCACGAGGTGGTGGCGCGCGGCATCGGCCGCACGTTCCAGACGTCACGGCTGTTTTCGGATCTGAGCGTTCTCGACAATGTCATCATCGGCATGCACACGCGCACGAAGACCGGGGTGCTGGGCGCATTGTTCCTGCCCGGTGCATCGCGGCGCGAAATGGCGGCCTGCGTGGAGAAGGCCGAGGTGCTGTTGAAGGCCAGTTCCGGCGATCTCTTCGAACAGCGCCATCGGCCAGCCGGCACGCTGGCGCAGGCCGACCGGCGCCGGCTTGAAATCGCCCGTGCGCTCGCTTCCGAGCCGAAGCTGCTGCTGCTCGACGAGCCTTCAGTCGGCATGGACGAGGTCGAGACGGATGCGCTGATTGCCGACATAACTCGCCTCAGGACGGAGCGGCCCGAGCTTTCGGTGATCCTGATCGAGCACGACATGCGCGTGGTCGAGGCCTTTCCGGACCATGTCATGTGCGTGGATTACGGCAGCAAGATCGCGGAGGGGGATTTTACGGCAGTGAAGTCCGATCCGCGTGTGCAGGAAGCCTATCTGGGAAAGGCGGCCGCCCATGCTTGAATTGAGGGATGTCGACACCGCTTACGGACCGGTGCCGATGCTGCGCGGCCTGAACATCAAGGTACAGCCCGGCGAGCTGGTCTGCCTGCTTGGCCCCAACGGTGCCGGCAAGACAACCACCTTCATGACGGTCTGTGGCGTCGTGCGCGCGCTGCGCGGCAAGGTCGATGTCATGGGCCGCGATATGACTTCGCTCGGCACCGAGAACCTGGCCGCGCTCGGCGTCGGGCTGGTGCCGGAGGGGAGGCGGCTCTTTCCGAGCCTGACCGTGCAGGAGAACCTGCGCCTCGGCTATGACGCCGTTTCCGGGCGCGGGCCGAATTTCCAGTCTCAGCTCGACAAGATGTGCGACCTGTTTCCGCGCATCCGCGAAAGACTGCGCCAGGCTGCCGGCACCTTGTCGGGCGGAGAGCAGGCCATGGTGGCGCTGGCGCGTGCCCTAATCGGCGAGCCCAAGCTGGTCATCATGGACGAGCCTTCGCTTGGGTTGTCGCCGAAGCTGATCGACGAATATTTCGAGATCACCAGCGAAGTGCACCGGCGCGGCACGACCATCCTGCTCATCGAGCAGAATGCCGAGATGGGTCTCGGCATCGCCGATCGCGGTTATGTGCTGGTCAAAGGCCGCGTTGCACAGGAAGGTCCGGCCCGCGAGCTGCTGTCGTCGAAAGCGGCCAAGAGCCTCTATCTCTGATTCCAGGCCGCGGGTTTCAAGGTTTGCCTGTCCTTCCAGGCCGCGGTCGCTCGCTTCGATCCGGTATTTAGGGACAGGCTAACCACTGCCACGTGAAATCGTAATTTTCGTGATCCGACCCCTCCAGTAAACCGGCAGTCATACCTCCGCTGCGGTTGCAGGAATCCCGGGGGCCCAGAGAAGGGCGCTGAAATGTCGGTCGAAAAAATAGACACGCTTGTCGTCGGCGCTGGCCAGGCAGGGGTGGCCATGAGCGAAAACCTGAGCAAGTGCGGCGTGCCCCATCTCGTTCTCGAGCGGCATCGTATCGCCGAACGTTGGCGCTCCGAACGCTGGGATTCGCTGGTCGCCAACGGACCGGCGTGGCATGACCGTTTCCCGGGCATGGAGTTCCCGGATATCGACCCGGACGGCTTTGTCGGTAAGGAGCAGGTCGCGGACTATTTCGTCGCCTATGCCAAGATGATCGGTGCGCCGATCCGCTGCGGCGTCGAGGTCAAGGAGGTGCGGCGGCTCGTCGGGCGCCCCGGTTTTCGCGTAGAGACCTCGGCCGGCGTCATCGAGGCCAACAGCGTGGTTGCCGCCACCGGAGCCTTCCAGCATCCGGTCATCCCGAAGATCGTTCCGGACAATGCCGGTTTGATGCAGATGCATTCCAATACTTACCACAACCCGGAACAGCTGCCCGAGGGCGCTGTGCTGGTGGTTGGCGCCGGCTCATCGGGCGTGCAGATCGCCGATGAACTGGTGCGCACGGGAAAGCAGGTCTATCTTTCGGTTGGGCCGCATGACCGCCCGTTCCGCAGTTACCGCGGTTACGACTTCTGCTGGTGGCTAGGGGTCCTGAACAAATGGGACGCTGAAACCCCGGGCCCAGGAACCGAGCATGTCACGATCGCAGTGAGCGGTGCCCGCGGCGGCGAGACGATCGATTTCCGGCGCCTTGCAGCACGCGGCATGACACTGGTCGGCCGCACCGAAAGCTATGCGGATGGCGTCATGCGTTTCGCGCCGGATCTCGTCGAGAACATCACGCGAGGCGACGCCAACCATCACTCGCTGATGGACGAGGCCGACGCCTATGCCCTTGCCAACGGTCTCGATCTTCCGGAAGAGCCAGAAGCGCGCAGGCTCGACCCCGATCCGGCTTGCATGACCGATCCCATTCTCCAACTGAATCTGGCAGAGGCCGGTATCACCTCGATCATCTGGGCTACGGGCTATTCGGTCGACTACAACTGGTTGAAAGTGGATGCATTCGACGAGAAGGGCAGACCAAAGCACCAGCGCGGTGTGTCGAGCGAGCCCGGCATCTATTTCCTCGGCTTGCCGTGGCAATCGCGCAGGGGGTCCAGCTTTATCTGGGGCGTCTGGCACGACGCCAAACATCTGGCCGACCGCATTTCCACGCTACGCAAATATATGGCCTATCACGCTGCGGCCAGACGCCAGACCGAAGACGCCTAGCCGGCAGCGATCGCTTTCACGACCGACTGTTCTCATTGCCGACTGGGGCTGATTAGGCGGGTCCTTATCAGCAATGAGAAAGACTGTTCTTTCGGCGTTCAACGCGCCTGACGAATATCCGAATGACAAATACGGGCACGGACCGACTGTCGCATGACGCGGGCCTTCAGTCCGATCCGATGGAGACCAGCATGGCGCATACCCGGGTTCGCAAGTTCAACACCAAGGATACCTATCCCGAGCAGAAGCTCGACAATGACCTGTGCCAGGCGGTGGTGGCGCGTGGCACCATGATCTTCCTGCGCGGACAATGCCCGCAGGACCTGGATACGGCCAAGAATCTCGACAGCCACGACCCGGTCGAGCAGACCCATAAGGTCATGCAGAACATCAAGCAGCTCATCGAAGAGTGCGGCGGCAAGATGGAGCATCTGGTGAAGGTGGTGGTCTACATCACCGATGTCCGCCATCGCGAAGCCGTCTACCGGACCATGGGCGAATACATCAAGGGCGTGCATCCGGTTTCGACCGGCCTGGTGGTGACGGCGCTGGCTCGCCCGGAATGGCTGGTCGAGATCGACGGCACCGCCGTCATTCCGGACTGAGGGGCAGGCCATGACCTTCTCCATCGTCGCGCGCTGCAGCCGCACCGGCATGTTCGGCGTCGCCGTCTCGTCGTCCTCGCCGGCGGTCGCTGCACGCTGCGCCTACGCGCAGGCGGGGGTTGGCGCTGTTGCCAGCCAGAACGTGACCGACCCGACGCTGGGAACCCAGGCGCTCGATCTGATGGCGCGGGGCGCATCGGCGGCAGAGGCCGTAGCCATTCTCAAGCGCACCGGCGCGCATATGGAATACAGGCAATTGCTGACGGTGGACGGTGCCGGCATCAGCGCCATTCATTCGGGCCCCAAGGCCCTCGGCATCTGGGCCGAGGCATGCGACGAGAACGTCGCCTGTGGCGGCAATCTGCTTGCCAATGAAGGGGTGCCGCAGGCGATGGTCGACGCTTTCCTGGCCTCCGAAGGCCATCTCGGCGACCGCATCATTGCCACGATGCGGGCAGCGTTGAAAGCAGGCGGCGAGGCCGGTCCAGTCCATTCTGCCGGCATGAGGCTCGTCCGGGAAGTGGCCTGGCCGGTGGCGGACCTGCGCTGCGACTGGACGGAAGAATGTCCGATCGAGGAACTGGCGAAGCTCTGGGACATCTACAAGCCCCAGCTCGACGCCTATGTGACCCGCGCCATCAATCCCTCCGATGCGCCGAGCTACGGCGTGCCGGGCGACGAGTAACAGCGCAGACATAAGCAAGCAGGAGCCGGCATGAGCGAACTTGGCCACAAGGGCTGGATCGACAAGGCGGCCGCCATCCGCTTTCGCGACAAGGCCTTCATCGACGGCAAGTTCGTTGCCGCGCGCTCCGGCCGCACTTTCGCAAGCATCAACCCGGCGACGGGAGAAACCCTGGCCGAGGTGGCGTCGTGCGGGGAAGAAGATGTCGACCGCGCCGTCGCATCGGCTCGCCGTGCCTTCGCTTCAGGGAGCTGGTCGCGGGCGACCCCCGCGCGTCGCAAAGAAGTGCTGCTGCGCCTGGCGCAGTTGCTGCATGAGAACCTGCATGAGCTCGCTTTGCTGGAATCGCTCGACATGGGCAAGCTGGTTGCCGATGCCGCTACCATCGACGTGCCGGGTTCAGCCGGCATCTTCCAGTGGTATGCCGAGGCGATCGACAAACTCTATGACGAAGTCGCTCCGACCGGCTCCGGTGACCTGGTTCTGGTCCGGCGCGAGCCGCTCGGCGTAGTCGGCGCCGTGGTGCCCTGGAACTTCCCGCTCGACATGGCGACCTGGAAATGCGCGCCGGCACTGGCTACCGGAAACTCGGTCGTGCTGAAGCCCGCCGAACAGTCGCCGTTTTCTGCATTACGGCTTGCGGAGCTTGCCATGGAAGCCGGCCTGCCGGCCGGCGTCCTCAATGTGGTTCCAGGCCTGGGCGAGACCGCTGGCCAGGCCCTCGGCCGCCACATGGACGTCGACTGTCTCGCCTTCACCGGCTCGACCGCGGTCGGCAAGATGTTCCTGCAGTATTCCGGCCAGTCCAACATGAAACAGGTTTGGCTGGAAACCGGCGGCAAGAGCCCGAATCTGGTCTTCGCCGACTGCGGCAATCTGGATGCCGCGGCCGACATGGCGGCCTTCGGCATCTTCTTCAATCAGGGCGAGGTCTGCTCGGCCAATTCGCGCCTGCTGGTGCAGCGCAGCATCAAGGATGCCATGGTCGAGAAGCTGGCCGAGCGTGCCGCGGCGACCCAGCCCGGCGACCCGCTCGACCCGGCCTCGAAGATGGGGGCACTGGTGGACGCCCGTCATGCGGCCAATGTCATGCGGTTCGTCGAGGCCGGCAAGAAGACGGCGCGCCTGGTAACCGGTGGCGAGCAGGTGACCGTCAACGGCCGCGGCAGCTTCGTTCAGCCGACGATCTTCGACAACGTATCGCCGCAGGACACCATTGCGCGCGAGGAGATCTTCGGGCCGGTGCTGTCGGTCATCGCCTTCGATGACGAAGATGAAGCGCTCCAGATTGCCAACGACAGCGTCTATGGCCTGGCAGCTTCACTGTGGACGGACAGCCTTTCGCGTGCGCACAGGATCGCCGAGCGTCTGCATGCGGGGACGGTTTCGGTCAACACGGTCGATGCCCTGAGTCCGATGACGCCGTTCGGCGGTTTCAAGCAGTCGGGCTTCGGCCGCGATCTGTCGCTGCACGCGCTGGACAAATACACCGCGCTCAAGACAACATGGATCAAATATTGAGAAACACGGACGCCTTGATCAGCGCTTCGAAACTGGCAACATAGCCGGACATGCCACTCCGCTTTACCCTCAGACAGCTGGAATATTTCGTTGCCGTGGGCGAGGCGGGGTCCATCGCCAAGGCGGCGGAGCAGGTGAACGTCTCGCCGCCGTCGATTTCAGCCTCCATCGCGCAGCTGGAAACGGAATTCGGTGTCCAGCTTTTTGTCCGCAAACACTCCCACGGCCTGTCGCTGACAGCAGGTGGCCGCGTCTTCCTGAAGGAAGCGGCGCGCCTCCTTGCCGATGCCGATGCCTTGCACGACGTGGCGGGCGACATCGCCGAAAAGGTGAGGGGGCCGCTGGCGATAGGCTGCCTGCTGACCTTCGCACAGATCATCCTGCCCGCCTTGCGGCGCAGGTTCGAAGAGAGCTACCCCGACGTTCGCGTCCGGCAGTTCGAGCGCAACCAGGGCCAATTGCTGGAGATGCTGCAGCGAGGCGAAATCGATGCGGCGCTCACCTACGATCTCGAATTGTCCCAGGACATGGCCTTCGAGCCGGTGATGCAACTGCCGGCCTATGTGATGCTGCCGCCCGGACATGCGCTCGCCGGCAGGGAGTCGATATCGCCGGAAGAGCTGGTCGATCAGCCGATGGTGCTGCTGGACCTGCCGTTCAGCCGCGAATATTTCCTGTCCGCCTTCCAGCAAAAGGGGCTTCGGCCCTACATAGCCGAGCGCACCGGCGACATCGCGGTCATGCGCTCGATGGTGGCCAATGGTTTTGGCTATGGCATCGCCAACATGCGGCCGCTCAACACGCTGTCTCCCGACGGCAAACCGCTGGTGTTCGTGCCGCTGGGTGGCGACATCCGTCCGCTGACCATGGGCATCGCCATGCCCAACGCGGAACATCGTACACAGACCGTGCAGGCGTTCATCCTGCATTGCCGTCGCTTCGTGGTTGAGCAGGGTGTGTTCGGCACCGAGCGCGTCGTGGGATAGAACGACCTAGCGGTTCGCCGGCTCCACGCCCTCGACCAGCCGATCAAGAAGCTTTTCCAGCATGTCGTCGCAGCGGTGCATCTGCTCGACCGTGACGAACTCGTCCGGCTTGTGTCCCTGTGCCATCGAGCCGGGGCCGCAGACCACCGTCGGCGTTCCGACATCGCGGCTGAACAAGCCGCCTTCCGTGCCGAAGGCCACCTTGATGGTGCCGTTGGCTCCGGTCAGCGATTTCACGAAGGCCACGGCTTCCGAATTCACCGGCGTGTCGAGCCCGGGATAGGTGTTGGTGATTTCGATGTCGATTGCCGCTTCGGGAGCTATATCCGCTGCTGCGGCAGCGATGCGGGCGGCCTCGCCGCGCAGACGCTCGAGGATGACGTCCGGATTGTCGGCAGCGACGTTGCGGATCTCGAAATCGACCTGGCAAAGGTTCGGCACAATGTTCAGCGCCACGCCGCCATTGATCTTGCCGGCATGCACGGTGGTGTAGGGAATGTCGTAGTCCCCGTCGCGGACGCCATCGCGCGCCAGCCGGTCCTGCTCGCTGCGGAGGGCGCTGACGAAATCGCAGCCGAGGTGAATGGCGTTGAGTGCCAGCGGCGCAAGCGCCGAGTGACCCTCGCGCCCCTTGCAGAGCGCCCGCGCGGCGACCTTGCCCTTGTGACCGGTGGCGACCTGCATGGACGTCGGCTCGCCGACGATGCAGAGCAGCGGCTTGTGGGGAGCGGCTGCGAGCATCTCCACCAGGCTGCGCACACCAAGGCAGCCGATCTCTTCGTCATAGGACAGGGCCAGATGCAAGGGCGTGCGCAACGGGCGCGCCGTTGCCTTCAGCGCCGCGGCAACGGCACAAGCGACAAAGCCTTTCATGTCGGCGGCACCACGCCCGAACAGCCTGCCGTCCCGGCTCGACATTTCGAAAGGTGGCAGGGTCCAGTTCTGGCCGTCGACGGGCACGACATCGGTATGGCCGGAGAGCATGACACCTGGCCGGTCGGCCGGACCGATCGTGGCGAAAAGATTGGCCTTGTGCCCGTCGTGATTATGGATGAGCTGGCACTGGATGCCTTTGGCTTCCAGCAGATCAGCGACATAGCGGATCAGAGCCAGGTTGGAATCACGGCTCACGGTCGGGAAGGCGATCAGTCTTTCCAGGATATCGATGCTGTTCATGGCCACGTCTCACATTCGTGGCGACCTTCTAGCATCGGCGCGTCGGATCGTTGAATTCGCATTTGCTTCTGCCTTGCATCGGCTTTGCCGTTCCTGCGGGGATCCGTGGTTCCGGGCCGTTAGGCGGCTCCTAAGCGGCACGGAAGAAAACTCTAGTTTTGTGTCGCCGCCGTCCTCCTATGAATAGACGGCAATATTGCCAGCGCCCGATGCCAGCCACCGGAGGAGAGTTCATGCGCGATCCCCGCTACGACATTCTGTTCGAGCCGATGAAGATCGGCCCGGTCACCGCCAAGAACCGGTTCTATCAGGTTCCACATTGCAACGGCGGTGGCTATCGCGATCCGTCGGCGGCGGCCGAGATGCGGCGCACGAAATCGGAAGGCGGCTGGGGCGTCATCTTTACCGAACAGACCGAGATGCACCACACCTCGGAAATCACGCCTTTCATCGAACTGAGACTGTGGGAAGACCAGGATATCCCGGCATTGGCGAAAATGGCTGCAGCGATGCGCTCGCATGGCGCGCTGGCCGGTATCCAGCTTGCCTATTCCGGCATCAACGGGCCGAACCTCTATACGCGCGAGGTGCCGCGCGGGCCGACGGCATTGCCGATCCGCACCTTCACGAATGATCCGGTGCAGGCCCGCGCTATGGACAAGCAGGACATACGCGACCTGCGGCGCTGGCACCGCAATGCCTTCAAGCGCGCCAAGCTGGCGGGCTTCGATCTCGTCTGTCTCTACGGAGCCCACGGTTTCGGCATCATCCAGCATTTCCTCTCCACCGCCACCAACCAGCGCACCGACGAATATGGCGGCTCGCTGGAGAACCGTTCGCGCCTCATGCGCGAGTTGATCGAGGAAGGGCGCGACGCCATCGGTGACACCTGCGGGCTGACGCTGCGCCTTTCGCTGGACGAGATGATCGGCGAACTCGGTTTCGCCAATTCCGAAGTCCGCGACATGATCGAGATGCACGCCGATCTGCCTGATCTCTGGGATCTTGCCCATGGTGCCTGGGAGGATTGTTCCGGCCCGTCGCGCTTCAAGGACGAAGCTGCGCAGGAAACCTTGGTGGCTGGCATCAGGAAACTCACCTCCAGGCCGGTCGTCGGGGTCGGGCGCTTCACCTCGCCCGACGTGATGGTGAAGATGATCAAGTCCGGCACGCTCGATTTCATCGGCTGCGCCCGGCCGTCGATTGCCGATCCCTTCCTGCCGAAGAAGGTGGAGGAAGGCCGCATCGAGGACATTCGCGAATGCATCGGCTGCAACATCTGCATCACCGGCGACATGACCATGTCGATCTCGCGTTGCACGCAGAACCCGACCTTCATGGAGGAATGGCGCAAGGGCTGGCATCCGGAGCGCATGCAGGCGAAAGGCGCCAGCGAAACGGTGCTGATCGTCGGTGCCGGTCCCGCCGGGCTGGAAGCGGCGCGCGCGCTTGGAGCGCGCGGCTATCAGGTTGCGCTTGCCGAAGCCGGAAAGGAGCTTGGCGGGCGTGTGGCGCGCGAATGCCGCTTGCCGGGTCTCTCGGCCTGGGGCCGCGTGCGCGATTATCGCCAGTACCAACTAAGCCAGATGTCGAATGTCGATGTCTATTTCGACAGCCAGCTCTCCGCCGATGACATCCTGGCCTTCGGCTTTGAGAACGTCGCCATTGCCACCGGTGCCGCCTGGCGGCGTGACGGCGTTGCGCGTGCGCATGTCGTGCCGATGCCGATGGATGCGGCCATGCCCGTCTACACGCCGGACGACCTGATGGACGGCAACGTGCCGGGTGGCAATGTCGTGCTGTTCGACGACGACCATTACTACATGGGTGGCGTGCTCGCGGAGCTGATGGCAAGGCAAGGCGCGAAGGTCACGCTGGTCACGCCATCGGCCTATGTCTCGGATTGGACCCGCAACACGCTGGAGCAGGGCGCGATCCACCGGCGTTTGGCCGAACTCGGTGTCGAGATTGTTCTCAACCGTGTGGTGACGCGGGTGACGGCCGGCGGTGTCGCCACGGCCTGCGCCTACACTGGCGCCGAACGTGCCTTCGCCGCCGACGCGGTGGTGCTGGTGACCTCGCGCCTGCAGAACGAGGGGCTCTGGAGCGAACTGAAGGAGCGCCGGTCGGAATGGGCCGACAACGGCATCCGCTCGATCAAGGTCATCGGCGACGCCGAAGCGCCCGGTCCGATTGCCTGGGCAACCTATGCCGGCCACCGCTTCGCCCGCGAACTGGACGAGCCGGATATCGGCGACGCGCTGCCATTCCGACGCGAGGTCACGGCGCTGGCGGCCGAATAGAAAATCGGCACCAGCAATTTACAAGGCCGTTGTCAGTCAGCCCTTTGCTGCCGTTTCGCCGACGACATAGCCAAAGGTCAGCGCCGGCCCGAGCGTGATGCCAGGACCCGGATAGGAGCCTGACATGACAGAGTTGATGTCGTTGCCGCAAGCGTAGAGGCCCGGAATCACGCGGCCGTCCCGGTTTTTCACCTGGCCCTTGGCCGTGATGTCCAGCCCCATCGTCGTGCCGATGTCGCCGGGAAATATTTCGATGGCGTAAAATGGACCTTCGAGTGGTCTGACACACGGGTTCGGCTTGTTCTCTGCATCTCCGAGATAGCGCTGATAGCTGGTTGTGCCTTTGCCGAATTCGGGATCGTCACCGCGCAATGCTTTGTGGTTGAGGGCAGCAACGGTTCGCTCCAGTTGCGTGGCATCGATACCGCATTGCCGCGCAAGCTCGCCGAGCGATGTGCCTCGCTTCAGATAGCCGCTCTTCAAATGCCTGCCGATCCTTGCCGGAAATGCATGAGCCGCTCCCAGACCGTAGCGGCGGAGCGCCGTATGATCGGCAATCAGCCATGCCGATTGCCGGCCTTCGTCCAGAAGCTTCGCAATGAGGCCTTGGACAAAATCATGATAGCTGACGGCTTCGTTGACGAAGCGTTGTCCGTCATGCCCGACAGCGATAACACCGGGTTTGGCTCGATCAAGGAAAAGGTGCGGGAATGGCCGCCGCGAGCCGTCTTCATTGGGCAATAGCGAAACCGGCGTCCAAAACCCGCCATTGGTGTTTGTCTCGACGAAGGCCGCGCCGATGGCTTCCGCCACCGCGATCGCTCCGCCTGTGCTTGCTGCCGGTGACATCGAATAATGTGGCAAGCCTTTACGAACATGGTCGAATTGGCGGGCTCGTCGCACCGTGTCGTGCGGAAACCCGCCAGTCGCGAGCACGACGCCGTGCTTGGCGACGATACGTGTCGTCCCGTTCGGACCGGTGAGTTCCGCACCTGTGACACGGCCATCACCATCCTGGACGAGCTTGATCAATTCATGACCCGTGTGGAGCGCAATGCCGCGCTCGAACACGGTTTCGGCAAGCCGCCCTGCCACTGCTGCCCCCATGACAAGCCGCGTGTTTCGCTTCCAGACAATTCGGTCACGAAGATAACGGAGCACGGTTTTGGCAGCGTAGACTGCCGATTTCGCGGAACGCGTCAGTCGCAGGAAGTGATAGATATCCGGTCGGCCAAGAGGCATGCCGCCCAGAATGGTGAAGTCGGCGATCGGCGAACGCAGTCGATAAAGATCTTGGCCAAGGCGGCGCCCATCATAGTCAAGCGCATCGAGGGATCGGCCACCCTCGGTCGCGCCTTCGCTGTCAGGGTGATAGTCCGGGGAAAAGGCGCGATGTGACAGTTTGAGCGCTGTCTTGTCATGGAAGAAAGCGATTGCCTCCGGCCCCTTTTCCAGGAAAGCGTCGACAAGCTCGGCGTTGAAACGGTTACCGCTTTCGCCGCGGATATAGGTTCTTGCAGCTTCGCGGCTGTCGGCCATTCCAGCAGCCTGCATCAGCGGGTTGCAAGGAACCCAGATAGCCCCACCCGAGACTGCCGTTGAGCCGCCGAAGACATCCGCTTTTTCGACAATGACAGGGTTCAAGCCGTGATGGCTCGCAGAAATAGCGGCTGCCATGCCGGCAGCGCCTGATCCGATGACCAGGAGATCGCAGCTTTCGGGGAGTTCAGATGTCGGCATGGATGGGCTCTTCGCGTGGATAACGTCCCATGGCCCAGCCGCCATCGACGGCCAGTACCTGGCCGGTAATGAAGCTCGCCTCGTCCGATGCCAGAAAGCGTACGGCGCGCGCTACGTCCTCGGGTTTTCCCACCCGGCGAAGTGGTGCACCATCGATCATCTGGTGCCGCCGCCATGCCTCCGTGCGGATGCGCTCTGCCGTAAGCGGCGTTTCGATCAAGCCAGGTGCCACCGCATTGACGCGTATTCCATTGGGCCCGAAATCGGTCGCCATCTGGCGGGTCAGCCCGATCACCGCCGCCTTGGAGGCGGAATAGCCGCAGGAGTTGAACGCGCCGATCTCTCCGAAGATCGAGGCCGTGTTGACGATGGCCCCGCCGCCCCGGCGCATCATCTCACCGACCGCCCACCGCGAGAGCCGAAACAGCCCAAGCACATTGACTTGGAAATAACGGTCGAAATCCTCATCGGTCGTCTGCAGCGCATGCGCTCCGCGCGCGATGCCTGCGTTGTTGATGAGGATATTGGGAGACAGGCCGGCAGCGGCCATGGCCGCATCGATTGCTTCCGGCAACGCTGGATCCGTGACATCGCCGCCGACTGCCGTCACCTGGGGGTGGGCCGCAACCAGTGCCCGGAGCCCCTGCGCCTCGCGGTCGACTGCCACCACATGCGCTCCAGCCGCAAGCAGCGCCTCGGCAATCGCCAGGCCGATTCCTTGCGCCGCGCCGGTCACGACTGCAGTGCGGCCATGCAAGGCCGAAGGCTCTAGTGACGAAGATAGAGATGCCAACGTATTCTCCCTAAAATGCCGCAGTGCCACCGACGGATCGGCCGCCGTCGACGATAAGAACCTGCCCGGTGATGTATTCCGCGAATGGGCTGGCGAAGAACGCAGCGGCATGCGCGATGTGTTCCGGTTTGCCGAGCCTGCCTGTCGGTTGCTCTGCCGCCAGTTCCGCGATCCCGTCCGGCCGTTCCAACAGCATGTCCGTCATGATCACGCCCGGCGCGATGGCGTTGACGGTGATCTGTCTGGCCGCCAGTTCCAGCGCGAGCGCCTTGGTGAGGCCGGCCACGCCCGCCTTCGAGGCAGCATAGTGGGCATAATTGCGTGCCCCGAAGGCCGCACGCGAGGCCAGATTGATGATGCGCCCCCCTTCGGGAAGAACCCGAGCCGCTTGCTGGCAGAGGGTGAACATCGCGATGAGGTTCACCTCATACATGCGGCGGAAATCGTCCGCGGTCAGTTGATCGAATTTCTTCACGTCGAAAATGCCGGCATTGTTGACCAGCACCCGCAAATTCGGAGCTGTGTCGATGAGACGCTGCGTCGCGGCTGCATCCGTGATGTCGAGAATTTCCGCGCGCGCCTCGTGACCTTCGGCCTGCAACTGACGCACTGTTTCCTCGGCCGGTTCCGTCGCACGGTCGACGACGACGACGGCGAAGCCCTCATTCGCCAGGCGGCGGGCGATGGCGCGTCCTATGCCGGAGCCCGCACCGGTGACGATTGCTTCTGGAAGAACCTGTTTTGGCATTCGGATCTCTGAAGGACAGGGCAAGGGATCCGGCGCGGCGGGGAGACGCGCCGGTCCTATCTCGGCTCGTTAGTCGGCACCGAAGGTTTTGGGATCGATCTTGTCGTAGAGATTGGTCTTCAGGATCACTGCCACGGCGTCCGGATTGGTGCGATCGACGTCGGCGACGAGCTTGCGCCACTTCTCCTCGAGCGTGACGAATTCGTTGAGCACGTCCGTCGGGTCTTCGATGCCACGCGTCGCAACCGCCTTTGCCGGCAGGGCCTTGGCCACGGAGGCCTGGAACGCGCTCAACGCATCTTTCATTTCCTGCGTCGGTTCCGAGACCTTGAGGCCGCGCTCGGCAGAACCTTTCAACGCCGCTTCAACGCCGACATGGTAGGCGACCTGTGATCGGGCAAGTCCCACGGCGACTTCATCGAGCAGAATGCGGCGCTGCTCCGGTGTCCGCCCGGTCCAGAAGTCCTTGTTGAAGACATATGTAGCCCCGACGACAACGCCCATCGGCAAGGTGTTCACCGTCTTCGCCACCTCCCAGAATTTGTTGCCCTTGTCGAGATTGGTGGCGTCCGACATGGTGCAATCGATGGAGCCGCGCTCCAGACCCGAATAGACGTCCGCGATTGGCACGGAGACCGGCACGCCCTTCAACGATTGGATCCATTCCGTCTGCGCGGTGCCGGCGACGCGCACTTTCTTTCCCGCGACATCCTTGGGGGAGACGATCTCGTTCATGCAGATGAAATTGTAGAACGGCGTCGAATAGCCGCCGACGAAGACGCCGCCATTCTTCGACCATTCGGCGCGAAGCTTGGGATTGGTCAGCCCGAGCTCCGTCCAGGCGAACGCCGCTGCCAGATCATCCTTGGCGACAAAAGCCAGGTCGTTGACTGTGTTGCTGAGCGGAAGCTCCGAAGGCGTGTAAGGTGGATAGACGATGCCGAGCTGGGCCACGCCGTCCGAGATCGCCTGCATGGTGGTCGGTGCCGGCACCAGAGCTCCGGACGAATAGACCTCGAACTGCAGCGCGCCATCCGTCGCCTTGGCGACATCCTTGGAGAACTGCTGGTACGGAAACTCGTTGAGAATATGGGCAGGCGCCATCCAGTTCGTGGCCTGGAAGGTGTCCGACCATGCGGCCGAGGTCAGCAGCGACAGGGCGGCTGTTCCCAAAAGCAGTTTTTTCATCTCTCACTCCCTTTTTTGTTTGATTGTTGGACGCGTTGTCTCTTCCGGCGCCGGGGCGCTGGCATCGTTGGCTATCGGCTCATCATCAGGTTTGGCAGCCACAGGCTGATCTGCGGAAAAGCGATCAGCGCGGCCAGCACGAACAGGTCGACGATGATGAACCAGGTCACGCCCCCGAAAATCTGGTTGAGCGTGACGCGATCACCGAGCGCGGATTTGATGACGAAGACATTCATGCCGACCGGTGGGCTGATCAGCCCGATCGTCATCAATTTGATCACCAGGATGCCGAACCAGGTGAGATCGATACCGTGGCTGCTGAGCACCGGCACCAGAACCGGCATGGTGAGCAGCATGATGGAGATTTCCTCCATGAAAGTGCCCATCAACACCAGGATGATGCAGATGCAGATGACGATTGTCATCGTCTCGTAGCCGTCGAAGAAGCCCATCACCCAGGTCGGGATCGTGGCGAGCGCAACGAAACGGGCAAACAGGGCTGCGCCGAGAACGATCATGAAGATGGCCGAGGTGCCGGAGGCGGTGTCGATAAGCGCGCGCCGCAACATCGGATAGTTGAGCCTGCCGCGGATCGCCGCGATGATGCAGGCTAGGAAAGCGCCGACTGCCCCGGATTCGGTTGCCGTGAAAGCACCGGTGAAAATGCCGCCCATGACGATGAAGGTGATCACCGGCAGCGGCCAGGCATCGCGGATAAGCGCCCATTTTTCAGCACCGGTCGTCGTGTCCACATAGCGCGGCGCGAGATCGGGGTTGAGCACGCAGCGCAGCGTGATCATGATTATGAAGGCTACAGCGGTCAGGATGCCCGGCACCACGCCCGCCATGAAGAGGGTGTTGATGGAACTGTCGACCAGCAGGCAATAGACGATCATCAATACCGAAGGCGGTATGAGCGCCGCGAGCGTGCCGGATGCGGCAACCGAGCCAGTCGCGAGGCCGGGATTGTATTTGCCATCCAGCATTTCTGGGATGGCGATGCGCGAGAAGGCTGCCGATGTGGCAACGCTTGAGCCGCTCGCGGCTCCGAACAGGGCCGACGCAAAGACGGTAGACGAAGCAAGCCCACCTGGAATACGGGCCAGAAAGATACGCGCAGCGCCGAACAGGCCGCGTGTCAGCCCGGCTTCGACCGCAACGAACCCCATGAACAGGAACATCGGAATAGCCGAGAGATTCCAGTCACCGATGAGGTTGAAAGGGATTGCCTTGGAGATGCCGATCGCAGGACCCAGGCCCATCATGGCCCAGATTCCGAAGAAGGCAGTCGTGCCCATGGCAACACCGATCGGCACACGAATGCCGATCAGCGCGAGAATGGCAAAAATGCCGATGAAGCCGATTTCCAGCCGTTCCATCTTGGTCCTCTCAGATCTCGACGGCGGAATGAGCCGCTTTCATGCGCCCGCGCTCACCCATGGCAATGCGCATCAAAAGCACGACAACGACGAGGCCGAAGCCGAAAGGCAGCAGGAACTTCGCGGGCCAGGTGGTGACGCGCCAGATTCCGTCGACCGTTTCGTTGATCCTCCAGGCGTGAACGGCGACGCCCCAGGAGAACCAAGCCAATACGCTGTAGTAGATCGCTGAAACGACGTCGGCCAAGATCAACATGACCTTCTGCGCGCGCTCCGGGACCTTCTCGTAGATCACCTCGACAACGATCGAACCACCCGAAACTTCAACCCATGCCAGCGGCAGGAACACTGCGCCGATCATGTAGTAGGCGGCGACCACTTCGGCGGTGCCGGGCAGGGGGGCGTTGAAAAGATATTTTCCCAGCACATCGACCATGACGTGAAACATCATCAGCAGAACGGCCAGCCCTGCGACCCAAGCCAGCAGCCGGGTCAGCGTTTCGGCGATTTTCACCATGATTTCTTCCCTCCCGTGGCGTGCATCACTGCATCCGGTAGCCGCCATTGATGTCGATCACCGCGCCGGTGATGTAGGCGGCATCCGGGCCGATCAGGAACGATACGGCGCCGGCGACGTCCTCGGGCGTTCCGAGCCGCTGGAGCGGGATATTGCTCGCCACCACGCCATCGTTTTCCGGAGGCAGAGACTGGCGAAGCATCGGCGCATCGATCAGGCCGGGCGCCACGGCATTGACCGTCACGCCCAGTGCCGCCGCTTCGCGCGCGCCGGCCTTGATCAGCCCCAGGATCGCGGTCTTGGACGCGATATAGGCTGCACTGGAACGATACCCGCCAAGTTGTGCGGCGACTGAACTGAAGCCAATGAAACGGCCATTGGCGATTTGACGGCGGGAGGCAGCGCGCAGGAACTCGCGCAACAGCAGGAATGTGCCGGTGGAGTTCACGGACTGGGTGCGTTGCCAGTCGGCAAGAGTGATGTCGACGATCGGTGGCCGCTCGCCATTGTCTGCGAAGAGCAGGATGCCAGCAGCAGCCACGACTTGGTCGATTGGAGTTCCTCGTTCGGCGGCGTCCGCGAAAACGGAGGCCACTTCGGCTTCATTGGCGACATCGAGTGCGATCGCGCGGTGATCGCGGCCTGGAATGCCCGCAATCGTCGCCTGCGCTTTCTGCTCCGAAAGATCGGCAGCGAGCACGGAGTAACCGTCCTGCGCCAGACGCGAGACAATAGCTTTCCCGATGCCACCGGCAGCGCCGGTGACCAGACAGATATTCGACATGCAGAGAGGCTCCTCCCTCTTGGGTGGGCGACAATGAACACATTATTGGCATTTCTGCAAACAAAAATCGTGCAAAATGACAATTTTGGATACATTATGTGCGCGACTGCACGGAGGAACCGCCTTTGACAGATGCCCATACGAGCCCTGAATTCGTCACCGAACGTATCCGTGAAGCGATCCTCAGCGGGGATCTGCGTCCGGGCGAAAAACTGCATCAGGACAAACTCGCGGACATGCTGGGGATCTCCCGCACGCCGCTGCGGACGGCACTGACGGCGCTGACTCAGAGCGGTCTCGTTTCCTACGAAAACAATCGCGGCTTCTATGTCCGCGAGTTCTCATTTTCCGATGTTGCTGGTGCGTTTCAGGTCAGGGCAGAGTTGGAGGCGACAGCCTGCCGCCTGGCTGCCTCCAACATGTCGGAAGCAGCCGAGCAACTTCTGTTCGAGCTCGTCGAAGAAGGAGACCGGCTACTGTCGCCAGGTTCGCTTTCGCCTGAGAATCTCGTGCCCTACCGGCGCATGAATGTCGGCTTCCACACCGCAATCATGGAGCTTGCCGCCAATCCCTGGATAAAGACCTTCGTGGAAAGCCTTCACAATGTGCCGCTCGCTTCGGACCGGGTGATCATGTGGCGTGATTTCTACGTCATCCGCCGATCACACGACGATCATCACCGTATTGCCCGCGCCTTGGCCAAAGGGCAGGGCGAGCGCGCCGCTGCCATCATGCGCGAGCACATCACCTTCGCGCTCGAGCACCTGCATACGCAGTTGGAGGAGTATCCCGAGGATTTCCTCCGCGTCCCGACCGCCGATGCGCTCTCAAGCAAAACCCGTACCCGCAGACGACACCGGAGGCCTGCAGCATGACGATCAGACTTTTTTTCTCTCCCGCTTCTCCTTTCGTACGCAAGGTCATGGTTTGCGCCCATGAGCGGGGCCTAGCCTCCGAAATCGAGAAATTGCCATCGGCCGCCTGGCCGGTGAAGCGGGACGAGAGCATCGTTCGCCACAACGCCTCGGGCAAGGTCCCGTGCGCGCTGCTGGAAGACGACACTCCGGTGTTCGACAGCCGTGTCATTTGCGCCTATGTGGACTCGCTCGCATCAAGCGCGGGCTCACTCTATCCGCAAGACGCGCGTCGCTTCCCTGTGCTTACCTTGGAAGCGTTGGCTGATTCCGTTCTCGATGCAGCGCTTCTGTGCCGTTACGAATCGGTTCTGCGCCCAAAGGAATTCTTCTGGGACGACTGGTATCGCGGTCAGATGGAAAAGATCGACTCGGGTCTCGACGCCTTAGAGGGGCGGTGGTTCTCCGACATATCCGCCGACTTCCATGCTGGCGCGATCGCTGCTGCCTGCGCGCTGGGTTATCTCGACTTCCGTTTTGCCGACAAGGACTGGAGAAGCGCACGCCCGCAACTCGCCCAGTGGTTCAGCAAGGTTTCGGAGCGCTCGTCGATGATGGCGACGTTACCTCATACCTAAACGCATTCGGGGCACGAAGGACCTGCAAGTTAAAGCGGCGCGGCTCAAGCCGCGCCGCTTGCATCGCCGTCGTCAGGCCTGGTCTGATTTCAGGAACGCCAGCACCTCATCAGTGAACTCTTCCGGAAATTCGATGTTGGTAAGGTGCACGGCGGGAAAGCCTTTCAGCCGCGCTCCGGGGATGCCGGCCGCGATGGCCTCGCTCATGGCATAGGACGTCACCGTGTCGAACTTGCCACCAATGACCAGGGTAGGGCTTTGAATGAGGGCGATGGTCCGGCGCAGGTCGGCATCGCGCACCGCCGCAAAGAGACCGGCAAGTCCTTGGCGCGGTGTGTGGAGCAGGTCCTGCCGGAACCTGTGGACGATCGGTCGGTTCGCCTCGATCATCGCCAAGGGAAACCAGTTGTGCAGGAAGCCTTCAGCGGTATCCTTCATGTCTTCGGCCGCGAGAACCTTGCGGATGGCGGTGTCGAAATAGTCGGCAGGTCCGAGGTGGGAGGCGGTGTTGGCAAGCACCAGCCGGTCGATGCGCTCCGGCGCATGGATGGCCAGCCACTGACCGATGAAGCCGCCAAGAGACAGACCCAGGAAATGCGTGCGCTCGATACCGAGATGGTCCATCAGCTCCAGCACGTCGCGGCCAAGCCGGCCATCCGAATAGGCGCCGGCCGGTACATCGGAGCCGCCATGGCCGCGGTAATCGTAGCGGATGACCCGGAAGTGTTTTGACAGTTCGGGAACCTGGTCGTCCCACATGTGAAGGGTGGTGGCGATGGAGTTGGCCAGGACCAGTGCCGGAAGGTCGGCAGGACCATCCGTTCTGTAGGCGATCTTGATGCCGTCGCCGGTCGTGAAGAACGAGAGGCTGGTTGGCTCTTCTTGGCTCGGATTGGCTCGTTGAGCGGAGGTCATGATGGCACCTTTCTTTGCGTCGCCAGCGTGCTGCTGGGCTTTGTCTGGTCGGCACCCTTGCCGGCCTCGATCAGGAATGGTGCGAAGCTAGTACGAAGCAGTTTCGATAAATATTGAAAAGATCAGTATATTTCTGTAATCAATATCTACAATGTATCCGTTCACGCTTCAGGAACTTCAATGCTTTGACGCTGTGGTCCGCGAGGGTGGATTCCAGGGAGCAGCGTTGATAGTAAACCGCTCCCATGCCGCGGTGTTCGCGGCTGTTGCCAAGCTGGAGGACAATCTCGAGGTCGCTCTGCTCGACCGCAGCGGCTATCGCGTAACGCTAACCGATGCCGGCCGCTCGTTTCATCGCAAGGCGCAGTCGCTCATTTCCGAGATGGAAACGCTGAAGCTGCACGCACGACAACTGGCGATGGGAGAAGAAACGCATCTGCGTGTCGTGATCGGCGATACCTGTCCGTTGAATGACGGGCTGGAATTGCTGAGCGGATTTTTCGCAAGCTGTCCGAACACGCGGCTCGATCTGCATTTCGAAACGATCGGTGGGCCGCGGGAACGACTCGTGGACGATGAGGCCGACCTCATCCTGCACTGGGTTGAAAAGACTGACGCCCGGCTGGAGTGGATCGACCTCGGCAAGGTGTCGTTCGTTCCGGTCGTCGCTCCGGATTTTCTGCCGTTTCCGCTCTCAGGCACGATCACCCCGGAGCGAATGCGTGACCTCACCCAGTGCATCATCCGTGATACCGCCCGGACAGTGCAACAGACCAATTATTATGTGGTGGAAGGCGCGCCGCAATGTACCGTGGGCGATCATCTGATGAAGAAGGAGATCATCCTGCGCGGCATGGCCTGGGGGCATCTGCCACGCTTCATGATCGAGGAAGACCTGCGAAGCGGTCGTCTCCTGTCGATCGCCGGAAAGCATTTCCCGGGTGTCGATATCGACCTTGTCGCCGCGCGTCGCCGCGACCGCTCGCACGGACCTGTCGCTACCCGTCTCTGGGAGCATATTCAAACCTGTGCGCCAGATTTTGGCGGCGACATGCGCTGACAATCAAGTCTGAGATGCCGCTCTGGGTGCAAACGCTAACCCTTGTCAGCTTCGAACGCCCCCACTCCCTGCGCAATCAGGTTCGCAGCCATCACCAGCGAGATGATCGCGCCGGAGTTGAAGACGACGATCCACCATTTGCCTCCGGTGAGGAACCCATATCCTTCGGCGATCGCAAGCCCCCAGTCCGCCGACGGTGGCTGGATGCCAAGCCCCAGGAAACTGAGCGTCGCAATGGAAAAGAAGGCGTAGCCGAGCCTCGTGATGAGCTCCACAAGGATTGTCTCGCGCACATTCGGTAGGATTTCGAACAGCATGATGCCGATAGTACTTTCGCCCGCCAGCCGCGCGGCGCTGACATAGTCGCGCTCACGCTCTTGCCTTACCGCGGTTCGCACGGTGCGCGCCACCAGGGGAGCGTAGGCGATGCCGATCACCAGGATGACCGTGAGGTTCGAAGGTCCGAGCGCGACGAGCGTCATGGTGACCAGAACGATGAAGGGAAAGGCCATCAACGCGTCGAGCAGCCTAGCGCCGATGGCATCAACCCAGCCATCGAAATATCCCAGCACCAGGCCGATGAAGCTGCCCGCTGTGACACCGGCCAGCGTGGAAAGCGGCGCGACCAGCAGGATGTCGCGCGAACCGACGACGATGCGGGAGAAAACATCGCGGCCCAGCGAATCCGTTCCGAACCAATGAACGGCATCTGGAGGCGCAAGCATGGCGAGAAAATCTTCGGCATACGGATCGAAAGGCACGAACAGTTGGCCGAAGAGCGCGCACACGCTCCAGAACAACAAGACGGCGCCACCAACCAGGATCGTTGGCGCCGGCAGCGCATCGCGCAACCTGGCCCGGAAGCTCAACCTCAGCATGGCTGTATCGGGAGCCGGAGTGTGGACAAGATCGGTCATGCGGCTGCCCTGCGGCGCAGGCGCGGATCGAGCAGGGTCTGGATCAGATCGCCGATGGTGGCCGACACCACGAAAATGGCTGCGATCACCAACACGCCGGCTTCCAGGGTGGGAAAGTCGCGCGCCTTGGCCGCGGTCAGGACGAGGTTGCCGAGTCCCTGGATGCCGAACAGCGCTTCGATGACGATCAATCCACCGAGCAGGAAGCCGCTCTGCGTTGCAATCACCGCAATCGTGGGCGTCAGCGCATTGCGCAGTACGTGGCGAAAGATGATCTCACGTCGGGTAAGCCCTTTCAGGACTGCCGAGCGCGTGTAGTCGGCATTGGCGGCCTCGATCACGCCGGCGCGGGTCATGCGCGCGATGTAGCCGATGAGATTGAGCACGAGCGGCAGTGCCGGCAGGATCAGATAGTAGCTGCCGATCCAGAAGCCGGAACCCGCCGGGGCAACGCCCGATATCGGAAACCAACTCAACCACAGGCCGAACACGATCAGCAGCAGAAGACCGGAAACGAAGTCCGGCACGACACCTAGGGAAACACCTGAGAGCACGATCCCCCGGTCAACAAGACTTCCGGCCTTCAGGCCGGCAACGATGCCGGCGCTTATGCCAAGGGGGATAAGCAGAACCAGTGACACACCGGCCAGTGCAGCCGAGTTGCGAAGACTTTCCAGAACCAGGGGCGCGACCGGCTGGCGCAACGACAAGGACACACCGAAGTCGCCCTGGATCGCCTTCTCGAACCAGTTCCAATATTGCACGAGCACTGGCTGGTCGGTGCCGAGCTTCTGGTTGAGCGCCGCGACGGCCTCGGCATCCGCAAAGGGACCGAGCATGACGCGCCCGACGTCGCCGGGCAGAACCTGCCCTGCGAAGAAGACCAGCACGCTGACCAGCCACAGCGTCAACAGCAGCGAACCGATGCGCGAAGCGATGGTTCGGCCGAGCGTCATCGGTCGCCCCCGCTCATGCGAAGGAAGCGCGATCGAGCAGAAGATGCGAGATCGCGGTGAAGCGCACGCCCTCGATCTTCGCGCTGGTGATGCGGCTGTACTGCGAGAAATAGCTGATGATCAGCGGTGTTTCGTCCAGCAGCAGGTTCTGGATCTTGCCGGCAACCAGCCTTTGCGCCTGGAGGTCGCGTGCCTTGCTGTAGTCAAGCAGCAGCCCGTCATAGGTCGGGTTGTTGAAATGCGCGGCATTCCAGGTGCCGCTGCTCTTGAGCGTCGCATTCAGGAAGATGTCGGGTGTGCCGCGATGGCCGAAATCGGTAATGCCGAGCACCGAATCCAGCCAGGGTGAACTGCCGAAGGTGGCCGACCCGTAATAGGCGTCCTGCGGCAGCACGTTGAGCTTGATGTTGATGCCGGCCTTCTTGGCGAAGTTCTGGATCAGCACGGCATAGTCAGGAATGTCATAGGCGCGCTCGGTGGTCAGCGTGACGTCGAAGCCGTTGGCGAGGCCAGCCTCCCCAAGCAGGCGCTTCGCCTCGGCGAGATCCTGCTTGCGCTGCGGAACCGACGGATCCGATGACGGGAAGATCGGTGCGAAAGGCGTATCGTTGCCGACGATCGCCCTGCCTTTGAGCAGACCTTTCACCACGGCTTCACGATCGATCGTCAGCGCAAGCGCGCGGCGCACGCGTTTGTCGGTGAACGGCGCCTGGTCGGTGCGCAGATGCACCTCGTCATGCGAGCTTGCCTGCACGCTGATGATCCGGAAGGCTGGGTTGCCCTCGATCGCCAGGGAAGATCGGGTGGTTTCGGGGATCACGTCCAACTGGCCGGCCTGCAGCGCCAGCAGTTGCGCCTGCGAGTCGTCGAAGAATTTGATTTCGACCTTGTCGGGCAGGGCCTGCTCGCCCCAGTAGTCAGGGTTGCGTACGAAGGTCGCGCCCTGCTTGGGGCGGAAGGATTCCAGCTTGAACGGTCCGGTGCCGATGAAGGTCTTTTCGAAGTCGCCGTTGTAGTCCGCGGGCAGGATGATGGCGTTGACGACGTCGGACGAGACATAGAAGGGAAAGTTGCTGTTGGGTGCATCGAGTTCGAAGGCAACCGTCTGCTCATCGACCTGCCGGATACCACCCTTGGAGAGGATGCCTTTATAGGCTGAGAGCGCGGATGATCCGCTCTTGGGGTCGACCAGCCGTTCGAAGGAAGCAACGACATCCTTCGCCGTGACCGCTCGACCATCGTTGAATTTGACGCCTTGCCTCAACTTGAAGGTCCAGCGCTGGGCGGTTTCATCGGCCTCCCATGAAACGGCGAGGCGCGGCAGCAGCCCGTCCTTCGGGTCGTCCAGCAGCAGATATTCCCCAACCTGGCTGATCAGCGCGATGCTGGCCGGGTCCGTCACCAGGATGGGATCGATCGCGGCGGTCGGCTGGTCGAGGCCGACGCGAACCGTGCCGCCCGGCTTGCCAGCGGCGCGCGCCGGGCTAGAGAAGCCGAGCCCTTGCGATGTTGCAAACCCGGTCAGGCCGATCAGCATGGCGTATTTGAGCAGGTCGCGGCGTTTGAGGAATCCGGCGGCATGTTCGTCGACGGCGACATTCCAGAGGACGCCGGACAGGCCGCGCAAGGCATCGATATCAGAACGTTTGGTCATGGCTTTTCCGATGAATGGAGGAAGTGGCGGGAACGGTTAGGAGACGATTTCACCGTCGAGTTCGATGCGATCCACGGCTTGCGGATAGAAGGCGATCAGCCCCTTGATCTTCGGGACCTCCTCGATCGGATCGCGATAGCTCCAGGCGATATCCTTGGCGATCGAACCGTCCTTCAGCCGTCCCGACCAATAGGAAGCGATGCCCTTGTAGGGACAGCGTGTGTTGCTGTCTGAGGCGATCAGGCGGTCGAGCCGCACATCGTCCGGATGGAAATAATAGCGGGTCGGCAGATGGGTCTCGAACAACAGCACCGGGCGCTGGCTGTCCGCGATCAGCTCACCATCGAACCAGACCCGAACGTGGCTTGAGCTGTGCAGGACATCGATGCGGGCGTAAGGGTCGCGCGCATGGACGAAGACTTCTTCTTCCTCTTCGAGCCATTGGTCGACAGCATTCCAGACGAACGCGATGCGCCCGGCAAGCGGGTGCAGTTCCTCATCCGGTGGCGACACGAAGGTCCAGGCGGCATTCGCCACCCTTCGGTCGCCGGCATCCAAATCCCAATATTGACGCTCACCGCCGACGTCATGCGGGTCGCGATGTCCCGAGGGCTTGAGCACGGATGGCGGCACCGAGTCAGCCGGGAAGAAGTAGATCGGCAGAAAATGGTTCGAACGCAGCACGAGCACGTCGCGGCTGTCGGCGATGGTCTGACCGTCGAAACGCACGCGAATGCGCTTCGGGCTGGAGAGCACGTTGATCAGCCGAGGCGTGGTGGCTTCGCGCGGCTGCAGCTTCGTGTTGGTGACGGGCGCATTCATGGCTTCATCTTTCCTGGACGTCGGTCACGACACGGCGCGCGCATTGTCGCGCTGCTCTGCGAACCGGTTGGCTGGGCGGGCAAGGCCGAGACGGTCGCGCAATGTGCCCGGTTCGTATTCGGTCCGGAAAAGGCCACGGCGTTGCAGCTCCGGCACCACCTTCTGGGCAAAGGCGTGCCAGTCTTCCGGCAGCAGCGGGAACATCAGGTTGAAGCCGTCGGCGGCTCCGGCAACGAACCAGTCTTCCAACTGGTCGGCGATCTCAACCGGCGTTCCGGCGACCGTCGGGACTGAGCCGCTGTTGGAAAGGCGGCGCGCCACTTCGCGCAAAGTGAGGTTCTGCTTGGCCCATTCCCGCACGCGGTTGAGCGAGGTGTGACCACCGTTGAATGTGCTTTCGTCCGGCAGCGGCGGCACCGGGCCGTCCGGCGGATAGGCGGAGAGGTCGAGCCCGCTCCAGCTCGACAGAAGGTCGATGCCGACCTGATCGGGAAGCAGGGTCTGCAGATAGTCCTGACGCTCGAGCGCCTCGTCCTTCGAGCCTGCAACGATCGGTAGGATGCCCGGCAGGATCTTGAAGCTCTCGGGCCGCCTGCCGTGGCGGGCGAGACGTTCGTTGATATCCTTGCGGTAGCGGACACCATCTTCCTTGGTGCTGAAGATCGCGAAATGCGCGTCGGCGTGGGCGGTCGCGAAATTCTTGCCGTCTTCCGAGGAGCCGGCCTGCACGATCAGCGGATGGCCCTGCGGTGGCCGCGAGACGTTGAGCGGGCCACGCACCCTGAAGTGCGGTCCTTTGTGATTGATGGCGTGGACCCTGGCCGGATCGGCGAAATAACCGGTCTCCTTGTCGATCAGCAGCGCCTCGTCTTCCCAGCTGTCCCACAGCGCCTTGACGATATCGAGGTACTCAGCGGCCCTTTCATAACGCAGCGCATGGTCGATGTTGCCGTCCCGCCCGAAGTTCCTGGCTTCTTCCTCCATGGCGGAAGTCACGACATTCCAGGAGGCGCGCCCCTTGCTGATGTGATCGAGCGAGGCAAAGAAGCGCGCCACATTGTAGGGCTCGCTGTAGGAGCTCGATGCCGTTGTGATCAGGCCGATGTGCCTGGTCACACCGGTGAGTGCGGCCAGAAGCGTCAGCGGTTCCAGCCGGGCATTGGCGTAGTGGGCGACGCCGCTGTTGACTGAGTCCCAGATCGATACGTGATCGGCGACGAAGATCGTATCGATCTTGGCGCGTTCGGCTGCCTGAACGAGTTCGCGATAATAGTCGAAGTCGAGGATCTCGCGGCCAGGCGCGCGCGGATGTCGCCAGGACATGCGGTGGTCGCCCTGCGGGTTGAAGAAGAATGCGCTGAGGATGATATGACCACGCGCCATGGCTGGTTCCTTCCCATTTGCAGTCAAAAACTTTCGCCGCATCGATGAAGTTGGCGGCCGGAAAATCTCCAAACTGGCAAAAGGTTAGATTGCGTGCATATTCAATACGAGTAATTTTATAGACATTATGGATCTCACATCCGGAAGCCGTTGCCCCGGACGGCAAAGCGAGAAGAATGTGGTTCCGAAAGAGACGCCATCGCCATCCGTTCTGAACATCGAACGCCTCTCGGTCAGCTATCGGTCTGGCGGCTCGCTGCAGCGAGCCGTCAGCAACGTCTCGCTGAGTATCCAGCCCGGCGAAGCCTTGGGACTGGTTGGTGAGTCTGGTTCGGGCAAGAGTTCGGTAGCGCTGGCGGCCTTGCGCTATCTGCCGAAACACACGCAGGTGGAAGCGTCCGCGCTGCAATTCCTGGGGCGCGATCTGCGAACGCTTTCAGCCGAGGAACTGCGCCGGTTGCGGGGAGACCGTATCGCGGCCGTCTACCAGCACCCGGGTTCGGCACTCAATCCCAGCCTCACGATCGGCAGGCAGATCACCGAAACGATCGTGCGACATCGTCATGCCAGCCGGGGGGACGCAGCCTTGCAGGCGACAGACCTTTTACGCCGCGTGCGTGTCGCCGATCCGGAACGTGTGCTTCGACTCTACCCGCATGAATTGTCGGGGGGCATGCAGCAGCGCGCCAACATCGCCATTGCCATTGCACTGGACCCGGCGCTGCTGATCCTGGATGAGCCGACCACCGCGCTCGACGCCAGCGTGCAATCCGAGATCATTGCAATCCTCGACGACCTTCGCCGGAGCCACCAGACCAGCATCCTTCTGATCAGCCATGACATCGATCTGGTCAAACGCTGCTGCGAGCGCGTGGCGGTGATGCAATCGGGCGCCATCGTCGAAGACGGCAGGGCCAGAACGCTTTTCGACGATCCGAGACACCCCTACACGAATATGCTGGTTCGCAGCATTCCAACGCCGGCTTATACCAAGCGTGCCGGTCGTCTTGCTGAAGCCGGACCGTCTTCCATCGGTGGCTTCAAACGCGTTGAAGTATCTTCGGGTTCGAAGATCTCGAGCAACGGCCGCCAGCCTGGGGCGGTGCTCGTCTGCAGAGATATTCGGCAATCGTTCGGAGATCAGACGGTCTTGCACGGGGTCGACCTGCAGATCGCTGCCGGTGAGACATATGGCCTGATCGGTGAATCCGGCTCCGGAAAGTCGACGCTGGCAAAGATTGTCGCCGGCTTGCAGGCTCCTGTCGGAGGCACCGTCGAACTCTCTGGGCAGGTGGCCGCAACGCGCGTGGAACGGCGCAGGCCCGACCAGCGCCGCGACCTGCAGATGGTTTTTCAGTCGCCTGATCGCACTTTGAATCCCCGGCAGCGGATCAGCACCATCCTTGGCCGCGCGTTGCGACGGCTGGCAGACCTGCCACGATCAGCGAAGGCGCAGAGAATACCTGAACTGCTTCGATCGGTGCGGCTTTCGCCCCAACTCGCCGAACGCAAACCCGGCGCGCTTTCCGGTGGTCAGCGCCAGCGCGCGGCGATCGCACGCGCTTTCTCGGGCACGCCGAAGCTCGTCGTCCTGGATGAACCGACCTCGGCTCTCGACGTTTCGGTGCAGGCGACCGTTCTCAACCTGCTCAACGACCTGCAGCAACGCGACGAGACGGCCTATCTGTTCATAAGTCACGATCTCAGGGTCGTGCGTTACATGGCCGACAGGATCGGCGTGCTCTATCGCGGTCATCTTGTCGAAGAAGGTTCGTCCGATCAGATTTTCGCGGGCCCCAACCATCCATACACGGAGATGCTGCTCGCAGCCTCGTCAGGCGATACCGATCTTGCAAAGCCCACATCCTTTGCGTCGGAAATCGAAACCCAGCCTAGCCGAGGCTGCGCCTTCGCCGGCCGGTGTCCACAGGCGCAACCGGTCTGCGCGGAGGCGGAGCCGCCGTGCAGACCGGTCGCGGGAGGACATACAATCCGCTGTTGGCAGCGGGGATCGCCATGACTCTCTTGTGTTTCAGCGATCTCGCCAAGCAGTCAAGTCTGGAACAGGGCCGCGGCCGGTTCGCTGACCATGCTGTGGGTTGACAGCTCGATGGAGGAACTGCTCTCCAAAACTGCTTCCTGGAAATGCTCGATTTCCCACGCCCTGAGTGGCGACAGAGGACCCTCTACTTCCAGTTTGCCACTCTTCCACCCATCTCCGCGACAGCTTTTGACAACAGCTCATCCAGGCGAAGCAGCGTCATGTGATCGTTCGCCGGAGATGTTTGGAGGAGGTGGCCGATCTTGCCGTGCAGCCTGTCCGCCTCGGACATGAACGCTTCGATTGGCCGGCGAGGTGCCGGTGGCGGTATTCTGATTTCTGTCGTGATAGCGACTTGTCGCATTGGGAGTTTCCGATTGCTGCACCCTCAGGTGCCTGTTGGTAGCTTTTGGTTGTCTTTTCCGGACAAGCTATTTTCGCGAACTGTCCCGGCCGATGATGAGATCCTCGATGCGGATCGGGAATCGCCGCACGCGAACGCCCGTGGCGTGCCAGACCGCGTTGGCCACGGCGCCTACGGTGCCGGTGATGCCGATCTCTCCGACGCCTTTGATGCCGAGCGGATTGACGTACGGGTCATTCTCCTCGATCAGGATCGCATCCAGCGAAGGCACGTCCGCGTTGACCGGTACATGATACTCGGCAAGGTCGGCATTCATGATCCTGCCGGTCCTGTGGTCGGTTATTGCTTCCTCGTGCAGCGCGAAGGATGCCCCCCAGATCATGCCGCCGAAATACTGGCTGCGCACGAGTCGAGGATTGATCACGCGGCCTGCCGCGAAAGCGCCGACCAGGCGCGTCGCACGGATCTGTCCGAGATCGGGGTCGACCTTCACCTCGGCGAAGACGGCGCCATGCGAGAACATCGCATGCGCCGCCGCAGCTTCCTGATCGCGTGCCGCCTTGGCTGTCCCAATCACCTCGGCCTGACCGGCGCGGGCAAGGATCTCGACGTAGCTTTCGCTGCGACTGTCATCATCAAGCCTGTGAAGCCGGCCGGACCGGGCCACCACACCGATATTGCCGGCGCCGAACAGCGGAGACGCGGGATTGGCGGTGGCGAGTGCCGCGAGCTTGGCGATCGCGTCCTCGCCCGCGTTGTTCAGCGCCAGACCGGCACTTGCCGTGTGGCCGGAACCGCCGGCGATACCGCCGTCGGGCAGGCTTGAAACGCCGGAGTGGAACTCGACCTGGTCGGGATCGAGGCCAAGTGCTTCCGCCGCGATTTGGGCGAGCGCTGTCCAGGCGCCTTGTCCCATGTCGGCACCTGACGTTTCCACCAGCGCCGTGCCGTCGGCTCGCAAGGTGGCGCGTGCTTCCGCCGGGAAGTGCGGGCAGTGGAAGACGGCTGTGCCCATGCCCCAGCCGACGAGGAAGCCGTTCTCGTCACGCATTTGCCGCGGTTCGAGCGGCCGGCCGGCCCAGCCGAAACGTTTGGCGCCTTCAGAATAGCATTCCCGGAGTGCCTTGGACGAGAAAGGCCTGCCGGTACCGGGCTCGGTTTCGGCATAGTTGGCCAGCCTGAATTCAAGCGGATCCATGCCGCAGGCGACAGCAGCCTCGTCCATCGCGACTTCGAGTGTCGCCGACCCGGACGCCTCGCCGGGCGCACGCATCGGCCCTGGTGTGCCGGTGTCGAGCCTGAGGCCTTCATGCTCCACAAGGATGGCAGGGCTTTCGTAGAGTGGCAGCGAGGCATTTGCCGCGGCCTCGAGAAATTCGTCGAAGCTGGAGGTGGCGCAAACGGCATGATGGTGGAGGGCGGTAAGGCGTCCTTCGCTGTCCGTGCCGATGCGCAGCTTCTGCCAGGTGCGGCCGCGATGCCCGACCGGGCCGTACATCTGCGCCCGGGTCAGTGCCAGCTTCACCGGTCGCTTGAGCATGCGTGCGGCAAGGATGGCCAATATCTGCGGCCCATTGAGGATGGCCTTCGAGCCGAAACCTCCACCCAGGAAGGGCGAGCGGATCAGCACGTTCTCGACCGGGATCCCGAAATAGGCGGCATAGGATGCGCAGCTGAGCGCCATGGCCTGGTTGGGCATGTCGAGGGTAACCCGGTCGCCATCCCATTCTGCCACCACCGCATGAGGTTCCATCGCGTTGTGATACTGCGCGGGCGTTGCATAGTCCGCCTCGATCACGTGAGTGGCGGCAGCCAGCCCCGCCGCAATATCGCCATGGGCCGTGCGTGCCGGCATGCCGATGCTGACGGAAGCGGTGTCGAAACGGTCGCCATTCGAGAGATTCGTGCGGGCATCGGCGACTTCATATTGCGGGTTGAGGAGGGCTGCTCCTTCCGTTGCCGCTTCCAGCGTCTCGGCGACGACGAGCGCGATTGGCTGGCCGACATAGCGCACGCCGTCATTCTGCAGTACCTCCACACGGAAGCCGAAGGGCATCATCTTCTCTTCCGGATCATGCGCCAGCGGTGGCCGATTGGCCGGAGTGAGGATCTCGACGACGCCGGGATGCGCCTTGGCAGTGGCAACGTCCAGTGCCGTGACGCGCCCGCGTGCGATGCGGCTGACGGCGGTCACGGCATAAAGCATGCCTTCCGGATGGTTGTCGGCGGCATAGGTTGCGCGGCCGGTCACTTTGAGCACGCCATCGCGGCGCGTCAGCGGCTGGCCGGCATTCGATCCGTGGCGGCGGGGTTGGGTGGTTCGTGAAGCGATCTCAGGCGACATGGCTTGCTCCAGCTGTTGTGGAGAAGGGCGAGGCCGGCAGCGCGGGCATGACCTCGGGCGTTCCCTTCAGTGCGAGGCTCAAGGCGCGCACGATGATGCGGCGCGCCAGCTCGATCTTGAAGGCGTTGTTGCCGGACGGAAGTGCATCGGCGAGCGCCAGTTCGGCGGCCTTTGTGAAGGCTTCGGGTGATGCAGGCATCTCCACCAGAGCGGCTTCGGCTCCTCGTGCTCGCCAAGGTTTGGCGGCAACGCCGCCGAGCGCGATGCGTGCCTTGCGGATCAGGCCACCTTCGAGCTCCAGCGCTGCCGCAGCCGAAACCACGGCAAAGGCGTAAGAGGTGCGTTCACGCAGTTTCAGATAGCGGGTATTGCCTGAAAAGCTCGCGGCTTCCGACGGCAGCCTGAGCGCAACGATGAGTTCGCCTGGCGCCAGCGCGGTTTCCCGTTCCGGCGTCGCGCCCGGCAGGACATGCAGCAAGTCCACCGGAATGTCGCGGGCGCCGTGTGGGCCTTCGACTTCGGCCACCGCATCCAGTGCCACCAGTGGCACGCAAAAGTCGGAAGGATGGGTGGCAATGCAGTGCTTACTCCAGCCGAGCACGGCGTGGAGGCGGTTTTCACCATCGCGGGCATCGCAGCCCGATCCGGCCACCCGCCGGTTGCAGGCGCTGGCCAGGTCATGGAAATAGGCGCAGCGTGTGCGCTGCATAAGGTTGCCGCCGACAGTCGCGGCATTGCGCAATTGCGCCGAAGCGCCCGAAAGCAGGGCTTCGGCCACGGCCGGGAAGGTCCGTGCGAAGCGCGCGTCATAAGCAAGATCGGAATTGCGGACCATCGCGCCGATCCGAACGCTGCCATCCGCCAGCCATTCGATACGATCGAGGCCCGGCAGTCGCGTGATGTCGATGACGCGCTCGGGCCGCATGGTGCCCACTTTCATCAGGTCGAGCAGGTTGGTGCCGGCGGCGAGATAGGCCGACCCAGGAACGGCTGCGGCAGCGACCGCCTCGGGCACGCTGGCTGGGCGTATATAGTCGAAACGGTTCATGCTGCGTCCCTCCGGTTGCCCTCGGTCACCACTTTCTGAGCTTCCAGGATCGCTTCGGTGATGCCCTGGTATGCGCCACAGCGGCAGATGTTGCCGCTCATCAGTTCGCGGATGCGTTCCGGATCGCCTTGCGCATGGCCTTCCTTGATGAGGCCGACTGCGCTCATGATCTGCCCGGGCGTGCAGTAGCCGCATTGAAAACCGTCATGCTCGATGAAGGCAGCCTGGACCGGGTGCAGTGTTTCGCCTTCGGCGAGCCCTTCGATTGTGGTGACGTCGGCTCCGTCGAGACTTGCAGCCAACGCCAGGCATGAATTGATGCGTCGCCCATCGACAAGCACGGTGCAGGCCCCGCATTGGCCGCGGTCGCAGCCTTTCTTGGTGCCTGGCAGTCCGAGCCTCTCGCGCAAAAGGTCGAGCAGCGTCACACGCGGGTCGTCGAGCACAACCGTGCGCGCTTGACCATTGATGGTGAGGCTGATGGAGAGTGACATCGCGGTACTCCATTCAGTGATCGTGATATATGGAAGCCGCTGTCCAGCGGCGAAGGATGCGGGCGCCCGGAAAGATCTGGTGCGAAACGGTCCGTTGACCCTGACCGAGATTGCCTTTGTGCAATGTCCCGATCTGCATTACTATATACGGAGGGTGCCTCCGTTTATCAAGGGGGAATGTGTCCCGTTGGAGAAAATGGAACCGAAGATCGAAAAGGCAAGGAGAAAACCGCGCGCGGATTCAGTTCGCAACCGGGAGCTTTTGCTCGAAACGGCGACGCAGATCTTCAGCGCCGGTGGCCCCCAGGCCAGCTTGGAAGCGGTGGCAAGGCAGGCCGGCGTCGGCATCGGTACGCTCTATCGTCATTTCCCCACGCGCGAAGCCTTGTTCGAAGCGGTCTACCGGCACGAGGTTGATCAACTTGGAGATCTCGCCGAAAGGCTGGCAAGGGACGCTGAACCGGTCGAAGCGCTGCGCACATGGCTGCACGCCAATGTCCGTCTCGTCGCTACCAAGAAAGGAATGATCGAAGGACTTCAGCTCGTGGCGCACGGCTCCTCCGAACTCAAGGCCTACTCCTTCGAACGGCTGACGAACTCTATTGGCCTCTTGCTCGACCGTGGGGTTGCGGCTGGCGAACTTCGGTCCGACATTTCGCCGGAAGATCTGCTGCGGACCCTGGTTGGCATCTTCTATTCGCAAGGCACTGCGGAATGGCAGCCCACCGCGCTTCGTCTTGTCGATGTCTTTGTCGACGGGTTGCGCAAGCGCTGAGACAGGTATCTGTCCCGGTGTCGCTAGGTATTTGCTGGGTCATGAACCGAGGAGGAGCACCTCACAGGGCACGATAGGGCAGGGGGCCGAACTCAAACCGGGAGAGGCACGAATGAAAATCCTGATCGTGGGTGGTGGCATCGGTGGGCTGGCAACGGCACTTCGCCTGCATGCGGCGGGTATCGATGCAGAAGTGTTCGAACAGGCCCCGTCAGTGCGCGAACTCGGCGTCGGCATCAACATGCTGCCGCATGCCGTCAAGGAACTGGCCGCACTTGGCCTTCTTCCTGCTCTGGATGAGACAGGCATAAGGACCCGCGAACTGATTTATGCCAACCGCTTTGGCCAGACCGTCTGGCAGGAATTGCGGGGTTTGGACGCAGGTTACGATACGCCGCAGCTGAGCATCCATCGCGGCAAGCTGCTTCAGGTGCTGTTCCAGGCGACGATGGAGCGATTGGGGCCTGCGCGTGTCCATCTCGATCACAAGCTGGTTGGTTTCCGGGAGCAAGGGGATCGAGTGGTGGCGCGGTTCGATCAAACCGACGGCTCAGGGCCGATTGAAGCGGACGGTGATGCGCTGATTGGCGCGGACGGCATCCACTCCAGAGTGCGCTCCACCCTCTATCCCGATCAAGGACAACCGATCTGGAGCGGCATCATGATATGGAGAGGCGCGATCGATTGGCCTGTCTACCAGGACGGCCGCACGATGGTCATTGCGGGCAGCAACATATCCAAATTCGTATTCTATCCGATCCATGCCGATCCCGCGAAACCCGACAGGCGTCTGACCAACTGGGCCGTCATGGCGCGTACGAACACGGAGAAGACACCGCCGGGACGGGGAGACTGGAACCGACCTGGAAACCTCGAAGAAACACTGACCTTCGTGCGTGATAAATTCCGGCTTGGCTTCATCGATCCGGTCAGTCTCATCGAGGCGACCGGGAGCTTCTATGAATATCCCAACTGCGACCGTGACCCGGTGCCGCGCTGGTCATTTGGCCGAGTGAGCTTGCTCGGCGACGCCGCTCATCCGATGTATCCGGTAGGCTCAAATGGTGCCAGCCAGGCAATTCTCGATGCGAGTTGCCTGGCCAGGCACTTGAGCACGGCTACATCGATCCAGGAGGCGTTGAGCGCTTATGAAGGGGAACGCCGTGTCGCGACCAGCGAGATTGTGCTGGCAAATCGCAAAGGGGGCCCCGAGGGGGTCATTGACATGGTGGAGCTGCGTGCTCCGGATGGCTTCGACGATATAGAGCGGGTGGCGAGCCACAAGGAGCGCGAAGCCATCGTGCGCGGCTATGCGACGATGGCCGGCTTTGCCAGGGAACAGGTCAATCGCAACGGAAGCAGCTAGCAACTATCCCTTGCTAGTCGATCGCCATGACTCTTTTGTGTTCGGCGACCTCTCCCAGCAGCCAGGTGTGGAACAGGGCGGCGCCCTGTTTGCTGCCTATGCTGCGCCGCTGATACAGGTAGATACCCGCCGGATAGGTATGACGAGCGCTGAAGGGGGCGATGAGCTTGCCTTGCTGTAACAGGTCCTGGGCCATCATCGTGTCGGCAAGCGCTATCCCTCCGCCGTTCATGGCCTCTCGCATGATAAGCGCGCAGTCGTCCAGGACGGTGCTGGATTTCGGCATCGTTTCAAAGACACCCTCCTGCTCGAGCCAGCGCTTCCACCTGTTGGTCTCGCATTCATGGATCAGATGATGGTGGATCAGGTCCGCCGGTGAACGCAGCGGAACAGGACCTTCGAGCAGCGAGGGTGCACAGACCGGGGTTAACAACAGCGGGATGAGCAGTGTCAGCGCCGGGCCGGCCTTGTAGTCGAACTCGTCGACAATGGCTAAATCGAAATTGGTGCGCTTGCCCGACGTCAGGATCTCCAGGTCAACCGATGGATGCTGCCGCCGAAATCCCGACAGACGGTCCGCCAACCAGAGGTTCAACACAGGGGGCACGCACAAGACACGCAGACGATGGGCCTTGTCGCGACGGGTGCCGTCAATAAAGCTGACATCTTCCGTGGCGCGCCATATGGCCTCGAAAGCCTCCGAGAGATTGCGGGCGTAATAGGATCCCCTGGTCGTCAGCGTCACCTGCCGAAAGCCGCGCTCGAACAGATCCTGGCCGAGATTTTTCTCAAGCGTGCGGATATGGCGGCTGACCGCCGATGCCGTCAGATGCAGTTCCTCGGCAGCATCCTTGATGCTGCCGAGGCGTGCGGCTGCCTCGAAAGCGCGCATGCCATTGAGTGAGGGTAGGGCCATTGCCCGATCATGAGTTCTCAGCTGAGTTTTTGTCAATCGACAAGGACGAAATTGACGTTTGAACGCCTGCGTTGTCAGCGATACCGAAGGATCAAGAACAACTAAGTCGTCATGAGAATACGACAATTCGGGGCTTTGGCAGCATTCCGTCTTCATCGACGGACGCAATTTCGCAAAAATGAGAGTCCGCATCGGGCATAGCAGCACGTTTCGGGCATTTCACGGCGATTGCGCTCTTTCCAGGCCACGACATTTGGAGGAGATGCCTGCCTGATGCCGCAGTCGCCAGTGCCGGTCTTTGAAACGACAGACAAACTCCCTGCGGATGCTTCCGTCATCGTAGTCCTGCAGACTGCCCGAGGTGATCTGGGCGCTGGAGCAGCCGCATTGGATGCCGACATGGGCGGGATTTTGTCCCGAGCTTGTTCAGATGCGGATGCTCTGGCTGAAAGCGGCGCCTGCATCGATCTTGTTCCGCCTCAAGGACTGACCGCGCGGCGCGTCGTCGTGCTTTCGCTGGGCAAGGTAGGCGCGATCACTGCGCTGTCGCTGACGCGCGCTGGCGGTGCTTTGGCTGCTCATCTGGAGAGCAAGGGCGAGAACGAAGCAACTTTGATTTTCGAAAGCAGCGTCGGTGCCGGTCTGGCCGAGGCCGAGGTCCTGTCGCGTGTCGCGCTTGGCATGCGGCTTCGCCGCTACCGGTTCGACCTACGCAACAAGCGGCCGAAGGCCGGCGCTGATCAAGCCTGGCGCATTCGTCTGGTCACAACCAGCAGGGCGGAGGTGAATTCCGAACTCAATCGGGCCAACGCTGTCGCCGACGGCGTGGAATATGCGCGGACCCTGGTCAACCTGCCGCCGAACCATCTCAACCCCGACAATTTTGCCGATCATCTCGAGCCGTTGCACCAGGCCGGCATTGAGGTCGAAGTTCTGGATGCAGCACAGCTCAAGAAACTCGGCATGAACGCGCTGCTGGCCGTTGGGGCAGGCTCGGTTCGCGCACCCAAGGTGGCTGTTCTGCAGTATCGCGGCAAGAACGCCAACGCACAGCCGCTCGCCTTCGTGGGTAAGGGCGTCTGCTTCGATTCCGGCGGCCTCTGTATCAAGGGCGGCGCGCAGATGTTCGACATGAAGGCCGATATGGCTGGCGCTGCCGCAGTCTGCGGCCTGTTGCTGGCGCTGGCTCGACAAGGCAGTCCGGCGCATGCGGTCGGGGTGCTGGGCATTGCCGAGAACCTGCCTTCGGGCACCGCGCTCAAGCCACGTGAGATCATCACGACGGCTTCCGGACAAACCGTTGAAGTGTTCGATACCGATGCCGAAGGGCGCCTGCTTCTGGCGGACTGCCTCTATTATACGGCGACACGCTTCAAGCCTGCGGCAATGGTCGACCTGGCAACCTTGACCTATTCGGTGATGCGCGGCCTTGGCTCCATCTTCGCCGGCCTGTTCAGCACCGACGATGCCATTGCTTCGCAGATGATCGCAGCCGGCGAAACGGTGGGTGAGCGGTTCTGGCGTCTGCCGCTCGACCGTGCCTATGACGATGGGTTGCAATCGCCTTTCGCTGATCTGAGGCATCACGCCAAGGACATGGAAGACGGCGACGCGCCCTACGCGGCGGCGTTCCTGCGCCATTTCACGGAAGACTGCGCCTGGGTTCACCTCGATATCGCCGGCAAGGAACTGGCCGAAACCGACGGCCCGCTCGGTCGTCAGGGCGCCACGGCTTTCGGTGTCCGGATGCTGGAGGAATGGGTTCGCGCCGGCGGGGCTTGATGGTCCGCATCAGGCGCTCGGGGCTGGTTCAACAAGGGTAGGAAAACGGAATGTCGTCTGGGATCGTCGGTAAAGAAGGGCGTGCAGGTTTCAAGGGTTATGAGACCTGGTACCGGATAAGCGGCGAACTTGACGGCAAGAAACCTCCGGTGGTGATCCTGCATGGCGGTCCAGGCGTCGCGCATAACTATGTCGATGCCTACAAACTGCTTGCGCGCGATGGGCGCGCCGTCATCCACTACGACCAGTTGGGCTGCGGCAACTCGACATTGCTGCCCGAGAAAGGCGCCGATTTCTGGACGCCGCAACTCTTCATCGACGAGCTCGAAAACCTGGTCGAGCATCTCGGCATCCGCGCAGCCTTCCATGTTCTTGGCCAGAGCTGGGGCGGCATGCTGGGCGCTGAGTATGCGGTGCTGCAGCCGAAAGGCCTGAAGTCGCTGACGATTGCCAATTCGCCGGCCTCGATGAAGCTGTGGGTCGAGGAAGCCAATCGCCTGCGCGCCGACCTTCCCAAGGATGTTCAGGAAACGCTGACCCGGCACGAAAAGGCGGGCACGACCGACGATCCTGAATACCAGCAGGCGACCATGGTCTTCTATGAACGGCACGTCTGCCGCGTGGTGCCTTTCCCATCGGAAGTGGTTGAAACCTTCCACCAGGTGGCACGCAATCCCACCGTCTACAACGTGATGAACGGTCCGAACGAATTCCACGTCATCGGTACGCTGAAAAACTGGACCGTGATCGATCGCCTGCCTCTCGTGGAGGTTCCGACGCTGATCATTTCCGGGCGTCACGACGAGGCCACGCCCGCGACCGTGCAGCCCTACAAGGACGGCATCAAGGGTTCGCGTTGGCAGATATTCGAACACTCCAGCCACATGCCGCATGTGGAAGAGCAAGAAGAATGCATGCGGGTGGTTGGTGCATTCCTGGATCAAAACGACAACTGAAAAAGGGGAACAAGAATGAAGAAATTGCTTTTGGCGGCAGCCGCCGCGGCCTTGTTGACCTGCACATGGCAGGCGCCCGCAAATGCGGAATATCTGAAGGAACATCGGGGCGGCACCATGCGGCTGCTGGCGCGCTCGGCCGCCGGCACGCTCGACCCGCATATCAATTACACGCTGCAATACTGGCAGATCTTCCAGCCGCTCTATGACGGTCTCGTCGCCTTCCGCAAGGCGGATGGCAAGGACGGTTTCAAGATCGTCGCGGACCTCGCCGAGGATATGCCGACGGTGAGCAATGACGGCAAGACCTTCACCTTCAAGCTGCGCAAGGGCATCAAGTTCTCCAACGGCCAGGACGTCACGGTCAAGGACGTGGTGGCGTCGTACCAGCGCATCTTCAAGGTGTCCGGCCCAACCTCCGGTACCTTCTATGCCGGCATTGTCGGGGCCGACAAATGCCTCGCAGACACCAAGAGCTGCACGCTGGAGGGCGGCGTTAGCGCCGACGAAGCCACCAACACGATAACGATCAACATTGCCAAGCCGGACGCCGAGTTCATCGACAAGCTGGCCATGCCGCATGCGGTGATCCTGCCGGCCGACACGCCGACGGAAGATGTCGGTTCCAACCCCATTCCGGGTACCGGAGCCTACACGATCTCGGCCTACGATCCGAACAAGGGCATGACGATGGTGCGCAATCCGCACTTCCAGCAGTGGAGCGAGGAAGCCCAGCCCGACGGCTATCCGGACGTGGTGCAATATGACTTCGGCCTGACCGAGGAGGCCGCCGTGACGGCGATCCAGAAGGGCGAGGCCGACTGGATGTTCGATCAGCCGCCGACCGACCGGCTGGTGGAACTGGGCACCAAATATATGGATCAGGTTCACATCTCGCCGCTGACGGCGTGGTGGTATGCACCGCTGAACACGCGGCTGGCGCCGTTCGACAACGAAAAGGCGCGCCAAGCCGTCGCCTACGCGGTCGATCGCAACACGCTGGTCAACCTTTTTGGCGGCAAGGTGCTGGCCACGCCGGTATGTCAGGTGCTTCCGCCGGACTTCCCCGGCCATGAGGATTATTGCCCCTTCACCAAGAACCCGGGTGCGAAGTGGTCGGCCGTTGATCTCGACAAGGCCAAGCAACTGGTCGAGGAATCCGGAACCAAGGGCCAGAAGGTCACCGTCATCGTCGAAGATACCGCCGTGTCCCGGTCGATCGGCGTATACCTGCAGAGCGTGCTGACCAGCATTGGTTATGTCGCCGACGTCAAGCCGATCTCCAGCAACATCCAGTTCACCTACATCCAGAACACCAACAACAAGGTGCAGATGTCGGTCAGCCAATGGTATCAGGACTATCCGGCCGCATCGAACTTCCTGAACATTCTGTTCAGCTGCGCGTCCTTCCGCGAAGGTTCGGATGCCTCGATCAACATCTCCGGCTTCTGCGACAAGGACATCGACGCCAAGATGCAGAAGGCATTGGAACAGGGCGTGACGGACCAGCAGGCCGCCGACAAGATGTGGGCGGAAATCGACAAGGCGGTCACCGACAAGGCTGCTGCGGTGCCGCTGTTCACGCCCAAGCATGTCGACTTCGTCAGCAAGCGTCTCGGCAACTTCAAGTTCAACGCCCAGTTCTACTGGATCGTGACCCAGGCCTGGGTACAGTGACGTTGCACTGACGGGTTACCTTCATGTCGAGCGACGTCGTAGCCGTGCCGCGCAAGACGCGGGGGCCTTGGGCCCTCGCTTTTGCGAAACTGACGGGAAACAAGGCCGCCATGGCGGCCTTGACCGTCTTCGTCCTCATCGTGATCGCCTGCCTCAGCGCGCCGCTCTATGCGCGCTGGGCCGGCGTCGACCCTTTCGTGTCGACACTCGATGCGATCATCACCATCGACGGGCAGGACGTTCCCGTGATGGAGCAGTCCACGGAAGGGCTGGGGTTGGGCTACACCCCTCTCGGCCCGACGTGGCGGCTCGGCAATTATTTCCTCGGCGCGGACAATCAGGGCCGCGACGTCATGGCCCGCATGCTTTACGGAGGGCTCAACTCGCTCCTGATCTCCGCAGTGGCGACCGTGCTGACGCTGCTTCTCGGGACGACGACCGGTCTGGTCGCAGGTTACTTCGGAGGCGTCACCGACACCGTGCTGTCGCGGCTCCTCGACATATTGTGGGCCTTTCCGATCTATCTTCTGGCGATCTCGCTTTCGATCGTCATGATCGCGCAAGGGATCACGATCGGGCCGATCACCATCGAATCCGGAAGTCTCTGGCTGCCGATCATCATCATCGGCATCGTCTACGTGCCCTATGTGGCACGCCCTATTCGCGGCCAGGTTCTCTCACTTCGCAACAGCGAATTCGTGCTGGCTGCCATCAACCTGGGCGTTCCCGGTTCGCGCATCCTGTGGCGTGACATCCTGCCCAACATCACAACGACCCTGATCGTCTTCGTACCGCTGATGATGGCGCTCAACATGCTGACGGAATCGGCGCTGTCCTTCCTGTCGATCGGCGTGCAGCCGCCTGCTGCAAGCTGGGGCACCATCATCCAGGACGGGCAGGCCTTGCTCTACACGCGCCCGATCGTAGCCCTGGCGCCTGGCATCGCGATCGCCATTTCCGTCATGGCGCTCAATGTCTTCGGTGACGGCCTGCGCGACGCGCTCGACCCCCGATCCAAAGTTCGGCTGGGGCGCGACTGATGATCTACGCAATCCTGCGCCGCTTCGGTCAGATGTTGTTCGTGATGTTCGGCATCTCGGTCATCGTGTTCCTGATCTTCTTCGCAACGCCGGGCTCCGATCCGGCAGCCCGCATCGCCGGCCGCAACGCATCGCCTGAGGTGCTTGAAGCGGTGCGGCACAATTTCGGTTTCGATCGTCCGCTCTATGTGCAGTACGGGCTGATGATGAAGAAGATCTTCGTCACCGGCGACCTGACCTCCTTCGTCAATCGCGGTTGGAAAGTCGTGCCGGCCGTGCTGGATTCGATCCCCGTGACGCTGTCGCTTGTCTTTGGAGCGGCGGTGCTGTGGGTGGTGGTCTCGATCATCATCGGGATTGTTGCCGCCGCCACGCGCGACAGCTGGGTGGACAAGCTGCTGATGGCGCTGGGGCTGCTTGGCATCTCCATGCCAGTCTACTGGCTGGGCGAGGTCATGAACCTCATTACCCAGAGCCGCTATCACGACACCTGGCTGTTTTCCTGGGTGCCGCCGCTTGGCTACAAGAATTTCTCCGACGATCCGAAGGGCTGGTTTCTTGCGCTGGTGATCCCGTGGGTGACGCTCGCCATCCTCTACATCGGCATTTACGGTCGTGTGCTGCGGGCAGCGATCATCGAGTCGATGCAGGAAGACTATATCCGCACCGCGCGTGCCAAAGGCCTGTCCGAAACGCGCATCCTGCTGCGCCATGCGTTGCGCACTTCGCTTATCGCCTTCGTCACCTTGTTCGGCCTGGATTTCGGTGCGCTGGTCGGCGGGTCGGCTCTGCTGACAGAAGTGGTTTTCGGCCTGCAAGGCATCGGCAAGCTCACTTATGATGCGCTGCAGAGCCTGGATCTGCCGATGATCATGGCAACCGTCATGTATGCCTCGATGTTCGTTGTCGTAGCCAATGCGATAGTGGATTTCGTCTACATCCTTCTCGATCCGCGCGTGAGGACATCATGATGCTGTCGGTGCGCGATCTCAGGGTGTCATTCCGTACACACGAAGGTCTTGTGCGGGCGATCGACGGGGTTTCCTTCGACCTGAAGGAAGGCGAAATCCTGGGTGTCGTCGGCGAATCCGGCTCCGGCAAGACTGTATCGCTACTGGCCGTCATGGGGCTGATCACCGATCCCAATGCCGTCATCGAAGGTTCGATCCGCTACAGGGAACGCGAGCTGGTGGGATTGCCTGCCCGGGAGCTCCGGCGCTTGCGCGGCAGCGAGATCGCCATGATCTTCCAGGATCCGATGACGGCGTTGACGCCGGTCTACACTATCGGCTGGCAGATAGCCGAGCAGATCCGCGCCCACAAGCGCATCAGCAAGTCACAAGCGCTGGAGCGTGTGGAGGAATTGCTGGCGGAGGTGAATTTCCCCAATCCGCGCGAAGCGATGTCACGCTATCCACACCAGCTTTCGGGAGGCATGCGGCAGAGGGCGGTGATTGCAATGGCGCTGTCGTGCAACCCGGCACTGCTGGTGGCGGACGAACCAACAACCGCTCTCGACGTGACGGTGCAAGCAGGCATTCTCGACCTCGTGCGCAAGCTGCGCGCCACGCATAATTCAGCTGTCGTCTTCATAACCCACGACATGGGCGTTGTTTCGGAACTCGCCGACAGGGTGATGGTCATGTATGCGGGGCGCGTCGTGGAGCGCGGCAGCCGCACCGAACTCTTTTCCGACCCACAACACCCTTACACGCGCGCTCTGCTGGGCTCGATCCCGCCGCTCACTGGCGAGAAGCCACATCGCTTGCCGGCCATTCCGGGCTCGCCGCCCTCGCTGCTGCGCCTGCCCGAAGGGTGCGCGTTCGGTCCGCGTTGTCCGGTCAATTACGAACCTTGCCGGGCCGGCAGGCCTGTACTTGGCGACGGCAACCATGCCGCAGCGTGTTTCCGGGTTCAGGCGTGAGCGGGCAGATGATCGAAAAAGACCGGCCAATTCTCGAAACGCGTGAACTCAGCAAGCGTTTCTCCATCGGCACGCGCTTTTCGTCGCAAGGCAAGCGAACAGTCCATGCCGTCGACAACGTTTCGCTGACCGTTCAGCATGGCGAAACCGTCGGGCTCGTCGGAGAGTCGGGATGCGGCAAGTCCACGTTGGCGCGCTGTCTCGTCAGGCTCTACGACATCACCGACGGCCAGTTGCTTTTCGAGGGTGATGACATCACCGCAAAATCACTGGCGGAACTCAGGCCGTTCCGGCGGCGCCTGCAGATGGTTTTCCAGGATCCATCGGCGTCGCTCAATCCGCGGCGCAGGGTAGGTGACCTCGTCGCAGAGCCGCTGCGCATCCACACCAAGCTGTCTTCCCGGGAGATCATCAGGCGGGTTGCCGAGCTCTTCGATCTCGTCGGGCTGCTGCCGGATCACGTGATGCGTTATCCGCATGAATTCTCCGGCGGCCAGCGGCAGCGCGTGGGTATCGCCCGCGCCATCGCGCTCAACCCCGACCTGGTCGTGCTGGACGAACCCGTCTCGGCGCTCGATGTGTCGGTGCAGGCGCAGATCGTCAATCTGCTGGCCGATCTCCAGGAGAAACTCAAGCTCACCTATATCTTCATCGCCCACGATCTGTCGGTGGTCCGCCAGGTTTCGACCCGCATTGCGGTCATGTATCTCGGATCGATCGTGGAAGAAGGTCCGGCTGAAGAGCTGTTTGCAACGCCTGCGCATCCCTACAGCCAGGCACTGATCTCTGCTGTTCCGGTGGTGGAAACGACGCCGAGCGGGCAGCGCAGGCGCATCATCCTGACAGGCGACGTGCCGAGCCCGCTCAATCCACCATCCGGATGCCGGTTCCATCCAAGGTGCCCGATTGCGGTGGACAAATGCCGTGTCGAACGACCTGCGCTCACCGAACATCGCTCCGGTCGCAGGATCGCATGCCATTTCCCAACGCTTAAATGAGGCCGGTCTCGGTTCGACTTTATGAGCGAAGGGCATCGTGAGCGGCCGTAGCGGCCACCGCGCCGTTGTTCAAATTGGGATGCGTGCCCCAAGGTCTTTTTGTGATCCGCGATACACAAGTCCACCTGGATTGAATATATTCTATTGATTTTATTGAAGTTTTGACTTCTCGGCCGGTGGAAAGGCGCCGTGAGAAACCCGATTGACGTCTCCCTTTTCGCATAATAAGTTCGGTAACAGAACGAATTAATGAGGCCTTTGTGACCGACAGCCTGCGCATTTCCCGACGGTTCTCACAGCGCTCGGTCATGGAGGCGGTCGTGCAGGGCGGGCCGATCTCGCGCGCTTCCATTGCCAAGCAGACCGGACTTTCCAAGCAGACGATCTCGGAGATCGTGCGCACCCTGGAGCAGGATGGCTGGGTGCAGGAGACGGGGCGCACGAGCGGCCACGTCGGGCGCACGGCCGTCACCTATGAACTGGTCTACGATGCCGCCTACATCGTTGCCGTCGATCTTGGGGGCACCAAGGTGCGGGTGGCGATTACTGACCTTGCCTGCCAGATATTCGCGGAGGACACCGTGCCGACCGATCCGCGTGGCGGTCAGCACATCGTCGACCAGATCGTCGCCCTGGCTTTCCAGGCGGCGTCGCGCCGCGGAATTCCTCGCAAGAAGATCCGCCTGGCAGTGATCGGTGTCCCAGGTGCGCCGGACAATGCGACAGGCCGTGTGCTGATGGCGCCTAACATCGCCGGCTTCGACACGATGGACGTGGTCGCGGCATTCGAACATGGCTTCGGTTTCGACACGATGCTCGAGAATGACGTGAACCTCGCCGTTCTCGGCGAGAACTGGCTGGGCCAGGGGCAAGGCATAGACAATCTCGCTTATATCGCGCTGGGCACCGGCGTTGGCTCCGGGCTGATGGTCGGTGGCCATCTGGTGCGCGGCGCCATCAACGCCGCCGGCGAGCTGGGTTTCCTGCCCATGGGCGCCGACCCTTTCGAAGCGGAATCTCTGCGCACCGGCGCCTTCGAGCGCGTTGTCGCTTCACACGGCATCGTCGAGCGTTATGCCGCTCTTTCCGGCGAGCGGCTCGGCGTCCCGGGTATCTTCGAGAAGGCTGACGCCGGGGACGAGACCGCGCTGAGCGTTCTGGACGAAACCGCGCGCTATCTGACCCGCGGCATCGCCGCCATTGCCGCCATCGCCAACCCGGAAAAGGTCATTCTCGGCGGGTCGATCGGCCTGCGTCCGGAAATGCTGGCGCGGGTGAGAGCCTTGCTGCCGCTCTGTTTCCCCTATCCGGTCAATGTCGAGACCGGCGAGCTCGGATCACGCGCGGCGATCGTAGGTGCGGCGGCGATTGGTCTTGGGCAGCTCCACAACTCGCTCTTCGGGGTCAATGCGCCCGACGGCCGGATTTCACTGCCGCCCGCCAATATGAGCGCGGCACTTCGGGAGGCGGTGTGATGACGATCGCGGATGATCTGACCGGGCGTCTGCGCGCCGCGCTCGATCGCGACGAGGCCCTGGCACTTTTCCGGGGCGCCGTGCGGCGGGAAAGCATCACCGGCAACGAGGCAAATTTCGTCACCTATCTTCACGACAAGATGCATGCGCTCGGCCTGACGGGTTTGAAGACGGCCGAATTCCTGCCTGGCCGCCCGAACATCTGGGCGGAGCGCAAGGGAGCAGGGCAGGGCAAGCGCCTGCTGTTCATCGGTCATACCGATACGGTCCATGTCGATGGCTGGCGCGAACATTGGTCCGGTACGGAACGCGAAGACCCATTCGGCGCACCCGTGATTGACGATGCGGTCTGGGGGCGAGGTAGCGGCGACTTGAAGGCCGGCATTTCGGCATCTCTTGCGGCGCTTGCATTGCTGGACAGGGCTGGGATCAAGCTGGCCGGCGACGTCGCCTTTGCCTTCATCGGCGACGAGGAAAGCGGCCAGCCAGGCACAGGTGTGTCCGCCGGCATCAAGCATTTCGTCTCGCGCATCGAAGCGGGCGAAGTGGAGCGTCCGGACTTCACCGTCTATGTCGAACCCACCCGCCTTTCGGTCTATCCGGCGCAGATCGGCTTCTTCATCGCCGACATCGCGATCACCGGCAAATCCGCCTATTTCGGCGTGCCGGAACTGGGCAAGGACGCGCTGCGCGCCAGCCACGCTGCGATGACCGCGCTTTGGAAACACTCCGATGAGGTCGCCGCGCGTGCCGAACACAAGCTGGTCGGACGCAGCTTCCTGCTGATCACCGGTCTGACCGGCGGTGGCTACATCGCCGTGCCGGAGCGCTGCTCTTTGTCGCTGATCCGCAAATTGCTGCCGGGTGAATCCCTCGACGTGGCGGCCGCCGATATCGAGAAGGCCGTGCGCGACGCCATCACCGATCCGGAAATCCGGGTGGAGTTCTCCTATCCGGCCGGTCGAGATCATTCGCTCGGCGGCACCGCAGCCGAGATCGATGAAACGGCTCGGGAAGTGCGCATGCTGTCGGCCGAGATGGCCGCCGCCATGGCCGGGCGTGGGATTGTCGAAGGTGCTCCGTTCTGGTCGGAACAGCCGTTTTTCGTGAACCGGCTCGGTATTCCCGCCGTCTATTGCGCGCCGGGCGACATCCGCAACTGCCACACCTACGAGGAGCATGTGGACGTCGAGGAATATCTGGCCGGCGTGGTCGGCTTTGCCGCCTTCATGGCCCGCTACTGCGGCGTCTTCGAATGATCCTGAAATTCTAACGAACAACAAAGGGAGGAAGAAATGATCTTGAAGAAACTATTGGCTACCGCGCTGGCAGGCGGCCTGACGCTGGCGGCGGGCGCCACCTTCGCGCAAACGGTCGGGCCGGCTGGTGAAGCCGCTACCCCGAGCGCCGAAGTCAAGCTCAGCGACGCCGATATCGGCGCGCTGAAAGGCAAGGGCTACAAAGCGGCGCTGCTGTGGCATACCTCTTCAGACTTCACCAATGCGGTCTCGGCAGGCGCCAGGGACGAATTCGCGCGTGCCGGCGTCGACATTGCCGTGACCACGGATGCGGGTTTCGACGCGGCCCGCCAGCGCAGTGACATCGAAACGGCGCTGGCTGCCAAGCCGAATGTCATCCTGGCGCTGCCACTCGATCCGGTCACCTCCGCCGAAGCATTCCGTCAGGCGGTGAAGGACGGCACCAGGCTGGTGTTCCTGTCCAATGTGCCCAGCGGCTACAAGCAGGGCGGCGACTACGCTTCGATCGTCACCGATGACTTGTTCCAGATGGGCAAGCAGGCGGCCGATGCGCTGGCCAAGGCGATCGGCAGCAAAGGCAAGGTCGGCTACATTTTCCACGATGCCACCTATTACGTGACCAACCAGCGTGACCAGGCGTTCAAGACCACCATCGAGAAGAGCTATCCCGACATCAAGATCGTCGCCGAAAAGGGTATTTCAGATCCGGCACGTGCCGAAGAGATTGCCAATGCGATGCTGCTTCAGAACCCGGATCTGGACGGCATCTACGTGACCTGGGCCGAACCCGCAGACGGCGTTCTTTCGGCGCTGCGCTCGGCCGGCAATGCCAAGACCAAGATCGTTACGCTTGATCTTGCCGAGCCGGTCGCGCTCGACATGGTCAAGGGTGGCAATGTCACAGCACTTGTCGCCGACAAGGCCTACGAGCTTGGCCGGGCCATGGCCGCAGCCGGCATGAAATCGCTGCTGGGTCAGCAGACGCCGGCTTTCGTGGTTGCGCCTGCGCTGACCGTGACGAAGGAAAACGTCGCCGACGGCTGGAAGGAATCGCTCAATCGCGACGCGCCGAAAACGGTGCTCGACGCCGCGAAGTAGCGCGGTCGCCTTGCGGCTTACGCCGCGGGGTCCTTCAACTCGCCTCACAAGGGATGAAACGATGTCGATGAAATTCAAGAGTTTCGCGCTGTTTGCGGGTCTGGTGGCGGCGACATCCGCTTTTGCCGCCGAGGGCGTGACTACCGGTCCGCACGGTGAAAAGCCGACGCCGGCAGCCAGCATGACGCTGAGCCAGGAACAGGAACAGAAGATCAGGGACGGCAAGTTCACCGCCGCGCTGGTCTGGCACGAAATGAGCGAATACACCAACGCGGTGAACCGCGGTGCGCAGGACGAGTTCAAGCGCCTCGGCATCGAAGTCGTTGCCCAGACGGACGCCGGCTTCGACGGTGCCCGCCAGAAGGCCGACGTGGAGACGGTGCTGGCCAAGAAGCCTTCGATCATCGTCTCGTTGCCGGTCGATCCGGCAAGTGCGGCAAGCGTCTACGACCCGGCACGCGCTGCCGGCGTCAAACTGGCTTTCGTCGACAATTCGCCGGCCGGCTACGAGCATGGCAAGGACTACGTCACCATCGTTTCGGACGACCTGTTCCAGATGGGCAACAAGGCCGGCATCGCCATGGCCGAAGCGCTCGGTAAGAAGGGCAAGGTCGGTTATATTTTCCACGACGCGGATTTCTACGTCACCAACCAGCGTGACGGCGCCTTCAAGGCGACGATCGGGAAAGACTATCCTGATATGAAGATCGTCGTGGAAGCCGGCATGGCTGATCCTGCCCGCGCCGAGGAAATCGCCCAGGCGATGGTCACCCAGAACCCGGATCTCGACGGTATCTACGTGACCTGGGCGGAGCCCGCGCTCAGTGTGCTTTCGACCCTGCGCAACGCCGGCAATACCCACACCAAGATCGTTACGCTCGACCTCAACGAACCGGCAGCACTCGACATGGTCAAGGGCGGTAACATCGCAGCGCTGGTGGCCGACGAAGCCTACGACATCGGCGTCACCGTCGCGCGTGCCGCGGCCGGCTCCTTGGTCGGCAAGGCGGCGGAGCCCTTCCTGGTGGTCGACTCGCTTGCCGTCACCAAGGAAACCGTCGCCGAGGGCTGGAAGAAGTCGCTTCACAAGGACATGCCCGAAAGCATCGCGGAAGCCACGAAGTAACAAGGATGCGGGGGCTGGCTGCCCCTGCCTTTCCGGAGGAAGAATGATGTCCGGTGCCAATACGAGCGCTGTCGGCCAAGGCTTGGCCAATCGCTTCAACCTGCAGCAATATGTCGTCTATCTTGGCTTCCTGGCCATTTTCCTGTTCTTCGCTGTGGTGCTGAAGGACAGCGGGTTCCTGACGGTCCGGAACCTCTCCAACATCGTGCTGCAGACCGCGCCGGCCACGATCATGGCGATCGGCCTGGTCTTCGTCATGTCGGCAGGGGAGATCGACCTTTCGATCGGTTCGACAGTCGCGGTGGCTGCTTTGGCCGCAGCGGTGACACTTGGCCAGTATGGCCTTGTCGCGGGCGTCCTGGCCGGTCTCGGCGCCGGCCTGCTGATCGGCCTGATCAATGGCGCGCTGGTCGCCTATGTCAAGCTGCCGTCCTTCCTGGTCACCCTGGCGACGCTGGGGTTGTTTGCGGGTGTATCGCGATCGATGACGGACCTGCGTTCCATCCCGGTCACCGACAGTGTCTTCACCGGCTTCTTCGGCTCGGGTGTCTTCCTTGGCATCCCATCGCTGATCTGGTGGACGGCAATCGCCGTCGCCATTGGTCACATCATCTATCGTGAGACCCGTTTCGGCGCCCATGTCCTGGCGACCGGCGACAATGCTCGCGCCGCCGGCGTCTCCGGCATCAGCGTGCCGCGCATCAGGCTGGCTGTCATGGCCATCAGCGGCACTCTCGCGGGCCTTGCCGGCCTGCTCTATGCCGGCCGCCTGCAGGCCGCCAAGTATACGCTCGGCGAAACCGATCTGATGACCGTCATCGCCGCCGTCATCGTCGGCGGCACGCTACTGAACGGCGGCAGAGGATCGATCATCGGTGCGCTGGTCGGCTCGCTGATGATGGGCATGCTCAACAACGGCCTCATCCTCATGGGCCTGTCGGTCTCCGACCAGATGATCGTCAGAGGCCTCATCATCCTGGCAGCAGTCGCCGTATCGCTGCGCGAAAAGTCCCGCTGAAGGAGCAACCATGTTTCTCGACGTTCTGCGCCGCCGCAATCCGGCTTTCATCGAAGCCGTGATGGCCCTGCATCAGCAGGGGAAGATCCCGGCAAACGCCTACGTGCTCGACCTGGACACGGTCGAACGCAATGCCCGCGTGCTCTCCGACGAGGCGGCGCGGCTGGGGCTGAAGACCTTCGCGATGACCAAGCAGGTTGGCCGCTCGAGCTCATTTTGCCAGGCAGTCAAGCGCGGCGGCATCGATCGTGCAGTCGCCGTCGACATGGCCTGCGCACGCGCCACTCACAAGGCCGGCCTGAAGCTCGGCCATCTCGGACATCTGCAGCAGGTCGCACGCCACGAGGTTGCGGCTGCGGCAAAGGCGTTCGCGCCTGACTATTGGACGGTCTTTAACGACAGCAAGGCCGGCGAGGCCGCTGCCGGTGCGAAAGCTGCTGGATATACGCAGGGTCTGCTGGCGCGCATCCGCGCCGAAGGAGATACCTTTTATCGCGGCCATGAGGGCGGCTACGATGCGGCGGATATTACGGCGGTGGCTGACAGGCTGGATGCGCTGGATGGAGGACGTTTCGCCGGCATCACCACATTCCCGGCCCTGCTGTTCGACCAGGCAACGCGCAAGGTCCTGCCGACGCACAATCTCTCGACACTGTCGAAGGCCGCCGAGACGTTGGCGAAATCCGGCCGCAAGGATATCGAGATCAATGCGCCCGGCACCACCTCCGCGGTGATGCTGCAGGCGCTTGCCGACGCAGGGGCCACCCAATGCGAACCCGGCAACGGCCTTCACGGCACGACTGCACTGCATGTGATGGAAGACCTGCCGGAACTGCCGGCGGTGCTTTATCTCACCGAGGTGTCGCATCTTTCAGGTGGCAAGGCCTATTGCCTGGGTGGCGGTTTCTACATCGATCCGATCTTCCCGGACTATGACGTGAAGGCCTTGGTCGGCGCCGAGCCCACCGTGGCGGCAACTGCGTTGCGCAGCGTCGAGGTGCCGCCAGCTTCGGCGATCGACTATTACGCGATGATCGACGCCGCCGGTCCGTCGGCGCCCAAGCCCGGTGACACCGCTGTCTTCGGCTTTCGTGGGCAGGCTTTCGTCACCCGTGCTTTCGTCGTCGGCGTTTCCGGCATTTCGAAAGGCCAGCCGAAGGTCGAGACCATCGAGAACGGTTTTGGTGAGACGGCCGCCTGGCCTGTTTAGGAGCGATGTCATGAATTCGACTGAGGCAAGTGCGCCAGTGCTCAAGCTGCAGGACATTCACAAGATGTTCAGCGGCATCACCGCGATCGAGAACTTCTCGCTCGAAGTCCATCCGGGCGAGATCGTCGCGCTGGTCGGCGACAATGGTGCGGGCAAGTCTACGCTGATCAAGATCATCTCGGGCGTCCATTCCCCAACCTCGGGCACGATCTCCATCGAGGGCGAGACGGTGACGATGTCCAACGCCACCATGGCGCGGTCGCACGGCATCGAGGTGGTCTATCAGGATCTCGCTCTTGCCGATCAGCAAAGTGTCTACATGAACATGTTCCTGGGTAGGGAACCGGTGAACGGTTTCGGCCTGCTGGACAGGCGCCGCATGATCGCGGAGACCGATAAACTGGTGAAAGAGCTCGACGTGCGCATTCCCTCCGCGCACGCCACTATTCGCGACCTGTCAGGCGGCCAGCGGCAGGGCGTAGCGATCGCGCGCGCCACGCATTGGGCAAGCAAGCTGATCCTGCTCGACGAACCGACGGCCGCGCTGGGGGTTGCCGAAACCGCCAAGGTCGAGGAAATCGTCCTGTCGCTGAAGCGGCGCAACATCGGTGTCCTGATCATCAGCCACAGTCTCGATCAGGTCTTCCGGCTCTCCGACCGCATCTGCGTGCTGCGACGCGGCAAGCAGATTGGCGTGCGCGAAACGGCGAAAACTGACAAGAACGAGATCATCGCCATGATCACCGGCCTGCAACAGCAGTAGCGCGCGACTGGTCGGCATGGGTTCTGGCTGTGGCCGGGCATGATTGCCACCACCGCCAGAAAGGTCCCCGTTATGCGATGCTTTCGCCGCCGTCGATCACCAGTGCTTGTCCGGTCATGAAGGAAGACCTGTCGGACGCAAGGAAAAGGATCGCCTCAGCGATCTCTTCGGCCGTTGCCCAACGCTGCATGGGGATCTTTGTCCGCACATAGGTTTCGATCGCTTCCCGACCGCCCATCTGCGCGATGAACGGATCGTTGAACGGCGTGTCCACCCAGCCCGGGCACAAAGCATTCACGCGCACATTGTATTTGGCATAGTCGATCGACATCTGCCGCGTCATCGCCACGGCCGCGTGCTTGGAGGTGGCATAGGCGATCATTTCACGGTCGTAGAAGACACCGGAATTCGAAGCCGTATTGACGATCACGCCGCTGCCTTGCGCGATCATGGCCGGCACAACAAGTTTCGCAGTGAGGAACTGCGCCCGCACATTGATGCGCCAGGAAGCGTCCATGCCTTCGGCCGCGACCTCCGTCAGCGGCCCGCCGATTTGTATGCCGGCATGGTTGTGCAAGATGTCGATGCGGCCGTGACGGTCGAGTGTGGTCGCGACGAGCCGCTCGATCTGGGTGTCATCCGCGACATCGGTGGCGATGGCCTCGGCGCGTCCTCCCACGGAGCGGATTGCCTCCGCCGCGGCTTTGCCTGCCGCCGCATCCCGGTCGGCGATGACGATCACGGCTCCCTCCCTGCCCATCAGCGAAGCGCCGGCGCGGCCGATGCCTGAGCCCGCGCCGGTCACCACGGCAATGCGATCTTTGAGCAGCATGATGGGCCTTTCAGTGGGAGGGCGTGCGCTTGCGCAGCAAAAGTTGCGCCAACAGGACCATGAACACCGAAGCGCAGAGCACGATGGTGGCGATAGCGTTGATTTCCGGTGTGACGCCGCGGCGGATCGAGGCAAAGACATAGATCGGCAGCGTGGTCTGCGATCCGGCGACGAAGAAGGCGATGATGAAATCGTCGAAGGAGAAGGTGAAGGCGAGCAGAAAGCCCGCAAGGACGGCCGGCATGATCTGCGGCAGCACGATCGAGCGGAAGGTCGTGAACGGCGTTGCGTAAAGATCGCTCGAGGCTTCGACGAGGCTGCGGTCGAGACTGCCGAGCCGGGTGCGTACGATCATCGAAACCAGGGCCATCGAAAACAGGCCGTGAGCCGCGATGATCGATCCATAGCCCAGCGCCAGCCGAGGCGGAGCGTCGCCCGGCCAGATCGAGGCGAGCATCGGGTTGACCACATCGAACAACTGAACCAGCGCTACCAGCGTCGAGATGCCGATGACGACGCCCGGCACCACGATGGCCGCGCCCAGCAGCGCGTCGAAGGCTGCGCGGATGCGCGGGCTCACGCGGGCGAGACCGAGGGCTGCCGCAGTGCCGATCACGGCTGCCAGGAAGGCACTGGTGGTTGCGATGAACAGGCTGTTCTTCAAGGCCTCGACCAGGAAAGGATTGGACAGCGCCTTGCCATACCATTGCGTCGAAAGGCCTGTGAGTTCGCTGGCGTGCCGGCCGGCATTGAATGAGAACAGCACGACCAGCGCAATCGGCAGGTAGAGGAAGGCAAAGACCGCAACGATGAAGACGCGCATCAGATCAGGTCCACCTGGCGCGCACCGGAGAAGCGGCTCGAAACACGGTTCGCGATGATGAGGACTACGACCGAAACAAGCACCAGCGTCACCGCGATGGCGGAACCGAATGGCCAGTTGCGCGACTGCAGGAATAGGTCGACCAGTGCGTTGCCGAGGAAGAAGACCTTGCCGCCGCCGAGCATTGTCGGGATCAGATATTCGCCGAGCAGCAGGATCATCACCAGCGAAAAGCCGGTCGTCACGCCAGGCAGCGAAAGCCTGAATGTTATTCCAAAAAAGGTCGAGACCGGCCTGGCGCCGAGATCGGCGGAAGCCTCCAGAAGGCGGCGGTCGAGCCGTTCGAGACTGACATAGATCGGCAGGATCATCAGCGGCAGGTAACCGTAGACGATGCCGAGCAGCACGGCGCCCGGCGTGTTGATGAGCCGCAAATCCTCAATGCCGACATAGGCGAGCAGGGCCGGGATGCCGCGGCCGCCGAGGATGTACATCCAGGCATAGGTGCGCATCAGAAGGCTGGTCCAGAATGGAATGACGATCAGCGCGAGCAGGATCAGCCGCCAGCGCTGCGACGCCTTCAGTGCGAGATAGTAAGCGACGGGATAGGCCACCAGCAGGCAAGCGAAAGCACCGACGGGAGCAAGGATCAGCGTGTTCCAGAAGGCGGCGGCACGGGCCGGCAGATTGGCATACTGCGTCAGCGTCAGCGCTGCCTGATAGCCACCTTCCGGTGCGCGTTCGCCGACGCTGAAGATGATGATGGCGACGAAAGGCAGCACGAGGAAGACGATCAGCCATGCGCCGGCCGGGGCCAGCAGCAGGGTGGTCAGCAGTTTTCGGCGAAGGCGGCTACCAGGCATCCGGCTAGATCCAAGTCACCGACGGGCGCGGTTTGCCCCGCGCTCGCCGGCAAGGTTTGTGACAGGAACGGACCGGCTCAGGCCGACTTGAAGCGTGCCATCAGTTCGGCGCGCGAAGGGTCGGTAAGCGTCGCTGCCGCACCGAATTCAAGTGGCGTGAGCAACTCGGCTGCGGGATAGAGGATCGGGTTTTCCAACACTTCCTTCGGCAGGAGCGCGTTGACGCGCGCGTCGGTACAGGGCGCGCCGTTGGCTAGATGCTCTTTCACCGCCACCTGCGGGTTCATCAGGTGATTGAGCAGGGCGTAGCCTGCCGGCTTGTTCGGCGCATCCTTGGGGATTGCATAGAAATCGGTCCAGATCTCGCCGCCCTCTTTGCCGAGCACATAGGCGATCTCGGGGATGTCGCGGTGAAGCTGGGCGCCGTCATTGGTCCAGCACATGGTCATCCACGCGTCGCCCGCCCGCATCGGCGGCTGGTAGTCGCTGGAAACCGCGAAGAGGTGCGGCTTGACCTTGATCAGCAACTCCTCCGCCTTGGCCAGCTCGTCGGGCTTCAGCGAGTTGAAGGAGAAACCGAAATATTTCAAGGCATTGCCGATGGTGGTGAGCTGATAGTCGTGCACCATCGTGCGGCCGTCGCCCTCAGCCATGGCCGTATCCCAGAACTCCTTCCAACTGGTCATCGGTTTGGTGAGTTTCTTGGTGTTCACGGCAAAGCCGGTGGTACCCCAGTTCTTCGGCACCGCGTAGACGACACCCTCGATCGTACCTTCGGCGGTAAAGCGCGCATCCTCCGACTTGGCGTCGAAATTGGTCAGCTTGGCCATGTCGAGCGGGTCGATAAGATCAAGTTTCCTGTAGGTCGAGATGGTGTAGTTGGTCGGTACGAACAGGCTCCAGCCCGAACCGCCGGCCTGCAGCTTGGCAAGCATTTCCTCGTTCGAGCCGAACACATTGACCTCGACGGCCACGCCGGTGTCCTTGGTGAAGTTCTCGAAGGTCGCGGGATCGTGGTAGTTGGGCCAGGTGGCGATCGACATACGGTCGCCAAGGTTCTCGGCGGCGCGGGCCGGTGTCGGGGCGAGGCCCAGTTCGCGGCCGAGGATGGCGGTGGCGATGCCGAGGCCGGTCAGGCCTAGGAAGTCGCGACGGCCGATGGAGCCACGCCTGAGGCGCATGAGTTGGTGGACGAATTCCTCCGATGTGACGGGCAGACCGTCACGATATGATTTCGACATTTCTGGTTTCCCTCTGTTTTGTCCCGTTTTCCTTGATGCCCGGGAACGCCAGCGGTGCTCCCGAAGCAAAGCCGATGGCGACGGGCTCACCCGGCTCGAAGAGATTTCCCTGGACGAACTGATGGTCTGCGGTGGCCATGAGCGTTCCCAGGACCGGCACCTCGATGACATATTCCACAGTCGCCCCCAGGAAGATGCGATTGCGCACGACACCTTGCAGCGTGCCTCGCCCTGGCGCTTCCAGCCGCAGTGCTTCCGGCCGCAGACTGACCGAAGTGTCGTCGCCCTTGGCGAGGTTGCTACGGCTTCGCGCCGAGATCGTGGACCCGTTGGCGAGCCGCACCTCGACCAGGCCGTCCGCGCGGCCGGAGACCTTGCCGGGTAAGAGATTGGTTTTGCCGACGAAATCGGCGACGAACAGGTCCGCCGGCTCGTGGTAGACTTCGTTAGGTTGGCCGATCTGGACGATGCTGCCACGATTCATCACGCAGACGAAGTCGCTCATCGACAAGGCTTCTTCCTGGTCGTGCGTGACCAGCACAAACGTTATGCCCAGTTCACGCTGCAGGTTCTGCAGTTCGATCTGCATGTCCGTGCGCAGCTTCTTGTCGAGTGCCGCCAGCGGCTCATCGAGCAACAGCACCGCCGGCTTGTTGACCAGGGCACGGGCGAGCGCGACACGCTGCTGCTGACCGCCCGAAAGCTCGTGAACCTTACGATGGCCATAGCCGGCGAGCTGAACCATCGCCAGGGCTTCGCCTGCCCTTAGACGGATCTCCCGGGCGGAAAGCCTGGGCCGCTGCTGGCGCAGCCCGTAGGCCACGTTGTTCTCCACGTCGAGATGCGGAAACAGCGCGTACTGCTGGAACACCATGTTGACGGGCCGCCGATAAGGCGGCGTTCCGGCCATGTCCTTGCCGCGGATGAGCACCTGGCCTTCGCTTGGCTGCTCGAAACCGGCGATCATGCGCAGGCAGGTGGTCTTGCCGCAGCCCGATGGTCCGAGCAGGGCAACGAAGGCGGCTGGAGGAATGGAAAGATTGATGCCGCTGACGGCAGTGACCGCGCCATAGCGCTTGGCGACCTCGCGGAACTCGATGTCGGAATTGAGCGCTGCGGTCAAACGAATGTCTCCAAGCGCGGACGCGTCACAACTCTCGCAACGCTAGCAGAAAATTTCAACTCGTATATACCTCACAGGTGGTATATGGGTACAATTTCACTGATCCGAGTGGTATTTCCTTGCGACAACAAACCTCCCGCGGCGACGATTTCGGTGACCTTGCGTCGGTGATCGCCGCCACCCGGGAGACCGAGGGCCGCGGTTTTGGAGAGGCGCTGGTCGGTTGGCTGCGCCGGCACGTTTTCTTCGATCATTCGGTCGTGTTCGGCTATCGCGGCGCGGCACGGCCGCCGATGCTGTTTGAAACGTTTTCGCCGGCTGAAAGCCATGTATTTGTCGCGCTCTACCAGGAAGGACCTTACCTGCTCGATCCCTTCCATCACGCCGCGGTGGAGCGTCGGGAAGGCTTCTGGCGCATGCGCGAACTGGCGCCGGATCGCTTCTATGCCAGCGAATATTTCCGTTCCTACTACAGCCAGACACGCCTGGCCGAAGAGGTCGGTTTCTTCGTACCGCTCGCTGGAAAGCAGGCTCTGGTTCTATCCTTGATGCGGCTCAAGACAACAGGACCATTCGGCACCGCCGACGCTCGGCTGCTGCGCGACATGGCCCCCACGGTCATCGAACTTTGCCGCCTGCGCTGGGCGGAACTGCCTGAAATGTCCGAAAAGGAGCATCCCGCATCGATGGCCAGGGGCACGCAGGTGCGTGCAAATGAATTCGACCGCGCCCACATATGGGAAAGCCTGTCACTGACTTCGCGCGAGATGCACGTCGTCGATATGGTGCTCCAGGGTCATTCGACCGAATCCATCGCGCGGTCACTGGGTGTTGCTCCTGGGACCGTCAAGGTTCATCGCCGCAACATCCACCGCAAGCTCGGCATCAAATCGCAGGCCGAGCTTTTTGCCCGTTTCATCCAGATCATTGAAAAACGGCAATGACTACCGATCTCCACCGGCGCCCATAAAAGCGTCGGGGCGTTGGCCTGGCTTGAACGGCTGCGTGTCAAAACATGCAGAATTACGCGTTCAAATCCGAACCGTCAGTGCACGATCACTCAGATATCCAGGTTTGCCACGCTGAGCGCATTCTCCTGGATGAACTCGCGGCGCGGTTCCACTTCGTCGCCCATCAGCCTCGCAAACAGCGAGTCCGCGTCGGTGGCATCGTTGACCTTGACCTGCAGCAGCGAGCGCACGTTCGGATCGAGTGTCGTCTCCCACAACTGCTCGGCGTTCATCTCGCCCAGACCTTTGTAGCGTTGCATGGTCAGCCCCTTCCTGCCAGCGGCGAAAATCGCGTCGAGCAGGGCGAGTGGGCCGGATATCATCTCAGAGGTCTCGCGGCGGCGCAGATGCGGTGGCTCGGAATAGACTTCGGCAAGGCGGGAAGCGTAACGATCAAGCTGGCGCGCATCGGCCGAATTGATCAGGCCCATGTCGAGCTGCACCACCTCGCGCACGCCGCGTACGGTGCGTTCGAACACATAGCCGCCCGTGCCGTCGTTGGAAGTCGATGTACGTCCCTGCCAGCCGCGTTCGATATCCTCGGCAATGGCATCAAGCCGCCTTGCGATCGTTTCGGCCATGGCATTGGCGCGGCCGAGATCGGTGAAGACAACAGGGTTGAGGCCGCCGGCGATCGCGGCCTGTTCGACCACGGCGCGGTTGTAGCGCGTGTGCAGGCCGTTGATCAGCTGACGCACACCCAACGCGTCCGTCACGGCGGAAGCAAGATCCTGGCCGGTGCGGACTTCACCCGACGAGAGCGTGAGAGAGGCTTCCTCGAGGCCGGAGGAGATCAGGAATTCCTCGAAGGCACCTTCGTTCTTGATGTATTGCGAGCTCTTGCCGCGGCTCACCTTATAAAGCGGTGGCTGCGCGATATAGAGATGCCCGCGCTCGATCAGCTCCGGCATTTGCCGGAAGAAGAAGGTGAGCAGCAGCGTGCGGATGTGGGCACCGTCGACGTCGGCGTCCGACATGATGATGATCTTGTGGTAACGCAGTTTGTCGGCGTTGAATTCGTCCTTGCCGATCGAGGTGCCGAGCGCGGTGATCAGCGTGCCGATCATATCGGACGACAGCATGCGGTCGAAACGCGCGCGCTCGACATTGAGGATCTTGCCGCGCAGCGGCAGGATCGCCTGGTTCTGGCGCGAGCGACCGCTTTTGGCCGAGCCGCCTGCCGAGTCACCCTCGACGATGAAGATTTCGGATTTGGCCGGATCGCGCTCCTGGCAGTCGGCAAGCTTGCCGGGCAGGGAGGTGATGTCGAGCACGCCCTTGCGGCGGGTGAGCTCGCGCGCCTTGCGCGCCGCTTCCCGAGCGGCGGCGGCTTCCACCACCTTGCCGATCAGTGTCTTGGCCTCGGATGGGTGTTCCTCCAGCCAGGTGCCGAGCGCCTCGTTGACGAGACTTTCCACAACCGGCCGCACTTCCGACGACACCAGCTTGTCCTTGGTCTGCGAGGAAAATTTCGGGTCCGGCACCTTTACCGAAAGCACGGCGGTCAGGCCTTCGCGGCAATCGTCACCGGTCAGCGTCACCTTTTCCTTCTTGGTCAGCCCCGAAGTATCGGCATAGCCGGTCACCTGGCGCGTCAGCGCGCCGCGGAATCCGGCCAGATGCGTGCCGCCGTCGCGCTGCGGGATGTTGTTGGTGAAGGCCAGCACATTCTCGTGGTAGCTGTCGTTCCACCACATGGCGACTTCCACGGTGATGCCGTCGCGTTCGCTTTTGATGGCGATCGGCTTCTCGATCAGCGACTTCTTGGAACGGTCGAGATATTTGACGAACTCTTCCAACCCGCCTTCATAGTGCAGTTCCTGCGTCTTGACGTCGGCATGACGCTTGTCGGTCAGCACGATGCGCACGCCCGAGTTCAGAAAGGCAAGTTCGCGCAGCCGGTGCTCCAGCGTGCCGTAATCGAATTCGGTCACGCCCTTGAACGTGTCGGATGACGGCAGGAAGGTGATTTCCGAGCCGCTGCGGCCTTCATAGGTGCCAGGGAGCTTTTCCTGGTGATAGGTGCCGGTCACCTTCAATGGCGCGTCCGCATCGCCATGGGTGAAGCTCATTTCGTGGATATTGCCGTCGCGGCGAACCTTGATGCGCAGCCACACCGACAGCGCGTTGACCACCGAAACGCCGACGCCGTGCAGGCCGCCGGAGACCTTGTAGGAGTTCTGGTCGAACTTACCGCCGGCGTGCAACTGGGTCATGATGACCTCGGCCGCGGAGACGCCTTCGCTCGGGTGCAGGTCGGTCGGGATGCCGCGGCCATTGTCGATCACCGTGCACGAACCGTCCGGATTAAGCGTCACCGTCACCAAGTCGGCATGGCCGGCCAGCGCCTCGTCGATGGCGTTGTCGACCACCTCATAGACCATGTGATGCAGGCCCGAACCGTCATCGGTGTCGCCGATATACATGCCAGGGCGCTTGCGCACTGCATCCAGGCCCTTGAGAACCTTGATGGAATCGGCGCCATACTCGACGCTGCCGCCGTTGGCGTTTTCGCTCTGATCGCTCATGGAAACCTGTCTGTTCGATACCGTTCTAAAAGGCGCAGGAAGCGCCCGAATCGTGCTCGTCCCGAGAAGTCAGATATAGGGGTAAAAGGCGGTTTTTCCAAGGTTTACGGGGTACTGCAGCGGGGATAATGCCTCGTAGAGGCGAGGGCGATCCATTCACTCGAGTGGTCTTGGTGTCCCAGCGCCTTATTCAGCTCCGTTCCGAACGCGTCGAGGCTCCAGCGCCCGGGGGGCAACCCCCACAAAATGACGAGCACGTAACCTCCACAGTCGCCTGGTCGGATCGACGCCGGCAGATGCGGTAAGGCCGGCGCTCGGTCATGCGGGAAATGATGACGTTGCTGACGGAGCGCGCAAAGCAGGCTGCTTCACTCTGCGATTTGGACATTTCGATCAACAGTCGTATGCTTGTTCATCGGCGATAGATGGGTCAGGGCATCGCCGGCTGTAAGCGAAGACGCGCTTCCGCCCCAAGTGCAAGGGAAGGGAGTTATGGTGATTCGCCATTCCTCGACGAGCGGGGCTGCGTATCCCGACGATCTCAAACTTCTGAAAGTCATCTATGATGACATCTGCACCCAGCGTGGCCTCAGGCGTGGCAGCACCGCCGCGGAGAATTTGGCCCGGGAGGCAATGGACCTGTTCTCGCAGGGTGTCTTTGATGAAGCCGACATCCGCGAAAGCCTGAAGCTTTACCTTGAGCGGAAGGAACCAAGGAACTGAATTTATCCTGCGGTGAAGTGCCCAGCCCGGGTCCTGTCCGTTGTTTGCGCAGTACGGATCAGTCCAGCGCGCGGATTTTGTCTTCGACCTGCTGCGGGTAGTGGAACCCGGCACGTGCCGCGACCTCGCGACCAAGTCGGCCATAAAGCTTCACAGTTTCCTCGAAGGCCCGCTTCTGATCGTCGGCGTCGAAACGGCCGAACGTTTCCTGTAAATCGCGCCAGGTTTCGGTGTCGGTCCATTCCCTGAGATGGGTTCCAATGTGCCAGATGTCCACCGGCTTCGAATTCGTTGCGATTGCATGCCATTCGATCATTTCCAGCAGCAGTTCCTTCATGGTCCAGTCGCGTTGTTTGACGAGGAAAAGCTCGCCGCGGGCAAGATATTTCGGCACGTGGAATGCCTCGAACCAGAATTCCTCGACGCGTTCGCGAAACGTCTCGGATGAAGGCAGCGAAGCGATCGGAAATCGATGGGATGGTGCCGGCAAATCCTTGGTGACGCCCGTCTTGTCCAGCAAAATCCGGTAACCGCGTTCATAGAGCGGGTCGAGTCCGGACTTGACCATCTCCGTTACGCGTTGGCGGCCCGCGATTGTGAAATCAACCTTCACGCCGTCCTCGAAGATCGCCAGCCGGGTTGCCCAGTCCTGGTCTTCATCGAGGCGAAGCACAGTGATGAGTTCGCCGATTTCTGCCAGCCATGTGTCGTTCGCCGCAAGGCCCGCGGGTCTTGCCGCGATGATCTCGATATCGAGATCGGAGAATTCGTCGGCGCGGTTGTCCGGACGGACGAGCGATCCGGTATGGACAAGCGCTTCGACGCCTTCATGGCCGTTTGCCCACGTGACGACGGCGTCCAGAACGTCGGTGCGGTTCATGCTGGAATGAACTCCTGCGTTGCGGCTGTCTCCTAGGTAGGAAATGCGTCGGTTCGTACAAGGTACGGGTTCGTGCTCCGTCATCCTGCCGCCACGCCGCATGGACGCCGCTATTGGCGCTCACTACATTGGAGCCAGCCACGGAAGACGTCATGGACACAAAGCCAGCCCCCTTCGTTCCGCCGGCGCCGAAGCCGCGCACCGTGCCGCCCTCGACGCTGGAGATGATGCGTATCGTCTACCGCAATCCGCTCGAGTTGTGGGGTGAGCCTTCCTACAACGAACCTTGGATTTCGGTGACCGGTATCGGTGGGCCGTTGGTCGTCGCCAACGATCCGGCGCTCATCCGTCATGTGCTCGTAGACAACGCCAAAAACTACAAGATGGCGACGGTGCGCCAGAAAATACTGCGCCCCATCCTGCGCGACGGCCTCCTCACCGCGGAGGGCGACGTTTGGAAGCGTTCACGCAAGGCGATGGCTCCGGTGTTCACGCCGCGTCACATCTTCGGCTTTGCCGCTCCGATGCTGAAACGCACGGTCGAGTTCGTCGAGCGCTATGAGGACGGCGCGGTCAGCGATGTCGCTCATGACATGACCATGCTGACCTATGACATCCTGGCCGAGACGCTGTTTTCCGGCGAGATCGCCGGCGAGCCGGGCAGTTTTGCCAGCCAGATCGACCGGCTGTTCGAGACCATGGGCCGGGTCGATCCGCTCGATCTGCTGCGTGCGCCGGACTGGTTGCCGAGGCTGACCCGCATCCGCGGCCGCAAGTCGTTGGCGTATTTCCGTAACATCGTCACCAACACCGTGCTGATGCGCGAGGAGCGATTGAAGCGCGATCCCAACGGCGTGCCGCAGGATTTTCTCACCCTGCTGCTCAAGGCCGAAGGGCCTGATGGGCTGACCCGCGCCGAGGTGGAGGACAACATCATCACCTTCATCGGTGCCGGCCACGAAACGACGGCCCGCGCGCTCGGCTGGACGCTGTATTGCCTGGCCGAGGCACCGTGGGAGCGCGAGCCGGTGGAAGCCGAGATCGATGCCGTTCTGGCACGCGAGCCGGATCCGACCAAATGGCTGGACGCCATGCCGCTCACACGCGCGGTTTTCGAAGAGGCGCTGCGGCTCTATCCGCCGGCCCCGTCGATCAATCGCGAGCCGGTCGAGCCGGAGACCTTCAACGGGCTCTATATTCCGCCGCGTGCTGCCGTGCTGGTGATGCCCTGGGTGGTGCACCGCCACCGCAAGCTGTGGGATCGCCCCGATGCCTTCCTGCCGGAGCGCTTCCATCCTGGAAACCGGGAAAAGATGGACCGGTTCCAGTATCTCCCTTTCGGCGCCGGTCCGCGCGTATGCATCGGGGCAAGTTTCGCCATGCAGGAGGCGATCATCGCGCTCGCCATCCTGCTTTCGCGTTTCCGTTTCGACACGGTCGCCGAGACGAAACCTTGGCCGGTGCAGAAGCTGACCACACAACCTGAGGGTGGTCTGCCGATGCGGGTGACGAAGCGGTGAACGGCAGCAGCAAAGCGGTGCGCGTGCACATCACCGGCCGCGTTCAGGGTGTCGGCTTTCGTGTGTGGACACAACGCGAGGCGTCACGGCTTGGCCTGCGCGGCTGGGTGCGCAACGAACCGGATGGTTCAGTCAGCGCGTTGATCGCAGGTTCGAACGAAGCCGTGGCCGAGATGCTGAAAGCCTTCTGGCAAGGGCCGTCCGGCGCCGGCGTCAGACGTGTCGAGCCAAAACCCGCCGACCCCTCCGATGCGCCGATGGATTTCGACATCACCGGCTGATCGATAGCCTTACGGCTTCGGGAACGGCTCGACCGTACCCTTCAGCTTGATGGTGATCGGCTGGCCGAAACGGTCTTTCGATTTGCCGGCGGGCGCACGGATCCAGCCTTCGCTGACGCAATACTCGCTCACGTCATCGCGCTCGCGTCCGTTGAACAGGATGCCGACGCCGCGCTCGAGCACCTCTGCATCGAAATAGGGGCTGCGCGGGTCGTTGCTCAACCGGTCGGGAAGGGCCATCGATTGCTCCAATACACAAGGCGACTGCGGCAGGGCGCAGAAGCACGAATTTTAAGGTCGGGAGCGCTGTTAAGGGCATTTACCATCACGGTAAAGCCCTGTGGCTCCGTTCCGATGTTTGTGTCCGGCTGGACGGGCGCTAGTCATGTCCTTGAAAGATGTTCTCGACATGCACGGGCCAGCGCCAGGGCAGGACCGCCACCATATCGAAGCGCACCGAAAGCTTGCCGAAATCCGGCTGGCGCGACAGCCATAGGTCTGCGGCGCGCTCGATGCGGTGCTCGGACTCGTATTCGATTGCTTCCATCGCTTCCACCAATGTCCGCCGCGCCTTGACTTCGACGATCAGTATGAGGTCGCCACGCCGGGCAATCAGGTCGATCTCACCGAGCTTGGTGCGGTAGCGGCGGGCGAGGATGCGATAGCCTTTGAAAGTCAGGGCGATGGCAGCCAGCCATTCGCTGCGGTGACCACGCCGATAGGATTTGCGTTTCCGGACAACGGAGGCGTCAGCCACCGTTTGCTTCCTTCAGTTCGAGCAGCCGGCGGTAGAGCACCTGCTTCTGACCGCCGGTCATCTTGGCGGCCTCCGAAGCCGCCTTGGAAGCTGGCATTTCCGCCGCAAGCGACAGAAGCAGCCGGTCTATGTCTTCGGGGCTCTCGGTTTGTGCCAGTGGCGGACCGACACAAATGACGATCTCACCTTTCGGCGTATCGGCTTCTGCATAGTGCGCGGCAAGCTCGGCCAGCGTACCGGGCCGTATCTCTTCGAAGGTCTTGGTCAGTTCACGCCCAATCGCTGCCTGGCGTGCCCCGCCCAGAACCTCGGCCATCGCCTCCAGCGTCTCGGCCAGCCGTCGCGGAGATTCGAAGAAGATCAGTGTCGACGGAACGCCTTTAAGCTCTTCCAGTCGTGTCTGGCGCTGGCCGGTTTTGGCCGGCAGGAAGCCTGCGAACAGGAAGGTGTCGGAGGGCAGGCCGGAGGCGGTCAGCGCAGCGAGTGCCGCCGAAGGACCGGGTATCGGCACCACGCGGATGCCGCGCTCGATCGCTTCACCGACCAGCCGGTAGCCAGGATCGGAAACCAGCGGGGTACCGGCATCCGAGATCAGCGCGACGCTTTGTCCCTGTTCGAGAGCCGCGATCAGTCTCGGGCCAGCCTCGGCGGCATTGTGCTCGTGATAGGCGGTGGTGCGGCGGCGGATACCGTAGCGCTCCAGAAGCACGCGCGAAACGCGTGTGTCCTCGCAGGCGACGAGATCGGCCGAAGCCAGCGTTTCCAAGGCGCGCAGGGTGATGTCGGCCAGGTTGCCGATCGGCGTTGCTACCAGATAGAGCGCAGCTTCGAGCGGTCGGGCAGCAAGCTCCGTCTGCCCGATCACATAGGTCTTCCTGGTCGTTTCGCCGTTCATGTGCCCTCCGGTCTGCGCTTGTTTGGCACGGGCGGCGAAGACTTGCAAAAGTCGCGCGCCGCCACACCTTTGCCACAGGGCCGCAGCACACAAAGCGCAGCGGAATTCATGGGTGATTCTGGAAGCACGCGATGCCCAATCATTTCGACGCCTGCATGTCCCAGTTGGAAGCGCGCAGCGCCCGGGAGACAGGGCCTTCTCACGCCTCCGGTGACGAAAACGGCGATCACCGGCATGGCAAGGACGAAGGAAAGTCAGGCCGCGGCGGTGAGCTCTTTGCCGAAAAGGACCGTGTCAAAAACGGTCATAAGCGGCACGCGTGAGCCGCCGGTTGTGAGCCTGGTTAACGCGCCAGGTCAGCCACGACAGCATCCAGAACAATCATGCCGGCAGCCGTAGCGCGCAGGCGTGAATTGCCGATCGATGTGACCAGCCCTTCTTCCTGCAGGATCGAAAGCCGAGCCGAGGGCAGGGCACGACCCGAATATTGCTCGTAACGGGCAAGGTCGATGCCTTCTGCGAGTCGCAATCCCATCAGCAGGAATTCGTCGGCTTCTTCCGAACGGGTAAGAATCTCGCCTCCGGTGACGCCGTGGCCCTTGGCTTCGACGAGATCCAGCCAGGTTTCCGGCATCTTCTCGGCCACCGTCACCACGCGCGTGCCCTTCTCGACAAAGCGGCCATGCGCGCCGGGGCCTACACCGACATATTCGCCATAACGCCAATAGGTCAGGTTGTGCCGGCTCTCGGCGCCTGGTTTTGCATGGTTGGAAATCTCATAGGCCGGCAGGCCGCGAGCCGCGGTGATTTCCTGCGTCAGCTGATAGAGGTCGGCTGCGTGATCACCATCCGGGATTTCGAACTTCCTTGCTGCATGCAGCATGTGGAAGGGTGTGCCTTCCTCGATCGTGAGCTGATAGAGCGACAGATGATCGGCGGCATGGCCGATCGCTTCCTCGAGCTCCGCTTCCCAGGCTTCCGGCGTCTGGCCGGGGCGAGCGTAGATCAGGTCGAAGGAAAGCCGCGGGAAGATCTCGCGGGCGAGCCCGATGGCGTGCAGCGCCTCCTCGACATTGTGCAGCCGGCCGAGGAATTTGAGGTCGCGGTCGTTCAGCGCCTGCACGCCGAGCGAAACACGGTTGACGCCCGCGCTGCGATAGCCGCGGAAACGTTCGGCCTCGACGGAAGACGGGTTGGCCTCCAGCGTCACTTCGATGCCGGCCGGTACCGTCCAGTTTTTGGCGACCGCATCCAGAACGGCACCGACGGTTTCCGGCTTCATCAGCGATGGCGTGCCGCCGCCAAGGAAGATGCTGGTCACCTGGCGCGGGCCGGTACGTTCGCGCATCGTGGCAAGCTCGGCCTCGAAGGCACGCGTGTATCGTTCCTGGTCCACCGGCTGGTGGCGGACATGGCTGTTGAAGTCGCAATAAGGGCATTTGGCCGCGCAGAACGGCCAATGAATGTAGACGCCGAAGCCGGGCGACCGATCCAGCAGCATCAGGCCGAACCCAGCCTTGCGCGGGCGAACTTCTGGAAGGCGCGGGCGCGGTGCGACAGCGCCTCGGCCTGGCCGGGTTTCCAGCCATGTTTCTGCTCGGCGGTCATCTCGCCGAAGGTCTTGTCGTGCCCGTCGGGGCGGAACACTGGATCATAGCCGAAGCCAAGATCGCCACGCGGTGGCCAGACCAATGTGCCTTCCGCTTCGCCGCGGTAATATTCGGCCTGGCCGTCCGGGAAGGCGAGGCAGATAACAGCCACGAAGCGTCCCGAACGCTGCGCTGCTTCGGTCGCCTTCACTTCCTGCAGCGCATCTTCGGTCTTCTGCATCGCCATGCCGAAATCGCGGCTGCCGTCGGGCTTTTCGGCCCAGTTGGCGGTGTAGACACCTGGTGCGCCGTCAAGCGCGTCGACGCAAAGCCCAGAATCGTCCGAAAGCGCCGGCAGACCGGTCGTCTGCGCAGCGGCAAAAGCCTTGATATAGGCGTTTTCCTCGAAGGTCGTACCGGTCTCGTCCGGCTCCGGCAGGCCATATTCCTTGGCCGATTTCGCCTCGAAACCGAAAGGTGCCATCAGGTCGGCGAATTCCTTCAGCTTGCCGGCATTGTGGCTGGCGACGACGATCTTCTTTCCATCGAGCGAATGCATTTACAGCTTCCAGATCTTGGGTTCGGCGAATTCCAGCGAGTTCCCGGAAGGATCGCGCAGATAGATGGAGCGGCCGCCTTGCGGCCATTCGAATTCGGCCTCGATGGCGACGCCATGCGCACTCAGATGCGCCTTCCAGCGATCCAGTTCCTCGGCACTTGCCGAGAAGCAGAGATGGCCGTGACCGGTCGTGCCATGCGGCGGCACCGGCAAACGAGCATCGGGCGCTGGTGGATGCCGCGTTGCGTCCGCGTTGAACAGCAGCAGCACGCCCTGGCCGCAGCGAAAGAACACATGCCGGCCTTCAACCTTGCCGATGCGCTCCAGGCCGATGACATCGGCATAGAACGCTTCCGCTATCTCCAGATCGGTGACGTAGAGCGCGGATTCAAGGATGGCGGCAGGCTGTATCACGCTTCAGGCCACCGCCATCTGCTGCAGGGACACCAGGCGGGAAATGCCCTTCTTGGCCAGGCCCATCAGCGCCGTGAACTGCTCTTCCGAGAAAGGTTCACCTTCGGCCGTGCCCTGGATTTCGACGATCCCGCCCTTGCCGGTCATGACGAAATTGGCGTCGGTGCCGGCGGAGGAATCCTCAAGATAGTCGAGATCGATGACCGGCTGGCCGTCATGGATGCCGCATGAAATGGCGGCGACATGGTCTTTCAGCACCTTGTCCAGCTTTACCATCTGGCGTGCTTCCATCCAGCGCAGGCAGTCGTAGAGCGCCACCCAACCGCCGGTGATGGAAGCCGTGCGGGTGCCGCCATCGGCCTGGATGACGTCGCAGTCGACGGTGATCTGGACCTCGCCCAGCGCCTGCATATCGACCACGGCGCGCAGCGAGCGGCCGATCAAGCGCTGGATTTCCAGCGTGCGCCCACCCTGCTTGCCTGCGGAGGCCTCGCGGCGCATGCGATCGCCGGTCGAGCGTGGCAGCATGCCGTATTCGGCCGTCACCCAGCCCTTGCCGGTGTTGCGCATCCAGCCGGGCACCTTTTCCTCCAGGCTTGCCGTGCACAGCACGTGCGTGTCGCCGAATTTGACCAGGCAGGAGCCTTCGGCGTGCTTGGAAACGCCGCGCTCGAAGGAGATCGCACGCATTTCGTCTGGCTGGCGTTTGGAGGGGCGCATCAAAGGTCTTTCTTCTTGGTTTTGGAGTCGTGGCCGGCTTGTAGCTCCATGGAAGACCGGGCGCAAAGGAAAACGGGTCGCTTGCGTCGCACCGGCTGCAATCTATATCCTTGTCTTCGGAGATTTAGCGCCCGATGACCAAGCCCATCGTTGATCCGATCATGCAATCGCCGGCCTTTCAGCCGCTTGATATCCGTTCGCGCGACATCTTCCGGCGCATCGTCGAGTCCTATCTCCGGGACGGCGAGCCGGTCGGCTCACGCTCCTTGTCGCGTATTCTGCCCTCGTCGCTGTCGCCGGCGACGATCCGCAACGTGATGAGCGACCTCGAGCATCTTGGGTTGATCTACGCGCCGCATATTTCCGCAGGCCGGCTGCCGACCCAGCAGGGGTTACGTTTCTTTGTCGATGCTTTCATGGAGTTTGGCGATCTCACCGGCGAGGAACGCCGTTCCATCGAGGCGCAGGTGAAGGCTTCGGGCGAGGGCATGTCGCTCGAACACATGCTGACCGAAGCCAGCCAGATGCTGTCCGGAATGTCGCGTGGTGCAGGGCTTGTCCTGGCGGCCAAGGCAGAAGTGGCGCTGAAGCATATCGAGTTCATCCAACTGGAGCCGGGCAAGGCTTTGGCGGTGCTGGTCTCACAGGGTGGCGATGTCGAAAACCGCGTCATCGACCTGCCGGCCGGCATCACGCTTTCGCAACTGCATGAGGCTTCGAACTTCCTCAACGCCCATATCCGCGGCCGCACGCTCGCCGAGGCACGCGGTGAGATTTCAAGGTTGAAGGAAGAAACCCGCACCGCGCTCGATACGCTGTCGCAGGATCTGGTCGAAAAAGGCCTTGCCGTCTGGGCAGGCACTGAAAGCGGCTTGCCGGCGCGCCTTATCGTGCGCGGTCGTGCAAATCTGCTCGAAAACGTCACCGCTCAGGCCGATATCGAGCTCCTGAAGCGTTTGTTCGAGGACATGGAAACCCAGGATGGGTTGATCCAGTTGCTCGACCTCGCCGAACAGGGCTCGGGCGTGCGCATCTTCATCGGTTCGGAAAACAAGCTGTTTTCGCTGTCGGGCTCGTCGCTGGTCGTCGCGCCCTATCGCGACAAGGACGCGCGCGTGGTCGGCGCCCTCGGCGTGATCGGCCCGACGCGGCTCAACTATGCGCGCATCGTGCCGATGGTGGACTATACGGCACAGCTGATTTCGCGCATGCTGCGGTAGTTAGCCGAGACTGCCAGCCAGGAGGGAACACCATGGCGCTGGAAGAGATCAAAGCCCGTATCGGCCTGCTTCTGCAGGAGATGGTCAACCAGCCGGAAGACGAGCACGAGATCCAGGAGCAGTTGCGCGAGAAGTTCTCCGAACTGCGTGCGCTCGGCTTGCCGCTGCCGGCCGATCTTGTCGAACTGGAAAAGCGGCTGGAAGCTGACTTCGGCGCCGAGGCCTGAAGGGCGGTCGTTTTTCACGGTCAGTTGTGATGCGCTGACGCGTCTCCCATCCTATCTTCGTCGTGGCGGTCGAAGGAGGATGATGTGAAACGTGCTGTCGCAGCCTTGCTGGTTCCGTTCTTTGTAGCGCCGGTTTCTTCGGCTCTCGCCCAGCAATCCGAAGTTCTGAAAGGGGAGGCCGCCTTCGGTGGCTGGCGCGCCGACAAGCCCGGCATCCGGCGCTTGATAACCCCGCAGGATCTTCCGAAACCCTATGTGTCCGATTCCGCTTCGAACAGCCCCAGCGAGGTCCGGCGCCCGAAGAATGCGGAGCCGAAACTGCCCGCCGGCTTTTCGGCCGAACTGATCGTTTCAGGCATCAGCAATCCGCGCGCGGTGCGCGTTGCCCCGAATGGCGACATCTTCGTTGCCGACAGCCGCGCTGATCAGGTTCGGCTCTACAGGCTTGGCACCGGTGGCGCCAAGCCTGCCGAAGAATCCATCTACGCCAAGGGGCTGAGTTCACCCTACGGCATCGCTTTCTATCCACCGGCCAAGCCGCAATGGGTTTATGTCGCCAACACCGACAGCATCGTGCGCTTCCCTTACGAGGAGGGCGACCTGAAGGCGTCCGGAAAACCCGAAACGGTTGTCACGGACATTCCTGACGGTGGCCATTGGACCCGCGACATCGCCTTTTCGCCGGATGGCACCACGCTTTATCTGTCGGTGGGTTCGGCTTCCAATGCAGCAGAAGACCTCGGAGATCCTCCCGGGGGTCCCAAGGCATGGGCCGCCAACGAGGCGCTTGGAGCTGCATGGAGCTACGAACGCGGCCGCGCCGCCGTCTTTGCTTTTGACGCCGACGGCAAGAACAGCCGCACCGTGGCCACCGGCCTGCGCAACTGCTCGGGGCTTACCGTCCAGCCGGCCACCGGCGAACCCTGGTGCGTGGTCAACGAACGCGACGCGCTGGGCGACAATCTTCCCTTCGAATACGCAACGTCGGTAAAGCAGGGCGCCTTCTACGGCTGGCCCTGGTATTATATCGGCGACAATGAGGATCCGCGCCATGCCGGAACTCGCCCCGACCTCGCGGGCAAGGTGACAGTGCCGGACGTTCTGATGCAGGCGCATTCGGCGCCGCTGGGCATCGCCTTCTACGAAGGCAATCAGTTCCCAGCCGAATATAAGGGCGATGCCTTCGTCGCCTTGCACGGTTCGTGGAATCGCGGCGCGCCGACCGGATACAAGGTGGTGCGGCTGTTCTTCAAGGATGGCAAGCCGACCGGCGAGTACGAAGACTTCATGACCGGTTTCGTCGTCTCCAACGATGCTGTGTGGGGCCGACCGGTGGGCGTGGCGGTGGCCAGGGACGGTTCGCTGATCGTCACCGAGGACGGCAACGGTACCGTCTGGCGTGTCTCTTACAAAGGTAAAGGCTAGGCAAATTTGCGGCGTGCGTCGAGCGCAAGGCCGAGGCCGACCGAACCGAACGCATCGCCCTGCACCACCTTGGCGTCGGGCACCAATCCCAGGATGCTGCGCCGCGCCATGGGGATGGCGGTCGAGCCGCCTGTCAGGAATACGGCAGTGATGTCCGCCGGCTTCACGCCGGCATCGGCCAGAGTATCGGCAACCGTTTGCGTGACGCGACCGACCTCGTTGTGGATGGTGCCCTCCAGGCCTTGTTTGGTCAATTCCGCCGAGAAGTTCGCGCCGGGCAGAACCACCTCCACTGTTGCCTCGTCCTGGTCGGTCAGCGCGATCTTCGCCCTTTCCACCTTCGTGGCGAGCGCATGCCCGAAACGGTGTTCGACCACTTCGATCAACCTGTCGACCAGATCGGCCCGCGCGGCCTCGTAGCGGATCTGGCGCAGATCCAGCATGGCCTTCGGCGTGTAGAGCAGATTGATGCGCTGCCAGGTGGCGAGATCGACGAAATAACCCGCCGGCAGGTTGCGCTTGCCGTCCTTTGTCGGTGTCAGATAGCCGAGTTCGGACATGACACTGGCTATGCTGAGCAACCGGTCGAAATCGGTGCCGCCGATGTGGATACCGCGATTGGCCAGGATGTCGCCCTTGCGGTCGCTGGCGGCGGAACGCTCCGGTGACACCCGCACGATGGAGAAGTCAGACGTGCCACCGCCCATGTCGACGATCAGGGCGAGTTCTTCGCGGTTGAGCGTATGTTCGTAGTCGAGGGCTGCGGCGATCGGCTCAAATTGGAAGTCAATATGCTTGAAGCCTTGTTTGCGGGCTGCCTTTTCCAACTGGCTCTGCGCATCGGTATCTGCGGCGTCGCTCTCGTCGACGAAACGCACGGGTCGGCCAAGCACCACATTTTCCACCGGTTGCCCGGCATGGCTGTCCAGCCGCGCCTTCAGGTGGGCGACAAAAAGGCCGATGATATCGGTGAAGGCCAGCGTGCGTGCCTGAATGCGCGTCTTTTCATGTGCCAGCGAAGAACCCAGCACGCTCTTCAGCGCGCGCATCAGCCGGCCTTCGACGCTATCCGTATAATCGCTGATGGCACGGCGGCCGAACAGGGTGTTGCCGTCTTCGAAATTGAAGAAGATCGCTGAGGGCAGCGTCGCATTGCCGTCCTCCAGCTCCACCAGGCGTGGCCGGCCGTTTTCGATCACGCCAACGGTGGAATTGGAGGTGCCGAAGTCTATGCCGCCGAAAGCCGGTCGCATCGTCTCGTCCTGGATGTTTGCGTAAAAGGGCGCGACCTGTCGGTGCGGGTCGCGGCGGGACCGTGCGCGTACAGGAGCCGGGTCGAAATGTCGATGCCTTTTCAGGAAATTGTGAGTGGCTGGACCAAACACTGTGCCATTTCCAGGAGGCTGGCTTCCATGCGATAAAGCGCCGGTGTTCCCGAGGTTTTCGCGATGACCCTTGCCGGATTTCTTGCCTATTCCGCCGCCCTTGCGGTCGCCGCCGCCATCCCCGGTCCCGGCGTGACGGCGCTGGTGGCGAGAGCGCTCGGTTCCGGCTTCCGCTCATCTCTGGCAATGTCATTGGGGCTCGTGCTTGGCGATCTGACCTATCTCACCGCGGTCGTGCTCGGTCTTGCGCTGGTGGCGCAGAGTTTCGGCATGGTGTTCCTGGTCATCAAATGGCTGGGTGTGCTCTACCTTGCCTATCTCGCCTGGAGTTTCTGGACGGCCGGCATCACGCCGGAAACGGTCGAAGCCCGCAAGGGCAGGGATGGTTTCGTTCCCTCGGTACTGGCCGGCCTTGCCGTCACGCTCGGCAATCCGAAGACGATGATCTTCTACCTTGCGATCACGCCGACCATCGTCGATCTCAAATCGCTGACCTTGGCCGATTACGGCATCCTGGCTGCCATCACCGCCGTCGTGCTGCTCATCGTCCTGGTGCCGTATTTGGCGCTTGCGGCCAAGGCGCGCTGGTTCCTGCGTTCGCCGCGTGCATTGAAAGCGTTGAACCGTACGGCAGCCGGCTTCATGGTTGGTGCCGCGGCAGCGATTGCCGCCCGGTCCTGAGGGTGTTTGCGCAAAGCTGAACCTGAATCCGGGATAATCAGGAAAACTGTTCCAGCCACCTGTTGTTTTCAGCACGCTGCCCACTCGGATATAGTCGGGTGGCGGCCTATCTTCCGTTGGTGAAAAGCCGCATAAGGCAGCCTCGTTTCAGGGAGCGAAATCAATGAACAAGCCTGTAACCTCCGCACGTGTTCCCGGCCGCGGCCGCATCTACAATTCGATTACCGAGACGATCGGCGATACCCCGCTGGTCAGGCTGGACAAATTCGCGAAGGAAAAAGGCATCGTCGCCAATCTTCTCGCCAAGCTCGAGTTCTTCAACCCGATCGCTTCGGTGAAGGACCGCATCGGCGTCGCCATGATCGAGACGCTGGAGCGCGACGGCAAGATCACCCCCGGCAAGACGGTGTTGATCGAGCCGACCTCCGGCAACACCGGTATCGCGCTGGCTTTCGCCGCCGCCGCCAAAGGTTACAAGCTGATCCTCACCATGCCCGAAACCATGTCGGTCGAGCGTCGCAAGATGCTGGCGCTGCTCGGCGCCGAACTTGTGCTGACCGAAGGGCCGAAGGGCATGAAGGGCGCGATCGCCAAGGCCGACGAACTGGCCGCCTCGCTGCCGGATGCCATCATTCCGCAGCAGTTCGAGAATCCGGCCAATCCCGAGATTCATCGCGAAACCACCGCCGAAGAGATTTGGAACGACACCAAGGGCGAAGTCGACATCTTCGTCTCCGGCATCGGCACCGGTGGCACCATCACCGGCGTCGGCCAGGTAATCAAGAAGCGCAAGCCTTCGTTGCATGTCGTGGCCGTTGAGCCGGAAGCATCGGCGGTGTTGTCGGGCGGCCAGCCCGGCCCGCACAAGATCCAGGGGCTCGGCGCGGGCTTTGCGCCGAAGATCCTCGACACCACCATCTATGACGAGATCGTCAAGGTCTCCAACGAGGATGCTGTCGCCAATGCCCGCCTCGTTGCTCGCCTGGAAGGGGTGCCGGTTGGTATTTCGTCTGGCGCCGCGCTGCAGGCCGCGATCATTGTCGGCTCGCGGCCGGAGAACAAGGGCAAGAACCTTGTCGTTGTCATTCCGTCCTTTGCCGAACGCTACCTCTCGACTGTACTTTTCGAAGGGCTTGGCACGTAAGTTTTTTCTCTTGTGGCCAGCGGAGCGGAAAGGCGTTTCCCGTCCCTGGCCCCTGTGAAAAATCTGTTGGCCTTACTGTTGCTAGCTTGAGTGCTGTGCCTCGGCCAGGTCAAATCCACTCTGGTCCGAACGCCGGACCAGGGAGGAGCAGCAAAAAATGTATAAGCTTTACACGCGCCCGGGCTCGGGCGGGTTCGTGATTGAGGCCGCACTCAAGCTGGCCGGCGTTCCCTTCGAACAGATCGATGTGCCAAAGAAACCGGAGCCGGATCCAGAGTTTCTCAAGATCAGCCCGATGAACCAGGTGCCGGTGCTGGTTCTGCCGAGTGGTCATGCCCTCCCCGAAACAGTGGCGATCTCGCTTCTGCTCGCTGAGTTGCACCCGGGAAAAGGGCTTGGTCCGGTTGCCGGCGAGCCGGGCAGGGCGGATTTCCTGCGTTGGATGGCGTTCATGGCGACCGCCATCTACATGGCCAATCTGCGCTACTATTATCCGCACCGTTCGACCACCGACGCTGCCGGCATCGCCGCAGTCAAACAAGCGGCTGTTGCCGAGATGGATAAGGAAATCAGTATTTTGGACAGTGCGCTGACCGGCCGTGATTGGCTGGTGAGTGACAGCCGTACCATTGCAGACATCTATATGCTGATGATGGTTTGCTGGTATCCGGACACGGATAAGGCGCGTCGGGCCTGGCCGAATGTCGAGCGGGTCTGCGCCAGACTACGCGTTGATCCCATGCTTGCCGCGCTCAATGGGCGCCATGAGATGTGGCCCTCCTGATCAGCCTGAAGGGTAATTTGTTCAGTTCAGGAGCGTCGCCTTCTTTGCGGCCAGGAACCGCCGCACTGCTTCATCGCGCTCCAGTCCGATCGCCCTTTCGTAGGCCAGTCGCGCCTCATCCCACCGGCCGAGTTCGGTGAGCAGCCCAGCTCGCGCTGCCCAATAAGGCTGGTAGTCATCGATGCGGCGGTCGTCGGCGACAGTGTCGAGTTCGGCCAGCCCGGCGGTAGGCCCATCGGTCTCGCCGACAGCAACCGCGCGGTTGATGGTCACGACTGGTGAGCCGGCAACCAGGGCAAGCGCATCGTAGAATTGTCTGAGTGCCGCCCAGTCGGTCCTGCCGGTCAGGCGGCGGGCGATATGCACGGACTGGATTGCCGCTTCGATCTGGTAGCGGCCGAGGCTGGAGGAACGGCCTGCGCGCTGCAGCAGCGCGTCCGCTTCCTCAATCAGCTTGGTATTCCATAAGGTCATATCCTGCTCGCTGAGTGGCACGAAGTCGCCTTGCGTGCCTCGGCGCGCCTCGCGTCGCGCTTCAGCATAGAGCATCAACGCGAGCAGTGAGAGAGCTTCCGGCTCTTCCGGCATCAGTTCGGTCACCAGCCGGCAAAGCCAGATTGCCTCGGTCGCCAGGTTGCGGCGGCGCGTTTCGGTACCGGCAGGATCGGTCCACCCTTCGGCGAAGGCAGCGTAGACAGCCTCGAGTACTGCCGACAGCCGCTCAGGTAGTTCCGGCAGTTCAGGAATGCGGAAAGGGATACCCGCTTCTCGGATACGGGCCTTGGCGCGTACGAGCCGCTGCCCCATGGTGGCGGGTGAGATCAGAAAGGCGGACGCGATGGTGGCGGCGTCAAAGCCGAGCACCGTCTGCAGGATCAGCGGCGCGCGCACGCCTGAATCGATCGCTGGATGAGCGCAGGCAAAGATCAGGCCGAGGCGATCGTCCGGCAGCTTCTCGCGCATTGCCTCTTCCTCCATTTCATCGCCGATGAGCTTGAGATGGGGTAGTGCCGCCTCGCGTGTCTGGTGTCGGCGATGCTGGTCGGTGGCGCGGCGGCGCGCCACCGCGAGAAGCCAGGCTTCGGGATGTTGGGGGACACCCGTTTCGGGCCATCTTGCGAGCGCCATCGCAAAGGCGTCTGCGAGCGCGTCCTCGGCGCCGGCAACGTCGCGCGAACGCGCGGCGAGGAAAGCGACGAGCTTGCCGTAGCTTTGGCGGGCGGCCGCTTCAGCCGCCGCCCGGGCCGTCTCCGTGGCCGAGGCCATCGCGCCCTGCCTTGCTGCTCAGTGGGTCGGCCAGATCGGGCGCACCTCGACTGTGCCATGGCTGGCGGCAGGGCATCGCGCAGCCCAGGAAAGTGCCGCGTCGAGATCGGGAGCCTCTATAAGATAGAAGCCGCCGAGCTGTTCTTTGGTGGTAGCGAACGGGCCGTCGAGCACCTCTGTCTTGCCCTCGCGGACCTTGACCGTGGTGGAGACGTTGGATGGCTGCAGCCGCTGGCCGACCACCATGGCTCCGGCCTTCTCGAGTGCAGCATTGTAGGCCATGTAGGGTTCCGACATTACCCCTTGCATTTCGGGGGTCATCCTGGCGAAGGCCGTTTCGTCGACATGGATCAGAAGCATATATTGCACGACAATCTCCCGAGTTTCGAAGGCCGCGTCCTTGCTGGCCGCACGAATGTCGCGCGAGCTTGCCCGATTTCGACAGGCGATGCCGAAAAAATCTTCAGCCCCTGTTGGAAAAACGAAAACCGCCGGCGTGGGAGAACACCGGCGGTTTGAAGATCGGGAAGTTGTTTCAATTGCAGCGTCTCAGGGGCGTGCAGCAATCCCTGGCCGCAGCGGCCGGTAGGTGGTCGTGCGTTGTTCGGCAGCGGGACGGGCGACCCGGCTGTCGTGACGGCTTTCCAGTGTCATCAGTGGGCGCTCACGCCGAGCGTGTGGGTGCGGCGAGCACAAGCCGGACCGGGACCGCGCATGTAATGGCGCTCGGGCCGATAGGTTGGCGCGATGAATTCGCGGATGGCGGCGGCGTAGCCTTTGAACTGGCTGAAGATGGTCATTCGTCTATTCCCTGTCCCGATTTTCGGATGTCCCGTCCGATTGGGTGCATCCTAGCGAGAAGGCGTGAATAGTCGGTGAACGGGATGTTAATCTTCGGGCGAAACCTCTACGAATCATGGCCGCAAAGTGGCGGATTCACGGTGTTTTGGCGCCATTTGACGCCTTTGTCAGTGCTGTGACTTTCGCGCCACAGAAGCTTTCGTTTGAGACTCGGAAAAACGCGGTTCGGTTTCGGCCTTCGGCTGCGAAATACGGAAATGCTCACCTCGCTGCGGGAGTTGCCGAAGGGGCTGCTTCCTCACTACGCTGCAGGCATGAAACGCGATCTGTGGGAACGTGCGAATGGAGCTTTGGCGCTTTATCGACGCCGTCAATCAGGCAGGGGAGAGTCCCGCGGAGCCACGCGACCTGCAGCGGTTCGAGGAAACGACGGGAATCTTCCTTCCTGACGACTATTGCGCATTTCTGCTGGCCTGCGCCGGCGGCAGATGTCTCCAAAAAGTTTCGTTTGATTTTCCGAACGGGGTGTGGGCCGGATATGTGCTGGACGTTGGCGGCCTGCAGAAGGATCCGGTTTATTCGCTGGTCCACAACCGGAGATTTCCGCCATGGCCTCTGCACAATGACCTGCTGTGGATCATGAGTGACCATGGCGGAAATCCCATCTGCCTCCGGCTCGATGAGGGCAATGAGGGGAAGCTCTGCTTCATCGACCACGAACTCGCGCCCGAGGATGACGATTGGACCCTGGAGGAAGCCAGTTCCAGGGACTGGGGTTACGTGTTGCCCCTGGCGTCGTCGTTCACGGAGTTCGTCAGGAAGCTCCGGCGCAAATAGTCGACTTGGCTAACCTCCAGGAATGCCTTCTCGAATGCCTGACGACCTTTCGGTGAAAAGGTGACGACGCGGCTATCCTTTTCTCGGCGCGCCCATTTCTCGGCGAGGATCTTGTCGAGGATCGCAGCACCCAGCTGCCCGGCCAGATGCGAGCGGCGCACGCTCCAGTCGAGACAGTCGCGGCAGACCGGCCGGCGCGAGGGACCTAGCCTCTCCGCGTCGATTCCGATTGCGATGAAATGCGAGGCACCGTTCGGGCCGAGCCGAATCTCCTGACCGTCGCGTACCAGGATGTCGCGGGCGAGAAACGTGTCCATCATCTTCACGGCGTGTTCGCCGGCAAGATGGTCGTAGCAGACACGCGCTTCGCGCATTGCCGGTTCGCGCGGGCCGGGGCGAGCGCGCTTGGGCCCGACACCGGCTGCTACGCCCATGATGGCCTCCAGCATGGAGGCTACCTGCGGCCCAGCCAGGCCATAATAGCGATGACGACCCTGGGCGGCGACGGTAAGCAACCCGCCTTCGATGAGCTTGGCCAGGTGCGATGATGCCGTCGGCAGGGTGACGCCACCCTCCAGCGCCAGCTCGCTTGCCGTCAGCGCGGCGCCTGCCATCAACGCCGTCAGCATGTTGGCGCGGGCAGGGTCGCCGATCAGGCTGGCGATACGGGCGATATCCGGTCCGTCTTTCATAGTTCGATCCCCATCAAAGCATTGACGCAAGAAAAGCACTAATTTGCGAGCAGTTCAAGGAGACGACGATGACCAGCCTGTCTCATCCTGTCAGTGCCGATGTCGGCTACGCCCGGTTCCGCTTTCGCTGGGTCGCACGCGGGCAGTGGTCGCTGCTGATGCGCCGTTATGACTGTTATCTGCAGCGGCTGGAGCTTGCCGAACTCGACGCATGGCAACTCGAAGACCTTGGCCTGGCGCCCGAAGATATACGGCGCGAATGCGCAAAGTTCTTCTGGCTGCCGTGATCGTATCCCGCGTTTAGTCCCATTTCCCAGCCGATGTTTCGATCGCGATCGAAGTGTCGATGCCCCTGCCGAAGGAGATCACCATGACCATCACCTGCTTCATCCGATACGAGATCGATCCGTTCAAGAAGGCGGCGTTCGAGGAATATGCCCGTAACTGGGGGCAGGCGATCCCTCGCTGCGGCGCGGACCTGATCGGCTATTTCGCACCGCATGAAGGCTCTGCCACGACAGCCTATGCGCTATACAACATCGAAAGTCTGGCGGCCTACGAAGCCTACCGCGCCCGCCTTGCCGCCGATCCCGCAGGCAAGGCCAATTTCGAGTTCGCCCGGCGCGAAAACTTCATCCTCAAGGAAGACCGGATTTTTCTGAAGCTGGCATCAGCGCCGCATGCAGCGTTGGTTAAGCCGTGACACCGGGCGAGGCCACCATACTCGACGGACGGGCCGGCGAACCTCGATTGCTGGTCAGGCGCGTCGCTTCGTCGGGACCAAGCGTCATCTACGTCCATGGCGCGACATTCCCGTCGGCACTGTCAGTCGCGTACCGGTTTCACGGCCATTCCTGGATGGACGATCTGCACCGGCGTGGTTTCGACGTATGGGCCTTCGATTTTGCCGGCTATGGCGGGTCCGACCGTCCGGCCTACTTTGCGCGCTCGCCTGCTGGCCGGCAGCCAGGAGGCCGTGCGCCATGGGCCCGCCAGCAGCTTGGCCGGGTCGTCGCGCATGTCCTGGCTGTTACGGGTGGCGCGCGGGTTTCCTTGATTGCCCATTCGTGGGGTACTCTTGTCGCGGGACTCTATGCGGCGACACGGCCTGGGAACGTGGATCGCCTGGTCCTGTTCGGGCCGATCGCCCGGCGCGACGTCGCAGGCGATAGGGCAGCCCATGTCCCAGGCTGGCGGCTGGTGTCCATCGCCGATCAATTGTCGCGTTTTGTCGAAGACGTGCCTTCGGGGCATCCGCCTGTCCTGATCGAGCCGGAACTCGCATCGTGGGGGCCGGCCTACCTTGCCACCGATCCTGGCAGTGCGGCGCGCACGCCACCTGCTGTGCAGGTGCCCGGCGGTCCCGTGGCTGACATCGCCGATGCCTGGGCCGGCCGGATGGTCTACGATCCCGCGCGGATCCAGGCGCCGACACTGGTAGTTCGCGGTGCTTGGGATCGCGTTTCGGACGACGCGGACGCCGCTTGGCTGATGGACCGGTTGGGAGGCCGGATCAAGCTCGATCGCAAACTTCCGAAGGGCACCCATCTGATGCACCTCGAAACTGGCCGCGTGGCGTTGTTTGAAACGGCCGGCCGCTTCCTCGCAGGAGAAACAAACCCATGATCGCTGTTATCTTCGAAGTCACCCCGGCCGAGGGCAAGCGCGACGCCTATCTCGGCATTGCCGCCAATCTGCGCCCGTTGCTCGACGGCATCGACGGTTTCATCTCCATCGAGCGGTTCCAGAGTTTGACCGACCCCGCACGCGTCCTGTCTCTGTCATTCTGGCGCGACGAGGAAGCGGTGCGAGAATGGCGCAACAGCGAGGATCACCGTCAGGCTCAGAAAGCCGGTCGCGCCGGCATCTTTTCGGACTACCGCCTGCGCATTGCCCATGTGATGCGTGACTATGGCATGTTCGACCGCGCCGAGGTGCCGGCCGACAGCCAAAAAGCTCACGGCTGATCGGCACTTCTCTCTCCACTCTTGCGGGAAAGGCCACTCTTGCGAGAGAGGGAAGTGCCGGATAGTCAGGCGTTGCCGATCAGAACACCGGCGGCGAACACCAGCGCGCCGCCGAGCACCACCTGGAAAGCTGCGCGCAGGAAGGGCGTTTCCATGTAGCGGTTCTGGATGAAGGCGATCGCCCACAATTCGAAGAACACGACGACTGCAGCCACCGAAGTCGCGGTCCAGAAATTCGTGATGAGATAGGGCAAGGCGTGGCCGAGTCCGCCGAGCGAAGTCATGATGCCATTGGCCAGCCCGCGCTTCAGCGGCGAACCGCGCCCCGAGAGCTTGCCGTCATCATGCGCGGCCTCGGTGAAACCCATCGAGATGCCGGCGCCGATCGAGGCCGACAGGCCGACGAGGAAGGTCTGCCAGGTGTCGTGTGTGGCAAAGGCCGCTGCGAAGATCGGCGCCAGAGTCGATACAGAGCCGTCCATCAGCCCGGCCAGCCCCGGCTGCACATAGGTGAGAATGAACTGCCGCCGCTCCGTCGCGGCTTCCTCATCGCGCACGTCGCCCGGCACATATTTCTGCTCGAGCTTATGAGCAAGGTCCTCGTGGTTCTGTTCTGCCGCGGCGAGGTCGCCGAGCAATTTGCGGGTGGAGGCATCGGACGTGCGCTTGGCCGCTTCGATGTAGAAGATCTGGGCCTGCCGCTCCATTTCCTCGGCCTGGTGGCGTACCTTGTCGATGCCCAGGGGACGCACCAGCCAGTCGGGCTTGCGTTCGTAGTAGCCCCTCACATGGTCGCGGCGGATGAGCGGGATGAGTTCACCAAAACGCTTGCGATGCAGTTCGATCAGCAAGCCGCGATGCTTGTCTTCTTCTGCTGCCATTTCCTCGAACATCCTGGCCGAATGCGGATAGCTCTCTTGCAGACCCTCCGCATACGAGCGGTAGATGCGGGCATCGTCCTCCTCGGAGGAGATGGCCAGTGCCAGGATTTCCTGTTCGGAGAGCGAGGAAAAGGAACGGCGGCCGAAGCCGAAAACACGGGAAAGCATGATGGATATCTCTAGTTTAGAATTATTCTAAACTATGCCGCTACCATCGGCCGGTCAAGCGTGACGGCTGGCTTTCACCGACAGTCATCATGGTTTTGCGATGGTCCTTTTTATCGGCGAATGTTCACCTATATGTCGTGAGAAGCCAACCGGAGACCTTTGCATGACGGCTGCCAAGCGCACGAAATCCTTTGATCCGAAACCGGTTCTCGATCTCATCGCCTCGATCGAGGCTGACCTTGCCCGTCTCAAGACCATGATGTCGGTCGAGATCGAGCCGTTCGACCCAGCCAATCCGCACAACAAAACGCCGGATGGCAAGCTGACCGGGGAAGGCGTCGAGTGTTGCTATCGGCTCTTCGACAAGGGTGAATCGCGCTATTCCGTCTCGCAGAAGATGAAGATCTCCTTCGCGGCCGCCACGCATCGTTTCAATTCCTGGCGCAAGGCGGGCGGAAACAAACGCAAGCCGACCTTGCTGGGGTAAGAAACCCGTCACCCAGGCGAAGGTCCGCAGGCGCTTTCAAAGCGTGCTCGACACAAACCGGATGAGGGGGAGCACCCCAACCAACGCAAAACGGGCGCCGTTGGGCGCCCGTTCGCATTTGCATTGTCGAAAGACGTCAGCTCATCAGCGGGCAGCGCGGGTCGCGGCGGCCGAAGATCAGGCGTACGCGCTCACCGCTGCGGGCAATGCCGCGCACCTCGATGGTGCGGCGGCCGACGCCGACGACGCGGGCGCGGCGCACGCCCATGCGCTCGGCCTTGTCGAGCGCGCGGTCCGGACTGCATTCGCGGCGGCGATAACCGTCATCATCCTCACGGTCTCTACGCCACTCGTCGGAACGGCGACGCCCGTAGTCGTCCTCGCTGCGCCATTCGTCGGAGCGGCGGCGCTCACCGCAATATTCGCGGTCGGGATCGCAGCGCCGGTCACGCATCATGACCTTGGGACCATCCGGGCCGATCTGAATGTTGAGATCTTCGGCCGAGGCCGTGGTCAGTGGCAGGCTGGTCAGTGCCAGCGTTATGGCGAGGGTGGAAAGGGTAAGGATCTTGCGCATTTGAAGGCCTCCTCTCATCGCCGCACAAGGTCAGGCGGCGCTGTCCTGTTCAAGTCAGATTTCGCTTGGTTCAGAAACAATCGGTGAGCACCGCCGACGTCCCTGACGAACCGATGACACTAGAGCGTTTCCGTTTTTCACGGAAACGCGGAAACGCTCTAACTCTTTGTTTTGCGCAATTCCGGACGGAAAACCGCTACACACTTTTCCTGGAATTGCGCTAGGCGAATGAACATTGTCACGGTTACATCTTTTCGTTGGCGCTCGCCTATGCTTCGCGCACATGATGACGGCGAATGTGTGATTGAGCAGGTTTCCATGACAGCTTCGCTTCCCGCCATTGCCGATGTTCGCAACGCCGCCGAGCGCCTCTCCGGCCTGATCGTGACAACGCCGTTGATCGAGTCTCCCGTGCTCAACGAACGCTTCGGTGGCCGCGTCCTCTTCAAACCGGAAACGCTGCAGCGTACTGGTTCGTTCAAATTTCGTGGCGCCTACAACAAGATCTCCTCCCTGTCGGAGGATGAACGCCGCGGCGGCGTTGTCGCCTTTTCCTCCGGCAATCATGCACAAGGCGTGGCAGCGGCCGCCGCTATGTTCGGCTTGAAAAGCGTGATCGCCATGCCTTCGAATGCGCCGGAAACCAAGGTCGCCAACGTAAAGCTCATGGGCGCGGAAGTGGTGCGCTTCGACCGGTTTCGCGATGACCGCATGGCGGTGGTACGGCCATGGGTGGAGCAGGGCATGGCGCTGGTGCCGCCCTTCGACGACCCTGCCATCATCGCCGGCCAGGGCACGATCGGGCTGGAGCTGGTTGCACAGGCAACGGCCCTTGGCACGACGCTCGATGCGGTGGTGATGCCGTGTGGTGGGGGCGGGCTGTCGAGCGGTATTTCAATCGCGATCAAGGATGCTTCGCCGCGGACTGCCGTCTGGGTGGCCGAGCCGGAGCATTTCGACGATACCCGCCGCTCTCTCGCTGCCGGCCAGCGCATCGCCAACGATCCTGGCCACGACTCGATCTGCGACGCAATCCTGACGCATGAACCCGGCGCCATCACCTTCGAGATCAACCGCAAGAACCTTGCCGGTTCCGTCGTGGTGTCGGACGGGGCGACAGCGGCCGCCATGCGCGATGCGATGGCCTATCTCAAGCTGGTGGTGGAGCCTGGCGGCTGTGTCGGGCTTGCTGCGCTGTCCTCCGGTGAGATCGACCTTGCCGGCAAATGCGTGGCGGTGGTGCTTTCCGGTGGCAATGTCGACTTCGGCACCTATGCCAAAATTCTCGCTGCTGCCTGAACCGGGCTAGTCGAGCGTGCGGCGGAAGCGCATCAGCGCCAGCCCTGCAAACAGCGCCACGAAGAAGATCAGCCAGCCGATCTCGCTGGCAACGGCAGGAAACTCGGCACCTTTCAGCATCACCGCACGCACGATGCGCAGGAAATGCGTGAGCGGGAAAATCTCGCCGAAGGTCTGCGCCCAGCCCGGCATGCCACGATAGGGGAACATGAAGCCGGACAGAAGGATCGACGGCAGGAAGAAGAAAAAAGTGAGCTGCATGGCCTGCATCTGTGTCCGCGACACGGTCGAGATCGTGTAGCCGAGCAAAACCAGCCCCAGCACGAAGACGAGGATCGAGGACAGAAGCAGCCCGAGCCCGCCGACGAAAGGCACATGGAACAACAACTTCGCCGCGATCAGCACCACCACCACTTGCACCGCGCCTACGCCGGCATAGGGCAACACCTTGCCCAGCATGATCTCCAGCGGGTTGGCAGGCATGGCAAGCAGGTTTTCCATCGTGCCGCGCTCAGTCTCGCGCGTCAGCGCGATCGAGGTCATCATCACCATGGTCATCTGCAGGATGACGCCGAGCAGGCCGGGCACGATGTTGTATTGCGAGATGCCTTCGGGATTGTAGAGGCGGTGGGTGATGACATCGAGCTGGCTTGCCGCATCCTCGGCGGCAGCTGCTTCCATGCCACGAGCGCGCAGCAGGGCCTGGGATGCGACGGTGCCGAGGGTGGAGATGGCGCCGCTCGCAGATGACGGATCGGTCGCGTCGGCCTCGATCAGGATCTGTGGCCGGTCGCCGCGCTCGACCCTTTTGCCGAAATCGGCCGGAATAGTGACCACGAACGAGACATCGCCGCGCGCCAGCAGGAAGTCCGCCTCGGCTTCCGTGCGGGCGATGTAGTCGAAGCGGTAGTAGTTGGTGTTTTCCAGCGCCGAGACCATGGCACGCGTGTATGGGTCGCTGCTCATCGCCAGCAGCGCCGCCGGCAGCCGCTTCGGATCGCTGTTGATGGCAAAGCCGAACAGGATGAGCAGCATCAGCGGAACGCCCAGCATCATGGCGAACGTGACGCGGTCGCGCCGCATCTGGATGAATTCCTTGGTCAGCAGCGCGCCGAGCCTGGCGGGAGAGAACAGCTTGCTCACGCCATATTGTCCTTCGAACCAGCCATGAACTGGATGAAGACGTCTTCCAGGCTGGTTTCGCCAGGCCTCACCTTGACGCCGGGATGCGTCTTCTCGACATCGGCCAGCGCGTGTTTGAGCGCGCCGGCATCCGAACCCACGACATGCAGCGTCGCGCCGAATGGCGCTACCTGATCGACGCCGGGCCTGCCTTCGAGCGCCGCCGTCACGGTGTCGAGGCGCGGCCCTTCGACGATGAAGGTGGTGAGCCCCGCATTCTCCACCACCTCCGCCACGGTGCCGGTGGCCAACAGCTTGCCATAGGAGATGTAGGAGATGCGGTGGCAGCGCTCGGCTTCGTCCATGTAGTGGGTGGAGACCAGGACGGTCAGCCCGCCATGGGCGAGGTGATGGATCTCATCCCAGAATTCGCGCCGGGCCTTTGGATCGACGCCGGCGGTCGGCTCGTCGAGCAGAAGCAGCCGCGGCTTGTGCATGATACAGGCGGCGAGTGCGAGCCGCTGCTTCCAGCCACCTGAAAGCGTACCGGCGAGCTGGTTGCGCCGGCTGGTCAAGCCAAGTTCCTCCAGCGTCTTGTCGACATGATCCTCAATCGGCTTCAGATGATAAAGACGGGCGACGAATTCGAGGTTTTCGGCGATCGTCAGGTCCTCGTAGAACGAGAACTTCTGCGTCATGTAGCCAACCTCGTTCTTGATCTTCAGGCTCTCCGTCCTGAGGTCGTAGCCGAGCACGGTGCCTTCGCCTTCGTCCGGCGTCAAAAGCCCGCACATCATGCGGATGGTCGTGGTCTTGCCGGAGCCGTTGGGGCCGAGGAAGCCAACGATCTCGCCTTCGGCCACGCTCATCGTGACATGGTCGACGACGGTCTTGTCGCCGAAGCGTTTCACCAGGTTCTTGACGTCGATGGCATTCATAAAGCGCTGCCTCCGGCAGCGAGCGAGTAGTGAGTAGCGAATAGTGAGTAGCGAATGGTGAGGTGCGAGCAGCAAAGCCGGTCGCGCCTTGATGAGATCAATTCAACCATCTCCCTACTCGCTATTCCCTATTCCCTACTCGCTAGATCCACATCCACGATCTGCCCCGGCTGCAGCGGCCCGGCATCGCCCATGGGCCGCGCCTCGACGAGGTAGACCAGCTTCTGCCGGTTCTCGAGCGAGTAGATGACGGGTGGCGTGAATTCCGGATCGGGCGAGACGTAGCTGATGCGAGCCTTGAGGTCTTGCGGGCAGCCATCGCAGCGCACCGCCAGTTCGCCGCCGACCTTGACCGAGGAGAGGCTGGCTTCGGGCACGTAGACGGTGAGCTTCACCGCACCATCCGGCAGCACCGAAAGCACTGGCGCGCTGGGGCCGGCCGTGTCGCCGGCATGGCGGATGATGTCATCGACGCGGCCAGCGGCAGGCGCGACAAGCGTGCGTTTGGAAAGCTGCCATTCCGCCTGATCCAGCGCGGTTTTCGCCTGTTTCACCTGGTTTTCGGCGGCCTTGATCGTCTCGGGCCGTGCCGGCAGGTTACCGACGGCCAGATTGGCGGTGGCCTGGCCGATGGCGGCTTCTGCCACCTCCGCCTGGGTGGCGGCATCGTCATACTGAGCCTGGGTGGCGACACCGCGTTTCAGCAGATCCTGCGTACGGGCGAGCGTGCGGGCGGCATCGGCTGCCTGCGCCTTGGCCGAGCGCAAGGTAGCCTCCAGCACGGCGATCTCTTCCGGCCGCTTGCCGACCTGTAGGTCGGCCAGTTGCGCCTGCGCCTGGGCGAGCGCTGCCTTGGCCTGTGCCACGGCGATCTCGGTATCGGCGCTCTCCAGCGTCGCCACAGGCTGGCCGGGGCTGACACGGTCGCCGCGTCGTGCCGAAACTGTCTTCACTTCGGCCACTTCGATGGGGGCCAGCAGTACGAAGTCGCCTTCGACATAACCGACGGCGAGCGGCGCGGCGGCGCTGCAGGCGGAAAACAGGTGTGCTGCCAGGGGCAGCGAACACAGCAGGCTCATTTCACATCATCCCTCGAGAACCGGGCCGATCGCCAGCCTTGGCCGAGGCAAGAGCTGATCTCAACGTGTGCGAAATCTCCAGCTTCATGGCTTGTTCCCCCTGGCGTTCAGCATCGCATCGAGATTGGCGTGCAGCGTGGCGACGATCTTGCCGGATTCGTCTTCGCCGATCGCTGTCCAGCCCATGCGGCGCATCACCGGTTCGCGGCCGATGCGGAAATAGACCGTCTGTCCGATCAGCGAGAAGATGGTCAGCCGCGTCGCCTCGCTCTCGGCGGGCTCGCCGGTGGCCCGCTCCCAGATGACACAAAGTCTTCTGTGCGTCGGCTCGAAAACGCCGGCATAGATGCGGTCGAGCGTGGGCGTCGGATCGGAGAGTTCCCTCAACATGAATTGTACGATCTCGCCGGCTTCGGGGCGTGCCACGATGAAGGCAACCATGCCCTGCAGCGTCGCTTTCAACTGCTCGCGTGCTGTCTCCGCTGTCAGCGTGGCAGGCTCGGGGCCGGTCATGCCGCCCAGCGCCTGAGCGGCGATTGACTGGATCGTCTCGACGATATGGTCGGCGACGGCCGCCCGCAGGCCTTCCTTGCCGCCGAAATGATAGGCGATCGAGCCGATATTGGCTTTGGCGGCGGCAGCAATCTCTCGCGTGGAGGTGCCGTCATAACCTTGCCGGCCGAAAAGTTTGAGCGCGGCGCGCACAAGTGCTGCCTTCGTCATGTCAGCGGCCGAGGGGAGTGGTTTTTGCGATTGGGTCGACATTCATTTACTTTAATCAATCGAATGATTAAAGTAAAGCTGATGCCGTTTTGCCTATGAAATGAATGGGGAAGGGACCCTCAGTCCCTCAAGCAATGCGTCGCGAAAGACCGCGACAGGACGAGCGAGCCGTCCAGCGGGCGGTCGATGGAGCATCCATGCACGCACCAGGGGGCGAAAATCCTGAACCTCGATGACTTTGACGCGATCCTGCCACGGGCTTCCGGCCAAAGCGGCGGGCGTCACCATGCCGATGCCGTGGCCGCGCGCCACCAGCGACAGACGCAGATCCGCGCTCAACGCCTCCACGCCGACATTGAAGGGCAGACGCGCCGCCTCGAACTGGCGACGGATGAAGGCACGAAAACCGCACCCGGTCTCGTTCATCACCCACGAGAATTTGGACAGGTCTTCCAGGCTTGCAGGCTTTGGCAATGGAAGATCGGCTGCCGCGACGAGCAGCACCGACTGCGTTCCAAGGTCCTCGCTGACAAGTTCGTCGGGTGGCTGAAGGCCATCGGCAAGGCAAAGCGCTGCCGCGTCGAGTTCGCTGCGCAGAACCTGTTCCATGAGGCGTGGCGACCAACCGGATGTGATGCGCAGCGTCAGTTTCGGGAAATCGGTTCGCAGCCGTTCGATCGGAACCGCAAGCGCGGCATCGGAAAGATATGGCATGATGCCAAGCCTGAATTCCCCCTCGATATCCCCGGTTGGTGAGACGCCGGCTTTCAGATCGTCCAGCGAGCGCAGCACGCGGCGGCCATGTTCATAAGCCTCCCGGCCGGCCGCAGTTGGTTTGAACGGCTTCGACTGGCGATCGAGAAGCGCCGTCTTCAGCCTGTCTTCCAGGTTCTGGATGCGCCGCGTCACGCCCGGCTGGGTCAGGTTCAGCCGCGCCGAGGCTCCGATGATCGAACCTGTCTCGACAACGGCGACAAAAGCTTCGAGGTCATGGATATTCATGCGAAACTCGCATAATCATTATCGACTATTTCAATTTGTATCATGATGCTGTTTGTGAATAAAGCTCCCCATCGATATGCGAGTCATACGAAGGAGCCCTTCCATGTCCACGAACGTCACCGATGCAGCCTGCGGTGTGGCGCGTCCCGGCTCCATCACCGGCTGGCAGGTGTTTCTGTTCGCGGTCGCCGTCGGCGTGATCGTGACGAACCTCTTTGCTCCGCAGACCCTTGTCGGTTTGATCGGCCCCGCCTTCGGTTTCGGGACGGGAACGGGAGGGCTGGTGGCAATGGCAACCTTGCTCGGTTACGCGGCCGGACTGTTCTTCCTGGTTCCCTTGGCCGACCTGTTGGAGAACCGCGCGCTTGTGCTGCGGATGCTGGGCTGCGCTGTGCTGGCGGCGATTGCCGCGACGCTTGCGCCCAATGCGGGTCTGCTGATGGCTGTTCTTTTCGTCCTCGGCGCGGCCTGTTCGGCGATCCAGATCCTGGTGCCCATCGCCGCGTCCATGGCGGAACCCGAGCGGCGCGGCCGTATCATCGGCGATGTGATGAGCGGTCTGATGATCGGCATCCTTCTGGCGCGTCCTGCTGCCAGCCTGATTGCCGACACCTTTGGATGGCGAGCCTTCTATGGCACCAGTGCCACGGCGATGCTGCTGCTCGGCGCGGTCTTGGCGATGCGGCTGCCGCGGCGATGGCCCGCGGGCGATGCCGGATATCCGGCACTGGTTGCCTCGCTCTGGAAACTGCTGCGTTCCGAGCCTGAATTGCGGCGCCATTCCCTCACGGCCAGCCTCTCGATGGCGGCATTCAGCCTGTTCTGGACATCCGTGGCGCTTCGGCTGGCGGAACCACCCTTCGATCTCGGTCAGCGCGGCATAGCTCTTTTTGCGCTTGCCGGCGCAGGCGGTGCGGTCGTGACGCCGCTGTTCGGGCGCGCCGGCGATCATGGCTGGACGCGGCAGGGCACGGTCCTTTCGCACTGTCTCATGGTTGCCGCCTTCGCCCTGTCGGTATGGGCGGGGCTGGCCCGATCCGGTTCCTGGCTTTTGCCTCTCTTGCTGTTGGGGGCCGGCGCCGTTCTGCTCGACGTCGGTGTCACGGGCGACCAGACACTGGGTCGGCGCGTCATCAACCTTCTGCAGCCGGAAGCGCGGGGCCGTCTCAACGGCTTGTTTGTCGGGCTGTTTTTCCTTGGCGGCGCTGCTGGCTCGGCAATTGCCGGTCTTGCCTGGGCATGGGGTGGCTGGCCGGCGGTTTGCACCATCGGCATCGCGATAGCTCTGGCGGCGCTTGCTGTTGATTGTCTTTTCCCGCCGCAGTGACAATGCCTGCAGCGTGCATGCCACGTCATCCCGCAATTGCGGTTGATTTGCTGCCGCCGCCGCGCTTTATTCCTTGTGATGGCCAAGGAAGTCGAACGCAAGTTTCTGATAAGGGACGAGGGTTGGCGCAAGGCGGTGGAGCGCAGCGTCGCCATCACCCAGTTTTATCTGGCCATTTCCTCGGAACGCTCGATCCGCATGCGCATCAGCGACGGCAAGACCGCCAAGCTGACGCTGAAGTTCGGATCGGACCTTAGGGTCCGCGACGAGTTCGAATATTCGGTGCCGCTCGCCGAGGCGCGCGAGATGATGGCCTTCGCCATCGGCAACATCATCCGCAAAACCCGTCATCATGTGCGCCATTGCGGCTATGAATACGAGGTCGATGTCTTCAACGACGTGCTCGACGGGCTCGAGGTGGCCGAGCTCGAAACGCAGGATAGCGTGCCGGATGCCTTGCTGCCCGCCTGGCTCGGGCGGGAGGTGACGGGGGAATTGCGTTTCTCCAACGCTTCGTTGGCGCTGAACGGTTTTCCGGAACTGGTGCCATGAGCGCGCGGCTTGACCCGAACCTGGCCCTGGCCAATGACGCCATGCGGCTGCTGAGGCAGGATGTCCATCTGGCGCTTGACCATCTGGCGCGGGCGCATGCCGAGCCGGAGGAACATCTGCACAAATGCCGGCGTCGGCTGAAGGCGGTGCGGGCGCTGCTGCGCCTTGTGCGCCCCGGCGACGAGACCTTCTTCAAGGCGGAGAATGCGCGTTATCGCGACGTGGCGGCGAGCCTGGCAGGACCGCGCGAAGCAACCGCGCTGATCGAAACCGTCGACCGGCTTGCGGAGGCGCATCCGCATCACGCCGAGCTCTATGCCGGTCTTCGCGCCGTGCTGGTCGAGCGCCGCAATGCCGCGATGAGCGACATCACCGCCTTCGCTTCCGTCATCGATGCAGCCACGGCCACATGCCGCCAGGGGTTGCTGAGGGTCGGTGCGCTGTCCCTGCCGGCCGATCCAAATGCTTCGGCTGCTATCGTTGCGCGAGGCGTTCAAACAGCCATCGACCGCGCGAAGAAGGCGCTCACCAAGGCCCGTTCGCACGGCAAGGAAGACGATTTCCACGACCTGCGCAAGGCCGTCAAGGTTCATGCCGCCCAGCTCGATCTCTTGGGCAAGCTGTGGCCGGGTGGAGACAAGGCGCGCCGGAAGGCACTGGACAAGCTCGGCGGCAAGCTCGGGGATCTGAACGACCTCGCTGTCTTCGGCGCGTTATTGAGCAAGGACGCCGAAGCATTCAAGCTCGCACCCGAAGCGCTGAGGACGATCGAAAAGGATCTGAAGCGCGAGGCGAAACGCCTGCGCAAGGAAAGCCTGGCTGGCACGGCCGCCCTTTTCGAACACGACTGGAAGCGCAAGATTGCGAAACTGACCGAGCGGCTGCGGCTTCAATTCGCCGCCGTTTCGACGACGACGCTCTGGGCAGCTTGAGATCGATCGAATCCGGTGGCTGCAAGCCGGAGGCCGGTTCGACGCTCACATCTTCACATCCATCAGCTTGTCAGGATTGCGCACCACATAGACGCCCGAGATCGCACCTCGGGCATTGACCTCGAAACTCATCGTCTGTTCGATCTTGCCGGCAATCGTGACGACAAGTCCTGGCGCGCCGTTGATGGCGGCGGGCGCTACGATGGTATGCGCCGGATCCGGGTTCTTGCGCGCCACGCCGATCATGAATTTCGCCACGGCATCGCTGCCCAGCAGCACGTTGGTCGCCGCCAGGACCTTGCCGCCGCCGTCCGAGACATATTCGACATCCGCAGCCAGCAATGCCTTCAGCGGCTCGATGTCGCCACCGCGCATCGCTTTCTCGAACACGGCAACGAAGCGGGCCACGTCCTCGTTCGAGGCCGGGAAGCGGCTTTGGTCCTGCCTGAGCATCCTGCGCGCGCGCGACGCCATCTGCCGGCAGGCGGCCGGCGTGCGTTTCAGCGTCTCGGCGATCTCCTCGAACGGTACGTCATAGAGGTCGTGCAGGAAGAGCGCCGCCCGCTCCAGCGGCGACAGCCGCTCCAGCGCCCGCATCACCGAAAAGGAGATGTCGAGTGCCGCATCATTGGTGTTGGGTTCGACCGCACCAGCCCGTTCCACGATCGGCTCTGGCAGCCACGGCCCGACATAGGTTTCGCGCCGCATTTGCGCCGAGCGCAGCCGGTCGAGGCACAGATTGGTGACGATGCGCGAGAGCAGCCTGGGCGCATCCTCCGGCTCGTCGACACCCGCGAAGCGCAGCCAGGCGTCCTGCACGATGTCCTCCGCTTCGCTTGCCGAGCCGAGGTAGCGGTAGGCAAGCCGGGTCAGTCGGTGGCGTTCGCCGAGATAGGCGGCGAGCCGCGGATCCTCAGCCATCGATCGTCTCCAGCATTGCCTCCTCTTTCGCCTCGCCGGCCAGCCAGGCCATTACCGGCTCGCAGCTGTTGCCGTGGCCGAGCCCTCGCTTGAGCAGCGGGTAGAAGGAGCCTGAAACCGTCGCCGCCGCAAGCCCGGCCACGCCTCTCTTGCCCCAGCGCGCCTCGCAGGCTGCGAGGATATTCAACAATGCCGGGTCGTTGGCCAGCACGGCTTCGGCATAGTGGCGGGCAAGCGCCATGTTGCGCGGCGCGCTTTCCGCGCCGTCCAGGAGCATGGCGCGGATATCGCGCATGGGCACGCCGGCCTCGCGGGCCATGGCGATGGTGAGCCTCAGGCAAGAGCCGCAATCGGTCTGTCGCGCCGCGGTGATTTTCGCGGCGAAATAAGGTGCGGCCTCCAGTCCGAAGCGGTGGTCGGTGAAGAACGAAACCAATGCAACCTTGAGCGCGCCGGTGGCGTCGGTGTCGGCGAGTTCTGCAAGGTAGCCGGTGTCATAGCCGTAGCGTCCGCCGAATTTGCGGAACGCACGTTTGAGCAGGAGGGCAAGCATCAGGCGATCCTCCTATCGGGAGCGGTGAGCGCGGCCAGAGGCAGGAGCCCAGGCACTGCGATCAGCGTGATGTCACGCAGCGCGTCCATCGGCGTGGTGCCGTGCAGCAGTTCGGCGAGATGCAGCAGCGCATGACCACCGAGAAAGATGGAGGCGACGAGGACTGTCCGTCGATCGTACTTGAAGGCGCCAAGGAACAGTCCGACGCCCGCCGCGATGAAGGCAAGCCCGATGTCGCGGATGAAATGCGGGTTGGAAGGGCCGGTTTCGGTGACACCGGGAATGGTGGCATACCAAAGCGCAGGTGCGCCCAGCATGAAGACGCCGTTGGCGCTCTGGTAGAGGCCGATGAGGATAAGCAAGGTTCGCATGTCGTTTCTCCTTGGGCCTTTGACGGGATAGGCCGGGGAGGTGTGACATCGAGCGAGACGTTTTTTGCGGCCACCGTTAGGGAAAACGGGTCAAGCGTCGGCTCTCAACTGCGCTTTTGCATCTTTCACTGAAGCTGCGAAGGTCACCAGCGGGCGCTTGACGCCGTGGGTGATCAGCATGCGCCGGGTTTGCGGCGAGGCGCCGGCAATGACGAAACGTACGCCGGCCTTCCTGGCTTTGTGCGCCGTGCTTTCGATGACATTGGCGGCGGTGGAATCGAACAGCGGCACCTGGGAACAGTCGAGGATGAAGTTCTTGCGCTGGTCGGCGATGCGGTCGAGTACGGCCGCCACCGTCGAGGCGGCGCCGAAGAAGAAGGCGCCGGAAATGCGATACACGACCGTGTCGGGGTCGCTGGCCTCGCTTGCGTCGTAGGCGCGGCGGTCGCCATTGGTGGTGTCGGCGACATCCTCCGCAATCAATGGTGGCTCGCTTTCGGCGATTGCCACGGCCTTGGCCATGCGGTCGATGAACAGCACCGATCCCAGTGCGAAGCCGACGACGATACCTTCGGTGAGGTCGCGGAAGACAACGATCAGGAAGGTTGCCGCAAGCACCAGCGCATCCGCGCTGGAGGAGCGCAGCAAGACTGCGATCGCCTGCTTCTCGACCATGTTCCAGCAAACGACGGCAAGCACACCGGCAAGCGCAGCCAGCGGGATGTAGCTGGCAAGCGGTGCTGCCACCAGCATGAACAGAAGCAGGAAGGCTGAGTGCAGCATGCCCGAGACCGGTCCGTATGCGCCGGCGCGCACATTGGTGGCGGTGCGCGCGATGGTGCCGGTGACGCAGATGCCGCCGAACAATGCCGAGCCGATATTGGCAAAGCCTTGCGCCACCAGTTCGCAGTTGGAGCGGTGGCGGCGCCCGGTCATGCCGTCGGCCACCACCGCCGACAGCAGGGATTCGATGGCGCCGAGCAGGGCGAACGCAATTGCATCCGGCAGCACGGCAATCGCCTTGTCGAGGCTCATGGCCGGCAGAGCGGGCAAGGGCAAGCTGCGCGGAATGCCGCCGTAGCGCGAGCCGATCGTGTCGGCGGGCAGGGCAAAAAGCGCCACCACAAGGGAAGCCAAGGCGACCGCCACCAGCATGCCGGGCCAATGCGGGCGCCATTTCTTCAGAGCCATCACGGTGACGATGGACAGAAGGGCGATACCGGCCGCGGATGGGTTCAGCGTGCCGCCGGCCTCCCACAACGCCATCAGTTTCGGGACGAAAGGACCGGGTTCCTTGCCGGGCAGTTTGAGACCCAGCAACTCGACGATCTGGCCGGAAAAGATGATGACGGCGATGCCGGCGGTGAAACCGACCGTCACCGGATAGGGGATGTATTTGATATAGGTGCCGAGCCTCAGATAGCCGATGGCAAGCAGGAATACGCCGGCCATCATCGTGGCGAGCAGGAGCCCGTCCAGACCCTGCCGATCGGCGGTGGAGGCCACAAGCACGATGAAGGCACCGGCAGGCCCGCCGATCTGGAAACGGCTGCCGCCGAGCGCCGAGACGATGAAACCGCCGACGATCGCCGTGAACAGACCGCGCTCCGGAGTCACACCGGAAGCAATCGCGATCGCCATGGAAAGCGGCAGCGCCACGATGGCGACGGTCAGCCCCGACAGGGCATCGGCGCGCAGTTGAGGCAAACGGTAGCCTTCGCGCAATACCGTCATCAGTTTCGGCGTGAACAGTTCGGAAAATGTCGGCCTGGCCTTGTGTGCCTGCCGGCGACGGAGCTGATCCATGGCATGCCTTCCGCAAAAGCGTCGGCATCGTCGGCATCGCAATGGTCTTGCGGAAAGTCGGCGGTCGCCGTCGCGAACCCTAGAGCGTTTCCGTTTTTCGTGGAAACGCTCTAACCCTTTGTTTTTGCGCAATTCCGGACGGAAAACCGCTACACGCTTTTCCTGGAATTGCTCAAAGCCGACCCGGACCGGGAAATCCTATACGGAGTTCTTCAGCCGCACGCCCCTGCCGCCGCGATCGCTGGCCTGGTTGTCGCCGATCAATTCCACCCCGGCCTCGTTAAGTGCCTGGATGACCTTCATCAGCGTGTCGACCACGCCCCGTACCACGCCGTCGCTGGCTTCCATGCGCTGGATGGTCGGCAGCGAAACGCCGGCGCGCTCGGCGAGCGTCTTCTGGTCGATGCCGGCCAGTGCCCGCGCCGCACGCATCTGTGCAGCGGTAATCACCGGTCAGAACTCCCGTCTGAGTCTGCGGTATGAATGTATGATACTTTCATAATGATGTGTCAAACATGAATATGGATTGAAAATACCTTAACTCAACTCGTTTCGCCGTTGTGGCCGCGCGGCATGAAGCGCGCCGCCAGCCAGCACAGCATGGCCCAGGCGAAACCCGCGCACCAGCCCGCCAGCACGTCGGACGGCCAATGGACGCCGAGATAGAGGCGCGACACGCCCACCATCAGCGTCAACAGAACCGCGAGCACGAAGACATAGATCTTGGTGACATGGCCGGGCAGGAAACGCGCCGCCAACGTGCCGAGCGTCAGGTAGGTGACCGCCGAGAGCATGGCGTGGCCGGACGGGAAGGAAAGCGAGGTTTCGACGGCGAGTTTCGATACGAGGTCGGGCCGTGGCCGATCGATGCCGAATTTGAGCAGTGTGGCCAGGATCTGGCCGCCGCCGACCGCCGCCAGCACGAACAGCGCGGTCGTCCAGCGCTTGATGAGCAGGAAATAGACAATGGTGGCTGCGGTGATCAACGTCAGCACGACAGCACTGCCGAGTGCGGTGATGTCGCGCACCGCACCTTCGAAGCGCGGTGAACCGATCGGATTGCCGGGGTCGCCCGCCTCGCGGAAAGCAAGCAGGATTTGCGTGTCGAACGTGTGCGGGGCGGTATCGCGTGCGACTTCCATCAGTTCGACGAAACCCCAAAGCCCGCCGGCCACGATGATGCCTGCCAGGAGCACCGGAAACTCGATCCGGTCGTAAAGCGTCGAAATGGTTTTGCGCATCAATCCTGCCGTAATGCCGGTTGTCGAAGGAGGCCGGCATTATCCAATCCCGGCATCGCTGTCATCGGCCTTGCAAATAAGGCCCCAGCGTGACGAGCGCGACGGCGACGATTGCTAGTGCCACGCCAACAGCCTGGATGGTGGTGAGTCGCTCGCCGAAGAAAGCCAGCGCCACGGCGTTCACGGCCACCAGTTGGATGACAGCCGACAGGCTCAAGGAAATCGACATGCCGAAGTCGCGGATCAGCTTCAGCATGATCAGATTGCCGAGCGTGTAGAGTGCCAGCGTGACGGCGATCTTGCCGAGGCTCGGCGCCAGCGCCCATTGCTTGGCCGCCGTCGCGGCAGCCAGGAAGATCACGGTGGAGACACCGAGTTGCGCCATGCCGAACACGTTCACCGATAGCCTCCGCCAAGCCCGAATACCCACTGCGCAAGCTTGTTTCCCAACGGCGGGCGCTGGTCAAGTGCGCAGCATCTGGCACGGCGGGTTAGCGCAGCTGAACCGTCTTCGGAAACTCGATCACCTGGCCTTTCGGTTTGGTGTGCTGGGCCGTGACGATGGCTTCGATCAGAATGTCCAGCGCCTCGCAGGCTTTCTTGCTGGTCTGGTCGTTCCCGCGCAGGTAGTGGCTTGCCCGTTCGAGATGCAGGCGCGCGGCGGCAAAATCACTGTTCATCGGTGCTCCGTTCTTTACCCACCGCCATTGAAAGCATGGAACGATTCGGTTGCGGGAACGGAAATTCCGGAGGCGGTATTTGATTCAAAATTGCGCTTCCTGCACCCTGCCGGCGAGTCTTCGAACCCTGCAGGATGGCGCTATGTCGTGGAAACTTGATGAGATCGTGCCGACGTCGGCGGGACGAGTGGCAGCCGGCCGGGCCGGTATCGGCCCGGATCTTGTGCTGGCGCATGGCTGGCCGTGGTCGTCCTTTTCCTGGCATCGGATCATTCCCGCGCTGGCCGGACACTATCGTGTCCATTGGTACGACATGCCGGGCTATGGTCGATCGGAGAAGAGCGCCACGCAGCGCACCTCGCTCGATGTGCAGGGACAGGTGTTCGCCGAGATGCTGGCGCATTGGCGCCTCGAAAGCCCTGTCGTTATCGCCCATGATTTCGGCGGCGCGACAACGCTGCGTGCCCATCTGCTGCACGGCTGCGACTATGGGCGCTATGTGTTGATGAATGTCGTCGCCATGCGGCCATGGGGTTCGGAATTCTTCGATCACGTCGGCCGCCACGTGGATGCATTCCTTGGCCTGCCGCCGCACATCCATCGGGCGGTGGTGGAGGCCTATGTCAAGGGGGCAATCGCCAATGGCATCGAACCGGGAGATTTCGAGACGCTGGTCGAACCCTGGCTTGGAGAGGCGGGGCGGCAGAGTTTCTATCGGCAATTCGCACAGGCCGATGAGCGATACACGGCCGAGGTCGAGCCGATGTTCGGTGATATCCGCTGTTCGGTTGCGATCATCTGGGGCGAGGACGATCCCTGGATTCCTCTGGAAAGGGGCCGGGCGCTTCACCGCCTCATCCCACAGGCGTCGTTCGACACGCTCGCGGGTGTCGGCCATCTGCCTCAACTGGAGGCACCCGACCGTGTTCTGGCTCTGTTGAACGCATTTCTGTCAGACAGGGGCTGATGACGGGAGGGGCTGGACGCGTCCTGCGTCATGAAACTGTTAAGCCCGGCCGCTACGCAGGTTTCGGACACGCAGCCCAGCCAACCCGAACAGCCAGAGGTCAGCCATGTCGGACCAGCCGCAAGACGAGATTCGTTTTCGCACCAGCCTGCTCGAAGAAAATGAAGGTCCGGCGATCAATCCGACCGACAACCGTACCATGGGCGAGATCATCGCCGCGCGCTTCTCGCGCCGCGGTTTCCTGAAGGGCTCGCTCGCCGTTTCGGCCATTGCCGTCACCGTCAGTCCGCTTGCCCTGATGAGCGCCGACGAGGCGCGGGCGGCCGAGGGCGGGTCGGCCTTTACCTTCGACGAGGTCGAGGCAGGCATCGATGACAAGCACCATGTCGCCGCCGGCTACGACGCCGACGTGCTCCTGCGCTGGGGCGATCCGCTGTTTGCCGACGCTCCAGCCTTCGATCCTACCAAGCAAACGGCCGAGGCCCAGGCCAGGCAGTTCGGCTACAACAACGATTTCGTCGGTTATATCCCGCTGGAAGGTTCGCCTGAGCACGGGCTGCTGGTGGTCAATCACGAATATACCAACCCGCATTTGATGTTCCCGGGCATCGTCAAGGTGGTGGAAAAGGATGGCAAGAAGGCGCTGGAACTTGCGCCACTTACCAAGGACCAAGTCGATGTCGAGATGGCCGCGCATGGCGGCACCATCGTCGAGATCCGCAAGGAAGGCGGCAAATGGCAGGTCGTGCGTGACGGCAAGCTGAATCGCCGCGTCACCGCGAACACCGAAATGGCGCTCTCCGGCCCGGTCGCCGGTCATGACCGCGTCAAGACCAATGCCGATCCATCGGGTACCAAGGTGCTGGGCACCGTCAACAACTGCGCCGGCGGTGTCACGCCCTGGGGCACCTACGTGATGGCCGAGGAGAATATCCACGGCTATTTCTCCGGCGCATTGCCGGAGGGCCACAAGGAAACCGAGAACTACAAGCGGCTCGGCATACCGGAGGGGGCCTACGAGTGGGGTGCCCACTACGACCGTTTCGACCTTGCCAAGGAACCGAACGAGGCGAACCGCTTCGGCTGGATCGTCGAGGTCGATGTCACCGATCCGAACTCGATGCCGAAGAAGCGCACCGCGCTTGGCCGTTTCAAGCATGAAGGCGCGGAATCGATCGTGGCCAAGGATGGCCGCGTCGTCTTCTATCTCGGCGACGACGAGCGTTTCGACTATGTCTACAAATTCGTCACCGCGGGCAAGTTCGATCCGGCCAATCCGGCCGCCAACAAGGATCTGCTCGACGAAGGCACGCTCCATGTCGCCAAGTTCGCCGAGGACGGCGGTGTCGAGTGGCTGCCCATCGTTTTCGGCCAAGGGCCGCTGACCGCCGAGAACGGCTTCAACAGCCAGGCCGACGTGCTGATCGAGACGCGCCGTGCCGCCGACCTGCTTGGTGCCACCAAGATGGATCGTCCCGAGGACATCCAGCCCAATGCCGTCAACGGCAAGGTCTATGTGATGCTGACCAACAACACCAAGCGCAAGGACGACCAGGTTGATGCCGCCAATCCGCGCGCCAAGAACGCCTTCGGCCATATGATCGAGATCGCCGAGGACGGCGGTGACTTTGCCGCGACCAAGGGCAAGTGGGAAGTCCTGCTGAAATGCGGTGATCCCTCGGTGGCCGATGTCGGCGCCTCCTTCTCCACCGCCACGACCGCCAACGGCTGGTTCGGCATGCCGGACAATTGCGCCGTCGATTCAGCCGGCCGGCTGTGGGTGGCCACCGACGGCAACAATGCCAAGGAAACCGGCCGCACCGACGGTCTTTGGGCGGTCGACACCGAGGGGCCGGCGCGGGCTACCTCCAAGCTGTTCTTCCGCGTGCCGGTGGGGGCGGAAATGTGCGGCCCGCAGTTTGCGCCGGACGACAAGACCGCCTTCGTTGCCGTACAGCATCCGGGCGACGGCGGTACCGACTGGGAGCCGTTCGGACGGCCGTCCTACTACGAGGATCTGTCCACCCGCTGGCCGGACTTCAAGCCGGATATGCCTGTACGGCCTTCGGTCGTTGCCATCACCAAGCAGGATGGCGGCAAGATCGGAGTTTAGCGAATTCCACCACCGACACCGCGCAGGGGTGGCAAAAGCTTCCCCCGCGGCTATTTCCGGCCGACGATCTTCGCCGCGATGGCTTTCGCTTCCTGGCCTGCGGCGTAGAAGTGGCCGACGATGCTCGGCTGCATCGAAATGAACCACAGGCCCGGCTGGCCACCCGGTTCAGCCCCATTGACCTTCGGCTTGCCCTTGTCGTCCACCACGCCGAGGCCGTCCAGCATCTTGTCCAGCCCGGTGCGGTAACCGGTGGCGGCGATGACGACATCGGCCTTGACCTTCGTTCCGTCGGCCAGCACGACATGCTCCGGCTTGAAGCCGGTTACGGGAGCCACGACCTTGATGCGGCCGGCCTTGATGGCGGCGATCGCGCCGTCGTCGGCGGCGATCGCGACGTGATCTTCCTTCAGCCGGCTGATGCCACCTTTCTTTACCGGCGCGAAGCCAAGCTTACGAAGGTCTCCGAACAACAGGCGCTGCACCAGCGCCACCACGAAATTGCCGAGCGGGATCGGCAGCGCGTTGGTGATCCTCGAAAAGCGTTGCACGGCGATCTTGCCGATCCGTTTGGGCAGGATGGAGGGGCCAGCACGGGCAGCGAGATGGATCATGGCCGTCTTGGCGCCGATCAGATAGTTCAGCGCGTCGAAGCCTGAATTGCCGGCGCCGATCACCAGTACGCTTTTGCCTTCGTAGTCCTTGGGACTGCCGAACTGCGCGGCATGGATCAGGCGCCCTCTGTATTCCGATGCCCCTGGCCAGTCCGGCATCCACGGTATTTTGTCGTGGCCGGTGGCGATCACGACGTTGCTGGCGCGGCGGGTGCCTTTGTTGGTACGAACCGCCCAGTGGTCGCCTTCGCGGGCGACACGCTCGACTTCGGTGCCGAATTCGACCGCGATGTTGCGTTCTTCGGCATAGCGTTCGAGATAGGCAATGACGGCAGCCTTGGGCGGAAAGGCCGGCACACCCTTGGGATAGGGCATGCCCGGAAGATAGGACATGTCGCGATGCGTGTTGAGCGCCAGCCGCTCGTGGCGCTGCCGCCACGGTTCGGCGATATGGGCTTCCTTTTCGAGCACGCTGGCCTTGATGCCATGCCGGGCCAGCGCGTCGGCCGTCGCCAGTCCGGCGGCACCGGCGCCGATCACGATCACCTCTTCGATCGTTTCGGTCATATTTCCACCAAATCCTTTCGCGACATCCCAGCCGCAACTTGATTGCGCTATGTGGCACCGACGGCGATATGGCAAGAGAGGGTTGAGGGGTGGCAGCGGCTTGTTGATTCGGAAGACGGATCGATGGGCCGTCTTCGGGTATCATCTGGGCGTAATTCATGGGCTCGCTCCGCAAGAGCATAGACCGCTTCCTCGACGACCGCGCTGCCGCTGTGCCGCGCGCCAGCCTGTCGCTTGCCAAGCGGCTGGAAATGCTCGCACAGCACGGCGATTTCTCGCTTGCCTATTCCACAGCCACGCAGCCGCTGCTGTCCTATTTCGGCGATGAAAACGGCTATGTCGCCTTCCAGACCATGATGGGCCGCCATTATGCGCTGGCCGATCCGGTCGTCGGCGATGCCGATCGCGCCGCGCTGATTTGCCGCTTCGTCGAGATCGCCAGTTCGCCCTGGTTCGTGCAGATCGGCGAGGCGACAGCGAAAATCCTGTCCGGCCTCGGTTATCAGGTCAGCCGCATCGGCTATGACACGCGCCTGCCGCTGCCGGCGCATGATTTCTCCGGCAAGCCCAACGAAACCGTGCGTTATTCCGAGCGCTGGCTGGTCAAGAAGGGTTATACGCTGACCGAGGACGAGGGTGGGCTGGTCGATGCCGACGAGGTGCGCCGCCTTTCCGATGAATGGCGATCCGGCCGCATCGTCGCGCGGCGCGAGATGGCTTTCCTCAACCGACCGTTCCCGATCCTGCCCGGTCCCGGCATGCGCCGTTTCGTGCTGCTGGACCCGGACAACAAACTGACCGCCTTGCTCGATTTCGATCCGATCTCCAGCGATGGCAAGGTCACGGGCTACACCACCGCTTTCAAGCGCAAGCTGGCCGGCGCCACTCCACATGCCGAGATCGGCCTGACCAAATTTGCGGTCGACCGGTTCCGTGAAGAGGGTATTTCGTCGGTGACGCTGGGCCTGTCGCCGCTGGCGGATATGGCGCCGAGCGGCTTTCCCGAAAGCACGTTCTGGCGCGGCGCCTTCAGTCGGGCGTTCGATTCCAGGCTGGTCAACCGCTATCGCTTCAACCTTCAGGGGCAGGCTGCCTTCAAGCGCCGTTTTCACGGCGTGGAGGAACCGGCCTATATCGCGTTCAAGCGCGGTACCGCCAGCGGCATGCTGGCTCTGCTGAGATTGCTGAAGGCGATTTGAGGAGCGCTGCTGTTACGTTCTCAGCCGGTATCCGGTCTTGAAGATCCAGCCGACGACGCCGATGCACAGCACCAGGAAGGCCAGCGTGATGCCGAGGCTGATCTCCACCGCCACGTCGGAATGGCCGAAAAAGGCCCAGCGGAAGCCGCTGACCAGATAGACGACCGGGTTGAACAGCGAGATCGTGCGCCAGACGCCCGGCAGCATGTCGATGGAATAGAACGAACCACCGAGGAAGGTGAGTGGCGTCACCACCAGCAGCGGAATCAGCTGCAACTGTTCGAAACCATTGGCCCAGATGCCGATGATGAAGCCGAACAGGCTGAAAGTCACAGCCGTCAGCACCAGGAATCCCAGCATCCAGAACGGGTGCTCGATGTTGAGATCGACGAAGAGCGAAGCTGTGGCCAGGATGATCAAGCCGATGCCGATCGACTTGGTGGCCGCCGCCCCGACATAGGCGACGACGACCTCCAGATAGGAGACCGGCGCCGACAGGAGCTCGAAGATCGTGCCGACGAATTTCGGGAAGTAGATGCCGAAGGAAGCGTTGGAGATCGACTGGGTGAGCAGCGTCAACATGATCAGCCCCGGCACGATGAAGGCGCCGTAGCTCACACCGTTGACCTCGGTGATGCGCGAGCCGATCGCGGCGCCGAACACCACGAAATAGAGCGAGGTCGAGATGACCGGCGAGATCACGCTCTGCATGATGGTGCGCAGCGTGCGCGCCATCTCCACCTTGTAGATCGCCCAGACGGCGCGATGGTTCATGACTGCCTCCTCACCAGGGAGACGAAGATCTCCTCCAGCGAACTGTTTTCGGTGTCGAGATCGCGGAACTGGATGCCGGCCTGGTCGAGGTCGCGGATCAGCGAGGCGACACCTGGCCGTTCCGCCTGGTTGTCATAGGTATAGGTAAGCCTGCTGCCGTCGGGCGAAAGCTCGAGATTGTAGGTTTCGAAGCCGGCCGGCACGGCGGTGAGGGGATTGCGCAGTTCGAGCTTCAGCAGCTTGCGGCCGAGCTTGCGCATCAGCTCCGCCTTTTCCTCCACCAGGATGATCTCGCCCTTGTTGATGACGCCGACCCGGTCGGCCATCTCCTCGGCTTCCTCGATGTAGTGGGTGGTGAGGATGATGGTGACGCCGGATTCCCGCAAGGTGCGCACCAGCGCCCACATGTCCTTGCGCAGTTCCACATCGACGCCGGCAGTCGGCTCGTCGAGAAACAGGATCTTCGGCTCATGCGACAACGCCTTGCCGATCATCACGCGGCGCTTCATGCCGCCGGAGAGGGTGATGATCTTGGAATCGCGCTTTTCCCACAGCGACAGGTCCTTGAGGACCTTTTCGATGAAGGCAGGGTCGGCCGGCTTGCCGAACAGGCCGCGGCTGAACGCCATCACCGAGCGCACCGTTTCGAAGGATTCCACCGTGAGTTCCTGCGGCACCAGCCCGATCAGGCTGCGCGCGGCGCGATAGTCGCTCGAGATGTCGTGACCGTCCACGGTGACCGTGCCGCCCGAGCGGTTGACGATGCCGCAGATAATCGAGATCAGCGTCGTCTTGCCGGCGCCATTGGGTCCGAGAAGAGCGAAGATTTCGCCACGCCTGATGTCGAGATTGATGTTCTTCAGCGCGCTGAAGCCGGTGGCATAGGTTTTCGAGACACCGGAAACGGAGATGACGGATTGCATGATGAAAAAGGTCTGATTGGAAAGGATTTGCCTTGTGCGCCTGAATGTCGGTTCCCGCAACCCGAAATCAAGGCGCCTGCTGACATATCTCGCCATCACTGGCCATGCGGCTAGGACGGGAACCAATTGCCTCAGGGACGTTCATGCGTTGGCGGCTTGCGGAACGATCGTCAATGCGATGAGTTATGCAAAGGGCAGTCGGGCAAACGCGCATTGCGCGCCAGATTTCGGAGGGAATACATGCGTGCCATCACTGTTTTCGCGGCCATTGCCGTGATTGCCGCAGCAGCGCCGGCGGGCGCGCAGGCCAGGGACGTGCCGCCGCCCAACGCGAAGAAACTGTCGGAGATCATCGCCAAGGTCGAGCAGAGGCCGGACTTCGCCTTCATCGACGAGGTCGACTGGGACAACAAGGGTTACGAAGTCACCTATTTCACCAAGGACGCCGCCAAGGTCGAAATCAAATACGATCCGGTCACCGCGACGCCGATGAACCTGCAATAAGGGGCTCGTTCCGATAGCTCAAAAGAAACCGCGCCGGAGAAAAGCGGCGCGGTTTTTTTTGGCTGGGCCGGCGGTCAGCTCTTCGGGCTCGCCATGACCAGGACAGGCTTGTCCGAATAGAGGTCCGGAAACATCGTCTTCAAATTCTCGATCTTCGGCAGGTCGTTGTAGACGATGTATGGATAGGTCGGGTTCCGCTCGAGGAAGTCCTGATGATAGTCCTCGGCGGGATAGAAGGCCTTGCCGGTCTCCAGCGTCGTCACGATCTTCTCGGGAAACGCCTTCGTCGTGTCGAGCTGGGCGATGTAATCCTCGGCGATCTTCTTCTGCCCGGCATCGGCGGCGAACACCGTGGAACGGTACTGGGTGCCGTAATCCGGCCCCTGGTAATTGAGCTGGGTGGGGTTGTGCGCCACCGAGAAATAGACCTGCAGCAGCTTTCCGTAGCTTACCTTTGACGGGTCGTAGGTGATCTCGACGGATTCGGCGTGGCCGGTGTTGCCCGAGCCGACGCGCTCGTACTCGGCCGTGTCGGCCGCCCCGCCGGCATAGCCGGAAACGGCTTTCGTCACGCCTTTGACGTGCTGGAACACACCTTGCACGCCCCAGAAGCAACCGCCGGCAAACACGGCTTTCTGCAAGCCTGATGCCGGCTTTTCGTCGACGGCGGGCGGCGGGATCTTCACGGCTTCCTCGGCAGCGCGTGTGGGCGCCTGCAGGAAGGTCAGTGCCGTGGCAGTCAGCGCGAGGCCTGCCAGCGCGGACACGCCGAAGGCCTTCCATGGCTTTGCTGCCTTGGATTTGCGATGTCGGATCATGCAGGGGCTCCTTTTTGTCCAAGGGCCGGGCAACGGTTCGCACTATACGATGGCCCGGGCGAAATGGCTTTCACGATGCTGTGTGAAGGGGTGACCCTCTCTGTGGAAAGAGAGGGTCGAAGGGTCACAGTCACTGCTTCTTCGGTTTCATCGCGTCCGCAGGTTTCATCGCATCCGCGGGCTTCATGGCGTTGTCGGACTTCATGGCTCCGTCCTTCTTCATCGCCCCCATGTCGTCGCAGGCCTTCATGGCCTCGTCCTTCTTCATGGCGTCCTTTTCCATGGCCGCCTTCTCCTTGCAGTCCGCAGCCATCTTTTCGGTGGCCATCTTGTCGGCAGGTTTCATGGCATCTTCGGCGCGTGCGCTGCCGGCGACAAAAGCGGTTGCGGCGAAAGCCAAGGCAAGGGCGGGAAGGCTGATCTGGGCAAGACGGGTCATGGTGTTCTCCTTCGAGGCTTGATGGTGGCGCATCTGTCGGCGCCTGTTGCACGCGGCCGTCCTGCGACCGCGCAAATCTCCGGCCGGGATTGGCCGGAAGACGGTTCGCGCAACCTATTCGGCGGCCGCGGCCAGGATCGGTCCGCCATGTAGCGTTTGCACCAGGACGGCAGTGGCAAGGCCGTCGCCGGCCTTCGGAAGGGATAGCGTCGCCGCTTCGCCGGACCATGTGCCGAGACGGGTAAGCGCATGCACCACATTGGCGTGCGGCAACGTGTGGCCACTGTTTTCGCCGCGCCCCACCGGTACGTCGACCACGCCCGGCCGGTAGTGCACCAGCCAGATGTCGGCGCCGTCCGGGGGTGCCGTGCCGGCGCCGATGGTGGCCTTGCCATCGGCCAGCGACAGCTCCGGTCCGGCTGGCGACGTGTCCTTGCCGATCAGCGTTTCGATGTCGGAAAGCTGGTTGCCGACCGTGTCCGCCCGCCCGTTGACCACCATCTGCGGCGTGAACGGACCGCTGCGGCCGAGCGCCGGCTCATAAGTCACCTGGCGGTCGGTGAATTCCTGCCGGCCGAACGTGTCCTTCCAGCCGAGATAGTCCCAGTAGGTGACGGCGAAGGACAGCGCCAGCACGCCCGGCCTGTCTTTCAGCTTGATCAGATTGGCATTGGCCGGCGGGCAGGACGAGCAGCCCTGGCTGGTGAAGAGTTCGACCACCGTGAGCGGCTGGGCCGCTGCTGCGAATGTGCCTGCCATGAGCAAGGCGCCCGCCGCCATGCCTCTCGCCGTGCCAACCAGATTGCTACGTACCGATTTCGCGCGCATCGCCTGCTCCGTTTCGCTGCCGCCCGCCGGCTTCATTCGGACATTCGCGATGACGCGGCCTCTCGTTACGCCGATCACCGCTTCGTGATCTCGCGCGCAAAAAAGAACCCGCCACGGACAGGTCCGGGCGGGTCGAGCAGACGAGAGTAAACTTGAGGTCGGGCAGGAATTATTGGGTCAAGACCGTTTCCGATGGCCGCTGTGAAAAGGCGCATTGTCCGGTGACTGTGTAGAAGAAGTCCGCATTGGAAACGGGCGCCGGCACCGCGTTGCCGCCGTCTTCCCACGCTTGCGAGCTGCTCTGCCCGCAGGGCACCACGCGGAAGATGTCGATCGTCTTGCCGGTCGCGACCTCGACGCCATCGATATAGAGACGGTTGGAGGTTGCCGGGTCGTTGGACTTCAGCACCTTGGGGCTTCCCGATGGCACATCCATCTGCAGGTAGAGGACGTCCATCTTGGTTACATCGATGGCCGCGCCCTTGCCTCCGGTCGTATCCAGCGTGATGGAGCAGGTCGTCACCTTCTCGCCGTTGATGATGGCGTCGGCGGGAATCGGATTCTTGCGACCGTAGTCGGATTTGTTCTTGGTGACGCAGGTTTGCGTCTGCACATCCTGGTAGACGCCATTGATATTGGGTACCGACACGGTCGTGGTGCCGTAGCCTTTGGAGTCGCCGCCCTTGTTGTAGGTATAGGTGATCCGCATCAATTCCTGCGTGGTCTTGGATTCGAACGGTATGCCGAACAACGTCATCTTCTTGTCCCACCAGCCCGAGGCCTTGTCGACCTTGAACGTCGCCTTGATCAGCGCCGGCGTCTTGGTCACGGCGGAGGTCGCGGTAATCGACACGTTGGTGATGGTGGCGAGCCGCAGGAAGTCGGTCGGCATGTTGTAACTTGCCGAGGACAAGGCATGCGCCGTGCCGTCGGTATCGACCTTGAAACTGGTCAGCGTCGCCGTGCCGTCGCCCTTGTTGGCCGTATAGAAGGCCTGCAGCGCTTCCTGCCGCTTGGCCAGGGTGGTGTCGGTCGGCAGCGTGGTGATGGCAAGGGTTGCCGCATCCAGCGCATTCTGCATCTCGTTCTTCGAGTTGATGCCGGACGTGTAATCCACCGAGATGCCGAGCACGGCAAGCAGCGGCAGTGCCGACAGTGCGAAGGCCGGCACGAGCGAGGCTTCCTTGGAGGTCAGGAACTTCAGGCAGAGCTTTCGCATGGGGATATCCCGGGTGACGATGCGCCGCTGATAACATGCGCCTTTCCAACGCCCGGCTAACACAACCGCTAAAGATTTAACGGCTGTGCGCAACCCCAGCGATCCCGCCGCTTGCCGGAGCATTCCGCCCCTGATAAAGGCCGCGCCATGAGCACGCCCATTTCCAACATCCGCAATTTTTCGATCGTGGCCCATATCGACCACGGCAAGTCGACCCTGGCCGACCGCCTCATCCAGATGACCGGCGCGCTGGAAGCGCGCGAGATGACGGAGCAGGTGCTCGACAACATGGACATCGAGCGCGAGCGCGGCATCACCATCAAGGCGCAGACCGTGCGCCTGAACTACAAGGCCAAGGACGGCCAGGACTATGTGCTGAACCTCATCGACACGCCGGGCCATGTCGACTTCGCCTATGAAGTGTCGCGCTCGCTGCGCGCCTGCGAGGGTTCGCTGCTGGTGGTCGACGCCTCGCAGGGCGTCGAGGCGCAGACGCTGGCCAATGTCTACCAGGCCATCGACGCCAACCACGAGATCGTCGTGGTGCTGAACAAGATCGATCTGCCCGCCGCCGAGCCGGACCGCATCAAGGAACAGGTCGAGGAGGTGATCGGCCTCGACGCCTCCGAGGCCGTGCTGATTTCGGCCAAGACCGGTATCGGCATCGAGGAGGTGCTGGAAGCGATCGTCACCAAGCTGCCGCCGCCGCGCGAAGGCGATGCCGCCAAGCCGCTCAAAGCCATGCTGGTCGATAGCTGGTACGACGCCTATCTCGGCGTCATCGTGTTGGTGCGCGTCATCGATGGTGTGCTCAAGAGGGGCCAGACCATCCGCATGATGGGCACCGGTGCCAAATACCCGGTCGAGCGCACCGGCTTCTTCACGCCGAAGATGATCCAGGCCGACGAGATCGGTCCTGGCGAGTTCGGTTTCATCACCGCCTCCATCAAGGAAGTGGCCGATACCCGCGTCGGTGACACCATCACCGAGGACCGCCGCCCGACCGCGGAAGCGCTGCCGGGCTTCAAGCCGGCGCAGCCGGTGGTGTTCTGCGGCCTGTTCCCGGTCGATGCCGCCGATTTCGAGGATCTGCGCGCCGCCGTCGGCAAGCTGCGCCTCAACGACGCGTCCTTCTCTTATGAAATGGAAACCTCGGCTGCGCTCGGCTTCGGCTTCCGCTGCGGCTTCCTCGGCCTTCTGCACCTGGAGATCATCCAGGAGCGGCTGGAGCGCGAGTTCGACCTCGATCTCATCGCCACGGCCCCTTCCGTCGTCTACCGCCTGGCGCTGACCGACGGTACGGTGAAGGAACTGCACAACCCGGCCGACATGCCCGACGTGGTCAAGATCGACCACATCGAGGAGCCCTGGATCCGCGCCACCATCCTGACGCCGGACGACTATCTCGGCGGCATCCTGAAGCTGTGCCAGGACAGGCGCGGCATCCAGATCGACCTGTCCTATGTCGGCAAGCGCGCCATGCTGGTCTACGAACTGCCGCTCAACGAAGTGGTCTTCGACTTCTACGACCGGCTGAAGTCGATCTCCAAGGGCTATGCTTCCTTCGACTATCACCTGACCGACTACAAGGAAGGCGACCTCGTCAAGATGTCGATCCTGGTCAACGAGGAGCCGGTCGACGCGCTCTCCATGCTGGTGCACCGGACGGCGGCCGAAAAGCGCGGCCGTGCTATGTGCGAGAAGCTGAAGGAGCTGATCCCGCAGCACATGTTCAAGATCCCGATCCAGGCTGCCATCGGTGGCAAGGTGATCGCGCGCGAGACGATTTCGGCGCTCCGCAAGGACGTGACCGCCAAGTGCTACGGCGGCGACGTCACCCGCAAGCGCAAGCTGCTGGACAAGCAGAAGGAAGGCAAGAAGCGCATGCGCCAGTTCGGCAAGGTCGACATCCCGCAGGCGGCCTTCATCGAAGCGCTGAAGATGGGGGATAATTAGCAGTCGGGCCGTTCGGCTTGACGCGTCGCCTCGTGAGGTGATGCGAGCTCTATCATCCAGATGACCCGTTCCTTCGTTCTGTTCCTTCTTGTCCTGCTGTCAGCCTGTGCGTCCGGCCGGACCGTGCCGCCGGCTCCAATAAAGACTGCCGCACCTGAAGTAAGTGAACCGCTGGATCCGTCGATCAAGCCGCTCAGCCAGGAATTGGAAGAAGCCGGGCAACAGAAACGTGGTCCCGCCTAGGCGCTTGCGGTTCTCAAGCTGGTCTCTGGCCCAGCCTATCCGCCTTTCGCGGCCAGCCATGATGGTCTAAAGCCCGGGCAGCTTCTGTCTTGCTTGGGCCCTGCCGTGACTGTTTCTTCCTCTGCTCCGCTTTTCCTCGGTATCGACACCGGCGGCACCTACACCGATGCGGTCCTGTGGTCGGACACGGGTGGCAAAGGCACGGTGGTCGCCAAGGCGAAATCGCTCACCACGCGGCATGACCTTGCCGTTGGCATCTCCGGCGCTGTCGGGCAGGTGCTGGAACAGACCGGCACCAATTCTGCGTCCATCAAGCTGGTCTCGATGTCGACCACGCTCGCCACCAACGCGCTGGTGGAAGGGCAGGGCGGGCGGGTGGCCCTGATCATGATCGGCTTCGGCCAGGCCGATCTCGAGCGTGACGGGCTGAAGGCGGCGCTGGGCACCGATCCGGTGTTCTTCTGCCCCGGCGGGCATGATGTGCATGGCAATGCGGCAGCCCTCGACCTTTCCGAACTGGAGGCGGCGTTGCCGGAGCTTGGCCGGTCCGTCTCGGGTTTCGCGGTCTGCGCCTATTTCGCCACCCGCAACCCCGCCCATGAACTCGCCGCGCGCGAGCTGATCCGCGAGGTGACCGGCCTGCCGGTCACCTGCAGCCATGAATTGTCGTCGAAGCTCGGCGGGCCGCGCCGGGCGCTGACCACTTTGCTCAATGCGCGGCTGATCGCCATGATCGACCGGCTGGTGGCGGCTACGGAAGGCTTCCTCATCGAGCGCGGCATCGCTGCCCCCCTGATGGTGGTACGCGGCGACGGTGCGCTCGTGTCGGCGGATTTCGCGCGCCAGCGGCCGATCGAGACCATTCTTTCGGGACCGGCGGCCTCGCTGGTCGGCGCCCGCCATATGACCGGACTGGACGATGCCGTCGTTTCCGACATCGGTGGCACCACGACGGACGTCGCCGTGCTCGACGGAGGCCGGCCGCGACTTGACCCGGAAGGCGCCACGGTCGGCGGCTTCCGCACAATGGTGGAAGCCGTCGCCATGCGCACCTTCGGTCTGGGTGGCGATTCCGAAGTGGCCCTGGAAGATGGTGGGCTGACACCGAAGATCCTCCTTGGTCCCCGCCGCGTCGTCCCACTCGCGCTGGCCGGCCTTGCCCACGGCGAGGCGGTGACAGGCGAACTGGATCGGCAGTTGCGCGCGCCGAACCCCGGCCGCATGGACGGACGCTTTGCCGTGCGCACCGGCGTGCCGGAGCGGCTGGCGGCAGGATTGAGTGGGCCGGAAACCAAGCTCTACGAGGCGATCGGCAGCGTGCCGTTGCCGATCGACCGATTGCTGACCTCCAATGCACAGAATGCGACGCTGAACCGGCTGGTGGCGCGCGGACTGGTGCATGTCGTCGGCTTCACGCCCTCGGATGCGGCGCACACGCTGGGCAAGCAGGCCAATTGGGATGCTCGTGCCGCCCGCCTCGGCGCCGAGCTCTTGGCTCGCCGCAAGGACGGGCGCGGCCAGGCGATCGCCGCCTCGCCCGAGGAGATCTCGGAGCGGGTGCTGGTGGCGCTGACCAGGGTTTCGGCGGAAGTCATCCTGGAGACCGCCTTCGCGGAGGACGGGCTGGATGGTGCCGCCACCGTGGCGCATGCACTGGTGCAGCGCGCGGTCGACGCGCATCCCGGCATCGCAAGGCTGACTGTGGCGCTTGATCGCCCGGTGATCGGCCTCGGCGCCTCGGCGCCGCTGCATTATGCGGCACTTGCCCCGCTGGTCGGCAATGAGTGCGTGGTGCCGGTCGATACCGATGTCGCCAATGCGCTCGGCGCCGTGGTCGGCCAGGTGCGCGTGACGGCAGAAGCGCGCGTCAGCCAGCCGAAGGAAGGGCTGTTCCGTGTCTCGTCCGGCGAAGGCGTGCGCGACTTCATCAATGAGGAAGATGCGATGGCCAAGGCGGAAGCCGATGTGCGCAAGCTCGTCGCCCTGCGCGCCGGCGAGGCGGGCACCGATGCCGCCGAGATCGACGTCGCGCGGGATATCCGCGCTTCCGTGGTCGAGGGCCAGCGCATGTTCATCGAGGCGCATATCGTGGCCACCGCCGCCGGCCGGCCGCGTATCGCGGCTTAGGGGGCGCTTTTTGTCGACACCTTTGAATGGGTGAGCAATAGCGTACAACTGCCTAGAACGGTCTGTAGCTCGTTCTGCGATGTTCCGGAATGGATCCCCGACACTCTCCGGTCGCTTCGCTCCCTCCGAGGTCGAGGATGACGGTTGTGAGGGGCGCCTCGGTTAATCTCGAACGTTAGCGACATGCCGAAATTGGAGATGTCCTGATGTTGGTTTGGTGCCAATGTTGGACAATGCTGAGGCCTGCCTATGCTGGTGGTGCCAGGAACTGCCGGTGACAATTTGCGTCGGCAGCAAATGAAGCCCGTCATCCTCGACCTCGCGGGGAGCGAGGCGACCGGAGAGTGTCGGGGATCCATTCCGGAACGCTGGCGATACAAACGCACCGGGTCTGAGGGCGGGGCGGCCGAACATGCCGAGCCGTCCTGCCACGGCACTAAATCGATTGTTCTGCTGCGACACCCGGTTTGCGACTGACGACGAATTGACCGGGCGGCGCTGACATGCCAAAGCCCGCCCCATCCTGACGATGCGTGGTCACGCAGCGTTGGTTAGGCTTGTTATTCGTCGCAGGTTCCCGCCGCAAAACCGTGGAACATTTTTGCGGAACCTGCTTTGCCGCCTCGCTCCCAGGCGGCATTTCTGGAGACTGTATATATGACCGATCGGATCGAGATCGCCGGATTGCAGATCGCTCGCGAACTGCATGACTTCGTTGCCAATGAGGCAGTTGCCGGTACCGGCGTGAACGCCGCCGACTTCTGGGCCGGCTTTTCCAAACTGGTGCACGATCTCGCGCCGAAAAACCGCGCGCTGCTGAAGAAACGCGACGACTTCCAGGAAAAGATCGACCGCTGGTATCGCGACAACGGCGCGCCGGTCGATATCGCCGCCTACAAGGACTTCCTGAAGGAGATCGGCTATCTGCTGCCCGAAGGCCCGGCCTTCAGCGTCTCCACCGACAATGTCGACCCCGAGATCGCCGTCGTGGCCGGCCCGCAGCTCGTCGTGCCGGTGATGAATGCGCGCTATGCACTCAACGCCGCCAACGCACGCTGGGGTTCGCTCTACGACGCACTCTACGGCACCGATGCCATTCCCGAGACCGACGGCGCCGAGAAAGGCAAGCATTACAACCCCAAGCGCGGCGAGAAGGTGATCGCCTGGGCGCGCGATTTCCTGAACGAGGCCGCGCCGCTGGATGGCGCTGCCTGGCAGGATGCGCGCTCCTTCACCATCAATGCCGGCGCGCTGCGCGTGTCGCTCAATGGCGGCCGCACCACCGGCCTGAAGCGGCCGGAGCAGTTCGTAGGTTATCTCGGCGAGGCTGCCAGCCCCGGCCAGTTCCTGCTCGCCAACAACGGCCTGCACATCGAGATCCTGTTCGATCCCAACTCGACCATCGGCAAGAACGATGCCGCCCATATTTCCGACGTTTGGCTGGAATCGGCGCTCACCACCATCATGGACTGCGAGGATTCGGTCGCGGCGGTCGATGCCGAGGACAAGGTCGTCGTCTACCGCAATTGGCTCGGCCTGATGAAGGGCGACCTTGCCGAGGAGGTGACCAAGGGCGGCAAGACCTTCACCCGCAAGCTCAATCCCGACCTCGATTACACGGCACCGGATGGCTCGACTTTCCTGGCGAAATGCCGCTCGCTGATGCTAGTGCGCAATGTCGGCCACCTGATGACCAATCCGGCCATCCTGCTCTCCGATGGCGCGGAAGTGCCGGAAGGCATCATGGATGCCGCGATCACCGCGCTGATCGCGCTGCACGATGTCGGCGAGAACGGCCGCCGCGCCAATTCGCGCGAAGGTTCGGTCTATGTCGTCAAGCCCAAGATGCACGGGCCGGAGGAAGTCGCCTTCGCCGTCGAGATCTTCGACCGCGTCGAAAAGCTGATCGGCATGAAGCCCAACACCATCAAGATGGGCATCATGGACGAGGAGCGGCGCACCACCGTCAACCTCAAGGAATGCATCCGTGCCGCCAGGGAGCGCGTGGTGTTCATCAACACCGGCTTCCTCGACCGCACCGGCGACGAGATCCACACCTCCATGGAAGCCGGCGCCATGTTGCGCAAGGGCGACATGAAGCAGGCCGCCTGGATCTCGGCCTATGAGAACTGGAACGTCGACACCGGTCTGGAATGCGGTCTCGCCGGCCATGCCCAGATCGGCAAAGGCATGTGGGCGATGCCCGACCTGATGGCGGCGATGCTGGAACAGAAGATCGCCCATCCCAAGGCGGGCGCCAACACCGCCTGGGTGCCGTCGCCGACGGCGGCGACGCTGCATGCCACGCACTACCACAAGGTCGACGTGCACGCCGTGCAGGAAGGCCTGAAGAGCCGGCCGAAGGCCAGGCTCGACGACATCCTGACCGTGCCGGTGGTCAAGCGCCCGAACTGGACGCCGGACGAGATCCAGCGCGAGATCGACAACAACGCGCAAGGCATCCTGGGCTATGTCGTGCGCTGGATCGACCAGGGCGTCGGCTGCTCCAAGGTGCCCGACATCAACGATGTCGGTCTGATGGAAGACCGCGCCACGCTGCGCATCTCCTCGCAGCACATCGCCAACTGGCTGCATCACGACATCTGCTCGCACATTCAGGTGCTGGATTCGCTGCAGCGCATGGCGGTCATCGTCGATACGCAGAATGTCGGCGATCCGAGCTATCGGCCGATGGCGCCGGATTTCGACCAATCGATCGCCTTCCGTGCCGCCTGCGACCTGGTGTTCAAGGGCCGCGACCAACCGAACGGCTACACCGAGCCGGTGCTGCACAAGCGCCGCCTCGAACTGAAGGCCAAGCAGGGCGCCGCCTAGGCCCGTCGGCTAAGCATCATGCTTGTAGCCAGCGCGGCGATCGGTTAGGCGGAGCTGATATGAAACTGCTCGCCATCGATTGCTCCGCCAGCCTGTGCGCCGCCTGCGTCTACGACGCTGCGGCGGATAGGCTCTTGGGCCGGCATGTGCTCGATCTCGGAAAAGGCCATGCCGAGCATCTGCTGGCGGTCATCGACAAGGCTCTGGCCGATGCCGGCGTTACCTACGCCGATCTCGGCGCCATTGCCGTCTCGACCGGTCCCGGCTCCTTCACCGGCATCCGCGTCGGCGTCTCGGCGGCGCGCGGTCTGGCGCTGGCGCTGAAAATTCCGGCCATCGGCGTCACCACGCTGGAGGCACTGGCGGTGGAAGCGGCGACGATCCTCCCGGGGCGTGTTGTGCTGGCGGTGCTCGATGGCGGGCGGAGCGAAATCCATGCCGCTCTCTTCGGCGCCGATGGGCTGGCACGTCATGGTCCCGCCATCATCACCCTTTCCGATGCGGCCCTGATGGCCACGGAGAATGCGGCGGTGCTTGCCGGCACGGCCGCCGAGACGGTCGCGGATGCTGCCGGCGGCGTGTTCGACTTCGGGCCGCTTGCCGCCACCGCCGACATTGCGACTTACGCGCGGCTGGCTGCGCTGAAGGGGCCGGGTGAAAAACCCAAACCGGTCTATCTGCGCGATGCCGATGCCAAGCCGCAGGCCGGCTTTGTCTTGCCGAGGGCCGGCTGATGCGCATTCCGTTCCTGTCACCGCGCCGCCGCGAATATGCGCTCGAACCGTTGACCGTGGCAGACGCCGCCGCCGTCTCGTCGCTGCACCACGAGGATTTCGTGCGGCCCTGGACCGATGGCGAGTTCGCGACACTGCTCGAACAGGACACGGTTTTCGGTTTTGCCGCCCGCGAGGTCGGCCACGGCGCCGAAGCGCCGGTCGGTTTCGTGCTGGCCAGGTTTGCCGCGGGCGAGGGCGAGATCCTCACCGTTGCGGTCGCCCGCGCTCACCGCAGGCAAGGTCTCGGCTGGCAATTGATGGATGCGGTGCTGCGCAACCTGCACGGCGAGCGCGCCGAGGCGCTGTTCCTCGAAGTGGATGAAACCAATGTCGCGGCGCTGACCCTCTATCGCCGGCTCGGCTTCCGCGAAGTCGGCAAGCGGCCGAATTATTACCGTTCGCCCGAACATGGCCCGACCGGCGCGCTTGTCATGCGCCGCGATCTCCGCTAGCGCCTTCATGCCGCAATCGGGGACGTGATGGTCGGAAAAATCAGGACAGTTCTGGCCTTCGCCTATGTCGTGCTGGCAACCGCGGTGCTGGTGCCGCTGCAGCTCATTTCAATGAAGACGGGATGGTGGCCGGAAACGGTCATCCTGAAGATATGGCACCGCGCCATGGCCCGCGCGCTCGGCATTCGCGTCCACACCCACGGCACGTTGTCCAACCAGCGGCCGTTGCTGGTTGCTTCCAATCATATTTCCTGGACCGATATCATGGTTCTTGGCTCGCTGGTCGACGTGAAATTCATCGCCCGCGCCGACATGGAGAACTGGCCGGCGATCGGAAAGCTGTCGAAGCTGCAGCGCACCGTCTTCATCGAGCGGGAGCGCAAGCGCACGTCCGGCGACCAGGCCAATGAGATCGCGGCCCGGCTGGCCAAGGGCGACGCCATGGTGCTGTTTGCCGAAGGCACCACCGGCGACGGCAATATGGTGCTGCCGTTCAAGACCACGCTGTTTGGCGCTGCTTCCATGGCGATCGCCGAAGGAACGGCGGAGGAAGTCTTCATCCAGCCGGTGGCGATCGCCTACACCCGTCTGCACGGCGTGCCGCTCGGCCGGCGCTGGCGCCCGGTGGCGTCATGGATCGGCGATCAGGATCTTGGTCCTCACCTCAAGGCGCTGCTCGCCGAGGGTGGGCTCGATGTCGAGGTGCATTTCGGCGAACCGGTTGCCTTCTCCAGGCGTTCCAACCGCAAGGAGACGGCGCGCGTGGTGGAAGCCCGCGTGCGTGAGATGATGCAGGCAGCGCTCAGCGAGCCCGTGAAGTAGCGCTCTTCGGTTCGCTTGGCGGTTCCACACCCGCCCTGCAGCCCTCGGTTCACGGCAGGCAATCGCGTATGGCGCATTGCCCCCTCTCCGTCTCGCCCTGCGCCGGCGGCAAAAGCCGCCGGAGAAGCCCGAGACGGAGAGGGGGAACTTCATATATGCGATTGCCCTGCCGTTTAGGAGAGCAGCGCCAGGCAGGGCAATAGGGGGCAGTGCCATATTCGCCCCCGCGGAGCGGGGCTAACCTCTGTCATTCACGCCGGAAAAGCGTTAGAAGCCGCCGCATGGAACTGGAAACGCTTTCGCCGAACACCGAAAAGGGTGCCGATGCGCCCCAGCCTAAGAAGGTCTTCGTCAAGACCTATGGCTGCCAGATGAATGTCTATGACTCGCAGCGCATGACCGATGCGCTGGCGGCAGACGGCTATGCCGAAACCAGTGTCATCGAAGATGCCGATCTGGTGCTGCTCAACACCTGCCATATCCGCGAGAGGGCCGCGGAGAAGGTCTATTCGGAGCTCGGCCGCATCCGTGAGTTGAAGAACGAGAAGGCGGCAGCGGGCCGTGAGATGCTGATCGGCGTCACCGGCTGCGTGGCGCAGGCCGAGGGCCGCGAGATCATCCGCCGCGCGCCGGCGGTCGATCTGGTCATCGGCCCGCAGACCTACCACCGTCTGCCGGACGTGCTGGCGCGCGTGCGCGGCGGCAGCCGCGTGGTCGAGACCGAATACGCCGTCGAGGACAAGTTCGAGCACCTGCCGCAGCCCAAGCGCGCCGTGGTCGCCAAGCGCGGCGTTGCCGCCTTCCTCACCGTGCAGGAAGGCTGTGACAAGTTCTGCACCTTCTGCGTGGTTCCTTATACGCGTGGCTCGGAAGTGTCGCGGCCGGTCGCTCAGATCGTCGCCGAGGCTGAGCGCCTTGCCGATGCCGGCGTGCGCGAAGTGACGCTGCTTGGCCAGAACGTGAATGCCTGGCACGGCGAAGGGCCGGATGGCTCCGACTGGGGGCTGGGCCGGCTGCTCTATCGCCTGGCCGAAATTCCCGGCATTGCCCGGCTGCGCTACACCACCAGCCACCCGCGCGACATGGATGACGAGTTGATCGCCGCGCACCGCGATCTGCCCACCCTGATGCCTTATCTGCATCTGCCGGTGCAGTCGGGCTCGGACCGGATCCTCAAGGCCATGAACCGGCGCCATAAGGCGCAGGACTATCTGCGTCTGGTCGACCGCGTCCGCGCCGCACGTTCCGACATCGCCATGTCGGGCGATTTCATCGTCGGTTTTCCCGGCGAGACGGATGCCGATTTCGAAGACACGATGCGGCTGGTGCGGGAAGTGGGCTATGCATCCGCCTTCTCGTTCAAATATTCGCCGCGCCCCGGCACTCCGGGTGCCGAAATGGACGATCATGTGCCCGAAAAGCTGAAGGACGAGCGCCTGCACACGCTGCAGGCGCTGCTGGTACAACAGCAGCAGGCCTTCACCGCTTCCATGGTCGGTCGCACCATCACGACGCTGATCGAGAAGCCCGGCCGGCAGGCCGGCCAGAAGGTCGGCCGCTCGCCTTGGCTGCAGCCGGTGATTGTTGATGAAAAGGCCGGCGAAATCGGTGACATTATTGAGGTGCGAATCACGCGGCCGGGCTTCAACAGCCTGTACGCCGAACCTATCTGAGTTACGGATCGGTCTGAGTTACGGGTCGGAATGACGGATCAGATGAGGAGAGACGTTTGAGCGCCACTGAATTGAAGGACGTGCCCCCAAGCACTGCATCCGGGGCCTCGGATATGGCGCATATCGTTCTGACCTTCGACAACAACAAGCTGGCCAGTGCGCTGTATGGCCAGTTCGATGAGAACCTGGCGCGACTTGAGCAGAAGCTCGGCGTCGACATCCGCTCGCGCGGCAACCAGCTTACCATCAAGGGCTCGTCGACCGCCGCCGAACAGGCGCGCCGCGCCTTGGACAACCTCTACGATATCTTGCAGAAGGGCGCCGATATCGCCCAGTCGGACGTGGATGGCGCCGTGCGCATGGCGGTTGCGGCCGACGACCAACTGGTACTGCCGACAATGGAACGCAAGGGCAAAGTGTCCGCCGCACAGATCTCGACCCGCAAGAAGACCATCTACGCCCGTTCGCTGAACCAGGACGCCTATATGCGCGCGCTGGAACGGTCGGAACTGGTATTCGGCATCGGCCCGGCCGGTACCGGCAAGACCTATCTGGCGGTCGCGCATGCAGCCATGCTGCTGGAGCGCGGCATGGTCGAACGCATCATCCTGTCGCGGCCGGCAGTCGAGGCTGGCGAGCGGCTCGGTTTCCTGCCGGGCGACATGAAGGAAAAGGTCGACCCTTATCTGCGCCCGCTCTACGACGCTCTTTACGACATGATGCCGGGCGACAAGGTGGAGCGCGCCATCGGAGCCGGCGTCATCGAGATCGCGCCGCTGGCCTTCATGCGCGGACGCACGCTGGCGCATGCCGCCGTCATCCTCGACGAGGCGCAGAACACCACCCAGATGCAGATGAAGATGTTCCTGACGCGTCTGGGCGAGAATTCGCGCATGATCATCACCGGCGATCCGACCCAGATCGATCTGCCGCCCAACACCAAGTCGGGCCTGGTCGAGGCGTTGCGCGTGCTGGACGGGGTTCCCGGCATCGTGACCGTGCGTTTCGCCGATGGGGATGTCGTGCGCCACCCGCTGGTGGGTGAGATCGTCAGGGCCTATGACCGTGACGGCAAGGTCTCCCGCGGCCTGGGGGCGGACAACTGATCCTGCCGGTATGCCCGCTAGCGCATGACCCCGAAAATCGGAATCGATTTTCGGAAAGGATCATGCGCCAAATCAAAGTGTTAGAGCGACCTTTGCGCGTCCAAAAGGACGCGCGGCGCTCTAGCCAGGACAAGGCTCGATGACGTCGCCTGATCTGCCATTCGATATCGATCTCGCGGTCGAAGCCGGTGTCTGGCCGTCCGAGGCGGAGTTGCTTGGCCTTGTCGAACGCTCCGTCGGCGCTGCCTTTGCCGAACTTCGCCTTGCCCGAAACGACCCCTCCGAGCTCAGCGTTGTCTTCACCGACGATGCCGCCATCCAGGCGCTGAATGCGGAATGGCGCGGCAAGGACAAACCCACCAACGTGCTGTCCTTCCCAGCCTTTCCGCCGGCCAAGGGCGGTCCGCTGCCGCCGATGCTCGGCGATATCGTCTTGGCTGCCGAAACGGTTGCGCGCGAGGCGGCCGAAGAGAAGAAGCCGATCGAAAACCACGTCAGCCACCTTGTGATCCATGGCCTGCTGCATCTGCTGGGCTATGATCACGAGACCGACGATGAAGCCGAGGAGATGGAGGCGGTCGAGCGCGCGGCGCTGGCAAGACTTGCCATTCCCGATCCGTATGCGTAACTAAACATTCAATTGACCGGACGACGATGAACGAGAAATCAGAGACTGCCGCCCCCACGGACGCCGGCAGTGCCTTAAAGGCTTCCGGAAAGACGGAAGAAACGCCCAGTCCGAGTACCAACTCCGGCAGCATAGCGAGCGAGCCTTCTTCTGCCGGCCCCTCACTGTTCGAGCGCATTCTGGGTCTTTTCCGTCAACGCAACGGAACCTCGTTGCGCGAGGAAATCGCCGACGCGCTCGCCGAAACCGAGACGGGCGCCGAGTCCTTCTCGCCTGGCGAACGGGCGATGCTCAACAACATACTGCGCCTGCGCGAGGTTCGCGTCGAGGACGTCATGGTGCCGCGCGCCGACATCCAGGCAGTGGAGATCGGGACGACCCTGGGCGACATGCTGGTGTTGTTCGAGCAGTCCGGCCATTCCCGCATGCCGGTCTATTCCGAGACGCTGGACGATCCGCGCGGCATGGTCCACATCCGCGACGTGCTCGCCCACATCACACGCCTTGCCCGGGTCAGGAAACCGGGCCGCGCCAGCCGCAAGACGCCGGCCGCCGCGCTGCTCGACCTGACCCAGGTCGATCTCGCGCGCACTATCGGCGACCTCAGCCTGATCCGGCCGGTGCTGTTCGTGCCGCCTTCGATGCTGGCCTCCGACCTGATGGGCCGGATGCAGGCCGCACGCACGCAGATGGCGCTGGTCATCGATGAATATGGCGGTACCGACGGCCTCGCCTCGCTGGAGGACATCGTCGAGATGGTGGTCGGCGACATCGAGGACGAGCATGACGACGACGAGCCGATGATCACGCAGGCCGGCGACGGCATCTACGTGGTGGATGGCAAGGCGGAGATCGATGACGTCGCCAAGATGCTCGGCGAGCACTTCGCAGCCGGCGAACACGGCGAGTCGGTCGACACGATCGGCGGCATGATCTTCAATACGCTGGGGCGCGTACCGGCGCGGGGCGAGGTGGTGCAAGCCATTCCGGGCTTCGAGTTTCACATCCTCGATGCCGATCCTCGCCGGGTGAAGCGCGTGCGCATCGTCGAGAGCCAGAAGGCGATCGAGCGTCGCCGCCGCGCGCGGGCCGAACAAGCGTAGGCTTATCCAGGATTTTCATAGTTAGCCCTTGTGCTAAGTGTCTTGGGGTGATACTTAGCCTTATGGATCAGTATTCGACGCGATTGGACGGAATCTTCCAGGCACTTGCCGACCCGACGCGGCGCGCGGTGCTGACGGAACTCGGCAAGGGACCATCCAGCATCAGCGACCTCGCCAAGCCGTTCGACATGGCGCTGCCGTCTTTCATGAAGCACATCCACTTTCTCGAAGGCAGCGGCCTGATCCGGACGCAAAAACAGGGGCGCGTGCGCACCTGTGCCATCGAAACCAAGCAGTTTGCGATGATCGAAACCTGGCTGTCGGCGCAGCGCGCGGTCTGGGAAGGCCGCAATGATCGCCTGGAGCGTTTCGTTCTCGCCGAGCATGATCCCGAAAAGTTGTAGACTTTTCGGACAACGATCATGCGGCAAACAAAAAAGGCAGAGCGAAATGCCGCGGCATTTCGTTCTGAGCAGAACAAGGAGAAACCGGAATGACCGAGACCGTGAATCCCGAGACCGATCTGACCCTGTCGCGCATCATCAGGGCGCCGCGCTCCGCCGTCTGGAACGCATGGAGCGATCCGGCGAGCTTCGCCCGCTGGTGGGTCCCGGCGCCGGCCAGATGCAAGGTCGAGAAAATGGAGCTTCGTCCGGGCGGCGCTCTCGTCACGCGCATCAGCGAGGACGGTGGTGCCTTCCAGCCGCATCTCGATGCTTGTTTCCTGGCCATCGACGAGCAGGAACGCATCGTCTTCACCAATGCGCTCACCGGTGGCTGGCGTCCGGCCGATCAACCCTTCATGACCGCGATCATCACGTTGCGCGAGCATCCGCAAGGCACGGATTACGCTGCCCATGTCATGCACAAGAGCAAGGCTGAGCGTGACATGCATGAAGAGATGGGATTCCACGACGGTTGGGGCACGGTTGCCAGGCAACTCGCCGAACTGGTCGAGCCGGCTGAGCGGCCTGCTTTGAAATCGGCCTGAAACAGGTGCGTATCGGCATGGTGCGGCCATGCCAATATTTGGGCCGGCATTTGGAGCGCGCGGCGTGGCCTGATACATCTTCCGCCATGATTCTCGTGACTCGGAAGAATGCATGGAGCGCCTCGCCGGCCGGATAATTCTGCTCTGGGGTTGGCGACGCGCGCTTGCGGCCTTTCTGGCCGGCGCGCTGGCGGTTTTTGGGCAGGCCCCTTACGATTTCTTCGCCGTCTGCTTCATTTCCTTTCCGGTTCTGGTCTGGTTGCTCGATGGCACGACGGGTGAGGCGTCCGGCGGCTTTCTGAAGCGACTGCGACCGGCATTCGCCGTCGGCTGGTGGTTCGGTTTCGGTTATTTCCTGGCTGGCCTGTGGTGGATCGGGCAGGCGCTGCTTGTGGAAGCCGACGATTACGCCTGGGCACTGCCTTTCGCCGTGATCGGTATTCCGTTGCTGCTGGCCTTCTTCTATGGGGTCGCCACGGCTGTTGCCCGGCTTTTGTGGAGCAGCGGGCTGGGCCGTATCGCGGCGCTCGCTGTTGGTTTTGCCCTGGCGGAGTGGCTGCGTGGCTTCGTCCTGACCGGCTTTCCCTGGAATGCGGTCGGCTATGCGGCGATGCCGGTTCCCCTGCTGATGCAGAGCGTGTCGGCAATCGGCATGAACGGCATGAACGCGCTTGCCGTCTTCGTCTTCGCCATGCCCGCGCTGCTGGTTGGGCGGCGCAATCTTGCCGTGGGCGCGATTTTGGCGCTCGTCCTGGTCTGCGCGCATCTCGGCTTTGGTTATCTGCGGCTTACCACGCCGGTGCCGGCCGACCGAACGCTCGACATACGTATTGTCCAGCCGTCGGTGGACATGCGCGAGAAGTGGGACGCTTCTGTACGCGACCGCATCTTCGCGACCTTGCTTGGCATGTCGTCGACGCCGGATCCTGGCAAGAAAAAACCGCAGTTGATCCTGTGGCCGGAAACCTCCGTGCCTTTTCTGTTCACCGAGCGGCCGGATGCCCTGACCGCGCTTGGCGATACGCTGGCCGACGGCCAGATGCTGGTCGCCGGGGCGGTGCGGGAGGAGGGGGCGTCGGCCAATACCGGCGCGCGCTATTACAACTCGGTGGTCGCCATCAATGACAAGGGCGAGATCGCCGACGCCTTCGACAAAGTCCATCTCGTGCCGTTCGGTGAATATCTGCCTTTTGCCGAGCTATTGCGGCGCATCGGCGTAGAACAGCTGGTCGCCGGGCCGACGATGTTTTCCGCTGGAAACGACCGGCATCCCATTGTGTTGCCCGGCGCGATCCGCGGCCTTCCGTTCATCTGTTATGAAGTCATTTTTCCTGACGAAGTGGCAGTTGACGCTGCGTCAAGTCAGCTTATTGTGAACCTTACCAACGATGCGTGGTTTGGGGACACGCCCGGCCCTTACCAGCATTTCCGTCAGGCCCAGATACGCGCGGTGGAAAACGGAATGCCTCTGTTACGTGCGGCTAACAATGGCATCTCCGCGGCCGTGGATGCACGCGGCCGGATCCTTGATGCCCTGGCCATCAACGTCCGCGACACCATCGATTTGAGCATCCCGGTTGCATCGTCATCCGATGTGATCTCAGCCGGCCAACGGCGCGTTAACGGATATCTGATTATGCTCGCCCTTGCCCTGATTGCTTTCGTTTTTTCCGTAAGGCACAAGCTACCGGCGAATTGACAGCCAGTATTTTAGAAACCCATTATGGAGCGGTTGGCATCTCTCGCACGCTGTCGCTTTTTTCGAACGAGATGGGAGCTCAGGTCAGAGGTTAGGCGTCAAAAACACAAGAAGCCGGAAGAATTCGGCGAGGATAAAATGGTAGAAGAAAACAAGAAAAAACCAAACCCAATTGACACTCATGTTGGCAGTCGCATCAGATTACGGCGTAACATGCTTGGAATGAGCCAGGAAAAGCTTGGCGAGAACCTTGGAATAACTTTCCAGCAAATTCAGAAATATGAGAAGGGTACGAACCGCGTCGGCGCCAGCCGCCTCCAGGCGATAGCTTCCATCATGAGCGTGCCGGTTTCCTTCTTCTTCGAAGATGCTCCAGGACAGGATGGCATTCCGCGCGGCGGTTTTGCCGAGGACAACGCCATGGCTCTGGCGGCGGAATTCTGCTCGACGCCCGAAGGCCTGCAACTCAATCGCGCTTTCGTGAAGGTCGCCGATCCGAAAGTTCGCCGGCGGATCATCGACCTCATCAAGTCGCTCGCCGGCGATGAAGCAAGCTGAATCGGGACGCGATTATCCGGTCGTCATCACATGGCGGCCGGCTTTACCTGGAACATCGCAATCCAGGGAATTTTGTTCCACTGCCGCATCGGGCTTTGATATCCGATACTGCGCAATCGTCTTGACGAGGCCGGCGCAGCCCCGCTAACACGTGGCCCGCTAGATCGGCGATCTGCCGATTGCTTTCCAGAGGGGACACCCGTGTCGCGCCAGAACTATCTCTTCACATCCGAATCCGTTTCCGAAGGTCACCCCGACAAGGTGTGCGACCGTATCTCCGATGAGATCGTCGATCTCGTTTACCGCGAAGCCAGGAAGACAGGCATGGATCCGTGGAAGGTCCGCGTCGCCTGCGAAACGCTTGCCACCACCAACCGCGTTGTGATCGCGGGTGAAGTGCGTGTGCCTGAGACGCTGCTGAAGAAGGACAAGGCCGGCAACATCGTCAAGGATTCGGCCGGGCACCCGACCGTCAATCCCTCCAAGTTCAAGTCGGTCGCGCGCAAGGCGATCCGGGAGATCGGTTACGAACAGTCCGGTTTCCATTGGAAGACCGCAAAGATCGACGTGCTGCTGCACGGCCAGTCGCCTGATATCGGCCAGGGTGTCGACAACGCCGCCGACCGCCAGGGCGAAGAAGGTGCCGGCGACCAGGGCATCATGTTTGGCTATGCCTGCCGTGAGACGCCGGACCTGATGCCGGCGCCGATCTATTACAGCCACAAGATTCTCGAGCTGCTGGCCGACGCCCGCCACAAGAACAATGGCGATGCCGGCAGGCTTGGTCCGGACGCCAAGAGCCAGGTCACCGTGAAGTATGTCGACGGCAAGGCCGCCGAGGTCACGCAGATCGTGCTTTCCACCCAGCATCTCGAAGAAAGCTGGGATTCCAAGAAGGTCCGCAAGGTCGTCGAACCCTATATCCGCGAAGCATTGGGCGACCTGAAGATCGCCGGCGACTGCAACTGGTACATCAATCCGACCGGCAAGTTCGTGATCGGCGGGCCCGACGGCGACGCAGGCCTCACCGGCCGCAAGATCATCGTCGACACCTACGGCGGTGCTGCACCGCATGGCGGCGGCGCCTTCTCCGGCAAGGATACCACCAAGGTTGACCGTTCGGCCGCCTATGCCGCGCGCTACCTTGCCAAGAACGTCGTGGCGGCCAAGCTTGCCGACCGCTGCACCATCCAGCTTTCCTACGCCATCGGCGTTGCCCAGCCGCTTTCGGTCTATGTCGACCTTCACGGCACCGGCGCCGTCGACGAGGCCAAGCTGGAAGCGGCGCTGCGCGAGGTCATGGACCTGTCGCCGTCCGGCATCCGTCGCCACCTCGATCTCAACAAGCCGATCTATGCCAAGACTTCGTCCTACGGCCATTTCGGCCGCAAGGCTGGCCGGGATGGCTCTTTCTCCTGGGAGAAGACCGATCTGGTGAAGGTGCTCAAGGACGCCGTCGCCAACAAGGTCGCGGCCGCCGCCTGAGGCGACCGTTTCTGACATGGAAGACGAACCGCGCCGCAGCCGAACGAGTGAAGCCTTTTTCGGACGGCGGCGCGGCAAAACCATACGTCCCGCGCAGGCAACTGCTCTGGAGGTCGGCCTCCAGAGCTACCGGCTCGATCTGGCGCAGCCGGCGCCGAAAGAACTGCAAGGCCTTTTTGGGGCCTCCGTTTCTTCGATCCGGCTCGAAATCGGTTTCGGCGGTGGCGAGCATCTGCGTCAGGAGACGCTGACGCATCCTGACACCGGTTTCATCGGCGCCGAACCTTTCGTCAATGGCATGGCCAAGATGATGGTCGCGCTGGCGAAAGAGCCCGCGGATAATCTGCGCGTCTTCGACGACGATGCAGCCCTGTTGCTCGACTGGCTGCCGCAGGCCTCCCTCGACTGGATCGACCTTCTCTATCCCGACCCGTGGCCCAAGAAGCGGCACTGGAAGCGGCGTTTCGTCAGCCCCGTGAATCTCGACCGTTTCGCGCGCGTTTTGAAGCCGGGCGGCAAGTTCTGCTTTGCTTCCGACATCGATACCTATGTGAACTGGACGCTCCAGCATTGCCGTGCACACCCGGCCTTCGCGTGGCAGGCGAACGAAGCGGCCGACTGGCACACGCCTTACCCCGGCTGGGAAAGCACGCGCTATGAAGCCAAGGCCATCCGCGAGGGGCGCCGTACCGCCTACCTGACGTTTATCCGACGATAGAGCAATTCCAGGAAAAGTGTGTAACGGTTTTCCGTCCGGAATTGCGTTAAAACAAAGAGTTAGAGCGTTTCCGCGTTTCCGTGAAAAACGGAAACGCTCTAGCGTCGTCTATCCGACGACGGTGTCGTCACTCGCTTTGTCTGCGGGTGAAGAAGCCGGCGGAAACGTGACGCGCGCGCGCAATCCCTTGCCGGATGCGGGCGTTTCGAGCGTGAGCCTGCCACCGAACAATTCGGCGATCTCTTCCACGATCGGCAGTCCAAGCCCGCTGCCGGGCTTGTCGGCACCGGCCCCGCGCGAAAAGCGCGTGCGAACCGCGGCCAGCTTGTCCGGCGGAATGCCTGGGCCGTTGTCTTCCACCTCCAGAACCGCTTCGTCCCCGCCAGACACGCGCACCGTGATTTCGGCTCCGCTGCCGGCATAGGCGATGGCGTTGTCGACCAGATTGCCGACCAGTTCGCCGATGAGCAGCGGTTCGCCCCTGATCGCGACCGTTTCACCGCCTTCGAAGCCGAGATCGGCGCCGGCCGCATTTGCCTCCATGACGCGGTCGGCGACGCCTTCCATGGTGACGGTGGTGAGATCGACCGATGTCGTCTCGATCATGTCCGATGCGGCGGCGTCGATGCGCGCCAGGAGAAGCAATTGGGCAAGGACGTGCTCGGCGCGCACGATTGCAGTATCGGCGGTCTGGGCCGCGGCTTTCGCTTCGGCGAGTGATTTCGCGCGGCCAGCGAGCGCGAGCTGTGTGCGCACGATGGTCATCGGCGTGCGCAATTGATGGCTGGCATTGCCGGTGAAGTTGCGCAGCCCGGACAGGGCGGCACCCAGCCGCACCATGAAGGAATTCACCGTTTCGACCAGACCGCGCACCTCCCCCGGTACGCGGTCGTCGATCGGGTGCAGGTCGTCGGGGCTGCGTTCGGCAATGGCGGAACGCAGCCGGTAAAGCGGTTGCAGCGAAGCATTGACGGCAAACCAGGTGATAAGGGCCGCGCCGCCGATCAGCACCGCCAGCCGAAGGGCGGAATGCAACAGGATGGTCTGGGCAAGCTGGGTGCGCGCGATGGTGGTTTCGGCAACCGTCACCACGAAGGGGATGGAATCGACACCGGTCGAGGCCGAGCGGGCAAGGGCAGCCAGCCGGATCGGTTCGCCACGGAAGGTCGCATCGGAAAACTGTGCTCTCTCCGGCGGCGGTGCCGGCATGATGGGCAAGGTGTCATAGCCGGTGATGAAGGTGCCCGGCGGGCCGTCGACCCTGTAGAATACCCGATCCTGAGCAGCCGAAGTCAGCATTTCCAGGGCCACATACGGAATGTCGACTTCGAGGGTACCTTCCTCGGAAACGACCACACGCTCGGCAATCGCCAGGGCCGAACCGGCCAGTACGCGGTCCGACGCGGCGTTTGCCGTCCCGATCGCCTCCCGCCAGGTGTCGAGCAGGGCGATCACCCCGATCGCGATCAGCGGCACGAGCAGCCAGAACAGCAGTCGGCGGCGCAGCGAATAGGGCGCGGCGACTGCCATCAGCAAATCTCCCCCATGCTTCCGCTACACTTTCTCGAGATAGTAGCCGATGCCACGTGCGGTCCGTACGGTTACGCCATAGGGGGCAAGCCGACGCCGCAGCCGGCTGACATATTGCTCGATGGCGTTGAAGGACAGCTCCTCGTCGAAGCCGGCCAGCGATTCCAGGATCGATTGTTTCGGCACCACTTTGCCGGTGCGCAGGAACAGCGTTTCGAGCAGGCTCACTTCGCGCGCCGGCAAATCGAGTGGCATGCCGCCGCCTGAGAAACTGCGCGAGGTAAGATCGAAGGTCACATCGCCGAACGAGACGATTGACGATTTCAACCCTGCGTGGCGCCTCAGCAGCATACGCACGCGCGCTTCCAGTTCATCGACGTCGAAGGGTTTGGTCATATAGTCGTCGGCGCCGAGGTCCAGCCCCTTGATCTTGTCATGCAGATCGGCGCGTGCGCTGAGGATGAGCACACCTGGCCCGTCCTGACGCGCACGGATGCTGCGCAGCACCTGCAACCCGTCCATGCCGGGCAGGTTGAGGTCGAGGATGACAAGGTCGACCCGCTCGGCGGCGAGCACGGCAAGCGCCGATTGCCCATCAACGACGTGGTCGACTGCGTAGCCACTGCCTTTCAGCACGGCCACAAGCCCGTCGGCCAGGGTCTGCGTGTCCTCCACCACCAGAATGCGCAACCGGAACTCCTTGCCGGAAATCGTTTTCCCGAGCCTAGAGCATGATCCCGAAAAGTTGCAGACTTTTCGGATGAAGATCATGCGCAAGACAAAGAGACAGAGGAGCAGTACCGATCCATCCTGATCGCTTTCCGCTCTGGCAGACTTTCGTGCGCACCAAACCGCCGCAACCTGCGGCGCTTGTGGATGATCGCGGGCTCGGGCAAGTTGGCCACTATGCGCTTTCTAGTCATCGTTCTGCTGGTTTTGGTGTCGAGGCCTGCGCAGGCCGAAACGACGCTTTTTCCGGCTCTCAACGGTGACGCGGGCGCGCGTACGCTGATCGTTTATTCCGCGCTGGACGCGCCTTTGGCCAAGGGCATGATCGAAGGGTTTCGCCGCGCCAATCCCGGCGTCGCGGTGCGCTACGAGGAATTGCTGACCGGCGACATCTATACGCGCATCATCGAAGAGACCAACGCTGGCCAGAACACCGGCGATGTCGCCTTTTCATCCGCCATGGATCTGCAGGTCAAACTCGCCAATGACGGCTATGCGCAGGAAAGCGACCTGCCGATGAGCGCACGCTGGCCACGCTGGGCGAACTGGCGCAACACCGCCTATGCGCTGACCTTCGAACCGGCAGTCTTCGTCTATCACAAGCCGAGTTTCCGCGATGTCTTGCCGCCGGCGACACGTTCCCAGTTCGTCGACTATCTCGAACGCAACGCCGACGCCGTGCGAGGCAAGATAGCCACCTATGACATCGAGCGCTCCGGCGTCGGCTTCATGTTCATGGCGCGCGACCAGGAACAGTTTCCAGACATCTGGTCGGTCATCCGCAGCATGGGCAAGGCCGGCGTCAAGTTGTATTCGAGAAGCGCTGCAATCCTTGAGCGCATTGCCGATGGCCGGGCAGTCCTGGGCTACAACATCCTCGGTTCCTATGCGACGGATTGGGCGGCACGCAATCCGGATGTCGGCATCGTCATGCCGAGGGATTATACGGTCGTCATGTCGCGCATCGGCCTCGTGCCGAAGGCGGCGGCTTCGCCGGATCTCGGCCGCGCCTTGCTTGCCTATTTCATGTCGGCTGAGGGGCAGACGATCATGGCGCGCGATCTCCACATCGCTGCGGTTAATCCGGATGTGTCGGGTGAAAACACCGCCAATGCCATCCAGGCCACGATGGGCGCACAGCTCCGTCCGGTTCCGGTGAGCCCCGGCCTTCTCGTCTATCTCGATCAGGTCAAGCGCAACCGCCTTGTTGAACGCTGGAACGCGGCCCTGCAAGGCCGCTGACCACGAAGCGGTGGCAAAGGCCTTGTGTTTGGGTCATGATCGCTCTGCCGGGCAGGATGTCAGTCAGATGTCAGCTTGCTCGGTTAGCATTTCTGTCGGTTTGGCTGTTGGAGGCGGCTGGGCCTGCAGGTCTGGGAGGAGAGGGGCCACAACGGCCGGCACCGGGGCGAAGGCAGAAGCCTTCGACGGCAGCTATCCAAAACCACCGTTCTCCCAGGGTTGTCTCGACGCGACGCCAGCCGTGCGACGCGAACCAATGCGAACACGACGCCAGCCGACCCCAATGGGCTGCGTCTCAAGGGAGAGAGACCGTGAAGAAATTCCTTCTGGCGACCATCGTGGCGAGTGTGATGGCCATTCCGGCCTTCGCCGCCGACTACAAGATCATGGCCCCTGCGGCACCGGGCGGCGGCTGGGACCAGACCGCGCGCTCCATGCAGAGCGCGCTGCAGGATGAGAAGATTTCCAGCTCCGTACAGGTAACCAACGTGCCGGGTGCAGCCGGCACCATCGGGCTGGCCCAGTTCGTCAACCAGGCCAATGGCGATGCCTCGCAACTGCTTGTCGGCGGCTATGTGATGGTCGGTGGCATCTTGACCAACAATTCGCCGGTGACGCTCGAGCAGGTAACGCCGATCGCGCGCTTGACCGGCGAATACGAGGTGGTTGTGGTGCCTGCCGCATCCGACATCAAGGACATGGCCGGCCTGGTAGCCAAGCTGAAGGCGGATCCGGGTTCTGTGTCGTGGGGCGGCGGCTCCGCAGGCGGCACCGATCACATCACAGCTGGCCTGATCGCCAAGGCGGTCGGCGTCGATCCGACCAAGGTCAACTACATCGCCTTCTCGGGTGGCGGTGAGGCGCTTGCGGCCTTGCTCGGCAACCAGGTCACCGTCGGCATCTCCGGCTATGGTGAATTCTCCGAACAGGTGAAGGCCGGCACGCTGCGGCTCATCGGCATTTCCAGTGAAAAGCCCATTTCTGGCATTGAAGCGCCGACCTTCAAGGAAGCCGGCGTCGACGTCGCTATCCAGAACTGGCGCATGGTTGCCGCCGCGCCCGGCATCAGCGCCGAGCAGAAGGCTGCGATCGTTGCCGATATCGACAAGATGGTGAAGTCCGCCGCCTGGCAGAAGATCCTCACCGACAAAGGTTGGGAGAACACCTATCTGGCCGGCGACGAATTCACTGCGCAGCTGAAGAAGGACACCGAACTCACCGCCGGCGTTCTCAAGGACATCGGCTTGGTCAAATGAGCGAAACCTCCTCCAAACAGACATCGCGCCGCCCTGATTGGGCGGCGCTTGCCATTGCCATCGCGCTGGCCGTCGTGGCGATCGTCGTTGTCTGGTCGACGGCGCGGCAGACTGGGGCCGCGAGTTATGCCCGCATCGGGCCGACCACTTTCCCGTATGTGATCGCTGCAGTCTTCTTCATCCTGGCGATCTGGACGGCATTCGAAGGCTGGCGCGGCGATTTCCCCGAGCGCGAACAGCAGCAAATCAGCCCGATCCTGTGGATCGTCGGTGGCCTGGCCGCGCAAATGCTGCTTTTGAAGGTCGCCGGGTTCTCGATTGCCACCGGCCTGCTGTTCGCGGCCACGGCGCGCGCCTTCGGCAAGGGGCCCCTGTGGAAGACGATCCCGCTCGGCATCGTGTTTGCCTACGTCATCTGGGTGATCTTCGCGCGCGGCCTGTCGCTTTCGCTGCCTGCCGGCCCGCTTGAACATCTTTTGTTTTGAACGGAATTAGCGGACGAGGCTCATGACAACGTTCGAACTCCTCGCGCACGGGCTTGTGGTCGCCCTGCAGCCGATGAATTTGCTTTATGCGCTGATCGGCGTGACCTTGGGTACCGCCGTGGGTGTTCTACCGGGCATCGGTCCGGCGCTGACGGTCGCTCTTCTCCTGCCGGTGACTTACAAGCTCGACCCGGCCGGCTCACTCATCATGTTCGCCGGCATCTACTACGGCGGCATGTATGGCGGCTCGACAACATCGATCCTGCTCAATACGCCGGGCGAGAGTTCCTCGATCGTGACCGCGCTCGAAGGCAACAAGATGGCGCGCGCCGGACGCGGCGGCCCAGCGCTTGCCACCGCCGCCATCGGTTCCTTCGTTGCAGGCCTTATCGCCACCGTCGGCCTTGCCTTCATTGCGCCGACGATCGTGAAACTGGCGCTTTCTTTCGGTCCCGCGGAATATTTCGCGCTGATGGTGCTCGCTTTCATGACCGTATCGGCCGCCTTCGGCGAATCGACGCTGCGCGGCCTGACCTCGCTTTTCATCGGCCTGTTGCTCGGCCTGATCGGCATCGACCTGCAGACGGGTCAGGCGCGGCTTGCCTTCGGTATTCCGGACCTGCTTGACGGTGTCGAGGTGACGACGCTGGCCGTGGCCCTTTTCGCCATTGGCGAGGCGCTTTCAGTGGCTGCGGCCAAGGGCGGCGATTCGACGATCCAGGCGATCAAGGGCTCGGTGTGGATGACGCGCGAGGATTGGCGTAGGTCCTGGAAGCCGTGGCTGCGCGGCACGGCGATCGGTTTCCCGATCGGTGCCATGCCGGCAGGCGGTGCCGAGATTGGTACCTTCCTGTCCTATTCTGTAGAAAAGCAGTTGGCTGAGAAGCCGGAGGAGTTCGGCAAGGGCGCCATCGAAGGCGTCGCGGGACCCGAGGCCGCCAACAATGCCTCGGCGGCAGGCACCCTGGTGCCGTTGCTGACGCTCGGTTTGCCGACGACGGCGACGGCCGCCATCATGCTTGCGGGCTTCCAGCAGTTCGGTCTGCAGCCGGGGCCGCTGCTGTTCGCCACCAATCCGCAACTGGTCTGGGGCCTGATCGCCAGCCTTCTGGTGGCCAACCTCATGCTCCTGGTGCTCAACCTGCCACTGATTGGGTTGTGGGTGAAACTGCTGACCATTCCGACGCCTTGGCTCTACGCTGGCATCCTGATGTTCGCGACGCTCGGCACCATCGGTGCCAACCCGTCGACCTTCGAACTCGGGCTGCTTCTGGCTTTCGGCCTGCTTGGCTATGGCTTGCGGCGTTTCCACTATCCGATCGCACCGGTGGTGGTGGGGCTGATTCTGGGGCCGCTGGCGGAACAGCAATTGCGCCGCGCGGTCGCCATCAGCCAGGGCGATCCTTCCGTGTTGTTCCATTCCTGGATCGCGGTGGGGCTGTGGGTGCTTGCGGCCGCTGCGGTGCTGGTTCCGCTCTATCTGCGCTGGCGCGGCAAGGACAAGATCCTGTCGCAACTCGGCGGTGATGAAGACTGAACGGAGCGTTCTGACCGGCAAACACGTCGCCGGATCGTTCCCATCCAGCGGAGGCATTTGCCTCCGCTTTTTCATTGTCTGGCGCTAGATGCAATTCCAGGAAAGCTTTGTTGCGGTTTTCCGTTCGGAATTGCATAAAAACAAAGAGTTAGAGCGTTTTCGCGTTTCCGTGAAAACGGAAATGCTCTAGATGCGACGGATCTTGGCGAACTCGACCGGGTCGATGCCGAGGCGGCGAAGGTCTTGGCCCTTGGGGGCGCGGTTGCCTTCCACGGCGCCGGCCGCATTGATCGCGCTGCCGACGAGGTCGATCAGGTTGCGAAAAGCGGTTCTGCTGGTGCGCACGGGCTTGCTCCATTTCTCTGGCACAGCGTTTTGCTGCGCTGCACAAAAGATAGGAGGCCGATGGTGCGGCTAACAGGTCTTTCACGGCAAGTCTGCCATGCGGTGCGCGCATGGGTGGAAATCGGTCGGTGCCAAGTTGTGTCAGGATTCGGCTCGATGGGCTGAGCCCACAACGGAGCCTTGCAATTCAGTGCCGCCATTGTTATATCGGCGTCAAATTCTTGGTCGGTATGACGAAGAGTGGGTCCACCCGGTCCCGCTCTTTTTTGTTACCGGCCGTCGCCAAGAGATTCGAGCAACGGACACCGGATGTCATCAAGCCAGGCCGATAGCGACGACCGTATCATCCGCGAGAGCGGTATCGATGCACGCATCGCCATCATCGTCGAGCCGGTGCTGCGTGGCATGCGCTTCCGTCTCGTGCGTGTACGCCTGTCGGGTCAACATGGCCTGACGTTGCAGATCATGGCCGAGCGCGAAGACGGCACCATGACCGTCGAGGATTGCGAAGAAGTCAGTCGTGCGATCTCGCCGGCGCTCGATGTCGACGATCCCATCGAGAAGGCGTATCATCTGGAAGTGTCTTCGCCCGGGATCGACCGGCCGCTGGTTCGCACGTCGGATTTCGTCACCTGGACCGGCCACCTGGTCAAGCTGGAGACTTCGGTCCTCATCACCGACCGCAAGCGCTTCAAGGGCAAGATCGCGGAAGCCGATGCCGACGGCATCCTGCTGGAGCGTGACAAGGCGGCCTACGGCGAGGAGCCGACGGTGCGCATTCCTTTTGATGCGATTGTCGAAGCTCATCTCGTGCTGACCGATGATTTGATCCGCGAAGCCCTGTCGAGGGACAATCGGGCGCGCAAGGAAGCCAAGAAACACCGCGGCGACGTTGATGCCGCAGAAGAAACAGAAGCTGAGAAGTGAATGAGCGGCCGCCGGCTAGGGCGGCCCTGTTCAGGGAGACTAAGATGGTTGTAAGCGCCAACAGGCTCGAACTCCTGCAGATCGCAGATGCGGTCGCGCGCGAAAAGTCGATCGACAAGTCGATCGTGATTGCTGCCATGGCCGATGCCATCCAGAAGGCAGCGCGTTCGCGTTATGGCCAGGAGACCAACATTCGCGCCGACATCAACCCGAATACCGGTGAGATGAAGCTGCAGCGGCTGATGGAAGTGGTTGAGAACGTCGAGGACTATGCCACGCAGATTGCGCTGGTGTCGGCCCGCGAACGCAACCCCGATGCGCAGCTTGGTGACTTCATCGCCGAACAGCTGCCGCCGATGGATTTCGGCCGCATCGCCGCACAGTCGGCCAAGCAGGTCATCGTGCAGAAGGTGCGCGAAGCAGAGCGCGATCGTCAGTATGACGAATACAAGGATCGTATCGGCGAGATCGTCAACGGCACGGTCAAGCGCGTCGAATATGGCAACGTCATCGTCGATCTCGGCCGCGGCGAGGCGATCATCCGTCGCGACGAGCTGATCCCGCGCGAAAACTACAAATATGGCGACCGCGTCCGCGCCTATGTCTATGACGTGCGTCGTGAGCAGCGCGGCCCGCAGATCTTCCTGTCGCGTACGCATCCGCAGTTCATGGCCAAGCTCTTCACCATGGAAGTGCCGGAAATCTACGACGGCATCATCGAGATCAAGTCGGTGGCCCGCGATCCGGGTTCGCGCGCCAAGATCGCGGTCATCAGCCGCGATTCCTCGATCGACCCGGTCGGCGCCTGCGTCGGTATGCGTGGTTCACGCGTCCAGGCCGTCGTCGGCGAGCTGCAGGGCGAAAAGATAGACATCATTCCATGGTCGCCTTCGGCTGCGTCCTTCATCGTCAACGCCTTGCAGCCGGCGGAAGTCGCCAAGGTGGTGTTGGACGAGGATGCGGAACGCATCGAGGTGGTGGTGCCGGACGACCAGCTGTCGCTGGCCATCGGCCGTCGCGGCCAGAACGTGCGTCTTGCCTCGCAGCTGACGGGCTGGGACATCGACATCCTGACCGAGCAGGAAGAAAGCGAACGTCGCCAGAAGGAATTCGTCGAACGCTCCAACCTGTTCATGGAAGCTCTCGACGTCGACGAGATGGTTGGCCAGGTGCTGGCTTCGGAAGGTTTCACCTCGGTTGAGGAAGTAGCCTATGTCGACCCCGATGAAATCTCCTCGATCGACGGTTTTGACGAGGATACCGCGAGCGAGATCCAGAATCGCGCCCGCGAACACCTGGAGAAGGTCGAGGCCGAACACGACGCCGCCCGCCAGAAGCTGGGCGTGCAGGATGAATTGCGCGAAATCCCGGGCGTGACCACCGCCATGATGGTGACGCTGGGCGAGGACGGTGTGAAGACCATCGAGGACTTTGCCGGCTACGCAGCAGACGATCTCGTCGGCTGGAAAGAGCGCAAGGACGGCGAGACCAAGGTTTTTCCGGGCGTGCTTGCCGCGCACGGTATTTCCAAGACAGAAGCCGAGCAGATGGTTCTGGCGGCGCGCCTCAAGGCTGGTTGGATTTCCGAAGAGGAAGCCCAGGTCGAGGTTGCCGAAGCCGAAACCACCGGCGCTTGAGATGAGACCGGCCGGAGTAACCCTTGTCCGAGATGAACGATCGCACCTGCATCGTCACAAGGAAAACCGCCGAAACGGATGAACTGATCCGTTTCGTCGTCGGTCCGGATTCGGCCGTCGTTCCCGATCTCAAGAGATCGTTGCCGGGTCGGGGTTGCTGGGTCAGCGCCGACCGCGCTACCGTCGACAAGGCCTCTGCCAAGGGGCACTTTGCCCGCGCCTTCAAGAAACAGGTCATCGTCCCGCCGGAACTCGGTGCAATGGTCGAAGGCTTGTTCGTACGTTCCGCCCTGGGCGCGCTCGGGCTTGCCCGCAAGGCAGGCGCGGTTGCGCTGGGCGCTGCCAAGGTCGATAGTGTCGTGCGCTCCGGCAAGGCAGCGCTTGTCCTGCACGCTTTCGAAGCCTCCGAGGACGGAGTGCGCAAGATCACCCAGGCACGTCGCGCCACCGCCCATCTCGGTGGCCCCGCCATTCCCGCATACAAACTTTTCGCGGAAGCGGATTTGGGTTTGGCATTGGGGGGGACAAATGTGATACATGCTGCCGTTCTCGCGAGCGACGCGGGTAAGGCGGCCGTGAAGCGCATGGTTGCGCTCGACCGTTACCGGGGCGGTTCCCCGGACGATCTGGCAATGATTGTGGCTGTTGCCGGCGATGATGATGCCGCAGAGGATATCGAATGAGTGATACGAATTCGGGCGACGACAAGACGTTGAGTGTTACGCCCAAGAAGACATTGACGCTGAAGCGCCCGGGTATCGAGCAGAGCACGGTGCGCCAGAACTTCTCGCATGGCCGCACCAAGCAGGTCGTCGTGGAGACGAAGCGCAAGTTCGTGAAGCCTGGCGAGCAACAGCCGGCTCCGGCCCCGCAGACGGTATTCACACCGAAGCCGGCCGCTCCTCAGCCGCAGCCTCCGGTCCAGCCGCAACCACGTCCACAGCAGGCCGCTCCTGTGGTGCAGGAGCAGCGTCGCCCGACGCTGCCGCCTCAGCCGGATCGTGGCGGCATGGTGCTGAACGAATTGTCACGCGGTGAAATGGAAGCCCGACGCCGGGCTCTCGAGGGCTCACAGGCGCGCGAGATAGAAGATCGTCAGCGCGCCGCCGAGGATGCCAAGCGCCGTGCCGACGAAGAGGAACGCCGCAAGCGCGAGCGCGAGGATTCCGCGCGCCGCCAGGCCGAGGAAGAAGCACGCATCAAGGCCGAGGCAGAAGCGCGTCGCCGGGCGGAAGAAGAAGCGCGCCGCCGTGCGCCGCAGACCGCCGATCAGGTGGCCGCCGAGGAAGAAGAGGCCAAGCCGCGTGGTCGCGGTGGTGCTGCTTCGGCTTTGCCGCCGCGTCGTCTCGCGACGCCGGAACTCGCCCGTCCGGCCAAGCCTACCAAGGCCGAGGAAGATCGCCGGCGCGGCAAGCTGACGCTCAACACGGCGCTGTCTTCCGAGGATGGTGATGCTCGTGCGCGTTCGCTGTCGGCGATGCGCCGTCGCCAGGAAAAGTTCAAGCGCGCGATGCACAACGAGCCGCGCGAGAAGGTCGTACGCGAAGTGACGCTGCCCGAAACCATCACGATCCAGGAACTTGCGCAGCGTATGTCCGAGCGCGCCGTGGATGTGGTCAAGTATTTCATGAAGCAGGGCCAGATCCTGAAGCCGGGCGACGTCATCGACGCTGACACGGCTGAACTGGTGGCTTCGGAATTCGGGCACACCGTCAAGCGTGTCGCCGAGTCGGACATCGAGGAAGGCCTGTTCAACATCGCCGACCGCGACGAGGATCTCGTCTCGCGTCCACCGGTGGTGACCATCATGGGTCACGTCGACCACGGCAAGACCTCGCTGCTCGATGCCATCCGCCACGCCAACGTGGTGTCCGGCGAAGCCGGCGGCATCACCCAGCATATCGGTGCCTACCAGGTCGAGAAGGACGGTCAGAAGATCACCTTCATCGACACGCCCGGTCACGCCGCCTTCACGGCGATGCGTGCCCGCGGCGCACAGGCCACCGACATCGCTATCCTGGTGGTTGCCGCCGATGACAGCGTGATGCCGCAGACGATCGAATCGATCAGCCATGCCAAGGCCGCGGGGGTTCCGATCATCGTGGCCATCAACAAGATCGACAAGCCGGCCGCGGACGCGCAGAAGGTGCGTACGCAGCTCCTGCAGCATGAAGTGTTCGTCGAATCGATGGGCGGTGAAGTGCTCGACGTCGAAGTGTCGGCCAAGACCGGCACAGGCATCGACAAGCTGCTGGAAGCCATTCTGCTGCAGTCCGAAATCCTGGACCTCAAGGCCAATCCGGACCGCACGGCGGAAGGTGTGGTCATCGAAGCGCGCCTCGACAAGGGCCGCGGTCCGGTCGCTACCGTGCTGGTGCAGACCGGCACGCTGATGCCGGGTGAAATCCTGGTCGCCGGCAACGAATGGGGCCGTGTGCGCGCGCTGGTCAACGACCGTGGCGAACACGTGAAGGAAGCGCCGCCGGCCATGCCGGTGGAGATCCTCGGCCTCCAGGGAACGCCCCAGGCTGGCGACCGTTTCGCGGTCGTCAACAATGAGGCGCGTGCCCGTGAGATCACCGAGTACCGCCAGCGTCTGGCCCGCGACAAGGCGGTCGCCAAGCACGCTACGCAGCGCGGCTCGCTGGAACAGATGATGTCGCAGCTGCAGGCGAGCGGGTTGAAGGAATTCCCGCTCATCATCAAGGGCGACGTGCAGGGTTCCATCGAAGCGATCGTGGCCGCGCTGGACAAGCTCGGGACCGACGAGGTGAGGGCACGTATCGTCCACGCCGGCGCCGGTGCCATCACCGAAAGCGATGTCACACTGGCCGAAACCTCGGGCGCTGCGATCATCGGCTTCAACGTCCGCGCCAACGCGCAGGCAAGGACTGCCGCCGAGCAGGCGGGTATCGAGATCCGTTACTACAACATCATCTACAACCTGGTGGATGACGTTAAGGATGCGATGTCGGGCCTGCTTTCGCCGGAACGTCGCGAAACCTTCCTTGGCAATGCGGAGATCCTCGAGGTCTTCCATATCACCAAGGTCGGCAAGGTCGCCGGTTGCCGCGTTACGGAAGGCCGTGTGGAACGCGGTGCGGGCGTTCGCCTGATCCGCGACAACGTGGTCATCCACGAAGGCACGCTGAAGACGCTGAAGCGGTTCAAGGACGAAGTTCCGGAAGTGCCGGTCGGCCAGGAATGCGGAATGGCCTTCCAGAACTACGAGAACATCCTGGCTGGCGACATCATCGAATGCTTCCGCGTCGAGATGGTGACCAGAAAGCTCTAGGTATCTAGAGAAAATGGGAGGGCGGCTTCAGCCGCTCTCCCTTGATGACAACCGTGGCTGCGGTCCCACTCCGCAAACGGGTTAGGTTGGCTTATGTCCGGGCGTGCCCGCATTGACCTGCCTAAAATCCGGCCATTGGCTGGACGGCTTCATGTGATTGGAATTCTATACAAATGGCCGGTGCGCTGTGCCATCGCCTGTCCGTGCAGCTTCCCCCATCCGAGAGATTGAGATGAATAGACAGCAATCCAGTGGCCCTTCGCAGCGCATGCTTCGTGTCGGTGAGCAGGTGCGCCATGCCCTGTCCGATATCCTTCAGCGCGGTGAAGTGCGTGACGACCTCATTGAGATGACGGTCATCTCGGTATCGGAAGTGCGCATGTCGCCCGACTTGAAGATCGCCACCGCCTTCGTCGCGCCGCTCGGCGCCAAGGACGACAAGGCGGTCGTCGAGGCGTTGAACCGCAATGCCCGCTTCATTCGCGGGCGCATGTCGCCGGCGCTGCGGCAGATGAAATACATGCCGGAATTCCGTTTCCGGCTCGACACCAGCTACGACAATTTCTCGAAGATCAACGAGTTGCTGCATTCGCCGGAAGTGGCACGCGACCTCGGCCATCACGAGAGCGACAAGGATGAGGGGAACGAGGAGTAATGGCGCGTCGGGGCAAGAAGAAGGGCCGTCCGGTTTCCGGCTGGCTGATCCTGGACAAACCGGTCGGCATGGGTTCGACCGACGCGGTGTCGAAGGTCAAGTGGCTGTTCCAGGCCGAGAAGGCGGGACATGCCGGCACGCTCGACCCGTTGGCGTCCGGCATGCTGCCGATCGCACTGGGCGATGCGACCAAGACCGTGCCCTATGTTCAGGATGGCGCCAAGATCTACCGTTTCACCGTTGCCTGGGGCGAGGAGCGCACCACCGACGACCTTGAAGGTCCGGTGACGAAGACGTCGGACAAACGTCCGAGCGAGGCGGATATCCGCGCGCTGCTGCCCAACTACACCGGTGTCATCATGCAGACGCCGCCGCAGTTTTCAGCCATCAAGATCGCAGGCGAGCGCGCCTACGATCTTGCCCGCGAGGGCGAGACTGTCGAAATACCTGCGCGAGAGGTCGAGATCGGCCGCCTCGACATTGTCGAACATGGCGCTGACCGGACTATCTTCGAGGTCGAATGCGGCAAAGGCACTTATGTGCGCTCGCTGGCGCGTGACATGGGCCGTGACCTCGACTGTTTTGGCCACATCGCGGACCTTCGCCGCACCGAGGTTGATCCGTTCACGTCCGAGGATTTCGTCACCATCGCAGAACTGGAAGCGGCCTTGCCGCCGGCGGCTGAGGATGACGAGGCGCCACTTTCCGGTGTCGACCGTCATGCCGCGCTGGACGGCTTCCTGATTGATACGGTCGCAGCCCTGGAATGTCTGCCGCAGGTTGTCATCAGCGACGACGCTGCGTCCAAGATCAGGCTCGGCAATCCCGTCATCATCCGCGGCCGCGATGCTCCGGTCGAGGCGGAAGAGGCCTGCGCCACAGCGCGTGGCAAGTTGGTCGCGATCGGCGCGATTGAACAAGGCATGTTCAAACCCAAGCGCGTCTTTGCCGGCTGAGACCTGGTTCGCCGGAGCAGTTTCAGCAAAAGTGCGCAGCGGTTTTGCGTCCGGAATTGCGCAGAAACAAAGAGTTAGAGCGTTTCCGCGATTCGGAGAAAAGCGGAAATGCTCTAATATCCGCGCAGAGATTCGCGCGAGGCTCGCATGGCAAAAGCGGAAACGGTTCAGAAGCGAGAGCCGAGAATGGCGAGGCGTTCGCCCGTCGGCGCTTCGCCGGGAACGTTGATTGCCGACCCCAGGGCGCGGCGCAGCGAGCTCAATCTGACGCTGCTCGACCGCGACCGCTGCGAGAAGATCGACAATGCCAGTATCGATGACCTGCACAGGCATTGCGAAAAATGGCCGCTCGTCTGGCTGGATTGCGTCGGCCTGGCCAATGTCGAGCTGATCGAGCAGATCGGCAAGATCTTCGGCTTGCATCCGCTGGCGTTGGAAGATGTCGTCAACACCGGCCAGCGACCCAAGGCGGAGTTCTTCGACGACCACGCCTTCGTCGTCGTCAACATGATCGACGACCCCACCACCTATCGCTATGAGCAGATTTCCCTGTTTTTCGGCAAGGGTTTCGTCATCACCTTCCAGCAGCGTGAGGGCGATCCGTTCGATCCCGTGCGCAAGCGTATCGTCGCTTCGACGCCCAACCGTTTGCGTTCGCGCGGTGCCGACTATCTCGCCTATGCGCTGATCGACGCCATCGTCGACTCGTTCTTCCCCCTGATCGAAAGCGCCAGTGCCCGCACCGACGAGATCGAGGATTCGATGCTGCGTCATCCGCATAAACATCAGGTTCTCGTCTTGCACGAACAGCGACGGCATGCCGGCCAATTGCACCGGACCATGCTGTCGTTGCGCGACGCGCTGGCAGGGCTGGTTCGTTCTGACGCTGCCTACATCAAGCCGGAAACCAAGATTTTCCTGAACGACACGCTGGATCATGCCTATCGGCTGGTGGAACTGGCCGATACACAACGCGACATGACGACCGGCTTGATAGAAATGCACCTCTCGCTCAGCCAGGCCCGGACCAATGAGGTGATCAGCCTGCTCACCATCGTCTCGGCGATCTTCATTCCACTCACTTTCCTGGTTGGCGTATGGGGCATGAATTTCGATCCGGCGACGTCGCCGTGGAACATGCCAGAACTGCGCGGCTATTACGGCTATCCGGCAGCTCTCGTTTTCATGGCGCTGGTAGCGGTGGGGTTGGTCATATTCTTCAAATGGAAGAAGTGGCTTTAGGGGTGCAAAGCCCTGGCACGCGCGCCGCTCAGGCCAGCCATGTGAATATGCGCTGGCTTTTTGCGTTCTTTTGCACTATACGCGCCGCAACATCGCGCCGGATTGCGTGATGATCACTGACCCTTGCTGGACGACATCCCGGCTATGGGCGCCTCGTTTCCTCCATTGAGAAAGGAAAAATACGATGTCGATTACTGCTGAACGCAAGAAGGAACTGCTGGTTCAATTCGCCACCGTCACGGGCGATACCGGTTCGCCGGAAGTGCAGGTTGCTATCCTTTCCGAGCGTATCAAGAATCTCACCGAGCACTTCAAGGACCACAAGAAGGACAACCATTCCCGTCGTGGCCTGCTCGCACTCGTTTCCCAGCGCCGCAGCCTGCTTGACTATCTCAAGCGCAAGGATGAGGCGCGCTACCAGACGCTGATCGAGAAGCTCGAACTGCGTCGCTGACGAATTGGCCGGCGGGTTCTCATCGAGAACTCGCCGGTCGCGCATTCGGGCTCGATAGCCCGACCCGGTTTCTGTTGGCAGAGGGCCGCCTGAAACCGCCCGTGGACGGTCATGGGGCAGGATTGCAGGATGCTTGGCACGGGCGCCGACCCGACCTCTTTCAAGCCTCCCGTTGTCTTGCCCGTGGCTGCCCGACAAAGGAGCCAGGAAGGGGGCGTCGCGCATGATTGGATGGCGCGGCCCCTTCCGCATATGAAGGACAAGATATGTTCAATCAACACAAAGTGGAAATCGAATGGGGCGGCCGTCCGCTCATTCTCGAGACCGGCAAGATCGCGCGCCAGGCTGACGGCGCTGTGCTGGCGACCTATGGCGAGACCGTGGTTCTGGCCACCGTCGTTTCGGCCAAGGAGCCCAAGCCCGGCTTCGACTTCTTTCCGCTGACCGTCAACTACCAGGAAAAGACCTACGCGGCCGGCAAGATCCCAGGTGGCTACTTCAAGCGTGAAGGCCGCCCGAGCGAGAAGGAAACACTGGTTTCCCGCCTGATCGACCGCCCGATCCGCCCGCTGTTCGCAGACGGCTACAAGAACGATACCCAGATCGTTGTCACCGTTGTCCAGCATGATCTCGAGAACGATCCGGACATCCTGTCGATCGTTGCCACCTCCGCGGCGCTGACCCTTTCCGGCGTGCCCTTCATGGGTCCGATCGGTGGCGCCCGCGTCGGCTACATCAATGGCGAGTATGTGCTGAACCCGCACATCGACGAGATGCAGGAATCCAAACTCGACCTCGTGGTCGCCGGTACGGGCGACGCGGTGCTGATGGTCGAGTCGGAAGCCAAGGAACTGGGCGAAGAGCTGATGCTCGGCGCTGTCATGTTCGGCCACAAGGCTTTCCAGCCGGTGATCGAAGCCATCATCAAGCTGGCCGAGGTTGCCGCAAAGGACCCGCGCGACTTCACGCCACCGTCCTTTGGTGATCTGGAAAAGGAAATGCTCGGCGTTGCCGAAGCCGACCTGCGTGCCGCTTACAAGATCACCGACAAGCAGGCCCGCTACGCCGCCGTTGATGCCGCCAAGGCCAAGGTCAAAGCTGCTTTCACCCCGGCCGAAGGCGAGGAAGCGAAGTATTCGTCCGAGCAGGTCGCGACCGTGTTCAAGGAACTCCAGGCCAAGATCGTGCGCTGGAACATCCTCGACACCGGCTCGCGCATCGACGGCCGTGACCTCAAGACCGTCCGTTCGATCGTTTCGGAAGTCGGCATCCTGCCGCGCACCCACGGCTCGGCACTGTTCACCCGCGGCGAGACCCAGGCGATCGTGGTTGCCACGCTGGGCACCGGCGAAGACGAGCAGTATGTCGACTCGCTGACCGGCATGTACAAGGAGACCTTCCTCCTTCACTACAACTTCCCGCCCTATTCGGTCGGCGAGACCGGCCGCATGGGTTCGCCCGGCCGCCGCGAAATCGGCCACGGCAAGCTCGCCTGGCGTGCCATCCATCCGATGCTGCCTTCGGCCGAGCAGTTCCCCTACACGCTGCGTGTCGTCTCCGAGATCACCGAGTCCAACGGCTCGTCCTCGATGGCTACCGTCTGCGGCACCTCGCTGGCGCTGATGGATGCCGGCGTGCCGCTGGCCAAGCCGGTTGCAGGTATCGCCATGGGCCTCATCAAGGAAGACGAGCGTTTCGCCGTGCTTTCCGACATCCTGGGTGACGAGGATCACCTCGGCGACATGGACTTCAAGGTGGCCGGCACCGCCAACGGCATCACCTCGCTGCAGATGGACATCAAGATCGATGGCATCACCGAGGAGATCATGAAGGTGGCGCTGGGCCAGGCCAAGGACGGCCGCCTGCACATCCTCGGCGAAATGGCCAAGGCCATCTCCGAAGGCCGCAAGGAACTCGGCGAATTCGCTCCGCGCATCGAGGTCATGCATATCCCGACCGACAAGATCCGCGACGTCATTGGTTCGGGCGGCAAGGTGATCCGCGAGATCGTCGAGAAGACCGGCGCCAAGATCAACATCGAGGATGACGGCACGGTGAAGATCGCTTCGTCGAACGCCAAGGAGATCGAGGCTGCGAAGAAGTGGATCCACACCATCGTGGCCGAGCCGGAAGTTGGTGAGATTTACGAGGGTACGGTCGTCAAGACCGCCGACTTCGGCGCCTTCGTGAACTTCTTCGGTCCGCGTGACGGCCTCGTCCACATCTCGCAGCTGTCCGACCAGCGCGTTGCCAAGACCACCGACGTGGTCAAGGAAGGCGACAAGGTCTGGGTCAAGCTGATGGGCTTCGACGAGCGTGGCAAGGTTCGCCTTTCCATGAAGGTCGTCGACCAGGAGACCGGCAAGGAAATCGCCCGCGAGAAGAAGGCGGAAGGTGAAGAAACCGCCGCCTGATCGCACCGATCACGTAGAATGAAGAAGGGCGCGGCCGATGCCGCGCCCTTCTTCATTTATTGTGGTCCGCCTGTTGATGTTACCAAGGTAACTTGGTAACATTCGGTATGATCGAAAGAACGCAGACGGGCGTGCGCCTGGCCACGCCGCTCCTCAAGGTGTTGAAGGGCCTCGCAGCCGAAAAGGGCATCAGCCTCGGCGATCTTCTTGAAGGCGTCGTGCTGCACGCCTTCGAGGGCAAATCCGCCTTTTCCGACGAGACATTGGCGACGATCGCCAAGCTGAAGGACGTCTATGACTGTCGGCTGACCAGCGCCGACAGCCATCTGCATCCCGATCGGGAAGGCTGACCATGCGTCGGGATTTTACGCACGAGATCCGCGTGGCTTTGCCTGTCGAGGAGGCATTCCTTCTGTTCACGCCCAAGGGCGAAGAGGCCTGGGTGCCGGGCTGGTCACCCGACTATGTTTTTCCCGAAACGGGTGAAACGACCAAGGATATGATCTTCCGCACGGGTAGCGGTGAAGAGGCCACGATCTGGACCTGTCTGGACTGGCAGCCCGATCGACACCATGTCCGCTACCTCAGGGCGACGCCGGCACTGCGGGTCGCCTTTGTCGAGGTGACCTGCCACGCAGAAGGAAGCGGCACCAAGGCAGTGGTCTCCTATGGGTACGTCCCGCTGACCGCGAAAGGGCGAGATATGACCGCTTCCATGACGCAGCAGGCCTTCGCCGCCAACATCGACGAATGGTCCGTTCTGATTGCCGATTATCTGCGCATCGACGCACATTCTCAACTGAAATGCGACAATCGACCCTCATGAGCGCCGATACGCTGAAAACACTGTTCCATCCCTTCGAAGCCGATGCGCTGCCTTTGCCAGGGCCGGGCAAGCGCGCATTGTTTCTCGGTGCCGAGCCGGGCTTCCGACTGCCCACCGACTTTGGCGCTACCCTGCATCTTGTCCAAGGTTTCCGTCCCGACTTCCGGTTGTTGCAAGCATCCGGTCGTACAGTCTCGCCGCAGGTCGAGGGCGAGAACTACGATCTTGCTCTTGTTCTCGCAGGCAAGCACCGCGGCCTCAACGAGCTGCGCATCGCGGATGCCATCGAACGCACTGGCGAAGGTGGCGTGATCGTCGTTTCCGGCGGCAAGGAGGATGGTATCGCCAGCCTGCGCAAGCGGACAGGTGAACTCATTGCCGTGGAGGGCAATCTTTCGAAGCATCATGGTCAGGTTTTCTGGTTCGTCCGGCCTGACAGAGATACCGCTACCAAATTGCGCGCCGCCAATCCTTCGGTTCTGGTCGAGGATCGCTACGAGACCGCACCCGGCATGTTCTCCTTCGACCGTGTCGACGCAGGATCACGCTTTCTTGCCGAGCACCTTCCTGCCGATATCAAGGGGCATGCCGCCGATTTCTGTGCCGGTTGGGGCTATCTGTCTGTTGCACTTGCCGAGCGGACGGCTGGTCTGACCAGTCTCGATCTTTACGAAGCCGACCACGCTGCGCTCCAGGCGGCAGGTCGCACGCTCGCCCGGCTGATGCCGGACCTGCCGGTGAGGCCGTTCTGGCACGATCTTGCTGGCGAACCCGTCGATGCGCGTTATGACGTCATCGTCATGAATCCGCCCTTTCACCGTGGCCGTGCGGCCGAACCGGAGCTTGGGGCCGCAATAATCCGCGCGGCGGGGAAGGCGCTGAAGCCCGGTGGGCGTCTGTTCATCGTGGCGAACCGGCAATTGCCTTACGAACGCGTCCTCGCCACGGCCTTCTCAAGTCACACGGAAATCGCGCGCAACGACGCTTTTAAGGTGCTGCTGGCGCGCCGCTGACCGGATGACACGATGAGAGATAGGGCGATGCCTGCTTGTTAATGCAGGTTCGCCGCGCCGCGCTGATTCTGGGCGAACTGGCCGACGCTCTGTGCCTGTCCGCCAATGACCCGCAGCGGTGCCGGCTTACCGAAGAGGTAGCCCTGAACCACCTCGCAGCCCGCAGCTTTCAACATCGTCGCCTGGCTTTCGGTCTCCACGCCCTCGGCGATCGTCGAAACGCCGAGTGCCCGCGACAGACCGACAATGGTCGAGACAACCGCGCCGGAGCCGGAATCGGTGTCGATGCGGCTGACGAAGGAGCGGTCGATCTTCAGCTTGTGGAACGAGAAGTCGATCAGGTAGCTGAGGTTGGAATAGCCGGTGCCGAAATCGTCGACGGCCACCGAAATGCCCATGTCCGACAGCTCTTTCAGAATGGCGGCGGCGCGTTCCTTGTCCTGCATCATCGCCGTTTCGGTCACTTCCAGCTCCAGCCGCGACGGCTTGATACCGGTGCTGACGATGGTGTCGCGTACCATGGCCAGGAAATCCTTGGTCATGAACTGTACCGGCGAGATGTTGACGGCAACGAAGCAGTCCTCCGGCAAATGACGGGCGTCGCTGCATGCCTTGCGCAGTACCCATTGACCGATCGGGCCAATCATGCCGGTTTCTTCCGCCAGTGGAATGAATTCCATCGGTGGGATAGAGCCGCGTTCCGGATGGTTCCACCGGATCAGTGCTTCATAGCCGACAATCTTGCCGGCGGCGAGATCGAGCTGCGACTGATAATGCAGGTCGAAATCGCCGCGCTCGAACGCCGCATGCAGTTCTGACTCCACCCACTGCCGATGGTCCGCGACCTTGCCCATTTCCGGCTGGAAAATCGACCAGGTGCCGGCTGCGTTGGTCGCCCGGGCGTTCTGCAGGGCGAGATTGGCGCGACGCAGCACCAGCACAGGATCGATACCGTCCTTGGGCATGGCGACGACACCGACTGAAAGGCTGACCGACTGCTGATGCGTTTTCAACTGATAGGGAGCGATCAGGTCATCGATCAGCTTCTCGACCAGTGCCTCCATCGAACCCAGCAGACGCTTATCCGGGTAGAGAACGGCGAATTCGCCGGGTCCGACACGGCCGATCACGGCTTCGCGCGGCAGAAGCGCTTTCAGGCGCTTAGCAAACAGACGCAGGAGATCGTCGACCTGCGCGTAGCCGATGGCGTCGTTTATCTGGCTGAAGCGATTGATGTCGATGTCGAGCAGATAGACAGGCTCGCCGGTCTTGAGCGTGGAGGAAGCAGCTTCTGCAATTTTTCCCACCATCGCGTGCTTGGCCAGCGTCTCCGTCAGCTTGTCGAAATTGGTTTCGGAGAAAACATAGTCAGCCGATTCGTCGACGCCGGCGAAAAAGGACATCGCCGCGCACGCGGCCGCCAACGCGCAAAGACCGGCAACGATGGCAACAAGCGTGTTGAGCGGAAGTTCCGTCAAGCTGTCGCCGAGACCGACCTTGAGACCCCACAAGCCAAGTATGAAGCTGCCCATGCCGGCACTGGCGATGGTGATCAGCCGGAAAAGTGGCGTTCGGCCAGGGTTCTTGTCAGTGGGCATACGCAGGTTCCCAATCTGCAGGATGTTCTAACCGCCATCCCCTTAAAATAAGTTTCCTGCGATCCGTCGCATTTTACCGGCGACAAAAGTTGACTAACGTTTCATGAAAGTTAGCCAAAAGGCAAGAGCCCACCCTTCGCTGTGAACGACAGACTCTTTGTACTTTGGTGAGGTTAGTCGACGGGGCTAGCGTGAGCCTTGCGGCTTCATTCCTTGCCGCCATCCTGCCGCTTCAGCTCGTCGAGCGTCGGCATCGAGACCACATGATAGCCGGAATCGACATAATGGATTTCGCCGGTCACGCCCGACGAGAGGTCGGAAAGCAGGTAGAGCGCCGAGTTGCCGATTTCGTCGATGCCGACGGTGCGCCGCAACGGCGCGTTGCGCTGTTGATAAGAATACATGTAGCGCGCATCCGAAATGCCGGCGCCTGCAAGGGTGCGCACCGGGCCGGCCGAAAGCCCGTTCACGCGGATGCCGCGCGGGCCATAGTCGTTGGCGAGATAGCGCACGCTGGCCTCAAGACCTGCCTTGGCAACCCCCATGACGTTGTAGTTGGGCATCACCCGCACGGAGCCGGCATAGGTGAGGGTGACCATCGATCCGCCGTCCTGCATCAGCGCCGCGGCGTGGCGGGCGACCTCCGTGAAGGAGTAGCAGGAGATCACCATGGTGCGCACGAAGTTGTCGCGCGTGGTATCGGCATAGAGGCCCTTCAACTCGTTCTTGTCTGAGAAGCCGATGGCGTGGACGATGAAATCGAGCTTGCCCCATTCGCTTTTCAGCGTATCGAAGGTGGCGGCGACCGATGCGCTGTCCTCGACGTCGCAAGGCACCACCAGCGAGGCGCCGATCTTTTCGGCCAGCGGTTTAACACGGCGGCCAAAGGCTTCGCCCTGATAGGTAAAAGCCAGTTCCGCGCCCTGTTCAGCCAGTTTCTGAGCGATGCCCCAGGCGATGGAATGATCATTGGCAACGCCCATGATCAGGCCGCGCTTGCCCTTCATCAAACCGTCCATGTGAAAAAACCCTATGCGGAATGGCGCTGGAAGACGAGCGTGGCGTTGGTGCCGCCGAAGCCGAAGGAATTGGACAGAACCGTGTCGATCTTGGCGTTGTCGATACGCTTGCGTACGATCGGCACGCCATCGAATTCGGGGTCGAGTTCCTCGATATGCGCGCTTTCGCCGATGAAACCGCCTTGCATCATCAGGATCGAATAAATCGATTCCTGCACTCCGGCCGCACCCAGCGAATGGCCGGTCAGCGACTTGGTGGAGGTGATGTTCGGCAGTTTGTCGCCGAAAACTTCGCGGATCGCGCCGATCTCCTTCGAGTCGCCGATCGGCGTCGAGGTACCATGCGTGTTGATGTAGTCGATCGGTTCTTTCACCGTCGCCAGCGCCTGGCGCATGCAGCGGATAGCGCCTTCGCCGGAAGGAGCGACCATGTCATAGCCATCGGACGTCGCGCCATAACCGGTCAGTTCAGCGTAAATCTTGGCACCGCGCGCCTTGGCGCGTTCAAGCTCTTCCAGCACCAGAACGCCTGCGCCGCCGGCGATGACGAAGCCGTCGCGGTTGACGTCATAGGCACGCGAGGCGGTCGCGGCGCGATCGTTGAACTTGGACGACATCGCGCCCATGGCGTCGAAGAGGTTGGACATCGTCCAGTCGAGGTCTTCGTGGCCACCGGCGAACATGATGTCCTGCTTGCCCCACTGGATCATCTCGGCGGCATTGCCGATGCAGTGCGCTGAAGTCGAACAGGCAGACGAGATCGAATAGTTAACGCCGTGGATCTTGAACCAAGTGGCCAGCGTTGCCGAAGCCGTCGACGACATTGCCTTCGGCACGGCGAACGGCCCGATGCGCTTGGGGCTGCTGTTCTTCAGCGTGATCTCCGAAGCCTCGACGATGGTGCGCGTCGAGGGGCCACCGGAGCCCATGATGATGCCGGTGCGCTCATTACCCGAAATCTCGTTTTCTTCGAGCCCGCTGTCGGCGATCGCCTGCTTCATCGCGACATGGTTCCACATGCCGCCTTGCGACAGGAAACGCGCGGCACGGCGGTCGACAAGTTCGGACGTGTCCAGGTTCGGCGCGCCCCAGACCTGGCACTTGAAGCCGTGTTCGGCGAAATCGTTGGAGAAACTGATGCCGGATTTGGCATCGTGAAGAGAGGCGCTGACCTCCTCGGCATTGTTGCCGATGGACGATACGATGCCGAGGCCTGTGACTACGACCCGTCTCATGTTGCGCTCCTCGTTTATCCGTTGAGTGCAGGTGTCAGGCAGCTGACTGTTTTGCCAGGCCCACCCGCAGGTCCGTGGCCGCGTATATGGGTTCGCCGTCGGCCTTCAACCAGCCGTCGGCGATGCCGAGCACCAGTCGGCCACGCATGACGCGTTTGAAATCGACGCCGTACTCCACCTTCTTGACCGAAGGCGTGACCATGCCCTTGAACTTCACTTCGCCTGTCGACAACGCCATGCCTTTGCCCGGTTCGCCGAGCCAGCCGAGGAAAAAGCCGGTGAGCTGCCAGAGCGCGTCGAGGCCCAGGCAACCGGGCATCACGGGGTTATCGATGAAATGGCAGGGAAAGAACCAGAGATCGCGGTGGATGGCGAATTCGGCGCGGACGAAACCCTTGTCGAAAGCGCCGCCGGTCTCGCTGATCTCGGTAATACGGTCGAACATCAGCATTGGCGGGTAGGGAAGCTGGGCATTGCCGGGGCCAAACAATTCGCCCTTGGCGCAAGCCAGCAGATCGTCGTAGTCGTAACTCGATTTCCGATCCGCCATGTAGTCCTTCCCAGTCGTTGGCCAGGCGATGTGATGCCCATGCCCATTTCTAGTAACACAGTCCGCTTCACGCCGGAAACCGACGCCGGAGATATCGCGCTGGCTCTAGCCTGCCCATCCCCCGGGGTCAATGCGCGCTATTGATCGGATTTGGCCTACAGAATATATCTGGCATAATAAGGGACGTGGATTTCCGCCTGATTTTTGCCGCTGTCGGCAGGCAGTGGCGGGTGGAACATGATGGTGGGTTGGTCGGTTTGGACGATCGGAAAGACGGCATGACTGTGGACAAGCGGGTACGCGAAGCCGGCCTGAGGCCGACTCGTCAGCGCATTGCGTTGGCCGACTTGCTGTTTGCCAAGGGCGACCGCCACCTTTCTGCCGAAGAACTGCATGAGGAAGCGCTGGCCGCGGGTGTGCCGGTTTCTCTGGCTACCGTCTACAATGCGCTGCACCAGTTCACGGAAGCCGGTCTTTTGCGCATCCTGGCAGTCGAGGGCTCACGCACCTATTTCGACACCAACACCTCTGACCACCATCACTTCTTTGTCGAAGGCGAGAACCGCGTCTTTGACATCGAAAGCGGGCCAGTGACGGTTGGCAATCTTCCGGAACCACCGGAGGGCATGGAAATCGCGAATGTCGATGTGGTGGTGCGGCTGCGCCCCAAGCGCGACTAGTCTGAACCCGATGCGAGTTTAAACGATCGCGCGCAGTTCAAGCTGCGTGGTGTCTGGCCGTGCGTCCGACTTGGCGACTATTCGTTGATCTTTTCACCGGGATACGCACCCCATACCAGCGACTGGTTGATCCAGCCGGTGTGGCCGCTCAGGCTCATCTCGCACCACTGGCCGTCACAGGACTTGATCGACCCGATGGCTCCGGGCTCGATCACCGCGACCACGCTGGCGTCCTTGGCTGCGCTCTTCACGAGATTGATGCGTACATCCTTGCCGCGCTGCCATGGTGCGATGATCGCGGTGCGCTTGCCCGAAAGCAGCGCCTGGCTTACCCAGCCTTCGGAACCGTCGGCGTCGCGTACGCGCCGCCAGGTATCGTATTCCTGCACGATCTCCATTGGCAGCCCGGCCCTGGTGTACATCCAGTCGACGGAATAGTTGACGCCCGGACCGACGCGTGAATTCACCCGCGCCGATTTCAGGCTGACGAAGCGCGGCAGCGGCAGGCCACTGGGCCCAAGCGTCACTGTCTGGGCCGGCGCTGCGGCATTTTGCGCCGTCGCGACCGGAGTAAGTGTGAGCAGGCCAAGCATTGTCGCGGAGAGAATCAGACGTAGCGACGCGAAACCAGACACGTTCGTTCCTTTTTCCGGCGCCGTCGGCAATCCTGTGCGCGCCCTTTTTCTTTGTCTTCGGCGGCGCTGCTTGTTACATGAGGCATGGCTACCGAGACCAGTTTGCAGTTTCGCCGGTCTTGGTTAAAGAGGTCTCAACAGCATCCCGGAAACGAGGAAACGATGGCCGGCAAAAAGAAGCCTCTCGTTGTGATCACGCGCAAATTGCCGGACCCCGTCGAGACGCGGATGCGCGAACTGTTTGACGCCCGCCTGAACGTCGAAGACAAGCCGATGTCGCGCGAGGAGCTAGGCGCGGCGCTGCGCGAGGCCGATGTGCTCGTTCCCACCATCACCGACCGAATCGATGCCGAATTGATCGAGCAGGCCGGCCCGAATTTCAAGCTGATCGCCAGCCTCTCCAACGGTGTCGATCACATCGACGTCGCCGCCGCCTCGAAAAAAGGCATCGCCGTCACCAACACGCCGAATGTGCTGACCGAAGACACCGCCGACATGACCGTGGCACTGATGCTTGCCGTGCCGCGGCGGCTGGCCGAGGGTTCCAACGTGCTGACCGGCGACAAGAAATGGACCGGCTGGTCACCTACCTGGATGCTTGGCCGGCGTATCTGGGGCAAACGGCTGGGCATCGTCGGCATGGGCCGCATCGGCACCGCGGTTGCCCGCCGTGCCAAGGCTTTCGGCCTCTCCATCCACTACCACAATCGCCACCGTGTCTTGCAAAGCGTCGAGGACGAGCTCGAGGCCACCTATTGGGAAAGCCTCGACCAGATGCTGGCCCGAATGGACATCATTTCCGTCAACTGCCCGTCCACGCCGGCCACCTTCCATCTCCTGTCCGCTCGACGGCTGGCGCTGCTGCAGCCCACTGCCTACATCGTCAACACGGCGCGCGGCGACATCATCGACGAGGATGCGCTGATCAAATTGCTGCAGGAGGGCAAGATCGCCGGCGCGGGTCTCGACGTCTACGAGAACGAGCCGGCCCTGAATACCAAGCTGCTGAGGCTCGCCGCCAAGCACAAGGTCGTGCTGTTGCCGCATATGGGCTCGGCGACCCTGGAAGGTCGCATCGACATGGGCGAGAAGGTCATCATCAATATCCGCACCTTCTTCGACGGACACCGGCCGCCGGATCGCGTGCTGCCATCCCGCGCCTGACCGTCGCATCAGGCCGGTATCAGCTGGCACCCACTCCATGCGGCATCGCGGACCGAGGCGACTGCCCTTGCGTCGACAGGCCTATGACAGCGCCTTGCGCATGGTCACCGATGTCGGCCGGTCGTAGCCGGGATGAGCCGTGCGTTCCGTTTCGACAAAACCCAGGCGGCTGAAAGCCGTCTGATTGCCGGTCAGTTCCACGCGCGCCTGCAATTCGAGCACAGGCTTGCCGGCTGCGCAGGCAAGGGTCTCGGCGGCGCTCATCAATTCGCGCCCGATTTTTCTACCTTGAAGACCCGGCTCGACCGCCAGCTTGCCGACATAGAAGTGCTGCGCGTGTTCGGCAGCGAAAATGCAGCCGACGATTTTGCCATCCTGCATGGCCAGGAAGCCGGTTTCCTTGCCTGCCTTCTCACGCAAACCATCCACCGTCAGCCGGTGCGCGGAGGAGGGCGGGTCGATCACGCCATCCATGTAGGCGAAGGCGCGCATGATCAAGGTCAGCAGTTCGTCCCAGCGTTTGAAATCGGCGGGCAGGCTGGTCACTACAATATCGGCACTCATCCCTGGCTCCGGTAGCGAATGATATCGAAGCGCGCTGCCAGGCCATCGTAAAGCAGCAGGCGTCCGACCAGCGGCTCACCAATGCCTGCGATCAGCTTGATCGTCTCCATCGCCTGCAAGGTGCCGATGACACCGGTCAGTGCTCCGAGCACACCGGCAACCGCGCAGGAAGGCACCAGGCCGGGTGGCGGCGCTTCCGGGAAGAGGTCACGATAAGTTGGGTTCGGACGTCCGTCCGGTCCGGTCTCGAACGGTTTCAGCACGGTGACGGAACCGTCGAAGCGACCGACCGCGGCATGCACCAGCGGCTTCTTCTCGGCTGCGCAGGCGTCAGCCAGCGCATAACGGGTTTCGAAATTGTCGGAACCATCCACCACCACATCGTAGCCACGCACGATATCTGCCGCGTTCTCGGCGGTCAGGCGCAGGTCGTGCAACTCCACGGCCACATGCGGATTGATGCGAACGATCGCAGCTCTGGCGCTCTCGCCTTTCGACGTTCCAACGGTGCCCGTGTCGTGGATGACCTGGCGCTGCAGGTTGGACAGCGAAACGACATCGTCGTCCACGATGCCTAATGTACCGACACCAGCCGCCGCCAGATATTCAAGCACCGGTGCGCCGAGCCCGCCGGCGCCGAGGACGAGCACTCGAGCGCGCTTCAGCTTCTGCTGGCCCGGTCCACCGATTTCCGGCAAAACGACATGGCGCGCATAGCGTTCGAGTTCTTCGTCGGAGAGGGCAGGGGTGCTCATGCGCGGATCATACCGTCCCGCTTGGCAGTTGTCAGGCACCGGCGGTTGGCACAACAGCGCCATGATCGACACTGAGGAATTGCGCGCGGCCGCTCAGGCTGGAAAACAAGGTGGCGTCAGTGCCGGTCATGAAGGTCTGGCAATTCAAGTCTTCCAGGATGGAAAACAGCGCGGCGCGTCGGCCGGCATCGAGATGTGCCGCGATTTCGTCGAGCAGCAGAATTGGCGTGAGGCCGGACATTTCGCTGGTAAGGCGTGCATGCGAGAGCACCAGTCCAACCAGCAATGCCTTTTGCTCCCCGGTTGAGCAGAGTTCGGCCGGCATGGCTTTCGGGCGATGCCGTACCAGCAGATCCGACCGATGCGGTCCGTCCAGCGTACGGCCGGCGGCGCGGTCGCGGTCGCGACCGTAAGCCAAGGCACGGCGGAACTTTTCCTCGAGCTCCACCGCTGGCATGGTGCCGATTTCGGCTTCCAGCTCTCCGGCCAGTGCGATGTCGGCCTGCGGGAACGGCCCGTCATTGGGCAGTTTCTCGATCATCGCCGACAGAAGCCGCGCCATTTCACTGCGGGCGGCGGCGATGGCCACGCCGGTTTCAGCCATCTGCGTCTCGATGGCTTCGAACCAGGCGCTGTCGCGCGTGCCTTCGGCGAGCAGACGATTGCGGCCGCGCATGGCCTTTTCATAGTCCAGCGCGCGCTGGCCGTGGCTGTCATCGATCGCCAGCACCAGCCGGTCGAGGAAGCGGCGGCGGTCACCGGCGGCGCCCGTGAACAGTGCATCCATGGCCGGTGTCAGCCAGACGACACGCAGCCATTCCAGCATATCCTCGACGGAACGTGCCGTGGCGCCATTGATACGCACGCGCCGCCCACCTTCGCCGGGCGTGTTGCCGCCCGCAATACCGGTACCGATTTCAGCCTCGCCAGAAGGGCCATCGAGGCGCACATGCAGCGCGAAGCCGCCATCGCCTCCTTCGCGGGCAACATCGCCATAGGGCGCGCGGCGCAGGCCGCGTCCCGGCGTGAGAAAGGAAATAGCCTCGAGCAGGTTGGTCTTGCCGGCGCCATTGTCGCCCGTGAAGACGACCGCGCCCGGCTTCAGCTCGAGCGACAGCGCTGCGTAGTTGCGGAAATTGGTGAGCGCAAGCCGGGTGAGATGGGTCTGTGCGCGGCTTGCGCCTTCCCGGCTTTCTTCGCTTGTCATGTGGTCAAGGCAATGCGCGCGGCTACACGCGCATCGGCATCAGCACGTAGAGCGCGTTCTCGTCGCTGGTGTCGTGGATCAAGGTTGGAGAACCGGCATCCGCCAGCATGAACTTGGCTTCACCGCCGCTGAGTTGTGCCGCAACATCGAGCAGATAGCGCGCGTTGAAGCCGATCTCGATTGGATCGGCAGTGTAGTCTGCTGCCAGTTCTTCAGTGGCACTGCCGGAATCGGGATTGTTGACCGCCAGCGTCACCTGGCCGTCCGAGATCGTGAGTTTTACCGCGCGCCCGCGCTCGGACGAGATGGTGGAAACACGGTCGACGGCGGCTGCGAAACTCTGCCGGTCGATGACGAGCTTCTTGTCGTTGCCGGTCGGAATGACGCGCTGATAGTCGGGGAAGGTGCCGTCGATCAGCTTGGAGGTGAGGACCACGCTGCCGATGGTGAGACGTATCTTGGTGTCGGAAAGCTCGGTCGTTACCGCCACATCCGGATCGTCGACCAGCTTCTGCAATTCGCTGACGGTCTTTCGCGGGATGATGATGCCTGGCATGCCTTCCGAACCCGCGGGCGCATCCATCTCTGCACGCGCAAGACGATGACCGTCGGTCGCCACCGAACGCAGCTTCAACTTGCCACCCACCTCGTGTGTGTGCAGGAAGATACCGTTCAGATAGTAGCGGGTCTCTTCAGTCGAGATCGCGAACTGGGTCTTGTCGATCAGGCGCTTGAGTGCGGTCGAATCCAGCCGGAAGATGTGCGAGAAGGATCCGGCCGACAGTTCCGGGAAGTCGGCCTGCGGCAGGCACTGCAGCCGGAAGGAGGAGCGGCCGGAGATGACGGTCATGGCGTTGCCGTCCTCATCCGTCTTCAGCATCACTTCGGCACCGTCAGGAAGCTTGCGCACGATGTCGTAGAGCAGATGCGCCGGCACGGTGGTGGCGCCTGACTGTTCCACCTTGGCGGAGGCCGCTTCGGTCACCTCCAGATCAAGGTCGGTCGCCTTCATTTCCAGGCTGCCGCCTTCTGCCATCAACAGCACATTGGACAGGATCGGGATGGTGTTGCGGCGCTCGACCACGCGATGAACGTGGTTGAGGGATTTCAGGAGATTGGACCGTTCGAGAATAACACGCATGACGATGAAGGCTCGCTTGAAAGACTTTCGAGGTTCCGCGACACGGTGCCCGCGAAAGGTCTGAACACATTCAGATTCTGGCCAAGCTGACAGGAAAAACCCCCTGAACGCAAGCCCGCGGAACCGGCAGCGAGCGGTTCCGCGGGCTTTGTCGGGGATAACGGCGGATGCGGGGCGGCTTCGTTGCCGCCCGGCTCGTCAAGCCTGGTCGTTGATCAGCCGGCGGAGCAGTTCGAGCTCCTGCGCCAGCGTGTTGTCGGCACCCGACAAGTCCTCGATCTTGCGGACAGCGTGGAGAACCGTGGTGTGGTCGCGGCCGCCGAACCTGCGGCCGATTTCCGGCAGCGAGCGTGGAGTGAGCACCTTGGAGAGATACATCGCCACTTGCCGCGGCTTGACGATGGTGCGGGTGCGCCGGTTCGACAGGAGTTCCGTCTTCGAGACATTGTAGTGACGCGCCACGATGCGCTGGATGTCCTCGATGCGCACGCGTTTGGGCTCGCCTGTGCGGTAGATATGGCCGAGGATCTCGTCGATGCGGTCGATGGTGATCTGAGGCTCGAACGACTGCCGGAAAAGCAACTGGTTGAAGGCGCCCTCCAGCTCACGGCCGGAGCCTGTCACGGTGCGGGCGACATGGTCGAGGATCTCGTCGGCGATGTTGAGCGAGGTATCGTCCTGCTTGGCGGTAGCCAGACGCTGCTTCAACATGGCGAGCCGCATGGTGTAGTCGGGCGCGGCCATTTCGAGCGCGACCCCGCCATTGAGGCGCGAGCGAACGCGCGGCTCCAGCGATTCCAGCTCAGACGGCGGCCGGTCAGCGGCAACAACCACCTGTTTGGCGCTGTCGAGCAGCATGTTGATGAGGTGGCAGAATTCGTGCTGGATCGATTTGCCCTGCAGGAATTGCATGTCGTCGATGATCAACAGGTCGATATCGCGCAGTTGCTCCTTGAGGGTGAGCGCATTGTTGTCGCGGATAGCGGTGGCGAAACGCCACATGAAATATTCGGCGGTCAGATAAACGACGCGCGACTTGGGATTGTGGCGCAGCGATTCCGCTGCGATCGCTTGCAGAAGATGTGTTTTACCCAACCCCACGGTGGCATGGAGGAACAGTGGGTTGAAGCGCACGGCGCTCGAAGCGGATTCGGCAACGGCACGTGCCGCGGCGAAAGCCACGCGGTTCGACGGGCCTTCGACAAACGAGCCGAAAGTGTAGCGAGGGTCTAGCGGGGAGCCGAGCACGTTCTGGCGGAAGTCCGGCTCGGCAGCCGCGCCGCGAGCCAGCGGGGCACGTTCCTGCTTGCCGGCGCCCAATGTGGTGCCGGAAGACAGCGTGGTCTGCGCTTGTTTGGCGACCTTGCGCAGCGGGGCGGTTTCCAGTTCCGGGGCAGTGTGGCGCGTGGCACTGCGCACCACCACCTCGACCTTGAGGATACCGGCTTCCTCCTGCTTCCACAGCTCCGTGATGACGTCGAGATAGTGGCCGTTGATCCAGGAGCGCAGGAAAGCAGTCGGCACCGACATGCGGGCGACGCCCTTGGAAAGCTCCACAAGCTTCATGCGGCCGAACCAGCTCGAATAGACCTCGCTGCCGAGGCGCGCCTTCAACTGTGCCCTGATGCGCTCGAAACGTTGCTCTGCCTCGTTACCTGCAGCCATGGCGCCTTCTCCGACGATGTCCCCGGAAAAAGGAAAGCCGCCGAGCTCCCTGTTTGTGCCACCGTGTATCATTTAGATCCTCGTTCCTTGTCTGACTTGCACCGGCGGGCCGATCTTCGCAGCCTTCTCCCGGCATCTATACCTCCCACGGTTCCAGCCGCCGCTGGCCGGAAACGCGGTCTAGCGCAGGAGAGGGGCAAACAGCCCCCAGCAATGCAATCCGAGACGACAAGACAAACGAACCCATCTGGCTGAATGCCAGCTACGTCCGACCTGCCATGCCCTGTTAACCCCGGTCCCCACTACGCATCGAAAGGACAGACCTAGCCGTTCGCGGAATTGCTCCCGCGTTGCAGATTTTGCCTGTTTTTGGGCTAGGTCGAGAGCCTAACGGCCCGCCCCTCTCGATGACCAGACATTACAGAAATCGCTGTGGAAAGGGCAAGGCCGCGTCTAACGGATTTTTAACGAATCTGGTTACCATCGAGGGGCATTTCAGCGCCCTTACGCGTGCCTCCCTAGGCAAAGTTCTTGTGATTCAAACCCTTTTCCGGCGAATATGAAAAAGGGTAGCTGGCGCGAAATAATTTTTAAAAAATCGCTTGACATTGAGTTCTTCCTGAAGCCCGGCTGACGATGTGGACAAGCTGTGGAAAATCCCGCCCGGATCTTCGCTAACACACTGAAGTTAAATGATTATTTATGCCGAGCGGAATGAGGCTGCGGTAAAAATGGCGTATCCGGAACAAAGATGCCGGCAAAAGTTCCCGTCATGTTCGATAACTGCCGTTGCGGCAGTTATCGAACGTTCATTTCAAGTCATTGCCGGCAAACGAAAAAACCCGACGCACGAGCGCCGGGTTCTCAGAATTTCGTGACGCCTGGTGAGGCTTAGGCCGACAGCGTCTTCAAGCGCTGAGCAAGGCGCGAAACCTTCCGGGAGGCCGTGTTCTTGTGCAGCACGCCCTTGGTGGCGGCGCGCATCAATTCCGGCTGAGCGTCCTTGAAAGCGGCCTCGGCAGCAACCTTGTCGCCAGCGGCCAGCGCTTCTTCCATCTTGCGCACATAAGTGCGCACGCGCGAACGGCGGTTCTTGTTGATCGCCGCACGGCGGGCGATCTTGCGCGTAGCCTTCTTGGCCGACGAGGTATTGGCCATACTGCCTCTCTTTTATCTATGTATCTCTATGGTGAGCGCTTGCGGTATACTGCAGGGCGCAAAAAATAAATGGGCAGCCATGGGGCCGCCTCAGTCGTGGCGGCTTATAGTTCAGCTTTTCCTGCGCGTCAACGCCGCCGTTACGCATTTTCCATGCATTTGCGGCTTCAGCGGTTGGTGAAATTGGCCTTTCGCTTCTCGGCGAACGCGGCCATACCTTCCTTTTGGTCATCGAGTGCGAACATCGAGTGGAAAACACGCCTTTCGAATCGCAGACCTTCGGCCAGCGTCGTCTCGTAGGAGCGGTTCACCGCTTCCTTGGCCATCATCACGGCAGGCAGGGAGAAATCGGCGATCCTGGCTGCAGCCTTCAATGCCTCGTCGACGAGTTCAGCCGCCGGAACGATGCGCGAGACGAGGCCGCAGCGCTCTGCTTCCGCAGCGTCCATCATGCGCCCCGTCAGCACCATGTCCATGGCCTTGGACTTGCCAACGAAACGCGTCAGCCGCTGCGATCCGCCCATGCCGGGCATGACGCCGAGCGTGATTTCCGGCTGGCCGAACTTGGCGTTGTCGGCGGCGATGATGAAATCGCACATCATGGCAAGCTCGCAGCCGCCACCCAGTGCGTAGCCGGCCACCGCCGCGATGATCGGCTTGCGGGCGCGCGTGAGTTCCTCCCAGCCGACGAAAAAGTCCTGCATGAAGGCCTCGACATAGGTCTTGGTCTGCATCTCCTTGATGTCCGCACCGGCGGCGAAAGCTTTTTCGGACCCGGTGATGACCATGGCGCCGATATTGGTATCGGTTTCGAAGACCTTCACCGCGTCGAGGATATCGGCGAGCACCTGCGAATTCAGCGCATTCAGTGCCTTCGGCCGGTTCAGTGTGATCAGCCCGACCTTGCCGCGGGTTTCGGCGATGATGGTTTCATAGGCCATGGCTCGGTCTCCTCATTGCGGTGAGACCCGTCTAACCTACTCCTGGCAGGAGCGGCAATAGAAGGTGGAGCGGCCGCTTTGTACGATCCGTTCGATATGGCCGCCACAGCCCGGCTTGGAACACGGCTCGCCTTCGCGGTCATAGACCGCGAAGGAATGCTGGAAATAGCCCAGTGAACCGTCGGTCTGTACATAGTCTTTCAGCGAGGAGCCGCCGGCGGCAATTGCGTCCGCGATGACCGAGCGCACCGCCTCGGCCAGCTTCGCGCTCCGCTCCTTCGCTTTCCTGCTGGTGCCGGCAATCGTGCCGGCGGCGCGCGTCGGCAACAGGCTGGCACGCCACAACGCTTCCGAGACATAGATATTGCCGAGGCCCGCGATCAGCCTTTGATCGAGCAGCGCTGCTTTAAGCGGCGTTTTGCGGCCTTCGAACAAGGAAGCAAGCAGGGGACCGTCCAGTGCATTGCCGGTTGGCTCGATACCGAGGTCTTTGAGCATGGGGTGCTCGCTGGCGGCACCTTCGCCGAACAGCATGAAGCCGAAGCGGCGTGGATCATTGAAAACGACACGAGCCTCGCCGCCGGCGGCCGGCTCGAGATGGAACACGACATGGTCGTGTGCAGCGGCCTTCGAGCGTTCGTGGTGAAAGTCGCCGGGGGTCTCGGCGCCGTCTGGCTGTTCGATACGGAAAGAGCCGGACATGCCGAGATGGCAGATCAGCACCGGACCGTCCTCGACATGCACGGTGAGGTATTTGGCGCGTCGGCCGAGCGCGGTGATACGCCTGCCTTGCAGTCGTTCAACGAAACGCTCGGGAAATGGAAAGCGCAGATCCGGGCGGCGCGCTTCCACAGCCGTGATACGGGCGCCTTCCATGACCGGCTGCAGTCCGCGCCGGACGGTTTCGACCTCGGGCAGCTCAGGCATGGCCACCAAGCTCGGCCAGGAAGGATGTGCCATGGCGGCCGGGCGCCAGGCCGAGATGTTCAGCCACCGTCTCGCCTATGTCGGCAAAAGTTGGCCTGAGCCCGATGTCGCCACCCTTGAGGCCGGGAGCAATGCCGATCACAGGTATACGCTCCCGCGTGTGGTCCGTGCCCCGCCAGGTCGGATCGTTGCCGTGGTCGGCGGTCAGGATGAAAAGGTCGCCGGGCTGCAGCTTGGCCAAGGCTTCAGGAATGCGTTTGTCGAAGGCTTCAAGTGCTCCAGCATAGCCTGCCACGTCGCGGCGATGGCCGAATTCGGTATCGAAGTCGACGAAATTGGCGAACACGAAATCGCCGTCGCCGGCATCGTCGATAGCGGTAAGTGCCTTGTCGAACATCGCCATGTTACCGGCGGCCTTGCGCACTTCCGAAATGCCGCGATGGGCAAAGATATCGCCGATCTTGCCCACGGCGAGGACCTGGCTGCCGCGTTCCGTCAGCCGGTCGAGAAGCGTGGGTTCGGGTGGGGGTACGGAAAAGTCGCGACGGTTGGGCGTACGGCTGAACGTGGCTGCCGTTTCGCCGACAAACGGGCGGGCTATGACGCGCCCGATATTCAGCGGATCGACCAGTCGCCGCACGATCTTGCAGAATTCATAAAGTCGTTCGAGCCCGAAATGCTCCTCATGCGCGGCGATCTGCAGCACGGAATCCACGGACGTGTAGCAGATCGGCATGCCGGTGCGGATGTGTTCCTCGCCAAACTCTTCGATCACGCCGGTACCCGATGCGTGCCGGTTGGCCAGGATGCCCGGCACCTTGCCTTCACGGATCATCGCTTCGGTCAGCGAGGCGGGGAAGGTGGGTATGGTGTCTGGAAAGTAGCCCCAGTCGAAACGGACGGGCAGTGCGGCGATCTCCCAATGGCCGGACGGTGTGTCCTTGCCGCTGGAAACTTCCTGCGCTGCGCCATGGAAAGCGCCTTCGTTGGCAGCCGCTTCTGGGAAGGTGAAGCCGGTAGCCGTCCTGGCGGCGCGACCAAGGCCGAGTGCAGCCATGTTGGGCACAGCGAGGGGGCCGCTGCGCAAGCCTTCGCGGTCAGCTTTGCCTTTGGCGCAGGCCTCGGCGATATGGCCGAAAGTATCGGCACCGGCATCGCCGTATTTCTCGGCGTCGGCAGCACCGCCGATGCCGAAGGAATCCAGAACGAAGATGAAAGCGCGCGCCATTCGAGCCTGTCGGTTTGTTTGTCGGCCAAGACATAGGATTGCACAACGGCGTTGGCAATTCGGAAACCAAACGGCAACGGCTTGCGTCGACAATAGCCGACAACGGCTTCCAAGCGAAGCCGGTCGAAACTTTGGAAGATGATCGGTTCCACGTCGATGTCCCGTTATTCTTGCGTCTTGAGCCTTTGGAAGACGGCGGTCGTCACGGTGGTTCTGGCGACCGCCATCTCGTCCGCGCGCGCCGATTGGCGCGACGACATCGGCACATTCCGCATCGGCATGATCGCCGAACCAGGCGCCGGAAACACGGTGCCCGGCCTCTCAGCCTTGACCAGGGCTTATTCCATGGCGCTCGGCATGAAGGTCGAGTTCCTGGTGGCGCCGGACTACGCGACACTGATCGAGGCACAGGCTGCCGGCCGTGTCGAATATGCGATCTATTCCGCGCTCGCCTATACGACTGCATTCGAACGTTGCGGTTGTGTGGAGCCTCTCGTCGCGCCGACGGATGGCGACGGCGCTGTCGGCATCCGTTCGATCCTGATTACGCGGGACGGGAAGGTGCCATCGCTGCAAGCCATGACCGCGCATCGTATTGCGGTCGGTCCTGCGGAAAGTGTTGCGGGCTGGCTGCTGCCGCTAGCGGACCTCACGCCGAACCAGGTTTCCCTTTCGCAAGCCAGCCCATTTCTCGAACGCGCGTCATCCGTCTCGGCTGCGGAAGCGATGCTGGCGGAGGAAAAAGCCGATGCCGTATTCGGTTGGGCGACGTCTCGCGCTGATGACAGCGAGACCGGCGGTACGATCGCAAGACTGAAAGAAACTGGCGTGCCGGAAAGCTCGCTGCAGGTGATCTGGAGATCCAATCTGCTGCGCTACGGTCCCCATGCGGTGCTGAAAAGTCTCGATCCGGAAGCCAAGAGGAGGCTCCGTGTCTTTCTGGTCAATCTCAAGGGCCAGACGCCCGAAACATACGACCTGCTTGAGCCTGGGCATGCAGGCGGTTTCGTGGCTGTGACGCATCAGAATTATGAGGCGGCGACACGGATCATGCGCGCCAGCTTGCAGGATCCCGTGCGGGCCGGGAATGATGGTCCAGGCCCTAGCAGTCCGAGCAGGTGAGCTGCGAGACCGTGCGCGGACGCAGCAAATAGGTTTCGCCCATGTTGATGGTTTTGAATGTATTGAGCAGGCCCAGTTGCTCGCCGCCCGCTACCCAGACGATCAGTGGTTCGTAGGTCAGATTGCTGTCCACTTTGACCAGGAATGTGCCTTCAATGGCCAGTGCTGGTGGTATCGGGAGTTTGTCGTCTTTGGCGAGGCCGGGGCCGAAAGTGCCGTTGTTCAGTTTGCGCGACCAAACAACCGTAGCTTCCGGTGCCGAGGATTCCACTCGCAGGCCAGTGACTGTGATCGTAGGCTTTGATCGGGCGTATGGCAGCAGCGTAGTTTGCCCAATATCCATAATGCTTTGGATGGCGGCTTTGTCGATGCTTCCGGGATTTTGCGCGACAAGATCGGCAACCATGCTGCCGAGACGACTGACCTTCTTGTTGGTCTCGATTGCCTGCGACGCCTCCATGGTCAGGAAATACATCATCAGCAAGATGGGGGCCAAAAATGCAAATTCGACGGCCGCGACGCCACGTCGATCCTTGCAGAAGCGGGCCGCTTTCAGTCGCAGCGTTCCGAGTCGTTTCAGTGCCTGAGGCAGCATCTCTTTTCCTTTGCGGGTCGCAGTGCCCGATCAACTGCCGTAAGGTTCGTTGAACCAAGTGTTGGTGGCGAAATGCAGCGTGGAATTGCGGTTGCCCTTGAAGTCCAGGCCGGCCATGGATTTTGCCAAGAAGTCGGTGATGACCGGCCATTTGTAGAAGACGCGCAACATGTTGATCGTCTCCTCCCCGCCGGGCTCGGCGACAAACTGTTTCTGGTCTTCCGAAGTGCCCTTCATCAGCACGATCTCACCGTTGGCGATCTTGTAGCTGTAACCGGCGGCCTCGACGTAAGAATCATACTTGCGCAGGTCGACCTTGAGACGGTCTGTGCACTCGTTCGCCATCAGGATTTCGAGTTCGTGGCAGATTTTCTGCTTCAGGGAATCGACGGTGACAACCTTTAGTTGGCCGGTACGCAACTGGCGTGCGATGTCGTCCGTCGCGTTTGTCAGCACCTCCTGGCCGGCGAAGGAAAGGCAGCTTTCCAGGATCGCGAACACGAGCAATGCGAAAGGAATGGCGAGAGCCGCGAACTCGATCGCTGTGCTGCCACGCCGGTCGCGTGCGAAACGGCCCAAAAACCCACGACGTCGCGCCGCGCGCTTCTCGCTGCCGCGTTTGCCTGCCTGCCCCATGACGCCTGGAACCCCTAAGCCGAACCCGCTGGAAGCCTAGACGAAACCCGTTGAGGGCTCGTTTTATTGATCCTTAAAGTAACGGATGAAGTCTTTACCTGCGCTTAACCAGCCTGGACACCGGACGCCGTCCGAGATGTCTATTGACCGGCGTTCATTTCCGACTCGGAAACCTTCTCGGCGTCGGTCTTCGTCGCGCTCTCGCAATAGGGAGTGCACGACATGGTCTGCACTTGCGAGCGCCGGTAGATGCGCACGGAACTGACAGCCTGTCGAACGACTGTAACCTGCTCGTCGAGGATAGGGCTGCCCTGATTGTCGAGCGCCACGATGTTGGTGACACCGAAACCCTTGCCGGTGAGCACGATCGTCGAGGCATCCTGTACGGCAGCGTCGGCGATGGCAGAATTGCCGATGACAACCGTATCAGCCGCACGCGGGAGCTTCACGATCCTGGCCTGGTTCATGGTAACCTCGATGCCAACCTCGGCCTTGCTGGGCAAGGCAAAGATCGCGGCGGCAAATGCCGCGGCCACGATCAGCGGTTTCGACACGGACATCTCGGTCTCCGGCACGGCAAAAAGTCAAAAAGAAGATGAACGAGATTGGTGAACCAAGGGTTAAGTGCCTTCCAGCGCCACCCAGTTGCGGTAGAGCACTAGCCCGCAGACAAGCCGAACTGGCTCCATTCTCATAGAAGGCTGCATTTTCCGGATCTGGCTCATCGATCCTTAACGCAGTTGAAGTAGGTATTGCCGCGTCGAAGTTACTTTGTGCGTCAGGCCATGCTCATAGCGCTGATCTTTGTCGTCTTTCCTTTTTGCATGCTGTTCGCTGCGATCTCGGACATATTGTCGATGACGATCGCCAATCGCGTCTCGGCCCTGCTGGTGGTGACCTTTGTGGCCGTCGCGCCGCTGACCGGCATGGATTGGGCAGCCTTTGGTCTGCATCTCGTGGCCGGCCTTCTCGTTTTAAGCGTGACCTTCGCGCTCTTTGCGCTCGGTGGAATGGGTGGTGGCGACGCCAAGCTGCTCGCTGCCACGTCAGTCTGGATGGGGCTTAATTTTACCCTCCTGCAGTATCTGGTGATTGCATCCATCCTTGGCGGCATACTGACGATCGCCATTCTCGCCTATCGGAAATCGCCCTTGGCAGCGATAACGGGTCAGAATGCGTTCCTGCGCCATTTCGCTGACGAAAAAGTCGGTGTGCCCTACGGTATCGCGTTGGGTTTGGGCGGATTGATCGCATTCCCGGAATCGCCGCTTGCAATGTGGGCACTGGAAAGGCTTTCGGCTTAATTTATCGGCGCTTGGAGCTCTTCCACCAAACCAATAAATTAGAACTCCATTAACCATAATTTGACGATTTCCGACGCACAGTCCGACTTGGCTAGGTGGTTTGTCAGGGTGGTATGGGGCGATGCCGGCATCCCGGTTGATTATTTTGAGCGTGGCTGTTGCCGCTGCGGGCGGTGCTGGCTATGTCGCCAAGAACATGGCGGTTCCGCCGGCGCCTCAGATCGTCGAGGCTGGTCCCCAGCAGCCGGCGATCGCGCTGGAAGACGTGTTGGTTCTCAGCGCCGATGTTTCAATGGGAAGCCCGCTGGAAACCAGCATCAAGTGGGAAGCATGGCCCGCTGACGGGGTGAATCCCAATTTCATCACCCGCGCCGCCGATCCCGAGGCCGTCGATAAGCTCAAGAGTTCCGTCGCTCGCGTTGCCATGTATACCGGCGAGCCCGTTCGTCGTTCCAAGCTGATCGGCGAGGGACAGAGTTTCATGTCGTCAATCCTGCCTCCCGGCACGCGGGCGGTTGCAACGGCGATTGCCGCCGATACATCCGCGGGCGGCTTCATTCTGCCGAACGACTATGTCGACGTGATCATGACGCGAAAGGCCGATCCGGCGAATGGCGGGGGTGGCGGCTTCACCACCGAAACCATCCTGAAGAACATCCGGGTCCTGGCAATCGACCAGACCATCCAGGAAGACGAAGAAGGCAAGAAGACCCGTGTCGGCCAGACGGCTACGTTGGAGTTGACGCCGCAACAGGCCGAGATCATCACCGTGGCGCAACAGATGGCGGACCGGCTGACGCTTGCGCTGCGCTCGATCAAGGACACTCAGGAGAAGGCGGCGGGTGAAGCCGACTACCTCGTCTCGGGTAACGGACGGCGCGGCACGGTGCGTCTCATCAAATCCGGGGAAGTTTCCGAAGTGGGAGCAAGGAAATGAGGGTGAACGCCAAATCCCGGTTTGCCGCCATCCTCGCCGCCGGCCTCATGCTTGTCGGCGCCGAAGCGATGGGCCCGATTGATGTGCAGGCTGCCGGCAGCAAGGCACGCGTCGGCAACACGGTCGCCGGCCAGCGTGTCAAGCTTGGCCTCAACAAATCGATCGTCATCGACTTGCCCAACGACGCTTACGATATCCTCGTGGCCAATCCGGCAGTGGCCGATGCCGTGACGCGAACGTCCCGCCGCATCTATCTGTTCGGCAAGGCGGTCGGCGAGACCAACATCTTCGTCTTCGGTCCGAATGGCGAGCAGATCGTCAGCCTCGATCTGGCTGTCGAACGCGACGTCGCCGGTCTCGAGGATTACCTCAAGCGGTTCATTCCGAATTCCGACGTCAAGGTGGAACTGCTCAACGACAACGTCGTCCTGACGGGCACCGTCGACACACCGCTCGACGCCAAGCGCGCGGTCGATTTGGCCACCATCTTTGTGACGGGCGGTGAGGCGACGACAGGCCAATATTCGCAAACCGCAGTGGGCGGTTCTCGCGACGGTGGGGTGGATATCGATAATCCCGATCAGACCCGCCAGAAGAGCCAGATCGTCAATCTCATCCAAATCATCGGCGATGATCAGGTGACGCTGAAAGTGACGGTCGCCGAGGTGAGCCGAACGGTCATGAAGCAGCTCGGCGTCAATATGGTGGGCAGCGGCGGCTCCAATGGCATCAGCTGGAGCGCGATCGGCGACCCCCTTTCAGGTCTTGGCAAACCCCTCAGCCAATCCAGTCTCGCAATCGGATCGTCATCGCTGCAGGCCTACATCAATGCGATGGAACAGGCGGGCGTCATGAAAACGCTGGCTGAGCCGACCCTGACCGCAGTTTCGGGCGAAAAGGCAACATTCAGGGTTGGTGGCGAGTTCAATCTCGTCACAGGCCAGGATGTCACTGCTGTCGACAATGAGGAGCGAGCAAAAGGAAAGAGGGATAACATTAAGTACACGATCGACAAACTCGAATACGGAATAGGCCTCGAGTTTCAGCCCGTCGTGCTTTCCCCCGGCCGTATCAGCCTGAAAGTCAGGACTTCTGTTTCTGAACCGACGACGGAAGGTTCAGTCGGTCTTTCGACGGGGCTGAACTATCCAGGCGCCAATCTGCTTTCCATCCGTAAGCGGTTAGCCGATACCACCGTCGAACTGCCATCCGGTGGTTCGATGATGATCGCTGGCCTTGTGCGTGACGACATCCGCCAGGCGGTCAACGGTCTGCCGGGTCTTTCAAAAATCCCGGTGCTCGGCGCTTTGTTCCGCAGCCGGGATTTCGTCCGCAACGAGACCGAGCTGGTCATCCTCATTACGCCTTATTTGGCTCGGCCGGTCGCGCGCAACGACCTCGCCAAACCTGATGACAATTTCAACGCCGCCAGCGATGGCGCTGGCATGTTCCTTGGTCGCGTCAACCGTGTCTACGGCACCATGCAGACCGACAAACCCGCCGGCCGCTATCATGGCGTCGTCGGTTTCATCTACAAATAAGCGGGGAACGTTATGTCTCACTCGGCTATCATCGAGGCCCCGCAACCGGCGCTTCGAAGCAGTGTAACGAGGTTGGCGATGCCGGCCTTGCTGGTCGCGGCGGCATTGCTCAGCGGCTGCGCCAACCGCGACAGTGTTACGGTGGGCGCGATCCCCGACGACTATCGCACCAACCACCCGATCATGATCTCGCAGCAGGACAAGACGCTGGATATCCCTGTCGGCGCCAGTGACCGTGGCATGACCCGTGCGCAAAGCCAGTCATTGCTCGGGTTCCTTGACGGTTACGATCGCAACGCCGCATCCGTGCTGACCATTTCGGTGCCGTCCGGCTCGGCCAACGAGATCGCGGCGCAGTCGGCCGCGCGCGGTTTCGCCAAGGTCGCCACCGCCAACGGTGTCCGCCGCGACCGCATCGCCTTCATTTCTTATGACGCCGGCGCTGCCGATGTCGCGGCACCCGTGCGCGTGACCTATTCGGCGATGCGGGCGCATACCGACAAATGCGGCCGCTGGTCGGCAGATATCGCAGATACGGCCGAAAACAAACACTACACCAATTTCGGCTGTTCCTATCAGAACAACCTCGCTGCCCAGATCGCCAATCCGACCGATCTCCTCGGACCGCGGCAGCAGACACCGGTCGATGCGACGCGGCGCGGAGTGGTTATCGACGGATATCGCAAGGCGCCGTTCTACACGCCGGCGCCGCGCACCGAAGTCAACTACTGATGGTCGAGGATCGCGGAGGGCAAAGAACATGACCAATCTCGCCTACGATCCATTGGCGGAAGACGGTGACGTCTCGTATCAGGACATCTCCGCCATGCAGTCGTTGCGGCCTGTTCCGCGGATCTCCGTGCAGGCTTTCTGCGAGACGGACGGGGTGGCCAATCCGATCGAACGCGCGGGCCAGGACCGGCGCATGGCAAAGGCCCATCTGAAAGTCCATATGGGCGGCATTTCGACGGCGATCGACTTCTATCATTCGGCGCCAACCCCCAATCTGATCATTCTGGAAACGCGTGCCGAGCCCAAGGAAATGCTCGAGCAACTCGGCCAGCTCGCGGAATACTGCGATCCATCGTCGAAGGTGGTCGTGATCGGCCACTACAACGATGTCGGCCTCTATCGGGAACTGATCCGTTCCGGCATTTCGGAATATGTCGTCGCTCCTGTCTCGATGGCCGATGTCGTTGCCGTCATCGCCTCGATCTTCATTGATCCGGAAGCGGAGCCGATCGGCCGTTCCGTCGCCTTTGTCGGCGCCAAAGGCGGCGTCGGCTCTTCCACGATCGCCCACAATGTGGCCTGGGCCGTGTCGTCGCTGTTCAAATCGGAAGTCGTCGTGGCCGATCTGGATCTTGCCTTCGGTACGGCAAACATCAACTTCGATCAGGATCCCGCTCAAGGCATCGCCGAAGCGGTGTTTTCGCCCGAGCGTATCGATGAGGTCTATCTCGATCGTCTGCTTGCGCAATGCGCCGAACACCTCTCCCTCCTGGCGGCGCCTTCGACCCTGGACCGCGTCTACGATTTCGAGCCCGAAGCTTTCAGCCAGATCATCGACACCGCGCAGCGCACCGCGCCGCTTCTGGTCCTGGATGTGCCCCATATCTGGAGTGGCTGGAGCAAGAACACGCTGATCAAGGCCGATGAGATCGTCATCACCGCGACGCCGGAGCTGGCCAACCTGCGCAACGCCAAGAATATGGTGGACATGCTGAAACGGCTGAGGCCGAACGACCCGGCCCCAAAGCTGATCCTCAATCAGGCTGGTGTTCCCAAGCGCCCCGAAATCTCGGCCAACGACTTCGCCGAGCCGCTCGGCATCACACCGATGGCGGTCATTCCTTTCGAGCCGTTGTTGTTCGGCAATGCTGCCAACAACGGCCGTATGCTGGGCGAAATGGATGCCAAGAATCCGGTCGTCGCCACGATCAAGGAGATCGCTCACGTGCTGACGGGCCGCAGCGAACTCAAGACGAAGAAAAAAGCGAGCCTCGGCAGCATTCTTGGCAAGCTCAGACGTAACAAGAAGTAACCGCCTTGGGGCGGAATGGGTAGCGGATCATGTTTGGTAAGAGAGGCAGTGACGACGGCAGCCGGGCCACGCCGGAATTCCGGCAGCTCGCGCCCGCACCCGCGGAGGTTGCGGTAGCGCCCCGTCCATCCGCGCCGATCGCGCCGCAGCAGACACCGATATCGGCAGCCGCTCCTGCACGCCGAACGATAGAGGCCCCATCCATCGCGGCGGAAGCCAAACGGGCACCGCGTGAGCGCAGCGAGAGCTATTACGACACCAAAAGCCAGGTTTTCTCGGCACTTATCGATACGATCGATTTGTCGCAACTGGCCAAGCTCGACCCCGAAAGCGCGCGCGAGGAAATCCGCGATATCGTCAACGACATTATCGCAATCAAGAATTTCGCGATGTCGATTGCCGAGCAGGAGGATCTGCTCGAGGATATCTGCAACGACGTCCTGGGCTACGGTCCACTCGAGCCGCTGCTGGCGCGTGACGACATCGCCGATATCATGGTGAACGGTTCCCGCAACGTCTACATCGAAGTCAACGGACGGGTGGAGACGACCGGCATCCGTTTTCGCGACAACCAGCAGCTCCTGAACATCTGTCAGCGCATCGTCTCTCAGGTCGGTCGCCGTGTCGATGAATCCTCGCCGATCTGCGACGCCCGCCTGCCGGACGGCTCGCGCGTCAACGTCATCGCGCCGCCGCTCGCGATCGACGGCACCGCGCTGACGATCCGCAAATTCAAGAAAGACAAACTCACCCTCGACCAGCTCGTCCGTTTCGGCGCGATTTCGCCGGAGGGTGCGGAGGTCCTCAAGATCATCGGCCGCGTTCGGTGCAATGTCGTCATTTCCGGTTCGACCGGTTCAGGCAAGACGACGCTGCTCAACTGCCTGACCAACTATGTCGACCGCGAAGAGCGGGTCATCACCTGCGAGGATTCTGCCGAGCTCCAGCTCCAGCAACCGCATGTGGTGCGGCTGGAGTCCCGCCCGCCCAACCTCGAAGGGGAGGGCGAAGTGACCATGCGCGATCTGGTCAGGAACTGCCTGCGCATGCGGCCAGACCGCATCATCGTGGGCGAGGTGCGCGGGCCGGAAGTCTTTGACCTGCTGCAGGCCATGAATACCGGCCACGACGGATCGATGGGCACGATCCACTCCAACAGCCCTCGCGAATGTCTGAACCGCATGGAATCCATGGTTGCGATGGGCGGCTACACGTTGCCGCAGAAGACGGTGCGCGAAATCATCGTTGGTTCTGTGGATGTCATCATCCAGGCGGCACGCTTGCGCGACGGTTCGCGTCGCATCACCCACATCACCGAAGTGATCGGCATGGAGGGAGACGTGATCATCACGCAGGATCTCGTCCTCTACAACATCAAGGGCGAAGACATGAACGGCAGGCTCATCGGCGAGCATGTGTCGACCGGTATCGGCCGCCCGCATTTCTGGGATCGGGCGCGCTATTACGGTGAGGAACAGCGCCTGGCGGCCGCGCTCGAGGCAATGGAGAAGCGGGCCGAGTAAGGATCCCAGAAGCGCGAGGAAACTTGCCGATGTTCGGTATCGACAGCACCGTTCTGATCTTCATCCTTCTGGCTGGCACAAGTGCCGGCGCGATCGCCTATGCCTTGATGTTCAACCGCATGAGTGCCGAGAAACAGGTTGGCAAGCGCCTGGAGGTCATCAAGGCGGCGGAGAGCGACCGCGCGGTCGTAAAAGCTGCCCGCGATAAGATGAACGAGGCTGCCAGGCGCCGCAAATCCCTGCAGGACACGCTGAAGGATCTCGACGAGAAGCAGAAGACAACCACGCGTACGATCAAGAGTCCCCCTCTGCGGATACAGATCCGCCAGGCGGGGCTCACCATGACGATGGAACGCTTCTATGTGTATTCGGCGATCTGTGGTGTCGTGCTTGGCCTGTTGGTTTTTGTCGCCGGCGCACCGCTCTTTGCGGTGCCTGCCGCGGTGCTGGTCGGTGGCCTTGGCCTGCCGCGCTGGTTTATCTCGTTTCGTCGCGCACGCCGTGTCAAAGCCTTCCTCAACGAATTTCCCAATGCGCTGGATGTCATCGTGCGCGCCGTAAAATCCGGCCTGCCGCTCAACGACGGCATTCGCCTGATCGCCAATGAAGCGGCCGAACCTGTGAAGAGCGAGTTCCGTCGCATCGTAGACGCGCAGCAGATGGGCCTGTCGATCCCGGATGCTGCCTCGCGTATGCCCGAGACCATGCCTTGCGCGGAAGCGGGTTTCTTCGGAATTGTCATTCAGATTCAGGCGCAGGCTGGCGGCAACCTCTCCGAAGCACTCGGCAACCTGTCGCGGGTTTTGCGTGATCGCAAGAAGATGAAAGCCAAGGTCCAGGCATTGTCGATGGAGGCCAAGGCTTCTGCAGCAATCATCGGCGCATTGCCTTTCATCGTCGCCTTCCTCGTCTATCTCACCAGCCCGAACTATCTGATGCCACTGTTCACGACCAGCACGGGTCATTTGGTGCTGGGCGTCTCCGCTGTCTGGATGTCGTTTGGCATCCTTGTGATGCGGCGGATGATGAACATCGAGGTGTAAGACGATGACCGGACAAACCATAAAGACACTTACAGATCCGGCATTCCTGATCGCCATCCTTGTGGCGATCGCCGTCTTTGCCACCGTATTCACGCTTCTGCCGGCCTTCGCCCGCGACCCTCTCAAGGCGCGAATGAAATCGGTGGCGTTGGAGCGCGAGGAACTGCGCGCCAAGCAGCGCGCCCGGCTGGCTGCGGAAGCTGATCGACGCCGAAAGGGACTGCGTGAAGAACAGTCGATCGGCATGCGCAACATCGTCGAGCGATTGGACCTGAAGCGTGCATTGGCCGACGAGAGCACGCTGCAGAAACTCAAGATGGCGGGCTTCCGTGGGCAGAACCCACTGACCAAGTTTCTGTTCTTCCGTCTTGTCCTGCCCTTCGCCGGTTTGGTGCTAGCAGGCTTCTACGTTTTCGTGCTCGGTAGCCTCGGAGAGCAGCCTTTCGTCGTGAAGTTGTTCGTTTGCGTCGTTGGTGCCTATGTCGGGTTCTATATTCCGGTCCTTTATGTTTCCAATCGCGCCACCAAGCGCAAGCAATCCATTCAGAAAGCCTGGCCCGACGCGCTCGACCTGATGCTGATCTGCGTGGAATCCGGCATGTCTGTCGAAGCAGCGATGCACAAGGTTTCGGACGAGATCGGTTCGCAATCAGCGGAACTGGCCGAGGAGTTCGTGCTCACCAACGCTGAGCTCTCCTATCTGCAGGAACGTCGCCAGGCATACGAGAACCTCGCCGGCCGTACCGGGCTCGATTCGGTGAAATCGGTTTCCCAGGCTCTTATCCAGGCCGAGCGCTACGGCACGCCTGTCGCCCAGGCGCTGCGCGTGCTGGCCTCGGAAAGCCGCGACATGCGTATGAATGAGGCGGAGAAGAGGGCGGCTGCCCTGCCGCCGAAGCTGACCGTTCCGATGATCCTCTTCTTCCTGCCGGTACTTTTCGCCATCATCCTCGGCCCAGCCGGCATTACCGTCAGCGAGCGTGGTATCTTCGGCGACAAGCAGCAGTCGACCGAACGGCAGTAGCCGCGTTCGGGAAGCGATTTCTCGAAACGAGTCCGGGCTCGCGACGCGGTCAGTTGACTGCGGTCGCGGTCTGCTTCTTGCCCTTGTCCTGTGCCTTCAATTGGCTCCAGGCATTCTGCTGGGAGAGCATCTGGCGCAGATAGGCGACGTTGGCTTGTGCCTGTTCGGGTGACAATTCCTGCGAGGCGATCTTTTCCGCCTCGTCGAAACGGCCTTGCAGGCCCACCGCCAGTGCCAGGTTCTGTCTTACGCGGCTGTCGGCATTTGGCTGTGAGGTGGCCGAACGCAGATAGGTTTCCGCCGTGCGCAGGTCGCCTTCGAGCAGATAGGACATACCGAGATTGGACAGGATCGTCGGCTCGTTCGGTTTCAGGTCCTGTGCCTTGCGGTAGAGTTGTCGGGCTTCGTCGCGTTGACCGAGCTGGTCGAGGATAGCACCCTCGGCGGAGACCAGTTTCCAGTCCGGATATTCCGGCGTCTGCGCGCGCCGCACGGCATCGAGCGCCGGCTCGAGCTGGCCGTTGGCGGCGAGCGCCTTGCCATAGGCGGCGAGCACGTCGCGGTCCTTCGGATAGGCGATGGCCAGTTTGCGCATCACCGCCAGCGACTGGTCGGCATCGCCATTCATTTGCAGCACAATGGCATATTTCAGCGCGATGTTCTTGTCATTGGGATTGCGCGCGTAGGATTGGCCGAGCCGCCCGGTCGCATCGCGCAGTTCGCCGGAGGACATCAGTTCCAACGGCTTGCCGGTGCCTCGCCCGATCGAGCCGGTCGACATGCGGTCGGTGGTGCCGCAGCCGGCGACGCTCGCCGCGAGCATGACCAGCAACGCGGCTGTCATCGACCGCTTGCCTGTCTTGCGGGCGGGGAGGGTGATGGGCATGGGGCGGGCTCCATTCTTCCGGGGGCCGTGCGCCGGCCGTCTTCCCTAGCCGAGAAATATTCTGTTAACCCTAACGGATGGTTAAGAGCGCCGAGTCGAGGCGCCTTCGGAGCTAGCAAATGCCGGTCGAACTCGTCGCAAAGAAATCCCGCAAGGCGCTGCCTGTGCACCTCGTGCGCAAGGAAGGGCTGGACGCTGCCCAACTACCGCCCGAGGCGTTCGCCTGGGCCAGGGCCAACGGGTTCTCGGGTGAAGCGGGGCGCACCCTCGTGCTGCCCGGAAAGGATGGCGAAATCGGTGGCGCGCTGTTCGGCTCAGGCGAGGGCGCCCTGCAGACCGGCTCGCTGGCAAAGGCGCTGCCGGCTGGCGATTGGCACTTCGCGCAAACGCCCGCGAATCCGGAACTTTCCGCCCTGGGCCTGGTGCTTGGAGGCTATGTCTTCACGCGTTACGGCAAGAAGCCAGGCAAGGCGTTGCGTTTCGCGTTGCCGGCCGGCGCGGACGCGGATCGCATCGGCCGCGTCGCCGAAGGCGTCTTTCTGGTTCGCGATCTCGTCAACACGCCGACCAGTGATATGGGGCCGGAGGCACTGGAAAAGGCCGTCCGCGTGCTGGCAAAGCGGCATAAGGCAGATATTTCGGTCACCAAGGGCGACGACCTCATCAAGAAGAATTTCCCGATGATCCATGCCGTGGGTCGCGCCTCGGCGGAGGCGCCGCGCCTCATCGACCTTACCTGGGGGCCGAAAGGCGCCCCGAAAGTGACGCTGGTCGGCAAGGGCGTGTGCTTCGACACCGGCGGACTCGACATCAAGCCGTCGGCCTCGATGCTTCTGATGAAGAAGGACATGGGGGGCGCCGCCAATGTGTTGGGTCTCGCCTCGATGATCATGGCCGCCAACCTGAAGGTCAGGTTGCGTGTTCTGATCCCGGCGGTCGAGAACTCCATCTCGGCCAACGCCTTCCGTCCGGGTGACGTGTTGACCAGCCGCAAGGGCATCACTGTCGAGATCGGCAACACCGACGCCGAAGGCCGCCTGGTGCTGGCCGATGCGCTGGCGCTGGCGGACGATGAGCAGCCGCAGCTGCTGGTGGACATGGCGACGCTGACGGGTGCTGCGCGCGTTGCGCTGGGGCCGGACCTGCCGCCTTTCTATACTGATGACGAAACGCTCGCGGCAGAGCTTTCAGCCGCTGCGGTTGCGGTGGAGGATCCGCTATGGCGCATGCCGCTTTGGAAGCCGTACGATGCCAAGCTGTCGTCCAAGATCGCCGATATGAACAATGTCACCGCCGATAGTTTCGCCGGCTCGATCACGGCGGCTCTGTTTCTCAAACGCTTTGTCGAGAAGACCACGGGCTGGGCGCATTTCGACATCTTCGCCTGGAATCCAGCCGAGCGTCCATATGGTCCGGCCGGCGGCGAGGCGCAGGCCATTCGCGCCTTGGAACAAGTAATCATCGGTCGCTTTGGCTGAGGAGGCGGCTGAAACGGACGCGAAACGATTTTCCGTCATGTTGGACGGATGTCGATCGCTCTGCGTCCCAGCCAGGCCCTGCGACTGTGGCAGCAAGTCATGCTCTCGCAGGTGCGCGGCGATGCCCCCGATCTCACGGCGCGACAACTGGCGATCCTGCTCACCGTGTATCTCGACCCGCCGCCGCACACGGTACGCGGCCTGGCCACCCGGCTTGACGTCACCAAGCCGGTCATCACGCGTGCGTTGGACACGATGGGGGCACTCAAGCTTGTCTCGCGTCACCGCGACGCACTCGACAAGCGCAACGTCCTGGTCAAACGCACCGTGGAAGGTGCGCTCTATGTCGAGCGGCTTGGCGATGATATCATCGCCAAAGCCCATGATTTGCCACTCTGATTTCCAAAGAGCCGAGTTGCCGCTTTGACTGCCCACGATGCCCGCTTGCATGCTTTCCGCACCGACCTTGCCGATATCCGCCTGAAAGGTGAAGTGACCGCCGAGCGCTTCGTTACCGGCAGGCCGGCGCGGATCGCGGCGTCGGTCGTCGATCTGCGCCGCGCGCCGCGCGCCGATTCCGGAATCGATACGCAATTCCTGTCCGGCGACGATGTTCTGGTGTTCGACGAGGTTGATGGCTGGGCCTGGATACAGGGCGAGCGCGATGGCTATGTCGGCTATGTTCTGGCTGGGGAGCTGGGCGCACGAGCCACGCCGCCCACCCATATCGTCTCGGTGCCGCGCACCTTTGTTTATCCGGGGCCGGACCTGCGCTTTCCACGCAGCGGGCAGTTGTCGATGGGCTCGACCGTAACGGTCACGAGCGCCGCTGAGACCCGCGGCACACACTATGCCGTGCTGACCTCGGGCGAGGCTGTTATCGCTGGCCATCTGCGACCGGTTGGCGAGCATGCGCCGGATTATGTCTCGGTCGCCGAGACTTTCCTGGGCACGCCTTATCTGTGGGGCGGTGCTTCCGGATTCGGCATCGACTGTTCCGGCCTCGTGCAGCTTTCGATGCGCATGGCCGGGCGCGACGCGCTTCGCGACACCGACATGCAGGTTTCGTCGTTGGGTGAGCTTCTCGAGATCGGCCCGGACCATTCCGGCTTGAAGCGCGGTGACCTCGTATTCTGGAAAGGTCATGTCGCGATCATGACCGATCCCGAAACGATGATCCATGCCAATGGTCACACCATGACGGTGGCGCGAGAGGGATTGAAGGATGCGATTGCCCGCATCGGCTATCTCTATGGCGGCCCTACCGCCTTTCGGCGACCATAACGTCCCAAGAGATTAGAGTATGTCGGCCCAGTTTACCGGCATCCAACGGCTCTGGCGCCTGGCTATGCGCTCGTCGCGGGTTTCGGCATCATAGACTGTGGGTAGCGGCTCTCGCGTGAACTGCTTGCGCTCGTCCAGCGCGTTGACGATGATGATCGCCCGCTGCTCGGCGCTATCGGTGGTGACGGCCGCGACATAGACGCCGCAATCGCGGCAGACCAGATATTCGGCTGTCCTCATCCCGAAAGCATAGCGTGAGAGCAGGGTCTCATTCCCAACGGAGATGGTCAGCAAGCCGTTGGGATCGGAGGCCGCGAGCGAATTGTGCTTGCGGCAGAACGAACACTGACAGGCCCGGAGTTCGGTTTCATCCGGCGCTGTGGTGGTCGTGAACGTCAGTCGGACATTGCCGCAATGGCAGCCACCTTCATGCGTGATCATCGCTGCCTCCCATCCACGTGGAGAAGCAGGCAGAATAGTCGTTTGATCCCTGTTTAGGAATGTCGATCCAGAGGCCAAACGTCACAAGTGACTGTGAAACGAAGGTACGAATCTGCAACGGCCGCCGAGGCCTATTTACCGCTCCGCCGCAGATGCTCATCCAGCCTGGGCATGATCTCCACGAAATTGCAGGGCATGTGCCGATAGTCGAGTTGGGCTTTCAGGATGCCGTCCCAGGCATCCTTGCATGCGCCGGGCGAGCCCGGCAGCACGAAGACGAAGGTGGCGTTGACGACACCGCCGGTAGCGCGGCTCTGGATCGTGGATGTGCCGATTTTGTCGTAGGAGATACGGTGGAACACCTCCGAGAAGCCGTCCATGCGTTTCTCGAAAATCGGCTCCAGCGCTTCCGGTGTAACGTCGCGTCCGGTGAAGCCGGTGCCGCCCGTGGTGATGACGACGTCGACATCTTCGTCCTTCGACCAGGCGAGGACCTTGTCGCGGATCTTGTCCTTGTCGTCGGTGACGATGTCACGGGCGGCCAGGACATGCCCCGCTGCCTCGATGCGGTCGGCCAGTGTCTGGCCGGACTTGTCGTCCGCCAGCTTGCGTGTGTCCGATACGGTCAGCACCGCGATGCGGATGGGAATGAAGGAGCGGCTCGTCTCAGGCGTATTCAACTTCGTGAACCTCCGATGCCATCGACCGCGTTGCGGCGACGAACCAGTCCGGATGCCGCGCGCGGATGCTGGCCGCTGCGCGCTTGGCGACGTTGCCTGTCTCGAACAGGCCGAAACAGGTGGCGCCCGAACCCGACATGCGGGCGAAGGCCGCATCTGCGCGCAGCAGCGCGGCCCGGGCTTTGCCGATCAGCGGCGAAATCGTCTCGGCAGCGGGCTCGAGGTCGTTGCGTGTCGCCTCAAGCCAACCCAGCAGGCTGTGGAAGTCGATGACGTCCGGCAGCGGTGGCAGAACCTCGTTCTCGCGGCGGGCAAGCGATCGGAACACATCGGCGGTAGCGACCGTAACGCCTGGATTGACCATGACCAGTCCGAGCGCCGGGAATTTGGCTACGGTCGAAATCGTCTCGCCCGCACCATGGGCAAGGAGCGGTTGTGCCTTGAGGCACATTGGCAGATCGGCGCCGAGTGAGAAGCCGATCTGCGCCAATTCCATCTCATCGATGTCGAGCTTCCAGATCGAGGCAAGAGCGCGCAATGCCGCCGCAGCATCGCTTGATCCGCCGCCGATACCGGAAGCTACGGGCAGGTTCTTTTCGAGCGAAATCGCTACCGCTGGTGCATTCTTCGGGTCGGCGTGGCGGCGCAACGCGTCGCGTGCCTTGAGGATCAGGTTGGTTTCGTCGGTCGGCACGAGCCCGGCAAAACGGCCCGAGACGATGAAACGATCCTCATCCGCCCTTTGTGCTTCGATACGATCCCCAAAGCGGGTGAACACAGCGAGACTTTCGATCGTGTGAAAGCCGTCGGCTCGCAAGCCGGTGACATGAAGGGCGAGATTGACCTTCGCGGGCGCCAGGCGGGCGTCCACGGCATGGTCGGCAGATTCGGGGTCGAGTGCCGTGGAGCTCAATCCTTGGCCAGCCGGTATTCGCCGGTCTTGGGGTCTTTCACCAGCGTCCCCATCGTACCGTTGGCGCGTTGCTGCTCGGTGCGCCGCACCTTGGCGGTCACGCGTTCAGCCTCCTTGATGAAGGAGCGGTATCCAACATAAGCGACGACGCCGATGACGATGAAGAAGATGATCTGTGGCATATCGAAACTCCTCCCTCAATGGTCCTCGGTGGCAGACGTTCGGGTCGGGCAAGTCATCATCGTAGACCGTTCTCGTGGCTTTTCAAAGACCGAAACGGCTCCACAGAGCGCGTTCTTCCGCCGCATCGAAAAGCGCATCGACACCGGCGGCGGCCAAAGCTGGAGCGGTGAAGCCGCCGGATGAGCCGAACAGGCCGAAACGGCTGAACAGCCCGCGTGACTGGGTGACGAGCTTGAGTTGCGTCTTCGGGCCGAAACGCTCCCTGAGCGTACTGCGCATGTCACCGAGCCCGTCGACGAGACCCAGTTCCAAGCCCTTCTTGCCGGTCCAGAACAAGCCGGTGAACAGATCAGGGTCATCCTTCAACCTTGCGCCGCGCCGTTCCTTGACCAGATCGATGAACGTCTCGTGCAGTTCCAGCATCAGCATTTTCAGGCGTTCGACGTCTTCCCTCTTTTCGGGCTGGAATGGATCCATCGAAGATTTGTTTTTGCCGGCGGTGTGCACACGGCGCTCCACGCCGATCTTCTTGATCAGGTCGGTGAAGCCGAATGTGCCGGAAATGACACCGATCGAACCGACGATCGAGGAAGGATCGGCGATGATCTCGTCAGCGGCGACGGCGATCATGTAGCCGCCGGAAGCAGCCACGTCCTCCACGAACACAAAGACCTTCTTGTTTTTCTCCGTGGCCAGGTCACGAATGCGCTTGTGGATCAGTCGCGACTGCACGGGGGAACCGCCGGGTGAGTTGATCGAGATCGCAACGGCGGGGCCAGGAAAGGAAAAGGCCTTTTCGATCAAGCCGACCGTGGAAGCCAGCGAAAGGTTCTGCCTGAGCGGGCTGCCGCTGGCCATGATCGTGCCATGCAGCCGGATAACGGGTACGACGACATCGGTGGAGCGCCAGGATCTCGGCAGGATGCGGTTGAAAAGGCGACGCACGGGATGTGGTTCTCCGGTTGAGCTAGCGCATGACCCCGAAAATCGGAACCGATTTTCGGAAAGGATCATACGCAAATTCAAAGTGTTAGAGCGTCCTTTGCGCGTCCAAAAGGACGCGCGGCGCTCTAGTGGCATGTAGGCATTCGCCGCAAGACGGCAATGGTGAATGAAGGTCAATCTCCGAAAAGCGTGGCGGTTCCGTTGCTGATGGCGTCGGCCCGCGGCAAAAGACCTTTGGCAGTGGCCTCGTGCAGGATGAGCGGCGGCCTTAACGCCAGCTTGCCGCGCGCGCCGAGAAAGCCACGGACGACGATACGGATGGCCGGCTGATCGGCGCGCGGATGCACCGGCACGATATCCGCGTTGCCGAAACGGCCGGCCAAGGCCTCGAGGATCGCTGCCAGGGATTCTGGCCGCGCGATGATCGCGATGCCGCCACGCGGCTTGACCACGGCGGCGGCGCTACGCACCCAGTCTTCAAACAGTCCGTCTGCCATGACATGCGCCTCGCGCCGCAACGCATTGGGCGTCGCGCGGTCCTCGCCGGCATTGAAGGGCGGATTCATGATGATGAAGTCGAATCGGTTGTCGGGAAGCCCGGCAGCTCCTCTCTCTTTGCCGGTCAGCGTGACGTCGGCGCGCAGCACTGTCACCCGGTCGCTGAGATGCTGGTTGGCTGGATGTGCCAGGGATGCTTCCGCGAAGGCCGCCATTTCGGGCGAACGTTCGACCAAGGTCGCCTTTGCGCCCTCGCAACGCGAAACAACGGCGAGCCCGGCAGCACCGGCACCGGCGCCGAAATCGGCAAGCAGCCCGGCAAAACCTGTCGGTACGGCGGCGGCCAGCATCATGGCGTCCATGCCGGCGCGGTGTCCGCCATCGGCCGGTTGCACCAGCCAGAAGCGGCCGCGATGGAAGGCGTCGATCGTATGCCTGGGTGCGGCCGCCGGTTCAGCCGCTGTCATGTCCGGCGGATTTCGTGGGCGATACCGGCGTCAGTGAGGATGCGGCGGGCTTCCTCGATCTGCTCGTCATCGACCAGTATGCGACGAGGCAGGATGCCGATCGAACCGTCCAGCAAACTCATGTTCTGATCGGCGGTGAGAAAGCCTATGCCGGCATCGCGCATCAGCGATTCGACAAAGGAGATGACAACGGCATCGTTAGTGCGGATGAGCTCGATCATGGCGGCAAAATCGCAGCTTGGATCAACGATGTAAACGGTTTGCTCGAGCACCCTCTTGCGCAATCCGCGCCAATTCGCCACTTGCCGTATGCGCTCGCGCCGCTAGAGTCCAATCAAGGCAGCGTGCGTGGCGCGGCGGACGGGAGTTTTGGCGTGGGTGTTGTTCTCAACCTTGAAGGCGGAAAGCGGGAAGCTGCTTCGATCAAGGACCTGATTGATCTGACGGCGTCGGATATGGGCCGCGTCAACGAACTGATCCTTTCTAAGGCCGGCTCCGACGTGCAGATGATCCCGGAGGTTGCCAATCACCTGATTTCGTCGGGAGGCAAGCGGCTGAGACCAATGCTCACGCTCGCCGCGGCCCAGATGTTCGGATATTCCGGCGATGGTCACGTCAAGCTGGCGACCAGCGTCGAGTTCATGCACACCGCCACCCTTCTGCACGACGATGTGGTTGACGAAAGCGGCATGCGGCGCGGCAAGAAGACGGCGCGCATGATCTGGGGCAACCAGGCAAGCGTGCTGGTCGGCGACTTCCTGCTCGGCCAGGCTTTTCGCATGATGGTCGATGTCGGCTCGCTGGATGCGCTCGATATCCTCTCCTCGGCAGCTTCGATCATCGCGGAGGGTGAGGTCATGCAGCTTGCTGCCGCCAAGAATCTCGACACCACCGAGGACGAGCATTTCTCTGTCATCAAGGCCAAGACCGCCGCGCTGTTCGCGGCCGCGGCCGAGGTCGGTCCGGTGATCGCGGGAGCTTCGCGCACCGATCGTGCCGCGCTGCGTTCCTATGGCATGAATCTCGGGCTTGCCTTCCAGCTTATCGACGATGCGCTGGACTATGGCGGCTCCTCGAAGGACCTCGGCAAGAATGTCGGAGACGATTTCCGCGAAGGCAAGGTGACGCTGCCGGTGATCCTTGCCTATCGGAGAGGTACCTCGACCGAGCGAGCCTTCTGGAAGCGCGCCATCGAGGAGAACGTGGCTGACGATGCCGGTCTCGAAAAGGCGATCGGTCTGATGACACGCCATGGCGCTATCTCCGACACGATTGGCCGCGCCCGCCATTTCGGCGAGATCGCCCGCGATGCGCTGGCGCCGCTTGAGGAAACCCCTCAGAAGACAGCGCTGATCGACGTCATCGATTTCTGCATCAGCCGCGTGAATTGAGCTAACGGTCGAATTGACGGCCCTGAAGGCTGCAAACAGCGCCTCACGTGATTTATTTCATGGTAAGCGCGGTAACCGCATGCAACGATCGCCGGCGCGGCAGCCATTCCTCAGTACGAGCGACCTCACCGGCAGCCATGCTTTGTTAAGGCGATGTCCGCATTGTGACCGCGATCCGGATTGATGCGCGACCCCAAAAAGGCCATGCTTTGCCGGAAAGAAGGATTCTTGGCGATCCCCGCTTGAGCAGGGGAGGCGCCCGCCAGAAAGGAATACGATGCGGCAAAGACGTGCTCGCTGGCTTTCGAGCCTGGCCATTCTCGCTGGCCTTGCGGCCCAGACGCAGTTCGGGTTCGCTGCGCAGGCATCGGCACCTGTCGAAATCAACTCCTTTTCCGGTGCCTATCTGTCGGCCAGGGTCGCCGAAAACGACAACGATCTCGACAACGCCATCAATTATTACAAGCAGGCGCTGGCCTTCGCGCCCGAGGATACGCAGCTTCAGCAGAGCCTGATGCTCTCACTGATCGCCCAGGGCCGTTTCGAGGAATCGCTGCCCTATGCCGACAAGCTGAAGGAAGTGCCGGACATCGAGCGCTTCTCACGTCTGGCGCTGGCGGTCGACAGCTTCAAGAAGAAGGACTTCGCCAAGGCGCAGTATTGGCTGAAGCTTTCGCTTGGCGCGGATCTCGACAAGCTGATCTGTGGCGTCATGACCGGCTGGGCCATGCAGGGTGCCGGCCAGGGCACCGACGCCATGGACTATGTCGGCAAGCTGGAAGGGCCGGAATGGTTCGACCTGTTCAAGGCCTATCATCGGGCGCTGATCGCCGACGCGGCAGGGCAGAGCGATAAGGCTGACGCCGCATACGCCGAGGCGATCGGCAACACATCTGCCGGGGGAGCCGCACCTGAAACCTGGATGCGTGCTGCGCAGGCCTACGCAACCTTCCTTGCCCGCAAGGGCGACAAGGACAAGGCGCTTTCGGTGCTGAAACAGGCGGAAGAGTTCGGCCCGGGCAAGATCGAGATCGTCTCGCTGCGCGACAAGATCAGCAAGGGCGAGAAGCCGGAGCCGCTGGTTGCGAATCCGTCGGAAGGCTCATCCGAGATTCTGCTCAACCTTGCCACCGCGCTCAACCGCGGTGGCGGCGAACCTTTCGTGCGTCTGTATCTCGAATATGCGCTGGCACTGAAGCCCGACAGCGACGTGGTTCTGGTGCAATTGGCCGCTGTGGCCGAGCAACTGAAGGACGGCGATCGCGCCATCGATTTCTACCGCCGCATCCCCGCTTCCTCGCCGCTGAAGGAAGTCTCGGAGCTGCAGACCGGCCTGAACCTGGCCGATCTCGGCCGCAATGACGAAGCGATCAAGCAACTGAAGGTTCTCGTCGAGGCCAATCCGGAAGACATGCGCGGTTATCTGGCTCTGGGCGGCGTTTACGCTTCCAAGCAGGATTTCCGATCGGCCGCGGAGCTCTTCGACAAGGCGGTCGCGGTATTGAAAACGCCGACCAAGGCTGACTGGAACATCTTCTATCAGCGCGGTATCGCCTATGAACGGATCAAGGAGTGGCCGAAGGCCGAGCCGAATTTCCGTAAGGCGCTGGAGCTCTATCCGAACCAGCCGCAGGTGCTGAACTACCTGGGTTATTCCTGGGTGGACATGGGCACCAACCTCAAGGAAGCGCTGAACATGATCAAGAAGGCCGCGGAATTGCGGCCGAGCGACGGCTACATCGTCGATTCCCTGGGCTGGGCGTACTACAAGCTTGGCCGCTACGACGATGCCGTGCGCGAAATGGAGCGCGCCGTGCAGCTGAAGCCGGAAGATCCGGTGCTGAACGACCATCTGGGCGACGTCTACTGGCGTGTCGGCCGCAAACTGGAAGCGACCTTCCAGTGGCGCCATGCGCGCGACCTGAAGCCCGAGCCCGATGTGCTGGCCTCTGTCGAGCAGAAACTGCTCAAGGGCCTGCCGCCGCTCGAGAACAAGACCGCCCAGGAAGCGCCGAAACCCAAGCCGATAGCCCCGAAGGGCTGAGTTGGTTCGGCACAGCGAATTGGAGGGCCTCGTACGGGCCTTCCAAGAGTGGCACTGTTCCGATCGCATCGTCTCTTTGACTTCCAGTGTCTTGTAGTTGGCTCGTCGCCTTGACGCCTTCCCCCCTCGGCACTAGGGAGTGGCGCATCCTGCAGCTCCCTGTCGAGGCCGCCGTGACCGCCGAACTTCCCGCCAATCTGGACCCCAAGCGCTCGTTCCAGGGGCTGATCCTGACGTTGCACAACTATTGGGCTGCGCATGGCTGCGTCATCCTGCAGCCATACGACATGGAAGTGGGGGCAGGTACCTTCCATCCGGCCACGACACTGCGTGCGCTCGGACCGCGCCGCTGGAATGCCGCCTATGTGCAGCCGTCGCGTCGCCCGAAGGATGGCCGCTATGGCGAGAACCCGAACCGACTGCAGCATTATTACCAGTATCAGGTCATCCTGAAGCCGAATCCGTCGAACCTGCAGGAGCTCTATCTCGGCTCGCTGAAGGCGATCGGCATCGATCCGCTGCTGCACGATATCCGCTTCGTCGAGGACGATTGGGAAAGTCCGACGCTGGGCGCCTGGGGGCTCGGCTGGGAGTGCTGGTGCGACGGCATGGAAGTGTCGCAGTTCACCTATTTTCAGCAGGTCTGCGGCATTGAATGCGCGCCGGTCGCCGGCGAACTGACCTACGGGTTGGAGCGGCTTGCCATGTATGTGCAGGGCGTCGACAACGTCTACGACCTGAACTTCAACGGCATGGAAGGACCGGAGCGCGTTTCTTATGGCGAGGTCTTCCTGCAGGCCGAGCAGGAATATTCGCGGCACAATTTCGAGCATGCCAATACGGCCATGTTGCTGCGCCATTTCGAGGATGCGGAAGCCGAGTGCAAGGCGTTGCTGGACGCCGGCGCGCCTGGCGCCAACGCCAATGTCGCCATGCACAGGATGGTGTTCCCGGCTTATGATCAATGCATCAAGGCCAGCCACGTCTTCAACCTGCTCGACGCGCGCGGCGTGATCTCGGTCACCGAACGCCAGAGCTACATCCTGCGCGTGCGCAATCTGGCCAAGGCTTGCGGCGAGGCATTCCTGCTGACCGAGGCTGGTGGGCTGGCCGCCTGACCTTACATCTCGTCGACCAGCTCGGCGTCGACGATTGCTGCGAAAAGCGACTGGCGATCCGGGCCGGCGATGGTTTTCAAGGCTTGGCGTACGCCGGGCATCCGGAATTCGGCTGGCGCTTCGACCTGATTGACGAAGCAGGCGCTGAGCGCGATGACCTGAAGCAATGTCGATGCCGTTCTCATGGTTTTCAGCCAATAGTTTCCCGTCTGAGCGTCGACCGCTTCAGCGCTGTGTTTCGATGATGTCGTTGTGCTCCTAGGACGGGTGAGTGGGCCGCTTCCCGACATGCCGTCGAAATTTTCATCGGCCTGTTGTTTCGCGCGAAGGGTGACAGCGCGCGGGCGACTTGCTATTGCCGCGCCAGCTTTCCCGTTTGAGACCGACCATGCCCGATCTGCTTCTTGAACTTCGCAGCGAAGAGATTCCCGCCCGCATGCAGCGAAAAGCTGCGGGTGACCTGAAGAAGATGCTGACCGACGGTCTGGTCGAGGCGGGTCTCACCTATGAGGCGGCGCGCGAATATTGGACGCCGCGCCGTCTGACGCTCGACATCCGCGGGCTCACCGCACGCTCCAAGGATGTGCACGAGGAGATCAAGGGCCCGTCCACCAAGGCGCCGGAACAGGCGATCCAGGGGTTCCTGCGCAAGGCAGGCCTGGCCTCTGTCGCTGACGCGCATGTCCATGCCGATCCGAAAAAGGGCGATTTTTACGTTGCCCACATCTCCAAGCCAGGCCGCGCCGCGGAAGAGGTGATCGCCGAACTGGTGCCGGCAATCATCCGCGGTTTCCCCTGGCCGAAGTCGATGCGCTGGGGTCCGGCCTCGGCAAAGCCTGGCGCGCTGCGTTGGGTGCGGCCGCTGCAATCCATCGTCTGCACCTTCGGCCCGGAAACCGAAGAGCCGGTGGTTGTCGATTTCGAAATCGACGGCATCCGCTCCGGCAACGTCACTTACGGTCACCGCTTCCATGCGCCCGGCGCTATCACGGTCAAGCGCTTCGACGATTATGCGGCGAAGCTTGAGGCAGCCAAGGTCGTCATCGACGCCGAACGCCGCAAGGAGATCATCCTGGCCGATGCCCGCAACCTGGCCTTCGCCAATGGGCTGGACCTGGTCGAGGACGAAGGGTTGCTCGAGGAAGTCTCGGGCTTGGTCGAATGGCCAGTCGTGCTGATCGGTGAGTTCGAACAGGCTTTCCTGGCGATCCCGCCTGAGGTGATCCGCCTGACCATTCGCGCCAATCAGAAGTGTTTCGTCACCCGACCGCAGGGCGAGGTGGAAAACCTTTCCAACCGCTTCACCCTCACCGCCAACATCGAGGCGAAGGACGGCGGTGCCGAGATAGCGCACGGCAACGGCAAGGTGGTGCGCGCACGCTTGTCGGACGCGCTCTATTTCTGGAACACCGACCAGGGCGATCTGCCGGATCTCGGCGCTTTGGAGAGCTCGGCGGCAAAATTCTCCCTCGATCTCAGCAAGCCGCTCGACCAGCGCATGGCACGGCTCGACCATCTCGATGTCACCTTCCATGCCAAGCTGGGCACGCAGGGCGAGCGCGTTGAGCGCATCCGAAAATTGGCGAGTGAACTCGCGCCCGTTGTAGGAGCAAATCCGACACTAGCTGAACGCGCCGCGGTTCTGGCCAAGGCCGACCTGCAGACTGAAGTTGTCGGCGAGTTCCCGGAGCTGCAAGGCGTGATGGGGCGTAAATATGCCCTTCTGCAGGGTGAGAACAGTTCCGTTGCGGCGGCAATCGAGGAACACTACAAACCCCAGGGCCCGTCTGACCGTGTGCCGACAGATCCGGTTTCGGTTTCGGTGGCACTGGCCGACAAGCTCGACACACTGGTCGGCTTTTGGGCCATCGATGAAAAGCCAACGGGCTCCAAAGATCCTTATGCCTTGAGAAGAGCTGCGTTGGGCGTGATCAGGATCATCCTAGAAAATCGGATCCGCCTTCCGCTCGACAATTGGCTCAGAGCTGCACTTCGCTCTGCTGAACATGTTGAAATTACAGGAAAATCTGCATTTCTGAGAAATGCTATCCGACGGTTTTTAGGGACATTAATCTCTGAGGAGCGGCTTGATGGCGCGGTTGAAGATGTCGTCAGCAAGATTGATCAGATTGCGATGGACGATGACGAACTGGACAGTTTGAAGAATTTTGTCTCGGAACAGTTTCGTGAATTTGCTGGCGACCGACTGAAGGTAATGCTGAAAGACAGTGGCGCTCGATACGACCTTATTGATGCTGTGTTTGCCCTTCGGGAAAATGATGATCTGTATGAGATTACAAATCGCGTCGAAGCGCTAGGCAAGCTGCTTGAGACCGAGGACGGCAAGAACCTGCTCGCCGGCACCAAGCGCGCCGCCAACATCCTCGCCGCGGAGGAAAAGAAAGGCACGGCGGTTGCCGCCGCTGTCGACCCGGCGCTGTTTCGTGAAGAGGCGGAGAAAAAGCTGTTCGGTGCGATCGGTCAGGCCGAAGCTCAGGCCGGCGAAGCCATTGGCAGGGAAGACTTTTCCGGCGCCATGGTGGCGCTGAGCACCTTGCGCGAGCCGGTCGATACCTTCTTCGACAAGGTGCTGGTCAATGACGAAGACGCCGCTGTGCGGGCGAACCGTCTGGCGCTGCTTTCGCGCATTCGCACCGCCACGGATCGTGTCGCCGATTTCTCGAAGATCGCCGGCTGATAGCGGAAAATAGGAGTGCCTGCAGGCACTCCTATCAGGCATTTCAGAGGCTTATAAAACAGCCGGCCGAGCCGGCTTACAGTCATATGGCGATGATGTCTGCATGGGACAAATCGGGTGTTCACTCGAACCCACGGAGGCTTTCATGACATTCGTTGCCGAACCCGAAATGATTGAAGACACCCTGGCCTCTGACGAGGCGCTGCTCGAAGCAACTCCCGAATACGAACTCGAAGCCCGTGATGACGACGAGGTCGTGCTTTCGGACGACGAAGACGAGCAGGACGACGACGGCGAGGAAGCCGAAGACGAGTCCGACGATGAAGATGAATCCGAGGACGGCGAAGAGACCGCCGAGGATGAAGAGTCGGACAACGAGGACGACGGCGAGGAAGACGAAGCCAAGGCAGCGGCCTGAGCCGGTTTGCCGCGCGGGCAGGGCGGTTGCTGCCGTCCTGCCCCCGGACGGCTGGTTTTTAGCGCGCCGCGTCGGGTATCGATTCTTCCGCCGGCCCGTCCTTTCCGGCTTTTGCGGACACTTCCGTTGCCGGTTGTTTGCCGTTTGCCGCCGCCGGCTTGGCCATGTGACGCGGCAATGCAGCGCCCACCACACCATCGCGGATCACCATCGTCGCACGTGCCGGCCCGCTTCGATCCGGAATGGCCGAAACTTTTTCTTGGGTCACCGGCATCTCGGCTTCACCCGCCAGAACGACTGAAGCACCCCATATCTGACCGACAGCCGATTGCACACTTGGATCCACGTCGTGTCCGGCTGCTGCGGGCGCGACCACCGAAGGTGTCGACGCCGGTTCGGTATCGCTGAAATAGACCAGTGACGATGCCTGTGCGGTGCCTGCCATGCACAGGCCGAAAAATGCCATCACCATGCCACGCATGAAAATATCCCTTGCCCGATTTTCCCATTCAGCACTTTAGGGCAATCGTCTTGATGCCGGCTTACGGCGGTCACGGGCATTTTAGCGATCGCGCTTGAGGCTTGCCCGCGGCTGCGCAGCGTATTACGCAGCCGCTTCGAAAGAGATTGTGACCGTGGCCGAGATCATACCTGCATCCGAAGCGTTGGAACCGGCGCTGGCTTTGCTTGAAGCCGGCGAGGTCGTCGCCATTCCGACCGAGACCGTCTATGGCCTCGCCGGCGACGCCACCAACGGCCAGGCAGTTGCACGCATCTTTGAAGCCAAAGGCCGGCCGCGTTTCAACCCGCTCATTGCCCATGTCGCCGATATGGCGATGGCCGAGCGTATCGCGATTTTCGACCCGCTGTCGCGCAGGCTGGCCGAAGCCTTCTGGCCGGGGCCGCTGACCCTCGTGTTGCCGTTGCGCCAGGAAGCCGGCATCCACCCGCTGGTGAGCGCCGGTCTGGATACGATCGCGCTGCGTATGCCCAAGGGGTTCGGGGGCGAACTGATTCGTCGCCTCGGTCGCCCCTTGGCAGCACCGTCGGCCAATTCGTCGGGCAGGATCAGCGCCACGACCGCGCGTGCGGTGGCGGATGACCTGGGTGCCCGCATAAAGCTTGTCGTCGACGGCGGCGCAACGCCCGTCGGGTTGGAATCGACCATCGTCAAGGTGGAGCAGGGAGGCCTGCGCCTCCTGCGTCCCGGCGGTATCGCTGCGACCGACATCGAGGCCGTCGCTGGTGTTCTGCTCCTGCGCGGTGCCGTGGGCATCCAGGCTCCGGGCATGCTGGCCTCGCACTATGCGCCGGGCGCGGCAATGCGGCTCAGCGTCGACAGGATAGTGAAAGGTGAGGCGCTGCTTGCCTTTGGCCCGAAACGCACCGCAGGCTGGCAAGATGCCGTTGCCGTGAAAAACCTGTCGGAGCGTGGCGATCTCACCGAGGCTGCCGCCAATCTGTTCTCTTTCATGCAGGCACTCGACCGCTCGGGCGCTGCGGTCATTGCCGTCGAACCGGTGCCTCAGGATGGGCTCGGCGAGGCGATCAACGATCGGCTCGCGCGCGCCGCAGCACCGCGTGACAAACCTCTCGTGGAGACCTAGTCCTTGGCCATGACCGACACCGATCTTTCGCCTGACCTTCTCCAGCGCTTTGCCGATATCGTTGGCGACAGATATGCGTTGCGCGATCAGGCCGACATCGCTCCTTACCTGATCGAGCGGCGTGGGCTGTGGCATGGCCACACCCCACTGGTGCTGCGGCCCGGCAGCGTCGAGGAAGTCAGCCGCATCCTGCGGCTTGCCACCGAAACGCGCACTCCGATCGTGCCGCAGAGCGGCAATACCGGCTTGGTCGGTGCGCAGGTGCCGGATGCTTCCGGGCATCAGATCGTGCTTTCGCTGTCGAGGCTGAACCGCATTCGTGAGATCGACGTGCAGTCGAACACGGCAACTGTCGAAGCCGGCGTCATCCTGCAGACACTGCAGGAAGCGGTCGATGCCGCAGACCGGCTGTTTCCGCTGTCGCTGGCCGCCCAGGGTTCGTGTCAGATCGGCGGCAACCTTTCTTCGAATGCCGGCGGCACGGGCGTTCTCGCCTACGGCAACACGCGAGAGCTTTGCCTCGGCGTCGAGGTCGTGCTGCCGACCGGCGAGGTCTTCGACGATCTGCGCAAATTGAAGAAGGACAATACCGGTTACGATCTGAAGAACCTGTTCGTTGGTGCCGAAGGCACGCTGGGTGTCATCACCGCCGCCGTCATGAAGCTGTTTCCGAAGCCGAAGGGGCGCGAAGTCGCTTTTGTCGGCCTGTCGTCGCCGCAAGCAGCTCTCGATCTTTTCAATCTGGCGGAAGATCGCGCCGGCCCGGCGCTGACTGCCTTCGAGCTGATCGCCAGGACACCTTACGATTTCACGCTGCGCCACGGCGCCGGTGTGATCCGCCCGTTAGCCGATGACTGGCCCTGGTATGTGCTGATGCAGGTTTCCTCCGGCCGCTCTGCCGAGGACGCCAGGGCGCTGATCGAGGACATCCTGTCGGAGGGGCTGGAAAAAGGCCTTGCGGATGACGCGGTGATTGCCGCTAGCCTTGGCCAGGCCGATGCCTTCTGGAACTTCCGTGAAACGCTGCCGGAAACGCAGAAGGCCGAAGGCGCTTCGATCAAGCACGACATTTCCGTGCCGATCGCCGCGGTTCCTACCTTCATCGAAAGCGCCGCCAAGGCTGTGGCCTCGGTCAGTGCCGGCGCCCGTGTCGTCTGCTTCGGCCATATGGGCGACGGCAACCTGCACTACAACATCTCCCGGCCTGTCGACGGCGACGACAAGACCTTCCTCGATCTCTACCGCCCCATGAACAAGGCCGTGCACGATGTCGTGCGTTCGCTGAACGGCTCCATTTCGGCTGAGCACGGCATCGGCCAGTTGAAGCGCGACGAACTGATCGCCACGGCGCCGCCGATGGCCATCGACCTGATGCGCCGGGTGAAGACTGCTTTCGATCCCGCCGGAATCATGAATCCCGGTAAGGTTATCTGATCGTTTCGAAAGTCCTGGCTGGTGGGATTCCGATAACCATCTGGAAGATCAGCAAAATTTAACCGACTTTTTTAAGCGGGCCGGTAAGGAGCCGCCGCTAGTCTCTCCCCATAACGAGGCGGGAAAACCCGCACGGAGAAGACCGGGATACCCGGCTCTCAGGAGAGACAGGAAGGCATCCATGAACACCGGACTGAAGCCAGTCTGGGCTGGGCGCAACATGCGCCTCGACCCGTTTCGCCTGCCGCAGGTGGTGAGCTACGCCGCCCGCGACGATTCTGGCGACATCACCCTCACCATCGATCGGCGCGGCGCCATCATGCGCCGCAAGCTGCAGATGAGCGGCATGCCCGTCGTTATCGCCCTCCCGGCCAAGGCGTTCAGCGGCGTTGCCGCACGCGCCATGGAGGACGAGGACGGCAATGTCACGGTGACGCTGGAACTGCTGCACACGGATCCGATGTTGTCGGTGCCGTTGCTGGTTGCCGACGACCTCGACGACATCGCTGCCGACTGGCGTGCCTGGGCGGAAGCGTTCGGCCTGCCGATGCTGCTGGTCGAGGCGGATGGCGTCGCCCGTACGCTGGAAGAGTCGCTTGGTGCCGCGATCAAGACGCAGCCGCCGCGCGCACGCCGCAAGGGTCGCATCTCCACAACCCGCCGCCCACGCTTCCTGGCCCGCCGCCGCACCGGCGACCTCGGCCTCAGGCTGGTCATCGGCGGCGAGGAGATTATCGCGCGAGAGTAGAAAGAAGTGGCCTAGAGCAGCGGCTTCACCGCCACCCAGACAGCTCCGCCGATCAGGCCGATGAAGATCAGCCAGCCGACCTGGTTGTTCGATCTGAACAGCTTGAGGCACTGCTCCGGATTGTCGATGTCCAGCGTCACGATCTGCCTGGCCATGTGCGCGCCGGCGGCGATCAAGCCCGCCAGCGCCACGACTGGCGCCTGCGCCGAGGCAAAGGCAACGGCGAAGCACATCAGCGCGCCGGCATAGAGACCGGCTAGCCAGGACTTGGTGTGTTCGCCGAAAAGGCGGGCGGTGGAGCGCACGCCGACGATGGCGTCGTCTTCCTTGTCCTGGTGGGCATAGATGGTGTCGTAACCGATCACCCAGAGGATCGAGCCGATATAAAGCAGGAAGGCCGGTGCATCGAGATCGGCGAACTCGCTTGCCCAGCCCATCAGCGCGCCCCACGAGAAAGCGAGGCCGAGCCCGAACTGCGGCCAGTTGGTGAAGCGCTTCATGAATGGATAGATCGCCACGACCGCGAGCGAGCAGATGCCGAGCAGGATGGCGAAGCCGTTGAACTGGACGAGCACCACCAGCCCGACGAGAGCTTGCAGGATGAGGAAGGTCCAGGCCTGCCTGCGGCTGACCTTGCCGGATGGCAGCGGGCGTGAGCGGGTACGCTCCACCTGATTGTCGATGTCGTGGTCGACGAGATCGTTGTAGGTGCAGCCGGCGCCGCGCATGGCGATCGCACCGAGCAGGAACAGGATCAGCGTCGAGGGCAGTGGCAGGAGCGAAAGCAGGCTGTCTTCCGGCCGGGCATAGGCACTGGCTGCAAGGGCGGCCGACCACAAGCATGGCCACAGGAGCAATTGCCAGCCGATCGGCCGGTCCCAGCGCGCGAGCTGAGCGTAGGGCCATACCCAGCGCGGCAGCACGCGATAGACCCAGTGCCCGCTGGGCGCGTCGGCGACACGTCCCTGGGCCGATTTCGACTGTATGGTTTCCATGGGCTTGGAGTGGCAGGCCGCGGCGTGGGCGTCAAGCAGACATGGTGTCCCGCCAGCTCAGATTTGTGGCGCGAACGGCAGGTACCAGAACAGCGCGATCTCGCGGGTGCCGGGATGAAGTCCGCGATAGAAGAAGCGATCGATGCCGCCGAGCTGGAAACCCTGCCGTTCATAGAAGCGGCAGGCGGTGAGGTTGTTGTTCTGGGTTTCCAGTGAAAGCCCGGGCAGGCCTTGCTCCCGCGCCCAGCTTTTGGCCTGCTCGAACAGGCGGTTGCCGATACCGCCGGCGCGATGCTGGCGGTCGACACCGAAATGGTCGAGCAAGCCATAGCCGTTCCAGTTGCGGGTGACCGAAAGCCGCCCGACGGGCGCGTCGTCCAGCATGGCGACGAACAAGGCGCTGTCCTCGTCCCATTCTCCGCCGTCTTCGTCGGTCTTGCCGTAGCTTTTCACATAGGGTTCGGTCGGAATGCGCCGCCATTCGGAGACCGGTGTGCCGAAGGTGGGTTCCAGATAGGCATCGACCTCGAAGCTGAAGTCGGCTTTGCCGGCCGCGTCGAAGAGGAGGGGGGCGGCGCGTTCGATGGTGACGGTCATGACAAATCCTGCAGCAGCATGGCCCCGAACCGAAGGTCGGCGAAGCAAAAAGTTGAAGACTCTTCGGGTCGCAGATAGGCAGCCGTCTGCCAGCCGGCAATGCCGTAGCGGTTGATATGGGTGATCTCGCCTTGACCTGTCGCGTCATCGCCAATAGCCAGAGCTGGCTATACGGATGGGCGAGGTTTCCGACATGAACGTTCTTCTCCTCGGTTCCGGTGGGCGCGAACACGCGCTGGCCTGGAAGCTCGCTGCCTCGCCTTTGCTCACCAGGCTTTATGCTGCGCCCGGCAATCCAGGCATCGCCGAACAGGCGGAGCTCGTCGCGCTCGACATCGCCAACCATGCTGCCGTTGCCGCCTTCTGCCGCGACATGAAGATCGATCTCGTCGTTGTCGGTCCGGAAGCGCCATTGGTCGCCGGTATCGGCGATGATCTGCGCGCCGCCGGCATCCGCGTTTTCGGGCCATCCAAGGCGGCGGCGCGGCTGGAGGGATCGAAGGGCTTCACCAAGGATCTGTGCGCCCGCTTCAACATCCCGACCGCCGCTTACGGTCGTTTCGACAATCTGGCGGCAGCGCGCGCCTATGTCGAAAAGGTCGGGGCGCCGATCGTCATCAAGGCCGACGGGTTGGCTGCGGGCAAAGGCGTTACGGTTGCTATGACGCTGCCGGAGGCGCTGGACGCGCTGAGCGCCTGTTTTGACGGCTCTTTCGGCAGTGCTGGCGCCGAAGTGGTTGTCGAGGAATTCATGACCGGCGAGGAGGCAAGTTTCTTCTGCCTGTGCGATGGCACGACGGCGCTGCCCTTTGGAACGGCGCAGGACCACAAGCGCGTCGGCGACGGCGATGTCGGCCCCAACACCGGCGGCATGGGCGCTTATTCGCCGGCACCCGTGATGACGCCTGAAGTGGTCGATCGCACCATGCGCGAAATCATCGAACCGACCATGCGCGGCATGGCCGAACTCGGTTCGCCTTTCGCGGGTGTGCTGTTTGCCGGGCTGATGATCACCGATCAGGGACCCAGGCTGATCGAATACAACACCCGCTTCGGCGATCCCGAATGCCAGGTGCTGATGATGCGGCTGAAGGACGATCTGCTCGTGCTGCTGAATGCCGCCGCTGATGGTCAGCTCGGTCACATGTCGGTGCGCTGGCTAGATGAGGCAGCGCTTACCGTGGTGATGGCGGCGGCCGGGTATCCAGGCGCGCCGGAAAAGGGCTCGGTCATTCGCGGCATCGATGCGGCTCGCGCCGAGGGCGCCGAGGTTTTCCATGCTGGCACCGCGGTCAATGCGGGCGCCTTGGTTGCCAATGGCGGGCGCGTACTCAATGTCTCGGCCACCGGTGGTACCGTGGGCGAGGCGCAAAAGCGCGCCTATGCCGCGGTCGACCGTATCGACTGGCCGCAAGGCTTCTGCCGCCGTGACATCGGTTGGCGTGCGGTCGAGCGCGAAGAGGGGCGATGAGCGTCACCATCTACCACAATCCCGGCTGCGGCACCTCGCGTAACGCACTGGCCATGATCCGCGCTTCCGGCGAGGAGCCCGAGATCATCGAATATCTGAAGACGCCTCCGTCGCGCGGCAGACTGGTTGAATTGCTCCGCCTCATGGGCATGAAGCCAAAGCAGCTGCTGCGCCAGAAGGATACGCCCTATGCGGAGTTGCGGCTCTACGATCCGCGCTTCAGCGACGAGGAAATCCTCAATTTCATGATGGAGTACCCGGTCCTCATCAACCGTCCGATCGTGGTGACGGAAAAGGGCGTCGTCCTGGCCCGACCTTCTGAGCGTGTGCTGGAAGTGCTCGCCAATCCCGACATCGGTGATTTCGTCAAGGAGGACGGCGAGGTGGTGCACACCTCCGTCCGCCGTTAGAACGATCAGCGGTCTGCCAGCGTGGTGGTGGCCCTGGCCGGCTTGATCGATCCTGTTGCAACAGGATCGATGCCAGGCGGTGGCGTGCCCTGCGACACCAGTACGGCCTGAGTTTTCTGCCTGACAGCGGCTACATAGCCGGCAATGCCGCGCATCTGTTTGGCCACCAGCAAAGGCGGACGGCGGAAGGCGTTGCGCAATGCAACCCAGCGCGCCTTCAGCGCAGCCCCCAGTTCGTCTAACGTTGGTGGCGCAGCGACCGCGGCATAGATGACGCGTTCTCCGCGCATGCCGGCCTCTCGTGACAGCGGTACCGGCACGCTTGCCAGATAGTCGACCGGCACGTCGATGAGGGCGCCGAAGGGCCATTGGCTACGCAGTTCGGCCGCATCCATCGGCGCGACATTGATGTCGATGTCGTTGGGCGTGCCTGCAGCGCGATAGGGACAGGAGAGGCGGCCGCAATTGGCCTGCGCGGCGAACTGCCAAAGCGCATACCCGCTCCAGTGGCCCTTGGGAAAGCTGGCGCCGACCTCCGGCTTGTAGCGCGCATACCAGAGCGGCAGCCGGGACAGGAGCCGATAGCGATAGCGGTTGGCGGCGATATGGCTGGCCGTGACCTCATTGGTATAGAGGATCGGGAAGCGACCGACACGGCGGTGCACCTGCCGCACGAACTCTTCGGCATCCTCCAGCGACATCCATTTCTCGGGGTCGTTGTCTTCGATATCGAGCGCAAGCAGGTCGTCGGGTCCGGGCTCGGCGAAATCGACGAAATTGTCGGCCTGCTCGACCGGGTTGCCGGGACGGGCGAGATGATAAGCTCCCCATTCCAGCCCCAGTGCCTTCGCAACCACCTTGCGCGTCTGGAACAGTTCGCGCGTCACGGCATGGCGCTTCCATAGAGCCTTGCAGAGCCGCTGCTCGGTTTCTGTTCCGTTGCAGGAGTAAGGTGGTGGTATGCCGTCCGAGGCTTTGTTGATGAAGCCGACAATACGCTTGTCGGAAGCAAGAGCGTTCCAGTCGATGGGATTGTATTCATAAGCGTCGATGACCAGCGCGCGGTCTTCTTTTTTCCATGGCTCGGAAAAGTCAGATGCCGCGGCCACACCCGTCAGCGCCGCCAGGCCCGCTGCCAGCGTCGTCATGCGGAAGAACTGTCGCGTGCGGCCGTTCAAGGGCGTATCCCGCTCAATAACCGTCGATCCTGAACGGCTATGGTTAATGAACGGTTTTTGCCGGCGAGATCGTCTCTTGGCTGAGCCTGCTATCAGATAAACGGATCCGGCGCTGGTTTCTCCGGCAGCGTGCCCTCGGCTTCGCGGCGCCGGTAGTGGGCAAGCGAACATTGCGGCGAGCACAAAACGCCACGGTCCGACCAATAGGCCGCGCCATGCTCGATCCTGCCGCTATGGTAGTGAAACCCTTCGTCACGATAAGGCAGGCCGCATTCGATGCAGCGAAAGGCGTCGGGTCCGGCCAGCATTCGAGTGCTCCTTTGCAGTGTTCTTACACCTGCAGCAGTGAAAATGTCAGGCCTAAGCCTGTATCGCCTTCGCGGCAGGGGCTATTCGAATGTCTGCAAAATCCACGTGACAAAATTTGACGTTTACGTAAAAGTATATTTATCGGCGTTGCACCATCGCACTGTTGCATTGCAATAGCGGCACGCGGCAGGATCGGGCGGTAGCAGAGGAGGAGACGGCATGTATCGGGCACCGGTCGCAGATATCGCCTTTACGCTGAAACATGTCGCCGGGCTGAAGCCAGCTCTCGATGCCGGGGCATTCGGTGAACTCGGCGAGGATCTGGTCGATGCGGTGCTGGAAGAGGCGGGTCGCTTCGCAACCGACGAGGTCGCGCCGCTGTACAAGATCGGCGACGAGACCGGCGCGGTGCTGAAGGATGCCGTCGTGACCATGCCCGCCGGCTGGAAGGATCTTTACCGCCGTTGGATCGAAGGCGGCTGGAACGGCCTGTCGGCGCCTGAGGAGTTCGGCGGCCAGGCGCTGCCGACCATGCTGGGGGTTGCTGCGCTCGAAATGTGGAACTCGGCCGCCATGGCCTTCGGCATCGGCCCGACGCTCACCATGGGCGCGGTCGAGGCGCTGCATAAACATGCCTCCGATGAGCTCAAGGCAAAATATCTCGCCAGGCTGGTATCAGGCGAATGGATGGGCACGATGAACCTGACCGAGCCTCAGGCGGGTTCCGATCTTGCGGCTCTGCGTTCCCGCGCCGAGCCGGCTGGAGATGGCACCTACCGCATCTTTGGCCAGAAAATCTTCATCACCTATGGTGAGCACGATTTCACCGACAACATCGTGCATCTGGTGCTGGCGCGCCTGCCTGACGCGCCGGCCGGCACGCGCGGCATCTCGTTGTTCCTGGTGCCGAAGTTCCTGGTCAACGACGACGGTTCGCTTGGCGTCCGCAACGATGTGTTCTGCTCCGGCATCGAGCACAAGCTCGGCATCCATGCCTCGCCCACATGCACCATGATTTACGGTGACGGCTTCGGTGATGCTGCGGCCGGCGCCATCGGCTGGTTGATCGGCGAGGAGAACAAGGGCCTCGCCTGCATGTTCACCATGATGAACAATGCCCGTCTCGCTGTCGGCATGCAGGGCGTGGCGGTGGCCGAAGCCGCGTACCAGAAGGCACTCGCTTATGCCAATGAACGCAGGCAAGGCAAGGCGGCCAGCTATGCCGGCAATGGTATGGCACCGATCGTCCATCACGCCGACGTGCAGCGCAACCTGCTTAGCATGAAGGCGTTGACCGAGATCGCGCGCTCGATCAGCTATTCCTGCGCGCATGCGCTGGATATGGCGCATGTCTCGGAAGGCGAGGCGGCCAGTCATTGGCGCGATCGCGCCAATCTGCTCACCCCGCTGGCCAAGGCCTTTTCCACGGATGCCGGCGTCGATGTCGCTTCGCTCGGCGTTCAGATCCACGGCGGCATGGGCTTCATCGAGGAAACGGGGGCTGCAGCCTATTATCGCGATGCCCGCATCGCGCCGATCTATGAGGGCACCAACGGCATCCAGGCGATCGACCTTGTGACGCGCAAGCTGCCGCTGGGCGATGGCCGGCATGTCCACGGCTATATCGATGAGCTGAAGGCGGTGGCCGCTGATGTGCGCGCATCGAACCGTCCCGGTTTCGGCCGCACGGCCGCCCTGCTCGACCGCGCGCTGGCCGATCTCGCGGAAGCGACGAATTTCCTGCAGGCGCGCCTGGCCGATGGCGAGCAGGAAGCAGTCCTTGCCGGTGCCACGCCTTATCTCAGGCTGATTTCGCTTGCCGCCGGCGGTGCCTATCTGGCGCGTGGCGCGCTCGTCTCCGAGCAGCGCCTGCCGCTTTGCCGCTTCTTTGCCGAGAACATGCTGGGCGAGACCGCCGCGCTCAAGGAACGCGTGCTCGGTGGCGCTGAAAGCCTGGCCGAAGCCGGCAAGGCGCTGATCTCGGCCTGACCATTTTACAACGAAGGAAGAAAAGCGTGACGGATCACATCGTAGTCGAGCGCAGGGGCGCGGTTCAGGTCATCCGCATGAACCGGGCCGACAAGAAGAACGCGCTGACACGCGCTATGTATGCGGCGATGGCGGCGGCGCTTACCGAGGCGGATGCCGATCCGCTGGTACGCGCTACCGTCTTCTTCGGTCTGCCTGGTGCTTTTTCAGCTGGCAATGATCTCGCCGACTTCCTGACCGTTGCCACCGGCGGCGAGGGTGGCCGCGAGGTATGGGACTTTCTCCTGGCTCTGGCGCGGGCACAAAAGCCGTTGCTGTCGGGGGTCGATGGCATTGCGGTGGGCATCGGCACCACGCTCAACCTGCATTGCGACCTGACCTTCGCGACACCGCGCACCATCTTCCGCACGCCTTTCGTCGATCTCGGCCTGGTGCCGGAAGCCGCATCCAGCCTGCTCGTGCCGCGCATCGTCGGCCGTCAGGATGCGTTCGCGCTGCTCGGACTGGGTGAGGGTTTCTCGGCAGAACGCGCCAAGGCCGCTGGATTGATCTACGCGATCGTTGCGGAGGACACTCTCGAGCCGGCGGTGCTTGCTAAGGCCGAGGAGGTTGCGGCCAAGCCGCCTGAGGCGCTGAAGATCGCACGGGACCTGATGCTGGGTTCGCGCGAGGAAATCGTCGCACGCATCGAGGAAGAGGGCCGGCACTTCGGCGAGCGCCTCAAGTCCGACGAGGCTCGCGCCGCTTTCGTGGCCTTCATGAACCGCAAGAAGGCAGGCTGACCGCGCAGTACATCGGAGCGCAAAGACAGCCTGACTTTGGATCCACGTTGAATCTACGCATCGGCCCGAAAATCGATTCCGATTTTCGGGCCGATGCGTAGACAATAGATTGTCTGCTTACCGGTAGGGCGAAATACACTGCTGGCGCGGCCCGTAGTTGGGCTGGAAGGTGTTGTCCGACACGCGGTACGAGCGGTAGCGGTCGTAGCACCAGCGCACATGCGCGTTGCTGAGCCGCACCGGATAGGCCGGACGATAGGCGGGCCGACCCTGATTGGCGATCGCGCCGCCGATGATGGCGCCGGCAATGAAGGCTGCTGGCGGGAACCAAACGCCATTGTGGCGCTTCCAGCCCGGCCGTGCGTGGCGGTAGCCGCGGTGGCCGTTGTAGTAATAACGGTCGCCGTTGCGATAGAAGCCACGCCGGTTCTGTACCTGCATGATGTCGCTGCTCGTTTCGACGGTTGGCCTCGGCATTGGAGCAGCCTGGCCGGGTGTCACCGAAGTGGCGACGCTGGTGAGCACGGTCGCTGCCGCGCAAAGGGTAGAAAGAAGCTTTTTCATCGCATTCCTCGTTTCGGTTGAAAACTTCGGACGCGACGAGCTTCGCAGTGCAGGCGTGAACCGAAACTGAACGCCTCCATTAAATATTTGTAATGTCAGGACAAACCGGAGCGCCAAATCAAGGTGCCGAGCGTCTTTTTGCGTGTGACGCGAACAGGCCCGGCGCTTAGTCGATTCGCTCCGCCGGCCGCCGATTAAGGATAGAGGCGGTTTTTGTTCCAGCTGCCTTCGGTGTTGCGGCTGAACACGATGCGGTCGTGCAGGCGGAAGGGGCGATCGTGCCAGAATTCGATCGTCTGCGGCAGGATGCGGAAGCCGGACCAGTGCTTGGGGCGCGGAATGTCGCCGATGGCATAGCGGGCGGTGTATTCCGCGACCGCCTTTTCCAGGGCGAATCGGCTTTCCAGCGGGCGTGACTGCTTCGAGGCCCAGGCGCCGATCCGGCTACCGCGTGGGCGTGATGCGTAGTAGGCATCGGCTTCCGCGTCGGAGACGATCTCGACCGGTCCGCGCACGCGCACCTGGCGGCGCAGCGACTTCCAGTGGAAGCACATCGCCGCCTTCATATTGCCCAGGATCTCGCGGCCCTTGGCGCTTTCGAAATTCGTGTAGAAGACAAATCCGTGCTCGTCGAATCCCTTGAGCAGCACCATGCGTACGTCCGGCATGCCGTCGGCGTCGACGGTGGCCAGTGCCACGCCATTGGGGTCGTTGGGTTCGGACTTGGAGGCATCGTCCAACCAGGCGGCGAACAGCCGGAAAGGCTCCGCGCTCTCTGTAAAGTCACCTGTTGTTAAGACTGTCTCGTTCATAGTTTTTCCGATGTGAACTGGCCGAGGATTTGCCGATTGTCGCGCATCGCGCACCGTTTTGACAGCCGGCCAGTGGGCACTTTCGTTTCGTCCTGTCTCAGGGCGGCGGCACCCTGTGTGTTGCTTGTCCTTGCTGGCTGTGGCGCGGGTGGCTTCAGTCTGGAAAAGGCCGAGGTCGACCGTTCCATCGTCACGGGTTCGATTTCCTCGGGCGCGAGCACCAATACCGATGCCGGTATGGCTTCCGACGAGACAACGATCCGCAACGCCGCGTCTTCCGCCGATTTGCAGGGCCTGGCCAACCAGGCCGTTCCTTGGGCCAATTCCGCCACCGGCTCGCGTGGCGCCATCACCGCGCTGGCGGAGACCGGTGACACAATCAGGGGGCGCTGCCGCCAGTTCGACGTTTCGCGTGAAAGCTATGATGGCGTGACTATGTACAAGGGGTCGATTTGCATGACGCCAACCGGTGCGTGGAAGACGCAGGATTTCAAGGCGCTCTGATTTTCCCCGCCGCCACTGGAATTTCTTCCTATCAAGGCGCATATAGGAAACAACTCTGAATTTACCCATTCGATGAGCAGGATTGATGCGCGACCCCTATGAGGTGCTGGGAGTTGCCAGGAACGCCTCGTCCAAGGACATCAAGTCGGCGTTTCGGAAACTCGCCAAGAAGCACCACCCGGACCAGAACCCGAATGACCCCAAGGCCAAGGACCGATTTTCCGCGGCCAATCAGGCCTATGAGATTCTCGGCGACGAAAAGGCCCGTGCGGCCTTCGACCGTGGCGAGATCGATGCTGATGGCAAGCCGCGCTTCCAGGGCTTCGAGAACGCCGGCGGCGATCCCTTCGCCGGTTTCCGTCGCCAGCAGGGGCCAGGTGCATCGCATTTCGAATTCCGTTCGTCCGGCGGTGGTCCGTTCGGGGATGGCGCCGGCGACATCTTCAGTCAGATATTCGGCGACGCCTTCAGCCAGCAGCGTCCGGGCGGCGCGGGCATGGGTGGAACGGGTGGTGAGCGTCGCAGGCAGGCGCCGGCCGGCGGAGATATCAACGTGACGTTGGATGTCACGATCGAGGAAGCCGCGACCGCCGAAAAGGTGACGGCCATCTTCCCCGACGGTCGCAAGATCGCTGTGAAATTGCCGACCTATGTGGAAGACGGCCAGACGATCCGTCTCAAGGGCCAGGGGGAGCAGGGTTACGGTCAGCCGGGCGATGCGCTGGTCAAGGTCAGGTTCCGCCGCCACCCGCGCTATCGCGTTGAGGGCCGCGATCTGCACGCCGACCTCCCGGTGTCGCTGCACGATGCGGTTGTCGGCGCCAAGGTGGCGGTCGAAACCCCGACAGGTCGTATCGCGCTTAACGTGCCGGCCTGGTCGAGTTCCGACAAGGTGCTTCGCATCAAAGGGCGCGGGCTGCCGGAAAAGGCCGGTGGTCACGCGGATCTCTATGCTCATGTCCGCATCATGCTGCCGGAAGGTGGCGATCCGGAACTGGAAGCACTCGTCAAGAAGCAAGGCTGAGCGCGTCTTTCTGCGACGGCATTCGCCTGGCCCAAAGGATTGGGTCAGGCGATCCATTGCCGTGACAGTGCCTGTGGGTTGCAATGCCGCTGTCATTCACAGCGGCATTTGTCATGTCTTCGCAAATCATCATCCGCCCGGTCGTTCGCCAGGATTTCGACCGCTGGCTGCCACTCTGGGACGGCTATAACGCTTTCTACGGACGTTCCGGCCCGACCGCGCTTGCCGAAGCCGTCACGCAAATGACCTGGTCGCGGTTCTTCGATGCCTATGAGCCGGTTCATGCACTGGTTGCCGAAAGCGGGGGTCGATTGATCGGCTTGACGCATTATCTTTTCCATCGCTCGACCACGGCCATCGAGCCGAGCTGCTATTTGCAGGATCTGTTCACGTCACAGGATGCGCGCGGCAAGGGGATAGGCAAGGCGCTGATCGAAGGGGTCTACGACCGCGCCCGCGAAGCTGGCTCGAAGCGGGTGTACTGGCAAACCCACGAAACCAACCAGACGGCGATGCGGCTTTACGACCAGGTCGCGGAACGTTCCGGCTTCGTGGTTTACCGCCGGCTTTTCTGATCCGGACAGATTTGGCTGCCGGTTAAACGTGACCGGCAAGCACGGCCGGCTCATGTCATCATCGCTTGAAGGCATCAAGCGCCTGTGCGATAGGGCAGTTCAAAGCGGATCAGTATGCGGAGAGCGCTCATATGGTGGGTGGACAGGGCCTGATGGCCGGCAAGCGCGGCCTTATCCTGGGTGTCGCCAACAACCGTTCGATTGCCTACGGCATTGCCAAGGCCTGTGTGGATCACGGCGCCGAGGTTGCGCTGACCTATCAGGGCGAGGCGTTCAAGAAGCGCGTCGAGCCATTGGCGGCCGAACTTGGCGCGGAGGTCGTCGGCCATTGCGACGTCACCGATCCGGAAAGCCTGGACACGGTGTTCGACAATGTCAGCAAATTGTGGGGCCGGCTCGACTTCCTGGTGCATGCCATCGCCTTCTCCGACAAGGAAGAGCTGACGGGCCGTTATGTCGAGACGACACGCGACAATTTCCTGCGCACCATGGATATCTCGGTCTTCTCCTTCACCACCGTTGCCAAGCGCGCCGAGCCGCTGATGACCAATGGCGGTTCGCTGCTGACGCTGACCTATTACGGTGCCGAAAAGGTGATGCCGCACTACAACGTCATGGGTGTCGCCAAGGCGGCGCTCGAGGCTTCGGTGCGTTATCTGGCAGTCGATCTCGGCGCCAAGGGCATCCGCGTCAACGCCATTTCAGCCGGCCCGATCAAGACGCTCGCGGCGTCCGGCATCGGCGACTTCCGCTACATCCTGAAGTGGAATGAATACAACGCCCCGCTGAAGCGCACGGTGTCACCCGAGGAAGTCGGCGATTCGGGCCTCTATTTCCTGTCGGACCTGTCGCGGGGCGTCACCGGCGAAGTCCATCACGTCGATTCGGGTTATCACGTCGTCGGCATGAAGGCCGTCGACGCCCCGGATATCTCCGTTATCAAGGACTGAGGCTGCCGCCCGGCATTTTCCCGCATCGTTACCGGAGGTCGTTCGCGCACCATGTCTGCGCTTATCTATGTCGTGCGCCACGGCCAGACCGATTGGAATGCCGAGCATCGTCTGCAGGGGCAGGCCGATACTGATCTCAATGACGTCGGTCGCCGCCAGGCGTCGGAGAATGGGCGCAAGCTCGCGGGTCTGATCGGCGACGCGAAGGCTACCTTCGATTATGTCTCCAGCCCGATGCTGCGCACGTGCGAGACCATGGAACTGCTGCGCTCAGCCATGGGGCAGGACCCGGCCGGCTATCGAACCGACGATCGTCTGGTCGAACTTAATTTCGGCGACTGGCAGGGTTTCACCTATCCCGAACTCGAAACCCGCTATCCGGGGGCGAGCCGTGCGCGTGGCGAGGACAAATGGGATTTCACCCCGCCGGGTTCCGGCGCGGAAAGCTACCAGAAGCTGCTATCCCGCATCCAGCCGGTGTTCCAGGCTATGGAACGCGACACGATCTGCGTCACTCACGGCGGCGTGGTGCGCTGCCTGTTTCGGATGATTGCGGGTTTTTCGAAGGATGAAGCGGCCTCGCTGGAAATTCCGCAAGACCGCGTCCTGAGGGTGCAGGGTCGCCGTCTGGAATGGCTGTAGAGCCTCACGGCGGCGACTATCGTTGACTTGCCTTACTGCGGCAGTTCCATGTCGGTGATGACATTCTCGCCATTGCTGACGTCGTAGGCAATGACGATGTCCGTGCCAGGCTTCAACGCTTCAAGGTCCATTTCGGCATTCAGCTTGTAAGCCTTGCCGTCATCGAGCGTCAGCGTCAGCGTTTCCTTGTCGACCTTCTTGATCTTGCCCTCTGCCTGGCCCGCGAAAGCGGCGGTAACGATAAGCATAGTGGCTGCAATGGCGCCGAGCAGGGTACGCATTGATGGTCCTCATTGTTTGTTGTTCTGCGCCGTTCCCATGCGGCGGCCGTATGCGGCGACGGAAACAAACAGAAACCAGCCGAATGTGTCAAACCTAAGTCACCTCCCGTGGACAACAGGGGCGTGACCTCCCTCGGAGGGCTCCTTCTGTCGGTCTGATGCTTGTAATCGAAGCGTTTATCAGCAAGGGTTTGCCCCTGTTTGACCACTGCGGAAAACGCTAATAGAAGGCAGGCCATGCCGGGGTCAGACCCGTGCGAGGGCTGCTACAGATGTCGCATAATACCTTCGGTCATCTTTTCCGGGTAACCACCTGGGGCGAAAGCCACGGTGCGGCCTTGGGCTGCGTCGTGGATGGCTGTCCGCCCGGCATCCGCTTCACCCGAGAGGACATCCAGGCCGAGCTTGACCGTCGCAGGCCGGGCCAGTCGCGCTTCGTCACGCAACGCCGCGAGCCGGACGAGGTCAAGGTATTGTCGGGTTTCGTCATGGACGAGGACGGCATTACCATGATCACCACGGGCACGCCCGTGTCGATGCTGATCGAGAATGTCGACCAGCGCTCGAAGGATTATGGCGAGATCGCTCGCCAGTACCGGCCGGGTCATGCCGACTATGCCTACGAGGTCAAATACGGCATCCGCGATCATCGTGGTGGCGGCCGTTCCTCGGCGCGCGAGACCGCGGCCCGCGTCGCAGCCGGCGCGCTTGCCCGCAAGGTCGTTCCGGGCCTTGTCGTGCGCGGCGCATTGATCTCGATGGGCGAGAAGGAAATCGACCGCGCCAACTGGAACTGGAATTTCATCGGCGATGCCGAAAACCCGTTCTTCACGCCGGATCCGCAGTCAGTGCCTGTGTTCGCGGCCTATCTCGACGGCATCCGCAAGGCGGGTTCGTCCGTGGGCGCGGTGATCGAGGTCGTTGCGGACGGTGTGCCGGCAGGGCTGGGCGCGCCGATCTATGCCAAGCTCGATCAGGATATTGCTTCGAACCTCATGTCGATCAACGCAGTCAAGGGCGTCGAGATCGGCAATGGTTTCGAAGCCGCCAGGATCACAGGCGAACAGAACGCCGACGAGATGCGCATGGGCAACGACGGCAAGCCGGTGTTCCTCTCCAACAACGCCGGCGGCATCCTTGGCGGCATTTCGACAGGTCAGCCGGTCATCGCACGTTTCGCCGTCAAGCCGACCTCGTCGATCCTCAATCCGCGCAAATCCATCGATCGCGACGGCAAGGACGTCGATGTCGTCACCAAGGGCCGCCACGACCCCTGTGTCGGCATCCGTGCCGTGCCGATCGGCGAAGCGATGGTAGCCTGTGCCATTGCCGACCACTATCTGCGCCATCGGGGCCAAACGGGAAGATGAGTGAATAGCGAGTAGTGAGTAGCGAATAGAGTGAAAAAACACTACTCACTATTCGCTACTCACTATTCGCTACCGAAAGAGCCCCATGCCTTACGATCAGAAGAGAATTGTCGAAGCCTTGCGCGCCTTCGAGCGCGGCGAGATCGTTGTCGTCATGGACGATGACGGTCGCGAGAATGAGGGTGACCTGATCGTCGCGGCCGTTCACTGTACGCCGGAGAAGATGGCTTTCATCGTGCGCCACACCTCCGGCATCGTCTGCACGCCGATGCCGCGAGAGGAAGCCAAGCGGCTCAATCTGGCGCCGATGGTGGCCGACAACGATTCCGCCCATACGACCGCCTTCACGGTCAGCGTCGACTTCAAGCATGGCACGACGACCGGCATTTCCGCAGAGGATCGCACGCTTACCGTGCGTAACCTGGCCAATGGCAACGTCGCAGGCAGCGATTTCGTGCGTCCCGGCCACATCTTTCCGCTGATCGCACGGGAAGGCGGCGTGCTGATGCGCTCCGGCCATACGGAAGCCGCGGTCGATCTGTGCAAATTGGCCGGCCTGCCGCCGGTCGGGGTCATTTCCGAACTGGTCAATGACGATGGCACCGTCAAGCGCGGGCCTGAAGTGGCAGCCTTCGCCGAGGAGCATGGGCTGAAGCAGGTCTCGGTGGCCGATCTCATTGCCTACCGCCAGCGCAAGGAAACGTTGGTCGAGCGCGTCGCCTGCTCGGACATCGACACGCCTGGGGGCAAGGCAACCGCGATCGCTTATTCGCTGCCCTGGGAAGCGATGCATCATCTTGCAATCGTCTACGGCGACATTCGTGACGGCGAGGAAGTGCCGGTGCGCCTGCATCTGGAAGATGTCACGACGGACGTCTTCGGCACGCACACAGTTCTTGCCGACATCATGAAGGCGCTCGGAGAGCGCAAGCGCGGGGTCATCGTTTATCTGCGCGAGGGATCCACCGGCGTCGGTAGCCATGGTGGCCGCAACCGGCAGGCAGGCGCAGAGCGCGAGGACCACGAGGAAGCGCGCCGGCGCGAGAACGAATGGCGCGAGATCGGACTTGGCGCGCAGATACTCAAGGATCTCGGCATTTCATCGATCAATCTGATTGCTTCGCGCGAGCGGCATTATGTCGGCCTGGAAGGCTTCGGCATCCGCATCGCCAGGACGGAAATTCTCTGATCGGCAACAGGGCGCCATATCGCGTCCGTTTCGATGAAGCCGCTCAAGCCAAAACCGGGGCGGTCGTGTCGTGCACAGAATGTTGCAGGTTGCGCTGACCGGCCAATGCGACAATCAAGGCGACAATGCCAGCCGTGATCGAAACCAGGAAGCCGCTGGTCGGACCGTAGGCGTCGATCACCCAGCCTGCGGCCGCTGAACCTGCGGCCATGCCGATACCGATGCCGGTGATCGCCCAGGTCATGCCTTCGGTGAGCTTGGAGGACGGTACGAGTTTTTCAACCAGCGCCATCGAGGTGATGATGGTCGGCGAAACGGCCACGCCCGCGACGAAAAACACCAGTGAAAGCATGGGGATGCTGCCCACGATGAGCAGCGGCAAAGTGGTGAGGGCCGCCAGCGCTATCGTGACGAGCAATTGCCGGGCAAGTGGCAGCTTGAGCTTCAACATGCCGAAGGCCAGGCCGGCAACGAGTGAGCCGGCCGCATAGGCCGACAGGGTAAGGCTTGCGGCCGCTTTGTTGCCTTGGGCTTCCGCGAAGGCGACTGCAGCCACTTCCGCTGTGCCGAAGATCGCGCCGATGGACGCCAGGGTCAGCACGATGATCTGCAGCGAACCGAGGCGGATGACGGAGCGACCGCCGTTGTTCTCCCGCGCATGGATCGGTGGCTCGGTGGATCTCTGGGCAGCAAACAGCAGGCTGCCGACAAGAAGAAAGATCGTGGCGGCCAATGGCCCGGCTTCGGGGAAGATGGTGACGCTCAGGCCGATCGCGAGGATCGGACCGACCATGAACATGACTTCGTCGACCACGGACTCAAAGGCAAACGCCGTGTGCAGCTTCGAGGTGCCACGGTAAAGCTCGGTCCATCGTGCCCTGACGAAGGAACTGAAGCTCGGTATCGCGCCGCTGAGGATCGCGAAAAGGAACAGCGTCCAGTTGGGCGCCTTCAAATGGGTTGCCACCATCAGGCTGATCAGTGCCGAAACCGCGATCAGCGTCGCGGGCACAAGAACACGGCGCTGGCCGTGCCGGTCGACTAGCCGCGACACCTGCGGCGCGATCAAGCCGCTTGCCAGCGCGAAGGTGGCCGAGACCGCGCCAGCAAGCCAGTATTCGCCATGTGTTTCGGACAGCATCGTCACGATGCCGAGCGTGATCATGGAGAGCGGAAAGCGGGCAACGAAGCCGGCCGCGGAAAACGCCTTGGCGCCGGGCGCCTGGAAAATTTCGCTGTACGGATTACGCATGGTCGTCACCGGGAATAGTTGAGATTTCAAAGGCAGTCGAGCCGCCTGAGAAGGCGGCTCGTTGGTCCTGTTTGGGTCGTTGTCCTAGGTCTCGGCGAATGTCACTCCGCTGCTTGCGGGGCAGCTTGCGATAATTCGCTTTCCGTCTCGCCGGCGAGTGTCTTCTGGCCGAGAAGCACGATCACGAAGGCGATCGTGCCAGCCGCCACGGAGACCCAGAAACCGTTCTGCGCGCCATAGTTGTCGACCACCCAGCCCGCCACGAATGCACCCAACGCCATGCCGATGCCGATGCCAGTCATCACCCAGGTGATGCCTTCGGTCAGCATGGCTTCGGGCACGCGCCGCTCGATCAGGCCGAAGGCCATGATGAAGGTGGGCGAGATCGCCACGCCGCTGACGAAGACAGCGAGCGCCAGCAGCGGAACGGTGTTGGCGACGAGCAACGGCAGAGTGGTCAAGGCAACGATGGCGATCGAAAGGGCGAGCAGCCGCTGTTTCGGAGCCTGGAGGTTCAACGCGCCGACGATGAGGCCGACGATGAAGGAACCGGCGGCATAGACGCCGATGACCAGGCTGGCAGCGGTCGGCTGGCCGAGTTCCTTGGTGATGGCCACCGAGCTTACCTCGGCTGTGGCGAAGATCGCGCCGACGAAGATAAGCGCCAGCGTTATGATCTGGACGGGACGCAGCATGATCGCCGAGCCGCCGCTGCCGTGTTCTGGCTGACGTATTTTGGGCTCACTGGACCGCTGCAAGATGAAAGCGGCCATGCCGAGGGCCAGGAGAAGCGTGCTGGCCAGCATACCGGCTTCCGGGAAGAGAGCCACGCTGAGGCCCACCGAAAGCGAGGCGCCGGCGATATAGACCAGTTCGTCGGCAACCGACTCGAAAGCGAAGGCCGTGTTGAGTTCCGGACGATCGCGGAACTTTTCCGTCCAGCGCGCCCGCACCATGGCCGGCACGCTGGGCATTGCGGCCGCCAGGAATGCCGAAGCGAACAGCGTCCAGCTCGGCCAGTCATAGTGGGTGGCTGCGAGCAGGGCGATGAAGGCGATGACGGAGATGATCGTCGTGGGAGCCGCCACGGCGGTCTGACCGAGCCGGTCGATCCATCGCGAGATTTGCGGGGCGGCAAAAGCGTTGGTCAAGGCGAAGGTGGCTGATACCGCACCCGCCAGCCAATATTCGCCGCGTGCCTGGGAGAGCATCGCGACAATGCCGATGGGCGCCATGGCGATAGGCAGCCGGGCAATGAAGGCCGCGGCGGCGAAGCCCTTGGCTCCGGGGACTCTGAAGATTTCACCATAAGGATTGCGCATGGGAGCACTCCTGGAAATTTGAGGGTGCGCCACTTACATACGTGGCGTATGCGAATGAGATAATTGCATACGTCTCGTATGTCAATTAATATACGGCGCGTATGTAAAAAAATATACGCGACGTATGTAGAAAGCGAAGCGGCAAAAGGAAAAAACGATGAGGACTGCCCACAAACCTCGTAGCGAGATGATTGCCGAAACGCGGGCAAAGCTGATCGCGGCTGCGCGCCGGGCGTTTGCGACGGTCGGTTATGCGAACGCGTCGATGGATGATTTCACCGCGGAGGCAGGGCTGACGCGGGGCGCTCTTTATCACCATTTCGGCGACAAGAAGGGGCTGTTCGAGGCCGTCGTCGCCCAGATCGACACTGAGATGTGCACGCGCCTCAATGCCATCTCGGCCAAAGCCAAGACACGCTGGCAAGGCTTCCTGGACGAGAACATCGGCTATGTGGAAATGGCGCTGGACCCGGAAGTCCAGCGCATCGTCCTGCGCGACGGCCCGGCTGTACTCGGCGACCCGGCGCTTTGGCCCAATGCCAATAACTGTATCTCGTCCCTAACAAGGAACCTTGCTGCCTTGAAAGAGGAGGGGGTTGTCCGCGAGATGGATCCGGAAGCCATGGCTCGGCTGATCAGCGGTGCCTCGCTCTATGCCGCGCAGTGGGTTGCCAATTCCGACGATCCTGGCGCGACCTCTATCAAGGCGATCAAGGCCTTCCGCGCGCTCATGGAAGGCTTGCTGGCGGACGACAAGGTTTCCGCCTGAACTCTTTTACCCTTGGCTGGCACTGGCCGCAGCTTTGAGGGCATCTTCGCCGACGCCAGAATAGGTCTCGCTCATGATGAGGTCTGAGAGCGGCAGGCGTGATGCCCAGCCTTTGCGTTCGAGATCTGGCCCTGCTGCGAATTCCGAGACATGGCCGACGCAAAGATAGGCGACGGGCACGACATGATCGGGAATGCCGAGCAACTGTTTGAGCGCGTCGGCGTCGAGGATGCTCACCCAGCCAACTCCGATCCCTTCGGCCCGCGCGGCGAGCCAGAAATTCTGTACGGCGCAGACCGTGCTGAAGAGATCCATCTGTGGGTTGTGCCACCGGCCGAGCGGCGAGCCTTCGCTGCGCCGCCGATCGCAGGTGATGCATAGGTTGAGCGCGCTTTCGCAGATGCCCTCCAGCCTGAGCTTACGGTAGAGAGCCTGCCGTTCCTCTGCGATATGAGGCAGTTCCTGGGATCGGGCAGTCAGGAAAAGGTCACGCACGGCTTCGCGTCGTGCCTGATCCCGAATGACGATGAAGTTCCAGGGCTGCATGAAACCGACCGATGGGGCGTGGTGCGCAGCAGTAAGCAGGCGGGCAAGCACCGCGTCGTCTATCGGATCTGGCTGGAAATGGCTGCGTACGTCGCGGCGCGTGAAGATGGCGCGGTAAATGGCTTCGCGTTCAAAGTCGCCGAAGGCATGGCAGGTATGGTTGCGGACGGCGTCCATCGCGTTCCCCTTGCGATCGAAACAGCATCTCCGCCCGTCCATGCGGATGACCATTCCTGCCTGGCCGGTCTTCTGGCTTGGGCTCATCCCGCTTGCCGGCGCCTTCCCGTCCTACTTGCGGACAGTGGCTCTTGCCGAGCGGTCCCCCTTACAGCGTTGGGCACGCCACGGATTTTCACCGTGTTCCCGATTCTCCCGCCTCGTGGCAGGCACCTGACAGTGCGGCGAACATAGCCCGGTTCGAGAGCAAAGGCAGCCCTGATCCCGACGTCGGATGCCGTCTTTTCCCCAACAGGCTGGCGCAATTCCAGCAAAAGTGCGCAGCGGTTTTGCGTCCGGAATTGCGTTAAAACAAAAAATTGGAGCGTTTCCGTATTTCCGTGAAAAACGGAAATGCTCCAATGCTTGTCGCGTGGCCATCATCGCCATTGCTGATAAGGTGGCTCCATGACGACCCGCCTTTACACGCATCCGATTTTCCTGGAACACATCACGCCCGCCGGCCATCCGGAGCGGCCGGACAGGCTGCGTGCCATCGAGCGGGTTCTGGATGACGAGGCCTTCGTCGCTCTCGATCGGCGCGAGGCGCCGATGGGCGACGAAGCGACCATTCTCTATTGTCACCCGAAGGATTTCGTCGAGCGCGTGCGCAAGGCAATCCCGAAAGACGGCATTGCCGTCATCGATTCCGACACGGTAGCGAGCCCAAAAAGCTGGCAAGCGGCGCTGACCGCCATCGGCGCGGCCAATGTGGCTGTCGACGATGTCTTTGCCGGCCAGGCCGACAACGTCTTCGTGGCGGCACGCCCGCCGGGGCATCACGCCGAGAAAACCACGGCCATGGGGTTTTGCCTGTTCAACACGGCGGCCATAGCCGCACGCTACGCGCAGGAGAGGCACGGCGCCGAGCGTGTCGCCATCGTCGACTGGGATGTGCATCACGGCAACGGTACGCAGGACATCTTCTGGGACGATCCATCGGTGCTCTATTGTTCCACGCACCAGATGCCGCTTTATCCGGGCACGGGCGCCAAAAGCGAGACCGGTGCCGGCAACATCGTCAACGCGCCGCTGGCCCCGGCGACAGGCAGCGACATCTTTCGCGAGGCGTTCAACACACGTGTGCTGCCGGCGATTGATTCTTTCGCGCCAGACCTGATCATCATCTCGGCCGGCTTTGATGCGCACCACCGCGATCCGCTGGCCGAGATCAATCTTGTCGAGGACGATTTCGACTGGGCGACCGGGCAGTTGATGGATCGCGCCCGCCGCCATAGTTCAAACAGGCTGGTCAGCCTGCTGGAAGGCGGTTACGACCTGCACGGATTGGCATTTTCGGTCGCAGCGCATGTCGGCCGCCTGATGAAAGGATGAGCCATGGCTGAGGAAGCGAACGAAGACGTCAAGGCGATGAGCTTCGAACAAGCGTTGGACGCGCTGGAGAAGATCGTCGATGACCTGGAGCGCGGCGACGTGCCGCTCGACCAGTCGATCCGTATTTACGAGCGCGGCGAGGCGCTGAAAGCGCATTGCGACCGCCTGCTCAAGGCGGCCGAGGACAAGGTGGAAAAGATCAGGCTCGCCCGCGACGGCAAGCCGGTCGCCACCGAACCACTGGATGGGGAATAAGGGCCGCGAGGCCCCTGGAGCGTTTCCGGTTTTCCGAAACGCGGAAACGCTCTAACTTTTGTTTTCGCGCAATTCAGGACGGTAAACTGCTACGCACCTTTCCTGGAATTGCTCCAACCGGAACGAGGGACAAAGCCGGACATACCAAACGGGAGAAATATCCATGTGTCGCAACATCAAGCCGCTCTTCAACTTCGAACCGTCGGCGACGGATGCCGAAATTCATGAGGCGGCGCTGCAGTTCGTGCGCAAGATCAGTGGCTCCAACAAGCCCTCCATGCGTAACAAGGACGTTTTCGACCACGCGGTGCGCACCATCGCCCATGCCGCGCATGACCTGCTTGTCGCGCTCGAAACCACTCAGCCGCCACGCAACCGCGAGGAGGTGGCGGCAAAAGCTCGCGCCAAATCGGCCCTGCGGTTTGGACCCAAGCCGGTAGCTACCCAATAGTCTTGTGAGAGCTGATCGGCCAGGCGTGCCGAAATCCGCAGGCCGCGGCATTGAACCATTGCTTCGTGAATTGAGGTGATCGGTGAACGGATCGTCGCCGCATCGCCGGTTTGCCGGAGGGGAACGGAGGTATAACTTCCGATCTGCAAATCATCAGCAGATGGAGCAGTCCGATGAGCTTCTTTCCCGGAAACGATCCCGAACCCGGTGACGCCTTTTCCTGCGACGCCATCGAGTTGATGGTGGTCGCCAACGCCAAGGACATCGGCGGGTTCGAGGTGCGTCGCGCGTTGCCAACCGCCAGGCGCCGGCTGGTTGGTCCCTTCATCTTCTTCGATCGCATGGGACCGGCCATCCTGCGTGCCGGCAAGGCGCTGGACGTACGCCCGCACCCGCATATCGGTTTGTCCACTGTCACCTACCTGTTCGACGGCAGGATCAGGCACCGCGATTCGCTCGGCACCGAGATGGTGATTTCACCGGGCGACGTGAATTTGATGACAGCCGGTCGTGGCATTGTTCATTCCGAGCGCACGCCGGAAGAATTGCGCGGCGCACCGATGTCGATGTCCGGGCTGCAGACGTGGATCGCGCTGCCAGACAGGCAGGAAGAAATGACGCCGGTCTTCGAAAATACCGCGAGCGCCGAACTGCCGGAGTTCAGCGCCGATGGCGTTTCGGGCCGTCTCATCATCGGTGAGTTGGAAGGCCGCCGCGCGCCGGTGACCACCTATCACGATACGCTTTATGCCGACATCCGGCTGGAGCCCGGCGCGAAGTACCGCATTGCAGCCGAAGCCGAAGAGCGCGCCATCTATGTGCTCGACGGGCTTGTCACCATTTCCGGCGACAGTTTTCCCGAGAATCGCCTTCTGGTGTTTCGTCCCGGCGACGAAATAGTCGTTTCATCGGAATCGGGTGCGCATTTCATGCTGTTTGGCGGCGCTTCGCTGGGGTCTCCACGTTACATCTGGTGGAATTTCGTTTCTTCGTCGAAAGAACGCATTGAACAGGCCAAGCAGGAATGGAGGACCGGTCGCTTCGACATCGTTCCGGGCGATGAAAAGGAATTCATTCCACTGCCCGACAAATGAACGTGTCATTGCGGCACATTTACTTTCCGTGGTCGGAGGCCTATTCGATTTTTTGAATATTCTTGAACGCGAGCTTGAACGGGCCAGCCATTGATCGCCAGACCCCAGACGCCGCTTCTCGACAAGGTCCGTATTCCCGCGGATTTGAAGAAGCTTTCCGAAAGCGACTTGCCGCAGCTCGCGGAAGAGTTGCGCACCGAACTGGTCGACGCCGTCTCGCAGACGGGCGGGCATCTCGGCGCAGGTCTCGGCGTGGTCGAGCTGACGGTGGCGCTGCACTATGTTTTCGACACGCCGGACGACAGGATCATTTGGGATGTCGGCCACCAGGCCTATCCGCATAAGATCCTGACAGGCAGGCGCGACCGCATCCGCACACTGCGCCAGGAGAACGGGCTTTCCGGTTTCACCAGGCGGACCGAGAGCGAATACGATCCGTTCGGCGCCGCTCATTCCTCCACCTCCATCTCGGCCGGTCTCGGCATGGCCGTGGCGCGCGATCTTTCCGGCGGCAAGAACAATGTCATCGCCGTGATCGGCGATGGCGCGATGTCGGCTGGCATGGCCTTCGAGGCATTGAACAACGCTGGGGCACTTGATGCGCGCCTCATCGTCATCCTCAACGACAACGATATGTCGATCGCTCCGCCGACCGGCGCCATGAGCGCCTATCTGGCTCGACTCGGCTCGGGCAAGGCCTATCTTGGCCTGCGCGATTTCGGCAAGAAACTGACGTCCTACCTCGGCAAGCGCGCCGACCGCGCCATCACCCGCGCCGTCGAGCATGCAAGGGGCTATGTCACCGGCGGCACGCTGTTCGAGGAGCTCGGTTTCTTCCATATCGGCCCGATCGATGGCCACAATCTCGAGCATCTCATCCCGGTGCTGAAGAATGTGCGCGACAACGGCAAGGGCCCGGTCCTGATCCATGTCGTGACGCAAAAGGGCAAGGGCTACGCGCCTGCCGAGGCGGCCGCCGACAAATATCATGGCGTCAACCGGTTCGACGTCATCACCGGCGCGCAGGCGAAAGCCCCAGCCAATGCTCCGACCTACACCAATGTCTTTGCCGAAAGCCTGATCCGCGAAGCCTGCGAGGATGACCGTATCGTCGCCGTCACCGCCGCCATGCCGACCGGCACCGGGCTCGATCTGTTCGGCGAAGTGTTCCCGAACCGCACTTTTGATGTCGGTATCGCCGAACAGCATGCGGTGACCTTTGCGGCGGGCCTCGCGACAGAAGGCTATAAGCCGTTCGCGGCGATCTACTCGACCTTCTTGCAGCGCGCCTACGATCAGGTCGTGCACGACGTCGCCATCCAGAAGCTGCCGGTGCGTTTTCCGATCGACCGCGCCGGCTACGTCGGTGCCGACGGTGCAACCCATTGCGGCGCGTTCGACACCACCTTCCTTGCCTCGCTGCCAGACTTCGTCGTCATGGCGGCAAGCGACGAGGTCGAACTGCGCCATATGGTGCGCACCGCCGCCGAGTACGACGAGGGGCCGATCTCCTTCCGTTATCCGCGCGGCAACGGTGTCGGTATCGATATGCCCGAGCGCGGTTCGCCGCTGGAGATCGGCAAGGGCCGCATCGTGCGCGAAGGCACCAAGGTGGCGCTGCTGTCCTTCGGTACGCGCCTGCAGGACTGCCTCGCGGCAGCCGATGAACTGAGCGCGGCCGGTCTCTCGACGACCGTGGCCGATGCGCGTTTCGCCAAGCCGCTCGACCATGACCTCATCCGCCGTCTGGCCCGTTCGCACGAGATCCTGGTGACCGTGGAGGAGGGCGCCATCGGCGGTTTTGCCACGCAGGTGCTGCATTTCCTCGCCCATGAGGGCCTGCTGGAGAGCGGGCTCAAGGTGCGCCCGCTGGTCCTGCCGGATGCTTTCACCGACCACGCCAAGCCGGAGAAGATGTATGCCGATGCCGGACTCGATGCGAACGGCATCGTGCGTACGGTGTTTGCAGCACTAGGCCATGTGGCCAGCGCGCAGCGCGCCTGAGTCAAAACATCAACAACTTGAATCAGCCTGTGAGCGGCTTGAATCGCCGTCTCAACATGCGGAATCTCTTTGTCGAGAAGCCCTGTTAACCTATTGTTCAGATTGCTTTTTGGCGCTTCGCTTACCTTCTCTCTTGCCCCTTTCTCAACGGCGCACTGCTAGGAAAATCCCAGGCAGGGAGAACAACAATGAGAGCGCTTCTGTTCAGCGCAACCAGCATGCTTTTGCTGGCTGGCCGGGTAACGGCCGAACCGCAATATGACCGCGTTCTCGAACAGGCAGCGATCGACATCGTGGCGGCCAACATCGGGACATTGCGCGGTGGCTTCGCATACAATCAGGTACCGCAGATGATTGTCGCGCAGGAAGGGCCGCGGCCGCGCCGGGCACCTGCCGATGGGCTGGTGCCTGCTGTCGAACGCCCGCCGGCCAGCCAGCTTTTCTAGGGCAAGGCCTCTATCAGTCCCGACTTGCCTTCGGGCGCGGCTTTCGCCAATGAAGGCAGATGCGTTCCCACCAGCCAGCCAATCAGCGCCAGCGGCTCGACGATCTGCTCGTCGTGCGTGGCCTGTTCGCCAGCCGCTCGCGCGCCCGCGACGCGGTTGAGCGCGGCACTGTCTCGGTTGATGGAACGGTGGTGACGAAACCCGGCCAGAACGTATCCTCTGGTGTCGAGCTGGTGGTGGACGATCCTGCACGCGGCTATGTCTCGCGCGCAGCGCTGAAGCTGATCGCCGGGCTCGATCATTTCGGGCTTGATCCGTCCGGTTTGGAAGCGCTCGACATTGGCGCTTCGACAGGTGGCTTCACGCAGGTGCTGCTTGAACGGGGTGCCACCCACGTCACCGCCATCGATGTCGGCCATGGCCAGATGCACGCTTCGATCGAAAGCGACCCGCGCGTGACCTCGGTCGAGGGTCTCAACGCACGCGAACTTTCGATGGCGAGTCTCGATGGCCGAGCGCCGGATTTCATCGTCTCCGATGTTTCCTTCATCTCACTGAAGCTGGCGCTGCCACCTGCGCTCAGCCTGGCAAAAGCCGGCGCATATGCGCTGTTGCTGGTCAAACCGCAATTCGAGGCCGGCCGTGAAGCGATCGGCAAGGGCGGGTTGCTCAGGAACCCCGCCGAGGCTGAGGTCGTCGCCGCTGATTTATATCGCTGGCTGGACGGGCTTCCCGGCTGGCGCGCGCTGGGCCACCACCCGTCGCCGATCGAAGGTGGCGACGGCAACCGCGAATTCCTCCTGGCCGGAATGAAGGACAAGTGAAAGATCGATGAGCGCTCGTTTTCAGATCGCACGGCTCGGTGCCCAGGGGGATGGCGTTGTCGACGCCGATGGCAGCCATGTCTTCATCCCCTTTGCGTTGCCTGGCGAAGTGGTGACGGCTGCGCGCGAAAAGGACCGGGCACAGCTGCTTGCCGTGCTGGAGCCGTCGCCTGAGCGCATCAAGCCGGCCTGCAGGCATTTCACCGAATGCGGCGGCTGTGCCATCCAGCATCTCGAAGAGGGGGCTTATCGTGCCTGGAAGCGCGGTCTTGTCGTCCATGCGCTGAGGGCGAAGGGTGTCGAGGCAGATGTCGCCGATCTCGTTGCCTGTGCGCCGCACAGCCGTCGCCGCGCAGCCTTCACGGCCCGCAACACTGATACCGGATTGCATCTCGGTTACAACCAGGCGTTCTCCAACATCCTTGTCGATATAGAGGAATGCCCGGTTCTCTTGCCGGCCATCGTCGAGGCGGCCGGTGTCCTGCGGCATCTTGCCAGCATCGTCGCAAACACCTCGAAACCCTTCAGGTTCCTGGTCACCGCCACGGCGTCGGGATTCGACGTTGCAGCCTCCGATTGCGGCAAGCCTACCGAAGCCATCCGCCGTGCCGCCACGGATTTCGTCATCAAGTCTGGCATCGCCAGACTTTCCATCGATGGCGAGATCATCGTCGAGGCTATCAAGCCGACGCTCAGCTTCGGCTCGGCAACTGTGACGCCTCCACCGGGAGCCTTCGTTCAGGCCGTCGCCGAAGCTGAGGTTGCCATGGCAAACCTTGTCACCGCGCATGTGCGCAAGGCAAAGAGGGTTGCCGACCTCTATTCAGGATGCGGAACCTTTGCGCTGAGGCTAGCGGCCAATGCCGAGGTTCTCGCTGTGGAAAATGATGGGCCGGCGCTCGCGGCACTCGACAGGGGCTTTCGCTTTGCTGGCGGCCTGAAGCGCGTGACGGTTGAACGCCGCGATCTCGATCGCCGGCCGCTGACCTTCAAGGAGTTGGCAGCCGTCGACGCTGTCGTGTTCGACCCACCGCGCGCCGGCGCCGAGGATCAGTCCAAACAGATCGCCCGTTCGGACGTGCCGCTCGTCGCTGCCGTTTCCTGCAATCCCGTCACGCTGGCGCGTGACCTGCGCATTCTGATCGATGGTGGCTATCAGTTGAAGAGCGTGACACCGATCGACCAGTTCCTGTGGTCGCCGCATGTCGAAGCTGTGGCGCTGCTGGAGAAGCCGCGGAAGCGGCGCTGAAGTTGACGGTACTCAGCGGCCTGCGAGCATTCTATTGACAAAGGCCGGGACGATTTCCGTCGCTTTGCCGAGTACGGCCTCGTCGAAGCTGCTGTGTCCGTCCGAGGGTTCGAGATTGAGCTCGACCGTATGTGCGCCATTGAGCTGCGCCTCTTCGACGAACCCGGCCGCCGGATAGACATTGCCGCTGGTGCCCACAGAGACGAACAGGTCGCAGTCGGTCAGCGCTGCATAGATGCGGTCCATCTGGTAGGGCATCTCACCGAACCAGACGACGTCAGGGCGAAGATAGCCGACGGCGCCGCAGGCTGGACACTGCGAAAGCGCCGACATGTCCTTCGACCAGGGCGAACGCTGCTCGCAGGCCTGGCACAGCGTCTTGCCGAGTTCGCCATGCATGTGGATGAGATTGGTCGACCCGGCCCGCTCGTGCAGATCGTCGATGTTCTGCGTGACCAGCAGCACGGAGCCGGAAAATTCCCGCTCCAGCCGTGCCAGCGCGACATGGGCGGCGTTTGGCTTCACCTTGGCCATGCCCCGCCGACGCTGGTTGTAGAAATCATGCACCCTGGCGGCATCGCGCACAAAGCCTTCCGGCGTCGCCACGTCGCGGTAGTCGACCTTCGACCAGATGCCGTCCTTGTCCCGGAACGTGTCCACGCCCGACTCCGCTGAAATGCCTGCACCGGTGAGGATGACGATGGATTTGTATGGGGGCATGATCAACGGATTGGGGATGGGATTTCTCAATTGTCGGTGTTCGAGAGGGTATGCACGACCTCATACTGGCCCGGTGTGACGGTGCCGAGTTGCGTGTTGCGCTGGATATAGCCTCCGGCCAGCAGGTGGCGCGTCACCCGTTGCGCCGCATCATGGCTTTCGAACTGCACGTAATTCACGACCTGCCGGCCGTCGAAGCTGCGATGGATACTGGCCGAGATCCAACCCGGTACCTCGCTGGCCGCCCGCACCGTCTCGGCGAGTGAATCGACCAGAGCCTGCTGTCTCTCCGGCGTTGTCGTGAACACGTTGATATGGGTGACGATGCCGTTGCCGGCTTCGATGATCGCCATGGCTCCCTCCCATTTGTCGGCGGGGAGGGACGTTAGGCCCTTCTGCGACATCCGGGCAAGCTGCCTGCCCGGTCAGGCAGGCAGGCGTTTTTACAAACATGCCTAGACCTGCGTGCCGCCGACCGTCATCTGGTTCATGCGCAGGTGCGGCTGGCCGACGCCAACGGGTACACCCTGGCCGGCCTTGCCGCACATGCCGATGCCGGTGTCGAGCTTCATGTCGTTGCCGACCATGGTGACGCGGTGCATCGCATCCGGCCCGTTGCCGATCAGCATGGCGCCCTTGATCGGTTGGGTGACCTTGCCATCCTCGATCAGATAGGCCTCGGTGCAGCCGAAGACGAATTTGCCCGACGTGATGTCGACCTGGCCGCCGCCGAAGGAGACGGCATAGACGCCTTTCTTCACTGAAGAGATGATCTCTTCCGGCGTATGGTCGCCTGCGGTCATGTAGGTGTTGGTCATGCGCGGCATCGGCTGGTGCGCATAGGATTCGCGCCTGCCGTTGCCTGTGGCGGCCATGCCCATCAGTCGTGCGTTCTGCCGGTCCTGCATGTAGCCCACCAGCTTGCCGTCCTCGATCAGCACGGTGCGGTTGGTTGGCGTACCTTCGTCGTCTACGGTCAGCGAGCCGCGCCGTTCGGCGATCGTGCCGTCGTCGACGACGGTCACGCCCTTGGCGGCGACCTGCTGGCCAAGCAGACCTGCGAAGGCCGACGTCTTCTTGCGGTTGAAGTCGCCTTCCAATCCGTGGCCGACCGCTTCGTGCAGCATCACGCCCGGCCAGCCGCTGGACAACACGATGTCGAACGTACCGGCCGGTGCGGGAATGGCCTCGAGATTGACCAATGCCTGGCGCAGCGCTTCCTTGGCGGCATATTTCCAGCTGTGTTCGACCAGGAATTCGCCGAAGCCGGTTCTGCCGCCCATGCCGTAGGAGCCGGTTTCCTGCCGGTCGCCATCGCCGACCATGACGGAGATGTTGAGACGAACCAGCGGCCGGATGTCTCGCACCAACTGCCCGTCCGCGCGCAGGATCTCGACCTGCTGCCAGGAGGCGGCCAGCGATGCAGTCACCTGCCGCACGCGCGGGTCTTCGGCGCGCGTCCAGGCATCGATCTCCTGCAGGAGCTTGGCCTTGGCTTCGAAGCCGGGTGAGGGGATCGGGTTCTCGTCGCCGTAGAGACGGCGGTTGGTGCGCGGCGGTGCATCGGCCAGCGTGCCCGAATAACCGGCCTTCACCGTCGCGACGGCACCGGCGGCCCGCAGCAGCGCCGCTTCCGACAGATCGCCGGCATGAGCGTAGCCGCTTGCCTCGCCGGCAACCACCCGCAGCCCAAATCCCTGGTCGGTGTTGAAATTGGCCGTCTTGAGCCGGCCATTGTCGAACATCAGCGCTTCGCTTTCGCTGTATTCGAGGAAAAGTTCGCCGTCATCCGCACCTTTGATGGTGTCTGCGACGATTTTCTTGATCCGCTCTTCGGAAATGTCGAATCGGCCGATGAGGCTGCTCATGGTGCGCATCCTTGAAAGAAGTGTTGATCCCGATGTAGGCGCCGGAGCGCCTTTCGGCAATGCGCGACAGGTTCCCTTGGATCAGGGCAGGGCGTTGAAGCCGTCGGCGAAGCCCTTGAGATCGACCGGAATGCCGATGCCTTCCTCCGGCGTCTGGAAGACGATGAAGGTCGCGGCCTTGCCTGATTTTAGCGTATCAAGCAGCGGCTTTTCCAGGATCACTTCGGCGTAGCAGCCATCCTGGAAACAGCGCACGAAATAGGCGCGGCCGATATCCTTGCCGTCGACGTTGAGGCCAAGGCCATTGGGAAGCAGGACGCCAAGCGGCGCCAGCACGCGCAGGATCTCGGCCTTGTTGTCGGCGGTGCGCAGCACGACGACTGAAAGGCCCATCTCGGGACGGTCTTCAGCCACGACGTTCTGCATCATCACGCATTGTTCGGAGGTCGCGCCTGCCGGCGTGTCGCAGATGATCGACCAGGCGCCATGGGTGGACTTTACATTGCCGCTCGGCTGCTGCGCAGCGGCCATTGCCTGTCCGGCACTGGCAAGGGTGGCGAGAAAGATGACCTTCGCCAAGGTTCTCGAAACCCAAAAGTTCATGTCGGCTCCATTCCCGAATCACGCCACTTTAAGCCCCGGCACCGCTTAGGAAAAGCGTGAGGGCGACGCGCAATCCCTTTCAACTGCGGCAACAATACGATTTCCAAGCGCAAATAGCTCAATTTGCCGCGATTGTCTCTGGCACGGCTATGCGACAGCAGCTTGATTGTCGTGCTGCCTGTGCATGCGGCTGCAATCAATCAAGGCGCGCGCAAAAATGCCGCATGGTTTTGACCGCTCCTTTCTTGCGGCGGGAAAGAGAGTATGGTTTGAACCAATCTGGACCGTCCGGGATTCCCTGTCCCGGCGTTATATCGTATTCCTGCCACCTGTTGCAGGACGGGGACTGGGAGATGAAGAGGGCGATGAAGAAGTTTCTTGCTGGCGCTGGTGCCGCATCGATGGTTTTCGCCGGGTCTGTCGCCCAGGCCGCGCAACCGCAGCCATGGGAAATGACCTTCCAGCCGGCCGCGACCGCAATCATGAGCCAGATCACCTGGTTCGAGCGTTATACGCTCTGGTTCATCGTGCCGATCACGCTGTTCGTGCTCTTCCTACTGGCCTGGTGCATCCTGAAGTACCGCGCAAGCGTCAATCCGACGCCGTCCAAGACCAGCCACAACACGCTGATCGAGGTTGCCTGGACGCTGGGTCCTGTCCTGGTGTTGCTGGCCATCGCCGTGCCGTCCTTCCAACTGCTGACCGCTCAGTACAGCCCGCCGGAAGAGCCAAAGCTGACCGTCAAGGCCACCGGCAACCAGTGGAACTGGGACTATGAGTATCAGTTCGAGCAGCCTTTCTCGTTCAACTCGGCGATCCTTGCTGACGGTGACCGTGCCGGTCTGGGCAAGGAAGACAAGGCGAAATATCCGCGCCTCCTGGCGGTCGACAACGAGATGGTCGTGCCGGTCGGTGTCGTAGTGCGTGTCCTCGTGACCGGTGCGGACGTGATCCACGCTTATGCCATGCCGGCCTTCGGCATCAAGGTCGACGCCGTACCGGGGCGCATCAACGAGACCTGGTTCAAAGCTGAAAAGGAAGGCCTTTATTACGGCCAGTGCTCGGAACTGTGCGGCAAGGACCACGCCTTCATGCCGATCGCGGTGCGCGTCGTATCGGAAAAACAATATGAGACTTGGCTGGCTGCGGCCAAGACCGACCTCCCGGGTGCCAACAAGGCACTGATGGCCGAGGTCGATGGTACCAACAAGGTTGCGTCCGCCGGCAACTGATGCCGCGGTCGAAACAAGGATAGGGAACGGAGCGGAACATGGCGCAGGCAGCGGCTCACGACGATCACGACCATAAGCCTAAAGGCTGGGTCCGCTGGGTCTATTCGACCAACCACAAGGACATCGGTACGCTGTACCTGATCTTCGCGATCATGGCCGGCATCATCGGTGGCTTCCTGTCGATCATGATGCGTTGGGAGCTCGCCGAGCCGGGCATCCAGATATTCCCGGGTCTTGCATCCATGGTCTACGGTGTGAACGGCGATGCTGCGCTCGATGCCGGCAAGTCGATGTTCAACGCCTTCACCACGGCCCACGCGCTGATCATGATCTTCTTCATGGTCATGCCGGCGCTGATCGGTGGCTTCGCCAACTGGATGGTGCCGATCATGATCGGCGCACCCGACATGGCGTTCCCACGCATGAACAACGTATCCTTCTGGCTGTTGCCGCCGGCATTCATCCTGCTGCTCACCTCGATGTTCGTGCCGAGTGCGCCCGGCGCCTACGGCGTCGGTGGTGGCTGGACGATCTATCCGCCGATGTCGACTTCCGGTCAGCCCGGCCCGGCCATGGATCTGGCGATCCTGTCGATCCACATCGCCGGTGCCTCCTCGATTCTCGGTGCCATCAACTTCATCACCACCATCTTCAACATGCGTGCTCCGGGCATGACGCTGCACAAGATGCCGCTGTTTGCCTGGTCGGTTCTGGTCACCGCCTTCCTGCTGCTGCTGTCGCTGCCGGTTCTGGCCGGCGCCATCACCATGCTGCTCACCGACCGTAACTTCGGCACCTCCTTCTTCGTGCCCGAAAATGGCGGTGATCCGATCCTGTTCCAGCACCTGTTCTGGTTCTTCGGTCATCCCGAAGTGTACATCCTGATCCTGCCGGGCTTCGGCATTGTCAGCCACATCATCGCGACCTTCTCGCGCAAGCCGGTGTTCGGTTATCTCGGCATGGCCTATGCCATGGTCGCGATCGGCGCCGTCGGCTTCGTCGTGTGGGCGCACCACATGTACACCACCGGTATCTCGCTTAACGCGCAGCGCTACTTCGTGTTCGCCACGATGGTCATCGCGGTGCCGACCGGCATCAAGATCTTCTCGTGGATCGCAACCATGTGGGGCGGCTCGATCTCCTTCCGCACGCCGATGCTCTGGGCTGTGGGCTTCATCTTCCTGTTCACGGTTGGCGGCGTCACCGGCGTCCAGCTCGCCAATGCCGGTCTCGACCGTTCGCTGCAGGACACTTACTATGTCGTAGCGCACTTCCATTACGTGCTGTCGCTCGGCGCCGTCTTCGCGATCTTCGCCGGCTGGTATTACTGGTTCCCGAAGATGACCGGGTACATGTACTCGCCCTTTATCGCGCGTGCCCATTTCTGGATCATGTTCATCGGCGTGAACCTGGTGTTCTTCCCGCAGCACTTCCTGGGTCTCTCGGGCATGCCGCGCCGCTATATCGACTATCCCGATGCGTTCGCCGGTTGGAACTACGTCTCGTCGGTCGGTTCCTACATCTCCGGCATCAGCGTCCTGATCTTCCTCTACGGTGTCTTCGAGGCGTTCCGGAAGAAGCGTATCGCCGGCGCCAACCCATGGGGCGAAGGTGCGACCACGCTGGAATGGCAGCTGCCTTCGCCGCCGCCTTACCATCAGTGGGAACAGCTGCCCAAGGTCAAGTAAGGCAGCTTTAAAGTTCGAAACCGCCGGCCTCGGCCGGCGGTTTTGGCCAAACGGAATGAGTGGACTTCAAGTACGCAATGGCCCTGATTGACAATTCACACATGGAGCAAGTGGGCTCCCGCATGTCGGAAGCGACGGCGGGTGATTACTTCGCGCTGCTCAAGCCGCGTGTGATGTCGCTTGTGGTTTTCACCGCCTTTGTTGGGTTGGTGGCGGCTCCCGTCACCATCAATCCGTTGCTTGCGGTCATCGCCATCCTGGCGATCGCCATCGGCGCTGGCGCGTCGGGCGCCCTCAACATGTGGTATGACGCCGACATCGATGCCGTCATGACCCGCACGGCCAGCCGCCCGGTTCCATCCGGCCGGGTTTTGCCCGGTGAGGCATTGAGTTTCGGCCTTGTGTTGTCGGCACTTTCCGTGATGACCATCGGCGTGCTGGTCAACTGGCTCTCGGCCGCGCTTCTCGCCTTCACCATCTTTTTCTATGCCGTCATCTACACAATGTGGTTGAAGCGCTGGACACCGCAGAACATCGTCATCGGCGGCGCTGCCGGTGCCTTCCCGCCGGTGATCGGCTGGGCGGCTGCGACCGGCACGGTCAGCCTGGAAAGCATTATCCTCTTCCTCATCATCTTCCTGTGGACGCCGCCGCACTTCTGGGCACTGGCGCTGTTCAAGTCGGGCGACTATGAGCGCGCCGGCATCCCGATGATGCCGAATGTCGCCGGTGAGGCTTCAACTCGCCGTCAGATCTTCGCTTATGCCGTCATCCTGGCGCCGATCGGCGTGCTGCCCTGGGCACTCGGCTATACGTCGGCGATCTACGGCATTCCGGCTACGCTTCTTGGCGTCGGGTTCGTCTGGTATTCCTGGGCAGTGCTGCGCATGCCCGACAGCGATCGTGTCATGAAGCCGGCCAAGGCGCTGTTCGGCTACTCGCTGCTTTATCTGTTCGCCATCTTCGCCGCTTATCTTGCCGACAGCGTTTTTGCCCGTGTTCTGGTTCTGGGTGGGGCATGAGTGCGATGGATGAAAAGCTCGAACTGGTCACGCTGACCGAACGCCAGAAGAAGGCCCGCCGCAGCCGTTCGGTTGCGATCGCGGTGGCGCTTGGCGTGCTTGTCGTCATCTTCTACGTGGCGACGATCGTGAAGTTCGGTGCTCCTCTCATCAACCGGCCGATGTGAGGCTGATGATGGACCAGCAAAAGACAGTCGCCGAAGAGAAGAAGCACAGAACCAACCTGGCTGTGGCCGGTGCTTGCGTGGCTTTCTTCGGCGCCATGGTCGGCATGGCTTATGCGGCAGTGCCGCTCTACGCCATGTTCTGTCAGGTCACCGGTTACGGCGGCACCACGCAGCGCGTAACGCAGTACTCCAATCGGGTTCTGGACCGCGAGATCACCATCCGCTTCGACGCCAACACTGCCGGTGTTCCCTGGGAATTCGAGCCGGTGCAGCGCGAAGTCACCATCAAGCTCGGTGAAACCAAGCAGGTTGCCTACAAGGCCACCAACAAATTCAGCACGCCGACGACCGGTCGTGCGACCTTCAATGTGACGCCGGAACTGGCTGGCGCCTATTTCAACAAGGTGGAATGTTTCTGTTTCACCAATCAGACGCTGAAGGCGGGCGAAACGGTCGATATGCCGATCGTCTTCTACGTGGATCCGGACATTCTCGATGTGCCGGAACTGAAGAATATCAAGACCATCACGCTTTCCTACACCATGTTCCTGGCTGACAAGAACAAGCCGGTCGCGGCCGTGGAGACCAGGGAAAGCGGCAAGGCAATTTCCAATACCGAAGCAAATCTCGGGGGATGACATGGCAGACGGACACGCCAAACCAAACCACGACTACCACATCATAGATCCGAGCCCTTGGCCCTTCCTGGGTTCCGTCGGCGCTCTGGTCATGGCGTTCGGTGGCGTCTTCTACATGCAGTACCTGAAGGGTACGCCATTTCATCTGTTTGGCATCGACGTTGCCAAGGCGCACTTCTGGGTGCTGCTGATCGGCCTGGTGATCGTACTCTACACCATGTACGCGTGGTGGTCGGATACCATCAAGGAAGCGCATGAGGGGCATCACACCAAGGTGGTGTCGCTTCACCTGCGTTACGGCATGATCATGTTCATCGCCTCCGAGGTGATGTTCTTCGTGGCCTGGTTCTGGGCTTATTTCGATGCCAGCCTGTTCCCGAACGAGACCGTGCAGGCGGCGCGCGCCACCTTCACCGGTGGTGTCTGGCCTCCCAAGGGCATGGAAGTCCTCGATCCCTTCCATCTGCCGCTCTACAACACCGTCATCCTGCTTCTGTCGGGCACGACGGTGACCTGGGCGCACCATTCGCTGATCCACGGCGACCGCAAGGGCCTGATCAACGGACTCGTGCTGACCGTCGGTCTCGGCATGCTGTTCACGATGGTGCAGGCTTACGAGTACATTCACGCTCCGTTCGGCTTCAAGGACTCCATCTACGGCGCCACCTTCTTCATGGCGACCGGCTTCCACGGTTTCCACGTCATCATCGGCACCATCTTCCTCCTGGTCTGCCTTGTCCGCGCGATGAAGGGTGACTTCACCCCGAAGCAGCATTTCGGCTTCGAGGCTGCCGCCTGGTATTGGCACTTCGTTGACGTGGTGTGGCTGTTCCTGTTCGCCTCGATCTATGTCTGGGGCTCTGCCGGCGCAGTAATTGAAGGCCACTGACTGCTTCGACAACCGGTTCCGAAAAGAGGTGGCTGCGGCAACGTAGCCGCCTCTTTCTTTTGGGGCAGGCGTTCAATTCGCTCCTGAAAGGCTCTAAAAGATGAACATGAGCGAAGACGAAGACAAGGCAATCTGGCCGCCGGTCGATCCAATCCAGGCTGGCCTGAAGGGGCGCTGCCCGCGGTGCGGAGAAGGACGCCTGTTTTCGGGTTTCCTGACGGTCGGCAAGCGCTGCTTCAATTGCGGCCTCGATTATTCCTATGCCGATGCCGGTGATGGGCCGGCGGTTTTCGTCATCCTCATCATCGGGTTTATCGTCGTTGGCCTTGCACTGTGGCTCGAGGTCACTTTCGCACCATCGCTCTGGGTCCACTTCCTGCTGTGGATACCGTTGACGCTGGTCCTGTGTCTGACTGCGCTGCGGCTCATAAAAGGTGTTCTGCTCACCTTGCAGTACCGCAACAAGGCCGCAGAAGGCAGGCTGGACCGGCCGTAATGTCCGCCGCTTCACACCTGGCCCGGGGTGGTGCGCCGCGCAAGGCGCTGGCGCTTGGTCTCGGCCTGATTGCTTTCATCGTGCTGATTGGTCTTGGCACCTGGCAGGTGGAACGACTGGCTTGGAAGGAAGGGTTGATCGAAACGATCGACCGCCGCATGAATGCGGCCCCTGTGCCCCTGGCGGAAGTCGAGAAGCAGTTCGCGGCCTCCGACGATGTCGATTACCTTGCGGTGACGCTGAACGGCGTCTTCCTGCATCAGGGCGAGCGTCATTTCTTCACCACATGGGATGGCAAGACGGGCTACAGCGTCTACACGCCCCTGAGGCTGGCCGACGGACGCTTTGTCTTCGTCAATCGAGGTTTTGTGCCTTACGAATTGAAGGATCCGGCGAAGCGGGCACAGGGCGAGGTCTCCGGCGACGTCACAGTCACCGGTCTCGCCCGCAACCCGTTGCCTGGCAAGCCGTCGATGATGGTTCCGGACAACGACACCACGAAGAACATCTTCTATTGGAAGGATCGCGCTGCCATGGCCGCGACAGCCGGATTGCCTGCTGACGCCGTGGTGCTGCCTTTCTTCGTCGATGCCGGCAAGGCGCCTAATCCGGGCGGGCTACCGGTTGGAGGCACCACCCTGGTCGACCTGCCCAACAACCATCTGCAGTACGCGCTGACCTGGTACGGTCTCGCCGCCGCGCTCGTCGGTGTCGTGGCCGTATGGCTGCGGAAGAACCGGAAGGCTGGCTGAGAGAGTTCGTTCGAACCATTCCACGCCCTTGACAGACAGGGGTGGCGGACATCATGTCCGCACTGGAGCGCCGCGCGTCCATTCGGACGCGCAAAGGACGCTCTAGCACTTTGGTCCTGCGCATCGTGCTTTCCGGAAATCGATTCCGATTTTCGGGCCGATGCGCGTGTCCAGCCAATGGGAAAGCATGTTGAACAAAGCCGTAAAACCACCGCTCACGATCAGGCTCTGCCAGCCGCGCGGCTTCTGCGCCGGTGTCGACCGAGCCATCCAGATCGTCGTGCTGGCTCTGAAGAAATACGGCGCGCCGGTCTATGTCCGCCACGAGATCGTGCACAACCGCTATGTGGTCGAAGGGCTGCAGAACCTTGGCGCCGTCTTCATCGAGGAGCTTTCCGAGATCCCGGAAGAGCACAAGCAGTCTCCGGTGGTCTTTTCTGCGCATGGCGTGCCGAAGTCGGTGCCGGCCGATGCCGCGGCGCGCAATCTCTTCTACCTCGACGCCACCTGTCCGCTGGTTTCCAAGGTGCACAAGCAGGCCATGCGCCATCAGCGCTTGGGTCGCCATGTGCTTCTGATCGGCCATGCCGGCCACCCCGAAGTGATCGGCACGATGGGGCAACTGCCCGACGGCGCGGTGACACTGATCGAAACCGAGGCCGACGCCGCTTCGTTCCAGCCAGCTGATCCCCAGGCTCTGGGTTTTGTCACCCAGACGACGCTCTCGGTGGAAGATACCGCCGGCATCATCCGCGCCCTGGGGGAACGGTTTCCAGCGCTGCAGGCGCCCGCTGCCGAATCGATCTGTTACGCGACGACCAATCGGCAGGATGCGGTGAAGGAAACCGCGCCCGGCTGCGATCTCTATCTGGTCGTCGGCGCGCCCAATTCCTCCAATTCGCGTCGTCTTGTCGAAGTGGCGGAGCGCGCGGGAGCCGCGATGTCGCTTCTCGTGCAGCGCGCTTCCGAAATTCCGTGGGATGAGATCGGCTCGATCTCGACGCTCGGCCTTTCCGCAGGGGCCTCTGCACCGGAGATCATTGTCGATGAGATCATCGATGCCTTCCGCCAGCGCTTCGACGTCTCGGTCGATCTGGCGGTGACGGCGACGGAAACGGAGGATTTCCCGGTGATGCGGGCACTGCGCGATGTCGAACTGACCCCGGCCGACATGGCCTTCGTTAACGGGACCGTGTGATGGCGGTCTACACCGATGTAGGTGAGGGCGAGCTTGCAGCTTTCCTGAAGGACTATCCGGCCGGCGAATTGCTCTCCTACAAGGGCATCGCCGAAGGAACGGAAAACTCCAACTTCCTGCTGCACACGACGGCGGGCTCCTTCATCCTGACGCTCTACGAAAAGCGTGTGGAAAAGGCCGATCTGCCTTTCTTCCTCGGACTGATGGATCATCTCGCCAAGCAGGGTATCTCCTGTCCGCTGCCTGTGCAGCGCCATGACGGTTCCATGATCGGCACGCTGGCGGGCCGTCCGGCTGTCATCATCACCTTCCTGGAAGGCATGTGGCTGCGCAAGCCGGGCGTCGCGCATTGCCGCGAAGTCGGCAAGGCACTTGCCGAACTGCATCTGGCCGGCGCCGATTTTACCATGCATCGCGACAACGCGCTGGCGATCGACGGCTGGCGCAAGCTTTGGGAGGCGTCACGCGCCCGCGCCGATGAGGTCGAGCCGGGCCTTGCGGCCGAGGTGGACGAGGATTTTGCCGATTTCGAGCGCAACTGGCCGAAAGGCTTGCCTGCCGGTATCATCCATGCCGATCTCTTCCCGGACAATGTTTTCTTCCTCGGCGAGAAGCTGTCCGGCCTGATCGACTTCTATTTCGCCTGTGACGACTTCTACGCCTATGACCTCGCCACCTGTCTCAATGCCTGGTGCTTCGAAAAGGACTTTTCCTTCAACCTCACCAAGGGCACGGCGCTGCTGGCCGGTTACCAGAGCGTGCGGCCGCTGCACGCAACGGAGCGGGAAGCCCTGCCGATGCTGGCACGCGGTTCGGCATTGCGTTTCATGCTGACGCGTCTCTATGACTGGCTGACCGTCCCCGACAGTGGTCTGGTCATCAAGCGCGATCCAACCGAATATATCCGCCGCATGCGCTTCCATCGCGCTATCGGCTCAGCTTCCGAGTACGGCCTGAAATGAAGCATGTCGAGATTTTCACTGATGGTGCCTGTTCCGGTAATCCTGGACCAGGCGGTTGGGGTGCTATCTTGCGCTTCAACGGCTCAACCAAGGAACTGTCGGGTGGTGAGGCGGATACCACCAACAACCGCATGGAGTTGCTGGCGGCGATTTCAGGGCTGAATGCTTTGAGGGAAGCCTGCAAGGTCGACCTTCACACCGACAGCAAATATGTCATGGACGGCATCTCCAAATGGATCCATGGCTGGAAGCGCAATGGCTGGAAAACCGCCGACAAGAAGCCGGTGAAGAACGGCGAACTCTGGCAGGCCCTGGACGAGGCCAACCGGCGCCACGATGTGACGTGGCATTGGGTGAAGGGGCACGCCGGCCATCCGGAAAATGAGCGGGCCGACGAACTGGCACGCGAGGGCATGGCGCCTTTCAAGAAGAAGTTTTCAGGCACCGCCGCATTGAAGAAGGAAATAGCCGGCGGCTGACACGGCTTGATCGGAATTCAGCGTTTCGCTTTGCCGAATCGCGCTTCGAGCCAGTCCACGCCATGACGGACAATCTTCGGTCCTGAAACCAGCACGGAATCGGCATCGCCGACCCTGCCGCGATGGCCTCCGCCCGCTTTGAGAAAGTCTTCGACAACCGTTGCGAAATAGTCGCCCGGCAGCCCGTCGACGATCGGGTCCGTTGTGTCGAACTCCTCCCAACAATGCCATTCCGTCCGGCCGTCGATCAGGAGCGGCGCTTCAAAATGCGCTATGCGCTTGCCGGACAGGTCAGCCAGATGTTCGGCATGATGCAGAATGGACATGGCCTCGAGCGGCGCGCCTATCAACAACACCTTGCCGTTGACTTCGACAAGTTTGTCAAAAGGAGATCCAGCTCCATAGCCGTATTCCAGCGGATGGTCGCAGGTAAGCCACGGGGCTTTTGCACCGACGGCCGCGCAGGAAGCGCCGGGGTTCGCGCTGCGCACCGCGCCTGGAAAGGTGCGCACGAATTCGGCGATCGCGCCATTGTCACGTCGCGCCCGTGACGACGCAGGATCAAAGGGCACGATGTGTTCGCGCAACGCCGCCGGGATGCGACCATCGTCATCCAGCAATTCGTGATAATCGTCGTCCCAGTCCGTGTAGACCATCACGGTCCCGCCGGGACCGGTTGTATCGAGCAGGGCGCGGATAAGGCTGTCGGGCCCGCCGAGAATGTGCCCGACCGATCGCAGCCCTGCATGGACCATCACCGTATCGCCCGCCACCAGACCGAGCGCGCGTAGCTGCGCGCCCAGATCCGTTCTGGTGTGGAATTGCCGAAACATCGATCCGGCGCGCGCTGTTATAGCTGTTCGAGCAGCTTTGCGGCGCCAGAATCCACAGCCTGGCCCGGGTTGCCTTCGATGTTGAGTGCCGTCACCGCACCATTTTCGACGATCATCGAAAAGCGCTTGGAACGCAGGCCGAGGCCGTTGGCGCTGAGGTCGATATCAAGGCCTGCCGCCTTTGCGAAATCGCCGCTGCCGTCAGCCAGGAACAGGATCTTGCCTTCGCCACCGGTAAAGCGTGCCCAGGCGCCCATCACGAACGGATCGTTGACCGCCACAACCGCGATCTGGTCGACGCCGCGCGACAGGATGGCATCGCGGTTCTCGAGATAACCCGGCAGGTGATTGTTGTTGCAGGTCGGCGTGAATGCGCCCGGAACGCCGAACAACACTACCTTCTTGCCGGAAAAGACGTCGGCGGTGGTCAGCGCCTTGGCGCCGTCGTCGGTCATGGTCTTGAAGGTGGCCTCAGGCAGCTTGTCGCCAACGGCAATGGTCATGGCAGTCCTCTTTGTTTGGGAGGGAAGGAAGAGTGCAAAGCGATAGCGCCTTCCTTGGCACCTCGCAATGTAGCCAGCCCCTGCAATTGTCACGGATAGGGCAATAGACCTTCAACCGCTCCGGACGAAGTGGTCAGCGTATAGGGAAGGCCGTGGCCTTCAGCTGCCTTGCCGGGACGTCCGAGGATCGGGATAGAAAAGATGACTTTGCCGTCCTGTTCAGCGCGTGTCGGCGCGCCGAACAGATAACCTTGCTCGCCGGCGACAAAGAGGTCGATGCTTTTGGCTTCAGCCGGTGCGGTCGCCTCGACAACCAATTTGTCCTTCTCTCCCGACAGCGTCTTCGCACCGAAAGCGTCGGTTGATTTCTGTGGCAGGGAAGCCAGGGCAGCTTGCACCAGTTGGGCATCCTCGGCATTGCCCGCGTCTTCGGCCGGATCGACCTTCAGTTGTGCCTGCAGCGGAATGCAAATCGTCTGGCAGATCCCGAGAAAGACGCCAGCATCGATGACTGCGTTTTCCTGGGGCTTTGCCAGCGTGAACTTTATCGGCAGCGCGACTGTATGATCATAGCCGGCCCATCCGCCATAGCCATCATCATGGCGGCCGGGAGCAGGGTAGGACAATTCGGCCTTGGCGACGTTGATCGCCTTCGTGACATCGATCTGCGGCGGTACGCCGCTGGCGCCGGGATCGCGCCAATAGGTCTTCCAGCCGGGCTTCAATTCGATATGAAGCGCCCCGGTGAGTTGACCGGAAGCGTCAGGAATCCCGGTGGTTACCAGCCGCACGCGTCCGCCCTCACTGTCCGCCCAGGCGGATGAGGATGCGGAAGCCGGCATGGAGGTGGTCATCAAGACGGCAAGGCCTAGAGCGTTTCCGATTTTCTCGGACACGCGGAAACGCTTTAATTCTTTGTTTTTACGCAATTCCGGACGGAAAACCGCTACGCACTTTTCCTGGAATTGCTCTAGCGAAAGTCTCAAGCGATCCATGCCGCTGATTTGAAGGGTCAAATGTGGCTACGCAACCGCTTTCGGGCGGTGTGATCCATCATTTTTGCGTGAGTCCTACGCACTAAGGCACCCGCGAATTGCACCAATGGCATCTTTCAAGCGTGCCGGAAACGCGTTACCCTTTGCTTATGGACCTTTTACGCCACAAAAATGCGGCCGGTAAAAGCGGCTTTCTCGACGACCAGTTCGTGATCGCCATGCCTGGCATGAAGGACGAACGATTCGCGCGTTCGGTCATCTATATCTGTGCGCACTCGGACGAAGGTGCGATGGGGCTGATCATCAACCAGACCCAGCAGATGCTGTTCCCTGACCTTCTGGTGCAGCTTGGTATCATGAACGAGCAGGAGGCGATCCGCCTGCCGAGGCAGACCCGCGACTTCATCGTGCGCAATGGCGGGCCGGTGGACCGCAGCCGCGGCTTTGTCCTGCACACTGGCGACTACCGCGTCGAATCCTCACTGCCGGTCTCGGATGACATATGCCTGACTGCAACGGTCGACATCCTGCGCGCCATTTCCGCCGGGCGCGGACCTCGCCAGGCGCTGATGACGCTCGGCTATTCCGGCTGGGGTGCCGGCCAGCTCGAAGGCGAAATAGCCGAGAATGGCTGGCTTACCTGCCCAGCGACACCGGAGCTTCTGTTCGATCCCGACATCGAAGGCAAATATAGCCGGGCTCTCGCGTCGATCGGCATCGATCTTGCGCGCTTCAGCCAAGCCGCCGGCCACGCCTAGTCATTCTTTCCTCGCCCTGTTTGTGGGGAGATGTCGGCGAAGCCGGCAGGTGAGGAGCTGCGCCATCGTCGGCCGGAATACCCGCACCGGTCCCTTCAAACATTGAGCCGCCCTTCGGGCACCTTCTCCCCGTGAACGGGGAGAAGGGAAGTAGGCCTATGCCTGCGTCAGCGGATATTGTTCGCGCAGCAGCTTGACCACGGCTTCGCCGTTCATCGGTGCGCCGAACATGAAGCTCTGCACATATTCGCAGCCCATCTGGCGCAATTCCAGCGCATCGCTCTGGTCAGAAATGCCTTCGGCCACCACAGCCAGACCCAGTTCATGTGCCATGTTGACCATGGAACGCAGCAACACAGCGCGTTTGGGCGACGTGTCGTCGATGAAGCTCTTGTCGATCTTGATCGTGTCAAAGGGGAAACGGGTGAGGTACGACAGTGACGAGTAGCCGGTGCCGAAATCGTCGAGCGACAGGCCGATACCCAGCTGTTTCAGCTTGGTCAGCACATGGGCGGCTTGTTCGGGGTTGTCCATGACCAGCGATTCGGTGAGCTCAAGACGCAGGCATCGTGGCTTCAGGCCGGCGCGTGCGATCACGGAGCGAACATCGGTGACGAGATCGCGGCGGATAAGCTGGCGGCTTGAGAGGTTGACCGAAACCGATAGCGGCGTGTCGCCGATGTGCTTCTGCCAGCCTGCCAGGTCTTCTGCCGCTTTCTGCATCGCGAACAGACCGAGCTGCACGATGAGACCGCAGCTCTCTGCCACCGGAATGAAGTCGGCGGGCGGGATCATGCCGCGGCGGGGATGATCCCAGCGCAGCAGGGCTTCGAAACCGGCGACACTATAGTCTTCCAACCGAACGATCGGCTGATAGGCGAGGGTGAATTCGCGCCGCTCGATGGCCCGGCGCAGGTCGGATTCGAACTGTAGCCGGTCGGTGCCGACGGTGCGGAATGCGGGGCGGAACGGTTCGATACGATCGCCACCGAAGCGCTTGGCCTGATGCATGGCGAGTTCCGCATCCTTGACGAGGTCCTCGGCGGAGGTCTGGTCGGATGTCCAGGTGATCAGGCCGACGGAGGCGGTCAGCACGATCTCCCGCTTGGCGAAGGTGATCGGCGAGCTGATCGCATGTTTGATGGCATCGGCCATGGCGGCGATACGCGCCGGGTCCTGCTCGGAGAGCAGCATCAGCGCGAACTGGTCGCCGGCGAAACGCGACAGTGAGTCCTTCGGCTTGAGCAGGCGGTGCAGACGCCGTGCCACGGTCAGCAGGATGGTGTCGCCGGCTGAAATGCCCAACCCGTCATTGACCTGCTTGAAGCGGTCGATATCGATGACGAAGACGGTCGGCCGCACCTTGTCTTCGGTGCGGGCGATCGAGATGATCGCTTCCAGCCGGTTCATGAACAATTCGCGGTTGGGCAGGCCGGTCAGGTTGTCGTGCACGGCGTCGTGCAGAAGGCGCTCTTCCGATTTCTTCTGCTCGGTCACGTCGACCATCGTGCCGACGCAGCGGATGACCTCGCCGTCGGAGCCGATCACCGGCCGAGCCCGCAAAGCGAACCAGTGATAGTGGCCGTCCGCGCCGCGCAGGCGGAAATTCTGTGCCACGCGGCCGCGTCGATGCTCCAGAACCACGTCAAGCGTGGTACGGAATGTGTCGCGATCGTCCGAATGAAGAACCGGCAGCCAGTTGCGGGCCGCGCCGCCGAGGCTGCCAGGTGCAAGGCCGAGCTGCAGGCTGACGTCGGGGCGGGTGACGATACGGTCGCGCAGGACATCCCAGTCCCAGACAGTGTCGCCGGAGCCGGCGACTGCCAGTGCCTGGCGCTCGAGGTCGGAGAAAAGACCCTGATGCAGCGCGCCGCCGGCAAAGGCATGTTGCATGACCGTAAAGCCGATCAACAGGATCACCAGGATCAGCCCGCCGCCGAGTGCAGGCTGCACGATGTCGTTGTCGAGCAGGCCGGTGATCGCCATCCAGGAACCCGTGGCCCATAGCAGCACCATCACCCAGCTTGGGATCAGCATGATGGCGCGGTCGTAGCCGCGCAGGCCAAGGAAGACGATGAGGCCAAGGCCGGTGACGGCGGTAGCGGCAAATGAGATACGGGCAATGCCGGCCGCGATCGCCGGATCGATGATGGCGATGCCGGCAATTGCGGCAAGACCCAGCACCCACACCACCGCGCCATAACTGAAATGGCCGTGCCAACGGTTGAGGTTCAAATAGGTGAACAGGAAGACGACGAAGGTCGTTGCGAGTGCAACTTCGGCGCCGGCGCGCCAGACCTGCTCGGAACCTGGTGCTACCTGGATGATCTTGGCCAGGAAGCCGAAGTCGATGCAGATATAGGCAAGCACAGCCCACGCCAATGCCGCCGTCGCCGGAAACAGCGAGGTTCCCTTGACCACGAACAGGATCGTCAGGAACAACGCCAGAAGGCCGGCGATGCCGATGACGATGCCGCGATAGAGCGTGTAGGAATTGACGGTGTCCTTGTAGGCCTCCGGTTCCCACAGATAGACTTGCGGCAGCTTCGGCGAGGCGAGTTCGGCGATGAAGGTAACGACCGAGCCGGGGTTCAGCGTCACGCGAAAGACATCAGCATCCGGGCTCGCCTGCTTGTCGAGCGCGAAGCCTTCCGACGGGGTGATCGCGGTGATGCGCGTCGAGCCGAGATCCGGCCAGAAGATGCCCGACTTCACCAGCCGGAAATGCGGCGCGACGATAAGGCGGTCGATGACGTCGTCGGTGGTGTTGGCTAGAGCGAAAACGGCCCAGTCGCCGGTCGAGCGGGCATCGTTGGCCTCAACCTCGATGCGCCGGACGATGCCATCGGAACCGGGTGCCGTCGATACCTGAAAATTCTCGCCCTGGTTGCGGTAGATTTCGACCGCACCCGAAAGGTCGAGCGCGACGTCGTCGCGGGAAATCTTGATCGGTTCCACGGCGTAGGCGGAAGCGGCGGCGAAGAGGGTCACGATCGTCGCAAGGACGAAAGCTAGAGCAATTCCAGGAAAAGTGTGTAACGGTTTTCCGTCCGGAATTGCGTAAAAACAAAGAGTTAGAGCGTTTCCGCGTTTCCGTGAAAAACGGAAACGCTCTAACACCGATCCGTTTCGCGGGAATTTCGTCAAAATCAGCCCTTCGTAGCGGATGCCGGCGGATCGTCGGCGATCCGGGCATAAAGATAGTGGTCTTGCCACGCTCCATTGATGCGAAGATAGGAGCGCGCCAGTCCTTCACGCTGGAATCCGGCTTTTTCAAGCACACGGATCGAACGAATGTTGTCGGGAATACAGGCTGCTTCGATCCGGTGCAACTTGAGTGTGTCGAAGGCGAAACGCACCACGAGGTTGACGGCGTCGGTCATCATGCCGCGACCGGCATAGCGCTCCCCGATCCAGTAACCGATGTGGCCGCTTTGCGCGACACCATGACGGATATTGCCCAGCGTGATGCCGCCCGTCAGCTTGCCGGAGCTCCGATCGAAGATGAAAAAGGCGATCGCCGTGCCTTGCGCGTAGTCCTCACGGTAACGGCCGATGCGATGGCGCCAGGCGGAGCGGTCAAGTTCGTCTGGCGCCCAGCGCGGTTCCCAGCGCTCCAGAAACGCCCGGCTTTCACCACGCAGTGCTGCCCATTCGCGATGATCGTTCGCCATGGGCACGCGCAACAGGACTTTCTCGCCCTTCAGCGCCGGCAGATCTCGGCGAAAGAAAGGGAGCGCGAACACGGCTGTCGGCCAGGATCAGACGGCAAGCTTCCGGGCCGCAACCTCGATGCCCGGGAGCTGGTCGAGAACGGCCTCGTAGGGCGCCAGCGTGCCGACGGGGCCAACGGCGGCCAGTGTCGGCCGCGTCGAGAACAGGCGTGACGACAGGTCGGTCAGGCGCTCCGTGGTCAGAGCTCCGAGCCGTTCCATCAGCTCCTCCTTCGGGATCGGCCGACCGAACAAGAGCAACTGACGCGCGATCTGGGATGCCCGGCTGGCCGGGCTTTCCGCGGACATGATCAACCCCGCACGGTACTGCGCCCGAGCTCGGTCGAGTTCTTCCTGGGAGATATCCTCACCCGCGCGCTGCAGTTCGCGCACGATCACCGGCACCAGTTCGGCGATATCGTTCTGACCGGTAGCGGCATGGACTCCGAACACGCCGGTATCCGAGAAGCCCCAATGAAAGGCATAGACCGAATAACAGAGACCGCGCTTTTCGCGCACCTCCTGGAACAGGCGCGACGACATCCCGCCGCCGAGGATCATCGACAGCACCTGCGAGGCGTAGAAGTCACGCACGTGATAGGCGCGGCCCTCGAAGCCGAGCACGATCTGCGCGTCCATCAGGTCGCGGTCCTCGCGGAAATCGCCGCCGACATATTGGGCATATTGCGGAGCGGTGTTCTCGGCCTTTGAACGGAAGGAACCGAGTTTATTTTCCACTTCGCGCACGAAATCGTCGTGTTTCACGTCGCCGGCCGCAACCATGACCATGCGCTCTGCGCCGTATTGGCGCTCCATGAAATTGTGCAGTTGCTTGGAAGTGAAGGATTTTACCGTTTCCGGCGTTCCCAGGATCGAGCGGCCGATGGTCTGGTGACGAAAAGCGGTTTCGGTGAAACGGTCGAAGACGACGTCGTCGGGCGTGTCGTGAGCGGCGCCGATCTCCTGCAGGATGACGTTTTGCTCGCGCTCCAGTTCCTCGGGATCGAATTCCGATTCCTGCAGGATGTCGGCCAGGATATCGACCGCCAGCGGCACGTCGTCGGACAAGACACGGGCGTAGAAGGATGTCGTCTCGACACTGGTGGCGGCGTTGATCTCGCCGCCGACATTCTCGATTTCCGAGGCGATCTCGAAGGCCGAGCGCCTCTTCGTGCCCTTGAATGCCATGTGTTCGAGCAGGTGGGCCATTCCATGCTCATCGTCGCGCTCATTACGGGCCCCGGATTTGACCCAGGCGCCGAGAGCAACGGATTCGATGCTTGGAAGGGTTTCGGTGGCGACTGTCAGGCCGTTCGACAGACGGCTTACCTCAACACCCATATAGCTAAAACTCCCTAACGCGCCGCCCGGGAGCGGCGACGAACATAATCTTCCACCATTTTCAGGTCCGATGGAAGTACCGCATATTTTTCCTCCGAATTCATTAAGTCGGCAAGCCATGAAGGCAGTGCAGGGTGGATTCCGCTTGCTTCTTCGACGGCGGCCGGGAATTTCGCGGGATGCGCGGTACCCAGGACGATCATCGGGGTGTTGCTGGCAGATTGCAAGGCCGCGACATGAACGCCCGACGCCGTATGGGGATCGAGCAGATAGTTCGAACGGTCCAGCGTGGCGCGGATTGTCTCAGCCACGTCAGCCTGAGTCGCGCGCCCAGCGTCGAACTCGGCACGGATGCGGGCAAGCCCTTCCGTCTCGATGGTGAAGGCACCCGACTGCTTCAGCGAATTCATGTAGCGACGCACCGTCTCGGCATTGCGTCCCGAGACCTCGAACAGCAGCCGCTCGAAATTCGAGGACACTTGGATGTCCATCGACGGCGAGGTCGTCGCGACAACCCCTTTCATGCGGTATTCGCCGCTGGAAAGCGTACGCGCCAGGATATCGTTGTCGTTGGTGGCGATCACCAGGCGCTCGATCGGAAGACCCATCCGCTTGGCCGCGTATCCCGCGAAGATATCGCCGAAATTGCCGGTCGGCACCGTAAAGGACACCGGCCGATCAGGCGCGCCGAGCGACAGTGCCGACGAGAAGTAATAGACGATCTGGGCCATGATGCGCGCCCAGTTGATCGAGTTCACACCCGACAACGAGACCGCGTCGCGGAAGCCGTGGTCGTTGAACATGTCTTTCAGCAGGCCCTGGCAGTCGTCGAAATTGCCCTCGATTGCCAGCGCATGCACGTTGGCGGCGGTTGAAGTCGTCATCTGCCGCTGCTGCACGGGTGAAACGCGTCCGTTCGGAAACAGGATGACGATGTCGGTACGCTCGCGTCCGGCAAAGGCCTCGATGGCTGCACCACCTGTGTCGCCCGATGTGGCGCCGACGATGGTCGCACGATCGCCGCGCTCCGAAAGCACGTGGTCCATCAGTCGGGCGAGCAACTGCATGGCCACATCCTTGAAGGCGAGCGTCGGGCCATGAAAGAGTTCGAGCACGAAAGTGTTGGAACCGGTCTGGACCAGCGGGCAAACCGCTTCGTGACGGAAGGTCGCATAAGCCTCGCGCACCAGCTTCTCGAACACGGCAGGCGCGATTTCGCCGCCGAGGAAGGGTGTCAGCACGCGAATGGCGAGATCGGCATAGGAAAGGCCACGCATGGCTTTGATTTCAGCGGGCGAGAAATGCGGCCAGGTTTCGGGCACATAAAGTCCGCCGTCGCGCGCCAGGCCGGCCAGCACGGCATCCGAAAATCCGAGTTCGGGGGCCTCTCCGCGGGTACTTACATAGCGCATTGTAGACTTTCCATTTCAGCTGCCATTTCGCCCGATTGCCCTCGTTTTGGGCTAAGGCGTGGATTTGTGCGCGTCCTCAGTCGCATTTTTGCCGTCTCGTTGCTATAGGTCGCCTGCTTCGCGTGAGGGAACTGCTTTTTATGGTGTTTCGTTCGTCCAACAACCGCCTTGTCGCGGGTTTCATGTCCATGGGCTTTATGCTGATCGTCGCAGGCTGCCAATCGAGCGACGGCAGTGGTTCCGGTGGCGGTTTCCTGGGGGTGGGCAAGAAGGATGATGCCGCCATCAATGCCGATGTCGCCAAGGCAAAGGCTTCCGATTTGAGAGCCTATTGTCCGAAGGTGACCCTGCGTGAAGGCACTGCCGTCTACAACACCTACGGTAAGGCCGGAGCAAAGCCGAAGGCTCCAAAGGACCAGGATCCGGCCCTCGCAACCGATACGACGCAGGATGATTCAGCCCGCCTCTCCTACCAGGCCTCGATCGGCGACGTGACGCGCGACTGCAACCGCGACAACGGCATGCTGAACATGAAAATCGCCGTGGCAGGGCGCATCGTTCCAGGCCCGACAGCCGTACCGGGCACCGTCACCCTGCCGATCCGCGTGGCCGTGGTTGAGGGCGACAAAGTTCTCTATTCACAGATCTATCAGCACAAAGTGCAGATTTCCGACACGTCCACAGCCACCCAGTTCGTGTTGAACGATTCCAACATCTCCATCCCCCAGCCGTCTGCCGCGACCTACCAGGCCTTCGCTGGCTTTGACGAAGGGCCAAAGAAGGTGCAGAAGTCGGATGAGGATCAGCCGGTGAAGCGTCGCGTGCGCAGGCCTAAGCCGAAGGCGGCTCCGGTGGCGAATGCGCCAGCCGCTCCCGCACCTGCAAAGGGGAGCCAGACGACGATCTCGGATATCCCGCGCTAAGGCGCGGGTTCAAAAGAGAGGCATTAAAAAGGGGCGCACGCCCCTTTTTCTTTTGGCAGGGACGCCGGTCTCAAGCGTCCTGCGACCATTCCGATAGCGCCGCAAGCACGCCCTTCAGATCCGACCAGCGGTTGATCACCGTTTCGGCGCCTGCCTCGGTCAGGATGTCGGCGTGGCCGGGATAGCTGTGCGCCGCGCCAGTGAAACCGATCACACGCATACCGGCCGCGCGGGCGCCATGGATGCCGTGAGCGGAATCCTCGATCACGAAGGTGTTCGCGGGATTTGCCTTCAGCACCTGCGCTGCATGCAGGAAGACGTCAGGCGCCGGCTTGGTCTTCTTCGTCGGTGTTTCGAGTGCCGAGAAGATGCGACCTTCGAACAGCGGCAGGAGCCTTATCTTCTCGAGCATGAAGGCAATGCGCTCCGAGCGTGAATTGGAGCAGATGCAGCGTGGCGCTGTCACCGACGCGACGGCTTGGTGCACGCCGTCGATGGCGCGGACGTCCGAGCGCAGCTTGCGGTCGACCAGTTCTTCGGCGCGTGTGATCAGCGACGCCTGGAAAGGGATGTTCGCCTTGTGCTCGATCGCCATCATGATGTCTTTGAAGGTGAGACCGGCGTAGGTTTCGGCAATCTCCTCGGCGCTGATTTCGAAGCCCGCTTCGGTGATCAGCTCGGCCTCGACGCGTGCGGCGATGATTTCGGAATCGACGAGCACGCCGTCGCAATCGAAAATGACAAGGTCTGGTTGGGGCATTTCGGTCCATCTGCGGAAGGGGAGGGCCGGCGCGGCATACACCAAGCACCGGCGAGCGGCAAATCACGCCTCCACTTCATCAAATATTTACTGAGAACGGTAACCATAACGGCTGGTAAATGTAACGCGTGTCCTGGGTAATCAGCATGTCTGCCGTGCGTCTTCTCGACGAACTTTCCCAAACTCCCCAGCAGTCCGAATGGCTGGATACGATCCTTAAGGGCGATTGCGTTGCCGCGCTCGACCGACTGCCGGAAAAATCGGTGGACGTGATCTTTGCCGATCCGCCCTATAATCTGCAGCTCGAAGGTACCCTGCATCGGCCCGACCAATCCAAGGTCGACGCAGTGGACGACCATTGGGACCAGTTCGAGAGCTTCGAAGCCTACGATGCTTTCACTCGCGCCTGGTTGCTGGCCGCGCGCCGTGTTCTGAAGCCGAACGGCACCATCTGGGTGATCGGCTCCTATCACAATATCTTCCGCGTCGGCGCCAAGATGCAGGATCTCGGCTTCTGGATCCTCAACGATGTCGTCTGGCGCAAGACCAATCCGATGCCGAATTTCCGCGGCCGGCGCTTTCAGAATGCCCATGAGACGATGATCTGGGCATCGCGCGACCAGAAGGCCAAGGGCTACACCTTCAACTACGAAGCGCTGAAAGCCGCCAATGACGACGTGCAGATGCGCTCGGATTGGCTCTTCCCGATTTGCACCGGCGGGGAGCGGCTGAAAGACGACAATGGCGACAAGCTGCATCCGACGCAAAAGCCGGAAGCCCTGCTGGCGCGCATCATGCTGGCTTCGACCAAACCGGGTGATGTCGTGCTCGACCCATTCTTCGGCTCCGGCACTACAGGCGCTGTGGCCAAGCGCCTCGGACGCCACTTCGTCGGTATCGAACGCGAGCAGTCCTATATCGACGCAGCCTATGAGCGTATTGCCGCGGTAAAGCCGCTCGAAGGCACGGATCTGACGATCCTTGCCGGCAAGCGGGCGGAGCCGCGCGTCGCCTTCATCAGCCTGATAGACAACGGGTTGGTGAAACCCGGCACCACGCTTTACGACGCCAAGCGCCGCTGGTCAGCCAAGGTGCGCGCCGACGGCACGCTTGCCATCGGTCAGAGTGCCGGTTCCATCCACAAGATCGGCGCCGAAGTGCAGGGGCTCGACGCCTGCAACGGCTGGACCTTCTGGCACTACGAGCGTGCCGGCGGACTTACCCCGATCGACGAACTGCGCAAGATAGCGCGGCTCGGTATGGAACGGGCCGGAGCATGATCCCGAACCGAAGGTCAGCGAAAGCTGCGGACTTTCGGGCAAAGATCGTGCGACGAAACGAAGAGAGAGCTTAGCCCTCGACGTCCACTCGGATTATCAGGCCATCATCGTCAAGGGTGATGGTCTCGGCGCCGTGCCGTTCCCGCCACACGCCGGTCTTTGTGCTGGTTCCGGTGAGCGACCATTCGGAACGCGCGCTGTTGGGCGACAGCGCTTCCAGCTTCTTGTCTTTCGCGTCCTGGTCCGGATATTCCTCGAAATAGGTGCGGAAGGCCGCCATGACGGCATCCCGGCCTTCGATGCGTCCGCCAACTCCTTGCGAAACATAGACAACTTCAGGCGCGAACATCGCCTCGATTGCGGCGAAGTCTTGCGCGTTGGTTACTTCGTGGAATCGGGCGAGTGTCTTGGCCGGCTCGTGAATGACGCTCATGCTTTTATTCCCCGCTCGGCCAGATCGCGTTTCAGCGTTGCGGCATCGGTGAACAGCACCGCCTCCCAGCCAGCCTCCTTGGCGCCGTCGACATTCTTCTGGCTGTCGTCAATGAACAGTGTTGCCGACGGCTCAAGATCGAAAGATTTGATGTGATGGTCGTAGATGGCACGGTCGGGCTTGATGAGCTTCACGTCGCCCGAAACAGTCACGCCGCGCGGCCGTTTCAGGAAGATGAAACGCTCCTGTGCTTCTCGGAACGTGTCGGAAGCGAAGTTGGTAAGCATGGTGACGTCATGGCCGTCATCGATCAGGCCTTCCATCAGCGCGACACTGTCATCATAGGCGTGCGGCACCATCTCATGCCAATGGCGGCGGAAATTGCGGATGTTCTCGGCATGATCAGGGTGTCGGTCGAGCAGAAGGCCTTCCGCCTCTTCCCATGTGCGGCCGCGATCCTGCTCCACATTCCAGTCGCTCGTGCAGACATTGTCGAAGAACCACTGACGTTCCGCTGCGTCCGGGATCAGCCGGTTGAAAGGCAGATTGGGGTCGTAGTGCAACAGCACCTTGCCGATGTCGAAGACTATGTGGCGGATTTCGGTCATGCTGTCCTCTTGTGCGGACCTTTTTGGGTCGAGCCGGGCATAGCTGCTTCGATTGCCTTTTTCATGACAGTGGGCAAGGCCTCGTCATTGATCCAGCCGGGTCGCGACCAGAAGAAACCTTGCGGGGCGGCGGTGATATCGACGCTCGCCATATAGACGCTGAGTTCCAGCGCAAAATGCGTGAACACGTGGTTGATGGTGCCGCAAGGGCGCCAGTTTGCTGGGAACGGCGCGGCGTCGGTGCCGGTTGCGCCGTCGATACGCGCGGTCCAGCCTGTGGTCGGTACCTCGCTCATGCCGCCGAGCAGGCCTTTTTCAGGGCGCTTGCGCAGGAGGACGGCGCCATCGTTGCGGATCGCGACGAAGGCGGCACCGCGCCGTGACGGCTTTTCCGGCTTGGCGAGTTTCACCGGATAGAATTCCGGATCTCCCGAAAGGATTGCACTGCAGTCTTGCCGCAGCGGGCACAACATGCAGCGGGGCCTGCGCGGCGTGCAGATGGTGGCGCCGAGATCCATCATTGCCTGAGCGAAGTCGCCGGGCCTGCCTTGCGGCACCATTTTTTCGACATGGGTGCGGATTTCCGGCTTTGCCAGCGGCAAGGGAGTATCGATCGAAAACAGTCGCGAAACGACGCGCTCGACATTGCCGTCAACGACCGCGGCAGGACGGTTGAAGGCGATAGCGGCAATCGCCGCGGCGGTGTAGGCTCCGATACCGGGCAGGGCGCGCAGGCCATCCTCGGTGTCTGGAAAGCGGCCGCCTTGCGCTGCGATCTGGTCCGCGCAGGCTTTCAGATTGCGCGCTCGCGAATAATAGCCCAGCCCGGCCCAGGCTTTCATGACGTCGTCGGCATTCGCCGCGCCGAGTGCCTGTACGGTGGGCCAACGCTCCAGGAAAGCCTGGAAATAGGCTTTGACCGCCTCGACGGTGGTCTGCTGCAACATTACTTCCGAGAGCCAGATGCGGTAAGGGTCTGGTTGAGTGCCCCTGGCAAGGTCGCGCGGCGCCACGCGCCAGGGCAGATCGCGATGATGCGCGTCATACCAGCCAAGCAGGCGGGAGGCGATGTCGATCTCACTGTCATATGCGGGCTTGCGGGTCTGGTCGGGCGGTGTCATTGATCGTTTCGGGATGCGGTTCAGCCGGTCCTGCTGTCTGACGGAGAACGCATGACAGGGAAACCCCCTTACAGCAATCCCGTGCCGGTCAGCGATCTTGCAACCGGCATCTTGGACCCGGTACTGCGCAAGCGCGCCGGCATCTCGATCGGCCTCGTCCAATCCTGGGAGGAGATCGTTGGATCGCGGCTGGCCGGCACATCGAGGCCGGAGCGGATCCAGTGGCCACGACGCATGCATGAGGATGATCCGTTCGAGCCCGCTGCTCTGGTGGTGGCTTGCCAGGGCGTTGCGGCGCTTCATCTTCAGCATCAGGCCGACGAGATCATCGGTCGCGTCAATGCGTTCCTGGGTTTCCAGGCTGTCGGCCGCATCCGCATCGTGCAGAAGCCGCTGACGGAGACCAAACGCCGCACCGCCCAACCGGCCAGGCCGCTGACGCCGCTGGAGAAATCGCGCCTCGAACGCGTGGTCGGCGGCGTGGAAGACGAGGCATTGCGTGCTTCGCTGGAGAGATTGGGCGCTACCATCATCGGTCAGCGCAAATAGACTTCACCGCGCTCTCGCGTTTTCGTGATCGTTTCAACCGGTTTTCCCGATTGGACTTGGGCCCCGCAATGCCTTAATTCCCGCGAACTCTCGCTTTTCCTTGGCTATCCATTGCAAAATCAAATCCTGATCAGGTGATTCGATGAACCGTCTTCTGTCCCGCAGATCCATTCTGACCACGCTGGCCGTCGCACCGGCGGCGCTGGCGCTCGCGGCCTGCAATAAGGTGGGCGAGGCCGAAGCCGAGACCGCCAAGCCGGCAGAGACCGCTAAGCCTGCAGATGCGATGAAGCCGGCCGGGGCCGACAAGCCAGCGGCGGCTGCGCCGCAGTCGTCCGGATCCGTCGACATGACAGCGCTCCTGAAGTCTGGCGAGTTGCCGGAAAGGCAGCTCGGCAAGGATGATGCGAAGGTCACCATCATCGAATACGCTTCCATGACCTGCCCGCACTGCGCGCATTTCCATGAAACGACGCTGCCGGAGCTGAAGACCAAATATATCGATACAGGCAAGGCGCGATTGATCTTCCGCGAGTTCCCGTTTGATCCGCGCGCCGAGGCCGGTTTCATGCTGGCGCGCTGTGCCGGCGACAACTATTTCCCGATGGTGGATGTCCTCTTCAAGCAGCAGCAAAACTGGGCCGTGGCAGAAAACGTCAAGGATGCCATGTTCCAATTGTCCAAACTGGCCGGTTTTACACAGGAGAGCTTCAACGCCTGCTTGACGGACCAGAAACTTCTGGACCAAGTCAGATCAGTGCAGAAGCGCGGCGCGGACGAATTCAAGGTCGACTCAACGCCGACCTTCTTCATCAACGGTCAAACCTACAAGGGTGCGTTGTCGATTGAGGAAATGTCGGCCATCATCGACCCTCTGCTCTGACGTTCCGGCAGCGCCGGGGCGGCAGCGGCTCGGCGCGAGCGCCCATATGGGGCTGCGCGAATGAAATTCTCGCGGCTGCGCCTGCTCGGTTTCAAATCCTTCGTCGAACCCGGTGAGTTCGTTATCGAACGCGGCCTCACCGGTATCGTGGGGCCGAACGGCTGTGGCAAGTCCAACCTGGTGGAAGCGCTCCGCTGGGTGATGGGCGAAAGCTCCTACAAGAACATGCGCGCGTCCGGCATGGACGACGTCATTTTCTCGGGCTCCAACACACGGCCGGCCCGCAACACCGCCGAAGTCACGCTTTTCCTCGACAATGTCGACCGTACCGCGCCGTCCGCCTTCAACGACGCCGACGAGCTGCAGGTTTCGCGCCGCATCGAGCGCGAGGCGGGTTCGGTCTACCGCATCAACGGCAAGGAAGCGCGCGCCAAGGACGTGCAGCTTCTCTTTGCCGATCAGTCGACCGGTGCTCGCTCACCCTCGATGGTCGGGCAGGGCCGCATCGGCGAGCTCATCCAGGCCAAGCCCCAGGCGCGCCGCGCTTTGCTGGAAGAAGCGGCAGGCATTTCCGGCCTGCACACACGCCGCCATGAAGCGGAACTGCGGCTGAAAGGTGCCGAGCAAAATCTCGAGCGGCTGGACGATGTCGTCGGTGAGCTGGAAAGCCAGATCGAGAGCCTGAAGCGTCAGGCGCGTCAGGCTTCGCGTTTCAAGAACCTGTCGGCCGATATCCGCAAGGCGGAAGCCACCCTGCTGCATCTGCGCTGGACGCTTGCCAAGGCGCAGGAAGCCGAGGCGCGCTCGGCACTGGCAACTGCGACCGCGCTGGTCGGCGACCGCGCCTCTTCTCAGATGAATGCCGCCAAGGAACAGGCGATCAGTGCGCACCGCTTGCCGGATCTGCGCGACGCGGAGGCCAAGGCCGCGGCTGCCTTCCAGCGACTGTCGATCGCCAAGTCGCAGATCGAGGAAGAGGCAGGCCGTATCAGCGCTCGCCAGACTGAACTCGACCGACGGCTGCAGCAACTCGACGCCGACATCGAGCGCGAAGAACGCATGGTGCGCGACAATGCCGCCGTGTTGGAACGACTGGCGGCGGAAGAGACGACGCTGAATGCTGAAAACGCTGGCGCAGCCGAACGGGAGGCCAACACTCGCACCGCTTTCGAACAGGCAACGGCGACGTTGGCGGCCAGTGAAGAAAAACTGGCCAAGCTGACAGCGGAACGCGCGGAGGCCGCCGCCGGACGTAACCAGATCGAGCGCACCTTGCGTGAGGCCGCTGAACGGCGTGACCGTTTCGCTCGCCAGCTTGCCGATGCCGATCGCGAACTCGCTGAAATTGGTCAGCGCATTGCCGCCCTTGCTGACCCGGCGGAGAAAAAGATCCTGGTCGAGGAAGCGACCGAAACGCTTGCTACCACCGAGATGGCAGCGCTCGAATCCGAGCAGCGTGTGGTTGAGGCTCGCAGCGCGGAGGCTGCCGCGCGCGGTCCGCTGCAGGAGGCCAAGGCAGAACTTGCCCGGGTCGAGACCGAAGCACGCACACTGGCCAAGATCCTGAACTCGGTCGGTGGTGGGGACCTTTTCCCTGCTGTCTTGGAACAGATCAGCGTCGAACGGGGCTTTGAGACGGCGCTGGGGGCGGCTCTTGGCGAAGACCTCGACGTGCCGCTCGACCGCAGCGCTCCCGTACACTGGGGTGATGGTGAGGTGCAGGCCGGCGACCCGGCATTGCCGGAAGGCACGCGCAGCTTGGCCAGCGTCGTCAAGGCGCCGGGACAACTGGCGCGCCGCCTGGCGCAAATCGGCATCGTCGAAGCGGGCGACGGCAAGCGGTTGCAAGCGTTGCTGCTGCCCGGCCAGAGGCTGGTGAGCCGCGAAGGAGCTCTTTGGCGTTGGGACGGTTTCACAGCGAGTGCCGATGCGCCAACGCCGGCCGCGCAACGCCTCGCACAGAAGAACCGGTTGGCCGAACTCGACGCCGAGGCGATTGCCGCCACGCGTGTCGTGCGCGGGGCCGAGGAGGCCCTTGCCAAGGCGGAAGCTGGGCTGCGTGCCGCTGTCGAGGCCGAAAAGGGAGCGCGCCAGACCTGGCGCGAAGCGCAGCACGCGCTCGATGCGGCGCACAATGCGCTGGTTCAAGCGGAAAGAGCGGCTGGTGAGTTCACGACGCGGCGGGCTGCCCTGACCGAATCCCGTGCTCGGGTGGTCGAGGCCCATGAAGAAGCCTCCGCCATCCACGTCGAGGCGGAAGAGCAGTTGAAAGATGCTCCTGATCTTGCCGACCTGCAGTCCAGGCTCGAACAGGCAGCCGCCCATGTGTCGCGCGATCGCGCGGCGCTCGCCGATGCCCGCGCCGTCCATGAGGGGCTGAAGCGCGAGGCCGAGGCGCGCACGCGTCGCCTGGAAGCCATCCAGGTCGAACGCAACAACTGGCTGTCGCGGGCTGAGAATGCGTCCGCCCAGATAGCCTCGCTTGGTGAACGCAAGGCCGAGGCTGCGGCCGAACGCGAGCAATTGGCCGATGCGCCGGATGAACTCGACCAGCGCCGCCGCGCTTTGCTGTCGCAGCTTTCGGAAGCCGAGACGCTGCGCAAGAACGCCGCCGACCGGTTGCAGGAGGCCGAAAACCGCCAGGCCGAGCTCGACAAGGCGGCCACCGCAGCCATCACCACGCTTGCCGAAGCACGCGAGGCACGCGTGCGCGCTGAGGAGCGGCTGACCGCCGCCGACGAGCGCCGGCTGGAAGTCGAAGCCCGCATCCAGGAGGCGCTCAACACGCCGCCGCATCTGGTCATCCGCCACACCGGGCTGGAGGCCGATAGCCCGATGCCCGACATGGGCGAGATCGAGCGTCAGCTGGAGCGGCTGAAGATCGAGCGTGAGCGGCTGGGTGCCGTCAATCTGCGCGCCGAGGAAGAGCAGCGCGAGCTGTCGGAGCGGCTGGAGACCATCGTTTCCGAGCGTGAGGACGTCATCGAGGCGATCCGCAAGCTGCGTCAAGCCATCCAGAGCCTCAACCGCGAAGGTCGTGAGCGTCTGCTTGCCGCTTTTGACGTCGTCAACAGCCATTTCCAGCGGCTGTTCACCCATCTGTTCGGCGGCGGCACAGCCGAACTGCAATTGATCGAGTCGGAAGACCCGCTCGAGGCCGGCCTCGAGATTCTTGCCCGCCCGCCCGGCAAGAAGCCGCAGACGATGACGCTTCTGTCCGGCGGCGAGCAAGCGCTGACTGCGATGTCGCTGATATTTGCCGTCTTCCTCACCAATCCGGCGCCGATCTGCGTGCTGGACGAGGTCGATGCGCCGCTCGACGACCACAACGTCGAACGTTTCTGCAACCTGATGGATGAAATGTCGGCGTCGACGGAGACGCGCTTCGTCGTCATCACCCACAATCCGATCACCATGGCGCGCATGGATCGCCTGTTCGGTGTCACCATGGCTGAGCAGGGTGTCAGCCAGCTGGTCTCGGTCGACCTGCAGGCTGCGGAAGCGATGCGCGAGGCGAGCTGACCTTCGTCGCCATCTGTGCTGTTGAACTTTCGACGATCTCGGTGATAGCACTCAATCGCCAGCCGGCTTGCTTGGTCGCAGTCTGCGGTCACGGAGAACGCCCTTGCCCATACTCGTCACCGGCGCAGCCGGCTTCATCGGCAGCCATGTCTGCCACCGCCTGCTCGACCAGGGCGAGGAGGTTATCGGCGTCGACAATCTGAATGACTATTACGATCCGGCGCTGAAGCAGGCGCGCCTTGAGCGGCTTTCCCCGCGCAGCCACTTCTCGTTCCGCAAGCTCGACATGGCGGATGAGAACGCACTGGCTTCACTGTCGAGCCGTGGCATCAAGCGTATTGTGCATCTGGCGGCTCAGGCCGGGGTGCGCCATTCACTCGATAATCCACGCGCCTACATACGCTCCAACATTGCGGGGCATCTGGAAGTGCTGGAGTTCTGCCGGGCGCAGCCTGGTTTCGAGCACTTGGTCTATGCCTCGTCGAGTTCGGTCTATGGCGGCAACCAAAAGGTGCCGTTTTCGGAGACCGACAAGGTAGACACCCCGGTTTCGCTTTATGCGGCCACCAAGAAGGCCGACGAGCTGATGAGTCATACCTACGCTCATCTTTACTCCATTCCACTTACGGGCCTGCGTTTCTTCACGGTTTACGGGCCGTGGGGCAGGCCAGACATGGCCTATTGGCTTTTTACCAAGGCCATCCTTTCCGGCAAGCCGATCCGTGTTTTCAACCAAGGCGAGATGTGGCGCGATTTCACCTATGTCGATGACGTCGTGGAAGCCGTGGTGAAGGTGCTGGACAATCCGCCTGCCGGCGAGACGCCGCCGGCGCGACTCTACAATATAGGCAACAACAACCCGGTCCGGTTGGGTGATTTCATCGACACGCTGGAGCGCCTGATCGGCATCGAGGCTAGGCGGCAATACGAACCGATGCAGCCTGGCGATGTCGAGCGCACCTTTGCCGATGTCACCGAACTCGACCGCGCCATCGGCTTCAAGCCCAACACCTCCATTGAGGATGGGTTGCGAAAGTTTGTCGACTGGTATCGTGATGAGTGGCAGAGGCGGGAATAGGCCTAGATCCCAGGCGAGACAATCTGCTGCAATCGCACAGGTGCTGCTTGAAAAGAGCTCTGGATCGCGAGCCTCGATTGCTTGGCAACGCGAGCTTTGTGTGGCTTCTTTGCAGGACCAAGCCGGACCGTCCTCTCAATCGAGCTCGTTACGATGACTTCGCAGAAATCGATTTTTCTCTCGGGGGAAGGTGATGCCTGGTTTGAGCGTAACCTTGCAGCACTTGGGCACAAGGGAACGGATCTCGTCGTCAGCGAAATGTTGAGCTTGCAAGTTCAGCCAGAGCTGATTGCCGAGATCGGGTGTGGAGAAGGGGAACGTCTATCGCTTCTTCGCGACAAATTTGGGTCGAGATGCTGGGGTTTTGATCCATCAGCAAAGGCTGTTGCCCACGGCCGCGCTATATATCCTGAAATCACGTTTGAGATTGGGACTGCCGACAGGATCGACCTGCCTGACTCCAGCGTTGATACACTTATCTTTGGGTTCTGTTTGTATCTGACGGATCCAAGAGACTATTTTAGGATAGCTGCAGAGGCGGATCGTGTTCTGGCCGACGGTGGGCTGGTGGCCATTTTGGACTTCAGCCCCAGGCACGTTTTCAAGAATCCGTACTCTCACAAGCCCGGCGTATTCGCTCACAAGATGGATTTCTCGAGGTTCTTTACCTGGAATCCGGCCTATCGGCTAATCAGCCGACGATACACAGAGCATGGCTCCAGCTTCACATATGATGAAAACGAGTCGATCTGTCTCGATTTCATAAAGAAGGACTGGGCGAAAGCGTTTCCAAAATCCCTGCAATATTGAGGGGATCGGGATTTCGAATTGCGCCCAGCCCTGCGCGGGCAGCCTATGGCTGGGAGCTTGCATTCGAACCATGACTAAAGGAGTCAGAGTGTTTGAATGTCCATTGATTTTAAAAGATAAATTTGCCACGCCGCGCCTATGTCGCATCACAATCATGATTGCGTCAGCGTCAGCGCCTATTTCGGGACCACTGTCGCACCCGGTGGACGGGCTTTTCGTGTCTGTTGCGCTAGACGCTGCGGATTGAAGGTGCGCTTTTCTGTCTCGGATGCAGGGCTACTTCAAGAAGCCAAACAAATACAGGAATAGCAACCAGCGTCATGACCAGCGGCTTAAACCAGGGATTGAGCATTGTGTGAATGTGCGCGTGAGCACCTGTCAGGCCCGCGATAAAAACCAGAATCCCACACGCTGACACGAGTGGCTGACCCGGAATGCGTAGCTTTAAGTATGAAATTGCCACAGCCAGCGGAACTGCCAGCATCACATAGGTATTGGATTCGACCCTGGGGTTAAAAACCGTCATGTAACAGGTTGCCATTAGGAAGATAGCGAACGCTCTGTGTCGCCCGGCCCGCCGATCAATCCAAACGACTGTAGCGAGCATCATGCCAGCGGCCAGCATCCGGACCAGCATCGCAACACTGGATGAGACTTCAATGCCGAAGGCGGTCAAAACACCGGTAAAGTCAGCAGGTTCGAAAGCGCTTGAGCGATTGCTGCTCATAGACGAAAGCAGGCGAACGAATTCGATGTTCTGGGAGGTTACGTAGTCAGCAGGAGCGAATGCGTACGGGATCGCGAAAACAAGTAGGATGGCGATAACTAGGTGAGGAATAAGCTTTGGTCGAAGTGCGCCAACCAGCAACACCATCACAATAGCGGTTGGCTTAACCAGAAGCGCAATCAGAGCCCAAAGCAAAGTAGCTCCTCGACGCCGGTCTAGCGCATTGAGCGTGAGCAGCCAGCAAGCAGCCGTTAAGAGAATGGTGGCTTGTCCATTGCGGACCGCCCCCAGCGATAGAGGTATTGCAATGAACATCGCTAGGGAGCCGATTTCAGTAGTGTTCGCTGTGTCGAGCCGCTTCACTTGCTTGAACACAACGAAGGTCAGCAATCCTACGCCGAGTCCTCGCCACAGCAGGCCGCCGACAGCTGGACCTAAAGCATAAAATGGGGCGTAGAGCGCGGCAAATCCAGGCGCATATAGATAACCCATTGTGCTTTCTAAATTGTAGAGCGTGCTATGAGAGTAGAAACTCTGCGTTCCGAAATCATAAGCGACTAGGACGGATCGCACTTCTGGCTTCAGTGCTGCAATGATCAAAACTGTAAATAGCGCAAGCGACCAAAGAATAAGGCCACTGCATTCGTAGAGCGGTTTTGAAATAGACACGTGATCCCTGCCAAAGGAAGGCTGTACGCCTATTAGCATGTTCTAAGGTTTATAAATTGTAGAAGTTGTCTATGCGCGCTGCACCGGAGCGGTCCGCATCGCCTGCGGAGAGGGATCCTCTCGGCTCTATTTCGACAGGTGGGCTCGTTCACGGTTCCGAAAATGTTCAGCGACCGAACGTCAAAAAGAAGCGCCGCTGGAGCATACCGCCCGGGTCCAGCCAAACTCATTGTTTGAAGGAAGCGGTCGGGCTGAGCGGGCTGTAAGGTGGCCGAATATCGGTATGAGTACGCCGTACTCGCCCTCGATTCGCGCTTTGTTGAAGAACCAGTATGTTGACGCTGATGGCGCCCATTTCAGGGGACTTTGCGAAGAAGGAAGTCTCGATCGTATTATGATGGCGCTTCTTCGATGAGTGCACAATGGTCACGATTGCCATGGCCCCATCCATCTATCGAGGCCGTTTCAAGCTCTCGGAAAATGATGGCAAATTATGGCATTTCCTTAAAAGAAAGGCCCGGGAGTCGCGCCAACGCTTCCCGAGCCCGGTTCAACTTCCTCTAAAGGAAGTACGAACGTAGAAAAAAGATAGCACGACAACTCACGTGCGGGCAACTGTACCGTTTCCAGCCGAAGAACCCCTCGACGAATGGACGAAGCGCTGGCGCAATTGCGCGTATCCTTCGCATCACCCTTTTTTGCCAAAAGTTAGAAGCGCGACCACGGTGGAAAAGCTTCTGTATGGCTCGCGATCAGGGGAAACAGCCTGCCGTAGCCTCTACCGCTGATTGCCGCCATTGTCAGCCCACCTAGCCGGAGCAGGGCTAACTTTTGCGTTTGCGATGCGTGGACAGGACGACAATTGGTGAGTAAGCGCGACGCCTATGCCGAAGACAACTAGATAAGCAATCGCGACTGCCGCGTAGTCGATTGCCTTGACCTCAGTCGCCCGAAATATTGCTGTTTCCGGCATCTTAAATGCTTGATTTGATTTGGCTGGGGCGCCAGGATTCGAACCTGGGAATGTCGGTACCAAAAACCGATGCCTTACCGCTTGGCGACGCCCCAACAATCGAACGCATGAATCGAACGTGAGCGGCCTTATAGGCAGAGCCGGCCAAAAGCACAATCGCCAATAACAGACCAAAATCCACGCACGGACCCCTGAAAGGCTCGGGCCGTCGAGTAGCCGCTATTCGCCCCAAACCGCCAGTTCATTGCCGGCCGGATCGGCGAAGTGAAAGCGCCTGCCGCCGGGAAACGAGAAGATCGGCTTCACGATTGTGCCGCCGGCGTTGGTTACTGCATCGAGTGTCTCTTCCAGGTTTTCCGAATAGAGCACCGGCAGCGGTTTGGCCGCGGCTGCAGAGGCGTCGGCGTCAAAACCGCCATCCAGCCCTTCGCTGAAAGCCGAATATGTCGGGCCGTAGTCCGTGAACGACCAGGAGAAAGCCGCGCTGTAGAAAGCCTTGACGTTGTCGAGCTTGCCATTCGTGGCCGGCATTTCGATATAGTCGAGCTTGCCCGTCTTCCTCATCGGTGTGTTCCTTGTTCTTTATATGTTCTCTTTATCGCACAAAACCCGGCAAGGGCTCAAGGGGCAGTGTACCGAGCCCAGAGAGCCGTTGACAGCTCCGTTGCTGATTCCCCTCTCACTTCAAGACGGGTCCGGATACACCGCTCGGCCATCCTTACGGGTGGGATGTTCTGCCCGATTTCCGACACATCGCTCACCCCTAAAATGGCTTAATCGATTGTAGGCACGAGCGAATGTTTCAAGCGCTTGCCTTTCGCAGCGCAGCATCTTAGGCAGGCCGCGAGGCTTATCCTGGGGGCAAGAGCCCTGAGGCAAAACCAGGCTGAGGAGCAAGCATGACCAAGTGGGTCTACACCTTTGGCGACGGAGCGGCCGAGGGCCGCGCCGGAGATAAAAATCTGCTGGGCGGCAAGGGAGCCAATCTGGCCGAGATGTGCAGCCTGGGCCTGCCAGTGCCGCCAGGTTTTACGATCACCACTGATGCTTGCAATCACTATTATGCCAATGGCCGCGCCTATCCGGACACGCTCGAAGCCGACGTGGATGAGGCATTGGGGCATATAGGCCGGATCACCGGCCGCAGCTTCGGCGATCCCGCAAAACTGCTTCTTGTTTCGGTGCGTTCCGGCGCTCGCGCGTCGATGCCCGGCATGATGGACACCGTGCTCAACCTTGGGCTCAACGACGAGACGGTCGAGGCACTGGCGACCGATTCCGGCGATGCGCGTTTTGCCTATGACAGCTACCGCCGCTTCATCCAGATGTATTCCGATGTCGTCATGGGGCTCGACCACGAAGTCTTCGAGGAAATCCTGGAAGACCAGAAAGCAAGCTTGGGCTATGAGCTCGACACGGAACTTTCGGCCATCGAATGGCAAGGTGTGATCGCACTCTACAAGGCCAAGGTTGAAGAAGAACTCGGCAAGCCGTTCCCCCAGGATCCACGCGAACAGCTCTGGGGCGCTATTGGCGCCGTCTTTTCCAGCTGGATGAACGCGCGCGCCATCACTTACCGCCGGCTGCACGATATTCCTGAAGCCTGGGGAACCGCGGTTAATGTCCAAGCCATGGTTTTCGGCAATATGGGCGAGACCTCGGCCACCGGCGTTGCCTTCACCCGCAATCCTTCGACCGGCGAGAAGGTGCTTTACGGCGAGTTCCTGGTGAACGCGCAGGGCGAGGACGTGGTAGCCGGTATCCGCACGCCGCAGAACATCACCGAAGCTGCCCGCATCGCCGCCGGCTCGGACAAGCCCTCGCTGCAAAAGCTGATGCCCGAGGCGTTCGCCAACTTCGTCGCGATCTCGGACAAGCTCGAAAAACACTACCGCGATATGCAGGACCTCGAATTCACCATCGAGCGCGGCAAATTGTGGATGCTGCAGACGCGCTCCGGCAAGCGCACTGCCAAGGCAGCGCTGAAGATCGCGGTTGATATGGCTCATGAAGGGCTGATCACCAAGGAACAGGCAGTGGCTCGTATCGATCCGGCTTCGCTTGATCAACTCCTGCATCCGACGATCGATCCTCGTGCCGAGCGCAACGTCATCGGCGTCGGCCTGCCAGCATCGCCCGGTGCAGCCACCGGCGAGATCGTGTTCTCTTCCGATGAGGCCGAGGAACTGAAGTCGCAGGGACGCAAGGCGATCCTGGTGCGCGTCGAAACCTCGCCTGAGGATATCCATGGCATGCATGCCGCCGAAGGCATCCTTACCACCCGCGGCGGTATGACCAGCCATGCCGCGGTGGTGGCACGCGGCATGGGCAAGCCTTGCGTCTCGGGCGCCGGTTCGCTGCGCGTCGACCACAAGGCCGGCGTTCTGATTGCACTCGGCGCTACCTTCAAGAAGGGCGATGTCATCACCATCGACGGCGGCAACGGCCAGGTGCTGAAGGGTTCTGTGCCGATGCTGCAGCCGGAGCTTTCAGGCGATTTCGCTGCCATCATGGAATGGGCTGATGGCGCGCGCCGAATGAAGGTGCGTACCAATGCCGAGACGCCGGCCGATGCACGCATGGCCCGTTCGTTCGGTGCCGAGGGCATCGGGCTCTGCCGCACCGAGCATATGTTCTTCGACGGTGCCCGCATCGTCGCCATGCGCGAGATGATCCTGGCTGATACCGAGAAGGATCGTCGTGCCGCATTGGCCAAACTTCTACCGATGCAGCGCTCGGACTTCCTTGAGCTCTTCGAGATCATGGCTGGTCTGCCAGTGACCATCCGTCTGCTCGACCCGCCGTTGCACGAGTTCCTGCCCAAGACCGAGGAGGAGGTGGCCGAGGTTGCTGCTGCGATGAATGTCTCAGCAGACAAGCTACGGCAACGCACCGAAGCCTTACACGAGTTCAACCCTATGCTCGGCCATCGTGGCTGCCGCCTGGCGGTTTCCTATCCGGAGATCGCCGAAATGCAGGCGCGCGCCATCTTCGAGGCGGCGGTCGAAGCCGGTCGCAAGGCAGGTGCACTGGTGGTGCCGGAAATCATGGTGCCGCTGGTCGGAATTGTGAAGGAACTCGACTATGTCAAGGCGCGCATCGACCAGGTGGCGAAGGCCGTCATGGATGAGAGCGGTGTCAAGATCGACTATCTCACCGGCACCATGATCGAGCTGCCGCGAGCGGCGATCCGCGCCCATGTCATTGCCGAGACTGCGGAATTCTTTTCCTTCGGCACGAATGACCTTACGCAAACCACCTTCGGCATTTCGCGCGACGATGCTGCCTCCTTCCTGGAAACCTATCGCCAGAAAGGCATCATCGAGCAGGATCCGTTCGTGTCGCTCGACAGGGACGGCGTTGGCGAACTGGTGCGCATGGCCGCTGAAAAGGGCAAGGGCACGCGTCCGTCGATCAAGCTCGGCATCTGCGGCGAGCACGGTGGCGATCCGGCCTCGATCCGCTTCTGCGAGGAAGTGGGGCTGGACTATGTATCCTGTTCGCCCTTCCGTGTGCCGATCGCCCGTCTGGCGGCGGCACAGGCGGCGGTCGCAAAGTAACAGGGGAACGTCCGGCGATCTTGTGTCTGTCGTCGCAAGATCGCCGTTTTCGCCATCCAGGGACAGCGAAAAACAAGTTCCCCGAAAGTTGCGATGCGTATTTTTGCTGCCTTTGCCCTGACGGCGACGCTACTGACCGGTCAAGCCCTGGCTGTGCCGTCCGAACGCCTTGTCGAACCAACCTTGCACATTGCACCGGGCGGCAAGGAAACGCCACGTGTGGCGCTGACCTTCGACGCATGTATGGGCAAGGCTGACCGCCGCATCCTGTCCGTGCTGATCGACAACCGCGTGCCGGCGACGATCTTCGTCACCAGCCGCTGGCTGAAGCACAATAAGGATGTGCTCGCCGAGTTGCAGACGCATCCGGACCTGTTCGAAATCGAGGATCACGGCGCCAGGCACGTGCCGGCGGTCGATCGGCCGACCCGTATCTTCGGCATTGCCGCCGCTGGCTCGCCCGCGGCGGTCGACCAGGAGGTGCGAGGTGGCGCTGAAGCGATCGAGGTGGCCGGTGTGACGGCGCCACGCTGGTTTCGCGGTGCGACAGCCCGTTATAGCAAGAGCGCCATCGAGCAGATCCGCAAACTCGGCCTGCGTGTCGCCGGCTACTCTGTGAACGGGGACGGCGGTTCGTTGCTTGGCGCAACAACAACAGAAAAGCGCATTGCCGCTTCCCGTGATGGGGATGTGATCATCGCTCATATCAACCAGCCGACCCACATGGCTGGCGAAGGGGTGGCCAAAGGTATCCTCGCGCTCAAGGCCAAGGGGTTTTCCTTCGTGAAATTGTCGGATGTGCCTGCTGAGGGGTCGGACGGCACAACCGTTGAGACGGTTGCAGGTTACTGAAAGCCTTCCTCGGCCTGAGTGGGATTGCGCTAAATCGCTAGATCAGCCGTTGTCCGCCGTCGATGTGTAATGTCTCGCCGGTCGTGAACTCGCTTTCCATGAGGTAGAGATATGCAGGTGCGATGTCAGCCGGCGTCGCGACCTTTCTTGCAGGCAATCGAGAACCGATATCGGCAAAGAAGCCGGATTTGGCCTCTCCGACGAGTTCGTCCCACATTGGCGTATCGACCCAACCCGGGGATACGATATTGACGCGCGTCGGCGCGAGTTCCAGCGCGAGCGCCTTGGAAAAATAGCTGAAAGAACCGGCGATGGCGGACACGACCGAACCTCCGGGAACTGGCGGCCGATCTTTGTTGATACCGGAGGTGAAGGTCATGGACCCTCCGCTGATCAGCGTTCGAACTGCATGTTTGGCGAGCATGACCGCACCGATAAGCTTGTTGTCGACGAAGCGTCGTACGAAATCCATATCAGTATCGTTGATCGGGTAATTCGGCGGCGGTGTCCCAGCGGTCGAAACGAGATGGTCGAATGGTCCGATGTTCCCGAACAGCCGGCTGACCTCCGTTTCCTCTGTCATATCGGTCGCAATGCTTCTTACGGTGCTGCTTGCACCAAGTGATCGTAGTGCAGCCTGTAGTTTTTCATGCGAACGGCCGACGATCGTGACACTGGCGCCATTTTGAAGGGCCGCCGCCGCGACACCGAGCCCGATGCCGGAACTGCCTCCGACGACGACGACCTTCTTGCCCTGGAGCGATGCCATGGGAGCCTCTGCTTCTCGATGATGCTGTAAGGGATCACGCCTTTCCGGCGTAGGCTGCTTCCAGGTCCGAGACGATGATCTTGTTCATCTTGTACATGGCCTGTCTTGCCCGATGCGCTTTTTCGCGATCCGGGTCGGTCATGAGTTTCAGCGCGATCTCGGGAATGACCTGCCAGTAGACGCCGAATTTGTCCTGCAGCCAGCCGCATGGCTTTTCAGAGCCCCCGTCTGCGGTGAGCGCGTTGCAATAGTAGTCGGTCTCTTCCTGGTCTTTGGTCTCGATGTAGAGCGAAAGCCATTCATTGAAGTGCGGCATCGATCCGGCGTTGAGCGCCGTGAGCTTCAGGCCTTCGAGTTCGAAGTCGAAGATGGCATGTGGAACGGTTTCGCCCGCTTTCGAAAAACCGTCGGTGAATTGCCGGGTCCCTAGCGTTTTCGAATTCTTGAAAACGGACAGGTAGAAATCCCGTGCGTCTTCCGAATTTCCATTGAACCAGAGGAAAGGGTGAATGGTCGCCATGCTGACCTCGTGAGCGTTGATCACATATTCCATGGAATTTGATCAGCAATGGCTTGACGTACAAACCATTAGTTGGCACCAATTTGTGAAGATTGCTCACAAATTGGCCATGGCCCGAAAGCTTCCTCCACTCAATGCATTGCCGAGTTTCGAGGCTGCGGCGCGGCACTTGAGCTTCACCAGGGCGGCTGAAGAGCTCAATGTCACGCACGGGGCCATCAGCAGGGCGATCAAGAATCTCGAGGATCAACTCGGCGTTCTGTTGTTCGAGCGAGCGACGCGGTCGGTACGGCTCACTGCTATTGGCGAGCCTTATGCGCGGGCCATCCGAGACATGCTCGATCAACTGGCGGTAGCCACGGCTTCTGCAACGGCCCGCCATTCGAACACGACGCTGAATGTCAGCACTTCTGACGGTTTCGCCGGCAGATGGCTTGTGCCGCGGCTCTACCGCTTCCACCGCGCTCACAGCGATATCGACGTGCGAGTTTCAACGACCGGCAAGCTGACCAACTTCCGCGGTGACGGCATCGATATCGCCATCCGCTACGGCAGCGGTAACTATGCTGGCTTGACGTCCGAATTCCTGGCCGGCGAAGAGGTTTTTCCCGTGTGCAGCCCCAAGCTTCTGGAGGGCGATCATCCGCTTCGCAAGCCGGAGGATCTCAGGTACCACCCACTGATCCATGACGGTTATCCGATCGACTGGGCAACCTGGCTTGCCAGTGCTGGCGTGGCAGGCGTGGATCCGAAAAGTGGATTGACATTCGACTCTGCCAGCTTTGCGGTCGAGTCCGCCGTACAGGGGGAAGGGGTCGTGCTCGGTCGCACGATGCTTGTCGCAGCCGATCTGGCCGCAGGGAGGCTGGTGCGGCCTTTTGAGCATGCATTGAAGTCGGTCTCCAGCTTCTACGTCGTCTATCCCACGGACGCTATTCGCCAACGCAAGGTGAAAGCCTTTCGAGACTGGCTCCTTTCGGAGATCGAACCACTCAGGACTTGAAGGGTTGCTTCTGGCAAAGCAGAGGTAGGCGCACCCAAGGGCCTAATCAGGCCGGCGTTGCTTCGATGGCGACGCGGTCGGGATAGAAGGCACCGTGATCCCTGATCACGAGCATTTCGTCATAGGGCGCTTTATAGGCCCACATCACGTCCTTGCGTGTTTCGCCGCCGGTATCGGCGCTCCAATAGCTGGCGTCGCCCTTGTAGGGACAATGGGTGGATGTGTCACTCGGCTTCAGTGCTTCGAAGCGGATGTCGGCGTAGGGCACATAAAGCACCGGTGGATAGCTGGCTTCCTGCAGAAGCTGCGCGCGGCTGGAAGCCGCGATCACAATGCCGCCGAAACTGACGGTGACCGTACCATCGAACGGTTGGATGGTAATGGTGTGGGCTGGGTTGCGTTTGAAACCGGGCGCAGGGTTGGCTTTCTGGTCCATGAGGCTTCTCCGTTGCTGGCCCCAATATAGGATCAGCAGCGCCTACGGCCAGCAGCCTGCTGACAAACTGATCCGTGTGGCTAAGCGGCGACCTTCAGCGCATCCATCAGCCCGGCATAGGCCTCAGCGATACGGGCGGCCGGGTTGCTGCTTTTGGAGGCGGTCTCCACTTTCAGGGAGCCACCTGCGGCGGGCAATGACAGCAGCAGATATTGGCGGTTCTCGCCATCTCCGACCGACGCGGCGGCAACGTACTCATCGGCGCCCTCATTCAACACACACATGCTGAACAGCAGTTTGCCGCTCACGGCTTCCAATGCGCCGTCAACAACCGTTGCGAATTCTTCCCTGGAGACTGCCTTGGCTACCGGTGTCAGTTCGCCGAGGCTTTCCTCAAGCGCGGTTTCAAGGGCTTCATCGTCGATCTGCGGGTCCATCGCGAACCTCATCCATCTCGCCTGTCACACCCGCCATCTTGAAAATATGCAGACTTTGGTCGGCTTGACAATGGTTGGTTGCAGATTCGCCGCGCAATGCGCGTACAAAGGGTCTTTCCTCACCTTGCGGTAGTCTGGACTTTCTTGGCGTTCCTTTCAGAATGCGAAAAAATACAAGAGGAGGAACATGATGCTCGGACTGATGCAGCAATGGCCCTTGCTGTGCCACAAGATCTTGGACAATGCCGCGATCCAGCACGGCAAACGTGAAGTCGTGTCGCGCTCCTGCGAGGGGCCGATCGTGCGCCTGAACTATGCCGAACTCAGGCAGCGTTCGTTGAAGGTCGCGCAGCGCTTGGAGCGAGACGGCTTCAAACTGGGTGACCGTATCGCAACGCTCGCCTGGAATACCGCCCGCCACCTCGAGGCCTGGTACGGCATCATGGGCATCGGTGCTGTCTACCATACGTTGAACCCGCGCCTTTTTCCCGAGCAGATCGTCTGGATCATGAACCACGCTGAGGATCAGGCCGTCTTCGTCGATCTCACTTTCATGCCGCTGGTCGAGAAGATCGCGGGGGCGGTTAAATCGCTGAAAAAGATCATCGTCCTGACTGACAAGGCGCATATGCCGGCAACCAGCCTGCCCAATGTCGTAGCCTATGAGGAATGGCTGGCCGAAGCCGATGGCGACTTCGATTGGGCAAGCGTCGACGAGAGCACCGCCGCCGGCATGTGCTACACCTCCGGTACAACGGGCGACCCTAAAGGAGTGCTCTACAGCCACCGTTCTAATGTGCTTCACGCCATGATCGCGGCCATGCCCGATGCCATGGGTATTTCCTCGCGCGACGTCGTGCTGCCGGTGGTGCCGATGTTCCACGCCAATGCCTGGGGACTCGGTCAGTCCGGGCCAATGATCGGCGCCAAGATGGTGATGCCCGGCGGCAAAATGGACGGCGCCTCCATCTATGAACTGCTCGACACCGAGCAGGTGAGCTTCACCGCGGCGGTTCCGACCGTGTGGCTGATGCTGTTGCAATATCTGGAGGAGACCGGCAAGAAACTGCCCTATCTGAAGAAGGTGGTGATCGGCGGTTCGGCCTGTCCGCGCGCCATCACCCAGAAATTCCAGGATAATTACGATGTGCAGGTCATTCACGCCTGGGGAATGACCGAAATGAGCCCGCTCGGAACACTGGGCACACTGAAGCCGGAATACGCCGGACTGACCGGGGATGCACGGCTCGACGTGCAGCAGACACAAGGGTTCGCGCCCTTCGGCGTCGAAATGAAGGTCACCGACGACAATGACAACGCTCATCCTTGGGATGGCAAGACCTTCGGTCGCTTGAAGGTACGCGGCCCGGCAGTCGCCAGCGCCTATTATGGTGGCGCGGGGGCTGAGCAGTTCGACGCCGCCGGCTGGTTCGACACCGGTGACGTCGCCCATATCGACCCCAACGGCTACATGCAGATCACTGATCGGGCCAAGGACGTCATCAAGTCTGGTGGCGAATGGATCTCCACCATAGAACTCGAGAACCTGGCTGTTGGTCACCCGGATGTGGCGGAAGCCGCGGCGATCGGTATCCGCCATTCCAAATGGGATGAGCGGCCGTTGCTTGTGGTGGTGAAGAAACCGGGCAAGGAGCTCTCGCGAGACGATGTTCTTGGTTTCATGAGCGGCAAGATCGCCAAATGGTGGATGCCGGACGACGTCGCCTTCGTAGCTGAAATCCCGCACACAGCGACCGGAAAGATCCAGAAAAGCGCGTTGCGCGCGCAGTTTCGCGACTATCGCCTGCCGACGGACTAGCGCATGCCCCGAAATCGGACTGATTTTCGGAAAGGATCATGCGCCAAGCGAAAGTGTTAGAGCATCTTTGCGCGTTCGAATGGACGCGTGGCACTCCAAAGGTCACCAATTACCGCAGCCGAAAGGCGGCGGTGATTGCCGCCTTTCGGCTTCAATCCAACGTCGAAACACTCTAATGCTCTGGCCGGACTTGGGAAATCGGTGGCGATGACGGCATATCCCGAACGGCAGGTGGCAAGAGCGGCGGGCTGGTCGCGGCGAACAGGCGCTTTCTCGGCGGTGCTTCTGTTGACGGCATGGATCGGCCATCACTATGGCCTTGTCGAGACTGGCGGCTTTCTTTGGGTGCTGGCATTGGTGGCTTTGCTGGCGCTTCTTGCTTTGCTGTTTTCAGGGTTCGCGCTGGCCAGGCTGTGGAACCATGGCGCTATCGGCGGGCGTGACCTTTCCGTTGGCGCGCTTCTGGCCGTTCTGGTGCTGGTGCCTTACGGTGTCGCCGGCTACGGCATCGCCACTTACCCACCGCTGCGCGACATCTCAACCGATCTCGACAATCCGCCCCGGCTCGACGATAGCTCCCGCACGACCGGCATGAATGTTCTTGCTCCCCTGACACCGGGGGAGGAGCGCCTGCAGGCTCAAATCTATCCCCTGGTGACCGGCCACCGCTACGACTTGCCTCTCGATGAGACCTTGGCGGCTGTACACACCGTGCTCGACCGCCGCGGCTGGACGGTCGTCGGCGACACGGCTGAACCGCAGGAAGGACAGAACGAAACCACCATCACTGTGCTGGCCACGTCCTTCGTGCTGGAGCTGCCCGTCGATGTGGCGATCCGTGTCACCACCGACGGTGAGACGACGCTGGTTGATATGCGCTCGGCTTCGCGCTACGGCCGCCACGATCTCGGCGACAATGCTGAGAGGATCATCGCGTTCCTCGCCGAACTTGACCAGGAAGTTTCGGCGCAGATCGGCACGACAGCCGCGCAGTAGGTCCTTCAGGCGGTTGGTCTGGAGCCACTCTAAGCGGGAAAAAACACACCGTCGATCGAAGGCTCGCCCTCGGTGCTGGCTAAACCCCGCGCAACGAGATCTTCGAGATGCGCCAGAACCGAAAGCCCTGCGGCCCCGTGCAGCCTCGGATCGGTCTCGCGATAGATAGCCTCAACGATCGTCTTGATGTTGCGGTCGCCGAGTTTCAGCCGCTCCAGTACCGCGCGCTCGCGCATCTTGCGGTGCGCCTTCAACCCGCGCATGAACGTTTTCGGCGCGGTCACCGGCCCGCCGTGGCCGGGCAGCAAAATACGGTCTTCGCGCTCCAGCAGCCGGTCAAGCGAGCGCATGTAGTCTGCCATGGCGCCGTCGGGAGGCGCTACGATGCTGGTCGCCCAGGCCATGACATGATCGGCTGAAAAGAGGATGCCGCTGCCTTCCAGTGCGAAGGCGGCATGATTGGCGGTGTGGCCAGGTGTGAGCACTGTACGGATCGCCCAGCCATCGCCGGCGATGAGGGAACCGTCGGGCAGGGCGATATCAGGGTAAAATTCGGTGTCAGCGCTGGCATCGAGCGGATTGGTCTCGCCGATCCTGAGCGGCCGGGCAGGGCGATGCGGCCCTTCAGCCAGAACAGTGGCTCCTGTCGCGGCTTTCAGCCTGGCGGTAAGCGGCGAGTGATCGCGATGGGTGTGACTGACAAAGATATGGCTGACCGGTCGCCCGGCAATGGCCGCGATCAGCGTGTTGAAATGCGCCTCGTTTACAGGCCCAGGATCGACCACCGCCAGCGTGTCGTGGCCGACAATGTAGGAATTGGTACCGTGGAAAGTGAAAGGGCTGGGGTTTTGCGCCGTGATGCGCAGGACACCGGGAGTCAGTTCGACAGCAGAGCCGTAGGCAGGTTCGAAGCGGGCATCGAATTTCAGAGGCATGCAGCGCAGAGCTCCGTTGCGAGGACGACGAAAGCGGCTGCCGTTTAGCACAAATGATCTACGAAGATGCATTGCAATTTTGAGCCGGGTCTCTCTGTTCGACGTCGGCGCTGCTTTTGGTTTCTTTCGGCAAGCTCTGCTCCAGCATCCATGTCTACGCTGAGATTCGGCCCAAACCTTTTCTCAAAGACAATTCCTGGAAACGTCTCAATGATCCGCAATTTTCTTGAGCCCGTGCCGAACCTGGACGGCAAGTCAATCCTGATTACCGGTGGAACAGGCTCCTTCGGCAAGGCTTTCGTGCGTACGGTTCTGCAGCGCTACAAGCCTGCTCGCCTGGTTATCTTCTCGCGTGATGAGTTGAAACAATACGAGATGAACCAGGAACTCAGTGATCAGGAGTTTCCGTGTCTGCGTTATTTTATCGGAGATGTTCGCGACCAGGCTCGGCTGGAAATGGCGATGGCAGGTATTGAGTATGTCGTCCATGCGGCAGCCCTCAAGCACGTACCGATCGCCGAATACAACCCGTTCGAATGCGTTCAGACGAACATCATTGGAGCCGAAAACGTCGTGCGCGCGGCTCTGAACAAGGGGGTCAGGAAGATAGTGGCGCTGTCTACGGACAAGGCTGCCAACCCGATCAATCTCTATGGCGCTTCAAAACTTGCCTCGGACAAGATCTTCATCGCCGCAAACAATATTGCCGGCGCGTCGGGTCTCCGAAGCTCGGTAGTCCGCTACGGCAATGTCATGGGCTCGCGCGGCAGCGTCTTGCCGTTTTTCCGCAAACTGGTTGCAAACAAGGTTGATCGTATCCCGATCACGCATCCTGAAATGACCCGCTTCTGGATTACGCTTGAGCAGGGTATCAACATGGTGCTGTCTTCATTCGACCTGATGAATGGTGGCGAAATTTTTGTGCCGAAAATCCCATCGATGAAAGTTGTCGATCTCGCCAATGCCATCGCCCCCGGTATTCCACATGAAATCGTGGGCATCCGCCCGGGCGAAAAGCTGCACGAGGTCATGGTGACCGGCGACGATGCCCGTATGACGGTCGATCTTGGTGATCGTTATGCGATCTTGCCTTCCTTCCGCTTCTGGACGGCAGATGAAGGTGCCTCCACTGGTGTGAAACGGGTTCCCAACAATTTCAATTATTCGAGCGACATCAATGATGAATGGCTCGACGTGATCGGTTTCAATGAATTGGTGGCGCACACCGGTATCTGAGGCCCAGACGCATGTCCGAAAACTTTCTGCCTTACGGTCGCCATTGGATCGACGAGGATGATATCGCCGCGGTTGCGGAATGTTTGCGCGGCGATTGGTTGACCACCGGCCCTGCGGTCGAGGTATTTGAAGCTGCGTTCGCTGAAGTGGTCGGTGCGCGTTATGCTGTTGTCGTCTCCAACGGAACGGTGGCGCTGCATCTGGCGGCGCTGGCTGCGCATGTCGGCGCGGGTGATATTGGAATTGCGCCGACCATGTCTTTTTTGGCTTCCGCTAACGGTATGCACTACACGGGCGCCGAGATCGTCTTTGCCGATGCGGACCCCAGGACCGGTCTGATCACGCCGGCAACGTTTCAGGCAGCTATAGAGCAAGCCGCAAAGCCAGTGAAAATGGCTGTTGTCGTGCATCTCAACGGTAATGCTGTGAACATGCCCGAAATTGCGCGGATCGCGGCTGAACACAACATCATCCTGGTCGAAGATGCCTGCCACGCTTTGGGAACGACTTATCGTGATGGGGGCGGTGCCGTGGTTAAGGTCGGCGCGAGCCGCCATTCCGCGATGACTGTTTTCTCGCTCCATCCCGTTAAGACGATCACAATGGGCGAGGGGGGCGTTATCACAACTAGCGATCCGCTTCTCTATGAACGACTAAAGCTCTTGCGCTCGCATGGCATGCTAAAAGCCTCGGAAAAATTCCTGAACAAGGATCTGGCGTTCGCGCATACCGGCGAGGCCAACCCCTGGTACTATGAAATGCAGGAATTGGGCTTCAATTACCGGGCGTCGGACTTCGCCTGTGTGCTTGCTCATTCACAGCTTAGAAAACTGTCGACATTTGCTGAGCGCCGTGCCCAGCTCAAGGACATCTACGATCTGCAGTTCGGGGATATTGGTGATCTGGTGGAACCGCTTCGGATCGAAGCTTCCATAGAACCAGTATTGCATCTTTATCCGCTGCTCATTGATTTCGCCGCAATAGGCAAGGAGCGGGCAAGCGTCATGTCTGAGTTGCGAGAGCATGGGATCGGCACGCAGGTCCACTACATTCCGATTCATCGCCAGCCTTATTATGTCGAACAATCGGGCGCGTTTGATCTGCCGGGGGCCGACGCGTATTACGCCAAAGCGCTCTCCATTCCGTATTATCCGTTGATGACTGATCTCGACGCGGAGCGCGTCGCCAGGACAATCAAACGGGTTCTGGGCATCAATGGCTAGCGACGACGCGGCCCTGCTTTCCGGTTCGGCTCGCCTCGGCGTAGGTACCGTTCAGTTCGGCCTGGCTTATGGCGTAACCAATCGGGTTGGCAGGGTCGGTTTGGAAGAGGCCGCTTCCATTCTTCACTTTGCGCGTGAAAACGACGTCGTCACTCTCGATACAGCCGCCCTCTACGGCGATAGCGAAGTTACCATCGGTCGCGCGGCCGCAGGGATGGCGTTCGATATCGTCACCAAGACAGTCAAGGTCAGCAGCGAAGCAAGCGCAGATACCGCCGCGGATGCGATCATTTCGCGATTCGAACGATCGATCAGCGATCTCAGGGTCGCTCAAGTCGACGCTCTTATGGTTCACGACGCGGGAGATTTGCTCGGCTGTTATGGTGACAGGGTGTGGCGCTGTTTACACACCATCAAGGTGTCCGGATTGGCCCGCAAAATCGGCGCCTCCGTCTATTCCGGCAACGAGATCGACGCGCTGCTCGATCGATACGATATCGATATCGTTCAGCTTCCCATCAATGCCATCGATCTGCGGTTGGCGGATGGTGGGCAACTTGATCGCTTGGCGACACGCAAAGTAGAGGTTCACGCTCGCTCGATCTTTCTTCAAGGGTTGCTGCTGACGCCGCCGGAACAGTTACCGGCGAAGTTCGCGGCTCTTGCGCCGTCACTCGTCCAGATGCGGCAAGCCTTTGCCGGAGCCGGCCTGACGATCATGGAAGGAGTTCTCGCCTCTGTTTTTCGACATCAGATGATCGACCGAGTGATTGTCGGCGCGACGAGTATTCGGGAGTTCCGGGAAGTCGTTTCGACAGCGAACCGATTGAGGGCTCACCAAATCGACCAGGCTTCTTGGCGCTGGCCGATTTCTGATGAGCGCCTCTTGAACCCAGCATTGTGGGGGAGCCTGTAACCGGGGCAGCTACCTCAATCGGAACAGCGGCACCAATGGCTCGCAGCGAAGATACTGCCGGATGGCCTTGTTCTCCACGGCATCGCGCAAGAGCGGAAATATCTCGTCATACGCATTGAGCAGCTTTGCAACATCCGCATCGCTGTGCGCGAAGCTGACATTGTGCGTTCCTACTGAAATGATGCCTCGCGCCAGGATTTCCTGCATCCAGAGAGTTTTGATCTCAAAGGATGTACTGCCGTTGGCATCATTCATGGTCAGGAATGACCATGTCGGGTGCCCGGCGAAGCCGAGGAAGCTTTCGCAGTCGTGTTTGATGATCAAGGCTTTGACGCCATCGGCGATCTTGTTGCCCGTGGCATTGAGTTTTTCGATCACATTATGGCTGCGGATTTTCTTCAAGCTGGCTTGGGCCGCTGCCAGCGACATCGCCTCTCCACCCATGGTGAAGGAGAAGAATATCTCGGCAAACTCAGCCATGATGTCGGCACGCCCGGCCACCGCCGAAAGTGGGTAGCCGTTGGCCAGACCCTTACCAAAGCAAGCGAGGTCAGGCTTCACGCCGAAAAGCTGCTGGGCACCGCCTTCGGCATAGCGAAAACCGGTGATGGTTTCGTCAAAGATCGCGATAGCCCGGTGTTTGTGAGCGAGGTCGATCACGCCTTGCAGGTAGCCTTCCTCCGGGAAGGTCGTGTTCATCGGCTCCAGGATGACCGCAGCAAACTCATCGGGATGAGACGAAAGCACGGTGTCGAGCGCGCCCAAGTCGTTGTAAGGGAAGACATGTGAGAGCTCGCGAGTTGCCTTCGGCACTCCCTTGTTGCGTGCAGTGGAACCGATATACCAGTCCTGCCAGCCATGATAGCCGCACATGGCAACGCGCTCTCGTCCGGTAAAAGCTCGCGCTGCCCTGATCGCGCCCGAAGTCGCGTCGGATCCGTTCTTGCCGAACCGCACCATTTCAGCTGAAGGCACCATTTCAATAATGAGTTTCGCCACCGCTGCCTCCAGCGGATGCGCCAGAGGGAAAGAGATGCCGTCTCTGAGTTGTTCAACAACGGCAGCGTTCACATCTGCATCGGCATGACCAAGCGTGACTGAGCACAGGCCATTGTTGAAATCGGTATAGGAGTTGCCGTCCATATCCCAGACGATGGCGCCGTCGCCACGCTGGATGAAGAACGGCGAGACACCGCGCGGATATTGGGTAAGGCTTTTTGAAAATGTCTGCGAGCCAAGCGGAATGATCTTCAGAACGTCGTCCAGCATCTCCTCTGAAATCGAATAGCGGCTACCGCTTGCGCGGGAGGTGTTCATTTCGTGCCTAGGGCTGGCATTGGACATCTCGACTTCAATCCTTGATGTATTCGACTGTATGGCCGGCTTTTATCGCGGCCTTTGCCGAGGCTTCATTGCTTCGCTTGACCCTTGCACGCTTCGGACCGAAATCATGTCGTGCCAATATCAGCATTTGGGTGGCCAGGCCCTTGCCCCGGAATTTCATGTCGACTGTATAGCTGATTTCGTTATCGTCGATACGCACCATGCCACGTGGACTGCCATCATCTTCGCAGATGTATAAGCCAGGCTCTGAGCGGGCCAATCTGATAGACAGCCATTGCAGATGGGCGTCCCAGGTGACTGGTTCCGTACTTATCGACATCGATCGAGTGAGCGGCTCATTTCGCCAATCGAACAACAGTCGCGCGTCTTCGGCCGTCGCAGGACGCAGCTTCATTCGCTTTTGAAACCTTCGTTTCGCATGAACCCGGAATTTAGTGCTTCGAGTGACAGATTAGCGCCCAGGTAGGCCAGTATGTCACCGCTGTCGAAGGCAGGCTTTGCCGGATAGAGAACCTGATAGATGGCCTCCACAAAGGCAAAATCAGCTGGCTCATCGACTGTCCAACGCAGTGCGGACAAGTCCTTTTCATTTTCATAATTCCCCAGTTTGAAACGCTCCGCCTGGCGATGAAGAAACGGCATGACGTGTTCCCGATCGGATTTCGTTGTCGCCTCCCTCCAGGCGGTATGAAGCGCTTCAAAGGTTGCTACTTCGACATCCAATCCGTCGGGGAATGTCGGCCGAATCGTGTTGGAGGCATAGTCGTAGTTGCCGTCGACCGCGAAGCGGGTGACCGCATCAATGATGCCGGGATCGGTGAGTGGGCAGTCACCGGTCAGCCGCACGACATGAGAAGGCGCGAATGGTTCGGCAGCGCGATAGAACCGGTCGAGGACATCTTCCAAGTCTCCGCGATAGACATCGATGCCGGCGTTTTGGCCTATATCTGCCACAGCGTCGTCTTCCGGATTTCGGCTGGTTGCCAGCACCAGCCGCGCAGGCACTCTTGCGCGTTGGATGCGCTCGATTTGGTGATGCAGCATTGGCTTGCCGAGGATGGATTTAAGCACCTTGCCCGGAAGCCGACTAGAGGATGCTCTTGCTTGCAACACCACTATGATCATCAGTGCGTCCAGTTAGTTCCGTAAGATTGCCCGATCTGACAGGCTTCTGTAGTGAAAGGGTATCGTATCGAGCGATAATATCTATGCATTATCAAGAACTTTGCTTCTGATACATACGATTTGAATCCTTGGCGGAGGAGGTTTGATGCAAGCGGTGATCCGGTGCGACTCAGGGCCAGCCGTTGGCGGAGGACATCTTGTGCGCAGCGGCGCGCTGGCGGCGGCATTAAGACGGAACGGCTTCGATATCGCCTTTGCCGTTTCCGACGAAACGGTGACGAGCATCCCACAGCTTTTCGTCGATTTTCCCGATGTTTTGAAAGGCATGACCGCCGAAGAAGCCGATGCCGAACGCATAAAGTCGCGTTGGCCATCCGGCGTCGAGCTTGCCGTCGTGGATCACTATGGCCTCGGCGAGGGATTTGAGAGAGCAGTGGCGGGGTGGGCGAAGAAGGTGCTGGTCATCGATGATGCACCGTCGCGGCGTCATTTATGTACCCATTTGGTCGACGCGACTTTTCGACGACGGCCTGAAGAGTATGGCAAGCAGGTCGATTCTAGCACCACCCTGCTTTGCGGTAGCGACTATGCGCTTCTGCGCGACGCTTTTCAGAAGGAACGGCATGCAGCACTCGACCACCCCCCAGGTGGAGTACGCCGTATTCTGATCTCGATGGGGTTAAACGACAACGTGAACGCCACCTGGGCCGTATCGAAGGGGATTCTTGACGCTGGTGGAACGTATGAGGTGGATTGTGTCCTCGGCGCGGCCGCGCCCCATCTTGACGCCATACGAGCTGCCGTTCTCAAGGGTGGCGATAGATGGCATCTTCACATTGGTGTCGATGCCGAGGCGATGGCGAGACTTACAAGAGCTGCCGATATCGTTGTGGGCGCACCCGGCAGTGCCGGTTACGAACGCTGTTGTCTGGGTCGGCCAGCGCTATTGCTCGTTGTTGCTGACAATCAACTGCACAATGCGGCTGCTTTGGACGAAGCCGGTGCGGCGATTGTGATCGGAAAATTCTCGCACGATACGGCCAGCCGTGTTGCTGGCGCTGTCCGTATGCTGGCAGACAACCCGACCAAATTACGTGACATGCATCTTTCGGCTGCTGCGATATGCGACGGGAATGGTGCCAACCGAATCGTGCGAGTACTACTGAATTCATGAGAACAGAGCATCAAATTCTGCCTCGCTTTTCTCGTTGTCGGAAGCGTGACGAGAAGCCAGGCCGCATAGCTTGACAGATTCAACGAAGTTCACGAGATGACTTATCGACTTCGTCTCTCAAATGCCGCGACCAATCTAGATTTATCGTGGCCGCGCAGGCACGAATTGGGCTTTCGGAAAGGGCAGACGTTGTGAAAATCGGCAATCGTGAAATCGGTCTCGGTCATCGCCCCTATTTGATCGCGGAAATGTCCGGAAACCACAACCAGTCGCTCGATAGAGCGTTGGAAATTGTGGATGCTGCGGCTCGTTCCGGCGCGGACGCTATCAAGCTTCAGACCTACACCGCTGATACAATGACGTTAAACATCCGCGCGCCTGGTTTCGTGATCGAAGACAAGGGAAGTCTTTGGGCCGGCCGGCAACTCTACGAACTCTATCAGGAAGCGCACACGCCCTGGGAATGGCACAAGCCGATCATGGAGCGCGCTGCCAGCCACGGCATTCACTGCTTTTCGACACCCTTCGATGATACCGCGACTGATTTCCTCAGCTCACTCGACGTGCCCGCTTTCAAAATCGCCTCCTTCGAATGCACGGATCTGCCTCTGATCCGAAAGGTGGCGGCAGCGGGCAAGCCCATGATCGTCTCCACTGGCATGGCTACGCTGGCTGAAATTGACGACGCCGTGCGCACCGCTCAGCAAGGCGGGTGCGAGGATATCGTGCTGCTCAAATGCACGAGCACCTATCCAGCGACGCCGGAAAATACCAACGTGCTCACCATCCCACATCTACGCGCGGCATTCCCGGCTTGCGAAGTCGGTCTCTCTGACCACACGATGGGATGTGGGGCTGCAGCCGCGGCGGTGGCACACGGAGCGGTGCTCATTGAGAAGCACTTCACGCTCCGCAGAAGCGATGGTGGCGTTGACTCGAGTTTTTCACTCGAGCCGGAAGAGTTCATGCAACTCCGTCTCGAAACTGAGCGGGCCTGGCAATCTCTGGGCATCGTTAGATATGGTACGCAACCGGCGGAAGAGAAATCGACGGCTTTCCGACGTTCCCTCTACATCTCGCGGGATGTGAAAGCTGGTGACGTGCTTTCCGCGGAAAATGTCCGCATCATTCGCCCAGGTTTCGGGCTGCCACCGAAATTCTATGATGTCGTGATTGGCAATCGGGTGGCCAAGGATGCACCCGTCGGTACACCGATAAGCTGGGAGCTTATTGGGTGATCGTGTCAAGCTGGCAATATCTGGGGGGTATCTGTTTCAGATAGCTGTCCGTGTTGCTGTTTTCGTCGAGGGCGAAAACAAGCTGGCGGAATCGCCTCTGCCAACGGCATAGTAGAGCAGTCCGTGTCTACGGAGTTCGGCAGGGTCGTAGAGATTGCGGCCGTCTATGATGACCGGCGCTTTCAGTTGTGATTTCAACCAGCTGAAGTCGACGACGCGGAACTGCTTCCATTCGGTGCAGATCACGAGTGCATCTGCATCTGCCACGGCATCTTCCTGTCGCTCTACCAGTGTGAAATCGGCTCTATGTCCATAGTGCCCTTCGGCGACAGCTCCGGCTTCGGGATCGTATGCTTTTACCTTCGCGCCGGCGTTCCAGAGCGCTTCCATCAGGAAGCGGCTAGGGGCTTCGCGCATGTCATCGGTGTTGGGTTTGAAGGCCAGCCCCCAAATGGCAATGGTTCTGCCGGCTAGGTCGCCATCGAATACGCGTGCGAGTTTACCGTAGAGAACATTTCGTTGGTACTTGTTGGTTGTCTCGACCGCCTTGATCAGAGCGGCGTCGTAGCCGACCTCCTCCGCACTATATGAAAGAGCGCGAACATCCTTGGGAAAGCAGGAACCGCCATACCCACAACCGGGATAGATAAAGTGATATCCGATACGTGGGTCCGAGCCGATGCCGAGACGGATCTGTTCGATATCAGCGCCAAGGCGTTCGGCTAGGTTGGCGATCTCGTTCATGAAACTGATCTTCGTCGCGAGCATGGCGTTGGCGGCATACTTCGTGAGTTCCGCGGACCGTACGTCCATGAAGATGAGTTTGTCGTGGTTGCGGTTATACGGTGCATAGACCGCCCGCATGATCTTACGGGCCCGCTCGGAATCCGTGCCGACCACGGTACGTGCTGCCTTGGTGAAGTCCTCGATCGCGCTGCCTTCCTTGAGGAATTCAGGATTGGAGCAGACGTCGAATGGTAGGTCTAATCCGCGTGCGGACAGCCTGGCCGAGATCGTGGCTGTGACTTTGTCGGCAGTACCTACCGGGACGGTCGATTTGTCCACAATGACGGCATAGTCATTCAAATTATCACCAATGGTGGCAGCCACGGCCAGGACATGACTGAGATCTGCTGAACCGTCTTCCTCTGGCGGCGTGCCGACGGCGATGAAGATCAGTTCGCTGAATTGGATCGCGGCCTTTGCGTCAGTGGAAAAGAGCAGGCGGCCTGCCGCGAAGTTGCGTTCGACGAGCTCATCGAGACCTGGCTCGGAAATCGGAACAATGCCGTTCTTGAGGCCCTCGACCTTCTCGGCATCATTGTCAACGCAATAGACTTGATGTCCTACCTCGGCAAAGCAAGCGCCCGCAACGAGGCCGACGTAGCCAGTGCCGAAGATGGAGATTTTCATGAGATTGAATCTCTTGGAGGTTAGAGTTTGCTACAGCCTATTTTACATAGCACAGTTGCTGCGTTGATTTTGTGATGAACAATAGAGCTATTGAGCAGCCAGCCGTCATTTGCTTGTCAATTCACGGGCATGCTAAGATGCAACCCTATCGCCCTGTCCAGCGCCGACCGCCGTTGCGAGGATGAGACGAAGGTCGGTGCGCAGAGACATCGTATTCAGATATTCCGCATCGACCTTGGCGAGCCGCTGCGGATCGGACATGTCTATACCTGCCACTTGGGCAATGCCAGTGATCCCCGGACGGATGGCGTAGAGGCCTCGCGCTCGGCGGGCTTCGACCAGTTCCACTTGGGAGGGCAGGCAGGGGCGTGGACCAACAAAGCTCATATCGCCGCGCAGGATGTTCCACAGTTGTGGCAACTCATCTAGTTTTAGCCGTCGGAGCCATCTTCCGACTGGAGTTACAGCAGAGGCTGTCGTTTCGTGACTGGGAGCATTGTGCGTCCCAACGTACATCGTACGCAGTTTGTAGCAAGTGAACAGCTCCTCGTGCATGCCGACCCGTGTTTGGCGGAAAATTGCGGGCCCTCGCGATGAGAGCTTCACTAGCACAATGCAAACAAAGATGAGGAAAAGAGCGATCGGAAGTCCGATCACAGTAATAACAATATCGATAGTTCGCTTCATGTGGATGTAACTCCCGAGCTATCGGGCAAAAGCTGGCGATAGCGCATTCCCGATTCCGTGATCGAGGCGACAAGGCTCTGAGGCTGCTTAAATCCGAACGTCGTGTGGAAGCGGCTGCTGTCGACCTGCAGATCACTCAGGAGTCCGGCAACCATTTGTTGTCGGTTGACCGCCCGTCCGATCGCATGAAAAGCGGCGGTCGGAAAGTAGAAAAGTCTTGGAGGTATGTGCATGCCCCTACGTAATTCGGTCACAATGCGAGGCAGTGACAGGCTTTCCTCATCAGAGATGCAATAGTTGCCTGATTTCTCCTGCGACCACTGGCCTGTGCAGAGATGGCCGATTGCTCCGACAAGCGAGCCTATGCCGATCAGTGAACGCTTGTTGCTGATACTGGCGAAGGGCAGGGGAAGGCCCGTGGCAGCAAGTCGCTGCAATGCCCCCCAGTTTCCCTTCGCCTCTGCTCCAACCACCAGTGGAGGGCGTAGCGAGATTGCCAGGATGCCCTTATCCCTAAGGTCGAGAACATACTTTTCGGCTTCGAGTTTTGCTCTGCCGTAGGGAGTTGGCGGAGGATTGCTTGTATTATCGTCAACAATCGCCGACGAGGCATTTTGTGTTATCGCCGCGAGGCTGCTCATATGGATGAAGGTTTGAACGCCACGATCTGCCGCAGCTTTAGCAATTCTTTCTGTCGCAGTGGCGTTGGCGGCGATGAAGCGGTCAGCCGTTTCTGCCGTGGCTTGCACGTGAGCAAGTCCAGCGAGATGGACAACAATCGAGGCGCTCTCAAGAGCCTCGCCGAGGTTCGTTGCAGTTTCGATCGGGCCTGTCACGACAAATTTGATCCGCTCGTGGTTGCGCCAACTTCGAGGGCAACTACTGGCCTCGCGCAGGGTAACCGTCAGAGGCTGCCCGATGGACAAGAAATGCTTCACAAGATGTCGGCCGACGAAGCCTGTCGCTCCGGTAATGAAGATTCTCTGCGCCGCCATCTTCTTCTTTCTGTCTGCATTGAGGTGTAAACGTATCGCTCAGCCGACGATCGCAGCAACTCAGCGTAAGCGGAGGCGCTTCGATGGATGGCGTGCCGTCGTTATCGGAAAGCGAGGGCGTTTGAAAGAAAGTTCCGTGGTCGTACTCCGTCATCGGGTCGCTTGCCAAATCTGTGCGAGATGAAGAGTCTCGGTCTACTATTGGAAAAATACCGAATCTCCGCTTATGCCATCCAGCACTAGCCGCCATTTTTGGCTTTCGCTCCAAACCCATCATCTGTAGAAGGCGCGATCATGGCATCAGTATTTAATATTCGTACACGGCTTATCAGCCTGCCACGGAGGCAGAAGCAACTGCTCGCATTATTTGCCGATGTCGTGATGTCACTTGCCGCGATGTGGTTGGCTTTTTCCCTTAGACTCGATGTGGATCATGCACCTCAGGCATTTGAATGGATTCCCTACGGCCTTGCCACCTTTCTCTTCGTTCCATTTTTTATTAAATTAGGCCTGTATCGGGCGATTTTTCGATATTCCGGTGCTTCGAGCTTGGCTTCGGTTGCGAGCGCAATCTTCCTGTATGGAATTCTCCTGAGCGTCATTCTTTTCGTAGCCAAATTTCCAGGTGTGCCACGTTCGATCGGCATTCTTCAGCCGATCCTGTTCTTCACTCTTGTATTCGGCAGCCGGGTAGCCGCTTCCCAGTTGCTGATCCGGTCTGTGCCCGGCATGGCGACGGTCAAGGACGTGCTGATCTACGGAGCGGGCCAGGCGGGAGCGCAAGCGTGCGAAGCGCTAGCAATGACGCCGGAATACAGAGTCCGGGGGTTTCTCGACGACGATCCAGCCAAACACAATTGGCGTTTACACGGCCGCCCTGTTATCGATCCCAAGCACGTTGCAGAGGTCGTCGTACGCTTTGGTATCAGTGACATTTTGATTGCTGTCCCAAGCGCAGGGGTCGATCGACGCCGGCAAATTGTTGACTCACTTGCGGATCTTCAGGTCAGAGTGCGAACCATTCCTGGCATTCTGGATTTGGCTCGCGGCACTGCGCAGGTGGACGAGATTCAAGAATTGCAGATCATCGATCTCCTGGAACGTCCGCCAATCATTACTCCTCTCGACAAGACCGCGATGGCAGGAAAAGCGGTTCTGGTCACAGGCGCAGGCGGTTCAATCGGTAGCGAACTGAGTCGTCAGATTTTGGCGTTGGGGCCTGCCAAGCTCATCTTGCTCGATCATAATGAGTTCAGCCTTTACACTATCGATGATGAACTGCACCGGTTGGCGCCCCAGTTGAAGGTGCCAACCGATATCGTATCGTGCTTGGGGTCGATCCGGGACGAGGTTCGGATGAGATGGGTGATGGAGCAACACGCGCCGCGCCTTGTCTATCATGCGGCAGCCTATAAACATGTGCCTCTTGTGGAAGCCAATCCGATTGAGGCCGCGACAAACAATATTCTCGGTACCGCCATCCTGGCCAGAGAATCAGAAAGAGCAGGCGTCGAACGTTTCACTCTCATTTCGACTGATAAGGCCGTTCGACCCACCAATTTTATGGGCGCAAGCAAGCGTCTTGCTGAGCAGATCGTTCAGGGATTGGCGGCGAAGCCCCGCCAAGCCACCATTTTCTCCATGGTGCGTTTCGGCAATGTCCTTGGCAGCAGCGGTTCGGTCGTTCCGCTTTTCAGGCGTCAGATTGCATCTAGAGGTCCGCTTACGGTAACTGATCCTGAGGTCATTCGCTATTTCATGACCATTCCGGAAGCCGTGGGACTTGTTCTGCACTCTTCGCAGATAGCGACAGGGGGCGAGGTTTTTGTCCTCGATATGGGCGAGCCGGTGAAGATTATCGATCTTGCCCGAAAGATGATACGCCTGTCAGGCCACATCGAAAAGACGCCAAGCAATCCCGACGGAGATATCGAGATCAAAATCGTTGGTCTGCGACCAGGGGAGAAGCTTTACGAAGAACTGCTCATTGGCAACGATCCGAGGCGTACGTCCAATCCCCACATTATGATGGCTCGCGAGAGTTTCCTTACTCCCGAGGAACTTGCCGGAGAAATTGAGAGAATACATGCTTCGGCAGCACAGCAAGATATAGCTATGCTGGCCGCCGTGCTGGAGCGAACAGTGGCTGGCTTTCAATGGAAGAATAATATCGCAAATAAAGAGGGAATTTCGCAGAGCAAATCCCTCTTTGACCAGACAGAAGAATCAGTTGAGCCCTTCTGATGTGCAAACTTATCCAATGAATTTTCGCGTTGAAAGGATTTGCTTGAGCGTCGGAAACTGGCTATTCATGACGACCCCATACGCCGGCTAAGTCAAGTGCACGATTGTAAGATCTTCGCTGTAAGCTTGACATGTCACGCTATAGTCGTGCCTTGGTAGAGAGATACTGCTTCGCAGAAACTAGCACCGGGGGGGAACAGCAGGCCTCAATGATTCCATAGAGGACTGCTGCGTCGCCATATGCTCAAACGTTTCCAAGACTTTATCGTGGCCAGACAAAGCAGAGAAACGTCGACTTCCTCGACACCACATTTCTCACCGAGCCCAGGCCGTCGACATGAGGTCCGAGGCTGATTGCGTTCAGTTCCAAAGTCGACGAATAAGTGCGATGGCTGATCCGAGCAGGAAACCGAAAAATAACGAGACAGTTCCGAACACGCTCAGTCGGGGAAATACTTTCTGGGCGTCTGCTGACAAAAGACTGAAACGAACCATGGAAGCAGTTTCCGGATTCGCCAACGGGCTTCGTTTAAGCAAAGCAAGTATGCGGGCGGGGCGCGGATCGTTTTGGATCGCATACAACCGCTGCTGGATCTCCCTTAGGTCTTCAGTGAATGGGTCGTTGCTCTTGCGATCTTGTAGGATCTTGATTCGTTCGTCCAAGGCAGCATAGCCTTGGAGATATGGCGGCTGGTTGCCGTTGGCATTTATTTGGACAGGGGCGGTGCTACCCTGCCCGGCTGCCTCGATGGCATGAAGGGCGAGTGGTTTCTCTATTCCGAGAGCGTGGGCGATCATTGATTGTTCGCCAACGCGGATCATTTCATCGTTGCGATCGTTCTCGATCCGTTTGCGATGGGCGTCGATATCAACTTGGAGCTTTGCTGCTTTCGCATCAAATCGCTCCTTGATCTCTGCAGCGCGTTCTGAGACTTCAATAGCAAGATCATGCGCCATGTCCTTATTCGCGTCTGCCAGTACTTTTTGCATGAACGCGGCGAGTTTATCCGGGTTATCGGCTCTGGCTCGGACATTGAGGAAGCGCTGACCTGCCTGAAAACTCTGGATGTCAGGTTCCTCAAATCTGATCTGGGATACGAAGCGCCTGACGGCTTGCCGGTAAGCCTCGTCAGTCAAGGCTCCGCGCTCGACTAGGCCCGTTTCCATGGCGATCGCTGTCAGGCGATCTGCATCTTTTACGTATGATAAAAATTCTGCATGGAGCGTGTCCGAGGTATAGGCGAAGGCCCTATCGTCTGGTTTCTCACTGCCTTCCTGTGAATTCTCACTCCCGTCGTGTGAAAGAGCGAGATATCTGGCAAACTGAGTCTGTCGCAAAGGAAAGACTGAAACCGTTGACTCAAATGTGCGCGGCACAAGGAGATACGCAACGCCACCTAGGACGACACTCGCGGTGGTAACTGCTGCAATCAGCAGCTTCGAATTCCACAGCGCTGCAAGTAACTCTCCCAAACGCAGCTCGTCTTCGGGGTTAGTCGTCTCAATCTCCATGAGCTTCCTCGTTTTGTAACTCTTGTCGGATTGTTCGGGGTCGTATAGATTAAAAAAAGCAAGTTTCCATAATTTTCAAATATATTCTTATCCATTTTTAAGAATATCATGTATATTCTGAAAGTCTTATGGGGATTGCGACATTGATGCGAATATCGTGGCGAGAAATGCAGAAAGCAAGCTTGGAAAATGTATCAAGGTTACCGGTACGCGATGCGACAGCGCAGCACAAGTGGTTTTGGCTCTATAGCAGTCTCTGAGCGGTTGGCTGAGAGGCGAGAATTCTGACCTTCGCTGAGAGGTAATGGCGAATCGGGTGCCTGAACCTAGTTGAGTGTGCGGTGGTAGTGCTTCTCGGCTCACTCGGCAGGATACTGCCGATAGCAGGTGGCATCTAAGCCTCGCGTCCCAACTGCCGAGCATGTTGTTGATTTTGGCCGCCGTCGATGAAACCGCTGACGGCCGCTCTGAGTGCAAGAATCGCACTCCATCCGAACGAGAGGAGGTGCTTAAGTAGCTTATGCTGCATCGCCGCTTCAACGCCATCGATGATGGCCGGAAAGCTCGCGGCGAACGGTGTCTCTGCGAAATTGTCTTATGAAAATTAGATGCGGCGCCTTTTCTGCTTGTCATAAGCGCGGGGAGGGTGCAAATCGGCCGCAGGCCTAGTGTTTCAATTAAAACTAGTCGTGAATTATGATCAAAGTTCTCATTACCGGCGGCGCAGGTTTCATTGGCAGCCATCTATCCAAGCTGCTGATTGTGGAAAACATTCCGATCCGAATTGTGGATTCACTTTCTCCGCAGATACATGGGGCTTTGCCGGAAGGACTGGACTGGCTAGCGGATGAACGTGTGGAATTTATTCGGGGGTCGATAACCGACCGCCAGACGTTGGAGGCGGCACTCAGCGGCATAACACATGTCATACACTTGGCAGCTGAGACCGGTACGGGGCAATCTATGTATGAGATGGCGCGGTACAATGAGATCAATTCGCAAGGTACGGCGCTACTGCTTGATATTCTGGCCAACCGACGGGATCATGGAGTTCAAAGGCTGATTTTGTCGTCCAGCCGCTCGGTCTATGGCGAAGGCGCTTATGTCTGTCAGGCCTGCGGCGATTCAAGTCGACGTATCTTCCCTGGCGCACGATCGGCAGTGCAACTCGCTGCACACCAATGGAATCCCCAATGCCCACATTGCGAAGCATCGCTAGTCGCTGTGCCGACTCGGGAAAATGATCCTGTCCGTCCCGCGTCGATCTATGCAGCAACGAAATATGCGCAGGAAGACTTGGTGCGAGTTGCCTGCGACGCGCTTGGCATCGGCTACGCAATCCTGCGGCTGCAGAATGTCTACGGTGAGGGACAGTCGCTCAAGAATCCCTATACCGGGATACTCTCAATCTTCTCGACGCGCATCCGGCGAGGTTTGGAGTTGCCAATCTTTGAGGATGGGTTGGAAACCCGCGACTTCGTCCATGTCGAAGACGTGGCACGGGCTATGTGCGCATGCATAACATCGCCAGAGCCGGTAAATAAAGTCATCAATGTCGGCAGTGGTATCGGCACCAGCGTAACGGACGTTGCACGCCTGCTTGCAATCTCGCTCCAACGCGACGTGCCAATCCGAGTAACCTCCCAGTTTCGGTTGGGCGATATCCGGCACAATGTGGCGGATATCACGCTTTTGCGCGAGTTGGTGCAAGGCGGTCCTCAGGTTGCGCTTGCTGATGGACTTGATCGATTTACAGCCTGGGTATTGACCCAACCGCTGCCAGAGGATGGCCTAGAACGGGCAAACGCAGAACTACGAGCCCGTAAACTGATGGCTTAGCCGTGATGGCGGATCAGATGTCTTGCAGCGAACTGCTGCGTGCAGACTTATTGAGGCAGCACAATCTTCTGTACGGCGATCATCAAGGCGCACCTTCCGGATTGCGGCTCTGGCTCGGCGTATGGTCCCCTCGTTTCGTCCCTGTCCTGCTCTGCCGGATCGCTCATTCGCTGCATCGGAGGCGTCTCGAGCCGATTGCGAAGCTGGTGTCGCTCTTGAATTTTTTCGCTTTCGGTATCGAAATTGCTGTGCGTTGCCCAATAGGTCCAGGGCTCTTTTTACCGCACACACAGGGAACTGTGATCGGAGCTTGGAGTATTGGGGCGAATGCTACCATTTTTCAGGGTGTCACCCTGGGGGCCCGTGAGATCGACTTTAGCTATACCGAACAATCCCGGCCAACATTGGGCAATGGGGTAACCGTTGGTGCCGGCGCCAAGGTTTTGGGTGGCGTCATGCTCGGTAGCGATTCACGGATAGGGGCCAATTCCGTTGTTCTGTCGGACATTCCCGCAGGGGTCTTGGCGGTTGGTGCGCCAGCCCGGGGCATCGACAAAATCCGGAGCCTTGATGGCGAAACTTGACGGACAACGCGTCCTATTGATCGCTCCGCGATTTTTTGGGTACGAACGCGACATAAAAGCTGAGATAGAGCGGCGCGGCGCAATCGTGGACTGGCTTCCCGATCGGCCCTTCGACACGCCCACTATGAGCGCTCTGACGCGAGTGCGACCGGGCTGGGTGCAGCCCGCCGCCACACGACTCTACCATAAGCTCCTCGAAGGATTCGGCGCAGAGAATTACGACCTGGTACTCGTCGTAAATGGCCAGACACTCTCGTCAGAGATGCTGACCCACCTTCGCGTTGCTTATCCGCGTGCGACCTTTATCCTTTACATGTGGGACGCGCTGGCAAATCGAGGGCATGTTCGGAAAAACCTGCCGCTGTTTGACCGCCTATACACCTTTGATCCGCGCGATGCGAAAAACTTCAGCATGCATATGCGGCCGCTCTTTTTTGGGCCAGGTTTTGATCGCACAGCAGATTCGGTGCCGATGAAACATCACCTTTGCTTCATCGGCACTGCTCATTCTGACCGCTTCCCCATAATTGATGCGCTTCGAAGGAATTTGCCTGCGGACATCAAGGCCTTCTGGTATCTGTATATGCAGGCGCCATGGGTGCTACAGATTCGCCGGTTGACAGAGCCTTCCATGCGTCACGCCCGTCGCGAGGATTTCGAATTCGTTTCTCTCGATAAGGCGAAGATGCAAGAAGAGGTGGCTGGTTCACGCGCCATTCTCGATATCGAACATCCGCGCCAGTACGGCTTGACGATGCGTACCTTCGAGACGCTGGGGGCGGGTAAGAAGCTGGTGACAACTAACGCCGGCGTGCGCGACTACGATTTTTTTTCGCCGGACAATGTCTTTGTTATCGACAGAAACGCGCCAGTGATTCCGAGAGATTTTCTCGAAGCACCTTTTTCGCCTCTGGCTGAATCGGTCCGCAGGCGGTATTCAATCGCAGGTTGGCTCGACGAAATTATCGAGGATGGATCAGGGTTAACATTGTCTATTTGAAAAAGTGAGTGGTCCGCCCAGCAGCACGAGTTACAATGTTGCGTAGGAAGGGGAATCTGGCTGCGATGCGGGCAACGAACCATACCAAAACATAGAATGGCGATTTCCGATGGGACAGCATGCGATCCGCCAAAGTGGTGGTGCGTTCGGGATGGTTTGCGAGAGATCTGTAGACCTCGCCAGCGATATAACGAGCCGCCCCCTTGTCACAGGCGCGCTTCAATCGGATGTCGTTGGGGTGTTCCTGTTGGGCAAAGCTGAGAGCCATAAGTGACTCGTCGAGCAGCTGGTAGGTGCGTTCACTCGCACCCGTACCGCTCTTCCTGTATTTGCCATACACTCCATCGAGCTTCTCGACGCGGCCGTTGAAGGCAACATCGATGGCGAACTTCCAGTCGGAGACCACGGGCAGCCTTTCATCGAAACCGTAGGAAGGGCACGCCGAACGGCGCACCATCATCGAGGATGCGCCGGCTATGCCACCCTTGTCGATGACGTCATATACGGATCGCTTGGTAAGGCGCTTCTTTTGATCTGTGATAGCTAATATCCGTCCGGTCGCATGCTCGAAGATTTCCACCGGATGATACGACAGCACCAATTTCTCATCCGCTAAGAACTGCGCAACCTGCGCCTGGATCTTACCCTGCAGGAACAGGTCGTCGCCGCCCATAATGGCGACGAAATCTCCGGTGGTTTCGAAGAACGCGGCGTTTGAGTTGCCCGTTATGCCCAAGTTGTTTTCATTCAATACAAGCTTGATGATGTTCGGATATTTAGCACGAAGGGCCGCAAGCACGTCTCGGCTGTTATCCGTCGAGCAATCGTCCGCAATGACGATTTCAAGATTCGGATAGCGCGGTTCCGCCAGAATGCTGGCGATGGTTTCCTCGATCAAATCGGCTTGATTATAGGTAATCACCATCACGCTGACGCGTGGAAGATTTTCGTTCTCTGAAATGGCAGCAGAATTCGTCATCAATCGATTCCAGTACCTCACCCTGTCGGCGCTTCTAATATCGGACGCATCGCTTTGGCCTCGCGTCGAGCAAATTTTATTCTTTGGTCGCGATGATAAATTCCGAAAGCGACTGCTACAACGAGCTGCATAATTGTCGGGAGTAAGAGAAACATGTCGTAGAAGACGGAGAAAACGAGCCCTTGGAATACCACGCAATAGGCTAACATTGCCCAGATGATGTGCTTTTTTGTGTAGATGAAAACCATCGACGCAAAAAACAGTATGCAGCATCCGAAGATAAAGCCACCAAATGTTCCAAAGTCGGAAACAATACCGGCGTACATGGTCGATACATTCAAATTCGCATCGGCAAATGCGAGATTGTCTGCCTGCCGAGTCATTCCCATAAGGTTCCAGATAAAGGAAGGAATGAGTTTTGAGAAGGTATTCTGGAACTGCCAAAGTGGTTCAAGGTTATCGGCGTTGAAGAATATATTGTTCAGCCCCGAAGTGACGTAGATGTAGACCCACAAAAAACCCGCTGGAACGGCCTTGAAAAACCACCGCCATTTCTCATCGATCAAATAATCAAAAGGATTGCTGGTTCCGCGTATATTTCCGATGACGCCGAAGAGGATGATGTTGGCCATCGCGATCAGTGCGACGATGATGATCGTTCGGACATTCACCACGCGGATCAGAAGCAATATGCCCAGGCACTGAATTACCACGCTGAGAAAAATCCCGCGTCCGAGCATCATGATCGGCCAGAGAAGGAAAAGGAAGAAAAGATTCCGATGCTTTTTTTCGCCCTGCAATTGCCAAACAAGGAAATAGGCACTCATCATCTGCAGATAGAGCGCATTCATAATGCCGTGGAACGACGGAATGCCAAAATCGGTGTAGTTGCGTCCGGCGGCGTTCTCCGTCAGGGCCCACTGCAGAGGCAAACCTCCCGACGCTACAATCTCAAACAGGGAACCAACAATCCAGATCAGGCGTAACTTGCTGACGAACTGGTCAAGGAGAACAAGATCAGCAGAAGTGATTGGCTGATTGTGCCGTGGGACTACTCTATGTAGAATCACGGCCAAAAGGAGGATGAAGGTCATGTTCCCGCCGATCATCCAAAGCGCCGCTGGTGCCATGGGCACCAACTGCGTTGTCATCTGAAGGCTGATCAGCCCCAAGGTTATTCCCCAAACACCGCAAAAGACAAATGCCGGCGTTACTAGAATAGACGGGCCGGCAATAGTGTGGATGTGTCGGGACGAAACCGTGGCCCGTGTTAGGCTTAATCTAATTTTGCGTCTCATGGCACTTCATGTTCCAGCCGCGCCGTTTTTCTCAACTGATATAGCCCTTGAAGTCCAAAACACATCGCCAATAGCGTGCCTAGCACGGCGCCAGCAACCTCGAATTCGGCTGATAGAGCAAAGATTCCGATTGCTGCCACGGCCAGCAGGACGAAGCGTGTGTGGACCTGGCGTGTCCAGGCAAAACCGATGCTGTGTCTCGCTATGAGGAAAACAGTGGGCAGATAGAATAGATAAAGAGCCAGAAAACCTACGCCTGTACCGATTGGGCCAAGAAGGGGCAAATCAATCCAGACGACTCCGACAAAAACAATCGCAGCACCCGCCTCTGCCAACAAGAACGCGCGATTCAGGCCAGACGCGAGCAATACAAACGCGAGCGGCCAGCTCAAGACTTTGAGCAGATCGCCAAGAATCTGCCATCGCAGTATTTCAGCCGCTTGCCCGAATTCAGCAGTGTAAAGCAGCGAAATCACTGTAGGTGCCAGTCCCATCAGAAGCAGCAGGATCGGCCCAACCAGGATCAGAGCGACTTCGGTTTGGTCGTTCACCAGTTGTGTCGCTGCGGAATGGTCGCGTATTGTGCCGCTCAGCCGTGGAAAGTAGTCGGTTGCCATCGCGCTCAGGACAAAGCCGATATACGTCATCGAGATCATCCAAGAGGCTTCGAACAGCCCCAATGCCTCGATTCCCAACTGCTGTTGTACAATGCCACGAACCATTAACTGCCCGATCAGCGTCGCTATCCCGCCGATCATCAGTGGTGTCCCGAGGCGCGCCAGATTTAATACGCCGCGGAGCAGTTGAGGTGTGGGTATTGGTGCGGCATGACGTTTGGGGATGCGGCTGGTTAGCACAAATCCCACTGCAAAATTCGCCAGCGGCAAGCTTATGACGAACAAGACCATCCCGGCGTTGCCCCAGATCAGCAGGGCCACTGTTCCCAAGCAAGTTGCCAGAATGCTCGTGGCAACTTTGAGCAGGGCGAGGAATGGAATCTGCCGAAGACCATTGAGCAACGCAACTTGGCCTGTGGCGGCCACCGACAGCGCGAGGCCGAAGGCCACGCAACCGACTTCGTTTTCCCATCGACGGTCGCCGAGAATCAACTCGGATAGAGGTTGGCGCAGTACTGCAAAGAGGACGCCGCCGACAATACCCATTGCAGCAAGCCCCCAGAAGAGCAAGGATCTGGTGCGATCCACTTCTGTTAGCGAGCCCTCGGCAGTCGCCGCGGCGATGTTGCGTGTGCCAATGGTATCCATGCCCAGGCCGGCCATGATCGAGCCGGTATTCATCAGATTTTGAAGCAGGCCGATCAACCCAACGCCTGCTGGCCCCAGCAGCACTGCGGCAATCTTGATCCGAAGCATCCCGAAAAGGATGTGCAAGATTGAGGCGATGCCCATGATGGCCGATGCGCGCAAAATCGCTCGGTAGGATTTGGCTTTCTCCATCTAGCGCAGCCCATCGACTAGTGGTGAGGGGCGCATCGGTCCGCTGACCAATGCCATCAACTCTTCGGGACCGTTGCCGCCAGCGTGAGTAGGTAGTTGCCATATGCGTTCTTTGCCAGCCGCTCACCCATTGCCTTTAGCTGCGCCCTATCGATCCAGCCATTGGCGAAGGCTATTTCCTCTGGGCATCCAGTCTGCAATCCCTGACGTTCCTGCAGCGTGCGAACAAAGTTGCCTGCGTCCAACAAGCTTGCATGAGTCCCTGTATCTAACCAAGCGAAGCCGCGGCCCATGCGTTGCACACTGAGTTTGTCCTCTAACAGATACATTTCGAGCAGGCTCGTGATCTCCAATTCGCCACGAGGCGAGGGTTTTACATTATGCGCTCGAGCAGGAGCAGTGCCGTCCAGGAAGTAGAGGCCGGTTACCGCATAGTTAGAGGGGGGGGCTGCTGGCTTCTCGACGATCTCAGTGACGCGCCCCTTTGAATCCATCCCGACCACACCATAGCGCTCCGGATCAGAAACCTGGTAACCGAAGACTGTGGCTGCCCAATTGCTTTTGTCAGCCTCAACCAATAGGTCCGTCAGGCCGTGCCCGAAGAAGATATTGTCTCCAAGCACCATGGCGGAAGGCGCTCGATTGAGGAAATCTTCAGCGAGGATGTAAGCTTGCGCCAACCCGTCAGGTGACGGCTGCACAATCCAGGTGAATTTGAGACCCCACTGATCGCCGTTGCCGAGCACGCGCCTGAACTGGTCTTGATCCTGCGGGGTGGTTATGATCGCAATCTCATGGATGCCTGCTAGCATCAACACGGAAAGCGGATAGTAGATCATAGGCTTGTCGTAGATAGGCATCAGTTGCTTGGAGACACCTACGGTGATTGGATGGAGGCGGGTACCTGACCCTCCAGCCAAAATGATCCCCTTGCGCTTGCTGTCCCGTCTATCTGTCATTTCCGGTTGTCCTTCAGGTCGGCCAGCACCTCTGCAAGGCCCGTTTGCCAGTCCGGTGGAGAAATTGAAAAGTCGGCACGCAGTTGGCTGCAATCAAGCCGGGAATTCAGCGGTCGTCGCGCCGGTGTGGGATAGTCCGCCGTGTCGATGTCTTCCACCGTGACCGGCATTTCAGCCATTTCGAAGATGGTCCGAGAAAAGCCAGCCCAACTGATTTCGGGCTCTCCGCTGTAATGCTGTATGCCGCCAACCGCGCCACCGCGCATGGATTCGGCCAACTTCACGAGAGTTGCCGCAATGTCGGCGGCGGGCGTTGGTCCTCCGATCTGATCGGCAACAACTCTCAGCGAAGGGCGCTCTGCGCCCAGCCGCAGCATGGTCTTAACAAAGTTGGTTCCATGCGCCGAGAAAATCCACGAAGTGCGCAGAACAAGATGTCTGCCTTCCGCGCCCAACACAGCCTGTTCGCCGGCCAGTTTTGTGCGGCCATATGCACTCAACGGGGCGGTTTTGTCTGTCGGATTCCAGGGGCGGGTCCCTGTCCCATCGAAGACGTAATCACTGGATAGGTGCAAGAGCGGAATGCCAAGATCCGTACAGGTTTTCGCCATGACTTCGGGCGCCAGGCTGTTCACGACCATAGCGGCTTCTTCCTCGCTCTCGGCCTTGTCAACGGCTGTCCACGCGGCGGCGTTGATAACGGCGTCCGGCGAGGTTGCACGAATTGCTGCTCCGCAACTGCGGGGCACCTGTAAATCGACTTCGTCGCGACCCAGATAGATCGCATCCGGTGCAACACGTAAAAGTTCTCGCGCCACCTGTCCCGTTCGCCCGAAAACAAGCAGCTTCATGCTTTGATGCCCAACCGTTCGCCTACACCGGTCCGCGCTAATAGCGGACGCCACCATTGGTCGTTTTCCAAATACCACCGAACAGTGCGGCGAAGGCCCTCTTCCACCGAGATCCGGGGGCGCCAGCCCAACTCAACGCGAATTCGCGACGAGTCAATCGCATAACGTGCATCATGTCCGGGTCGATCGGCGACAAAAGTGATTTGCTCTGCGTAGGAACCCGACGTTTTAGGACGCTCTGCGTCAAGGATCTTGCAAATCGTCTTGACAATATCCAAGTTGGTCCGTTCGTTGGCACCGCCGATATTGTAGCTGCGCCCAACTTGCCCCTTGCTTACCACCAAAAGCAGTGCCTCTGCGTGGTCCTCGACGTAAAGCCAGTCCCGAATATTCGCGCCATTGCCATAAACCGGCAACGGCTTGCCTGCCAGGGCGTTAAGGATGATCACTGGAATTAGTTTTTCAGGGAAATGATAAGGGCCATAGTTGTTGCTGCAGTTGCTCAAAACGACCGGCAGTCCATAGGTTTCACCCCAGGCACGCACCAGATGGTCGGACGCCGCTTTGGATGCGGAATAGGGCGAGCGCGGATCATAGGGCGTATGTTCGGTAAACAGTACCGATGGATCGGAAGGCAGAGACCCGAAGACTTCGTCGGTTGAAATGTGGTGAAACCGAAATTCGGCAGGTCTACCCGCGTCCGTCCAATATCGCCGAGCAGATTCAAGCATGTTGTACGTACCAACAATATTTGTTTCGACAAACGTGCCCGGTCCGTCGATTGAACGATCAACATGGCTTTCTGCCGCCAAATGCATGACTGCATCGGGGCGCTGATTCTCGAAAATCCTATCTAACGCGGTACGATCGCGAATGTCGGCCTGCTCGAATGTATAGCGAGGAGAGTTCGAGACTGGGGTGAGATTATCCAAGCAAGCTGCATAAGTTAGCGCGTCAACATTGACTACCTCATGTCCGTCGCGAACCGCCTGGCGGACGACGGCGGACCCTATAAATCCGGCTCCGCCGGTAACGAGAAGCTTCATGCAGGGTTCCCATAAACAAATGGCGTTTCGAAAGCGGCAAATGGCCGTGCCTGAGCATCTTTATCCGATAGTATCGGGCTCATGCCTAAAAGTGGCCAATCAATACCGCAGCTGTCCCATCGAACACTCCCATCGCAGGCCGAATCATAATGGTCGGTGCACTTGTAGATGATTTCGGTATCGGGCTCCAAAGTCACGAACCCGTGCAATAGGCCTGGGGGGATCCATAGCTGGTGCCCATTTTCTAAACTCAGATCGATGCCGAACCATTGGCCAAACATGGGGCTGCCTTTGCGGACATCAACGACCGCATCGAACAGGCGGCCGCGACCGCATCGCACTAGCTTACCCTGAGCATGCGGTGGCGACTGGAAATGAAGTCCCCTCACAGTGCTTGGCTCATGAGAAAGGGAATGATTGTCCTGAACGAATTCGGGCAGGTTCAACCCCGCGGTTTCAAGAGCCCTTTTGTTCCAGCTTTCGCTGAACCACCCTCGCGAGTCACGAAACCGTCTAGGTATTATCAGCGCAAGCCCCGGAATGGGCAGCATTTCGATTTGCACTCCGGTTCTCCAGTCACCTCGATGTTCCAATCTCAAGTCCTCTATAGGCTGAAGAATGTGTGGCCTGCCAGAGCAAAGGCGCATACCTCGTTATCGTCTTGTGGTTTTCGAAGCTGGCGACTTATTCGCTCGGTATTGGCATCCAGTAGCGCATCGCTTAATGCCATGACGATGTTAAGCTATCTGTCCTTTCAGCGCCTGGGCAGGCAAAATAATCAATGATAGCGACTAAATGCCCCTATACTAGGGTAGATTCTACTGGAGTGATAATTTGGGTGCGAAGTGGTGGAGCATAAGTGGCGGGAGCAGTCCGGGGTATTTTGAAGGCCCCAACATTGCCTTGCGATTGATTCGTCGTGATGACGCTGAGTATGTCCATGAACTGCGCAGCAACCCGACTTACAACCTATACCTCTCCAAGGTGCATGGCACCGCCGAGGATCAGCGTCAGTGGATCGAGAATTATAAGGTTCGGGAGCGCGCTGGAACCGAATTCTATTATGTAATCGAGCGCCGTGACAGGGTTCGATGTGGGCTAGTAAGGCTTTACAATATCCATGCGAATGAATTTACCTGGGGTAGTTGGATACTTGATCACAATAAGCCTCGGAAAGCGGCCTTGGAAAGCGCTGTAATCTCCCTGGGTATCGGCTTCGAGCACTTGAGTAAATCCTTTGCGCATGTAGATGTAAATGTTGGTAATATTCGTGCGGAGGGATTCTATCGCCGATTCGGCATGCAGGAAGTCGGCGCTGATGATCGGGAGATCAATTTTCTCTATTCGCGGGAACGCTTTCGGGCCGATCTAGACAGCCATATGGCTGTGTTGGCAGAAGAGACCTCATAATGGCTGCAACGCTCACTATCGACGGCAAGGCCGTTGCTTCGGACACCGAGATCGAAGTTGGCGCTACGATCGACCCGCGTGTCATTTTCGCGGGACCGAATATTGTGATACGAAAAAACGCTCGTCTCGACGCGGCATCGGTCATTGGTGAAGGCGTAACCATTGGTCAAGGCGCTTGGGTGCGAGCAGGAGCCGTGGTGCTTCGTTCTGTACCTCCTAATGCCGTAGTGGAAGGAAACCCTGCGCAAGTAGTGGGATACGTAAACGGCAGTCTTGGCGATCCCCGTCCCGACCCTCGGCATATCGATATTCATACCTTCGACCATTTGGCGCGTCCGGCCCGTGTGCCGCTCGACGTAGGCGGAAGTGCTCTATACTTGATGCGGCGTATGAGTGATGCACGCGGAGCGCTTACGGTAGGCGAAGTCCCTACGGAGGTGCCGTTCACCCCCGCCCGCTATTTTGCTGTCTTCGATGTTCCGTCCGTTGAGTTGCGCGGAGAACACGCCCACAAGCTGTGCCAGCAATTTCTCATTTGTCTGCATGGTTCGTGCCGCGTATTGCTCGACGACGGTACCAAGCGCTGTGAAGTAACTCTGGATAGACCGGATATGGGGGTTTTTATGCCAGAGCTGATCTGGGGTACTCAATATCGCTACAGCTCGGATGCAGTGCTATTGGTTTTCGCATCCAGGCCTTACGAGGCGTCCGATTATCTGCGAACCTATGACGATTTCCTGACCGAATTGAAAGGCCGCAGGTATGACGATTCCTTTTCTTGATCTTGGCGTCGCGTATCGCGAGCTAAAAGATAGCATTGATGCTGCAATTGCGCGTGTGTTGGATAGCGGCTGGTATATCCTGGGACCTGAAGTTGAGGCCTTTGAGGCTGAATGGGCAGAGTTCTGTGGTGCCAGCCACGCCGTTGGTCTGGCCAATGGGCTAGATGCGTTGATATTGGCTCTACGAGCCTTAGATGTGGGACCTGGAGACGAGGTCATCGTCCCGTCGAACACATATATTGCGACTTGGCTGGCTGTGACTGCTGTTGGCGCACGCCCGATACCGGTGGAGCCTGATCCTGCAACTCAAAACATCGATCCTAGCAGGATTGAAGCCGCCATCACTTCGGCGACAAAAGTGCTGTTGCCGGTGCACCTCTATGGTCAACCTGCCGATATGGATCCTATATTGGCTCTTGCCCGCCAATACGGTCTGAAAGTAGTTGAGGATGCTGCTCAAGCGCACGGTGCGCGGTATCATGGCAGACGGATAGGGGCTCACGGCGACGTAGTGTGCTGGAGCTTCTATCCTGGAAAAAATCTCGGTGCGATGGGCGATGCTGGCGGCGTTACCACTAATTCCATGGAGATAGCCGAAAGAATACGGCTGCTGCGCAATTACGGAAGCAAAGTTAAGTACGTTAATGACGAACTTGGTTCGAATTCCCGTTTAGATCCAATTCAGGCCGCTGTTTTACGTGTCAAGTTGGCGCATCTTGACGCGTGGGCAGAACGAAGGAAGGCCGTTGCCGCCGCTTACAACACGGGTCTGGTCAGTGCAGGGTTAATTTTGCCCCACGTGCCGAATTGGGCCGACCCCGCATGGCATCTTTATGTTGTCCGCTCACGTAATCGCGATCAATTGGTAAGTAGGCTAAAAGATGATGGTATTGGGACCCTCATTCATTATCCGATTCCGCCACATCTGCAGGCGGCATATACTCATCTCGGTATCGGGAAAGGGCAACTACCTCTAGCAGAGCAATTAGCTGACGAGGTCGTCAGCTTGCCAATAGGCCCGCAGGTTACCGGCGATGATGTTCAACGTGTCATTGCGGCAGTAATCGCGGCTCAAGATTCGACTGCTTGAATACTTCAATAATGTCTTCTCGCCTTCACACGGCGGGCTGAATAAATTTATCTGCATACCTGTTGTGCATTGCTTTATCTGTGTCAGAAGTTGGAGCCTCAGGCAAAACAAGACACGATTTATTTGGGTGTTTGCTTTCATTTGGTGGTGTTTTTTAATAGTCGTTGTTCGACCTCTATCTGTAAGCTGATCAGCTGAACCGCAAGCGCTTTCTAAGGGCGGGGTTGCGGTTGGAAAATTCATCTCATTAGGAAGGGGCAAAGAGCCTTAGTGACGTTGGCGACAGCGGTTTCCATCGCTAGAAGATGGGAGGTTCTGCGGCCAACTAGGAGCCGTGACAGCTTATTCCGCCAAGGGCTGTCCGTTCTAATTTGTTCTCTGGCGGAACCGCGATGATAAGAGACTTCTGCAATGAGCATGGCATTGACCCACCTCCAGCGGTTGGAAGCCGAGTCCATCCATATCTTCCGTGAGGTTGCTGCCAATTTCTCCAAGCCGGTGATGCTCTATTCTGTCGGCAAGGATTCTTCGGTCCTCATGCATCTGGCGATGAAAGCCTTCTATCCGGCCAAGCCGCCATTCCCGTTCCTGCATGTCGACACCACCTGGAAGTTCCGCGAGATGATCGCCTTCCGCGATCAGATGGCAGAGAAGCTTGGCTTCGATCTCTTGGTGTACGTCAACGAGGACGGCGTGCGCGACAACATCAACCCATTCGATCATGGTTCGAATGTGCACACCCATGTCATGAAGACGGTGGGCCTGCGCCAGGCGCTCGATAAATATGGTTTCGATGCCGCTTTCGGCGGTGCCCGTCGCGACGAGGAGAAGTCGCGTGCCAAGGAACGCATCTTCTCCTTCCGCAATTCGAGCCATGCCTGGGATCCGAAAAACCAGCGACCGGAGATGTGGAATATCTACAATACCCGCATCGCCGCTGGCGAATCGATCCGCGTCTTTCCGCTCTCCAACTGGACCGAGCTCGATATCTGGCAGTACATTCTGCAGGAGGACATCCCGATCGTGCCGCTCTATTTCGCCAAGGAGCGACCGGTGGTCGAGCGCGACGGCATGTTGATCTTGAAGGACGACGACCGCATGAAATTGCGCTCCGATGAGATGGTCGAGAACCGGCTGGTGCGCTTCCGCACGTTGGGCTGCTACCCGCTCACCGGTGCCATCGAATCCAGCGCCGACACGCTGGAGGCTATCGTCGGCGAAATGCTGACAGCGCGTACATCCGAGCGGCAGGGGCGCCTCATCGATCGCGATGAAGCCGGCTCGATGGAAAAAAAGAAGCGCGAGGGGTATTTTTGAGAATGCGCCATGTTACGGCAAAGACCCTCGAGCCGAGCAACGAGGTGCGCGACTATCTGGCCGCGCAGGAGAAGAAGTCGCTGCTGCGCTTCCTCACCTGCGGTTCGGTCGACGACGGAAAATCGACGCTGATCGGCCGGCTGCTGTCCGACACCAAGCAGATCTTCGAGGACCAACTGGCAGCTCTCGAACGCGATTCCCGCAAGCACGGCACAACCGGCGAGGATGTCGATTTCGCATTGCTGGTCGATGGTCTCGAGGCAGAACGCGAGCAGGGCATCACCATCGACGTCGCTTACCGCTTCTTTGCAACGCCGAAGCGCAAGTTCATCGTCGCCGACACGCCGGGGCACGAGCAATACACCCGCAACATGGCGACCGGCGCTTCCACCGCCGATCTTGCCATTGTGCTGATAGATGCGCGCCAGGGCGTCCTGCGCCAGACAAGGCGCCATTCCATCATCGCTTCGCTTCTCGGCATCCGCCACATCGCGCTGGCCGTAAACAAGATCGATCTGGTTGGCTTCGACCGGGTTACCTTCGACCGCATCGTTGCCGAGTATCGGGATTTCGCGCGTGATCTCGGCTTTGAAAGCGTCGTGCCGATCCCGATGTCGGCGCGTTACGGCGACAATGTCTCGGTGCGTTCGGAGCGCCTGGCCTGGTATCAGGGCCCGACGCTGATCGAACATCTGGAAACCGTGCCGGTCGACAGCGCCTCAGTCGAACAGCCGTTCCGCTTCCCCGTGCAGTATGTGAACCGCCCGAACCTCGATTTCCGCGGCTTTGCCGGCACTGTCGCATCGGGGTCGGTGTCGCGTGGCGACGAGGTGGTGGTGGCGAAGTCCGGCCGCTCCGCGCACGTCAAACGCATTGTCTCCCATGGCGGCGATCTTCAGACGGCCGTTGCAGGCCAGGCGGTAACGCTTGTGCTGGACGAGGAAGTCGAGGTTTCGCGGGGCAATATGCTGGTGCAGCCAGATGCCCGCCCGCAGGTATCTGACCAGTTCGCCGCCAAGCTGGTGTGGTTCGATGAGCAGGCACTGTTGCCCGGCCGCTCCTATATCCTGCGCACGGAGACGGACGAGGCGAGCGCGACCATCACCGAACTGAAGCACCGTCTCAACATCAATGATTTCGCGGAGGAGGCGGCGAAGTCGCTGGAGATGAACGAGGTCGGTGTCGTCAACATTTCGACCCGCACGCCAGTCGCCTTCGATGCTTTTACGGAAAACCGTTCGACCGGCGCCTTCATCCTGATCGATCGCATCACCAATGCGACGGTTGGTGCCGGCATGATCCAGCATGCGCTGCGCCGCGCCGAGAACATCCACTGGCAGTCGCTCGACGTCGACAAGCGTGCGCGTGCCGACATGAAACATCAGCGGCCGGCTGTGTTCTGGTTCACCGGCCTTTCAGGCTCGGGCAAGTCGACGATCGCCAACCTGCTCGAAAGGAAGCTTGCCGCTACCGGTCGCCACACCTACCTGCTCGACGGCGACAATGTGCGCCATGGCCTCAACCGCGATCTCGGCTTCACCGATGCCGACCGCGTCGAGAATATCCGCCGCGTCGCCGAGGTGGCCAAGCTGATGGCGGATGCCGGCCTGATCGTGCTGGTCTCCTTCATTTCACCCTTCCGCGCAGAGCGGCGTTTGGCGCGAGAGCTGATGGCCGGTGGTGAATTCGTCGAAGTGTTCGTGGATACGCCGTTCGAGGAGTGCGCGCGCCGCGATCCGAAGGGCCTCTATGCACGGGCGTTGCGCGGCGAGATTAAGAATTTCACCGGTGTCGATTCTCCCTACGAGCCGCCGGAGAACCCGGAGATCCGTCTCCAAACGATCGGCAGAACGGTCGAAGAGATGGTGGATATTCTGGACGACTGGTTGGCCGAGCGCGACAAGGCCGAGACGCAGTACGAAAGCGGTGGCGGCATCTAGATGAGTGTCGCCCAGATCCCGGCGGATATGGCCGCTGATGCTGCAATGGTTGCCGTTTTCGAAAAGCTGTCATTGGCTGCCGGCAGCGCCATTATGCGTATCTTCCACGAAGGCTGCGCGGTCGATGCCAAGGCGGATGCCTCGCCGGTAACGGAAGCCGACCGGCAGGCTGAGCGGATCATCCTGGTTGGCCTTCGCGAAATCTATCCACATATCCCTTGCGTTGCCGAAGAGGAGGCCAGTGCAGGCATCCTGCCGGTAACTCTGGGTGAGGCCTTTTTCCTGATCGACCCGCTCGATGGCACGAAAGAATTCGTCAAACGTGGTAACGACTTCACCGTCAACATCGCGCTCGTGCGCCGCGGCGTGCCGGAAGTTGGGGTGGTCTTCGCGCCGTGTTCCGGAAAGCTTTATTCGGGGCGGCCAGGCAGGGCCGAAGCCGCGGACGTCGACGCCAATCTCGGCGTTGTCGCACGTCGGGCCATCACAACGCGTGCTGCAGCTTTACCGCTCGCCGTCGTCGCCAGCCGCTCGCATCGCACCGTGGAAACCGACGACTATATCGCGACGCTCGGACAGACGGAGATCGTCTCGATCGGCTCGTCATTGAAGTTCTGCCTGCTGGCGGAAGCCGTGGCTGACATTTATCCGCGTTTCGGCCGCACCATGGAGTGGGATACGGCAGCAGGCGACGCCGTATTGCGCGCCGCCGGCGGCGGCACCTCGACGCTTGATGGCGCGCCGCTCACCTATGGTAAGCGAAACCAGGCGCACGACGCCGATTTCGCCAATCCGTTCTTTATTGCCAGGGGCAGGTGAGGGACCTTTCCTTCTCCCCCGTTCACGGGGGAGAAGGTGCCCGAAGGGCGGATGAGGGGCAGACCAATCCGATAGCAAATAAAGGCGCGCCGCCCGTGACGCCTCACTTTCCCCGTTATAAGCGGGCGAGGGTAGGCTTACTCAGCCGCCTGCGCCGAGTTCGAGCCGATGTAGTTGCGGATCGTCTCGATGATGCGATCCTGGTCGACTTCGCTGAGATAGGGGTGCATCGGCAGGCACAGGATCCGATTGGGCAGGCCTTCCGACACTGCCAGACCCGTGGGTGTGCGCGGGAAGTGGCGATAGGCAACCTGCTCGTGCAGTGGCTTGACGTAGTAGATGACGGACGGAATGCCCTTTTCCTGCAGGTGCGCCTTCAGCCCATCGCGTTTCGGCGTCTCGATGGCATATTGCGCCCATGCCGAACGGGTGCCGTCGAGGTTGCGTGCCGCGGTGACGATATCGCCAAGGCCTTCGGCATAGCGCGTCGCCACTTTCTGGCGGGCGACCATCTCATCTTCCAGGATCGCCAGCTTCTCGATCAGGATCGCTGCCTGCAGTGTGTCGAGGCGCGAATTGATGCCGACATGGACGTTGTCGTACTGCGTCTCGCCCTTGCCATGGAAGGCGAAGGAACGTAGCTTTTCCGCAAGCGCCGCATCATTGGTGAACATCGCGCCACCGTCACCATAGCAGCCCAGCGGCTTCGCCGGGTAGAACGAGGTGCCGGCTACATGGCCGAAAGCGCCGCATTTGGCGTCGTTGGTGGTGCCGCCGATCGATTGGGCCGCGTCCTCGATAACCAGCAGGTTCTCGCGCTTGGCGATCGCCATGATGGCGTCGTAGTCGGCGGCAAGGCCGAACAGATCGACAGGGATGATCGCCCTCGGCTTCAGGCGACCCTCGGCCTTGACCATGGCGATGGCCGCTTCAAGGCTGTCGATATCGATGTTGTAGGTCTTGGCATCGACGTCGACGAAGATCGGCTCGGCCTTGGCCAAGGCTACAACTTCTGCGGTGGCGGCGAACGTGAAGCTTGGTACGAACACTGCATCACCGGGCCCGATGCCGGAAGCATAGAGCGGCAGCAGCAGCGCATCGGTGCCGTTGGCGCAAGCCACGACATGTTTGACACCGACATAGTCGGCCAGCTTGGCTTCGAATTCGGCCACCTGCGGTCCCAGGATATAGCGGCCTTCCTCGACGACGCGGTCCATGGCCGCTTTCAACCTGTCGTGGATGCGTGCGCGTTGCGCGCCTAGATCGATGAACTGCATGTTGGCCCCGAATTTTGCCTGATAACGCGCCGCTGGTACCAGAGTTGCAAGGCAGGCGAAAGATTTGCAGCCAGACTGCGGCCTTAGGCAGCGGAGATCCTCGTTACCGACAACTATCGATTAGCTTGCAGGAAAAGCCGCAAAGTCAAGCTTTTGCTGTGTTTTTTCTGCTGTTGGCCGCGCCGACGTCGCAACCGGCGAAACATAATGTGATCGTGATGGTGCCCGTTAGCCGGCAATCGCGGCTGTCCCAGCCAGCTCACTTCGCCAGGGCGGATTGGCGCCTGCGCGGGAAACGGTGATGGCGGCGGCCTCGGCGCTGAAGGCGAGCACCGCGCGGATCTGACTTTCGGAAAGGTCGGCAATCGCCTGCTTCGAGAGCAGCCCCTGGTCGCGCAGCGAGGCAAGGATCCCGGCGTTGATCGTGTCGCCGGCACCAACGGTATCGACAACCTTCACTGGTGGGGCTGGCACAGAAACCGTATGTTTCCTGGAGAGGGCCACCAGGCCCTTGGCGCCCTGCGTCACCACCATCAGGCTCGGGCCGAGATCGAGCCACCGTTCTGCTATGTCGTGCAGGGAACCCGTTTCGCCGAACCAATCCAGATCCTCATCCGACAACTTTACGATGTCTGCGAGTTCCAGCATGCGCTTCATACGGGCAAGGTGCTTTGGCTTGTCTGCGATGAAATCCTTGCGGATGTTGGGGTCGAACATCATCACCCGTTTGCCGTGTTCGCGGCGCATCAGCGCTTCGTATGTCGAACCGCAAGGTTCGGGCACAAGGCTCATGCACGAGAAATGCATCGCTTCGACATCATCTCCAACAGCGGGGTGATCCGTCTCGTAGAGCATGCGCCCGGCGGTGTTTTCATCATAGAACAGATAGCTGGCATGACCCTCGACCAGGCGCACCAACGCCAGCGTTGTCGGCAGCGGTGAAAATTTGATGAGGTCCAGTTTGACGTTGCTGTCTGTCAGCGCCGCGCTCAGCATACCGCCGAAGAAATCAGTCGACAGGCCCGTGAAAAAACGGACAGGAAGGTTGAGCCGCCCAAGCGCTACGGCTGTGTTGAACACCGCGCCGCCAACATAGGGGGCAAACGCGGCCTCGCCTGCGGTTGTCTCGCGCGGCAACATGTCGATCAGGGCTTCGCCGCAGCACAGGATCATGGTTTCAGGCTCCTGCCGGATAGATGACGCCCTTGCGGACGATGATGTTGGCATAGAGCCGGGGTTCGGATGTTTGCACGATGGCGTGGGCGGCTTTTACCTTGGCGTAGAAGTCGGCGCCGGGCAGGGCAACCACCTTGCGGCCGGGTGCGCGCTTGACGCAGATCGCCTCGATCTCTCCATGTACAGGGTCAACCAGTCTTGGATCGCCCTTTTTCGAGGAACGGAACAGCGCTTCGTCGACAAAATCGTCCACCGGGAGAACCGAAAGGACAGCATCCAGCATCGGTACCAGGTCGACGCCGTCAGCACGGATCAGACGTTTGGCCTGTTCTTCCGCGGGATAGTTGCCGTCGACGATGGCGATTTCGTCGCCATGCCCCATGGCGCGCAGTACGGCGAGAAGTTCAGGCCCAAGCAGGGGGGAAATACCGATCAGCATAGTCAGAGCGTTCCGGATGCGGACGTGGGGCCGACGAGGAAGCGGTCGGAGAGTGGCAGGCTGGCGCCGCCAAGAGCACGGGCGTGGATGCCGACTGTGCCTTCGCGCACGGCGGGTAGTTTGAGCCCTTCGGCGTCGACCTCATCCAGAGCGTTGGCGACTGCTTTCACGAGGCGGGCGCGGATCGCGATAGGCATCCAGCCGTCGATCACCGCATCTTCGAAATCGATTACCGACGATGCCGCGACGATGGCGTAGGCCAGTGCGTTCGCCGCGTTCGTGATCCAGCGGTCGAGCTCCGGTCCGATGTCGCCCCATTCCTCGGGTGAAGTCCAAAGATGTTGCGCGTCGACGCCGCGTTCGGCCAGCGCCTTTTCCAGCGCAGCGATCGAGGCGACGTCGATGAGTTGGATTGGTCTGCCGTCCGGTCCGGGCACGGGCATCGAACCGAGCGCGCCGGCATTGCCGGTCGGCCCGCTGTAGATGCGGCCGTTGAGCACGATGCCGCCACCGGCAAAGGCGCCGATGTAGAAATAGACGAAGTCGCGCACGTCCAGCGCATTGCCGAAGACAAGCTCGGCACCGCAGGCCGCGGTTGCGTCATTTTGCAGATAGACAGGGAAATCACACAGTGCCTGGATGTCGGCGCGAATGTCGCGGTGGCGCCATTCCTCCATGATCGAGCGCGGTGCGCCTGCGGCGTCGGCCCAGCTCCACAACTCGAATGGCACGGCGATGCCGAGACCAGCGACGCGTCGGTCTTGCGCAGGCGTCAGCTCTGATCTCAGCTTGGCGACGCCGGCAGCGACAAAATCCACCGTCTCCGATGGCGCTGGATAGCGATAGGAGTGGTGCAACATCGCCCGCACCTTGCCGAGGAAATCGATAAGGACCAGTTCGGCACTGCGGCGGCCGATCTTGAGGCCGATGAAGAATGCGCCCTCCGGGTTGAGCGCCATGGGAATGGAAGGCTGGCCGATGCGTCCACGCAGTGGCTCGCGCCTGAGCAGCAGCCCTTCGTCTTCCAGCTCACGCATGATGACGGAGACGGTCTGTGCCGAAAGGCCGGTCATGCGGGCAATGTCGGATTTCGCGAGGCCGCCATGCTGGCGCACGAGCGAAAGCACGAGCCGCTCATTGTGGTCGCGCATGCCACTCTGGTTCGTGCCACGGTGGAGACGGCTGGCCGCCGGCTCGCCCGAACCGTGCTTTTGAACGCCGTCGTCCAACAGCTTCCTCCCTCCCATGATTTCTTGTCTGACTTTTGGCCGAGAATGAGCCGGCTCCGCAAGTGTGTCAATAATAAATAAGAGTGATTTAATTATTGACACAAGATTGCGATTGGTGTTTCGTTTGTGCCGAGGTGCTCACCGGGAAAAGCAGACGGGCACTTCGGCGGAAGGCAAGCTGGCCGGCCGCGATCTTTGGTTCTGGGAGGAGTACCTCGATGCGATTTTCTGTTCTCAAGACGTCCGTATTCGGTGCTGCTGTCGCGGCACTCGCAAGCTTTGCCGCGCCTGCTTCGGCCGCCGACGTCGGCGCATGCCTGATCACCAAGACCGATACCAATCCGTTCTTCGTCAAGATGAAGGAAGGTGCCACCGCCAAGGCGAAGGAACTCGGCGTCAGCTTGAAGACCTACGCGGGTAAGATCGACGGCGACACCGAAAGCCAGGTTGCGGCGATCGAGAGCTGCATCGCCGACGGCGCCAAAGGTATCCTGATTACGGCTTCCGACACCAAGGGTATCGTGCCGACCATCAAGAAGGCGCGCGATGCCGGCATCCTGGTGATCGCGCTCGACACGCCGCTGGAGCCGGCCGATGCTGCGGATGCTACCTTCGCCACCGACAATCTGCTGGCTGGCAAGCTGATCGGCCAGTGGGCCGCTGCCACGCTGGGTGACAAGGCGAAGGACGCCAAGATTGCTTTCCTCGACCTTACCCCTTCGCAGCCAACCGTCGATGTGTTGCGGGACCAGGGTTTCATGATCGGCTTCGGTATCGATCCGAAGGATGCCAACAAGATCGGCGACGAGGACGATCCGCGCATTGTTGGTCATGACATCACCAACGGCAATGAGGAAGGTGGCCGCAAGGCGATGGAGAACCTCTTGCAGAAGGATCCTTCCATCAACGTCGTGCACACCATCAATGAGCCGGCCGCGGCGGGTGCTTATGAGGCGTTGAAAGCCGTCGGCATGGAAAAGAACGTGCTGATCGTATCGGTCGATGGTGGCTGCCCGGGCGTGAAGAATGTCGAAGGTGGCGTTATTGGCGCCACGTCGCAGCAATATCCACTGTTGATGGCGTCGCTCGGCGTCGAGGCGATCAAGAAGTTCGCCGACAGCGGCGAGAAGCCGAAGCCGACGGAAGGCAAGAGCTTCGTCGACACCGGCGTAGCGCTGGTCACCGACAAGCCGGCCAACGGCGTCGAATCCATCGACGTCAAGACCGGCCTTTCCAAGTGCTGGGGTTGATCTGAACCCATAACGGCGTGACATTCACCGAGTGGGTGCTCTCTTGGCGGAGCACCTTCTCTTCCGGCAGTCATTCGGCTGGGGAGGGGGCATCGGCGCGCCGGCGAGACATCACCTTGGGCGTATGACGGGGCGTCAATTCCCCGATCGGGAGGAGCCGACATGACCGACGCTTCGGCGGATGCCAGGCGACCGCAGGAATTCGAGAAAGTGCTGACTGGAGCCGACACGGCGGTGGCGGACTTCGACACGCACACGCGTTCGACCCTGGAAAAGATACAGCATTTCCTGCATTCCAACCCCGCCGCCGTGCCATTGATCGTGCTGGTGGTTTCGGTGCTGGTGTTCGGCCTGATCATCGGCGGCAAGTTTTTTTCTGCCTTCTCGATGACGTTGATCCTGCAGCAGGTCGCCATCACCGGCGTGATCGGCGCTGCGCAAACGCTCGTCATCCTCACCGCGGGCATCGACCTTTCGGTGGGCGCCATCATGGTGCTGTCTTCGGTGGTGATGGGCCAATTCGCCTTCCGCTATGGGCTGCCGCCTTCGATTGCGATCCTCTGTGGTTTCGCCGTCGGGGCGCTGTGCGGCTGGATCAACGGCGCACTCGTTGCCTATATGAAGCTGCCGCCCTTCATCGTAACGCTCGGCATGTGGCAGATCGTTCTGGCCTCGAATTTCCTCTATTCGGCCAATGAGACCATCCGCGCCCAGGACATTGAAACACAGGCGCCGATCCTGCAGTTCTTCGGCAACAATTTCCGCATGGGCAACGCTGTCTTCACCTATGGCGTCGTCGCCATGGTGCTGCTGGTGGCCATTCTCTGGTACGTGTTGAACCACACCGCTTGGGGGCGCCACGTCTACGCGATCGGCGATGATCCGGACGCGGCTGAGCTGTCGGGCGTACGTGTCACCCGCATGCTGCTGTCAGTCTATGTGTTGTCGGGGCTGATCTGTGCACTGGGCGGCTGGCTGCTCATCGGCCGTATCGGTTCGGTTTCGCCGACCGCCGGTCAGTTCGCCAATATCGAATCCATCACCGCGGTGGTGATTGGCGGCATCTCTCTGTTCGGCGGGCGTGGATCCATCCTTGGCATGCTTTTTGGGGCGCTTATCGTCGGCGTCTTTTCGCTTGGGCTGCGCCTCATCGGCACGGACCCGCAATGGACCTATCTGTTGATTGGCGTGCTGATCATCAGCGCCGTCGCCATCGACCAATGGATCAGGAAGGTCGCAGGATGACCACGGAACCCATTCTCACCGCGCGCGGGCTCGTCAAGCGTTATGGCCGTGTCACGGCACTCAACAACGCCGATTTCGACCTCTATCCGGGCGAGATCCTGGCGGTTATCGGCGACAACGGCGCGGGCAAGTCTTCGCTGATCAAGGCGATTTCCGGCGCCGTCACACCGGACGAGGGCGAAATCCGCCTTCAGGGCAGCCCGGTGCTGTTCAAGTCTCCGATGGAAGCACGCGCCGCCGGTATCGAGACGGTGTATCAGAACCTTGCTTTGTCGCCAGCACTATCGATCGCCGACAACATGTTTCTCGGCCGGGAAATCCGCAAACCCGGTATTCTTGGCTCCTGGTTCCGTATGCTCGACCGCACGGCTATGGAAAAGCGGGCGCGCGAGAAACTCACTGAGCTCGGCCTGATGACAATCCAGAATATCGGTCAGGCCGTCGAGACATTGTCGGGTGGCCAGCGCCAGGGCGTGGCCGTTGCGCGTGCGGCAGCCTTTGGCAGCCGCGTCGTTATCATGGACGAGCCGACAGCGGCACTCGGGGTCAAGGAAAGCCGCCGTGTGCTGGAATTGATCCTCGATGTGAAGCGGCGCGGGCTACCGATCGTGCTCATTTCGCACAACATGCCGCATGTCTTCGAGGTGGCGGACCGTATCCACATCCACCGGCTTGGCCGACGTCTCACTGTCATCGATCCGAAGGAGTATTCGATGTCGGACGCGGTCGCCTTCATGACTGGGGCAAAAGCTCCGCCGGAGGCTGCCGCGGTCGCCGCCTGATCTGGTGATTGCACCCGGAGTGCATTGCGATAAACTCTAGGTGCAATGCGGAATATTAGCGATATTAAATCGATTGAAAATTTCTGGTCGGCTGTCTAGCTTGGGTTGGAACGTCCTGCTATGCATGCCTTTTGAAAGGCAAAATCGGTTTCCCGGCGAGATGGATAGGCCTGATTGCCGGTCGCGCGAGAGGCAAGATGACACGCACCAAGACGCCTAGTGCTTCGCTGCCCGATCTCGATCATCCCGACCCGCAGACGCTCGCATCCGAGGTCCTGATGGCCCTTAAATATCGGGTCGGCAAGGACGTGACGGTCGCAACGCCCTACGACTGGCTGACCGCCTCGATCAAGGTGGTGCGCGACCGCATCATCGATCACTGGATCAGCGCCACCAAGGAAACCTACGAGCAGCAGGAAAAGCGTGTCTATTACCTGTCGCTTGAGTTCCTCATCGGCCGGCTGATGCGCGACGCCTTCTCCAATCTCGACATCATGGAGCCGATGCGCGAGGCGCTGTCCTCGCTGGGTGTCGATCTCGACGAGATCGCCACGCTGGAGCCGGATGCAGCCCTCGGCAATGGGGGCTTGGGCCGGCTCGCCGCCTGTTTCATGGAATCGATGGCGACCGTCGATGTGCCGGCCCACGGCTACGGCATCCGCTACGCCAACGGCATGTTCCGCCAGGAAATCCAGGACGGCTGGCAGGTGGAACTGCCCGAAACCTGGCTCGATCACGGCAATTCATGGGAGTTCGAGCGTCGCGAGCGCTCCTTCGAAGTCGGTTTCGGTGGTTCGGTGGAATCCGTCACCGCCAACGACGGGCGGCTTGAGCGGCATGTCTGGAAGCCGATGGAGCATGTGCTGGCGGTTGCCTACGACACGCCGGTGGTCGGCTGGAAGGCCAAGCGCGTCAACACGCTGCGGCTCTGGTCCGGTATGCCTGTCGACCCGATCCTGCTCGACAAGTTCAATGCCGGCGACCACATCGGCGCGCTGGCCGAGAGCAACAAGGCGGATGCGCTGTCGCGCGTGCTCTATCCCGCGGACTCGCACAAGGCCGGCCAGGAGCTGCGGCTGCGGCAGGAATATTTCTTCTCGACCGCTTCGTTGCAGGACATCCTGCAGCGTCACCTCAGCCAGTACGGCGAGCTGGAATCCTTGCCGGACAAGGCTGCCATCCATCTCAACGACACCCATCCGGCTGTTGCCGTGCCGGAATTGATGCGGCTGCTGATGGATGTCCACGGCATGGATTTCGCCGGGGCCTGGGACATCACCAGGCGAACCTTTGCTTACACCAACCATACACTTCTGCCGGAAGCGCTGGAAAGCTGGCCGGTGCCGCTGTTCGAGCGGTTGCTGCCGCGGCACATGCAGATCGTCTACGCCATCAATGCCGAGGTGTTGCAGGAAGCGCGTTCGACAGGCCGCTTTTCCGGCGACCAGGTCGCTTCTATCTCATTGATCCAGGAAAACGGCGACCGCCGCGTGCGCATGGGCAATCTCGCCTTCGTCGGTTCGCATTCGATCAACGGAGTGTCGGCGCTGCACACCGAGTTGATGAAGCAGACAGTGTTCGCCGACCTGCATCAGCTTTATCCGGATCGGATCAACAACAAGACCAACGGCATCACGCCACGGCGTTGGTTGATCCAGTGTAACCCTGGCCTGACGGCCCTGACACGCGAAGCGATCGGTGATCGTTTCCTCGACGACATCGAGGCCATCAAGGATTTGGATCGCTTCGCGGAAGATGCAGCGTTTCGCAAGAAGTTCGCCGCCGTCAAACGCGCCAACAAGGTGCGGCTGGCGAATCTGGTTGCCGATCGGCTGGGCATCCGGGTCGATCCGTCCGCATTGTTCGACATCCAGATCAAGCGTATCCACGAATACAAGCGCCAGTTGCTCAACATCCTGGAGGCGGTGGCGCTCTACGACCAGATACGCTCGCATCCGGAGAAGGACTGGACACCGCGTGTGAAGTTCTTCGGCGGCAAGGCGGCGCCCAGCTACCACAACGCCAAGCTGATCATCAAACTGGCCAATGACGTCGCCAAGGTCATCAATGGCGATCCCGCCGTGCGCGGTCTGCTCAAGGTCGTGTTCGTCCCCAACTACAATGTCAGCGCTGCCGAAATCATGATGCCGGCCGCCGATCTGTCGGAGCAGATCTCGACTGCCGGTATGGAAGCGTCGGGTACGGGAAACATGAAGTTCGGGCTGAACGGCGCGCTGACTATCGGCACGCTCGATGGAGCCAATGTCGAGATGAAGGAACATGTCGGTGACGACAACATCTTCATATTCGGCTTGAAAGCCGATGAGGTCGCCGAACGTCGCCGCAACGGTTACCAGCCACGTGCCGTCATCGAAGGTTCGCCGGAACTGGCGCAGGCCATTTCGGCGATCTCGTCCGGTGTGTTCTCACCGCATGACCCGGATCGCTATCGCGATTTGATGAACGGTCTCTACGACAGCGACTGGTTCATGGTCGCCGCCGATTTTGACGCCTACGCCGCCAAGCAGCGCGAGGTGGACGCGGTTTGGAAGGACAGCGCGGACTGGAACGCCCGGGCCATCCGCAATGTTGCGCGCATGGGCTGGTTCTCGTCGGACCGGACGATCCGTCAATATGCGAAAGAAATCTGGAACGTACCTGTGTGATGTGATTGCATGAAGGCCACGACGACCGTGGCCGTGGACCCAGGGAGGGGTACCGCTTGACAAAAAAGCCGCGCGCGACCGCGACGAGCGAAGCTGACGGGTTGGCTTCAGCCAGCGACGTCAAGGCGATCGTGGCGGGTACGCATGGCAATCCCTTTTCAATCCTGGGCGTCCAGGAAGACGGAAAAGGCTTCGTCGCACGGTGCTTCATTCCCGGTGCCCAAACCGTCGCGGTCTCCACGCTGGCCGGCAAGGCAGTTGGCGAGCTTTCCCGTCGCGGCGAGGCCGGCTTCTTCGAGGGGCCGATCGGGGTCAGCAAACGCCAGCCTGTGAAATACCATGCACGCAATGCAGGTGGCGACTGGTGGATCACCGATCCTTATTCCTTCGGGCCGGTTCTCGGGCCGATCGACGATTACTACATGGCCGAAGGCTCGCATCTGCGCCTTTTCGACAAGCTGGGCGCGCATCTCATCGATCATGAGGGGGCGAGCGGTGTGCATTTCGCCGTATGGGCCCCCAACGCCAAACGCGTTTCCGTCGTTGGCGATTTCAACGCATGGGACGGCCGCCACCATCCCATGCGGCTGCGGCGAGACAGCGGTATCTGGGAGATATTCATTCCCGACCTTGGCGAGGGACGGCCCTACAAATATGAGATCGTCGGCGCCAAGGGCGTTCGCCTGCCGCTCAAGGCCGATCCCTTTGCTTTCCGCTCGGAATTGCGTCCCGCGACGGCCTCGGTGACGGCCGCTCCTTCGGGGCATGAATGGGGCGATGCCGCGCACCGCAAGTTCTGGCGCGAGGCGGAAGCGCGCCGTCAGCCCATTTCCATCTACGAAGTCCATGCCGGATCCTGGCAGCGCAACGAGGATGGGACTTTCCTAACTTGGGATGAACTGGCGGAGCGATTGATCCCCTATGTCGTCGATACCGGCTTCACTCATATTGAGCTGTTGCCGATCTCCGAGCATCCCTACGATCCTTCCTGGGGGTATCAGACCACAGGGCTCTACGCACCGACCGCTCGTTTCGGCGACCCCGAAGGTTTCGCCCGCTTCGTCGACGGCGCCCACAGGGCGGGTATCGGCGTCATCCTCGACTGGGTGCCGGCGCATTTTCCGACCGACGAGTTCGGGCTCGCCAAGTTTGACGGCACCGCACTTTATGAGCATGCGGACCCACGCAAAGGTTATCAGCCTGACTGGAACACGCTCATCTACAATTTCGGTCGACGCGAGGTGCTGTCCTTCCTCGTCAACAACGCCCTTTATTGGGCCGAGAAATACCATCTCGACGGGTTGCGCGTGGATGCGGTCGCTTCGATGCTCTACCTCGACTATTCACGCAAGGCCGGCGAATGGATCCCCAACGAGAAGGGCGGGCGCGAGAATCTCGAGGCTGTCGCCTTCCTGCAGCGCATGAACAAGGAACTCTATGGCAGCCATCCCGGCGTCATGACCATTGCCGAGGAGTCCACATCCTGGCCGAAGGTTTCGCACCCTGTGCACGAGGGGGGGCTGGGTTTCGGCTTCAAGTGGAACATGGGTTTCATGCACGACACGCTGGAGTACCTTGCCCGCGAGCCGATCTTCCGCAAACACCATCACAACCAGATCACCTTCGGGCTGACATACGCCTTCACCGAGAATTTCGTGCTGCCGCTCTCGCATGACGAGGTGGTGCACGGAAAGTCGACGCTGATCGGCAAGATGGCCGGCGATGACTGGCAGAAATTCGCAACGCTGCGCGCGTACTACGCGTTCATGTGGGGTTACCCCGGCAAGAAACTGTTGTTCATGGGACAGGAGTTCGCCCAGCGCCGCGAATGGAACGAGGCGCGCGCGCTCGACTGGGATTTGCTGCAGCACGCTCCGCATCGCGGCGTGCGCGACGTCGTATGCGATTTGAACCGCCTTTATCGCGAGAAGCCGGCGCTGCATGCACGCGACTGCGAGCCGGAAGGTTTCGAATGGCTGATCGTCGACGACGCAGAGAATTCGGTATTTGCCTGGCTGCGCCGCGCGCCGGGTGCCAATCCTGTCGCCGTCATTTCCAATTTCACGCCGGTTCCCCGCGAAAATTATCGTGTTCCGTTGCCCGAGGCGGGCACGTGGCGCGAGATCATCAACACGGATGCCGTCGTCTATGGCGGCTCGGGCAAAGGCAATGGCGGCGTTGTGGAAGCGCGCACGGAGGGCGATCGCGCTTTCGCGCTGATGGTGTTGCCGCCGTTAGCGACGGTGATGCTGGAATTCGTGCCCGCGACTGAGGGCAACAAGGTCGTGGGACGGACAAGATCAGTTGCAGGGCCGCGTACGGGGAAAACCGTGGCTCGGAAGACAAAGCTGGGAGGCTGAGAATGGCGGACTTCAAACGGACACAACCGCTGGCACGCGACGCGATGGCCTACGTACTGGCCGGCGGACGTGGCAGTCGCCTCAAGGAGTTGACCGACAGGCGCGCCAAACCTGCGGTCTATTTCGGGGGCAAGACCCGCATCATCGACTTCGCGCTTTCCAACGCCTTGAACTCTGGCATCCGCCGCCTGGGCGTGGCCACCCAATACAAGGCCCACTCGCTGATCCGTCACCTGCAGCGCGGCTGGAACTTCTTGAGGCCGGAGCGAAACGAGAGTTTCGATATCCTGCCAGCCAGCCAGCGCGTTTCGGAAACGCAGTGGTACGAAGGCACGGCCGATGCCGTCTACCAGAATATCGACATCATCGAGGCTTATGGGCCGGAATACATGGTGATCCTGGCTGGCGACCACATCTACAAGATGGACTACGAACTGATGCTGCGCCAGCATGTCGATGCCGGTGCCGACGTCACGGTGGGTTGTCTCGAAGTGCCTCGCATGGAGGCGACCGGCTTCGGCGTCATGCATGTCGACACCAAGGACAACATCATCTCCTTCATCGAGAAGCCGGCCGACCCGCCCGGCATCCCCGACAAGCCGGACTACGCGCTGGCCTCGATGGGTATCTACGTCTTCAAAACCAAGTTCCTGATGGAACAGCTGCGCCGCGACGCCGCCGAGCCGGAGTCCAGCCGCGATTTCGGCAAGGACATCATCCCCTACATCGTGGAGCACGGAAAGGCCGTCGCGCACCGCTTCGCCAAGTCATGCGTGCGTTCGACGGCAGAGGCTGGACCTTATTGGCGCGATGTCGGCACCATCGACGCTTATTGGGAAGCCAATATCGATCTGACCGACATCACGCCCGAGCTCGACCTTTACGATCGCGACTGGCCGATCTGGACCTATGCGGAACTGAAGCCGCCGGCGAAGTTCGTGCACGACGACGAGGGACGGCGCGGCATGGCGGTTTCGTCTCTGGTATCGGGTGACTGCATCGTGTCGGGCGCTTCGCTCAAGCGCAGCCTGATCTTCACCGGCGCGCGCATCAATTCCTATTCCAGCCTCGACCACGTCGTCATGCTGCCGGACTGTCATGTCGGCCGCAATGCGCGACTGACCAATGTCGTCATCGACCATGGGGTGCACATTCCTGAGGGACTCATTGTCGGCGAGGATCAGGACCTCGATCGCAAGCGTTTCCGGGTTTCGGAACGGGGCATTGTTCTGATAACGCAGGACATGATCGACAGGTTGGGAACGTAACGCATGCAGGTTCTGTCCGTCACGCCGGAGATATTTCCGCTGGTCAAGACCGGCGGGCTGGCCGACGTTGCCGGCGCCCTGCCGGTTGCGCTGGCCGACAAGGGCGTGGCCATGCGCTCCCTCGTGCCGGGCTATCCGGTGGTGATGGACGCGCTGAAGAAAAAAAAGACGGCGGCAACCTATCAGGCGCTGTATGGCGGCAAGGCCACTGTCCAGGCAGCGCAAGTCGACGGGCTCGATCTCCTTGTGCTCGACGCCCCCCACCTTTTCGATCGGGTTGGCGGGCCCTATGGCGACAGCAATGGTCGTGACTGGCAGGACAACTGGCGCCGCTTCGCCGCGTTGAGCCGTGTCGGTGGTGACATCGCCGGCGGTGTCATCAACGGCTACGAACCGGATATCGTGCATGCGCATGACTGGCAGGCTGCGATGACGTTGGCCTATATGCGCTACGGCAAAGCGACCCGTACGCCATCGCTGATAACCGTGCACAATCTCGCCTTTCAGGGCCAGTTCGGCGCGGGCGTCTTCGGCGAGCTTGGATTGCCGGCGGAAGCCATGAGCCTGGACGGCGTCGAATATTATGGCGGTGTCGGCTACCTGAAAGCTGGCCTGCAGGCCGCCTGGGCGATCACCACCGTCAGCCCGACCTACGCACAGGAAATCCGTGTCCCTGAATTCGGCATGGGACTGGATGGGCTGATCAATCTGCGAGCGGCCGATCTCCATGGAATCGTCAACGGCATCGATGTCGACATCTGGAATCCCGCTACCGACAAACATCTGGTGTCGACCTATGCGGCGGAGACCCTAAACAAGCGCGCAGCAAACCGCGCCGCGGTTGAAGAGCGCTTCAATCTCGCCAAGGACGATAGCCCGATCATCTGTGTGGTCAGCCGTCTCACCTGGCAAAAGGGTATCGACATTCTCGCTGCCATGGCCGACGGCATTGTCGCCGCCGGTGCAAGGCTCGCCGTACTGGGCTCCGGCGACCCGGGCCTCGAAGGCGCGTTGCTGGCCGCCGCCGCTCGCCATCGTGGCCGCATCGGTACAGTGATCGGCTATGACGAGGCACTGTCGCACACCATGCAAGGCGGCTGTGATGCCATCATCATTCCTTCGCGCTTCGAGCCGTGCGGCCTGACCCAGCTCTATGGTCTGCGTTACGGCTGTGTTCCGATGGTGGCGCGCACCGGCGGACTAGCCGACACGATCATCGACGCCAATGAGGCGGCGGTGGCCGCCGGCGTGGCCACGGGGTTCCAGTTCGCCGCCAACAGCGGCGACGCGTTGCTGCACGCTGTTCATCGGTTGATGCAGGCGCACGGTAACGCCGGCGTCTGGACCTCAATCCAGCGGCAAGGCATGAAGGCTGATGTGTCCTGGGACCGCAGTGCCGGGAAATATGTCGAGCTCTATCGCTCGCTGCTTGCAAGGAAGGTTGCCTGAACGATGATCCGTACCGTCGCCACCAAGCCCTTTGACGATCAAAAGCCCGGTACTTCGGGCCTGCGCAAGAAGGTGCCGGTGTTTCAACAGGAGAACTATGTCGAGAATTTCGTCCAGTCGATTTTCGACTCGCTGGATGGCTTCCGGGGCAAGACGCTCGTGCTGGGCGGTGATGGCCGTTTCTACAATCGCGAGGTGGCGCAGAAGGTGATCGCCATTGCCGCAGCCAACGGTTTCGGCAAGGTCATGGTCGGGCATGGCGGCATTCTCTCGACGCCGGCCGCTTCCAACGTCATTCGCAAATACAAGGCCTTCGGCGGCATCATCCTGTCGGCGTCGCACAATCCCGGTGGTCCGCATGAGGATTTCGGCATCAAGTACAATGCCGAGAACGGTGGCCCGGCACCCGAAAAGCTGACCGACGCCATGTATGCGCGCACCAAGTCAATCACCGAATACAAGATCGCCGAGATCGCACCCGTCGATCTCGACACGATCGGCACGGTGAAGGCGGGCGACATGACGGTGGAGGTGATCGATTCCGTTGCCGACTATGCCGAACTGATGGAAGCGCTGTTCGACTTCGATGCGTTGCGCAAACTGTTCAAATCCGGCTTTCGCATGCGCTTCGATGCCATGCATGCGGTGACCGGTCCATATGCCAAGGAAATCCTGGAAAACCGGCTCGGCGCAGCTGCTGGAACCTGCCGTAATTTCAAGCCGCTGCCGGATTTCGGCGGCCATCATCCCGATCCGAATCTTGTCCACGCCAAACATCTCTACGACGAGATGATGGGGCCGGACGCGCCGGATTTCGGTGCGGCGTCCGATGGCGATGGCGACCGCAATCTGATTATCGGCAAGGGCATTTTCGTCACGCCGTCGGATTCCGTTGCCATGCTGGCAGCCAACGCGCATCTGGCGCCAGGCTACAAGGACGGTCTCAAAGGCATAGCGCGTTCCATGCCGACCAGCGGCGCGGCTGACCGCGTGGCCGAGAAGCTTGGCATCGGCATCTACGAGACGCCGACCGGCTGGAAGTTCTTCGGCAATCTGCTCGATGCCGGCATGGCCACGATCTGCGGCGAGGAGAGTGCCGGCACCGGTTCCAACCATGTGCGTGAGAAAGATGGCCTATGGGCCGTTCTGTTGTGGCTGTCGATCCTGGCTGCGCGGGGAGAAAGCGCCATGGAGATCGTCACCAAACACTGGGCGGAATATGGTCGCAACTATTATTCCCGTCACGACTACGAAGAGGTCGACAGCGCCCGCGCCAATGCGCTGGTCGACGAGCTGCGCGCCAAGCTGGGCTCGCTTCCGGGAACAGCTGTGCGAGGCCTGAAGATCGCCGCGGCCGATGACTTCTCTTATCACGATCCGGTCGACGGTTCCGTCAGCCAGAAACAGGGCATCCGCATCCTGTTCGAGGGCGGCTCGCGCGTGGTGCTGCGGCTCTCCGGCACCGGCACATCGGGAGCGACGCTGCGGGTCTATATCGAACGCTACGAGCCGGATCAGTCCAAGCACGGTCTCGATACGCAGGAGGCGTTGGCCGATCTCATCGCTGCCGCCGACGACATTGCCGGCATCAGGCGCCATACCGGTCGCGACAAGCCAAGTGTGATCACCTGAGCCTTCTCGCCCTGCGGGAGCGGTATTCTCGCTCCCACAGGGCGGAGTTATGGCTAGGGAATGTTGGGCTCGACCAGGTTGGCGAGCTGCAGCAGCGAATCCTGCCAGCCGAGATAGCAGCCGGCTTCCGGGATCACATCCGGCACACCGGCTTGCACGATCTTGAGATCGGTGCCGCAAAATACTTCGGTGAGTTCGACCGTAACCGTGATCTCTCCGGCAAGGTTCGGATCGTCGAAGCGGTCAGTGTAGACGAGTTTGCGATTGGGCTCGAGTTCCAGAAATTCGCCGCCGAAAGAATGCGCGTTGCCGGTCGTATAGTTCTTGAACGCCATGCGGAATGTTCCGCCAACCTTGGCGTCGATATGTTCGACGCTGCATAGGAAACCGTAAGGCGGAAGCCAACGGCACAGGGCATTGGCATCGAGGAAGGCGCGATAGACTTTTTCAGGCGGAGCTTTCAGGACACGGTGCAAGCGGATGGTGTAGGGCACGACTTACTCCTCATCAGTTGCCGGTGGGAAATTCTGGTGAACTGCTGGTATCGACTTTCTGAAACAGGGTGATCAAACGCACGGTTTCGCCTTGTGGCAAGCTTGCTATTGTTGCCTGCCAGAGAGTCGCAGACAACACCGAATTCATTGCAGGAGCGCATGGCCCCCGCCACACTCGGAGCACGGCCCGACAAATCAGGCACCGAATTTGCGGTCTGGTCCAGCCGTGCCGGCAAGATCGAACTCTGCCTCTTCGATGCCAATGATCGCGAGATCAAGCGCCTGCCGATGGCGCGCGGAGAGGACGGTGTTTTCCAACTGCACGTGAAGGACGTCAGGGCGGGCATGCGCTATGGCTACCGGGCCGATGGCGACTACAATCCTGCACGAGGCCTTTCGTTCGATCCGGATAAGCTCCTGGTCGATCCATACGCCGTCGCGATCGATCGCCCTTACATCTACGATGCCAGGCTTGGCGCGCGACGCGGCGAGGGCGGCGATACAGCGTCGTTGATGCCCAAGGCGGTTGTTACTGCCTCGTCCGAAGCGTCGCCGGTAGCGCCGCTGCTGTTCCAGCCGGGCGGACTGATCTACGAGCTGCCTGTGCGGGCCTTCTCCATGCGCCACCCCGATGTGCCGAAGAAGGATCGCGGTACCCTGCGCGCGCTCTCCCATCCCGCCGTCATCGATCACCTGAAGAAAATCGGCGTTTCTGCTGTCGAACTGATGCCGATTACTGCCAAGATCGATGAACGCCATCTGCCGCCGCTTGGTCTGACCAACGCCTGGGGCTACAACCCTGTCACCTTCATGGCGCTGGACCCCTATTTGGCACCTGGAGGCATCGCTGATCTGCGCGCGGCCACCGATGCCTTGCGCAAGGCAGGCATCGGCGTGATCCTCGATCTGGTCTTCAATCATACCGGCGAGAGTGACGAACACGGCCCGACACTGTCATTGCGCGGCCTGGACAACCTTGCCTACTACCGCCACGAACCCGACGGTCGGCTGGTCAACGACACCGGCACAGGCAACACGCTTGCCTGCGACCATCCGGCAGTGCGCGATCTGGTGCTTGCCAGCCTGCGTCACTTCGTGCGTCAAGCGGGCGTCGACGGCTTCCGTTTCGACCTTGCCCCAGTGCTGGGGCGTGACGGCGAAGGTTTCGACGCAAACGCGCAACTGCTCGCCGCCATGCGCATCGATCCGGTTCTCTCAAGCCGTATCCTGATTGCCGAGCCGTGGGACATCGGTCCGGGAGGCTATCAACTCGGACAGTTCGGTTCCCCGTTTCTCGAATGGAACGACAAATATCGCGACGACGTCCGCCGGTTCTGGCGCGGCGATAGTGGTATGGTCGGGCGGTTGGCGACACGTCTGGCTGGTTCTTCGGATATCTTCGCAGATGAACAGCAAAGCCGCAGCGTCAACTTCATCGCCGCCCACGACGGCATGACGCTCGCCGACCTCGTGCGTTACGAGAAAAAACACAATGAAGCGAACGGCGAGGATAACCGTGATGGCCACGACGAGAATCTGTCGTGGAACCACGGTGTCGAGGGCGAAAGCGCCGAACCTCGTATTGTGGGTGAACGCGTGGGCGATCAGCGGGCGTTGCTGGCAACGCTGTTTGCCTCACGCGGCGCCATCATGTTGACCGCCGGCGACGAATTCGGCCGCAGCCAATGTGGCAACAACAACGCCTATGCGCAGGACAACGCGCTCACTTGGCTGGATTGGGACGAACGTGACGAAGCTCTGGAAGACTATGTCGCCGCGCTGTCGGCCTTGCGCCGCAACTCGTCTGCGCTGCGTGATACGACGTTCCTGACCGGACAGCCGCGCGATGGCGGCGGTTCGGCCGACGTCGCCTGGATGACGGAAACCGGGCTGCCGATGGACGAAACGGCCTGGAATGATCCCGACCGGCGCCGTTTAACGATGGTTTTGGCCAGTATGGCTGGTGCCGGCCGGCTCGCTGTTTTGGTCAATGGCGACCGGCGATCGTCGACATTCGTGTTGCCGCTGCGCGACGGCTATCATTGGTTCGGTGCCCTTGATCAGGACGCATCTTCCGAGGGCCGGCGTCTGGTCGAGGGCAGGGCAGTGGCGTTCATGATCGAACGCGAGGCGGACGCAGGAGAGGCGAGATGACCAATCCCGGAACCGAATGGTGGCGCGGCTGCGTTATTTACCAGATCTATCCTCGATCCTTTCAGGATACGACTGGCGACGGCAGCGGGGACCTCAGGGGCGTTACGGCGCGGCTCGCCCATGTCGCCTCGCTCGGCGTTGACGCAATCTGGCTCTCACCGTTCTTCAAGTCGCCGATGGCCGATATGGGCTACGATGTCTCCGATTACCGGGCCGTCGACTCCATCTTCGGCTTATTGGACGATTTCGACGCGCTGCTGGCCGAAGCGCACCGGCTGGGGCTGAAGGTGATCATCGATCAGGTGCTGTCGCACACGTCCGATCGGCACGATTGGTTCCAGGAAAGCCGTTCCAGCCGCGACAACGAAAAGGCGGACTGGTACGTCTGGGCCGATGCAAGGCCGGATGGCTCGCCTCCCAACAACTGGCTGTCGGTGTTTGGCGGCCCGGCCTGGGAATGGGACGCGACGCGGCGGCAGTACTACATGCACAATTTCCTCGCTGCGCAGCCGGATCTCAACTTTCACAACCCGGCGGTGCAGGATGCGCTTCTGGACAGCGTGCGGTTCTGGCTGGAGCGCGGCGTCGACGGCTTTCGCCTCGATACGGTGAACTATTATGTTCACGATCGCTGGCTCCGTTCCAATCCGCCCTTGCCGGCAAGCCTTGCCGGCACGCTGACCGAAACCAATCCCTATCTTTTCCAGGAGCATCTGTTCGACAAGACGCGGCCGGAAAATCTCGAATTCCTGAAGCGTTTCAGAGGCTTGATCGATGAATATGGCGACCGTGCCGTGGTTGGTGAAGTGGGTGATGAGGGCCGCTCGCTGCAGACCATGGCGGCCTATACGTCGGGCAGAGACCGCCTCAACATGTGCTACACCTTCGATCTTCTGGGGCAGGCCTTTTCGGCTGCGCATGTGCGCGGCTGCGTTGAAGCGTTTGAGGCCGCCGCACCGGAGGGGTGGGCCTGCTGGGCTTTTTCCAACCACGATGTCGTTCGTCATGTCAGCCGCTGGACGCCTCCCGGCGGCGACGCCGACGCGGTGGCGAAATTCGCCATCCGATTGATCGCCTGCCTGCGCGGCTCCATCTGTCTCTACCAGGGCGAGGAGCTTGGACTGACCGAGGCTGAGCTTGCCTTTGAGGATCTGCGCGATCCCTACGGCATCCGCTTCTGGCCAGGTTTCAAGGGACGCGACGGCTGCCGTACGCCGATGCCTTGGGAGGCTGGTTCCGAGAATGCCGGCTTTTCAACAGCAAAGCCGTGGCTCCCCGTGCCGGATGAGCATCGCGCTCGCGCCGTTGATGTCCAGAACGGCAGCGATGCCAGCGTGCTTGCCGTGTATCGCGCGGTGTTGGCGTTGCGGCGAGAGCATCCGATACTAGCGACAGGCTCGATCTGTTTCCTTGATACGGAGGGCGATGTGCTCGCCTTCGTGAGAGAAGTGGCAGGCGAGACACTGTTATGTGTCTTCAACTTTGCTCATGCGAGCACTGTCTGGCCGTTGCCGAGCGGAATCGAAATCGGCGAGGTGCTAAATTTTGCGGGAGTGCCGCTGGTGCTCGTCGAGGGGGGCATGTCGCTGACGCCGTTAGGTGCGTTTCTCGGTAAGCTGGCCTGATCAAAACAACAGGCGGAAAACTTCTTCAGGTCTTCCGCCTGTTGTCGCGTGTCGGCGAAGAAGCGCGTCTACTGCACAAGAACCGATTGTCCGCAACTGGCACCGGTGACGCGGACATCGGCTTCGCCGAGACCTATGCCGAGGGACGAGAGCAATCCTGCGAGTAGGTTGTCCAGTGGCGTGGTTACCAACTGCAATACAGGAACAAGTGCCGGGAGAACTGTTCCGGTAAGGAGGTTTGTTATCGCTCCTAGATCAAGCCCTAGGGCACTTGCACTAAGACTCAGATTTCCAAGCAGTGAAGAGGTTGCTGAATTCGTGAAATTTGTGGATTTTACATTCTTTGCTATCTTTAGGGTTATATCGTTGTTGTTGAAGCTTAGCGGTGTTGTTATTGTGTTTCCTATATCGATATTCGCGTAAGCATTTACCTTTAAAACGCCGAGCTGGATGAACAACAGTTTGATGCTGAGGTCGACAAGCGGAGTGGGGGTGAAGCTCTGCGGCTTTGTAAAGTCGGCGAACCCCGTTCCATCGGTCTCAGCGATCTTAACTTTACCAATACCGGGCCGCGCTGCGATCGCGACTGTGCGGCTTGATGGCTGTCCTGTGGGGCAGTTGATGTCGGTAAGGGTTGCCTCGGCATAGGCAAGTTCGACATGGACAGGCAGGGTGATCACCGACTTGCTGCTTCCCACGAGGGTAACACCCGTGTCGATCTCGTTAGAGGGCGGAAGAAGCTTGACGACCAGTTTAAGCCGCGTCTGGGCGGTGCGTACCACTGAGCCCTTTTGTCCAACTCTGAACCAGGGGCTTGATTGAGGGGGTTCACCGACTGCAAGAAGAACAGAGATGCTCAACACGTTGGGAATATTGACGAGCGTAGCGAGATCGATCTGTTTGCCGCCGTTTGCCAATTCGGCCGCGGCCGAGATCAGGTCGAACACGCCGGCATCGACGGTCAGGCCTGCGGGGCGTTGGCCGATGCCGAGGCGCCCGACATTGCCAAGGTCGACAAGCGTCTTGAGCGGTATCTCGATTAAATTGGTTGCGCCCGCCGCAAGCGTTTTCAGCGCAAGCTGACTGCGCGAATCCAGCCCCGGTACGCTGGCCAACGCACCAAGGATCTGTCCGATGGTGACTTTGGTGCTCAGAACGTCCGAATAGCTGACGCCGGTGAGGTTGAGCTTGATAGCGAGTTGGTCGAGAAACGACAGAACATTCACGTCGGCGGCAAGCAGCGAATTGTAATCCATTGCATTCAGCGCAACATTGGTACCAAGCAGCTTGCCGAGCAGCGTGTTAAGCAACGGGCTCTTGCTGGTGTCCACAGAAGCCAGCCTCGAGCCGATCGAAAATGCGGCTTGTGGCGTAGTGGAGGCAATTGCGGTGGTCCCGATTGTGGGGGCGCTCATAAAGGCAGTGCCGAAATACATCGTTCCGATCCTGCGCACCGAAACGGAAACCGCGTTGTAGGGTTGCTCGCCAGCCTGAAAGCGCTGGCCGACGGCCGCCGTCGGCGTGTAGCGACCGCGTATGACATTCGCTACCGGCTTGCCGGGCGTCGGCGCTCCGGTGCCGACAGTGGAGCCAGTCAATCCATTGTCGTTCAACGTATTCAGCACAGCCTGCTCGGCCTTGGCGATATTGGAGCCGGCAGCAATCGCGGCAAGGTCAGTGATCGATTGTGTTTCGCGCCGCTCGGTATAAAGCGAGCCCTCATCGATCGCGACTGCCATGAGCGCCAGCGCTACCGGCGTGCACAATGCCGTCATGACAGCAAAGTTCGCGCTGCGGTCCGGCAGGAAACGCCGGCTCACAGCGATCAAGCTGGAAAGGATGCGCATCATATGCCTCCGACGCGGATCGTGGATTGGCGCGCGATGTTGGTGCCTGGCAACGGCAGACCGGACAGGAGATTCCAGATCGGCAGGTTGCGCGCATCATAGGTGACGGAGACCACGAACTGACTGCCGTCGGCAGTGCTGTCCTTGGCGACCACCGTAAGTTTGCTGGCATCGACAAACGGATAGCCGGCCGCGTTGTTGGCCAGGAACGTGGTAACGAGCGACTGACGCTCGGTCTGGTTCAGCCCGGCGACCGCGGTGCGGGCTGCATCCGCCGCGATCTGCTGGACGGAATGGCTGGCACCAAAATAAATGCCGTATGCAACCATTCCGAGCAAAAAGAGAATGAACAGCGGCGCAAGCAAAGCAAATTCAATTGCCGAAGTTCCGTCGTCATTATCTTTCCATCTCGAAATTTTCGAGTAGATAGGGAAAGTTGAGCTTCCTCGTATACTATGCATGCTTTCTCCCGCCTAAAAAGAAAAGCCTACAAAAGTACATTCGAAAGTAACCGGGGGTTGCTTAATGTCACATTAATATTTTAGGCGAGTGTCAAACAAGCTGGGTTTTTGCAACGATAAGCCAAATAATGGTTAGCTATGGGTTACGTATTTGATTTTATTAATCTTTCGAAACATCTGCACAACTATCCCTGACGGATGACGTTGGGGAAGGTTTAAGGTGTGTTGAAATAAAAATTCGCGGCGTTAGTGTCTCCCCATCTGCTGCGGAGAGGGAACCGCGGCTCGCCCCAGGAGAGGTCGGTGAACGGCCTGCGGGCGTCAACGTCCCGCGGGCCAGGCAAAGCCGGTCCGCATGAGAAAGGGAGAATTGATTCCATGCTGAAAACCATGCTGAAGGCGACGGTGTTCGCCTCTACGCTCGCTTTGGCGAGCGGCGCCTTCCATTCGGCGGCCTTCGCCGAAGTGGTCTATAATCGCGGTAGCGCCGCGGAGCCGGAAACGGTCGACCCGCATAAGACGTCGACTGTCTATGAAGCCCACGTGCTGCGCGATCTGTTCGAAGGCCTGGTCATGCAGGACGCCAAGGCCGATCTCATCCCGGGTGCCGCGGAAAGCTGGACGATCTCCGACGACGGCAAGACCTACACTTTCAAGCTGCGCAAGGACGCTGTCTGGTCCGACGGCAGCCCGGTGACGGCGGATGATTTCGTCTATGCCTTCCATCGTCTGGAAGACCCGGCGACCGGCGCTGAATACGCCTCGATGTTGTATCCGGTTGTCAAGGCCGAAGACGTCAACAAGGGCAAGGCCAAGCCCGAAGAGATGGGCATCAAGGCCGTCGATCCGCTGACCCTCGAGGTCAAGCTGAACGCGCCAACGCCCTATTTCCTTGAAATGCTGACACACCAGGCGGCCTATCCGGTCAACAAGGCTTCGATCGAGAAGCTCGGTGCGGAATGGGTGAAGCCGGGCAAGCTGGTTTCCAACGGCGCCTACACGCTGGCCGAATGGGTGCCGAACGACCACATCAAGATGGTCAAGAACCCGAAATTCCACGATGCCGCCAACGTCAAGATCGATGTGGTCAACTTCATCCCGACCGAAGACCGCTCCTCGGCGATGAAGCGCTTCGAAGCCGGCGAGATGGACAGCTACGACGACCTGCCGACCGAGCAGTTGCCTGACCTCAAGGCGAAGTTCGGCGATCAGATCCGCGTCGCGCCTTATCTCGGCACCTATTATTACGCGATCAAGACCGACAAGAAGCCTTGGGACAATGTGGAATTGCGCAACGCCGTTTCCGAGGCCATCGACCGCGACTTCCTGGCCGAGAAGGTCTGGAACAATTCAATGTTCCCCGGCTATTCGATGGTGCCTCCCGGCATCAAGGGCTACACGCCCGCCATGGCCACGTTCGCGGAAAAGTCGCAGATTGACCGGGAGGACGAAGCCAAGAAGGTTCTGGAGAAGCTTGGCTACGGTCCGAGCAACCCGTTGAAAATGGAAATCCGCTACAACACCTCCGAAAACCACAAGAACACGGCGGTCGCCATCCAGGAACAGTTGAAACCGCTGGGCATCGAGGTGACGCTGCTCAACACCGACACCAAGACCCACTACGGCTTCCTCGAGCAGAAGGGCAACTACGACGTTGCCCGCGCCGCCTGGATCGCCGATTACCAGGATCCGGAAACCTTCCTGGGCATCACGCGCAAGGACAGCGGCAACAACTATTCGAGCTACAACAGCCCGAAATTCGAAGAAGCCATGAACAAGGCTGCCGCCGCCGGCGGCAATCCGGAAGAACGTATGAAGCTGCTCAGTGAAGCCGAGCGTGTTCTGATCGACGAAGTTGGTCAGATTCCGCTGCTCTACTACAGCTTCCACAACATCGTCTCCCCGAAGTTGCACGGTTTTGAAGACAACGTCATGGACGTGCATCCTTCGCGCTTCATCAGCAAAGACCAATAATCTGAGTGGGCCGCCGTCTCCGACGGGAGGCGGCGGTTTTCTCTCGCTGGTGAGGTCTGGCGACAATGTTGATTTATGTCTTCCGGCGGCTTTTGACCGCCATCCCAACGCTATTCGTGATCGTTACGCTGGCGTTCTTCCTGATCCGGGTGGCACCCGGAGGCCCTTTCAACCAGGAGCGCGGCCTGAGTCCCATCATCAAGGCCAATCTCGAGGCTCAGTTCGGTCTTAATGATCCGCTCTGGAAACAATATCTGAACTATCTCAACAACTTGCTGCACGGCAGTTTCGGGCCGAGCTACAATCTGCCTGATTTCACTGTGGGCGAGCTGTTCTGGAAGGGCCTGCCGATCTCGGTTCAGCTCGGCGCTTCTGCTTTGATCCTGGCACTGATCCTGGGCTCCATCCTCGGTGTGGTGGCCGCGCTCAACCAGAACAAGCCCGGCGACTATGCCGTCATCGCGGTTGCAACAGCCGGATCCACCATCCCGACCTTCGTCATCGCGCCTTTGATCCAGCTTGTCTTTGGGCTGAGCTGGAAGCTGCTACCCATCGGGGGCTGGGGTGATGGCGCCTTGATCAACAAAATTGGCCCGGTACTCACGCTGGCCTTGCCTCAGATCGCCATCGTGGCGCGCCTGATGCGCGGCTCGATGATCGAATCCTTGCGATCGCATCACATTCGAACGGCACGTGCGCTTGGTCTTTCCGATTGGTCGGTGGTGGTCAAGCACGCCTTGCGCGGCGCGCTTCTGCCGATTGTCTCGTATGCTGGACCTGCCGCGGCGGCATTGCTCACCGGCTCCATTGTCGTGGAAACGATCTTCTCGATCCCCGGCGTGGGCCGCTACTTCGTCGATGCCGCACTCAACCGCGACTACACGTTGGTGATGGGCACTGTGGTGGTGATCGCTATCTTCACGATCCTCTTCAACCTGATCGTCGATATTCTCTACGCCGTGGTTGACCCGAGGGTGCGCTATGACTGAGATCGCAGCCGCCTCCGCTCCCCCAACGGTCGCAGGTCGTTCGCTTTGGGGTGATGCCTGGGCACGGTTGAAAGCTAATCGTGCCGCCATGATCAGCCTCTGCTATCTCATCCTGATGGGGCTTGTCTGCATCGTCGGTCCATGGTTCGTGCCGCACCAGTACACAACGATCTATTCCGACTATGTGCGCACGCCGCCCAGCTTTTCCGCCTATCCGAAGGAGGAAATGATCAAGACGGCGCTGGACGACGTGGTCCGGCGGATGCGTGTCGACGTCAAGGACGTGAAACAGGATGGTGGCAACCTCACCATCACGCTGACGTCGTCCAAGCCGATCGATGAACGGTATCTGCGCTATCTCGACCGTTCCGATACGTTCGACGGCGCGCAGGTCCTGAGCAAGTCTCCGGAAGGCAACGAACTCGTCATCGGCACGACGGTGCGGCAGGCGTACTTCTTCTTCGGAACGGACAATATCGGCCGTGATCTGTTGTCCCGAACGCTGGTGGCGGGGCGCATTTCGCTGGCCATCGGCCTGCTCGCCGGCGTCGTCGCCGTCGTCATCGGCGTGCTCTACGGTGCCACGGCAGGTTTTGCGGGCGGCAAGGTCGACGAAGTGATGATGCGCATCGTCGATGTGCTTTATTCGCTGCCCTTCATCTTCTTCGTCATCATGCTGGTGGTGTTCTTCGGACGAAACTTCGTGCTGATGTTCTTGGCGGTCGGCGCGGTGTTGTGGCTGGACATGGCTCGCATCGTGCGCGGCCAGGCGCTATCCATCCGCCGGCAGGAATATGTGCAGGCGGCAGAGGCGCTTGGAGTTGGCCAGCGCGGTATCCTGCTGCGCCATGTCATTCCCAATCTGCTCGGACCGGTCGTCATCTACATGACGTTGCTGGTACCGCAGGTCATCATCTTGGAAAGCTTCCTGTCTTTCCTGGGGCTGGGCGTGCAAGAGCCGATGACCAGTTGGGGGGTGCTCATCTCCGCAGGCGCCAAGAACATCGGCACCGCCAATTGGCTGCTTTTGTTCCCCGCCTTCTTCCTCGTTTCGACATTGTTCGCCCTGAACTTCGTCGGTGATGGCCTGCGCGATGCGCTTGATCCGAAGGATCGTTGAGATGGCTGCTGCAGAAACCGTCCTCAATGTTCGCGACCTCAAGGTTCGTTTCCATACGCTCGATGGTGCGGTGGAGGCCGTGAAGGGCATCAACATCAACGTGAAAGCTGGCGAGACAGTCGCCGTCGTCGGTGAATCGGGCTCCGGCAAAAGCCAGACCATGATGGCTGCGATGGGACTGCTTGCCTCCAATGGCGAAGCGACCGGCGCTGTCGACTATCGAGGCTCGAATCTGCTCGCCATGAGCAAGCGCGAACTCAACAAGGTACGTGGCCGCAAGATCAGCATGATCTTCCAGGAGCCGATGACCTCGCTCGACCCGCTTTACACGATCGGCAACCAACTGATGGAGCCGATCCGACGGCATCGTGGTTTGAGCGCGGAGGCAGCGCGCGAGGAGGCACTGAAGCTCTTGCGCCTCGTCCACATTCCCGATCCCGAGCGGCGGTTGAAGTCCTATCCGCACGAGATGTCGGGCGGCCAGCGTCAACGCGTCATGATCGCAATGGCGCTCGCCAACGATCCGGATATACTGATTGCCGACGAGCCGACGACGGCGCTGGATGTCACCATCCAGGCCCAGATCCTGGTGTTGCTGGCCGAACTGCAGAAGAAGCTCGGCATGGCCATCGTCTTCATTACCCATGATCTGGGCATCGTGCGCCGCTTCGCCGACCGCGTCTATGTGATGCGCTCCGGCGAGGTGGTGGAAGAAGGCGAGGCGACGATGCTCTTTGCCAACCCTCAGCACCCTTATACCAAGATGCTGCTGGCGGCAGAGCCAACAGGCCACAAGGCTCCACCGGCGCCCGATGCTCCGGTTCTCCTGGAAGGGCGCAAGGTCGAGGTCACCTTCAAGATCGGCGGTGGGTTCCTTGCCGGCGATCCTGTCATCCTGCGTGCTGTCGACGACATTTCCATTCGTCTCAAACGCAACCAGACCATCGGCATCGTCGGTGAATCCGGTTCTGGTAAGTCGACGCTCGGACGTGCTCTGCTACGGCTCTTGCCGAGCGACGGGCAGATCCGCTTCGGTGACAACGACATTTCCGGTGCCGACAAACGGGCAATGCGGCCGCTGCGCCGCGAATTGCAGCTGGTGTTCCAGGATCCCTTCGGTTCGCTGTCGCCACGCATGACTGTCGGCCAGATCATCACCGAGGGGCTTCTGGTGCATGAGCCCGCACTGTCCTCCAAGGAACGAGACAAGCGTGCGATAGAGGCGTTGAAGGAGGTGGGTCTCGATCCGGTGATGCGCAACCGCTATCCGCATGAATTTTCAGGCGGCCAGCGCCAGCGGATCGCAATCGCCCGAGCCATGATCCTGAAGCCCAAAGTGGTGGTGCTGGACGAGCCGACCTCGGCGCTTGATCGTTCGGTGCAGAAGCAAATCGTGGAATTGCTGCGCAAACTGCAGGCCGGTCACGACCTGTCCTACCTGTTCATCAGCCACGACCTTGCGGTGGTGCGGGCGATGGCTGACTACATCATCGTCATGAAACAGGGCAAGATCGTCGAGGAAGGGCCAACGGATGCAATCTTCGATCACCCACGCGAGAAGTATACGCAGACGCTGATGGCTGCGGCAATCGACTCGACCCGCTTCAGGGCAAGTGCCTGACGCAATCCTGGCGGCTAGCCGATAGGAAAAAGCCCCGGTTCCTGATGGAACCGGGGCTTTTTCTGTTGCGGAGGGCAGCCTCATGCCAAGTCAAAGCAGGGGCCGCCTGGCTTCAAAAGATCGGCCTCAGTAATCGCCGTTGTAATACCGCTCGTCGCAAGGTGCGGTGTAAACCCGGCCATAGCGATCCTGGTAACGGCACATCTCTTCGCCGCGGCGCTTTGGCGTCGTCGCGCTGCCCACGGCCGCGCCCAGCAGCGCACCGGCGCCAGCTCCGATCAATGTGCTCTTGGTGTCTCGGCCGATCGCCTGGCCAACCAATGCACCGCCGGCGCCGCCGACTAGGGCACCCGTTCCGGCTCGCTGGCCTTGTTCAGACGTTTCGCAGCCCGCGAGCGCGACTGCCATGAGAATGGCCGCGATGGATGTATGAAGTCGCATCGAAAAATCCTCTCCGTGAAGCCCCACCGTTGCCCTGATAGGCCATTGCGGCGGAACGGGGGCAGGAAATCATGTCGTGACCGGCGGCAATGGAACGTGATCGAAGTCCGCGGCTGGAAACGGGGAGGGCTGGTGCTTCGAGAACGGTCGACGTACGACCTTTGTTCTACAAGAATAAAATTCGTAATCTGCGCGTTTTCGAGAGCTACGATTAAAATTGGAGTCTGACCGCGAGTGATTGACCGAGAAAACAACAGCGCACAATCTATGGAATAGCGCGGAATTTCTTGTCTACCGAGCTCGTTAGTGTGCACTTCTACCTCGACGATTGTAAGGTCTTATCGTGCGACTTTCGCATCGCTCCCATTTTCCCGGGGGATCGTCGTATCGCTTATCCAACATTTCAGAGCGGCCGAACCTGCGACATGCAGAGTGTGAGCGTCAGTTTCAACCCGATGCTTTGCCAAAGCGATAAACATGGTTGGTTTTCGACGGATCAATTGGGAATCAACTGGGGACCCGTTGTGATGGTCTTTGCAAATTATCATTCTGAACTCATTTGGCGACTAATGCGAGCATATCCCTACGTCGCTGACGGTCTGCGCATGGCGGGCCTTACAAGGGGCTGGCTCTAACTGCATTCCAAGATATTGACCCGAGGCGGCTGTATCCTACGCCACAGTTCGAGCAGTACTAGCTACCGAGTTCGTGTGCTCGCTCGTGAGCGGCCTGCACAGCTCGACTAAGCAAGCGAGCGAGCACATCTTCGTGCTGGAGTACCGCCAAACCTGCTTCGGTAGTTCCCCTAGGACTGGCAACGGCCGCTTTCAAGCTTCCGGGAGACCTTGTCGTTGAGGCGAGAAGCATCGCTGATCCAAACAGCATCTGGCGCACCAATGTGTCCGCGACTTCGGATGACAAGCCTTCAGATTTGGCGGCTTCGATAAGGTTTTCGGCAATTGCAAATATGAAGCCCGGACCGCAACCGGATACCGAGGTCGCACGATCGACGTCCGCTTCTTTGGGCAACCATTCAACCCAGCCAATACATGTAAAAAGCGACGTCGCCAGAGCCTTGTCGCTTGAGCTCAAATTTGATCCAGCGAAGGCCACGGTCATACTGTGGCCGATCTCGGCTGCAAGATTTGGCATTGCCCGAATGACGCGATCGGTTTCCAGACCCGTTCGCAGGGCCATCGTCTTGATTCCAGTGATGATCGAAACCACGAGTGCGCCCTGCACAAGAGGAGCGAGCTCCGTGGCAGACTGAGCCCACATCTGTGGCTTGATGGCGAGAAGCACGAGATCGAAGAGATCGGACTTCGACACTTCGCTGGGTTGGCGCACGGCGACAAGTTCAGGATGCTTCAACAGCGACAATGCGCGATCGACAGCGGGATCCAGTGCAACAATCTTCACGCCGGGGTGCCGATCAACAATGCCGTTGATAATCGCTGCGCCCATGTTGCCGCAGCCAATTACAAGAATGCGCGATGTAGCCAAACTCATGTCGATGTTTCCTATACACTCAGGAAAGCGGCGGAGGCAGTGAAACGAGTTTCGATCTGCTCGAACATCGAGACGCCCAAGGGGATCAGGTCATCGTTGAAGTCGAAGTCTGCCGCATGCGGAAGAGGACAATTTTGGCCTGCGCCGAGCCAAAAATACGCGGATGGCCAACGTTGAGCGAAATAGGCGTAATCGTCGCCGCCCATTGAAGGTTGAAGATCAGAGACAAGTGTGACGACACCACCAATTGCGCTGGCCGCACTTCTGACGATCTCGGCGCACTGCGGCGCGTTGCGTGTCGCTGGGCAACCGCGGCGGATTTCTGCGCTGAGCCTGGTGTCATAGACTGCGGCAATTTCAGCTGTCTTTTCGTTGACCCACCTCCAAGCTTCCTCTCGCGCCTGATCGTTGAGACAGCGTATCGTGCCTCGCAGCTCGGCGCGCGAAGGGATAGTCACGTCGCCACCTGCCGCGATGAAATCTGTGATGCTGATAACTGCCTGCTCAGAAGCGGCACGCCGCCTGAGGAATGTCTGATGCACCAAATCCGCGATTGTACAGGCAGAGAGGATCACATCGCTGCCCTGATGCGGGAGCGCGGGATGCGACGACAGTCCAGAGATTTCCAGCGTGAACCGATCTGAGGAGGCCATTAAGGCCCCGTCGGGTGCAAAGACTGAACCAAAGTCCATTCCGGGCCAGTTGTGCAGCCCGAAGATCGCATCGAGATGGAACTCCTGCAGGGCCGGATCTGCGAGCATCTCGCGGGCGCCGTTGCCAGTTTCTTCGGCCGGTTGGAAGATGAGCACCAGATTGCATGTTGGAGCGCGTGAGATTGTCCGCTCGGCAAATGCCAACAAGGTTGCAGTATGGCCGTCATGCCCACAAGCATGCATCACATCGGCAACCCGCGACGCGTGGGGAACGCCGGATGTTTCGCTGATCGGAAGTGCGTCGATATCAGCACGCAGGCCAATTGTTGGCATATTCGGATCACGCTTTAGGGATCCTACGACGCCGTGGCCGCCGATGTTTTCCAAGACGTCGAAGCCCCATTCGCGTAAGAAATGCGCGATCAGAGCTGCCGTGTTCTTTTCTTGGCCACTTAGCTCAGGGTTTTGGTGCAGCCACCGCCGAATGCAAACTGCTCGAGAAATCGCATGTTGTTTCTCAAACAGGGAGGGATGATAGCCCGCCAATGGCGCAACGGATTGTTGACTGGAGTTTCCAGGCACTCGATCCACCATCGAGTGCAGACTGGTTTTGACAGTGCTGTCTGGGATGCTGCCGAGAGGAGAGAAGTCACACAGTGTCATATCTTTGCCGCCGGTGCCGGATGTCCGAGGCAAACCTAAAAAGCGACGTCTATCCAATCCAATTCAAACTTGACCGTACTCCATGCGGCTTTGATATGCTTATGCAGTCAAATGCTCTTCAACGCGGGCGAGGTTCGCGTCTCGAATGGATTTTAGCTCTGCAACGAACATGTCAATTAGCGGTGACGTCGGCCTGTGCTTTGCACGAAGAAGGGTAGAATGAAATGGTTCACCCGCGGAGAAGCGGCGCATCGTCAAGCCCTGGTTGACAAAATCGAGAGCCGTCAGCGGACTCACGACCGCGACACCACAGCCTCGTGTCACCATGGCGCAGGCAGAATTCGTGTTCGGTGTCTCGATAACAAGGCGCCGCCTGATTTCAGTGGTCTCGAACACGCGGTCCAACCTTCGGCGGTAGGGGTCCCGTTCACTGAGGAACACGCAACTGACCCCATCAAGATCCACTGGATCAATAATTGGTCGCTGCGCCAAAGGATGATCCGAGGGCATCACGCACACTTCGTCCGGTGCACAGAATGGCTCGCACGCTGCCCCTTGTGAACTCACTTCGTACGCGGTGATCCCGAGATCGAATTTCTGCTCATTGATCAGTTCGGCGATTGCCCAGGATTGCTGCGTATCGATCGTAAGCGAGACGTCGCCATATTTGGACAGGAAACTCGCCGCAACATCGCCGATGAAGCCTTCCGAAAACGCCGGGGCGCAAACCACACTGATGTTGCCGTTTTGAAAACTCTTGAGGCTTGATGCAGCCCGTTCGAGATGTTCGAGGCCCCGGTACGTTTTGTTGACCTCGGCCAGGAGGGTGTGCGCGTGCGCCGTGGGCAACAGCCGTCCCTTTACGCGATCAAAAAGGTGAATTCCAACCGCTGTCTCGAGCTGGCTGATCGATCTGCTGACGGCAGGCTGTGATGTGCACAGAACCTCTGCTGCCGCAGTCACTGTGCCGACAGCCATAACGGTCTTGAAGCACTCGACCATCTTGAACGTCAGTTTCACGACACCGCCTCCTATATCAAAATCGTATGAACGGCCTTTTCATTTTTATTTGCTCGGCATGCCTCGGTGCTGTCAACTAGCCTCGCAAGCAAAATGAAATCCAAAGCTTGCGGGGAACTCGGACAACGGGAGATGGCGTCGATGACGAGGCGTATTTTTCTTGCTTTAGGAATCGGAACCGCGGTGCTGGCGGCGAGCTGGAACATCGCATCGGCGGGAACGCTCGAGAATATCAAGGCCAGGAACAAACTCATCGTGGCCGTTCTGCAGGACTACCCTCCTTATGGATCGATGGGACCGGACATGCAGCCAATCGGGCTCGACATCGATATCGCGAAGTACATGGCAAAAAGACTGGGGGTGGAGCTGGAGCTCGTTCCGACCAGCGGCGCCAACCGCATCCCGTTCATGCAGACGGGCAAGGCCGACATCATCATCGCTTGTCTCGGCAAGACCCCGGAGCGTGAGAAGGTGGTGACTTACTCGAACCCGTACATCGGAGAGTACAACAGCGTTTTTGGGGAGGAAGCTACGGTTGTTTCGAACGCAGAGGACCTCGTGAGGCACAAAATCGGCGCGAGCCGTGGTGGCACGGAGGATCTCGAGGTCTCCAAGATTGCCCCGAAAGGTACAGATATTCAGCGCTTCGAGGATACGGCCTCTGCTCTAGGCGCGTATGCGGCTGGCCAGGTCGATCTGGTGGCCACAGGTACAGCAACCGCCTACGCGTTCAACAAGACCTCGCCCCGCAAGTTGGCGGTGAAGATCAAGATGGCGGCGGAACCTGCTTACATCGGTGTGCCAAAGGGCGACGACGAAATGAAAGACGTGGCGAACCAGACGATCTCGGCGATGGTCAAGGACGGAACCTTGGTGGAGCTTGCGCAACAACACATCGGCGATGCCTCGGCCGCCGATATTGCCAAGTAAAACTGGGGGGCGCCGCACGATTATCAAGTGCGGCGCCATAAACGATGTCACTCGATTTTTCATGGGTGCCTGCCTATCAAGATGCGATAGTCAGCGGCATTCTCGTCACGATACGCCTGACGCTGATTGGTGGGTGTCTCGGGTTTCTGCTCGGCGTGGGGACTGCCTGGGGCAGGGTGCATGGCACTCCCGCCTTGCGCTGGGCAATCATCGCCTATGTCGAAGGGATCAGGAACACACCCTTCCTGGTTCAGCTGCTGTTTATCTTCTTCGGTTTGCCCGCGCTTGGATTGAGGCTTTCGGCCGAGGCATCCGGGATCATCGCGCTCGTCGTGAACACCGGAGCTTACATGGGGGAAATCCTGCGCGGCGGCATGGAGGCGACACCAAAGGGCCAGTACGAAGCGGCCTCGAGCCTCGCGATGAACGGGTTCCAGACCTTTCGGCACGTCATTCTGTTTCCCTCCATCCAACGTGTCTGGCCTGCGCTGGTCGGCCAGTTCGTCCTTGACATGTTCCAGACCTCGGTGATCTCGCAGATCGCAGTGGAGGAGCTGACGTTCGTCGCCAGCTTTATTCAGTCGAGGAATTTCCGCGCCTTTGAGACCTACATCTTCATGGCTGCCACCTACCTCGTGCTGGCGTTCCTCCTGCGCCGGCTGCTGTTGATCGCAGGGCATTATGTGTTTCGCATGGGGGTACCCAAATGATCTCCTTCTCGTTTTCGGAGATGTTGTGGACCCTGGTTGTCGCAACAAGATGGACAGTCCTGTTATCGGCCTTGGCACTTTCGGGCGGGGCGCTCGTCGGCGGCCTGTTGCTCATCCTGCGAATTCAACATTCCGCTTTGATTGCAAGGAGTGCAGCAGGGGTCATCGCCTTCATCCAGGGCACGCCCTTGCTCATCCAGCTTTTCCTGATGTTCTTCGGCGTGGCTGCATTGGGCTTCAACGTGAATGCGTGGGTCGCTGCAACGCTCACACTCGTGATCTGGGCAGGTGCATTTCTGGGTGACATCTGGCGCGGTTGTGTCGAAGCAATCGCACGGGGGCAATGGGAAGCTTCTGCCAGCCTAGGTATGAGTTGGCTGCAGCAATTGCGCTACATCATCTTTCCGCAAGCGATCCGCATTGCCATCCCTGCCACGGTCGGGTTCTCGGTCCAGGTTATCAAGGCAACGGCTCTGACATCAGTTATCGGCTTTGTCGAACTGACGCGGACGGCCGCATTCGTGTCGAATGCGACGTATCGTCCGCTAATGACCTACGGTCTGGTTGCCATCATCTATTTCTTGTTGTGTTGGCCGCTTTCGCTCTTCGCAGGCTGGCTGGCGAGGAGGCTCAATGTCGCTAATCGAACTGCATAGTGTGGAAAAAAGCTTCGGGCAGCTGAAGGTTATCCGCGGCGTTGATCTCAGTGTCGAGAAAGGGGAAGTGATCTCCATTATCGGCCAGAGCGGGTCTGGTAAAACCACTCTGCTCCGTTGCGTCAACGGCCTCGAAATAATCGATTCCGGGTCCATTAAAGTCTCCGGTGTGGCGCTTTCACGAGAGCCGAGACAGCTCCGGGCGCTTCGCCTAGAAGTCGGAATGATCTTCCAACAGTTCAACCTTTTCCCGCACCTGACCGCGGGAGAAAATGTAGCGTTGGCGCAGGTCGTGGTTCTAGGTCGCCCTAGAGGAGAAGCGCATGAGATCGCGAAGCGCAATCTCCAGCGCGTCGGCCTGTCGGAAAAATTCGATGCCTACCCGCATCAGATGTCAGGTGGCCAACAGCAGCGCGTTGCCATCGCCAGAGCACTCGCTATGTCGCCGAAGGCGCTCCTCTGCGACGAGATCACCTCAGCTCTCGATCCGGAACTGGTGGGCGAAGTCCTTGCAGTGGTCCGCTCGCTGGCGTCCGAAGGGATGACCCTTTTAATGGTTACGCATGAGATGGAATTCGCGCGAAGAATTTGTGATCGCGTCGTCTTCATGCGCAATGGTGTGGTGCACGAAATGGGGACGTCGAAAGATATCTTCGAAGCGCCAAAGACCGCTGAGTTGAAGCAGTTCCTGAGTGCAATGAAACACTGACCCGATTCACGTGAGCCAGCTGGGCAACCGGGCTGGCGCGGCTCCGACCAATGCTGCATGAACACACTCATCCAGTGTTCCAAGTCTTACAATACATCCTGTCAGTCCCGGCCCGTAATGAGCATACTTCCCGGAGGTGGTCAGAACCACCTTCGCGTGAGACGGGAAGACAGGCCGCGTTATCGAGCACCAGCAGAGGTCCGTTATCACAGCGACGCCACTCATACGGAGCGTCGCCAGGGTTCCATCGGCCTCTGCTAACGCTGCGATTTCCCGTGCGGTCGTGACAATCACTGTGAGGCCGCTCGCCAGCGCGCGACCATCCAGACGCTTGGCTAGCGCCTGGCATTCCGCGAGAGAGGCGTGAGGGCTACCAATCGCGACCAAGTCGATCTCCGCTGGCCCGCTGTTCAGCTTCAACCAACCTTCGGCAAGATCCTGACGGGAGATGAAAGCTACGTCTTTGTCCGAGACGCGCTGGCAAGCCGCTTCCGGTGTGATGCCTTCAATATGAAGTATCGGCGCCGCGGACGTTGTCCCGAAAGCAGCGCAGAGAGCCTTGAGCTCATCTGAGTCCGGTGTCGCATTGGACAATCCCTTGAGTAGCGGGACGCGGTCAGGGGCGGCCAAGCCAGCAAGGTAGCCAATGAGTGGCCAAACCGCGCTGTCGGCATTTTTTGGAAACTCGATACTAATGCTGCGGCACGCACGCCGCCCTTCTTGGAGAAAGGCGCCTGCGAGCGGTGCGCGACCGGTGAGGGCCACGCACAAGTCCAGGAAGTCGGGATGTTTCGCAGTCCGCGCGCCAAGGATTGAATTGGCAAAGATTACTGCATTCGATTCTGACCAGCCAACCTGTTCACCAAGGCCGGGAGGGTTCGGAAGGTCGTATGGAGCACAGGTGAAAGTCGGCTGACATCCCATCTCGAGATAGGCATCGGCCAACCTGGAAGCTGGTATGCCAAATTCTGGCTCTACGCCTTGACGCTGCCAATTGTCGTAGTCCACCGAGATTGCGTTCATCGTCGTCGGAACGCGGACACGCGCCCCCAACTCTTTCATCTTTTCAGCGAACAACAGATTGGCTGGTCCAGCGTAGATACAGCCGTCGATATGAGCACGGGTGACATCGACGAGGGCCCTCGCGCCCTGCTGGTTGGCCATGCTGCAGACGATACGCATGGCCTGCTGGGCCGCTACCCCCTCGCTGCCATCAAGCCTGCGGCGATCGTCGATACTGAGCTCAATATCCTCATGTGTCGGTTGGCGCAGAGAAATCTGAATTCTTCCGTCCGCCGTGATGCTGTCTGACGAAATCTGTGCTGTTTTCGCTGCGGCCAAAACAGAAAAAGCCGTTTCCTCCAGCCTAATGACAGGGATCGTAGACCCGAACATTTCGGCCGCAACTATGGCCCCCAGCGTCAGCGTGTCCTCCGGTCTGCAGAAGACAAGAGCGGCGGGGCTCCCGCCTGAAAGAACCAGTTGCAGCAGCACTCCTGAACCTGAACAGGACCCACGGCTGGTTGGCATCAGCAAAACAGCGCCGGCGAGCGACGCGCCATGCGAAGGATGATGCACGTCGATGATCGTGCCGGAGCCGGGGTCGACGCCGCCCCAGAAGCTCAGTGGCTCGCCCAAGGATAGGATTGGACCCGCGGCTTCACCTGGGACGACAGAGATACCTTGAGCGGGCTGTGGGTTGGGAGTCACGATCGGGCCATTGAGGACTTGGAGCGGCGTTTCAATGTCGATCTGGCACCCGGCTTCGGCTGTCGGCAAATAGAAATGGGATTGCCGTCCATAACCGATTGATATGGCCGTTCGATCTACCTCGTAGCTTATATCAAATTCGAATAATACGCCGTCATTTTTCAATTGGATCGTGATGTTCTCAACCGGTAGCCATTGTGCCGGAAGCAACGGCGTTCGGCACAGAGCGTCTTGGGCTTGCTCGGCAGGCCCAAGACATTTGCCGCCCGGAAAACTGCTGCTTCCGTATCCGGAATATGCGGTTGGATTGGGAGTTGAAGATCATGCCTCGGCCCGCGTTCATCGACCTCTACAGCGACACGAAATCGAAGCCGACCGACGGCATGCGAAAATACATGATGTCCGTCGAGGTGGGAGACGAGCAGAAGGATGAGGATCCCAACGTTCTCGATCTTTGCGCCCGTGTTGCCGATATGCTGGGCAAGGAAGCCGCCGTTTTTCTTCCCTCCGGAACGATGTGCAACGAGATCGCTCTCGCCGTCCATTGTCGTCCAGGAGACGAGATCATCCTGCACGAAAGTGCGCATATCATGGTGTCGGAAACCGGCGGACCAGCAGCTCTATCCGGTGTGATGGTTCGTGGAGTCCAGGGTGAGAATGGTATTTTTGACGGCGACACGTTGAAAAAAGCCATCAGGCCGGAAAGCCGCTATCTGCAGCAGTCACGGCTGGTGACGATCGAGCAGACTTCGAATTTTGGTGGTGGCGCCATCTGGCCCATGACCACCCTGCAGGATGTTATCGCTGTCGCGCGCAAGGCTGACATTATTCTTCACATGGATGGCGCGCGTCTCCTTAACGCAGTCGTAGCCTCGGGGGTGTCAGCCAAGGATTATGCCGAGCCTTTCGATAGCGCATGGATCGACCTGAGCAAGGGGCTCGGTGGCCCCGTCGGGGCGGTACTTGCTGGAACACGCGATTTCATCCGCCAAGCTTGGCGCCTCAAGCAACGGTGGGGAGGGGCCATGCGGCAGGCCGGCTTTCTTGCGGCTGCAGGCATATATGCGCTCGACCACCATGTCGAACGATTGGCGGAAGACCACGAGAATGCACGTGCCTTGGCCCGGGGACTTGCCGAGTTGCCGGGTATCAAGATGACTGCAGGAGAGGTGCAGACCAACATCGTCTTTTTTGACGTCGGTGGGACTGGGCAGAGCCCGGCCGACATCACGGGAGCCCTCAAGGCAAAAGGCGTTGGCATAGGTGGTGGTGGGTTGTTTGGTCCCACCGCGATGCGTGCGGTTACCCATATCGGTGTGTCGCGAGCGGATATCGATGAAGCCTTGAAGGCGATGCGCGACGTCTTGGCCGTCTGACTTTCGAAGCATTTGGTGCAGGGGCACAAACATGACCCATTGCGATCAAATTGTCCGCTATTATCAGGATGTCGATCGGCAGGATATCGACGCAGTCATGGCGCTATTTGCCGAGGAGGCGATATATGTCCGTGCTGATGCTCGATATGTCGGAAGGGCGGAGATTGAGCACTTCTACAGGAACCTGCGTATGATCCGCGGAGTGCATACTCTCGATCGTACCTGCCCACAGGAGAGCGCGAAGAGGGTCTTTGTCACCGGACAATTCGAGGGACAAGGAGCCAACCAGACATCGCGTCTCGTGCGATTCACGGATGTTTGGGAGTTTGATGACCAAGACAAGGTACTAAGGCGTGAGACTTACCTTGCTCTCGGGCATACGTACGTGGAGCGGTAGACACTCGATCGAGCCTAGCTATCGTCAAGCATTCGCATGCCTGCTCGCTGGATAAGGCAGACGATACGAGTCCCGATACAGACCATATCGACTGTAGTTGATCGAGGGACATTCCGGCTCATAAGTCATCGCCGCAGTCGCAACTTTTCGACCAGAGACATGATCCTGTAGTCGACCAAGATGCATGATGTCTTCCATAGATTTGCCGAGCAACTCGCGGGCAGCGTGAATGTAGGTGATCTTCACGACGCCTTGGCCGAAGCTGCTTCATCGCTCGAGCTGCCATCTTTCGCATTCCTCTTCCCTTCTCTCCAATCAGCTCGAACAACAGATTTGATTTCCACCTATCCGAAGGTGTGGACTTCCCACTATCTCCGTAGCCGTTACGAGATTCTAGATCCGGTGATCACCAGAGCACGCCTTTGCCCTGAGACATTTCGCTGGGGCGCCGACGGGCGCGATCTCGAATTATCGAACCCACAACAGCAACTGATGGACGAGGCAAGCCAGTTCGGTATTCGTTGCGGATTTACGATTCCGATCCATGGTCGCCTCGGGTTGTTTTCCGCACTTACCTTTGCCACCGACGAAAAACGCCCCCTTTTTCTACGTGTCATCAAACGATACGAACGTGCGCTCCAGTTGATCGCAATGTTCTTCCATATCCACGCACGTCGCGTGTTGACTACCAGTCGAATGGTCGATGGCGTGGTCCTGTCCCCGAGGGAAATTGAATGCCTGCAATGGGCCGCTCGAGGGAAGTCGGCTTGGGATATTGGTCGTATCCTGGGTATCAGCCAACGCACTGCTGCCTTTCACCTCGATAATGCCAGGAAGAAGCTTGGTGTGCGGACAATCACGCAGGCAGCCGTTCGATTTGCGCTTTCTAAACGGTCGGATTTCAGTCAGTAGCCTGTGCAACCTGTGTACATGCACAGGTTGTTCCAACTGGGCCCTTCGCCTCCAATCGCCTTGTCATTTGGGCGAGAAGGAGTTGGCCATGATGCAACTGATCACACCGGATTGTCACACAGAGTTCGCCGACGATCTCCTGGAGATGCACAGGCTCCGGCACCGTGTCTTCCGGGAACGGCTCGAATGGGATGTGGCTGTCAGAGATGGTTATGAGATCGATCCCTTCGATGCGATTGGTCCTCACTATCTGCTGCTCAAGGCCCAGACGGGGCGTTTGGATGGCTGTGTGCGACTGCTGCCCACGACTGGCCCGAACATGCTGCGCGATAATTTTTCGATGCTTTTGAAAGACGGCCAGGCGCCAGACGATCCCCGGATCTGGGAAAGCAGCCGTTTCGCGCTTGACGTTCCACCATCGGCTCCGAAGGAGGCAGGCGTCGCGCTTGGTACCTATGAGCTGTTCGCAGGGATGATCGAGTTCGGTCTTTCGCGCGAACTGCACAGCATCGTCACGGTGACGGATTTGCGCATTGAGCGCATCCTGCGCCGTGCCGGCTGGCCGCTCGAACGGCTGTCCGATCCACTCACCATTGGCAACACGCGAGCGGTCGCTGGATATCTCGAGATTTCTACACACAGTCTGGCGGTGATCCGGCGCAACGGTCGTATCGAAGGGCCGGTGCTGTGGGTACCCGTCGTGAAGTCGTTTGATCTCGAAACATGATCTCCGCCTACCCGGAACTGAGCGATGAACCAGAGAAGTTCAGGCCCAGCTTGGCCTAACTGGCAAGACGACGGCGCGTATGCCTACTCCATGCACCTCACCAGTCGCGGTTGGGCTTGGGAGTTCCTGAGGCGCAATCCGGTTTTCCGGAAGGACCTTGCCGTGACCTTGCGAGGCGTCGTCTCTTCGCGATCGCGGTCCGCCGACATCATAAGCCTGCCAGCGAACACCGTTGACCTTTCCCGCTGGGGGGTGCTTTTTTGCAAGTTCGATCGGAAGTGACGCGGACACCTTCTGGTGCCCGTGTCACTGTCCGCATGTTCTTCCTGTTTCAGCCGAACGTACCGCGCGATGGTCGGACAGGGATGCGCTCGACATCTCCTTGCTTTCCTGTCGGGTCTCCGTTCTCTTTACCGCAGATGGGCTTCAGAACGTCCTGTTCACCGACGCTGGCCGGAACCTGCAGCTTGCTGTCTTCGGCATCGGTCTCCTTGAGCCGGCGCGGCTGACTTCCAACATTCTCTGGCCGCCTGGAAATGTGAAGCAACGTTTGGACGGACTTGCGTGTCTGAACGCCCTTCGGTCGACAGGGCAGCTATTTCCGAAGTTCTTTCCGGCCGAGCCTCGAAGCGCGCGATTGCGTTGGGTCTTGCGTGCGCTCGACGGTTCTATTGCCGACGCCTCACATCGTGAGATCGGAATAGCCTTGTTCGGGAAAACCCGTATCGAGCGTGATTGGGCTGACCCCGGGGATCACCTGCGCGACATGGTACGCCGTGCGGTCAAACGGGGGCGCTTGCTGATGAACGGCGAATACAGGCGATTTCTGCTGTGATGGCTCTACCGCGGTCCCGCTTTGCCGATTGTTGTGGGCCTCTGACCAATCCTTCATATCGATCGCTGAGATTGCTGACGCGGCCACGTGTTCCGCCTCAGGCAATCAGGATCAGCTCCGTTGGGGAGCGGGTCCTTTTTTGTTGGTGCCGTAAAAATCACAGGCAGTGGCTTCGACCTCAGCGATCTAGCTCGGGAAGAGTTCCCTATGGCCGCTGGCGATCAACCACTGCGTACGATCCAGATGGCTCCGTACCGCTTTGCGCGCGCGGGTTGGCTCCTGCATTGGGTCGATGCCCAGAATGTCACGTGCCATTTCTTCCTCGCTGGCATTGTCAGCGCACGCGTCGAGGAGCTTCAGATAGAGCGTGAAGTGCGCGTTGTCGTATTCGGTCAGCCGATCAGACCAGGGGACTTCGTCTCGCAGTTCTGTCTTCATCTGCCTGTAGTTTCAAAGTGCGGACACGTGACGTCCAAGATGATGTATCTAAGCCGCTAACTATAACGAATAGGAACGATCATTCCTAGAACGATAGTTCCCGTTCTGGTCCGTATCTGCCGTGGATCTCAAAGAGGTCATGGCCGCTAATATGCGTCGCGTTCGCCATGATCAGGGCCTGACGCAAGAGGAATTGGCGGCTCGCGCAGAGCTGAGCATGCGCTATGTCGGTTCAATTGAGCGCGGTCGAGTCTCAGCCAGCGTGACTGTTCTGGGACGACTAGCAGAAGCCCTTAACGTTGACCCTTGCGATCTGATCAAGCCGTCGAAGTGATGGCTGATCAGGCCTGACGGTTTCCCAAGGGAGCTCGCCTGTGCGCGGAGCGAGCACCGGATGCTCGTGAGCCGGGCCCCCTCGTCTTCGCGATGTTCAGGTGATCTCGGCCACCTGGCTTCGTCCCCTGGCGCGGCAGCCTTTTCCGAGCAAAGCGGTCGCTACTGTTTCTGAGCGGCGGAGTTGTTTTCTTAGGCTTTTCCGGCGGCGTGGTGGGCGGCTCTCCCTTCTAGGTCCGCTGGCGGCAGCCCGCAACCTTTCGCTTTCCTCTCGGGGGGCCTCCACTTCGTCACGGTCCTCTGGATGCCGGCCGTCTCCGACCGCGGGCTTTTCCGGTCGTTTTCGCCGCCCACCCCGCTCACGGGGCAGGCACGCGAGACTAGGATCGAGCGCTGCCTCCGCTGCCCCATGGGATCTTCCGGGGGAGGGCGAAGCGAGATTGCGAGCTGAGACCAGATCATGCGCAAGATCGGCAAGCGTTCAGCCTATCGCCGAGCGGAGGGGTAGTCAGCTGCCGGGGGCAGCCTTAATTCTGAGATCACGGATCGCATTATTGCCAATCTCGAGTACGGTTGTGCGCCTTGGGGGAGGTGAGGGCGGCGATCGAGCTGCCGAAAAAAGCCGTCACTGAGCGTGGCTATTCATCAACATCCTCATCCTGTGGGGCGCGGTCATCGGGCGCAGCTATCTGAGCCAGAACTGGCTGACCTTCCATCATCTGGAACTCGGCCAACTGACCGGCAAGCCCTGCGCCATAAGCACGAGGTAACCGCCCCAAGGGGCGGCGAAAACTCGTCAACAACTATTCGCCGGTCCCGTAGACGCTTTTGTTCGCTGATTCTCAACCGACAGAAAACGAGGATCACGATGGACGACGAAAACGAACGCGCCGCCCGCGCCAAGAAGGGCAGCCCGTTCCTCAACACGGCGCAGGCTGCCTTCTATATCGGGCTTTCCCAACGCACTCTGGACAAGATGCGGATCAAGGGTAGCGGCCCAAGCTTCCGCAAGCATGGCCGTTATGTCCGTTACCACATCGACGAACTCGACGAGTGGTCGAAAGGCCGTAAAACTACGGCTGACACCAACGATGGAGGCCGCTCATGAAGCGCCCCTCCATCCATCTAATTGGTCAGAGGCTACGGCGAGTCCGAGCCCGCAACGTCATTGCTGTTAGCACGACAGGACTAGCGCTGATCGCATTTGCAGCATTGGCCAAACCGTCGCCTTGGCTGGTCTGGAACGCTTCCGCTAGTGCGCCGATCGGCCTCTATCGCGTTGTCGCGGGAACGCCGGTACACGGCGATCTGGTGCTCGCTAGCCCTCCGGAATTCACCATTGGGCTCGCCGATGAGCGCGGGTACCTGCCTCGCAATGTGCCGCTATTAAAGCGCGTTGCAGCGCTGCCACGCGAGCATGTCTGCGCCTTCTACGAGGCAATCATCATCAGTGGCGAGATTGTCGCTCGTCGGCTCTCGACCGATCGCCAGGGGCGTCAACTGGCTTGGTGGAATGGCTGTCAGGCACTCGGCAATGACGAGGTTTTCCTGCTTGGTGCTGGTGCGGCCAATTCCTTTGACAGTCGTTATTTCGGACCGGTTCCGGTCAGGAACATCATCGGGAGGGTCGTGCCGCTATGGACCGAATGACCCTCCTGATGTTGAGCATGCTCGCTGTCACGCCATGCGCTTGTTCCGCCTCGATCGGCGCTGAGCCGGCCGCCATTTCTTTAAGTCCGCGTCTGGAAAAGTGGCAGCAGTTCGTGACGGAAGCAAATGAACGTTTCGGCGTTCCGCGGACGTGGATCTATGCCGTCATCGGCGCCGAGAGTGGTGGCAGAACCTTGGTCAACGGCCGTCCGATCGTCTCGCGCGCCGGTGCCATGGGGCTGATGCAGGTCATGCCCGCCACCTATGAGGAAATGCGATTCGAGCATGGACTGGGTCCCGATCCCCATGATTCACGCGATAACATCCTGGCAGGCACCGCCTATCTGCGGGCGATGTATGACCGCTTTGGATTTCCCGGTCTGTTCGCGGCTTATAATGCGGGGCCGGAGCGCTACGAAGACCATATTCAGCGCGGGCGGCCGCTGCCGGGCGAGACCGTTACCTATCTCAACAAAGTCATCGCCGCCGGCTGTTCTGCTGCCGATATTAGACGGGGATCGGAGAAATCACCGCGCGAAAAGCCGTCGAAAATCTCATCCGGACGAGAGCTGTTTTTCCTGAAGGACGACGGCAACCATACGAGGAAACTGAATAGAAGAATTCTGCTGGAACCAGCGGGATCGGAGCGGCCGGACCGGAGATGAAGGCGGGCGTGGCGGGCTCGGAGCAGAGCACGAGGTTAATGTAAGCTGACCGTATTGCTAATGGCAACCACTGGCACGCTGGAGGTCGCAATGCCTAGTAGTGGATATCGGAGATTGACATGGGAGACGATGAGTTCAGACTAAAACTCGGCACAATTGGATCGCGCGGTTCGACGGCCGGTAAGCGCTACGCCGGTCAAATCCGAGTTGCGATAAACAGAGCCGGCGGCAAGCACACACGCAGAGGACGCCGCTTCACTGGAAGCCGGATTGGCCGGGGAGGCGCAGCAGCAGCCCTCCTTCAATCACGGGACCAGTATGCCTCCTTCAAGCAACGGCGCGTCATCGTCAAGGCTCAAGTGTTCAAGCTGGCTGGAAGAGGCGCCTACGGAGTGCGTGCGCATCTGCGCTACCTCCAACGCGACGGCGTCACTCGGGAAGGGACACGGGGCGAGCTCTATGGGGCAGGCAAGGATCACGTTGATGGCAAAGCCTTCATCGATCACGCAAACGGTGACCGGCATCAGTTCCGCTTCATCCTCGCACCTGAAGACGGCATCGAATACGAAGAGCTCAGGCCGCTGACACGACGACTGATGGTGCAGATGGAAGATGATCTCGACACGAGGCTCGACTGGGTTGCTGTCGACCATTTCAACACAGGTCATCCGCACACACATATCATTCTGCGGGGCAAGGACGAATACGGTGACGACCTAATCATCGCCCGCGGTTATGTTTCTGTCGGCCTGCGCGAACGTGCCGCCGAACTGGTGAGCCTGGATCTCGGTCCTCGCACCGATCGGGAAATCGAACAGCGCCTGCGCCAGGAAATGAATCAGGAACGCTTCACCAGCATCGACCGCCAACTGCTGCGCATGCGTAACGATGACGGATTTGTCTCGTCGGATTATCGCGATGCCTTCCGCCAGACCCTGCACCGGGGGCGCTTGCGCAAGCTCGAGCGGATGGGGCTGGCCGAAGAAATCGATGCCGCTCGTTGGCGGCTCGATGATGGATTGGAAAGCACACTGCGTCACATCGGCGAGCGGGGTGACATCATCAAGACCATGCACCGTGAATTGATCGGGAAAGGCCTTGCTCGCAGTGCCGCGGATTATGTCGTCCACAGCCAGCAGGCGCGGGACAGGAAACCTGTAGTTGGTCGAGTTATCGCGCGTGGGGCAGCCGACGAGATCCAGGATCGGCACTATCTTATCGTTGATGGTGTGGACGGCAAAAGCCACTATATCGACATCGGCAAAGGCGAGACAGTCGAACCGACGCCAGAAGGCTGTATCGTCCGCGTCACGTCTCGCAACACCGAGCCTCTGCAGGTCGATTGGACCGTTGCGGCCATCGCCGTAAGAAACGCCGGGTGCTATAGCGCCGACATCCATTTGAAGCACGATCCGACCGCAACTGAGAGCTTCGCCGATATGCATGTGCGGCGCCTCAAGGCAATTCTGCGTGTCACAGGCAGCATCAAGCGTGAGCCGGATGGGACCTGGACCATCGCGCCGGAACATCTGAAACGCGTCGCGGACTACGAGCAACGGTGCGCGAGAGCGGAGCCTGTTGTTGTTGACAAGCTGTCCTCATTGCCGCTGGAGCGGCAGGTCAGTTTCGATGGTGCCACATGGATCGATCGGGAGCTGGTTTCCAGTACGCCAGAGACGTTAAGCCAATCGGGCTTTGGTCGTGAGGTCCGAGAAGCACAGGCGCGGCGGCAGCGATGGCTGATTGAGCAAGGCTTTGCGGCTGAGGCACGGGAAAGAGGAATCTATCGCGCCAACATGATTTCTGCCCTGCGTCAGCGCGAGCTGAATCGCGTTGCGAGGCAACTGTCCGAGGAGTTGGGCCTGCCTTATGCTGAGATCCGGAAGGGAGAACGAACAGAAGGCACGCTACGTCAATCCGTCGAGTTAGCCGCCGGTAGATATGCTGTGGTCGCGAGGTCGCGCGAATTCACCCTCGTGCCGTGGCGACCCATGCTGGAGCGGCACCTGGGCAAGCATATCTCCGGAGTCGTTGGTGAGGAGGAGATTTCATGGTCGATCGGTCGGAAACGAAGTGGGCCAAATGTTTCGTAACGACCGTGTGTCATTGTCGGTGAACGGCTGCTGAGCGAAGCCATTCGCGATGACTGAAGCGCTTCAGGTGTTGCTAAGTTGTGAGCGCAAGATCGGCGGCCAAGATGCCTCACAACAGCGTTGCCTTAGGAAAACGAAGGGTTGATCTGCCTGATCGCACATACGCGCATGTGAGGCATCTTCGTCACTCGTGAACGCCACGCCATGCTGCCTCCGATATGACCGAGGCCATTGCATGACCCCAACGAAGCTTCTTGTCGGCCAGATAGTTGTCGTGCTGGCAATCGTTGTTCTCGGCGTCTGGGCTGCAACGCAGTGGTGCGCGTTCATGCTAGACCACCAGCCACAACTCGGGCCTCCCTGGTTTCTGATAACTACCTGGCCGATCTATAAGCCATGGAAACTGTTCGAATGGTGGTTCCATTTCGACGCCTATGCGCCGGAAGTTTTTGACAAGGCCGGCGCTCTAGCCGGCTTCAGCGGCTTCCTGGGCTGCGCTGCGGCGATCGCTGGTTCGCTTTGGCGCGCGCGGCAGCGGGGCCTGGTCACCACTTATGGCTCCTCCCGATGGGCCAACACGCAGGAGATCGCGCAAGCCGGGCTGTTCTGGCCAGCCGGCGTGTTTCTGGGCAAGTTGAACGAGCGATACCTCCGCCACGACGGCCCCGAACATGTCATGGCCTTTGCGCCGACGCGTTCGGGCAAAGGCGTCGGACTGGTCATTCCGACGCTTCTTTCCTGGACCGGCTCGACCGTCATCCACGATATCAAAGGCGAGAACTGGCAGCTGACGTCCGGCTGGCGGTCGAAGTTCTCGCACTGCCTTCTGTTCAATCCAACCGATCCACGATCGGCGCGCTACAACCCGTTGCTTGAGGTCCGCAAGGGCCTGTCTGAGGTTCGCGATGTGCAGAACATCGCCGACATCCTGGTCGATCCCGAAGGCGCGCTTGAGCGGCGCAATCACTGGGAGAAGACCAGTCATTCCCTGCTGGTCGGCGCCATATTGCACGTGCTCTACGCCGAGGAGGACAAGACGCTTGCCCGTGTCGCGACCTTCCTGTCGAATCCACAACGCTCGTTTGCCACGACACTACAGCAGATGATGACTACCAATCATCTCGGCACACCCGATCGTCCGAAGGTGCACCCCGTGGTGGCCTCTGCTGCGCGCGAAGTGCTGAACAAATCGGAGAACGAGCGCTCCGGCGTGCTCTCCACCGCGATGTCGTTCCTGGGGCTTTATCGCGATCCGACCGTAGCAGCGGCCACGTCAGCTTGCGATTGGCGCATCGCCGATCTCATGGACGCCCATCGACCGGTGTCGCTTTACCTGGTCGTGCCGCCGTCGGACATCTCACGCACAAAACCGCTGGTACGGCTGGTCCTCAACCAGATCGGCAGGCGCTTGACAGAGCGGCTGGAAGGCGATCCAAAAAAGAGCCGCAAGCATCAATTGCTGATGATGTTGGACGAGTTCCCGGCGCTTGGCCGCCTCGACTTTTTCGAGACAGCACTGGCCTTCATGGCAGGCTACGGCATCCGCGCCTATCTGATCGCACAGTCCCTGAACCAGATCTCAAAAGCTTACGGCGAAAACAACGCCATCCTCGACAACTGTCATGTGCGCATCGCCTTTTCCTCCAACGATGAGCGCACAGCCAAACGCATTTCGGATGCTCTCGGTACGGCAACGGAACTGAGATCCATGCGCAACTACGCCGGCCACCGGCTGGCGCCTTGGCTGTCGCACGTGATGGTAAGCCGCCAGGAGACTGCGCGACCGTTGCTCACGCCTGGCGAGGTCATGCAATTGCCGCCGACTGATGAGCTGGTCCTGGTTTCGGGTCTGCCGCCGATCCGCGCGAAGAAGTTGCGCTACTACCAGGACCGGAATTTCGTCGAGCGGGTGCTGCCTGCGCCCTCGCTGGGCGAGGGACCTTATGTGGATCGTCCTGCATCGCGCTCCGATGACTGGACGGGACTGATATGCGGCGTAGATCGCCGTCTCGCGGGAGAGAGCGAAGTGGCCGGCGGGACGATTGACGAGGAAGGCGGCGTTCAGCAGCAGCGCCACCCTGGCCTGCCGGAAGAGCGTCCTGTCGTTGCTGACGAACCGGAGCAAGACGATCTGTTCAAGCCAGCCGACGATGACAGCGAGGCGGCAGCCGACAAGCGCGTGATGGACCGGATTTCCAACGTCTCACGGGCCTACGGCCTCAACGAGGGCAAGGGAGATGAGAAGGACATCATCCCGGGCTTCTGAGCCAAAGCGCATTTCGGCGTAGATAACGGCCCTAAGCATTTTTCGGTCTCTGGCCGATGCTTGTTCCCGCCGCCAGCACCTGCCGGCTTTTGGAACGAACTGATATGAAACCGAGCCGCATTCGCCATCAGTTTTCGCTCGACGCCGAGCTAAGCGAGGAACTGGTAAACCTCAGCCGCAATCCCTCCACCACCAAGTCCGCGATCCTGGCAAAGGCGGTCAAAAACCTTGTCGAGCAGCGCGGCGAGAACGAGCTCGACCGGCGTTACGGCATCCGGCTCGATCGGCTTTCCCGCGATCTTGGGCATGTCAGGCGTGATGTCGAGATCATCCTGGAAAGCCTTGCGCTCTTCATCCGCTTTTCCATCACGCTCCATGCCCATACGCCGGTCCCCGACAAGGCCACGCAGGCAATTGCCCTGGAGCGTTTCGACAAGTTCGTCGAACAGGTTGGCCGCCAGATCGCTTCCGGAAGACGTTCGCTCGACAAGGATCGCGGCGAGGGAGGCGAAGGATGAATTCCGAGGCCGACCTTCGCCGACGCTCCATGCTTCGCACTGCCATGGGGGCGGCGATTACCGAAGCGCTTGCCGATCCAACGGTCATCGAGGTGATGGTCAATCCCGATGGTGCGCTACGGCTCGACAGGCTGGGCGACGGGCGGATCGAGACCGGCGTCAGTATGCACCCTTCCGAAGCTGAGCGCATTATTCGCCTGGTCGCTTCCCATATCCGGGCCGAGACGCACCAGGACAACCCGATCGTCAGTGCCGAGTTGCCCTCAGGCGAGCGCTTTGAGGGTCTGCTGCCTCCGGTCGTCATCGCGCCATGTTTTGCCATCCGCAAGCCTGCGGCAAAGCTCTATTCGCTGGCCGACTATGTGGCTGACAAGATCATGCTGCCGGTCCAGGCGGACGCGCTGAAGAAGGCGGTTCGCGAGCGCCGCAACATCCTGGTGGCCGGCGGCACGTCGTCGGGCAAGACAACGCTTGCCAATGCTCTGCTGGCAGAAGTCGCGGCATGTGATGAGCGGGTGATCTTGATCGAGGACACGCGCGAGCTGCAATGTGCTGCAAAGGACTGCGTGGCGTTGCGCACGAGGAGGGGGTCGGTCACGCTCGCCGATCTCGTTCGTTCGACGTTGAGGCTGAGACCCGACCGCATCATTGTCGGTGAGGTTCGAGGTGCCGAAGCACTCGATATGCTGAAAGCATGGAACACCGGCCATCCAGGCGGCATCGCCACCGTCCATGCCAACTCCGCGCATTCCGCCCTCTACCGTATCGAGCAGCTTGCCCAGGAAGCCGTCATCACGGTTCCGCGCCGTCTCATCGCCGATGCCATCGACCTGATCGTCTTCATCGCCGGTCGCGGAGCTGCGCGCCGCATCGATGTGATCGCCGAGGTCTCCGGTCTCGACGGTAACGGCGACTACGCCGTCTCCCAGCTCACGTTTCCGCAACTCCAGCAGTTTTGAAGGGAATTTTGATGCGCAAGAGGCTTGGCTTTCTCTCATCGATCGCGCTCGCGTTTCTGCTGACGCAGTCCGCCTACGCTGCCGGTTCCGGCATGCCTTGGGAGCAGCCGCTGCAGCAGATCCTGCAGTCGGTTCAGGGGCCGGTGGCGAAGATCATCGCGGTGATCATCATCATCACCACAGGCCTGGCACTGGCTTTTGGCGATACGGCAGGCGGGTTCCGCCGGCTCATCCAGATCGTCTTCGGCCTGTCGATCGCCTTTGCGGCATCGAGCTTCTTCCTCTCGTTCTTCTCCTTCGGCGGCGGAGCGCTGGTCTGATGGTCTCTGGCGGACAGCATATCGAAGGTTTCGAGGTTCCCGTTCACCGGGCCGTGACCGATCCGATCCTGTTGGGCGGAGCACCACGTGCCGTGGCGATCCTCAATGGCACTGTGACGGCCGCTATCGGTCTCGGCCTGCAGCAATGGATTGCCGGACTGGTGCTCTGGATCGTCGGTCACACGCTGGCTGTCTTTGCGGCAAGGCGCGACCCGGACTTCGCCAGCGTTCTTGTCCGCCACCTTCGCCAGAAGGGGTGGCTGTCATGCTGAGCCTTTCGGAATACCGCAGGAAGGCCGACCGGCTTGCCGACCATTTGCCCTGGGCCGCATTGGTCGGCCCCGGCATCGTGCTCAACAAGGACGGGAGCTTCCAGCGCAGTTTCTTTTTCCGGGGTCCGGACCTCGAAAGCGCAACCGAAGGCGAACTCGTCGGGATTTGCGCGCGCGCGAACAATGCGCTCAAGCGACTGGGTTCTGGCTGGGCAATGTTTTTTGAAGCCGAGCGTTTTGAGGCTCTCGGATATCCTGCATCGCGTTTCCCCGACGCGGCCTCCTGGCTGGTCGATCAGGAACGGCGTGTGGCCTTCGAAGGCAAGGTCGCGCATTTCGAGAGCCGCTATCGCCTGACCTTGCTGTTCATGCCGCCACCGGACGGGCAGGCGAGGGCCGAAAGCGCTCTCCTCGAGACGAACCGTCTGGAAGGCGAACGGAACTGGCGACAGGAACTTGAGCGATTCCGCGACGAGACGAACCGTGTCCTTGATCTGCTTTCGAGCTTCATGCCTGAAGTGCGTGCGCTCGATGACGCGGAGACCTTGACCTACCTGCACGGAACGATCTCACCGCGCCGCCATCCGGTCGCCGTGCCGGAAGTGCCGATCTATCTCGACGGCCTGCTGGTCGATGCGCCGCTAACCGGCGGACTGGAGCCGATGCTGGGCGAGCAGCATCTGCGCACGCTGACGGTGCTTGGTTTTCCGAACCTTACCCGCCCCGGGATCCTCGATGCGCTCAACCACCAGGGTTTCGCATACCGCTGGATGACGCGGTTCATTCCGCTCGACAAGGCGCAAGCCACGAAAACGCTGACACGGTTGCGCCGGCAGTGGTTTGCCAAGCGCAAATCGATCGCCGCCATCCTGCGCGAGGTCGTGACCAACGAACCGGTTCCGCTTGTCGACAGCGACGCCGACAACAAGGCGCTCGATGCCGATGCTGCCCTCCAGGCACTCGGTGGCGACCATGTCGGCTTCGGCTATCTCACCACTACGGTGACGGTGTCGGACATGGATCACCAAGCCGCGGCGGAGAAGCTGCGCACAGTCGAGCGCATCATCAACGGGCTCGGCTTCACGACGATCCGCGAAAGCGTCAACGCGGTCGAGGCCTGGCTCGGCTCCTTGCCGGGCCACGTCTACGCCAATGTGCGTCAGCCGCTCGTCCATACGCTGAACCTTGCCCATCTGATGCCGTTGTCGTCGGTCTGGGCAGGTCCAGCCACGAACGAGCACATCGCCAAGGTAACCGGTCAAGAGGCGCCGCCGCTTCTGATTGCCGAAACCAGCGGATCGACACAATTCCGGCTTTCCACACACATCGGCGATGTCGGACACATGCTGATCGTTGGCCCGACTGGCGCTGGCAAATCTGTCCTGCTTGCGCTGATTGCCCTGCAGTTCCGCCGCTACGCCGGTGCGCAGGTCTACGTCTTCGACAAAGGCAATTCAGCGCGCGCGGCAACGCTTGCCATGGGCGGCGAACACCATACGCTCGGGGCGGATGCAGCACTTTCCTTCCAGCCCCTACACGGTATCGACGACGACGCCACGCGCAGTTGGGCGGCTGACTGGATCGCCGGCCTGATCGCGCACGAAAATGTTGCCGTCACACCTGAGGTGAAGGAGGCGATCTGGTCGGCATTGATCAGCCTTGCCAGCGCGCCGGTCCACGAACGCACGCTGACCGGCTTCTCGGTGCTGCTCCAGTCCAATGCGTTAAAATCTGCTCTTATGCCATACACGCTCGATGGACCGCTCGGGCGGTTGCTCGATGCCGAAGAGGATCGGCTTGCGCTGTCAGATGTTCAGTGCTTCGAGACCGAAGAGCTTATGCATCAGCAAAGTGCGGTGCTGCCGGTGCTCACCTATCTCTTCCATCGTCTCGAGAAGCGGTTCGATGGCCGCCCGACACTGCTCGTCCTCGACGAAGCCTGGGTCTATCTCGACAACCCGATCTTTGCCGCCCGCATTCGCGAATGGCTGAAGGTGCTGCGCAAGAAGAACGTGTCGGTCATCTTCGCCACCCAGTCGCTTGCCGACATCGCCGGCTCGGCAATCGCGCCCGCGATCATCGAGAGCTGCCCGCAGCGTATCTTTCTTCCCAATAATCGAGCCGTGGAGCCGCAGGCGCGGACCGCCTATGAGCGCTTCGGGCTGAACGAGCGGCAGATCGAACTGGTCGCCCGCGCCACGCCGAAACGGCACTACTACCTGCAATCGCACCGCGGTAACCGACTGTTTGAGCTTGGGCTCGGGCCGATTGCGCTCGCGCTCTGCGGCGCCTCCGATCCGGCAAGTCAGCTCCTGATCGAGGCCATCCTGTCCGAGCACGGGTCGGATGGTTTTGCCGCCCACTTACTGAATGCGCGCGGCCTTGACTGGGCCGGCGAACTTCTTCGGCAATTTCCTCAACCACTCAAGGAGTGACCGCCATGATGCGTCGCCGTTTTCTATTCGGCCTGATCGCCGTTTCCCTGCTTGGCCAGCCGATGGCCGGTTACATCCGGCAGGCTCACGCTCGGATCGTGTTCGATCCATCGAATTATGCGCAGAACGTGCTGACGGCTGCGCGCTCGCTTGAGCAGATCAACAACCAGATCCAGTCGCTGCAGAACCAGGCGACCATGTTGCAGAACATGGCGCGCAATCTTCAGCGCCTGGATTTTTCTTCACTCAGCCAGCTTACCGGCGCTCTTCATCGCATCGACGGGCTGATGGAGCAGGCGAGTGGCCTGAGCTTTGATCTCGACACGCTACAAGGACAATGGCGCAGCCAATATCCCGAGAGCTATGATGCCTCGATCAAGGCCAGCGATGTCGCCGGTGCTGCCCATGGGCGATGGCAAAGCGCCATGCAGGCGTTTCGCCAGACCATGAATGTGCAGTCGCAGATCGTCGAGAATGTGCGCGGCGACGGCGACCTGCTTGCCGATCTTGTCACCCGCAGCCAGGGCGCGACCGGCGCCTTGCAGGCAAGCCAGGCGACCAACCAATTGATCGCGCTTTCGACCAAGCAGCAGATGCAGATTCAGACGCTGCTCGCGACGCAGTTTCGAGCGGAGGCCGAGGATGCCGCGCGCAAGGCGCAATCCGAGGAGGCGGCTCGCGAAACGACCAAGCGCTTCCTGGGAACCGGCACAGCCTATCGCAGCAACTGATCGGTGATTTTAATACGAGCGAGGCGGCGGCATGAACGATCTCGGCGTCATCGATCGCTTCATGCAGACCTTCATCCGCTACATCGACAGCGGGTTCGGTCTGCTTTCGGGCGACGTCGCCTTTCTCACCACCATCCTGATCGGAATCGACATCACACTCGCGGGCCTCGGCTGGGCGCTCGGTGGTGAGCCCAATGTCCTCGGCCGGCTCGTGCGCAAGGTGCTCTATGTCGGCGTCTTTGCCTACATCCTGAACAACTTCAAAAGTCTCGCCGACATCATCTATCGGTCATTTGCCGGTCTTGGCATCCATGCGTCCGCCGGCAACCTCTCCGCGGACAGTCTGCTGCGACCGGGCCGCATTGCCGCGACCGGTTTCGAGGGCGCCTGGCCGCTGCTCGAACAAGCGAGCCAGTTGCTAGGTTTTCCAGAAATCTTCGGCAACGCGCTCACCATCTTCGTACTGCTGGTGGCCTGGTTCCTGGTCGTCATCGCCTTCTTCATTCTGTCCATCCAGCTCTTCATCACCATCCTGGAGTTCAAGCTCACCACGCTCGCAGGTTTTGTCCTGGTGCCATTCGCACTCTGGGGCCGTTCAGCGTTCCTGGCCGAACGCGTGCTCGGCAATGTGATCTCCTCGGGCATCAAGGTGATGGTGCTCGCCGTCATCGTCGGCATCGGCTCTACGCTGTTCGGCGAGTTCGCGTCCGCGCTCCAAGGCAAAGAGCCGGACCTGGCCGCGGCCATGTCCCAGGTTCTTGGCGCGCTGGCGTTGCTTGGCCTTGGCATCTTCGGGCCCGGCATTGCGTCGGGTCTCGTGTCAGGTGCGCCTCAGCTCGGCGCTGGTGCTGCTCTCGGTACCGGCGTGGCGGCGGCCGGTGCTTCACTTGTTGCCGGAGGTGCTGGAATGGCCGGTGCGCGCATGGCAACCGGAGGCGGTCTCGCCGCAATCCGTGCCGGCACGACCATGGGCTCGGCGGCGTCCAGTGCCTGGCAGATGGGGCAGGCGACCTCGTCCGGTGGCGGCCTATCCGGCGTGGCTGCAGGACTGCACGGCGTGGGCGGTGCCGCAGGAGGTGCTGCGATGCAGACAGCGCGATCTGCCGCAGGCATGTTCGGACGCAGTTTTGATGCCGGGCGGGAAGCTGCCTGGACGGCGACCGGTGGCAAACCAACCGCTTCGATGGCCGAAAACCCGGATGCCGGCACGCCCGATGCCACCCCGGCGTGGGCGAGACGCCTGCGCTCGGAACAGACCGCCCGTGCTCATCGCCATGCCGCCATCCAGGCCGTTCGAGACGGCGACAGGGGAGGTGGCGGCGCCAACCCATCTCTCCACGACAAGGAAGACTAGATGCTCTTCAAGCGACCCGTTCAACGTTATGGCAGGACACCGGAGCCGGTAACGCCGTATCAAAAGGCTGCCCAACTCTGGGACGAGCGCATCGGCTCCTCCCGTGCACAGGCGCGCAATTGGCGGCTGATGGCGATCGGCTGCCTGGCTTTGGCATCCGCGCTCTCAATTGGGCTGCTCTGGCAGTCGATGCAGAGCCGCGTCGTGCCTTATGTCGTCGAAGTGAATCGCTTTGGTGAAGCCCGTGCCGTTGCTCCCGCCATTCAGGACTACGTCCCGGACGATGCTCAGATCGCCTGGCATCTTGGCCGCTTCATCCAGAATGTGCGTTCCGTGTCCACCGATCCGGTTCTGGTCCGCCAGAACTGGCTGGCTGCTTATGACTTCGCCACCGATCGCGCAGCACTTTTCCTGAATGAATACGCCAAGGCGAACGATCCGTTCGGTCAGATTGGGACCCGCAGCGTGTCCGTGCAGGTGACGAGCGTTGTGCGGGCCTCCGACAATTCCTTCCAGGTTAAATGGACGGAACAAGTCTTCGAGCGCGGCAGCCTCACCAGCACGACGCGCTGGACCGGGATCCTTGCCACCGTGATCCGGCCGCCGCGGAACACCGATCAGCTGCGCAAGAACCCACTTGGGGTCTTCATCAACGCCATCGACTGGTCGCGCGAGCTCGACAGCGCCGCGCCCACATCCGTTTCTCCCAAGGAGCCCGCCAATGAGAACGAGTAGCGTATCGGTCCCAGCCGCCCTGATGCTGTCCGCATCGGCTCTTTGCGCCTGTGCCTCCAAGCCGGTGCCTCCACCTGAAATCTCCTACGACGCTGCCGACTTCAAACCGGCAGCGATCGAGAAGCTGCCGGAAAGGCCGGTCAAGATCGTCGAGGTACCGAAGCCGCTGCCACTTCCCGGTCAATTGCAGCCGGACCCAGGCAAGGCCGCCGCGGAAAAGCGCTCTCCTGAGGAACGCGTTGCCGATGCCAACAAGGCGGCCACGCAACAACCCACGCGACACGGTTACATCAATGCGGTTCAGGTATACCCCTATGCCGAAGGTGCGCTCTATCAGCTCTACGCCGCACCTGAACGTGTCAGCGATATCGCGCTGCAGCCGGGCGAAAAGCTGACTGCCGTCTCTGCTGGCGACACGGTGCGATGGGTCATCGGTGATACCGTCAGCGGCACGGGAGACAACCAGCGCACCCATGTGCTGGTAAAACCCTTCGCGGCGGGACTTACCACCAATCTGGTGATCACAACGGAACGCCGCACATACCACCTGCAACTCCAGAGCACCGAAAAAACCGCGATGGCGGCAATCTCCTGGACCTATAGCGAGGACCAGCTCGTGGCGCTGCGCCAGCGCAATGCTCGCGCCGAAGCGGCCTCGCCGGTGGCATCGAATGTTGCGCTGGACAACATTCGCTTTCGCTATGCCATTACCGGCGACACGCCGCCTTGGCGCCCGGCACGCGCCTTCGATGACGGCAGCAAGGTCTACATCGAATTCCCGCGTCGCATCGATCAGGGCGAGGCACCGCCGCTCTTCATCGTCGGACCGGACGGCGGCAACCAGCTCGTCAACTATCGCGTTCGCGGCAACTACTACATCGTCGACCGCCTGTTTGCCGCCGCTGAACTGCGGCTTGGCACCAAGAAGCAGGAAGTGGTCCGCATCACCCGGACCGATGGCAAGCCGCGGCGCACGTCCTTCTTCGCCCGCTCCAGCCGGGGAGGGTGAGTTCATGGCTGATCCTTCCCGCACTGAGGCTCGACCGAAACTGGATCCCGAGCAGTTGCAGTTGCGAGGCTCGCCGCGACGGGCTGTGCGGTTCAGGCGTGGTATCGTCGTCGCGATCGCAGCCGTTGGTTCCGCCACGATCTTCGGCGTGACCATGTTCGCGCTGCGCGGACCGGCACTGCGCCTCAAGCAGCAGGCTGAAGAGCTTTACAACACCGATCGCAAGCCGACGGCTGAAGGCCTGGAAGCCCTGCCCAAGGACTATTCCGGGATCAAGCCGAGGGCCCCGGTGCTTGGACCGCCATTGCCCGGTGATCTCGGCCGCCCGATCCTCGAGCACCAGCGCCAGCTCGGCATTGCACCAGGAAACGCTGGTTCCGAAGAGGCTCAGCGTCAAGCTCAGCAAGCAATCGAGGCACGAGAGTCGAAAGTGTTCTTCCAGATCGAAAACCGTTTTAGCCAGGCGGCAAGGGATCGAGGCCAGGATGTGCAGGAGCTCCCCAATCCCTCACCGCCATCGGGTACGGCGGCCGTGTCAGCTTCTGTAGCTCCGGCTGAAGGTGATCAGAGCAATCAGCAACGCAAACTCGATTTTGTCGGCCAGCAAAGCAAGGACGGCATCTACAATCCGCACGCATTGCAGACGCCGGCTTCGCCTTACCAGGTGATGGCCGGCAGCGTGATCGCGGCAAGCCTGATCACAGGCATCAATTCCGATTTGCCGGGCCTGGTCGTCGCGCAGGTCACCGAAAACGTGCACGACACCGTCACTGGCAACATCCTGCTCATTCCACAAGGTTCGCGATTGATCGGCACCTATGACAGCGTCGTCGCCTTCGGACAAAAGCGTGCGCTTCTGATCTGGCAGCGCATCTTGATGCCGGACGGCTCATCGATCGAAATCGACAATCTGCCGGCGACGGATACCGCCGGTTATGCCGGTCTCGAAGACGAGGTCGACTTCCATACCTGGCAACTGATCAAGGGCGTCGCGCTGGCGACGCTGCTGGGTGTCGGCACCGAACTCAGCCTCGGCGACAACGAGAGCGATCTGGTCAAGGCAATCCGCGAGTCTGCCCAACAAAACGTCAGCCGGGCGGGTCAGCGTATCACCGAGAAAAACCTGGATATTCAACCCACGATTACGGTCCGTCCCGGCTGGCCGCTGCGCGTCATCGTGCACAAGGATCTTGTGCTGCGGCCCTATTCCATCGCGGAGCGGGAGTAGAACGGTGTCGCAGAATATTCATTTTTTTCGGTGGGTATTGGCGCCAATGCAGTTCGGCCTATCCTTCTTGCGATGCCGGGCATCTGCGCGGTGGGTGACTACGGCTATGTGAGGCTGCGAAACAAGCTTCAGTTCACCGAAGCAGGCACCGACAATCTCTTTGGTGAGATCAAACAAGTCGTCGCCTCATCAGGTAGTGGTATCACCACTGCCGAGATGCACAGCACACGGCTGAGTGGTTCCCTTGCCGACGTGGCCGGCTTTTACGGACAGCTTGACGGCGCGAGGGCCTTTGCCCCGTCTGTGACGAGTGGTTCAAATCTCGGCGGCTCATCCATTCGGCTGTGGCATCCAGCGCACAGACTTTCGCCTTGGACGCACGGCCACTGTGGCTCTATCCAAACGTCTTACGGCTGTGGAGACGAAGCAGTCGGAAGCGCCCACCTCGAACGAGAAGTTCCCAACAGCGACACTGAGCCGATTGGACCCGCATGTCGAATTCGCTTGTAGGGTTGAGTAACGCTGTGGCGGCGCTTACGGCGAGTGTTCAACCGGTGGTCGACGAGAGGAGCGCAACCGATCCCCGCCGACGCAATGATCTATTACCTCCATTGTCGACTAATAGCACCCGCTGGCTCTGGCCTATGGGCTTTTTACGTTTGTAGGTCGTCGAAGCGTCTGTCATATCAATTTACAGGTTTGATGATAGGTGTGGTCGGGTATGTCGTTGGCGCTCCGACCAATTACGCATTTTCCTCATGTCTCAAGTCAAAGCGCCGATTTCGGTTCTGATCATCTGCAAGAACGAAGTCGACATGATTGCCGACTGCCTGCGGAGCGTCGACTTCTGCGCCGAGATCGTGGTGGTGGATTCTGGTTCGACCGACGGCACGCTGGAATGCATCGCGGACTACGTCGCGAAAGGCTATCCGATCCGCCTGTTCCATAACGACTGGCCGGGCTTCGCCAGACAGCGGCTTTTTGCGCTACAACAGGCCACGCAGCCTTGGTGCCTGTGCATCGAGGCCGATGAGCGCGCCGACGCTGAGCTGAGGCAATCCATCATCGAAATTACAGGTTCGGGCAGAAACGATATCGATGGTTGGTTCGTCCGCCGTCGCGACTACCTGAAAGGTTACGGCTACGCCCACCGCTGGGTGGCACACAATCGCATCTTCCGCTTCTTTCGCCGCGACAAGGCGACAATGGACATTGCTCAACGCGTCCACGAGTCCTTCAGAGTGCCTGGCCGCACCACTCTGATCGAAAAGGGGATGCTGCTGCACCGACGCGCGACCTCGCTGACCGAGGACCTGAAGCGCACGAACTCCTATTCGTCACTCAAGGTCGAAGCTCAGGTCGAGCAGGGCGACAAGCCCAGCATGTCGCGGCTGGTCTTCTCGCCCTGGATCAATTTCCTGAAATTCTATGTCGGCAAGCGCTACTTCCTGTGCGGCCGCTACGGTTATGTCCATTCGGCGATGGTTTTTCTCTATTCCTACGTCACCGAAGCGAAGCTGTTCGAGGCGCGGATGGTGGACGATCCGAATAGTGTCATACCGGATTGAAGGGAAAACGGCCGGTGCGCAGAAGGAGCGTTAACTGCGCGTTGGCTTATGCGCTGCCAGTAATTTCAGCGCCATGCACAGGCTACGTCGCCCAGGAACATCAAGCATCACCCATTTAGGGGAAAGCGGTCGGCTGGGTGTATTACTTCACCCAGGAGAGGAAACCAGCCGACCGCCGCGCGCCAGCGCACTGCTACAATAGTACTCAGAAAGACGGTTGGCGAGTCGGCCAAGTCCGCATAGACCGCTAGCATGGAAGCATCAGTCGATACCGAAGCCCGAACTTCACCCTCTCAGGCGGTGGCTGGATCGGCACCTATCCGATCTCAGATTACGAAAAGTAGGTGAGGTTCGACCGGGGAACAGCAGGAACGCTATTCGGCGCATGCGAAGTCATATCACCTACGGTGGATGTTCTGGCTGGGATCGCTGCCCAGATAAAGGCGATCACCCAAAATGCATAGTATCGTACGTCTTCGCTGCTGCTTTTACTGGTCTTTCAGATCATCGCGGGAACTAGCCAGCGAAGCGCTGCTGTCAAAGCGAACCCTGCAACCCCCACAGTGAGTGCGCATTTATAGAATGCTGACTTTGATTGTTGCCGATCGTCAAATCGTGACGACTGGTAATCGCGTTCTTCAATAATCATCAGCGGCACTCCCCAATGCCACCCGCATTCGAATGCTAACACCACATCTGAGATTCCTCAAGCGCATGCGCCCGCATGATAGCATTCTCCCGCAGGCCGAGGTCGGCGCCGAAGGTCACTAGCAGATGTCGCGGCGCATCATGCGCATCACGTTTCAGATGGGATATCCTGGGCAGCCAAAAGCTAACCCTTTGATTTTTCTGGTCGGAGTGGCAGGATTCGAACCTGCGGTCCCATCGTCCCGAACGACGATGATTCGGAAAAATATTTATAAATCAATCAGTTATTGGAGATGTCTGGCAGCGAAAAACACGGTTTGTTCCGTTCATCCATTGCCAATCGTTGCCGTAAACAGAGGTCAATGTGAAGATCCACAACATTCGTCCGATGCTGAATTGCCGTTGTTGCCACAGAGTCCGTTAGTCACACTGGACTAGACATCCGGCAGCGGCATCACCACTGCAGTCTTGCACCAGGCTCGGCTGAATGGTGCGCTGACGGATGTGACCGCTGTGTATGGCAACTTGGACGGGGCCAGAGCAATTGGTCCGGCAGTAACGAGCGGGACCAATCTCGGTGACGCCTCCAAGCGTTTCTATCAGGCGTATTTCGCTGTCGCAGCCGATGTGTCGTCGGATGCCAAGCTGAAGCCTGACGCTCAAGATATTCCGGTGGAGTGGGTGCGGGCTGCGAGATCAGTAAAGCCGAAACGCTACCACCTCACGACGGATGGCCCGGATGCCAAGTGGCGTTTCGGTTACATCGCCCAAGACATCATTGCTGCCTTTGAAGCGGAAGGCTGCGATGTTTTCGAGACCAACATCATCAGTAACGGTGCCGATGGCATGTATGGCGTCAACTATACTGAGTTTGAGGCGCTGCGCGACGCTTAGAATTCGATGGGCTTGTATTCATCCCCCAAGATCGCGTTCAGCACCACATCTGCCTGAACGCGATGCCCGAAGTCATTCGGATGGTTTACGCCATTGCCAGTGAGGTCCAGGTAGGCCTTGCGTTCCATCATCCACTTCCAGGCATCGAACATATCGGCGCATGCAATCTTAGGGTCCGTACTGGCTATCGTTCTAACGACGTGAGAGAAGCCTTTGAACAGCGCGGCATCAACCTTATCCCATCGCGGGTTCGCGCTGAGACTGGATACCAAGAGTACATACGACGAGGGGTACTTGGCTGCTATCCGACCTACAATGTGCCGAAGGCGTTCTTCATATTCTTGAGGTGTCGCGGCCGCGTCGTTCATGCCAAAAGCAATGACGAACAGGTCGGCCTCGATGTCGAGGGCATGAGTGTCTAGAGCTGAAATTGCATTTAATGTGCTCCAACCTGCGACGGAAGTATTTCGAAATGCCCATTTGGATGGGAAGCGGGCTGAAAGATAGGCTTCGACAAGCCCAACATAACCGAGCTGATTTGGATAGACATATTGCGCCGATGCGTTTGCGCCATCGCTGATTGAATCCCCGAAGATCGTAACCCGCACCTTGGGTCGGCTCAGCAAATCTTTGAGCGGAAGGCCACCGCAAGTTGGGGCGTACTTGTAGCCGTTGTTTCCCAATATGCCAGCGAAAGCGGGGCGTTGGTAAGTCACCCAATACTGATATTCCTGATACTCGACGCCAATGTAGAGGTTGGAATTATCTGTCGCGGTAGCGTTCGCCAACTCGGCGGGCGCTTCCTTCGTCTCCAGGGACGGCAAGAAGCGAATACCTTTGCGGGTGGCAACGTAGTCTCGACCCTCGACCAATAGGTTTGGTGAGGTCGGTTTACGCACGGCAAGGATCTTGGCGGGTGGAAAGATTAATTCCCGATCGAGTGACTTCCCGAGGAAAACGGGCTCCTCATAGATGATGCTGCCGCCTAGCGTCGGCTTCCCAAGAGCGAAACGCCGCGCAAGGTCGATAGAGCACAGCATCGACAAACATTCGTGAAAAGCAGTTTCCGTAGCCGCCCCATCACGAGCGATTTCTTTAGCGTGCGCGGCTAGTACCGATACGGCCAAGGCCAGCATGCCACCCAGTATCGATCTTACGCTTAGTCTGCTCATGAATCGGGTGCTCAATGTATTTGTAAACCCACAGCGCCACAAACTGACTGATGGCAAGTGTGCCGAGTAGGTAGAGGAACCATGGAACATAGTTCTGGCCACCGATGCCATTCCAGGCGCCAGTAATGAACGGCGTTAGCAGGCCGTGGACCAAATAAAGGCTGTATGAAGAATCACCAAGTTCGCTGATGTGCCCTACAGAAACCTTTCCTTCCATTGAAAGTGCTGCCCAGACTAAAAGCATCGCCGCGATACCCCACGTCAGGGGGCGATAGAATGTCGACGGGACAAAAGAAATTACTGAGGTAAAGGCTGCGAGATAGAAAATACCAACGCCAATTAGGCCAAGGATGATTGAAAGATGGACGCTGGTGCGCAGGTTCCGCGAATAGGCTTCATAAAGAAGCATTCCGAAGAAAAACTCCAGCATCATGGGGCTGCCAACGACGGTGAAGATTTTGCCGACGAAACTCTCTGGTGATTGGAATAGGAAAGGGATCGCGCCGAGTATCCCGAAGACGACAAAATACAGGGCGGGATAGAGCGATGTGCGGGGCGGTTTAGCGATCAGCACGACCGCAAAGAATACATAGAAAATGAACTCGGCCTGCAAAGTCCAGCCCAACGGAATGATGGGGCCGCCTGTCAGATGCGTAAATGTAAGACTCTGAAGTATCCAGCCCAGATCGATTTTGTGGGCGCCAAAGTGGTAAGCCACATATTGATCCATCGGAAACAGACCAGTCGTCAGCAGCGCCGCTAGCGCCACCATGGTCAGAGTTGCAATGGCATATAATGGCCAGATCCGCGTCAAGCGCTTTAGCAGGAACTGGATGCCATCGAATTTCGGAACAGCCGGTATCCCCGGAGAGCCGCCGTAGGTCATGTACGGCATGATGAAGCCGCTGATCACAAAGAATATGTCAACGCCGACGCCGCCAAGGTTCGTGGTTGCTGGGGCGATGCCATAGATCGCAAGGCCCGCGTGAGACATCACAACAAGCGCTGCGGCTACGAAGCGTAGGAATTGTATATTTCTAAGGTTACCACCTCGCTCGCTGCGAGATGGCGCCTGCCCAATTTGCGTTGACATCGCTTAGCCCCTAGTCCCCGGCGATGATCCATTAGCGACACAAGATGTGCTTCGCAAGCGTGATCGCGAGTCTTCTGAATATTTGAAAGGGAAACAATCCATGACGAACGCACCTGCGGGGGGCGAGCGACCGTTATTGCGTATGATCTCTGAGTGACCGAGCGGCGTTGTGATCAGTCAATATACCCAAAGTAACACCAACTTCGATACACATTCGAATTACTTCTAGACAAGGTGAAGTTTTTTGAGGCATACCTAAATTACGATAGGGGTATCGGGAGGGGTTTCTTCGTGCATACGACAATAAGTCGGCCGGCAGCGCTGACGCATAGGCGAGAATTGGATGGACTTCGGTTTTTCGCTTTCCTTCTTGTGTTCGTTCATCATTTTCCGGCAGCTGTTTGGTCTGAAACTCTGATCATTCTTAAAGGTCGCGGATGGGTGGGCGTCGAACTTTTCTTTGCCATCTCGGCTTACTTGTTTTTCTATCTTCTTGGCGCCGAGCAAACGAAGATCGGCAGGATCGACATTCCCAAGTTCTTCATGCGGCGGTTTCTTCGCATTTATCCGCTCATGATCGTCTACGCCACAGCGATGGTTCTTATCTATTCAATTGGAGATGACCCAAGAACGTGGCCGCGCTTGCTTGGTATCGCGCTGAGCTTGGACAATCTTGTCACGTGGGTTCTGAGCTACAACGTATCAGTTCCCTTCGCGACGCACCTCTGGACGCTGTCCTCTGAGTTTCAGATTTATCTGGTGATCCCCGTTGCGTTCCTGGTTTACATGGCAATGGGGCGGACTGCATTCTTGTGGCTGTTGGTTGGGATTGTCGTTTTCTCGACCCTCGCCAGAGCGATGTTCGTGTTGATCAACACGCCATATGTCAACGTCTGGGTTACGCCGTTCCTTCGGCCCGAATCCGTGATCGGCGGGATTGCATTGTCGATCATCGATAGACGCTGGAATCCTTTGTGGTCGCTACTCGCGTTTGTTGTAGCCGCGTTCCTGTTCTTCTACGCACCCTCGGCTGAAGTGCTGCCATGGGGGACAATGCTGGGCTATCCGATTTCGGCGCTGATGTGGGTATCATTGCTGGACTTCGCTTTGCGTAACCGCGCTGCAAGGTCGGTGCTTTCGTATGGACCGCTTCCGTTTCTCGGAACCATCTCGTTCGGCCTGTATGTGTTTCATTGGTGGGCGATGAACCAAGCCTTCGCCGTCGTGGGATACAGCACGACAGAGACGCCGATAGAATATCTGGCCCTGGGGATCGTTGCGCTTGGCATTACAGTCCTGGCCGCTTTGGCTAGCTACTTTGGGCTTGAGCGCTTCTTCCTGAAGCTCAAGGCCAAGGTAACTATTGTGGGACCAAAATCGGAGGTCATTGCGATCCTGGGCCTGTCGGAAATTCCTATGACCCCATTGGCGGCGCCTCAAAGCGTTAATGAGCCAATCTCGTCTAACGACACGGATACAAGATAGACCAACGCGCATAGTCGAATCTAGGAGCTCGCTCCGGCGAGCTTTTTGCATTTCCCCCATGCCCACCGGCGCTGCGGCCGTTGTTGATCACGATGTCGCGATGGAGGTCGCCGGCCATGAAGCGATTGTGCGCTAGGCCTACCGCAATCCCGGTGATGTATGGACCTGGAGCGTTGGGCTGGTGGCTGCAAGTTTGTCGATTGCTAAGGCTCTGCGAGCGCTGTCCGGCTAGCCATGTCCTCCCATCGCGGGCGTGGAACTCCCGCTCCGGATCGCCGCCCCCGCGCGCTATCCGATAGAGCTGCGGCGGGGTTGTTAATGCGCCGAGAAGGAAGTCGGTCAGTCCGGAAGAACTGGCTTTTTGAACGATCTGCAGCAGATCGGCCACTTTGGCTTCGCCGGTTTCGGCAAGAGCTAAAAGCGGGTCGATAGCTGCGTCAGCAGGTCAAGTATCGGCCGACCAGCACAATTTTCAAGGCATCCGACCTCCGACCTTTCACCAGTGAAGTATCCATCAACCTTCCCACATCTAGGATCTTGGGTCAGTTTCGTGTCGGCGATCATGCAAGGCTATCTTCCTCCCAGACCGCTGCAACGATAGACATTCCATCCCCTCGGCAATGTGTGAATTAAGGCCCCAAGATCGCCAATACCACCAGCGTCATTGTAGCGCTTCAGAAGTGGCTTCGGTGCGTCTCTAACTGCCGAGGTGAAGAAGCTTCGCGGCTTCGATCGCTGCGTAGTAGCAGACGATCCCCCAAACGATGAAGAAAGCGCCGTCGCCAATGATCCGCTTGGCCCATTCCACCTTGCTCAAAATCTGATCCCCGGAGTTGCGCACGCAGGCGCGATCACCCTTTGCGCCAACTAAGTGAGCGTTTTATGTCAGCGGGCGTCCGCTACCGTTTGAGCCGTCTGAAACGCATCGCGCGTGCATAAGCCCGCAGAAGAGCAAATGCCGTCGGCGATGTTTTGACGGGCGTTATCGACAATGGGTCCGACGTAAGCCTCGAAATGGCCGTTCGAATGTCGCGCTAAAGCCGCCACGTACCCGAGTAAAATCCAAACGTGACAAGCCCGGAAACCATATCGCCGGCAGAAATAGGCTTGCTTCGTGTTTCGTTCATTGGTGTTCCGCCCTCGGCGTACCCGACGTGCGGCTTGTGATCGAGTTAGGAGTGATCCGTCGCACGCTAACGCGTCAGGCCCATAACACTGCCCCCGAACGGGGACAAGACAACTAGTATACATGAAAGGAGAATCCATGGCTGATCGCTGCCATCCTTCCCGCCGTCTGGTACGGGTGGGGAATGGCAGACAGCCTTTCAAATGGCGCATTGCCGGATGTTGCCGCACTGCCGCCCCAACTCAAAGAATACGCAGATATCGTGTTTCAGAATATTTTTTTATGTTGGCGGCGTCGCCGGACTTCAGCTAGTCGCGTCCGCCATGCGAGGCCGCAAATGACGGCGGCCGAAAACGAGCGCCTGGCGCGCCTTGAAACGCAGATGGGGGACATGAAGGCCAAGGTTGATGAAATGCACGCCTCATTCTTGGCGGCGCGGTGCAAGTGGGTCATCATCATACTTTGGATTGGCCTCGGCGCGATGGTCGCCAACGTCAAGTGGATTCTTGCCGCGCTCGGCGTGAAGTTTAACTAGCGTCTATTGCCTACCATTTCAGCACCTAGTTATTCCATAACCTACCTTCCAGCCCCGTTGCCCTCACCGGCAGCTGGCCTTATTCGTTGAGCCTTTTTTCCCGCCAAATAGTGCCGTTACGCGCACGCCGCGCCTGTCCGTTGGCTGGCGCATCTCAGGTAACGCCCGCTCTGGTTCGCCGGGGCGGACTTTTTGCGTTCTAGGCTCGTCGCGCGGCCAGACCGGCGCTATGTTCTTCTTGTGTTGACCGGACGCCGAGCCTGCTCATTTCAGGGTCGCCGATATCGGGACAGGGCGAACCGCATTGCCAAATAGGTGAATGCGCTCGTTATTGGGATAACGCCGAAGATAGCAAGCCGTGGATACGCCGACAGCATATGAGTGAGTGTGACGCCCAGGCCGAACGCGATTACATAGATTAACGCGACTGTTGCGTAACCTGTTGCATTGACCTCAGTCGCCCGAAAAATAGCCGTTGGGTAGAGAGTAACGACCAGAAGAAAACCAGTGATCCAAGCGATCGCGTATCCGAGTTCCGGGGTGATAGCGAGGACAAGAAGCTGATACAAGATGAGAGTGAAGGCGGTGTTGAACAGGCCTGCGATGGCAAAGCGACTTGCCTCACCAGCCCACTTATCAAGCGAAAGCATAGTCTCAACCTCGAGCGGCGCGGGCTAATTTGCATAAATTCGGCTTACGATACCCAGAGGCCGCTGTTTCGTGTTTTCAAAAGTACGCCAGATATAACACCCGAGAATACCGTTCACGACTAGGGTCATTGATCCGAAGAAGCAGATCAGAAGGACGATGGTCGCATAACCTTCGACCTCTATTGCTCCTAACAATCGGCCGAGTGCTACAATCGTACCCAAAATGGTGCTGATTAGCGTTCCAATCAAACCAAGCCACAATACGAGCAGAATCGGCAGATCGGAGAACGACAAAATCGAATCCATCATGTAGCGGAATCGAGCTTGGGCGCTCCATTTGCTGGTCCCGGATTCACGCGGCATACGAGAATAGGGTACAAAGCGGCGGCGAAATCCAATCCAAAAAAGCTGTGCTACTAAACTGCTGTTTGGTTCGGTTATCCTTAGCAGTGCGGTGCGGGCATCTTCGTTGCAGCCGAATACATCGACACCTCCGCGCGGGAAGTCTCGCATGACTAGGCGACGGAAAACTCCCCAGAAGATGCGCGAACAGGCGTCCCTGATCGGAGCATCATTGCGCTCCTTACGCTGTCCTACGACGATGTCGACTTCTCCAGATTTCAATATTTGGAAGAACGTCAACATCAATTCGGGTGGCTCCTGGAGATCAGCAGCCATGACAGCAAAGAAACGCCCGCGGGCATGCTGAAGCCCGGTGCGAATTGCCACGAATGAGCCAAAATTTCGGGAGTGGAAAATGACCTGTGTCTGTAGCGTCAAGCTTGACCGAGCTTGAAGAAGCAATTCGCCCGACGCGTCTGGAGATCCGTCGACTACAAATATGACCTCCCAAGGTTCATCAATATTTTTCGAAATATTCTCTAAGGCTGTGAGCAGCGAGGAAATGTTTTCTTCGTTCCCGTAAACGGGGATGATCAGTGAATAGGTCGGCTGGGCCATTTTCATTCTTCTAGATTTGAGGTCGTCGGCAGATACTGCACTCTGTCCGTCACCATGTCGCAGAACTTGATCGCAATTGAATCGCATTGTACAGCCAGCGAGGCTGGTTTGTCCGAAATGATTGCTCGCAGACTGGTAAATCGCTAGAAGCTAGCCAACTGCTAAATCAAGAAATGTCTTACGTCTCCTATTCACTAGAGCGCCACCAAAAAAGTGCGGCCTTTCTTGTTACCGCAACGCTTTTCTTTTGTGTCCACCAAGCCTTCGATATAAGCATATTTTATTATGATTCCGATCAGTATTGGCTTCTCGCTGGCCAATTGCTCGATTTTCCAGCGACGTACCGCGGTTACTTCTCCGCGTTCCTTTTTTTTCCGACTAAGATTATTTGCGACACATTTCCGATCTTGGGCTTGCTCCCATTCCGTTTGGGGTCATCCATAGCCTATGCACTTTTCTTCGCTGTGCTTCTCCCCGATGTTTTTGTTACGCTTTTTGGTGGATGCGTCAGTTTCTCGCGAAGACTTCTCGCGCCGGTACTTTTCTGCTGCCTTTTCCCGGGGTTGCTGCTCTACCCACTGACAGACCTGCCGGCCGTTGCTCTTTTGGTTAGCGCTGCTTGGTGTTTGTTGCGCTCGATCGGTGCCTCTCGCGCACGACAGATATTTCTGGTATTGTTGTCAGGCTTTCTTGCCTATGGCGCATATAATACCCGAACGATCTACGCTTTTTCGTTTGCGTTTCTTATCGGCATACTTTTTGTGGCTGGACGCCGGAAGAAGACAATCTTTGGCAATTGGCTTGCTCTGACTACTGTTTTCTTGATGGGCGCAGCAATCGCTGCTGTGCCGCAGATCATCATCAACAAGAAGCGAACGGACACGCTCAGTCCATTCGTAGGCACTGATATTGGTGGCGGTTCATCGCTCTTTGCCAAGCAACTAGTCTGGGGCATCACCCTTCAACGATATGAGACTTCAGTTGACGAAGGTCTTCCTGGGGCCTCATTGTATTATCTGGATCCGGCCGGTGAAAAGTTCTTTCAAGAACAAAGCATCAATGCTTCATCATTTAAGGTGTCTGAATATATCATACTGGCGCTGAATAATCCTATCGATATTATTGGCATAGTTGGAAGACACCTAATCAATGGTCTCGATGTGAGAGACGGCATGGTGTACACACGCACCCTTTCATCAAAAAAAGGCGCATTGTCTGTTTTGAATTTTCTCGTTTTGTTTGGAGCGGTGCTGGTATTGTTAGCTCCCACAGCAAAGATGAATTCTGATCGTCACGCAGGCAAAACAAAGCTATTTTTTTGGATAGCGTATTTTCTTTTGCCCGTGGCGGCCATTTTGCCCGGCGCAGTCGAAACGAGATTTTTCTTGCCGCTGCATCTTTTGATTTACAGTGTGCTCGCGTTTCGCTTCGATTATCGCATGCAGATGGAAACACTGCGCCGACATTGGTTTGCGATTGCTCTCGCTCTTGTGGCATCTGCGAGCATTTACTTCGCCGTGACGCAGTCGACGATGGCGTCTTTGAAATTCACGTACCCAACTCAGTATCGAGGAATGTAAACTCGTCGCCCTAATCAACGCCACGATAGCAGGTTGGGGAAGGACGGAAAGGGGCTTTGGGCGACCTGTCCACGGCAGTCTACACTGCCCGCATGAAAGCGACAGTTGATTCCGAAGCCCCACTTCACCCTTCCAAAGGGAGCTGGATCGGCACCTACCCGATCTCCGATTATGAAAAATGGTGAGCTTTTACCGGGGCCAGCAAGAACCAATCACCTCGATCGCGATTTGATGGCCAAGTTAATTTGGGCGGCTTATCGCAAGGGTTAGGTGCAGCGCGGCGTACCGACCAAGAAGAACGTTGCACGTAGTGCGCTTCCTGATAACGGCACTGTACACCGGCAGTCGATCTGCTCGCGTCTGGCAGGCTTGCTTTTAACGAAAGAAGGGCAGGCCCTTTATTGATCTGGATGCCGGTGTTTACTGCCGAGGACGAGCAAGTTGCCGCCAACAAGCAGGCACGCCGCTCGGCTTCCGCCTCGGCTGCTTGCTCACATGCGCCGCTGGCATCGCCTGGGCGCCAAATGCGTTGTCGAATATCAGGGTGGGCCGGCCGATCCTAAGCGGGCCTTCCGCAATCTGGTGAACGACACATTAGGAGACAATGCCAAGGGCGTTGTGCGTCACACAATGCGCCATACCGCAGCAACGTGGTTCATGCAGGGCGGCGTCGATATGTGGCAGGCTGCAGGCTACCGCGGCATGACAAAAGAGACCTTGGAAAAGACCTACGGCCACCATCACCCCGATCATCAGGGCGACGTGGGTGACGCGTTCACAACGGGTAGGGCAGAGAGGATTCGTCTATGAAAAGGGCCAATCGTTGCCGTATTCATTGCCGTGAAACCGGGAGGTGCTGTTAAGTATTTGATTTTTCTGGTCGGAGTGGCAGGATTCGAACCTGCGACCCCATCGTCCCGAACGATGTGCGCTACCAGGCTGCGCTACACTCCGTGACCAGACGGCGGGCTTATAGCTGCCGCGTCCCGTTCCTGCAAGCGGGTATGGCGCTGTTCCGGTCGCATTTCGTTAGCTTTGTCGGCGCATGGCTCGCTTGGATAGGTTCCTGTTAGGCAGATGTGCTAAAACCGCTGCGCGTAACGGCGATCCGGAACGTTTATTGTCGCTGCAAACAGGCCTCGGCCTTATAGGAGTTCCGTTGTCTTGACCTTCAAGATCGTCGCCGAAGCCAAGCCCAATACTTTCGCTTTCGAGACCGCGGCGCTCGTCAAGCCGTCCGGTTTCCGCGAATATGATGCGCGCTGGTGGTTTGGTCATCCGGCTTCTGCACAGCCGCCCGAACTGAACCTCGTCGGTGTTCAGGCGCTGGGAATGGGGCTGGGGACGCTGATTCGTCGTCTGGGCGTTGGTCCCGGTATCGTCACCGGCCATGATTTCCGATCCTATTCGCTCTCGATCAAGCTGGCGCTGGTTTCCGGGTTGATGGCCACCGGCGCCAAGGTCAAGGATATCGGCCTGGCGCTGTCGCCGATGGCTTATTTCGCCCAGTTCGCGCTCGACGTTCCGTCCGTCGCCATGGTCACCGCTTCACACAACGAGAACGGCTGGACGGGCGTGAAAATGGGCGCGCAGCGGCCGCTGACCTTTGGTCCTGAAGAGATGGCGTCGCTGAGAGACATCGTGCTCGGTGGGGATTTCGATCTCACCGGTGGTGGCAGCTATGAGTTCGTTCCGGACTTTCGGCAAACTTATGTCGACGACCTAGTCGCCAGCGGGACCATTTCCCGAAAATTGAAGGTGGTGGCTGCCTGCGGCAACGGCACCGCAGGCGCCTTCGCGCCTGAAGTGCTGGAGCGCATCGGCTGCGAAGTGATCCCGCTCGACGTGGAACTCGACCATACCTTCCCGCGCTACAATCCCAACCCCGAAGACATGAAGATGCTGCACGCCATCCGCGACAAGGTGCTGGAGACCGGCGCCGATGTCGGCCTGGGGTTTGATGGCGACGGCGACCGCTGCGGCGTGGTCGACAATGAGGGCAACGAAATCTTCGCCGACAAGGTTGGCGTGATGCTCGCTCGCGACATTTCCAGCCAGCATTCCGGGTCGACTTTTGTTGTCGACGTGAAATCAACCGGTCTGTTCAACACCGATGACGTGCTGCGTGCCAACGATGCAAAGACAGACTATTGGAAGACCGGCCATTCCTACATCAAGCGCCGGGTTGCCGAGCTAGGTGCTATCGCCGGCTTCGAGAAGTCGGGGCATTTCTTTTTCAACCCGCCTATCGGGCGCGGCTACGACGATGGGCTTGTCACGGCGATCGCCGTCTGCCGCATGCTCGACCGCAATCCCGAAACGTCGATGGCCGATCTCTATCGCGACCTGCCGCTGACCTTTGGCACGCCGACCATGTCGCCGCATTGCGACGACGACAAGAAATATGGCGTCGTCGAGCGCGTCGTTGCCGATTTCCAGGTGCTGAAGCAGCGCGGCGAGGTCTTTGCCGGTCAGAAGATTGTTGACCTCGTGACCGTCAACGGTGTGCGTGTGGTGGCCGAGGATGGCACCTGGGGGCTGGTAAGAGCCTCGTCGAACAAGCCGGAGCTGGTCGTGGTGGTGGAAAGCCCGGTTTCCGCCGAGCGGCGGCGGCAGATGTTCGAAGGTGTCGATGCCGTGCTGCGGCGCAGCCCGGATGTCGGGCCTTATAATCAGACGTTTTGAATACAGTGCGTGGGGCGGTATGAACGAGCGCATCGTCGGTTTTGTGATGAGCGGCGGCGTTGGTTCGCGGCTGTGGCCGCTATCGCGCGAGGACAATCCCAAGCAGTTCCATGACCTGTCGGGTGACGGCTCGATGCTGGTCAAGACGCTGCAGCGGCTGACCGCGCGCGTTGGAGGGGAGACGCCGGTCTTCCTGATCGCCTCAGAGCGTCATGCCGAGCGAGTCAGCGCCGACCTGGCCGGCATCGATCTTCGTGGTGGTGGCGCATTGTTCGAGCCTGTTGGCCGCAACACAGCCGCCGCCGTGGCATTGGCAACGTTGCGTACGCTTGCCGAATTCGACGATGCGCTGATGCTGGTGGTGCCGTCCGATCACGAGATTTCGACCACGGAGCAGTTCTGGCAGACCGTGGAAGCCGGTGTTCCGGCTGCCCGAGCCGGCAGGCTGGTCGTATTCGGCGTAAAACCGACCCAGCCCGAAACAGGCTATGGCTATATCGAAGTCGGAACGGAGCAGGGTGGCGTGTTCGACGTCTCGCGTTTCGTTGAAAAACCAGATCTTGCCACGGCCGAAACCTATCTCGCGGCAGGCAATTTCTACTGGAATGCCGGCATCTTCCTGTTTCGTGCCAGCGCCATGCGGGATGCCTTCCTGTCGTTTCGACCGGAGATCTGGCAGGCCACTGAGACTGCCTTCAAGGCAGCGACCAGCGACGTGTCCGGCCTCTACATGGCGCAGGATCTCTACGAAGCCATTCCTTCGATTTCGATCGACTATGCCATCATGGAGCGGGCGAGCGACATCGCCATGGTTCCGGCCGGCTTCCGCTGGAACGATCTCGGTTCGTGGCAGTCGTTGCTCGACGTCGGCCCCGCCGACAAGGATGGCAATGTCGTCATTGGCGACGTCGTCGCCATCGACTGCCAGAATTCCTACATCCGCAGCCAGGGTCGCTTGCTCTCGGCAGTAGGCCTGAAGGACATCGCCATCGTCTCGACCGTCGACGCCACCTTTGTCGCGCCCGTGAGCCACAGCCAGAATGTGCGCAAGGTGGTCGAGCAGTTGGAGAAAAGCGGGCGCCTGGAAACCAAGTTCACGCCGGCGCATGATCGCGTCATCGAGAATGGCTCCTGGCGCAAGCGTGTGCGCCATTGGCTGTTCGAGGAAACCATGCCGTTGTGGTCGACCGTCGGCGTGGATGATCGCCATGGCGGTTTTCACGAAGCATTGGGTTTCGACGCGTCTCCGCTGATGAAGCCGAAGCGCATGCGCACAATGGCTCGCCAGGTCTATGCCTTCGCGGTGGCCAAGGTGCGTGGCTGGGATGGGCCGGCCGATCGGTTGATCGCGCACGGCATCGATTTCATAGCGCGTCATGGCCGCACCGACAAAGGCGGCTGGGTGCGCACGATGAATGTCGACGGCACTGTCGCCGATCCGGCTGAGGATGCATATGATCATTCCTGCGTCCTGCTGGCGCTGGCGCATGCGCATATGTGCGGCAACCCGGACGCGTTGCGTTTGGGGCAGGAGACATTTTCTTTCCTCGATGCACACCTGGAAGACGAACGCCTGACCGGATTCCTGGAGATATCGGGCGGCAAGGGAGAGCGTCGTTCCAACCCGCATATGCATCTGCTGGAGGCGTTCCTGGCCTGGCATTTGGCCACCGGAGACCGCACCTATCTGCGCCGCTCTGCGAGGCTGGTAGACCTCTTCCGCAGCCATTTCTTCGACCGCGAAAGCTGGACGCTCGGCGAGTATTTCGATGACGAGTGGAAACCGGCGTTGGGTGAGCGCGGCGAATGGACCGAGCCCGGTCATCATTTCGAATGGGCTTCGCTGCTGGTCAATTTTGCCGAGCGCAGCGGCCAGGCCGATCTCGCCGGCTATGCGCGCAAGCTCTACGCCTCGGCCATCGCCAATGGTTTGAACCGTGCCACGGGGCTGGCTTACGGTGCCGTCTCGCGCGATGGCTTGCCGCTCGACGGCGTTTCTCGCAGCTGGCCGCAGACCGAGGCGATCAAGGCGGCGATCGCGTTGGACGGCACGGGGGGGCCGGATCTGAAACCGGAGATCGAAGCCCGTGTCGGGCGTCTGTTCCGCTGGCACATCGATCCGGCGCCGGTCGGCCTGTGGATTGACCGCATCGATGAACGTGGCCGCTCACAGGCCACGGAAGTGCCGGCAAGCATCTTCTATCATCTTGTCACTGCACTCACGCAATATCTCGACAAGACGGAAGAAACAGGGAAGGGGAGGCCGGCCTAGTACGGGCTCGCCACGTCACCTGTTTCCACATAGACCGACTTCTCCTGCGAGTAGAGCGCCAGTGCTGACAGCGAGTTCTCGCGGCCGATGCCCGACTGCTTGAAGCCGCCGAACGGCATCTCTACCGGCGACAGGTTATAGTTGTTGATCCAGCAGGTGCCTGCCTGCAATTCCGCGATCACGCGATGCGCGCGCGGCAGGTCGCGGGTGAAGATGCCGGCCGAGAGGCCGAATTCGGTATCGTTGGCGCGGTCGATCACTTCGTCTTCGTCGGTGAAGGACAGCACGCTCATCACGGGCCCGAAGATCTCCTCGCGCGCGATGCGCATCTGATCCGTGACATTGGTGAAGATGGTCGGTTCGATGAAGAAGCCGTTTTCGAAACCCTGCAGCTTCGGCTCGCCGCCGCCGTAATGGAGCGACGCGCCCTCGGCCTTGCCGACGCCGATATAGGACACCACCTTGTCGTGCTGTGTCTTGTTGATCAATGGGCCCATCTGCGTTTCGGGATCGAGCGGGTCGCCGATGCGGATTGCCTTGGTGCGCTCCGTCAGCCGTTCGACGAAACGGTCATGCAGACCTTTCTGCACGAACACGCGGGTGCCGTTGGAGCAGACCTGGCCTGTCGAATAGAAATTGCCGAGCATGGCGCCGCCGATGGCGTTCTCGAGATCAGCATCGTCGAAAACGATCAGCGGCGACTTGCCGCCGAGTTCCATCGTGGCGTGTTTCATCAGGGAACCGGTCAGTGCCAGCACCTTCTTGCCGGTCGGCACCGAGCCGGTCAGCGAGACCTTGGCGACCACCTCGTGCGAAGCCAGCGCGCCGCCGACATCGCCGTAACCTTGCACGACGTTGAACAATCCGTCCGGCAAGCCGGCTTCCGTGTAGATTTCGGCAAGTGCCAGGGCGGAGAGCGGCGTGTTCTCCGACGGCTTGAAGACCATGGCATTGCCCATGGCTAGCGCCGGGGCAGATTTCCAACCCGCACCCTGGATCGGATAGTTCCAGGCGCCGATGCCGACGCAGACGCCGAGCGCCTCGCGCCGCGTGTATGCGAAGGGACCGCCGAGATCGACATAGTCGCCGGTGTAGCTCGCTACCGCGCCGCCGAAATATTCCACCGCGTCCGCAGCAGACGCTGGATCGGCCACCAACGTCTCCTGGATTGCCTTGCCGGTATCCAGCGTTTCGATGCGGGCAAGCTCGGCGTTGCGGGCGCGCAGGATGTCGGCAGCACGGCGCAGGATGCGACCGCGCTCCACTGGCTTCAGTCTGGCCCAGGCCGGTTGCGCGGCGCGTGCTGCCTCGATGGCCAGTTCGACGATGTTGGGCGTTGCCGAATGCAGCGTGGCGATCGTTTCGCCGGTCGCCGGATAGATCACCGGCAGCGGCGCGCCCTGTTCGTCGTCGACGAAGCGGCCGTTGATGTAGTGCGATGCCTTGGGCTGCGCGCGCATGGGATGCTCCGAATTTTGTGGCCCGCCGGATGCGACGGCCAATGATGCTCTATCTGTCCGAGACCTGCCAGCGCGGATTGATCCAGGGTTCCTGGTTCGAGGGTGCGAGCGGTGTGCGGCCGAGAATATGGTCGGCGGTTTTCTCACCGGTCATGATCGACGGCGCGTTGAGATTGCCGTTGGTGACGCGCGGAAAAATCGAGGAATCGGCGACACGCAGACCGTCGACACCGATCACCCGGCACTCCGGATCGACCACGGCATGGAGATCATCGGTACGGCCGATCCGGCAGGTGCCGCAGGGATGATAGGCGCTCTCGGCATGCGCGCGGATGAAGGCATCCAGTTCATCGTCGCTCTGCACATGGCTGCCGGGCGAGATTTCCTGGCCGCGGAACGGATCGAAGGCAGCCTGTCCGAAGATCTCGCGGGTAAGACGGATGCAGTGGCGAAAGTCCCGCCAGTCGTCGGCATGCGACATGTAATTGAAGCGGATCATCGGCTTGGCATTGGGATCATGCGAGCGCAGCGTGATGGACCCGCGCGACTTCGACCGCATCGGCCCGACATGCGCCTGGAAGCCGTGCGACTTCGCGACCGCCTTGCCGTCATAACGCACAGCCGCCGGGATGAAATGATACTGGATGTCGGGATAATCGACACCCGGCGCCGAGCGTACGAAGGCTGCGGCTTCGAAGTGGTTGGTGGCGCCCAGACCACTTTTGAAGAACAGCCACCGCGCCCCGATCAGCGCCTTGGAGAAAGGGTTGAGGATCGAGTTCAGCGTGATCGGCTGGGTCGCTTCCTGCTGGATATAGAGCTCCATGTGGTCCTGCAGGTTCTGGCCGACGCCGGGTCGATCGGCGACGACCGGAATGCCGTGTTCGGCCAGGTGTCGCGCAGGGCCGATGCCGGACAGCATCAGGATCTTGGGCGAATTGATGGAGGATGCCGCGACGATCACCTCACGCCGCGCTTTAACGACCTGAATCTGTTTGCGAGCTTCGATTTCGACACCGACGGCACGTTGATTCTCGATGAGCACACGCCGCGCGAAGCCTTTGACGAGACTCACATTTTGCCGCTTCAGCGCCGGCTTCAGATAGGCATTCGCCGCCGACCAGCGCTGGCCGTTGCGGATGGTCTGCTCCATCGGCCCAAAGCCTTCCTGCTTGGCGCCGTTGTAATCGTCGGTCAGTTCGAAGCCGGCTTGGCGTCCAGCTTCGATGAAGGCGGCATAGAGCGGGTTCGTGCGGGCGCCGCGCTGCACATGCAGCGGACCACCCTTGCCGCGCCAGCCATCCTCCCCCCCATGGCTGTCCTCCATACGCTTGAAGTAGGGCAGCACGTCGGCGTAACTCCAGCCGGATGCGCCTTGTTCAGACCAATGGTCGAAGTCGCGGGCATGACCGCGGACATAGACCATGCCGTTGATTGAGGACGAGCCGCCGATCACCTTGCCGCGCGGCGTGGCGAGGATACGCCCGCCGAGATGTGGCTCCGGCTCAGAGGTGAAACCCCAGTCGTAGAGCGGCATGTTGAGGGGGATCGACAGCGCCGATGGCATCTGGATGAGCGGGCCGGCATCGGAGCCGCCATACTCGATGACGATCACCGAATGCTTGCCGTCCTCCGACAGGCGGTAGGCCATGGCCGAACCGGCCGAGCCGGAGCCGATGATGACGAAATCCGCTTCAAGCATTTTCCATATGCGCCATGAAATCGGCGAGCGAGATGTTGCCGCCAGTTGCAATTACGAGCACGGTCTTGCCTGCGACATCTATGCCGCTATCGACCAGAGCTGCCAGCGATGCCGCGCCTGAAGGCTCAAGCACCAGTTTCAACCGCTCGAAAGCGATCTTCATTGCCCGCCGCACGGCAGCGTCGTTCACCGTGATGCCTTCAGCTCCCGCCGTCTTCAGCGCAGCAAAGGGGGCGATGCCAGGTGCCCGCGCCATCAGCCCGTCGCAGATCGAGCTTGGGCCGAGCGGCATTGTTTCGATCCCACCCTGCGCGAGCGACGAGCCCATGCCGTTGAAGCCCTCCGGCTCCACGGCAAGTATCCGGGTTCGAGGCGAGAGATAGTGGAAGGCGAGAGAGATGCCTCCGATCAGGCCACCGCCTCCGACCTGGCAAAAAAGAAGATCGGCTGCAGCGCCACGGGCAGCCAACTGATCGAGCACTTCCAGTCCCGCGCCAGCCTGCCCGGCGACGATCTCAGGATCATCGAAGGGGTGCAACAGTGCCAGGCCCTCTGTCGCGGCGATCTCGCGGGCCTTTGCCGCCGCCACTTCCTCTCGGGCGCGGTCGCCATGATCCGTCAGGACTACACGCGCTCCATAGCCAGCAGTCGCTTCGCGTTTGGCTACCGGGGCATCGATCGGCATGACGATGGTCACGGGAATGCCAAGTGCTTGGCCAGCTGCTGCCAGCCCTTGTGCAAAATTGCCGGAGGAATAGGCGACGACGCCTTTCCTGGCTTCTGCGGGCGACAGCTGCTTCAACCGCCAGTAAGCACCACGCACCTTGAAGGAGCCTGCCCATTGCAGCGATTCCGGTTTGACGAAGACGCGCGCCGCACCGGTCTGGTGGGCGAGTGCCGCCGATTCCAGCAGCGGCGTCCTCTGTGTCGCCTTTGCCGTTTCGGCATAGGCGCGCTGGATGTGGTCGAGAGACGGGATAGGGGGCTCAATCATCACTCACCCCTTGGGAAGCGCTTGTCGGCCTCGAGCGTGTCGAGATTCATGTGGTTGCGCATGTAGCGCTCCGAGGCCTTCTGCAGGGGCTGGAATTCCCACGGGTAGTAGGCGCCGTTGCGCAGTGCCGGGTAGATCACCCAGCGCCTTGCCTGGCTTTCACGCACGGCAGCGTCGAATGCGCCCATGTCCCAGCGCAACCGTACCTTTTCCATGAGTGCTGCCGCGACCGCTGCATGGCTGGGGGCGCTGGCCAGATTGACGCGTTCTTGCGGATCCTGTTCTAGGTCGAACAGTTGCGGCGGATCGATCTCGCAATGCACGAATTTGTAGCGGCCTTCGCGGATCGCCACCATCGGCGCATAGGAGCCCTCAGCGGCGTATTCCATCAGCACTGGCTCGCTGCGCTCGCCGCCCTGCAGCAGCGGCACCAGCGACTGTCCGTCGGTCCAGGGCAGGATTGCGCTGATGTCGATGCCGGCGAGGTCGCAAAGCGTTGGGCAAAGGTCGAGGTTCGAAACCGGAGTGTCGACGCGGGCAGGGTGGATACCCTTGCCTGCGATCATCAAAGGCACGCGCGCCGAGCCTTCGTAGAAACACATCTTGAACCACAGGCCGCGTTCGCCAAGCATGTCGCCGTGGTCGGATGCGAAGACGACAAGGGTGTCGTCGGCCATGCGCGTGCGATCGAGCACGGAGAGCAGTTCGCCGACCTTGTCGTCGAGATAGGAGATGTTGGCGAAGTAGCCTTGCCGGGCGCGGCGGATATGTTCGGGCGTGATCGAAAAGCTGTCGTAGTCGCTGGCTTTGTAGAGCCGCTGCGAATGCGGGTCTTGCTTGTCGTACGGGATGAAGCCTGTTTCGAGTTCGAGCGCCGGACAGTCCTCATAGAGGTCCCAATATTGGCGCCGTGCGACATAAGGATCGTGTGGGTGTGTGAAGGAGACGGTCAGGCACCAGGGGCGGCGCTGCGCGTTGTCCGATATCCGGGCGAAATCATAGAGTTTCTGCTGAGCGTGGAAGGCGACTTCGTCGTCATACTCCATCTGGTTGGTGATCTCGGCGACGCCTGCGCCGGTCACCGAGCCCAGATTGTGGTACCACCAGTCGATGCGCTCGCCGGGCTTGCGGTAATCCGGCGTCCAGCCGAAATCGGCCGGGTAGATGTCGGTGGTCAGCCGCTCCTCGAAGCCGTGCAACTGGTCCGGTCCGACGAAATGCATCTTGCCCGACAGCACGGTGTGATAGCCGGCGGCACGCAGATGGTGCGCGAAGGTCGGGATGGAGGAGGGGAATTCGGCGGCATTGTCGTAGACGCCGTTACGCGAGGGCAGTTGCCCGCTCATGAAGGCTGCACGTCCCGGCGCACACAGAGGTGAGGCGGTGTAGTTGTTGCGGAATCGCGCTGAGCGTGCGGCAAGCGCCTTCAGGTTCGGCGCATGCAGGAAGTCCGCCGGCCCGTCCGGAAACAATGTTCCGGTGAGCTGATCGACCATGATGATCAGGATGTTGGGCGCTTTTGTCATCGAACCTGTGCCAGCTTGGCGTCGATATAGTCTTCCACCAGCGCACCGGCGCTGAGGGGGTTTGGTAGTCCATCGCGCAGCGCGCGGCGGATGTAGAGCCCGTCGATCATGGCGGCGATCGCTTCGGCCATGCGCGCGGCCTCCTCGCGTGGCACCAGCGGCAAAAGCCCGCTCATCAGGTTGGAATGCAGCCGGCGCGCATAGATGCGCAGCAGCCGTCTCAGCGAGAGCGAGTTTTGCGCCTCGACATAGAAGGCAAGCCAGGCATGCACGGTCTCCTCGCGGAACTGGCCGGCGTTGAAGTTCACGCCGACAATTGCCGACAGCCGTTCGCGTGGCGTGCCGGCCTTGTTGAGCGCCGCGATCGTATCGGCGCCGAGATCGGTCAACAGCTGTCGCATCGTGGCCAGCAGCAGCTCCTCCTTCGGTCCGAAATAGTGATGGGCAAGTGCGGAGGACACGCCGGCACGGTCAGCGATTTCCGACATGGTGACGTTGAGGGACCCACGCTCGCCGATCGCAGCGATCGTGGCGTCGATCAGTGCCTTGCGGCGCAGCGGTTCCATTCCGATTTTCGGCATTTCAGCTTCTCCCGTTAGGCAAGGTATTTTTTATTGACTCATCAATCAATAAAAATCCCGCCATGTATTTTGGTCATTGCGACGCGAGGCGAGGGGACTGCTCTTCCGCAAGGCGACCCTCGCAACTCTTCGTGACTGGCCTATATGTTCAGGATTGAACAGTTACCGTGCCGGGCCTAATGTGCTAGGAAAGGCAAGGCCAATCTGGAGAAACTCCCATGACGGCAAGCATTGTCGGTTGGGCGCATTCGCGCTTCGGCAAGCTGGAGGGCGAGACGCTCGAAGGCATGATCACCAAGGTTGCTTCGGAGGCACTCGAGCATGCTGGCATCGGACCAGACGATGTCGACGAAATCGTGCTTGGCCATTTCAATGCTGGTTTCTCGGCTCAGGACTTTACCGCCAGCCTCGTTCTCCAGGCCGATGACCGGTTGCGCTTCAAGTCTGCCACCCGTGTCGAGAATGCCTGCGCCACTGGCTCGGCGGCGGTTCGCCAGGGTATCCGCGCAATCGACGCCAATGCTGCCCGTATCGTTCTGGTGGTTGGTGCCGAACAGATGACGACGACGCCTGGTCCCGAGATCGGCAAGAACCTGCTCAAGGCTTCCTACCTGCCGGAAGATGGCGACACGCCGGCCGGCTTTGCCGGCGTTTTCGGCAAGATCGCCCAGGCCTACTTCCAGCGCTATGGCGATCAGTCCGATGCGTTGGCCATGATCGCGGCCAAAAACCACAAGAATGGCGTCGACAACCCGTATGCGCAGATGCGCAAGGATTTCGGCTTCGATTTCTGCCGCCAGGAAAGCGAGAAGAATCCGTTCGTTGCCGGCCCGTTGAAGCGCACCGATTGCTCTCTGGTTTCGGACGGTGCTGCTGCCCTGGTGCTCGCCGATACCGACACAGCGCTCAGGATGCGCCGTGCCATCACCTTCCGTGCCAATGAGCATGTGCAGGATTTCCTGCCGATGTCGAAGCGCGACATCCTTGCCTTCGAAGGCTGCGAGAAGGCCTGGGAGCGTGCTCTGAAAAAGGCGGGGGTTACGCTCGGCGATCTCTCCTTCGTCGAGACGCATGACTGCTTCACCATCGCCGAACTGATCGAATACGAGGCGATGGGCCTGGCCAAGCCGGGCGAGGGCGCAAAGCTGGCGCTCGATGGTTTCACCGCCAAGGATGGCAAGCTGCCGATCAACCCTTCAGGTGGTCTCAAGGCCAAGGGCCATCCGATCGGTGCCACCGGCGTGTCGATGCATGTGCTGACCGCCATGCAGCTTGTCGGCGAGGCTGGCGGCATCCAGGTGAAGGACGCCAAACTCGGCGGAATCTTCAACATGGGTGGCGCCGCCGTCGCCAATTACGTCTCGATCCTCGACCGCATCCGCTGAGCAATTCCCGGAAAGCGCGTGGCGCTTTTCCATTGGCGATGGTGTCAGACAACAGAGAGGCCGCCGTTTCGCTGAAACGGCGGCCTCTCTGTTTGTATCGATATTCGAATGCCGGATCATACCCGGGCAGGCGCATCCTCGGGTAGGATCATGGTCTGGGGCACGCTGGCATTGCCGCGTGCCAGGAAATAGTAGACCGCCGAAGTCGCCACCAGGGCGACGATCCAGGAGATGTCGGCACCGCCCAGCATCACCGCGATCGGCCCTTCATAGAGCGCCTGGTTCAGAAACGGGATCTGCACCACCACGCCAAAGAGATAGCAGCCGAGTGCCACCCAATTGTAGGCACCGTAACGACCTGACGCGTCATATAGCGCCGGAATATCGACCTTCTCTTTCGAGATCAGGTAGTAGTCGACCAGGTTGATGGCGCTCCACGGTACGAAGACGGCGAGCAGCAGCAGCACGAAGTTCTTGAACGCCGACAGGAAGTTCGAGCTGGCGAAGATGGCGATCGCCACCGACATCGCCACGAAGGCAACGATGTAGGCAATGCGCGTCGCCTGCGAAATGCGATCCTGCCGGGTGAAGGCGCTGACCGTGGTCAGCATCGTCATCGAGCCGCCATAGGCATTCAGGCAGTTCACGGTGAGCTTGTTGGTGACGATGACGATATAGGTCAGCAGCGCCGCTAGGCCGGCACCGGCGAGGTCGCCCATGAAACCGACCTGATTCTGCAGGAATTTGCCGCCGAGAGCGGCCACGATGACGCCGAAACTCATGGCGATCTGTGCGCCGATCGCCGAGCCGAGAAGCGTCGACCAGAACGTCGTGCTCGCCGGCGTTGCTGTCGGCAGATAGCGTGAATAATCAGCGACATAGGGTGCGAAAGTCATCTGCCAGCCTGCAGCGAGCGCGACAGTGAGCAGGAAGGTGGCAAAGCTGAAAGGCTTCTGCCCGAAGGCCTCGGCCACATTGTATTGCGAGAAGAGCTGTACAGCGAGATAGCCGAATCCAAGGATGCCGACGACCGTCGCGATGCGGCCGATGACGTGGATGAGCTTGTAGCCAATCACCGCGACGATGACGGTGATGAGACCGAAGACCAGCATGCCGAAGGCTGGCGCCTGCACACCGAACATCAGGTTGATTGCCTGGCCGGACAGAACCGTGCCGGTGGCCGCAAAGCCGAGATACATCAACACGGTCAGGATCAGCGGAAGTGCCGCGCCCTTTACGCCGAACTGCGCCCGGCTGGAGATCATCTGCGGCAGGCCCAGGCGCGGACCTTGCGCCGAATGCAGCGCCATCACCGCGCCACCGAGCAGATTGCCGATGGCGAGGCCGATAATCGCGGTCAGTGCCTCCGCGCCGAAAACGATGGACAAAGCACCGTCGACCACGGCCGTGATCTGCAGGTTCGCGCCGAACCACAAGGTGAACTGATTGAAGGGCGAACCGTGCCGCTCTCCTTCCGGAATCCGGTCGATCGTGCGCCGCTCGGCCACGCCGGTTGATGCCGCTGCCATGCTTTCCTCCTCCCAAGAGTCGGTCTGAAATCCACTTGAAGTGAAGATATGTATATACATAGTGGGGCGGGTGGTGAGTCAAGAGTGAGCGCTCTGGTTGTGTTTTCCCCGCCATTTATCAGGAGCGGACCGCTCCATCCGGTTCGCTGAACTGAAATATCCGTTTCAATCGAAAGGCTTGCGCGGTTCTCGCCTTGCAGTCTCTGGTATCGGCCTGTCGGCTTCGGTATGGCCGGGGGTAGGCCTCAGAGAGCTTGCCATGGGGCCAAAAGCTTGCCGGTTGCACGAGACGCGTGGAGCCGCTACCCGTTCGAGGCGAAATCGAAGCGAGGATTCCATGGCCAATCCGGTTCTGGTCGAGGTGCTGCGCGGTGCCGTGGTGGAAAGCCTCCATCGCGGCGCCGTCGCTGTGGTGGATGGGGACGGCAAGACGGTGCTGAACATCGGCAACACTGCCCATCCGGTTTTTCCGCGTTCGGCGGTCAAGGCGATCCAGGCGCTGCCACTGGTCGAGAGTGGCGCGGCCGACGCCTATGGTTTCGGTAACCGTGAACTTGCACTGGCTTGTTCGTCCCATTCCGGCGAGCCAGAGCATGTCGAGCTCGCTGCCGCCATGCTCGCAAAGGTTGGCCTCGATGCCAGCGCTTTGGAGTGCGGCTCGCACTGGCCGTCCAATCACCATGCCACTGTCCAACTCGCCCATGCCGGCGGCGAACCCAATCCTCTCCACAACAATTGCTCAGGCAAGCACGCCGGCTTCATCTGCACCTGTTGCCATTCCAGCATCGACCACCGCGGCTATGTGGCGGCAAACCACCGCATGCAGGAGATGATCAAGGAGGCAATGGAGGCGGTGACTGGCGCTGCCCACGGCGCCTCCCATTGTGGCACCGACGGCTGTTCGATCCCGACCTATGCGGTGCCGCTGCGCAGCTTCGCGGCAGGTTTCGCCAAAATGGCGACTGGCAACAGCCTTGGGCCAGAGCGCGCCAAGGCTGCGAAGCAGTTGATCGAGGCCTGTATGGCCGAGCCGTTCCTGGTTGCCGGTACCGACCGCCTCGATACACGATTGATGCGGGCGGCACCTGGGCGCATCTTCGTCAAGGTCGGCGCAGAAGGCGTATTCTGTGCGGCCTTGCCGGAACTTGGGCTTGGCATTGCACTGAAATGCGACGATGGCGCCGAACGCGCCGCCGGCGTGATGATTGCTGCCGTGCTGGCGAAGCTCCTGCAGACCGATGCTGAACTGGCGGTTAAGCTGGTCGAATTCGCCAACCCGCCGGTGGAAAGCCGCCTGGGTGCCCGGGTCGGCCTCCTGCGCCCGACCGCCGCGCTGGTTTGACGCTTGAGCGTTTCCGTTTTTCGCGGAAACGCTCTAACTTTCTGTTTTTACGCAATTCCGGACGGAAAATCGTTACACACTTTTGCTGGAATTGCTCTAGCTCACCCGGTTTCCCTCCACGGTGAGATGCGCGTAGCCGGCATTGCCGATTTCAGCGAGGTCGGCCGTCACCGGCTCCGCCCAGCGCTTGCCGATGATGGCGCCATGCAGCACGTCCTGCAGCACATTGTCAGCGATGATCGTCGGCCCTGCGCCATCGACGACGCTCACTGCAATGCCAATGCCGGCCTTGCGCACGATATTGCTGGTTGCCACCACATTGCGCAGGTACGGTCCCCAGCCGAGTTGCATTCCGCATTGCGGCGCGTTTTCCACCACATTGCCGGTCACTGTGGTGTCAGCCTCCACGCCAATGCCTATGCCGAAACCGCCGACTTCCGCGGGATACGGGCCGGTGGTGGAAAGATTGCGCACGATATTGCCGCTGCAGGTCGCCATGCGCCCGCCCTCGTTGAAATTGACGATCGCTATGCCGTTGGCCGCACCATCGATGACATTGTTGGCGATCACCGCGCCTTCGAAGGCGAATTCGGAATAGAGTGCCGTCTCACCGGAGCGCAGGCAGCTGTTGCCTGTGATCTGTACGTTGGAACCTGAATTGGCGCGGATCGCCGAAAAGGCGCAGTCGCTGACGATGTTGTTCGAGATAAGCACGCCGCCGGCGCGGAACACATTGATGCCGTTCCCGTTCTGGCCAGTACCGCCATTGCGCGCGCCGATACGGGAGATGCGATTTCCACTGACCATGGTGCTGTCTTCGCCGATCTGCCAGCGGTGTATCAGGATGCCGCCATTGGTGCAGTCGTCGATGGCATTGGCGCTGATTGCAAGGCCGGCGGCATCGACCGACCAGATGCCGGCTTCCGCTGCACCCGTGACCGTGCAGCGCTCGATGCGTCCCGCCGCGCGCTGCAGCGCAATGCCGTTCTTGGAGGCGGCGTTCACCTGGCAGTTGTCGATCACCAAGGCCTTCACGGAGCGAAGGTCGAGAAGGCCGGACACGCTCTCGCCGAGATATTGCTTGGCGCCATCGAACATCAGGCCGGAAAACGCGATGTGATCGGCATTCTCCCCCCGAATGAAAGGCCCGCCGCCGCGATGGATCAGGCGGGTAGCGCCAGGAATGCCGGAGAGCCGCACGCGTGGCGGCAAAACGAGCTCGGAAACGATGTAAGCGCCCGGCGGCAGCAAGATTGGCTGATTGCCATCGCTGGCTGTCTTCAGCATTTTGGCGAAGGCTTTGCTCTGATCATCGGTAGCGCCCGGCCGCACGCCAAAATCGGCTGGATCGATCCCGCCAGCCTTGGACGCGACCTGCTTGGCAGTAGCCTGCTTGGCCGCCCTCGCTGGATCAATTATCAGGCCAAGCCCTGCAGCTCCGGCGGCAAGGCCGAGGAGGTGGCGTCTGTTCAGCATTGGCACGATTCCCTGTTTTCCGGATCATCGAGCACGAACCGTGCCATGTCGAAATAGCACTTGCTAGCTGGGGCGTCTGTAACGGGGAGACGCGGCGCTCGCCTTGTCCGGCCACGTGATCAAGCTTGTTAAGCTGGCTAGCTGGCCCTAAATTCTCTTTATGAGCAGAGCTTTCACGCGCGAAGAAGACAGCGAAAACGCCATTGCCGGCATCGGTGAGCGGCCGGTCAGCCCGCATCGCAACCTGGTGACCGTCGAAGGCTTGGCGATGATCGATGCCGAAGTGGCGTCCCTGCGCGCGGCATTGGCCAGTGCCGAAGCGGCAAGCGACCGCGAGCGCATCGCGCTGGTTTCGCGTGACCTGCGCTATTGGAACGCCCGGCGCGAAAGCGCGGAGCTATCCGTTCCCGGACCGGATGGCGGCGTCGTACGTTTCGGCATGAGCGTGACGTTGGAAGACGAGGCGGGCAAACAGGTGACATGGAAGATCGTCGGCGAAGACGAGGCCGACCCCGCCAAGGGCTCGATCTCGCATGTCTCGCCCATGGCGCTGGCCCTGTTCGGCAAGAGCATTGGCGATACGGCAGCAGTCAATGGCCGCGAGTGGGAAGTGGTCGGGCTGCAATAACCGATCGTCGAAAACCGAGACCGGGTACGTGGCGGGGTTTTAATCGAGCAGCCTATCCACCAGCCGTTCCGCCGCTTCCGGGATCACCGTGCCGGGCGGGAAGATTTCGGCGGCACCAGCCTTCAGAACAGCATCGAAATCCTGCGGTGGGATGACGCCGCCGGCGACGATCAGCATGTCTTCGCGGCCGAGTTTCTTCAGTACCGCCTTGAGCTCTGGGACCAACGTGAGGTGACCGGCGGCGAGCGAGGAGACGCCGACGATGTGGACGTCGTTCTCCACCGCCAGCTTGCCGATCTCCTCCGGCGTCTGGAACATGGCGCCGACAGTCACGTCGAAGCCCAGGTCTGCAAACGCCGTGCCGATCACCTTCTGGCCGCGATCGTGGCCGTCTTGGCCGAGCTTGGCGACCAAGATGCGCGGCTTGGCGCCGTGCTTCTTCTCGAAGGCGGCGATCTTTTCCTGTAGCCGGTCGACTTCAGGATTTTCGCCGAGCGCGGCGCGATAGACGCCGGAAATCATCTGCACGGAAGCAACATGGCGCCCGAAGGCCTTTTCCAGCGCCAGCGAGATTTCGCCGACGGTCGCTTTGGCGCGAGCCGCGCGAATGGCGAATTCCAGAAGGTTTCCGTCGCCCTGCGCAGCCTTCGAAAGCTCATCCAGCGCTGTCTCGACAGCGGCGACCTCGCGCGTGCCTTTCAATTGCTGCAGTTTCGACAATTGTCTTGCCCGCACTTCGGCATTGTCGATCTTCAGCACGTCCACCTCGATGTCGCGCTCGGGGCGGAAGGCGTTCACGCCGACCAGTACCTGCTCGCCGGAGTCGATACGGGCCTGCGTGCGTGCTGCCGCTTCTTCGATGCGCAGCTTCGGAATGCCCTTTTCGAGCGCTGCTGCCATGCCGCCCAGCTTTTCCACTTCCTCGATATGGGCGCGGGCGCGGGTCGCAAGCTCATGCGTCAGCCGCTCGACATAAGCCGAGCCACCCCACGGGTCGATGATGCGGGTGGTGCCGCTTTCCTTCTGCAGGATGATCTGGGTGTTGCGGGCGATGCGCGCCGAATGGTCTGTCGGCAGGGCCAACGCCTCATCGAAGGAATTGGTGTGCAGCGACTGGGTATGGCCTTGGGTGGCCGCCATCGCCTCGATCATCGTGCGCACGATGTTGTTGTAAGGATCCTGCGCTGTCAGGGACCAGCCGGATGTCTGGCTGTGAGTGCGCAGCGACAGCGAGCGCGGGTCCTTCGGCGCGAAGTTCTCTTCGATGAGTTCAGCCCACAGCAGGCGCGCGGCGCGCAGCTTGGCGACTTCCATGAAGAAATTCATGCCGATCGCCCAGAAGAAGGAGAGCCGCGGCGCGAATTTGTCGATGTCGAGACCGGCGGCGACACCGGCACGCACATATTCGATGCCGTCGGCGATCGTATAGGCGAGTTCCAGGTCGGCGGTCGCGCCGGCTTCCTGCATGTGGTAGCCGGAGATCGAGATCGAGTTGAACTTCGGCATGTTGCGAGACGTGTAGGAGAAGATGTCCGACACGATCCGCATGGAGGGTTTTGGCGGGTAGATATAGGTGTTGCGCACCATGAACTCTTTCAGAATGTCGTTCTGAATGGTTCCGGCGAGGTCTTTCTGCGCAACGCCCTGTTCTTCGGCGGCGACGATGTAAAGCGCCAGGATCGGCAGCACGGCGCCGTTCATGGTCATCGAGACGGTCATCTCTCCGAGCGGTATGCCGTCGAAGAGCTGGCGCATGTCGAGAATGGAATCGATCGCGACGCCCGCCATGCCGACATCGCCGGCGACGCGCGGATGGTCGCTGTCGTAGCCGCGATGGGTGGCGAGGTCGAAGGCGATGGAAAGGCCTTTCTGGCCGGCGGCAAGGTTGCGGCGGTAGAAGGCGTTGGATTCTTCCGCCGTCGAGAAACCGGCATACTGCCGGATCGTCCAGGGCTGCTGGACATACATGGTCGGGTAGGGGCCACGCAGGAACGGCGCCAGGCCCGGATAGGTATCGAGATCGCCGAGCTCGTTGAGATCGGCCTGTCCGTATTGACGTTTGACCGCGATGCCTTCGGGCGTTTTCCAGATACCATCGGGCGCGCCCGATGGCGTACGCGGCGCCATCCAGGCCATCTTGCTGAAATCTGGGATCAAGCCGTGCCTCCGGCCACCAGGTCGTCACGAACCGGCGGCAGCGCTTCGCAGAATACGGTTCCGTCGGTCGGCGCGATACGCGGCGTGGCGTCGAGCGTCTCCACCGGCCGTTCGGTCTTCGACGGGTGCAACGTCGTGCCGACGATGGCGCGTTCGCCGCGGTGATAGGCTTCGGCGCGGGCTTTGCGAGCGGCGACGATGCGGCCCTGGATATGGCCGTCCTTCAGGCTGGAAAGCACACCGCCTTCCTTTTCGATCTGCTGGAATTCCTTCCAGGCCGCCTCGCACAGGCTGTCGGTGAGTGCTTCGATACCACCTGAGCCAAAGGCCGGATCACCGACATGGTCGAGATGGCTCTCGCGTGCCACGACGAGCTGCGTGTTGCGGGCAACGCGGCGCGCGAAGGCGGCCGGCAGGCCGTGCGCAATGGTATGCGGCAGGATCGAGATCGAATCCGCACCGCCGACGGCGGCCGCGAAACAGGCGATGGTCGAACGCAGGATGTTGGTTTCCGGGTCGAGCGCCGTCACCATCCGGTAAGAGGTTTCGGCGTGTACGCTTGCTGGCGCCGGCTGGATGGAGCTTGCTTCCAGCACACGCGTCCACAACCGCCTGAGTGCCCTGATCTTGGCGATCGACAGGAACTGGTCCTGGTCGACGGAAAGCGCGAAGCCGATATGCGGTGCGGCGTAGATCAGCGCCTGCCGCGCCTCCTCGAACAGCCGCAGGTAAGACACTGCCGAAGCCAGCATGATGCCGAGTTCCTGCGCTTCGGTGGCACCGGAATTGTGGAACACGCGGCCATCGGCCTCGAGCAGCACGCCAGGCACATCCATGGCGAAGAAATGTGCAAGCGACTGCGGCATCGAGGCCTGCAGCGCCTCGATCGACATGCGCAGTCGTCCGGTGCCGGCGAAAATCGCAGCAGGGTCGATGCCGAAGGAGAGGTTGAGTCTGGCGGGGTCGACACGACGCTTGGCCAGAAACGCGGTCAGCCAGTCGGCCATCGCCCGGCTCGCCGGGTGCACATCGACGCGCAGATAGGTCTGGTCGAGCGGCACGCCTTCCAGCACGCGCTCGATCGTGTCGGGTGCATAAGGCAAGCCATATCCGAATGAGTTTGGAGCGCCCTCGAATACCAGTGACAGGCCCGTTGCGCCTTGTGCGATGTCCTCGGCGACCTGCAGGCGGGCTCGCTCGACATCGGGATCGTCGACGCGCTGCGAGATGATCCAGGGCTTCAGCGGATTGGTGCGCAGGCTATGCTCGCGGCCGGCCGCTCGCCCGTAAAGCGGGTCGATGCGGATTCCGTCATCGGTTTGCGAAACCAGCTTCTCCTCGAAGGAGGCACCGGCCAGGGCCTTTTCGGCCAGCGCCAGCCAGCGCTGCCGCTGCGGATTGTCGGGTTCGCTCGGTTCATCGACGGCTTTGCTGCCCATTACCTGTCCTCGTCTGCCGGCCGCATCAGCCACTTTCAAATCACTCTAAAGTCCATTGCCGCGCATCGCAATGTCGCAACGAGGTCACTAACGTCTTTGAATTTGATGGTCGCGTTACTATACCTGCGATGGGACGGGTTTGTGACGATTTGCACAGCGGCTTTGCGGAGACGAGACATGGCTGACGAGACGAGTATCTTCCTGGGCGCCAGCCGCAAGCCGGACGATAGTTACCAGGAGCCGGAAAGCCTGCTGTTGCGCTACGGCAACCGCCATGGGCTGGTCACCGGAGCCACCGGCACCGGCAAGACGGTGACGCTGCAGATCATGGCTGAAGGTTTCTCCAATGCTGGTGTGCCGGTGTTCTGCGCCGACATCAAGGGCGACCTCTCCGGTATTGCGGCTGTGGGCGAGGCCAAGGACTTCCTGGTCAAGCGTGCCAAGGACGTGAAACTCGACCCGTATGAATTCCAGGAATTCCCCGTCATCTTCTGGGATCTGTTCGGCGAGCAGGGTCACCCCATACGCGCCACGGTGTCCGAAATGGGCCCCTTGCTTCTCTCGCGACTGATGAACCTCTCCGAAGCACAGGAAGGCGTGATGAACATCGCCTTCCGTATCGCTGACGAAGAGGGCTTGCTGCTTCTCGACATGAAGGACCTGCAGGCACTGCTCGCCAACATAGCCGAGCGTGCCAGCGAGATCGCCGCGCGCTTCGGCAACGTCACCAAGCTGTCGGTCGGCGCCATCCAGCGCTCGCTGCTCATCCTGGAGCAGCAGGGCGGTGCCAATTTCTTCGGCGAGCCGGCGCTGCGCATCGCCGACATCATGCGCACCACGCGCGACGGCCGCGGCGCCGTCAACGTGCTTGCCGCTGACAAGCTGATGGGCAATCCGCGTCTCTACGCAACCTTCCTGCTCTGGCTGATGTCGGAACTGTTCGAGCAGCTTCCCGAAATCGGCGATCCCGACAAACCTAAGCTCGTCTTCTTCTTCGACGAAGCGCATCTTCTGTTCGACGATGCGCCGAAGGCACTGATCGACCGCGTCGAGCAGGTGGTGCGGTTGATCCGCTCCAAGGGCGTCGGTGTCTACTTCGTCACCCAGAACCCGCTCGATGTGCCGGAGACGGTACTTGCCCAGCTTGGCAACCGCGTACAGCATGCGCTGCGCGCCTATACGCCGCGCGAGCAGAAAGCAGTGAAGACGGCTGCCGAGACCTTCCGCCCCAATCCCGATTTCGACTGCGCCAAGGCGATCACCCAGCTCGGTACCGGCGAGGCGTTGGTCTCGACGCTTGAGGAAAAGGGTGCGCCGTCCATGGTTCAGCGCACGCTGATCCGCCCGCCGTCCTCCAGACTTGGCCCGATCACCGCAGACGAGCGCCGCAGGCTGATCGCCGAAAGCCCTGTCGCCGGCCAATATGACGAAACGGTCGACCGGGAATCCGCCTTCGAAATGCTGCAGAAGAAGGCAGCCGAGGCACAGGCACCACAAAGCGAGGGATCCGGCTGGACATTGCCGGATTTCGGTGGCGGTAGCCGTCAACCCTCCGGCAGACAGCGTGCCCCACGGCCGTCGAACCGCCAGACCGTCACGGAAGCCGCGATCAAGTCGGTGGTGCGTTCGGTCGGCTCTTCGCTCGGCCGCGCCATCGTGCGCGGGATTCTCGGCAGTTTCTCGCGGCGGTGATCCGTCCGAACCATGAGACGAAAAAGCCGCCGTCCCGTCAGGATGGCGGCTTTTTCAAAGACTATTCCAAATCGCGTTGAATAGAGCGTCCTGGATTTGCTCTAGAACCATGAACGGCCGGCAGGACCGATCAGCCGCGCTTCTGGCACGCCCTCGTCGATCGGAATGCCCTGTTCGTCGGGGGCGGTTGGCGCAACCGGCCGGCCAGCGACGTCGGTGACGATCACCGTGGCGCCGTTCTTGACGCGGTCGTAGAGGTCGATGACATCCTGGTTCATCAGGCGCACGCAACCCGAGGAAACAGACTTGCCGATGGAACTCCATTCCGGCGAGCCGTGCAGACGGTAGAGCGTGTCTTCGCCATTCTGGAACAGATAGAGCGCGCGCGCGCCAAGCGGGTTCTTCAGGCCGGGCGGCATGCCGCCATTGTCGGCACTGAATTTCCTCAGTTCCGGCTGGCGCTTGATCATTTCTTCAGGCGGCGTCCATTTCGGCCATTTGCGCTTCCACTGCATGACCGCGGCGCCCGACCAGGCAAAGCCGGCGCGGCCGAGACCGACGCCGTAGCGCAGTGCGCGACCGCCCGGCAGCACGAAGTAGAGGAAGTGGGTGGAGGTTTCGACCACGACGGTGCCCGGCTTCTCCCCGGTAGGGTCGGGGACCACCTGGCGCAGGAACTGCTGGTCGATCTTGCGGTAGGGGATAGCCGGGATTTCGTAATTCTCGTCTACCACCGGGCCGTACATGATCGCATAGTCCGGCAGTATCGGATCCGGCGGGGGAGGAGGTGCGACCGGCGTGACCGGTGGCGGTTCCTGCGAAACGGTGGTGCAGGCTGCGAGCGCCACCGACGCGGCGCCGACCAGGGCGGTGTTCAAAAAACCGCGACGGGTCATCGAGAGGGCGGGTGGCGTCTTGATCATGATGGCCTTGGAATAGTTCGATATGTCGAAGAAAGCGTGAACGGGCGAAAGCCCGCATGGTTGCTTCCCCATTGAGTTGGCGCGATAGGCGTTTCTGAATCGGGCGGCAAGGTGGACAAAAAGAGGCGAGGCGGTGACGGGCGGGCGACTGTTGCCGATCGGCAACGGCATTTTGGGGGCTTTCGCCGGAGTGCAAGTGGATTCGCAACAGTTCCGAACGCGCCATGGCTTGCAGGGGCTGACATTCGCTCCTCTCCCGGGCCTTCCGATCACATCTGCGTGACGATGCAAGTGACCGCCTGAGCTGCCGCTCTGATGCTGGCCTTAGCAAATCCGAGCGATGCCGGTTGACTGGGCCATTGCCGTGCGCCCAATCTCCACAGCCTCATTGCGGCAAGAAATGGAACATGACGATGACTTTAGCGACAGCAGCGCTTTCAACCACATGGACCTTCGTCGATGGTGACTGGCATGAGGGCAATGTGGCGCTTGTCGGTCCACGCAGTCATGTGTTCTGGCTGGCATCCAGCGTATTCGACGGCGCACGCTGGTTCGAGGGGGTTGCGCCCGATCTCGACCGTCATGCTGCCCGGGTCAACGCATCGGCCATTTCGCTCGGGCTGAGGCCTGTGAAAACGCCCGAGGAAATCATCGGCCTCACCTGGGACGGGCTGAAGAAGTTCGACGGCAAGACCGCTGTCTATATCCGACCGATGTATTGGGCCGAACATGGCGGTTACATGGGCGTGCCTGCGGACCCGGAATCGACGCGGTTCTGCCTGTGTCTTTATGAAGCACCGATGCTGCCGCCGGCCGGATTTTCGATAGGCGTGTCGTCCTTTAGGCGGCCGTCGCTGGAAACCATGCCGACGGATGCCAAGGCGGGCTGCCTTTACCCCAACAATGGCCGCTCCATCCTGGAGGCCAAGGCGCGCGGCTTCGACAATGCATTGGTGCTGGATATGCTTGGCAATGTCGCCGAGACCGGCTCGTCCAATGTCTTCATGGTCAAGGACGGCCACATCTACACGCCGGCCGCCAACGGCACTTTCCTTTCGGGCATCACGCGGGCACGCACCATCAGGCTGCTCGCCGACTATGGCTTCCGCACCACCGAAAAGACGCTGACGGTGAAGGATTTCCGCGAGGCGGACGAGATTTTCTCGACGGGGAACCACTCGAAAGTGGTGCCGATCACCCGGATCGAGGATCGTGACCTGCAGCCGGGTCCGGTCGCCAAGAAGGCGCGCGAGCTTTATTGGGACTGGGCCCATTCGACATCGGTGAATTGAGAGCCCAATGCGCGTCGTGATCTTGCAGATTCGCTCCTTGCGCATCAGGGCTTCGATTTTGCGCATGTCGTTATCGCAAAACCGCTACACAGTTTGGCGCGACATGCTTTAGAAGATGGCCGGCGCTCCGTTTTTCGGAGTTGTCGCTGCCCGATCCAACCCTATCTTACTTCGGTATCGACACTGATTTTTTGCCACAAGGGAGTTTATCCATGGCCTTCGAATTGCCCGCCCTGCCTTACGATTATGAGGCACTTCAGCCCTTCATGTCGAAGGAGACGCTGGAATATCATCACGACAAGCACCACAAGGCCTATGTCGACAACGGCAACAAGCTGGCTGCAGAGGCCGGTCTCGACAATCTGTCGCTCGAAGAAGTGGTGAAGCAGTCGTTCGGCAAGAATGCCGGTCTCTTCAACAATGCGGCCCAGCATTACAACCACGTCCACTTCTGGAAGTGGATGAAGAAGGGCGGTGGCGGTAACAAGCTGCCCGGCGCGCTGCAGAAGGCTGTCGACAGCGATCTCGGCGGCTACGACAAGTTCAAGGCAGACTTCATTGCCGCCGGCACCACGCAGTTCGGCTCCGGCTGGGCCTGGGTTTCGGTCAAGAACGGCAAGCTCGAGATTTCCAAGACCCCGAACGGCGAAAACCCGCTGGTGCATGGCGCGACCCCGATCCTCGGCGTCGACGTGTGGGAGCACTCCTACTACATCGACTATCGCAACGCCCGCCCGAAATATCTCGAGGCGTTTGTCGACAGCCTGATCAACTGGGATTACGTGCTGGAACTCTACGAAAAGGCCTGAGACAGCCCTTTTTCTTCGGAAAAGCCCTGCTTCGGTGGGGCTTTTTCTTTTTGAAATCAGTGTATTTGAGCTGTTCCTTGCAGAGGCGCGAGCCCGTTCACCGGAAGTTCACGACGCCGGTGGTGGATATTCGGGAATTTTTACGCCACCTTGGCCGTTGTCCGCAGGCATATGCCTCACTCTTCAATCACGGAGCCCACGGAATGAGAAAGCTAGTCCTCGCCATCTCAATGCTCGCCTTCGCTGGTTCGGCAGCATTTGCCGACCCGATCGCCGACCGCGAGGCCTCGATGAAGGAGCGCGGCAAGATCGTCGGCGGTCTTTCCAAGGTCATCAAGGGCGAGGCGGCTTTTGACGCCGCTGCGGTACTGGAGCAGTTGAAGGCGCTTGAAGCCAATGCCGACAAATTCGACGTGGCCGCGCTGTTTCCAGCCGGAAGCGATCAGGGCAAGACCGAGGCTTCACCGAAGATCTGGGAAGACATGGCCGGCTTCAAGGCCGCCGAAGACAAGTATCTGGGCGACGTCAAGGCCGCTGTTGCGGCGGCGCCCGCCAGTGTCGACGCGCTGAAAGAAAGCTTCGGCAAGGTGGCGGCCAATTGCGGCGCCTGCCACAAGGCCTATCGTCTGAAGAAGAGCTGAGGAAGCATCGGTGTTGGGAAAGATAGCCAGCGCTGTCGTGGCGCTGGCTGCCATCGTGGCAGGCACCGGCTGGTGGCTGTCCGAACCGGTTCGATTGACGGCCGGCGATGTGTTGGAACTTGGCCCGGGCGACGCCACGCGCGGCCAGCGCATCTTCTATGCCGGCGGCTGCACCTCCTGCCATGCCCGGCCGAAGGCGGAAGGCGACGCCAGGCTGGAACTTGTCGGCGGGCTCGAACTGAAAACCGAATTCGGCACCTTCGTTGCGCCGAACATCTCGCAGGACAGGGCCGACGGCATCGGCGGCTGGTCGATGGAAGACTTTGCCAACGCGATGATGCGCGGCGTCTCGCCGGCGGGTGAGCATCTGTATCCGGCCTTTCCTTATACGTCTTACGCTCGCATGAAGTTGTCGGACGTAGCCGATCTCTATGCCTTCCTGAAAACCTTGCCGGCGGTGCCGGGCAAAGCGGCTGCCCCGTCGCTCTCCTTCCCCTTCAATATCCGGCGCGGCATTGGATTGTGGAAGCAGCTTTATCTGGACAGCAGCCCGGTGGTTGCGCTTGCCACCGACGCGCCGGCTGACGTTCTCGCCGGGCGCTATCTGGTCGAGGGACCCGGCCACTGCGGCGAATGTCACACTCCGCGCGCCATGTTTGGGGGGGCGAAGAAGGGTGAATGGCTGGCCGGCGCAAAGGCGGCCGAAGGTGACGGCATCGTGCCGAATATCACCGGTGGCGAAGGCGGCATCGGCGACTGGTCGGCAGCCGATATCGCCAACTATCTCGAAACCGGTTTCACGCCGGAATTCGATTCCGCCGGCGGCGCCATGGCCGACGTGCAACAGAATATGGCGCAGCTCACACCCGAAGACCGCGCGGCGATCGCCGCCTATCTCAAGGCGATCCCGGCGCATAAGGACGGATACCACGCGACGAAACCGCAGGGTTAGAAGCCTTCGACGGCGCTCCCGAGGAAGAAGTTCGCGCCAGCAGTTGCCCCGCCATTATGCGCCGGCGGGGCAAGGCAAGGTTTCATCCGCGCGGCTGCAGTAGCGCCAGGACCGCCGTTACCGCTGCGAGAATGGCGGTAAGGGTCAAAGGCGCCGATGCGCCGTAAGTGTCCACGATATAGCCGCCGACAACCGCGCCGGTGGTGATGGCGACCTGAAAGGAGACGACCATCAGGCTGCCGGAGGCCTCCAGCGCGTCGGGCGCCGCGCGCGACAGATTGGTTGGCAATACGACCGGCGCCATGCCGAAGGCGAAGCCCCAAAGCGTGACGAAACCGAAGGCGATGCCGATATGCGCGCCCCATAACACCAGCACGAGCGCGGCGAGCCCCATCAGGATCGAGGTGGTAACCAGAGCCATGCGGATATTGGCGTCCGCCATGCGCCCGCCGGCAATGTTGCCGACCACGGCGGCGATGCCAAATCCGAGCAGCGCCAGTGCGATCGGGCCTGTGCCGAGCAGTGTCACCTTTTCAAGAAACGGGCGCACATAGACCGAACCCGCGAAATGCCCGGTCATCAGCACGAGGATGGCCAGCATGCCGAACTGGATGCCGCGCCGGCGCGTCAGCCGAAGCACGTCGGCCAGGCTGTTGCTCGCGGCCGCCGGCAAGGTCGGCAGGCTGATGAACTGCAGCAGCATGGCAAGCGCGGCGAGCGCCGCCGTCATCGCCATGGCGACACGCCAACCCAGCCAGTCGCTGATCAGCGCGCCGAGCGACGGCGCTGCGATGGTGGCCAGCGAGACGCCGAGGGTGACGATGGCCATGCCCCGGCCAGTCGCGTTAGCGCCAACCAGCCGCGCCACGACCGCGACCGACAGCGCCCAGAAGGCGCTGATCGAGATGCCCAACCCGGCGCGACCCAGCAGCAGCAGCCAGAAGTCCGTTGCCAGAGCCGAAAGAATGTTGGAGCCGATCGCCAGTGCGCTGAGGCCAATCAGCACCGTCTTGCGGTTCAATTTGCCGATGAGAACGTTGCTCAGCAGCGCCGCCACGGCGCCCACCGAGGCGGTGGCGGTGACGACCTGCCCGGCCGTTCCCTCGCTGATACCCAGATCGCGCGCCATTGGTGTCAAAAGGCCCGCCGGCAGGAATTCAGCCGATACCAGCGCGAAGCTGGTGGCGGCCATCGACAGAACTGCAAGCCAGGTCGTGGCGCTCCAGGACGTTTCGTCCGACGCGTCCGGTTCGTTATCTATCGCGGCGCGATCAAGCGATAGGGTTGTGTCCGTCATATGAAGGTCTCCAAGGTTTGGAGATCTTCATAAACACGCTTTATAGGATGATCTGTACCTTAAAATCCGAATTCCATGTCCATTCGTCCGGAAATTGTGCGTCGCACAACGCCAGGCGAGACGTTGGTAATGCGTTTGAACGCGCGCGCGAAGGAAGCTTCCGACTCATAGCCCAAGCGGGTGGCGACTTCGGCGACCGAAAGATCGCCCTGTCCTAGCAGTTCCTTCGCTAGCTGCATGCGCAGGCGAGCCAGATAGTGCGCCGCGCCTTCGCCGAGGATGGCGCTGAAGCGCTCCGCGAAAACCGAGCGCGATTGGCCAGCCAGGCCCGCGAGACTTTCCAGGGTCCAGTTATGGCCGGGGTCGCGGTGCATCGCCACGAGCACTCGTCCGATATGGGGGTCGCGAATGGCCGCGAGCCAACCGGTGGTCGAGCTGTCATGGCATTTGACCCAGCAGCGTATCAGCCGGGCGGTAAGCAGGTCGGCCATGCGCGACAATATGGTGGCGCCGCCCATCTTGGGGTGGCATGCCTCCTGTGCCATGGCCTCCAGCAAGGGACTGACGATCGGGTCGTTGGCGGCCACGTCGCAGCCTTTGATAATTACGGGCATCAGGCTGATCAGCGGGTGCAGGGCATAGGCTCCCAACGCCATCGAGCCACAAAACAACACGCTGGCGGCACCTTCGCCCTGCTGCACCACTTCACAGACATTGCCGCCATGCTTGGTTACCTCGCAACTCGTCATGCAGTCGCCAGTAACTTCCGGCGAACTGGCCAGGCGGTGCTCGACGCCTTGTGGCAGCAGCACGAGATCGCCCGCGCGTAGCTCCTGCCAGCCCTTGGCCTCGGTGTGTACCCAGCACGGCCCGTCGCTGACAAAGTGAAATCGCAGCAAAGGTTGCTGGGGAAAGGTGATGCTCCATGGATGGCGGAGCTCGCAACGGCCATAGCTGACGCCGCTCAGCCGAAAATCCTGGAGGATTTGGCTGAGCGCGTCTGTCGGGACAGGTGGCGGCGACGATTTGGACGAATAGTGAAGCATTTAGCTATTCTATGTGCCGGCCGTCCGAGTGGCAAGCCGGCTGCTACGCGATCTGCTTGCCCGTTACCTTCAGCGCGAACGCGTAGTTCAGCGCGACCTCCTCCAGCCGCGAGAAGCGGCCCGAGGCGCCCGCATGCCCCGAATCCATGTTGATCTTGAATAGAACCGGACTATCGCCGCTTTTCAGTTCACGCAGCTTCGCCGCCCATTTCGCCGGCTCCCAATAGGTCACGCGTGGGTCGGTAAGGCCAGCGACGGCTAGGATCGGCGGATAGTCCAAATTGCCGACCTTGTCATAGGGCGAATAGGCCGCGATTGTCTTGTAGTCTGCTTCCGAAGCAATCGGATTGCCCCATTCCGGCCATTCAGGCGGCGTCAGAGGCAAGGTCTCGTCGAGCATGGTGGTCAAAACATCGACGAACGGCACCTCGGCTATGATTCCGCCGAAAGCCTCCGGCGCCATATTCGCGATCGCCCCCATCAGCATGCCGCCGGCAGAACCGCCCTGCGCCACGATGCGATCGTGGCTGGTATAGCGTTCGGCTGTCAGATGCCGGGCGACGGCGATGAAGTCCTTGAAGGTGTTCTTCTTGTTGGCGCGCTTGCCATCTTCGTACCAGGCGTAGCCCTTGTCCTTGCCGCCGCGGATATGGGCGATCGCATAGACGAAGCCGCGATCGACCAGTGACAGGCAGTTGGTGTTGAACGAAGCCGGGATGGTGATGCCGTAGGAGCCGTAGCCGTAAAGCAGGCAGGGCGCCGAGCCGTCGATTGCGGTGTCGCGATGGTGGATCAGCGACACTGGAACCAGTTCGCCGTCATGCGAAGGCGCCATCAGCCGACGTGTGACGTAGTGGCTGGCGTCATGCCCGGACGGTACTTCCTGGGTTTTCAGAAGCGTGCGCTGCCTTGTGCGCATGTCGTAGTCGAACACCTGTGCCGGCGTCGTCATCGATGAATAGGAAAACCGCATCACGTCGGTGTCATATTCATAGGAGCCCGAGAGACCGAGTGAGAAGGCTTCTTCGGCGAAGGAAATCAGATGTTCCTCGCCGCTTGCCCGCTCGCGCACGACGATGCGTGGCAGCCCGTCCTTGCGTTCCAGCCGTACCAGATAATCCTTGAAGCCGACGACGGAGAGGATCAGCCGCCCTGGTTCATGCGGGACGACTTCCTTCCAGTTCGTCCTGACGGGATCATGCGCAGGGGCGGCCATGATCTTGAAATCCTTGGCGCCGTCGGCATTGGTCAGGATGAAGAAGACATCGCCGCCTTCCTCCAGATCGTATTGCAGCCCGATTTCACGAGCGGCCACCAGCTTCGGTTCTGCTGTCGGATCGTTGGCGGGCAGCAGCCTGTATTCCGATGTCTCGTGATCGTTGATGCCGATCATGATCCATTCGTTGCTGCGCGTTCCGCCGACATTCATGAAGAAACCAGGATCCTGTTCTTCATAGACAAGCCGATCTTCTTGTTCGTCGCTGCCGATTGCATGGTAGAAAGTCTTGGAAGGGCGATGGTTGGCATCCAGCCTTGTATAGAAGAAGCCGCTATTGTCCTTTGACCAGACGCCGCCACCGCCGGTATCCGCGATACGATCGGCAAGGTCCTTGCCCGTGGCGATGTCGCGTACAAGCAGTGTGTGGAATTCCGAGCCCTTGTCGTCGAAGGACCAGAGCAATTTCTCGTGATCCGACGAGTGGTCGACGCCGCCGAGGCGGAAATAGGCCTTGCCCTCGGCTTCCAGATCGCCATCGAGCAGGATCTGCTGTTCGCCGCCGTCTCTCGGCATCCGGAAATAGCGCGGTTGCTCGCCGCCGAGTTTGAACGAGGACCCATAGGCGAATGGCCCGTCCTTCATCGGTACGGAGGAATCGTCTTCCTTGATGCGCCCTTTCATCTCGGCAAACAGCACCTTCTGCAGCTCGACCGTGTCCGCCATCAGCGTTGACTGATAGGTGTTCTCGGACTCCAGATGGGTCCGGATCTCGGGCGCGAGTACCGACGGATCCTTGAAAACCTCCTGCCAGTTGTCCGCTCTCAACCAGGCGTAATCGTCTGTTCGGGTAATGCCGTGGTGGGTATCGGAACGGGGCTGTTTTTTCGCCTGCGGTGCCTCGGCCGGTGGGAAGATCGCTTTTCGGGTCATCCGTGTCTCATGCTGTGGAATCCAAATTTGACTGAACACGCTGGCTGCCTTCCGTTCAAGGGGGCGCGCGCTTTGATCCGCGATGGTGGCGTAGGGCGCTGTTGCGGCCAAGGACGTCAGGCTGTCCAAGAACCTTTCGGGCAACACTTTGGAAATAGTTCAAGAAATTCTGCAGGAGTGTCGTTGATTAGGCCTAAGGGAGAATGGGAAATGTGTACGTAGTACGAAAAATATCCATTCGTCCAAGAATATTTGATTGATTAGTATTAATATAGTCAGAGGATGAATTGACTTACTTGCCCATGAAGTCCATTAAGGCTGCGTGACACGACTCATGGGCGCGCCCTGTGGAGAATCGTGCGATGCCCTCTGAAGAATGGGCAAGACTTAACTCTCGTTGGGACCAGAACGATATGGATATTGCCGAAACGCCCCCTAGAAATAGCGATATGCTGATCGAACTTACCGCGGACGTCGTTGCCGCCTATGTCAGCAACAATCCTGTTCCTGTTGGTGAACTGCCTAATCTGATCGCCGATGTTCACGCTGCCCTGGGCAGGGTGGGAGGAACGGTGGAACAGCCACCTGCCGACAAGCAGAAGCCGGCCGTCAATCCAAAGCGTTCGGTCCACGACGAGTATATCGTCTGCCTCGAGGACGGCAAGAAGTTCAAGTCGCTCAAGCGCCATCTGATGACCCACTATGGGCTCACCCCGGACCAATACCGTGAGAAGTGGGGCCTGGATGCCAGCTATCCGATGGTAGCGCCGAACTACGCGGCCGCTCGTTCGCAGCTTGCCAAGAAGATGGGCCTGGGTCGCAAGCGCAAGGGGCGCTGAGGTCCATCCGAAGTATCCTGGGGGTATACTTCGAAACGGTATTTTCGAACGGCGCCTTTGGGCGCCGTTTTGCTTTTTGTTTGCTCTCTTCTCGCGCAAGCGCTCAATTCGCCTGCAGTCCGCGTCTCGCCTTGGAGAAGCCGGACTTTGAGAGCGGAGCGGATTGCGTGATCCGAAGGGAAGTTCAGGCAGCCTGTGTCAGTGCCGCTTCGGCGTCATGCTTGATGCGCTTGACCATCGACCGCAGGCCGTTGGCGCGCTGCGGCGAAAGGTGTTCGTCCAGCCCCAGCGCTTTCAGCGTGGCCTCAGCGTCGGTCCTGACGATTTCGCTGGAGGGGCGGCCCGAAAACAGCGCCAGCATGATTGCGACCAGTCCGCGCACGATGTGCGCGTCGGAATCACCCTGGAACGTCAGGATAGGGTCCGCACCGCCGCTGCGTTCGGTTGTCAGCCAGACCTGGCTGACACAGCCCGGCACCTTGTTGGCGGGCACGCGCGCACTTTCGGGGAATTCGGCCAGGGATTCGCCCAGTTCGATAACGTAACGATAGCGGTCCTCCCACTCGTCGAGCAGGGAGAAGTCGTCGCGGATGGCGTCGATCGTCGTGGTCATGTTGGCGATATAGTCACGACACCCAACACAGTCACGGAAAAAAGAAAAACCGCAGATGCCGAGAGGGAGGCGCCTGCGGTGATGCCGATGGTCGGCAAGGGAATGTTGGAGACCGGGCGTATCGTGATCAGCTGTTCGGATCGGGGCGGGCCGACGGCGTCGGGATCACGCTCCCCGTAATGGTGGTCCGGTCAGTGGCGGGAACGGTCTCGGCTGGTCGCGCCACCTGCTCGGCAGGCTGCTCATCGAGCATATCGGCGGCGATACGGGCGGTTTCCTTGGCGCGTACGCCGATGGTGTGCATGGCGGCTTTGCCGGTTTCGCAGACGTCGGGCTTGCGCTCGCACATGCCGGCGAGGTCGCCGACGGCGTCGCGCGCGGCCAGCAATGCCTGGATGGGATTGACGCTCTCGCGGCCCTGTTCATCCGAACCGATGCTGAAAGGCAATACGAGCAGTACCAGTGAGAACCAGAAAGCGGCTCTGAGCAGGAAGAACATGATGTGACCCTCTCTCGTTGCGACCGGATCGCGCATCCTTGTGCCGCGATCTCGTTTGTTGAGATTGATCCTGACACAGTCACACAAAGGACGGCTTGCAGCCTAACCGAGAATTTTCTTCAAATTTTAGACGATCGGGTAAGGAATGATTTTTGATTTGGGCAGCGCCAAATTGGGAGCGTTTCCATTAGGGCGGTAGTAACCACCTAACTCTCTGTCTTTATTCGTCTTTTTTGGCATCATTCCCGGGTGGTGCGAAAATAGCCATGGGACCGGCAAACTGGCCCGGCTAACCGCGTGTTTACCATGACCGCAATCGGCTGGGCACGACGGCTGCTCGATGCCGATATTCGCCGTCGAGATGTCGTCGTCAGGCTCCGTTTTATTCATTCCTTAAACGCTGGATGCGAGTTTCAAACCAACCAAAAGTGATCTGCAAAGCAGACAGTCGAGAGTGCGTTGCGTTGAATTCGATTGCGACCCGATATGCTGACTTGCCCGACGCCGTGGCCGCTGGCTGCGAGCGCCTCGTGCACACGTCCGTCATCGACCCAGTGGCGCGCCGTATGCAACGTCGCTTCATCGGTCTCATGCTTGCGGCACCTTTCCTGGCCGCGAGCATGGCGGTGGTTCTGGTCACGGCAAGGCTTGGCGCCGGCGTGACCGTGGCCACCATCTTTGCGATCTTCGGTCTCTCCTGGTTCATGGCGCTGTTGGTTGCCGCCACCGGACGGCTCGTGCCATCTGCGGGTGTTGCACTCGCCACCGCATCCATTGGCCTGGCGGGTTTGATCGCGGCAGGCGGTGGACTTGCCTCGCCGCTGGTCGTCCTGGCGCTGGCCCTCCCGGCAGAAGCTTTTTTCGTTGTCAGCAAGCGCCGCGCAGCCGGATTCGGCATTATTGCGGCCCTTGCCGCAATCGCCGTTCAGTTTGCGCTGATGCCGTTGTTGCCGGCGGCAGCACCTGCAGCCTGGCATTGGCTGTTTCCGATCGCCTGGATGCTCACCTTGTTGCCGCTCGCCCGTGGACTTGGTCAGGCTCTGGCCTCTCGCGAGACGGTGCAGGAGCAGGTGCGCCTCGAAGATATTATCGACGCCGTCGTGTTGCGCATGGGCCAGAACGGAGAGGTGCTGGAGGCGTCTTCCCAGTCGCGAGCCCTGCTGAAGCTTGCACCGGAACTGCTTTCGGGCACCGGATTGTTCGACCGCGTTCATCTGGCCGATCGCGTTGCCTATCTGTCGGCATTGGCCGATATGCGCGAAGGTGCGGCGCTGCGCCGAGTTGAACTGCGCATGCGTTTGCCGAAGGGCGACGCCGCTGATGTCGGCGCCAACCACAGGCCGTTCCTCCTGGAACTGATGCGCGCAGGTGATGACATCGTCGCGCTGTTGCGTGCCAATGACGAGACCGTCGAACTGAGGGAAGCGCTCGATACCGCGCGGGAATCCGCAGCCGGTGCCGATGTCGCCAAGGGCCGTTTCCTGGCAGCCGTCAGTCACGAGCTGCGCACGCCGCTCAATGCCATCATTGGCTTTTCGGACATGCTGCTCAATGAGATATTTGGCGGCTTCAAGGACCCGCGTCAGAAGGAATATGTCGAGCTCGTGCGCGATTCCGGCCAGCATCTTCTGGCAGTGGTCACCTCGATCCTGGATGTCTCGCGCATCGAATCGGGTGCCTATTCGGCGCAGCCTGAACCTTTCCGCTTCGTCGATGCCGTCGAGATGTGCCAGTCGATGATGCGCATTCAGGCCGAGACCAAGCATATCAAGCTGACCGCGCAGATCCCGGCCGATGCCGGAGAGATCAATGCAGATCGCCGCGCCGTGCAGCAGATACTGATCAACCTGACCTCGAACGCCATCAAGTTCACGCCGGATGGCGGTGCCGTGTCGATCGGCGCGCGCCGGCTTGGCTCGCGGCTGCATTTCTGGGTGAGCGATACCGGCATCGGCATCGCCGAAGCCGACCTCTGCAATCTCGGCAAGCCGTTCATGCAGATCCAGAACGACTATACCCGACGCTTCGAAGGCACCGGGCTTGGCCTGTCCTTGGTGAAGGGGCTGGTCAGTCTGCACGACGGCACGATGTCGATCGAGAGTGCGCCAGGTGAGGGCACCAAGGTGACGATCAGCCTGCCTGTGGATGGTCCGAAGGGCAGTGCGGCCAAGCCGACGGTTCTGCCGCTTTCGCAGCCCAGGAACGAAAAGGAGGTCGGCCTTGGCCCGCTCCGCAAGACAGCCTAAGAAGGGCGCGCGAGCCAAGCAGCGCCCCGGGATGCTGCAGGCTGGAACCGCGGCGCTGGGCGAGGCTATCGCCAACAATCCCGTACTGGTCGGCGGCTCGACGGCCTTCTTGGTGACGCTGTTCTATGTCTCGGCCAATGCGCTCTGGTACCAGCCCGGCCTGCACGCCGGTGCCTTTTTCGCCACGCGCAGCTACCAGCATTTTCCAGTGCCCACGCAAGTGGAGCCGGAAACGACGATCAACATCGAGCGCCCCGAACCACAGGCGTCCGCTGGGCAGGACACGGCATCTCCGGCCGCGGTCGTGGCCAAGAGCGACCCGATCGTGCAGCGCGTACAGGGTGTTTTGAAAGACATCGGCTACTACGATGGCACGCTCGATGGACTGACCGGACCTGCGACGCGCAAGGCGATCGAGGCCTATCGACAGAAGATGGGGCTGCCCGTTTCCGGCAACATCGACGAGGCGCTGCTCGACCAGCTTGGCATCGCATCCACCACTGCATCCGTGGTGCCGCAGCCGGCGCCGCGCAACGAGGTGACCGGTGCCGTAGCCAGGCAGCCTGCTACGAACGCCGCGCAGGATCAGCAGAAACTCAACGCCCGCATCGTGAAGATCCAGGCCGGCCTGCGGGCCTTCGGCAACAACGATATCAAGACGGACGGCGTCATTGGTGGACGTACAAAATCCGCTATCCGCGAGTTCCAGGCACTTTTCGGCCTGCCCGAAACCGGCGAGCCGGACGAGGCGGTGTATGCCAAGATGCGCGAGATTGGCCTGACGAACTGACGTCTTCCCCGCTGGACAGCGGCGTGTGCCCTGCTACAGCAATCAATTCATGACCAGATTCAAACAATATGGTCTCCGGTGCGGAGACCGAACATGCGCGTAACCACCGACCTTTGGGTATCGGCGCTTGTGCGCCGGGTTTTCTCCTCGACGGGCTTCGCTGCGGTCATCCAGCGCGGGGCGACGGAGGCCGGGGCTGTCTTTGTGCTGACCCGCGATCGGTTCGGCGAGGTGACGCTGTTCGGTCCGGCCCCACAAACCAGTTATGACGAAGCCAGGCCGGACGAGCGCTTGTTCGGCAGGCTCGAAACGACTCTCGATGAAGGGGTCGTCAACACCAGACTGGAACGGGAGCGAAAATTCGATCCCGACATTTGGGTGGTCGAGGTCGAGCCAGGATCGGTACCGATCGAAGACTTGATCGCAATCAGGACTTCTTGAGATTCTTGCCGAATTTCGGCTGCGCAACGACGGGCTTGTCGGAATTTGCCGTCGTCTGCCGCGCATCGCGCAGGCCGGGCGACATGGCGTCAAGTTGCCATTGGCTGAGCTGGTTGCGCGCCGCATCGATCGGCAACAGCCGGTAGCGATCGAGAAAAAGGCGGATCGCCTGTGGGTGCGGGAACTGTTGCGGAAAGACGGCAACAGCGATCAGAAACGCATGGTCCTCGCCAAGCTCGAGCACCTTCAGTGCCGAAAGCAGTCGCGCATAGTCACTGGTCACCACAATCGAATGAGCGGTGGCGAAGTCGATCCGCAGCGCATCGGCCAAGGCAGTCTGGAAAAAAGCCAGATTTCCGCTTAGCGCGGTCTCGCGCAGTTTCGAATAAGGGGTCGTATCTCGCGCTGCGGCTGACGCCCCCATCATAGCGCGCAGCCGGTGGCGAACATCCTCGGCCGCCTCACCGGGCTTCGGCTTGGCGTGTTCCACTGTCTCGTCGACGGCAGTGCGCGTCACCGCCAGCTTCGGCCTCTCCAACGCGCGGATCAGATGGGCGATGGCCGGGTTGAGGTCCTTGCGGCGACCGATCGCCCGGGCGTGCGGGAGACCGTGTCGGCTGATCAACGCGATGAGGTCGACATCACTGAGCACAGCCGAACGGATCAGCAGGGGCGCCGCGACATCGACCTTGCTTTCGGCCAGACGCAGTACCAATTGCCGCGGTGCATATTCGGTTTCGGACAGCGCCGCAGCACCGAAACGCAGCGCCTCGTCGGGGACCTCGTCGAAAAGGGGCAGGGCGAGATCTTCCAGCTGTGCGATTTCGCGCCGGGAAGGACGCGGCAGCGAGCAGAACGCCGAAATCGCGGCGCGAAACAGCCGTTCGGCCTTTCGCGTTTCGGTCCGCATAGCGATTTGCCGGAAATCGGAAGAAGACACGGGTTACGCCTGTACAATTCACACGAGCCGCCTTCGTTTCTGCCGGAACCGCTCCGGGCGGAGAAACGCGCGAACAATCTTCAAATTAGCCGCGATCCGTTAGCGCTACGTTAACCCTCTGAGAGCCTAATCACAGAAGGAGGCGTTGCGTTTGTGCTCTGGGTAAACCTGAGAGGATACGCGAACCATGGGACAGGTCCTGTCTTTTACGCCGCGGAATGCGGCACCGAACAGACTTCCACGCAATGCTGATACGGCGGCTGCCGTGATCATCTTCCCGGGAGTCCGCTATGAGCGGCCGCAGGAAGCAATGCCGGTTGTCGCGAGCATCGAAGCCGGTTCGCAAGGCACGCCGTCACCCAAGCCGCGTCACTGAGCGGGGAGACTTTCGGATCAGAATTGCTGCAGATCGCAGGAACTCTGGCTAAGGAATTTCGTCACGGCCGGCCGCCAGCTTTCGTCAGGCACGAATGCGCGCAGCACGACGATGCCTTCCTCGATTGGGGCTTCGACGAAAATCGACCCTTCGAACCCATCCGGCAATGCCTTGCGCATTTCGATCATCTGCGCTGGCGTGAGCACAACCGCATCCATCTGCCCGTTGGTCGCGCTACGGTCGTTGAAGCTGTAGATGTTGTGGCCGTTGCGGTCATAGACCGAAACCGACCAGAATGGCAGCGCGCCAGGCGCGGTCAGCTGCACCATGCCGTCAGCGAGGTCGAAGCGACAGGCGGCAGCGGCAAACAGCGGGTCGATCGACTTGATTGGGGCAGCGCTGCCAGGCTCGGCATCGAGCCGGGTCATGGTATAGAAATCCGCCTTCATCGACAGGTTCGACCAGGCGTCGCGCTCGGAAAACTCCGGCACCAACAGAAGTACGACGATATGGACGATGGCGGCGCCGATCAGCCCGATGACGATGGCGTGGAGAAGCTTACCCATTGCAGCCGACCTTGACGATGACCGGCAGCTTGATGTCGGAAAGCCCGGTCGAGGCAGCAATCGGCGTGTCGTAGAAATTCAGCACGAAACGCAGCGGTCCCGTGCCATTGACCGGCAGCCAGTTGCCAGGGGCGGCGTTCGGAGCCACCGTGATGATGGCTGAATTGTCGGCCTGACGCAGAATCTCGTACGAGTGCAAGGCTGCCTGATGCGGTCGGCCCGATGCGATTGGATCGAGTGCCTGGTCTGCAACATGCAGTGTCCAGAAGCGTGCGGTCGGAGTGCCACCTTCGATCGTGTAGCTGCAGTCACGCCGCAATCCCTCACCGCTGGAATCGGCCTCGGCGATGAACGACAGGCCTTCGGCGCGGCCAAGGGTCAGCGCGCCTTGGCGTGCGACACGCGCCTGCGAATAGGGGTCGGCGTCCAGCGTGCCGATGTCAGGGAAGGCCGTCCATGGTCCGATACGGATGGCGCCGCCGCCGCTCTGGGCATCGAGCGTATACCAGACGCTGCCACCACCGAGTCCAATGGCGATGGCGAGTGCCAACAGCGTCAGCGATGCGTTCTTCAGCATGAAGGCTCGTCAGGGCAAGGGTTCATGGCGGCGTAACGGCGGGGGGAGGGCCGGGCGGATTGCAGAACAGGCGTCACAGCGCCGAGAGCTTTTCAGGCGTGGTGGATGGAACAAGCGCAGGTGCGCCCTCGAAGGTTTTGGAGAGCGCGCGCAGCGTCTGCGTGGTGCGGCTGGAGAGCACCGGCGGGCGTTCCGCTGCGATCCTTGCCTCGTCTTCCGCCGCCTGCTTCTTCTGTGCTTCTTCGGCTTTCGCCGCCACTGTCTTGTCGACGAAAGGCTGGTCGATTCCGGGAATTGGTTTCAGGTCGATGTTCTGGTGGGCGTACACCATCATCCGCTGCCAGATCATCGCCGGCAGTGTACCGCCGGTCATGTCGTTGGTGGGGCGGAAGTCGTCATTGCCCAGCCATACGGCCGCCGTATAGTTGCCGGTGAAACCGACATACCAGGCGTCCCGGTAGCTCTGCGTGGTGCCGGTCTTGCCTCCCGACACGATGTTGGGCAGCGCAGCACGGCGCGCCGTGCCTATGACGGGCACCTGGGTCAGCATCGCGTTCATCGAGCGAAGCGCCTGTTCCGACAGCACACGGCGAGGTGCCGGAGCATCCTTGGCCCAGTCGTATACGACTTCGCCGGTATGGGTGACGAGCTGGGTAATGCCATGGCGGGTTCCGACATAGCCGTTTTGGGCAAAGACCGAATAGCCGGTCGCCTGATCCATCACCGTCATGCCCGAGGTGCCGAGCACCATGGTCTTGTGCGATTCCAGCGGCGATTCAACGCCCATCTCCTCGGCCATCTTCTTGATCGGAGGAATCGACAGCGAGTCCTTGGCGAGCCTGACCGGCACGGTGTTGATTGACCTCACGAAGGCATTGAGCAACGTGATCTTGCCGCCGAAACTGCCGCTGTAGTTCTTCGGCGACCAGTTGCCCCAGCTGATCGGTCCGCTCGAGACGACCGACTCCGGCGTGAAGCCGTGTTCCATGGCCGTCGCGTAGACATAAGGTTTGAAGGACGACCCGGTCTGGCGCAGCGCCTTGGTGGCACGATTGAACTGGCTGGCGCCGTAGTCGCGTCCTCCGACGATGGCGCGCACCGAGCCGTTGGTCTCGATGACCACCACTGCACCTTCGGTGACACGGTATTCCTTACCGTATTGGCGCAGATGGAACTCGACCGATTCTTCGGCTGCATCCTGGATGTTGGCGTCGAACGTGGTGTGCGCAACCAGCGAATGCGTGCCTTTCGGCGCGATCTTCTTGACCTCGTCGAAGGCCCAGTCGAGGAAGTAATCCGGGCTCTTGCGCTCGCCGCGGTCGACGACATTGGCCGGGTGCAGCCTGGCCTGCAGCACCTGGCCTTCCGACATGAAGCCGCTGTCGACCATATTGTTGAGTACGACATTGGCGCGGGCGCGCGCCGCCGGCAGGTTGATGTGCGGCGCATATTTGGTCGGTGCCTTGAACAGGCCGGCGAGCATCGCTGCTTCCGCTAGCGTCAGATCCTTCACGCTCTTGCCGAAATAGAAGTCCGCCGCTGCCTCGATGCCGAAAGTGCCGCCGCCCATATAGGAGCGGTCGAGATACAGCTGCAGGATCTCCTTCTTGGAAAGGTTGGCTTCGAGCCACAATGAAAGGAAGGCTTCCTTGACCTTGCGTTCCAGCGTGCGCTCATTGGTCAGGAACAGGTTCTTGGCCAATTGCTGGGTGATGGAGGAACCGCCCTGCACGACCGAATTGGCCCGCACGTTTTCCGTCAGCGCGCGCGCCAGCCCGAGGAAATCGATGCCGTAGTGTTCGAAGAAGCGCCGGTCCTCCGTGGAGAGCACAGCCTTGATGACGTGATCGGGCATCTGGTCGACCGGCACGGAGTCGCGCTGGATGATGCCGCGCTGACCGATCTCGTTGCCGTAGCGGTCGAGGAAGGTCACAGCGAAATCGCCCTGTGCACGCCAGTTGCCCGATGTTTCCTGAAACGCGGGCAGGGCAAGCGCGAGCAGCGCGACGGAGGCGCCGGCACCAAGCGTAAAGCCCTCCGACAGAGCCTCGATCAGCCAGCGTCGCCAGCCCGTGACCTTGAAGTGACGAAAGAAGATCGTCGCCGCTTCCCAGAACTCGCCGGCGCGATAGCGCAGTTTGTAGAGGCTGGAGTCCAGCCAGGCATCGAGCGACAGGAACCAGGCTGCGATCGGTCCTCTTTTCTTACGCGGTTCCTGGGGGATGTTCATCGAGGCCGGTTACACGCTTGCGATGGGTTGCGCCGTAGCGCCAGTATACTCGTTTGCCGCGCAATCAGGAAACGCGGCCGGCTCCATTTCGGATGCCGAGCCGACTATTCGTCGATTGCAGCGGCACTGGCAAGGGCCTCGCCATTGGATGCGCGAATGGTGAAGAGACGGTAAAGGGGCAGCATTATCCAATGACGCAGACAGGAGCGGTCACGCTGTATCGCGCCGTCCGCCTCCTTGCCCAATAAGCCGCAACTGGCGATAAGGGCGCATGACAACATCTCCAGACAGTCAGCCGGATCATCCTCTGCCGCATTTCGAATGGCGTGGCGTCTTCGCGAATGGCGAGTTGAATGCGCTGCATGCCGAATGTTTCGAACATGCGGTGTTCCACGATGATTGGTGGGCGCAGGTCAGCCGCTTCAGTCTGGGCTGGGTGACGATGCGGATCTCGGGGCGAGGCGCGGGCGAACTTGTCGGCTTCGTCAACGTCGCCTGGGATGGCGGGGTGCATGCCTTTCTGCTCGATACCATGGTGCGTCCGGCACATCGCCGCCGAGGCCACGCATCGGAACTGGTGCAGGTCGCTGTCGACAATGCCAGGGCCGCGCGCTGTGAATGGTTGCACGTCGATTTCGACCCGCATCTGCGCGACTTCTACTTCCGTGCTTGCGGGTTCAAGCCGACCGACGCGGGGTTGATTCAGCTGCGGTAGCGGCCTGCTTATCCGGCGCTCAGCCCGTCGACATAGGTCATGCCGGAATTGGCAACCAGCGAGCCGCCATCCACCGCATAGACCGCGCCGTTGACGAAGGAGGACGCCGGCGACAGGAGGAAGGCGATAACCTCCGCAGCTTCCATTGAGGAGCCGGCGCGCCGCTGCGGAACGTGTTCGCTGACCTTGGCGTAGGCTGCTTCCAGATCGGTGCCGATTGGCAAAGCGCGCATTTCCTCATCGGCCATCTCGCTGCGGATCCAGCCGGGCGCAACGACATTGGCGCGCAGGCCATGGCGCGCATATTCATAGGCGAGGCATTTGATGAACTGGCTGATGCCAGCCTTGGCTGCCGAATAGGCCGAGATGCCAGGGCCGGTCTGTACCGCGCCCACCGAACTCACCGCAACCACGGCACCGCGACTGGTCAGAAGATGCGGCAGCGCGGCCTGGGTCATGACGAAAGGCGCCGTCAGATTGACCGCGATCTGCCGCTCCCAATCCGCGATGGGCAGCTCTGCAATCGATGCGGACAGGATGATGCCGGCATTGAGGACAAGGCCGTCCAGACGCCCATGACGTTCGACGGTTTGCGTCACCAGGTTGCGCACGGCGTCGTGGTCGGTGACATCCATGGCAATGGAGTCCGCTCCGGTGCGCGCCGCGACCGTGTCGAGGGCATCCTTCCGACGTCCGCAGATGACGACGCGGTGGGAGTTCGCAAGCCGTTCAGCGACGGCGGCGCCGATGCCGCTGCCACCACCGGTGACGATCACCACGGGCTTGCCATTGTCAGCCTGCATGGCCTGCTCCTTTTCGAATGCGGATCAGCCTAGCAGGCCGCCTGGCGCAATCCTGTCGTCCTCAAGGATGATCCGGATCCCGAGATCGTATGTTGGCCTTTGGTTCAGAGGGCGGTTTGCGTTGGTGCAGTTGTTTGGAAGGCGGCGTTCGAAATGCCGGTGGACCGATCGGGCGTCAGACCAGAAGTCGTAAGCGGTTGGGCAGGTCCTGTTGCCGTCTCCGGCGATGGGATCAAGGGCAAGGCCGGGAAAAAACCTGAAAATTGTGAGGGAACCAAAGCAGCCTGCGGCTGTTACTGCGCGTGTTCCAAGGGGGGAGCAGATCAGGAGACAGTTATGAACACTCACGTCACCGACCGTTTGGCCGTCGATGGCGATGCGATGTTTGAACTTTTCTCCGACAAATGGACCCTCATCGTCCTGAGGCAGATCTACCTCGACGGAGGTGCGGCGCGGTTCAATGCGCTCAAGCGTCAGGTGGAAGGCATCAGCCAGAAAACCTTGACGCAGTCCTTGCGGCGGCTTGAGCGCAACGGGCTCGTCAATCGTCATCTCGTCGACACCACGCCGCCCGGCGTTGAATACAGCCTCACCGCACTGGGCAATTCTCTGAAATTGCCCCTCAGCGTGCTGCGCGATTGGTCCGAAAACAACGCGCACGCGATCCATCACGCGCAGCAGATTTTCGATCAGAAGCAGTCCAAAGCATCTCGATCCATGGTCGCCTGAGCGATTGTGTCTTCATTGCAACATGAATGAGGCACTATTGGCGTGGATTGATGTCGCCGTTTCTGGTATGGAAATTGATACTATTCCATAAAAATTTCTCGATATTTCAAATTTTACAGCGAAATCAGCATCTTGAATTTTCGTAGTACCCATTTGGATACTTACATCTAATTTGGAATGTTACAGATCGGTAACATTTTTGTTATCGAGATCATCGCCACAAATTATGCATAGTCCGGCCCGTTCGGATCGGGAACTTCCGGCGGCGTTTTTTGCTCGCGACTGGGGGAACTTGACGGTCCTAAGCACGAACAGGGGATATCAGTGAAAATCCACACCCTTCTTCTCGGCTCGGCAGCGGCTTTGATTGCCGTTTCCGGCGCTCGCGCCGCCGACGCCGTCGTCGTCGCAGAGCCGGAACCGGCAGAATACGTCAAGATCTGCGACGTCTACGGCGCCGGCTATTTCTACATTCCAGGCACCGAGACCTGTCTGCGTATCGGCGGCTACGTCCGTTACGATGCCGGCTTCGGTGATATTGGCTCCTTCGACGGCGCCAAGACCCGCGATCGTCTCGACGGCGATGAGCAGGACACCTGGCAGAAAAACGCTCGTCTGGCCCTGCGTACCTGGACCGGCCAGGAAACCGAGCTCGGCACGCTGAAGACGTTTACCGAGACCCGCTTCAACTTCGGCAACCGCGATGGCAGCGGCGAAGCCGGCAACAAGGGCGACATCCAGCTGAAGTGGGCCTGGATCCAGCTCGGCGGCCTGCGCGTCGGTAAGGACGAGTCGGCCTATGACACCTTCTCGGGTTATGCCGCCAACGTCATCCAGGATACGCTGGTTCCTTACGGCGAGTTCGATACCAACCTGATCAGCTACACCTTCGACGGCGGCAACGGCTTCTCGGCACTCGTCTCGCTGGAACAGGGTTCGGGCAGCTACGATACCTACGTCAAGGACGGTGACGGCAACTGGGTCTTTACCGATGACAATGACCAGACGATCGACAGCTACGTTCCGAACGTCGTGCTCGGCGCCAAGTACACCCAGGGTTGGGGCGGCATTTCCGGTGTCGTCGCTTACAACAGCTCTTGGGAAGAGTGGGCCGGCAAGATTCGCTTGGATGTGAACGCCACCGACCAGATCTCGCTGTTCATCATGGGCGGCTACGGTACCGACGATAATATCTACCGCAGCTTCTACAAGCCATGGGGCGGCAACTGGGCCGTCTGGGGCGGCGGCACCTACAAGTTCAGCGAGAAGACCTCTTTGAACGCCCAGGTGTCGTATGACGAAGGCGAGACCCTCGGCGTCGCCGTCAACGTCGCGCACCAGCTGGTTCCGGGCTTCACTGTCACGGCCGAAGTTGACTACGTCAACGAAGGCAAGTTCGGCGATGCCGACTATCGCGGCAGCTGGTCCGGTGCCGACAAGGACAGCAGCGTCGGCGGCATCCTTCGCTTCCAGCGCGACTTCTAGGATATTTCTCCTTTAGCGGGTGCCGGCTTGACCTCCAGTCATTCGCTCTTTTTATCGAGGTGAAGATTTCACCGAAGATTGGCCCGGCCTCTGGTCGGGCCAATCTTTTTTGGTGAGATTGCGGTCCCGAATTGCGGATCTGCCGTGCTGGCTCCAGCCTTGGTCCAGAATCCCCCTTTGCGTTGACGTTACGTCAATCGTGATTGCCGCTTCCATTCCCTGATGGCGATATGTACCCGTCGCTCGGTTGATCGACAGATCAAAGGAGGACTGAGCGCGTTTTCATGAGAGTGGAGGAGACACTATGGAACGTGCAAACAGGACTTTGGTCGGGGCGATGTGCGGCATCGCTCTGGCCGTGAGCGCGGCTGCCGCGGCGGCGGCCGAGAAGCCCCGCGCCCGCGATCTCGGCATTCCGTTCGAGGGAACACCGGGGCCCAACAACGCCATCACCGACGTGCCGGGCGTCGCGGTCGGCTATTCGACGATCATCGAGGGCGAAGGCAAGATCGAGGTCGGAAAAGGGCCGGTGCGCACCGGTGTCACCGCGATTATGCCGCGTGGCAAGGCGTTCGGGCCATCCTTCGCCGGCTGGTATTCGCTGAACGGCAATGGCGAGATGACCGGAACGACCTGGATCGAGGAAAGTGGTTTCCTCGAAGGCCCGGTGATGATCACCAACACGCATAGCGTTGGTGTCGTGCGCGACTCGGTGATTTCCTGGGAAGCCGAGAACAATCTCGTCGGTCCGCATTTCCGCGATCTCTACTGGCGGCTGCCCGTGGTGGCCGAGACCTGGGACGGCATCTTGAACGACATCAACGGCATGCATGTGAGGAAGGAGCATGTGTATGCCGCGCTGGACACGGCAAAATCCGGTCCGATTGCCGAAGGCAATGTCGGCGGCGGCACCGGCATGAACCTTTTCAATTTCAAGGGCGGCACGGGCACGGCCTCTCGCAAGTTGTCGGCCGAAGATGGCGGCTACAATGTCGGCGTGCTCGTCCAGGGCAATTTCGGTTCGCGCGCCGACCTCACCATCGCCGGTGTTCCGGTGGGCAAGGAGATCACCGACCTCATGCCTGACGTGTCATGGAAACGTGAGGAGGCGGGTTCGATCATCGTTGTGGTGGCCACCGACGCGCCGTTGCTGCCGCATCAATTGAAGCGTCTCGCCCGGCGCGTACCACTCGGCATCGCCAAGACCGGTGGCTATGGCGGCAACGGCAGTGGCGACATCTTCATCACGTTCTCGACCGCCAATCCCGAGGCTTTCAACCAGGAGAAGAACACGACGGTCGAGATGGTCTCCAACGACAAGATGAATCCACTCTTCCATGCTACTGCCGACGCCACGGAAGAGGCGATCGTCAATGCCATGGTGGCGGCCGAGACCATGAAGGGTCGCGACGACAACATCTCCTTCGCCATCCCGCATGATCGTCTGCAGGAAGCGCTGAAGAAGTACAATCGCCTGGAGAAATAAGGCTGTCTGAAGGGGCCCGGCCCGGTGCAGGGTCGGCCCCCTTCATCGGGACCTGCGCGACTTACGCCTGCGACGCCGTGATGCGCTTGTGCACGCCGTCCAGGCTCGCGTTGAAAGTCTCGAACAGCCCGGCGTTGGTCAGTTCGCGCAGGATCTGCTCGTTGATGCCGCCACGCGTGGCATAGTCCTGCGACAGATGCACGAAATCGGCTTCAGGCGCGGTGTCCGGTGCATTCGCCAGCGCCTTGAACAGGGCCGCGATGTAGTCGCGCCCCCTGGCTTCGTCGACGCCCTGGCCACGCAGCCAGGCATGGATCGTATCCAGATATTTGAAATAACTGGCATAGGTTGCCGTCACGACGCTGAGGGCATCGAATTCCCGTGCATCCTCGACCTCGACTGCCTTGCCCAGCTTGCCGAAGAAAGCCGCGATCTCGGGATCGGGCGGGCAGATGATGGTGGCGCCTTGCCTGAGAGCAATCATCGGCATCGGCAGTGCCTTGGTCAGCCTGTGTGCCGGCGCAACCAGCTTGCCAATCTCCTGCAGGGAAAGCGTCGCGATCAGGCTGACGATGTGATGGTCCGGTCTGAAGCGCAGCGACGGGATCACTTCATGCGCGTTCTGCGGACGAACGGCCAGCATCGCTGTGTCACTGCCGTCGAGCACTGCCTGATTGTCGGGCGCCACCTGCACATCCTCGAACCGAGAGGCGAGACCCGACGCGATCTCCTCGTTGCGAGGCGACAGAAGGACCGACACCGCATTGTCGGCGAACGATTTCAACCCGGTGACGATCGCTGCGGTAAGCGCGCCCGTGCCGATGAAGCCAAGTTTCATGTCATGCTCTGTACAGCTGGTTAGGATCGAGTCGTCGACGACCATAGTCGCGGCAGCCATGCGGGCAAGGGTTCAAAGTTTGGCTTTGTCGGCGCTGCTCACAGCGATGGACAGACAGCCCTGACGCTCTGGCTGGAGCGCATCCGGTCTGGCAGAGGCCATCGAAGGCGGATACGCTGTCGTCGATGACGAAGAAAGGACAGCCTCGTCGGACGGTAGGAGAGCGGGGAGCGATGGGCACGAGCCTTGCCGCCGAGCTGCAGAAGGCACTGTTCGACCTGCTGAAGGGCGATACCCAGCTGACGGCGGCGTTGGGTGGGGCGAACATTTTCGAGCAGGTGCCGGCCAATGTCATCTTTCCATATCTCACCTTCGGCCGCACCAGCATCTACGACTGGAGCACAGCCACCGAGAGCGCTTCGGAGCAGTTGCTCACGCTGCATGTCTGGTCGAAAGCCAAGAGCAAGCAGGAGACGCAGGCGATCCTGCGGCTGATCCGGCAACGGCTGGATGCCGGGTCGTTGGCGCTGGGAAGCCATCATCTGGTCAACCTCCAATTTGAATTCTCCGAAATCCGCTACGACGACGATCTCTCCGTCCATCATGGTCTCGTCCGCTATCGCGCGATGATCGAGGATGCTGCCTGAATCCATTCGCAAGACCTTGAATCGTATTCTCAGCACCATCCGCAAAGACATGCGGATGGCCGTCTATCCTATTGTTTTTCCGTGGATCTCGCCGGATGCATAGACCTGTCGGCATTGGCCGGTGCATCGCCACAATGAAGCGGGGCGTCGCCCTGCTTCATGCTTTTTTGGAGGGCGGTTGTCGGCTATGGATCGGATCGGTTAAGGTCGCGCGGTTCGGTGGAACACAAGACATTGCGGCCGGTGTTCATTTCGTGTTCAGCCCCGGTGCGCTAAAAAGGCGCCATGAACAGGTTCCGCTTCCTTCTCCGGTCTTCTGTGCTGGCGCTTGGCGTCGGCGGACTGCTGATTGTTCCGCCGGCAAGCGCGCTGCCGATCTCGTCTCCTGCCTATACCAAGCAGGTCGTGACCGTTGCCGCTGACTGCTATGCGATCGGCCAGGAAGTCGCCGCCCAGAACGGCGGCACGCTCGCCAAGGCTTCGTCCGCCACCCGCGGCGGGCAGGCGGTCTGTGTGATCGTCGTGCTCGTGCCGGGCAAGGATGGTGAACGTCCGCGACGGGCCGAGATGGTTGTCCCGGCAGGCTGAGCAGTCATTTTCTGCGACCCGGAATCGGCTTATATCCAAACAATCGAACAGAACGACACGAGGCAGGATGCGCGTACTGGTGGTCGAGGATGACAAGGAACTGAATCGGCAACTTGCCGAATCGCTTGTCGATGCCGGTTACGTGGTCGATCGCGCCTATGATGGCGAGGAGGGGCACTATCTCGGCGACACGGAGCCCTATGACGCCGTCGTGCTCGACATCGGCCTGCCGCAGATGGATGGCATCAGCGTTGTCGAGCGCTGGCGCCGCGACGGCCGCAAGATGCCTGTGCTCATGCTGACGGCGCGCGATCGCTGGAGTGACAAGGTTTCCGGCATCGACGCCGGCGCCGACGATTATGTGACCAAGCCTTTCCACATCGAAGAAGTGTTGGCGCGTGTGCGCGCTCTTATCCGTCGCGCAGCCGGGCACGCCTCTTCCGAGCTGAGCTGCGGACCGTTGCGTCTGGACACCAAGGCCTCCAAGGCGGACGTTGACGGGGTGCCTCTGAAACTCACTTCGCATGAGTTCCGCCTGCTTGCTTATTTGATGCATCACATGGGCGAGGTGGTGTCGCGCACCGAACTGGTCGAGCATCTGTATGACCAGGATTTCGACCGCGATTCCAACACGATCGAAGTTTTTGTCGGCCGGCTGCGCAAGAAGATGGGCGTAGACATGATCGAAACCGTGCGCGGCATGGGCTACCGCATGCGTGAACCGGAGGCGTGAGGCGGAACCGCTTGCCACCACCAAACGGACGAGGAAAAGGGCGCCGTTGCGTTTTTGGCTGCGCTCGCTGACGTTTCGTGTCGTTGCCTTCTCCTCGATCTGGGCCGTATTGACGCTGGTGGTCATCTTCACGCTGATCACCACGCTTTACCGGCAGGCCAGCGAGCGTGGTTTCGACAGCCTGCTCTCAGCGCATCTGTTCAACCTGATCGGTTCTGTCGGTATTTCCGACAAGGGCGTGCTGATAGGCGCGCCGGACCTCGGTGACCTGCGTTTCTCCGAGCCGTATTCGGGCTGGTACTGGTCGGTCGAACCGGCCTCGGAAGGCGTTAGCGGTCATCTGCGCTCATCGTCGATGATGGCGCAAACTCTGCCTTCGCCAAGCATCAGCGAGGTGCCGTTCAACTCCAGCTTCCAGCGCAGCTATTCGACACGAGGGTTGAAGGACGAGAGACTGCAGGTCTTCGAGAGCGAATTCGTGCTCGATGCGAAGAACCACATTGCCCGTTTCAGGGTGATGGGCAACAAGAGCGAGCTGGAGGAGGAAATCCGTTCCTTCCAGGGGCGCCTGCTCACCTATCTGTCGTTGTTCGGCGCCGGCATGATCGCCATCAATGCCATTGCCATCCTGCTCGGTCTGCAGCCACTGCGGCGTGTTCGAGCTGCGCTCGCCATGGTGCGCGAGGGAACGGCGCAGCGGCTTGGGGGTAATTTCCCCTCCGAAATCGAGCCGCTCGCCAACGAGACGAATGCGCTGATCGAGAACAACAAGCGTATTGTCGAGCGTTCGCGCACCCAGGTCGGCAATCTCGCCCACTCGCTGAAGACGCCGCTTGCCGTGCTCCTGAACGAGGGACGGGCACTGGGTGGCTCAAAGGGCCAGTTGATCACCGACCAGGCAGCGTCAATGCAAAAGCAGGTCGAACATTATCTCCAGCGTGCGCGCATCGCTGCCCAGCGCGATAGCGTCGTCTATCGCACGCCGGTGGCGCCGTTGGCCGAGCGCATGGTGCGTGTAATGCAGAAGCTCAATCCCAAGGTTTCGCTTTCGCTTTCCTCGCCCTCGGAGCCCATCATCTTTGCCGGTGAGCGTGAGGATCTCGAGGAGGTCATGGGCAATCTGCTCGAAAACGCGATGAAATGGGCGCGTAATGGTGCCAAGGTCACCGTGAGACCATTTGTTGCGGCTGGCGACGGTGGGGATCATTTCGAAATCTTGATAGAAGACGATGGTCCGGGCATTCCGGAAGACAAGGCGCGTGAGGCCCTGCAGCGCGGCAAGCGCCTGGACGAAACCAAGCCTGGGACAGGGTTGGGGCTGGCCATCGTGGCCGACTTGATCAAGGAGTATGGAGGTACGCTGGCGTTGGAGCGCTCGTCACTTGGCGGACTGAAGGCGATCGTGCGCCTGCGCAGTGTCCAGTGAAGAACGTCCTATAAGGGTGGCACGTGGCCCAATTTCAGCCCAATATCGGAGCTATCGCCGCGGTCGTCGCCGATTGCGCGGCGAAGAGGGGAATTTTGACAGCATGACGATTCGCATGGGCCTCGTTGCCGGAATGCTGGCATTGGCCGGCTGTACCACGACCGGGTCGAATGGTGGACCTGATATCGCACCGAAGTCGGGCCAGGATAGTGCCTCGGTTGCCCCTACCGTGCTTTCGGAGATGGGGGGCGGCCTGATCAGCGGCAATATCGGGGCGAACTTGAGCTCGACTGAAAAGCGCAAGGCACTTGAGGCTGAATACAAGGCGCTGGAATATACAGCCAGTGGCCAGACCGTGACCTGGAAGGGTGAGCAGTCCAGCCGTTATGGCGAGGTTGTCGCAGCGCAGCCTTATCGCGTCGGTTCGCAGGACTGCCGCCAGTATCGCCACACCGTCTATTCCGGCGGAGCCGGTCAGATCGCGCGTGGCACCGCCTGCCGCAACGCCGACGGAAGCTGGACACCGCTGACCTAGCCGGCGGCCACCGGCAAACTTCCTGTTGCTGTCGTCGGGCATTTGCGCTCGATCAAAGTATCTTGGCCGCAATTCTGTCAAAGCGTCGCAGGACGCTTGTGTTGGCAGGATGAAGCGGGACCGCTATTGGAAGTTCCATGCTGTTTTGGGTCATAGCCGCGGTGCTGACGCTGGGTGCGAGCCTGGCTGTGCTGTTGCCCCTCGCCGGGGGCGCGCGCGAACGGGATTCACAAAACGCGCATGATCTCGAAGTCTATCGTGACCAGCTCGGCGAAATCGATCGTGACCTGGAGCGTGGGCTGATCCAGCCGGCCGAGGCCGAGCAGGCACGCGCTGAAATCGGTCGCCGCATTTTGCGCCTCGGCAGCAACGAAAGCACGGCACAGGCTTCCGGCTCGGGGTCGAAAGTCGTTCGTGGCTTGTCTGTCATTGCTGTGCTGGCCGTGCCGCTTTTGAGCTGGGGCATCTATGCGCGTCTCGGTTCGCCCGACCTGCCGTCTCAGCCTTTGGCGGAGCGCCTTGCGAAAAACCCCTCAGACAGTTCGGTCGACGAACTGGTGGCGAGAGCGGAAGCGCATTTGGTTAAAAACCCCGCCGATGGCCGCGGCTGGGATGTTTTGGCCCCGATCTATCTGCGCATCGGCCGGTTCGGCGATGCCGTTACCGCCTACCGCAACGCCATCCGGCTCGAAGGAGCGAGCGCAGCCCGTCAGACGGGTTTGGGCGAGGCAATGGTCAATGGTGCCGGTGGCGTCGTTTCTGCCGAAGCACAGGCGGCATTCGAAGCGGCGTTGAAGCTCGAACCGAACGACCCGAAAGCAAGTTTCTATCTCGCGCTGGCGTTTTCGCAGGAAGGGCGCAAGCCGGAAGCGGTCGCAACGCTTCAGAAATTGCAGGCGACGTTGCCGGTGGATTCACCCTGGGGCAAGGCAGTGGAACAGGCGCTTGCAAGCGTGGGCGCCAATCCGACTCCATCCGCGAATGGTCCGTCGCAGGAAGATGTCGCTGCGGCATCGTCGCTGTCGGATGAACAGCGCGGCGCCATGATCGAGACGATGGTTGCCAGCCTCGATGAGAAGCTGAAACAGAACCCGCGTGACACGGAAGGATGGATGCGCCTCATTCGTTCTTATGCCGTGCTCGGCAAGACCGACGAAGCGCGTGCCGCGCTCCGGCGCGGCATCGCGGTTTTCGGCGCCGATAGCGCGGAGGCCAAGCAGTTTACGGCGTTTGCCGGCACGCTCGGCCTTACGGCAACGGAGTAGGTGATGACGCGCAAACAGAAGCGGCTGTCGGTGATCGTGGCGGGGCTGGGCTTCCTGGCGCTGGCCGCGGGACTAACCTTCTACGCGCTCGGTCAGAAGGCCTCGTATTTCTATATGCCTGGCGATCTTGCCACTGCCAATGTGGCGCCGGGCCAGCGCATCCGGCTCGGCGGGCTGGTGGAAAAAGGCACGATCGTGCGCGGCCAGGGCACGACGGTTTCCTTCGCCGTGACCGACACGCACGACGCGGTCAAGGTGACCTACACAGGCATCCTGCCGGACCTGTTTCGCGAGGAGCAGGGTGTCATCACCGAAGGTTCATTTGGCTCAGACGGTGTTTTCGTGGCCGATAGTGTGCTGGCCAAGCATGACGAACGCTACATGCCTAAGGAAGTCGCCGACGGGTTGAAGGCCAAGGGCGTGTGGCAGGAAACAGAGGTTAAATAGCGGGCATCGCCATGGTTGAGATCGGTCATTTCGCCCTGGTTCTGGCTTTTGCGCTGGCACTCATCCAGACCATCGTGCCTCTGGTCGGCGCTCGCATCGGCAACGACCGCATGATGGCCGTGGCAGCCCCGACAGCCATCACCGGTTTTGCGCTTACCGCGCTTTCCTTTGCGGCCCTGATGGCCGCCTATGCCGGTTCCGACTTCTCAGTCGTCAATGTCTGGGAAAATTCGCACTCGCTGCAGCCGATGATCTACAAGATCACCGGAACCTGGGGCAATCACGAAGGCTCCATGCTCTTGTGGGTGCTGATCCTGGCCTTCTTCGGCGCTCTGGTCGCAGCGTTCGGCGCCAATCTGCCGGCCAGCCTCAAAGCCAATGTGCTGGCCGTGCAGGGATCGATCGGCGTCGCGTTCTTCCTGTTCATCCTGTCGACGTCCAACCCCTTTACCCGGTTGATCCCCGCTCCAGTCGAGGGGCGCGACCTCAACCCGATCCTGCAGGATCTTGGGTTGGCGGTGCATCCGCCGTTGCTCTATCTCGGTTACGTCGGCTTCTCCATCTGCTTCTCCTTCTCGGTCGCCGCCCTGATCGACGGCCGTATCGATGCCGCCTGGGCGCGCTGGGTTCGGCCTTGGACGCTGGTTGCCTGGATCTTCCTCACCGGTGGTATCGCAATGGGCTCCTACTGGGCCTATTACGAGCTCGGCTGGGGCGGCTTCTGGTTCTGGGACCCGGTCGAGAACGCCTCCTTCATGCCCTGGCTGGCCGGTACAGCGCTGCTGCACTCCGCCATCGTCATGGAAAAGCGCTCTGCGCTGAAGATCTGGACGCTGCTGCTCGCCATCCTCACCTTCTCGCTGTCGCTGCTGGGTACTTTCCTGGTGCGGTCCGGCGTTCTGACCTCTGTCCATGCCTTTGCCACCGACCCGTCGCGGGGTGTCTTCATTCTGTGCATCCTGCTCTTTTTCATCGGCGGCTCGCTGGCTTTGTTTGCGCTGCGCGCGTCCTCTCTTACGGCAGGCGGTCTGTTTCAGCCGATTTCGCGCGAAGGCGCACTCGTGCTCAACAACCTCTTCCTGACCACTGCGACGGCAACCGTACTGGTTGGAACACTCTATCCGCTCGCCCTGGAAGCATTGACGGGAGACAAGATTTCAGTTGGTGAGCCGTTCTTCAATCTGACGTTCGGCCCGCTGATGGTGCCGCTTTTGCTGCTGGTGCCGTTCGGACCGCTGCTGGCCTGGAAGCGTGGCGATCTGTTCGCTGCCGCCCAGCGCCTGATGGCGGCTTTCGCGGCCGCTTTGCTGGCGGCGATGGTCACGCTCTTCCTCGTCGACGGCGGTTCCGTCCTTGCCGCTTTCGGCACCGGCCTTGCCGTCTGGCTGATCATTGGTGCCGCCACCGACCTTGCCATGAAGTCGGGTTTCGGTTCAGTGGCGTTCCCGGTCATGCTGCGCCGCTTCATCGGATTGCCTCGCTCCGTCTTTGGAACCGCGCTTGCCCATGCCGGCCTCGGCGTAACCCTGATCGGCATGGTCGGCACGCTGAACTTCGGTGAGGAACATATCCTGACCATGAAGCCGCAGCAGACGGTCGAGGTCGCCGGCCGGACTGTGCGTTTCGACGGAATTCAGCCGATGAAGGGGCCGAATTTCAACGAGGACCGCGCCCACTTCCAACTGATCAACGCTGGCGGCCAGGTGACGGGTACGATCAATTCGTCCAAGCGCTTCTATCCTGCTCGTCAGATGCCGACCACCGAGGCTGGCATCAAGACGATCGGTTTCAGCCAGCTTTACATCGCGCTGGGTGATGAATCGGCTGACGGTTCGGTCGTTGCACGCATCTGGTGGAAGCCGCTGGTGACGCTGATCTGGCTGGGTGGCCTGGTCATGATGGTCGGTGGCACAATATCGCTTGCCGACCGGCGCCTGCGCGTCGGTGCGCCGGCCAAACGCAAGAGCAAAGTCGCCGCAGTGGCTGGCGCCTCATGAAGATGCGCCGTTTTCTTGCTGGCTTGCTGCTGGGAATGGCCCTGCTGGCGTCGGGCAGCGCGTTTGCCGTAAAGCCGGATGAGATGTTGTCCGATCCGGCGCTTGAGGCCCGGGCACGTTCGCTGTCGGCCGGCCTGCGCTGCATGGTCTGCCAGAACCAGTCGATCGACGAATCCGATGCCGACCTGGCACGCGACCTGCGTGTTCTTGTGCGCGATCGCTTGAAAGCCGGCGACAGCGACAAACAGGTCATCGACTATGTCGTCTCGCGCTATGGCGAGTTCGTGCTTTTGAAACCGCGTTTCGAATGGCGCACTGCCTTGCTCTGGGGCGCGCCAGTGCTGCTGCTCTTGGTCGGTGGGGTCTTCATGCTGCGGGCGACGCGTCGGCCGAAACCGTTGGAAACGGCTGGGTTGAGCGCGGACGAAAAGGCCAAACTCGACGCGATTTTGAAGCGCGACTGAGCGCATTTTTCGCGCATCTGGCCAACATTACCAAAGTTTCATCTCCCGGAAATGAAGCGGTAATGTCGTCTTCTCTATCTGTTGTCTCGAAGGATGCCGCTTGAGCGTCCAATTCTAGAGGACAACGGATCGATGACCACTACCCCCACTTCCTCCCGCACCCGTTCACGCCTTGCCGCTGCCGCAGCTTCGCTGGCGATCGCTGGCGCCATCGGCTTCGGCGCGGTGACCACGAGCACGGCTCCCGTTTTGGCCGAGGCCGTCAATGTGCAGGCCCCTCAGGTTCCGGGTTTCGCCGATCTCGTCGAGAAAGTCTCGCCGGCCGTTGTTTCGGTTCAGGTCAAGTCCAAGGTCCAGCCGGCTTCCGACGAAGGCGGCCTTCCGTTCGACGCTCCCGACTTCTTCCAGGACAACCCACAGCTCAAGCGCTTCTTCAAGGAGTTCCGTGGCGGCCCCAACGGTCAGCGCTTCCAGCATCGTGAAAACCGCAACCGGGAGCCGCGTCCGGTAGCGCAGGGTTCCGGCTTCTTCATCTCCGAGGACGGCTACATCGTCACCAACAACCATGTTGTCGACGGCGGTACCGCCTTCACCGTCGTCATGACGGACGGCAAGGAGTTCGACGCCAAGCTGGTCGGCACCGATCAGCGCACCGACCTGGCGGTGCTCAAGGTCGACGCCAAGGATCAGAAGTTCACCTATGTCGAGTTCGCCGACGATTCCAAGGTCCGTGTCGGTGATTGGGTCGTTGCCGTCGGCAATCCTTTCGGCCTGGGTGGCACCGTGACCTCCGGCATCGTCTCGGCCCGTGGCCGCGACATCGGTGCCGGCCCCTATGACGATTTCATCCAGATCGACGCCCCGGTGAACCGCGGCAATTCCGGCGGCCCGACCTTCAATCAGAGCGGTCAGGTGGTTGGCATCAACACTGCGATCTTCTCGCCTTCGGGTGGTAGCGTCGGCATCGCCTTCGACATTCCGGCCTCCACCGCCAAGCAGGTCGTGGAAGTGCTGATGAAGGGCGGCTCGATCGAGCGCGGCTGGCTCGGTGTGGAAATCCAGCCGGTGACGGCTGATATCGCTGAATCGCTTGGCCTGAAGGCTGAAAAAGGCGCGCTGGTTTCCGGTGCTCAGGACGATAGCCCAGCCAAGAAGGCCGGTATCGTTGCTGGCGACGTCATCACTCAGGTCGACGGCAAGGATGTCGCGACCACCAAGGAACTGGCTCGCCTGATCGGCGCCTATCAGCCGGGCAAGTCGGTTGATGTCACCGTCTGGCGTGGCGGCAAGGCAGAGACCGTCAAGGTCGATCTCGGCAAGCTTCCGAACGGCGACAAGGTGGCATCGGCCGGCAAGCCGTCCGAACCGTCGGGCGCCAATTCGTTGGCTGATCTTGGCCTGACCGTCACCAAGTCCGAGGATGGCAAGGGTGTGGTCGTGACCGATGTCGATCCCGATAGCGATGCCGCCGATCGCGGTATCCAGCCGGGCGATATCATCACCGCTGTCAACGCCCAGGAAGTGGCCGGAGCTTCGGACATCTCCAGTGCGATGAAGGAAGCCCAGAAGGCTGGCCGCAAGCAGGTGCTGGTGCAGATCAGTCGCGAAGACACCAACCGCTTCGTGACGCTGCCGGTCGCCAAGGGCTGATCGATCCGGAAAATATTGCTTCCGAAACGGTGGTGTCGCACCCCCGGATCGCCGCGAAGGAAGCATGGTCGGCGTGTCAGTCAGTAGTGTCCGACCTCGGCGGCAGCGGGGCTCTTGTCCCGCTGCCGCAAAATTACAGGATGTCCAGAGATGTCTGCCGCAACGGCTTCGGAAATTGCGTATAACGGCTCCATGAAGATTCTGATCATCGAAGACGATCGGGAAGCCGCCGACTATCTGGAAAAGGCCTTCACCGAAGCAGGCCATACTGCCCATGTCGCCGGTGACGGCGAAACCGGTTTTGCCCTGGCCGACAGTGGCGACTACGACGTCATGGTCGTCGACCGCATGTTGCCGCGCCGCGACGGGCTTTCAGTGATCGCATCCCTTCGCTCGCGCGGAAACACCACGCCGGTTCTCATTCTTTCCGCCCTCGGTGAAGTGGATGATCGCGTTACTGGCCTGCGCGCAGGGGGTGACGATTACCTGACCAAGCCTTACGCCTTCTCCGAACTCCTGGCACGTGTCGAGGTGCTGAACCGCCGCGCCGGCGTGAAGGAGAGCGAGACGGTTTACAGAAGTGGCGATCTCGAACTCGATCGGCTGTCCCATTCGGTCAAGCGGGCAGGCAGGGAAATCGTGCTTCAGCCGAGGGAATTTCGCCTGCTCGAATATCTGATGCGTCATGCCGGCCAGGTGGTGACGCGCACGATGCTGCTCGAGAACGTGTGGGATTATCATTTCGATCCGCAGACCAATGTCATCGACGTCCATGTGTCGCGGCTGCGCGGAAAGATCGAGAAGGGCTTCGACAAACCGATCCTGCACACCATCCGCGGCGCTGGCTATATGCTGAAGAGCGGCGGTTAGTCCTCAATGGCTCTGACCATGCCAGCCATCATGAAGACGACGGCGGCGCGCCTTTCCGCCCTGTATCTTCTGCTGTTCGCGATCTGCGCGGTCCTGCTGGTCTTCTATATGACCTCGCTGTCGGCGCGCATGCTGACGGCGCAGACGCAGGAGACAATCAACGAGGAAGTGGCCGATCTGGCCCGCTCGTACCAGCGCGGCGGCCTGCCGTTCCTCGTGCGCACCATGGAGCGACGTTCGCGTGCGCCTGGCGCCAATCTCTACATGATCGCTGACCCGAACGGCGAGGTTCTGGCCGGCAACGTCCAGAGCATCGAGCCCGGCGTGATCGCACGCGAAGGCTGGACGGAAATCCCGTTCTCCTATGAGCGCTACGGCGAGAGCGGCGGCGAGCAGGCACGGGGCGCGACCGACAGCGGCAAGTCTTCCGCGCAGGGACAGACACCGGCCCAGATAAGACGCAACAAGGGCCATGACGCCATTGCGCTTGTCGTGCGGCTGCCGAACCAGATGATCCTGCTGGTCGGCCGCGATCTCGGCGAGCCGGAACGGTTCCGCAGCGTCGTGCGCAGGGCGCTCACCCTGACGCTCGGCATGATGGGTTTGGGTGCGCTGCTGATCTGGTTCCTTGTCGGCCGCACGGCGTTGAAGCGTATCGACAATGTGTCGGAGGCGAGCAGCCGCATCATGGGCGGCGATTTGTCGGGCCGGCTCCCTGTCACCGGAGCAGGCGACGAATTCGACCGCCTCTCGGAAAACCTCAACGCCATGCTTGCGCGCATCGCCACCTTGAACGAGGGCTTGAAGCAGGTTTCCGACAACATCGCCCACGATCTCAAGACGCCGCTGACGAGACTGCGCAATCGCGCCGAGGCGGTACTGTCGGGCAAGCACAGTGCTGCCGACTACAAGGCGGCCCTCGAAGGCACGATCGCCGACTCCGACCAACTGATCAAAACCTTCAACGCCATCCTGATGATTTCGCGACTGGAGGCTGGATACTCATCCGAGAACACGACCCAGGTCGATCTCGCCGCGACGGTGCGTGATGTCGTCGAACTTTATGAACCGGTCGCCGAGGAAGCCGGCGTGGGCCTGGAGGCCGATGTCGCCGAGCCCTATCTGATCGAAGGCAATCGCGAACTGGTCGGGCAGGCGCTTTCCAACATCGTCGACAACGCCATCAAGTACTCGACCGACGCGACCTCGAAGCCGGCGGTCAAGGTTTCGCTCGAGCGCGTTGCCGGCAAGATCAAGCTGACCGTCGCCGACAACGGCCAGGGCATTCCGGACGACGCCGACCGCGCGCGCGTTACCGAACGTTTCGTGCGGCTGGAAAAGAGCCGCTCGCAGCCGGGATCGGGGCTTGGGCTCAGTCTCGCCAAGGCAATCATGAAATTCCACAAAGGCACCCTTGATCTGCAACCTGCCGATCCTGGACTATGCGTCGTCATGAGCTTTCCGGAGCGGGAAGCTTCGTAGGGGAGAAACGGATGACGGCAAGTGCTGCGGCAGAGCGGGACAAGGTGGATTGGCGGCTGGAGCCGAAAACCAGACTCGCGCCGCTCGACGCTGGGCATGCGCGTGAGGAACTCGCCGACATCGCCGCAGCGGCCAAGGAAGACGAGTTACCGCGTCTGGCGAAATTCCTTGCCGGCAAGGGAGCAGCGCAGGATTTCCTGGCTGCCGTCTTCGATCTGTCTCCGTTCCTGCGTGATCTGGCTCGGCGTCGCCCGCAGATACTCGATGCGCTGTTCGGGAAAACGGTCGAACAACGGCTTGCCGCGATCACCGAAGCCATGGGGGCTGCGGCGCGCGCCGAAAACGTCTCCGAACAGAGTTTGATGATGGAGTTACGCCGTCTGAAGGCAGAGGCGCATTTCCTGATCGCTGTGGACGATCTGGGCGGTGTGGCCGAGACGGTACTGACCGTGCGCCGGCTTTCCGATCTCGCCGATGCTTCGATCCGCGCAGCTGTCGATTTTCTGCTGCGCGATGCTCATGGACAAGGCAAGCTGAAGCTAGTCGATCCCGAGAACCCGACGCTGAAATCCGGCTGGGTCCTGCTCGGCATGGGCAAGCTCGGCGCCCATGAGCTGAACTTCTCGTCCGACATCGATCTGGTCGTCTTCTTCGATCCGGAAGCGCCGGCGGTGATCGATCCACTCGACGGCACCGAATTGTTCTCGCGGCTGACCCGCCGCTTGGTCCGTATCCTGCAGGATCGTACCGAGCACGGCTACGTGTTCCGCACCGACCTCAGGCTGCGGCCTGATCCGGGATCGACGCCGCTGGCTATCCCGGTGGAAGCCGCACTGACCTACTACGAGGGCAGGGGACAGAATTGGGAGCGCGCCGCGATGATCAAGGCCCGGCCCGTGGCCGGCGATATCGCGGCAGGCGAAGCGTTCCTGAAGGAACTTCAGCCCTATGTCTGGCGCAAATACATGGACTATGCGGCGATCGCCGACGTCCATTCGATCAAACGCCAGATCCATGCCCACAAAGGTCACGGCGAGGTGGCTGTCAAAGGCCACAACGTCAAGCTCGGCCGCGGCGGCATCCGCGAGATCGAGTTCTTCGTCCAGACTCAGCAACTGATCGCTGGTGGCCGGTTTCCGGAATTGCGCGGGCGCGAGACGGTGCCGATGCTGGGCGAACTCGCCGAACGCAGCTGGATCACCGCCGAAGCACGCGATGTTCTCGCCAATCAATACTGGTTCCTGCGCCGCGTTGAGCACGCCATCCAGATGGTGGCGGACGAGCAGACCCACATGCTGCCGGAAGATGATGAGGGACTGGAGCGTATCGCCCATATGCTGGGCTATAAGGATGCCGGGACGTTCGCTGCGACCTTCCGCGCAGCCCTGCAGCAGGTGGAGGGCCATTATGCGGCCCTTTTCGAGGCGGCGCCCGAACTGTCGGCCGGCGTCGGCAACCTTGTCTTCACCGGCGACGTCGACGATCCCGATACATTGCAGACTTTGCATCAGCTGGGCTTCCAGCGGCCGAGCGATATATGCCGCGTCATCCGCACCTGGCATTTTGGCCGCTATCGCGTGACGCGGTCGGCCGAGGCGCGCGAACGTCTCACCGAACTCACGCCGGCATTGCTGGAGGCCTTCGGCAAGACGCGTCGCGCCGACGAGGCGTTGATGCGCTTCGATGAGTTCCTGTCCGGTCTGCCGGCGGGCATCCAGCTGTTTTCGCTGCTGCAATCCAACCCTGGGCTGCTTCGCCTAATGGCGACCATCATGGGTGCGGCGCCCCGGCTGGCGGCGATCATCACCCGCCGTCCGCATGTGTTCGACGGTTTGCTTGACCCGGCCTTGCTGACTGAATTGCCGAACCGCGCTTACCTCTCGGCGCGGCTGGCGGCCTTTATCGATGGCGATCGTCCTTATGAGGATGTGCTTGACCGGCTGCGCATCTTCGCGGCCGAGCAGAAGTTTCTCATCGGCGTGCGCCTGCTTGCTGGCTCCATCGATGCAACCCGCGCCGGCAGGGCTTTCTCCGATCTTGCCGACCTCACCATCGGCGCCGCGTTGCAGGCAGTGATGGACGAGTTCGCTCAGCGTCATGGCCGCGTGCCTGGCGGCAGGGTGACGCTTCTGGGCATGGGCAAGCTCGGTAGCCGGGAGTTGACCGCTGGTTCCGATGTCGACCTGATCCTTCTCTACGACCATGACGAACAGGCGGAAGAGTCCGACGGCGAGAAGCCGCTGGCGCCGTCGCATTATTTCGCACGCCTTACGCAGCGCCTGATCGCCGCCGTTTCGGCGCCGACCGCCGAAGGCGTGCTCTACGAGCTCGATCTGAGGCTGCGCCCGTCCGGCAACAAGGGCCCAGTGGCGACCCATGTCGATGCCTTCCGCAAATACCAGCGGCAGGAGGCCTGGACCTGGGAGCAGATGGCGCTGACACGGGCAAGGGCGGTTGCCGGTGACGAGGCGCTTTGCGCCGAGATCGAGGCGGAAGTGGGCACCATCCTCGCGCAGCCGCGCGATCGCGCCAAAGTAGCAGCCGAGGCCGCCGAAATGCGCAAGCTGATCGAGCAGGAAAAGCCGCCACATGACCTGTGGGATATCAAGCTCGTTCCTGGTGGCCTGATCGATCTGGAATTCGTCGCCCAGGTTGCGACCATCACCGGCCAGCTCGAAGGCGATGCGCGCACGCCTGGCACCGCCCAGACGCTGGCGCGCTTGGCGTCCAGCTTCGCCGATCCGGAAGTGAAACAGGAGCTTAACGACGCATATTCGCTCTATTTGGCGGTCACCCAGATGATCAGGCTATGCCTGACCAGCACGTTCGAACGTGATGACGTGCCGCCGGGGCTGGTCGACCTTCTTTTGGCAGCAACCGATCTGCCGGATTTCACGGTGCTGGAAGCGCACCTCAAAGAGACGTCGCGAAAGGTCAGGAAAGACTTCGACCTTTTGCTTCGTGGGAAACGCTTATGAGGAACTGACGCCTCAGAACCGTTTCCGAAGCATCGGGGGTGACGATGCAACAGGAGAAACCGATGAAAAAGTCGACGAAACTTGCCTTCGCATTTGCGACCCTTGCCGGCCTCGTTGGAACCACCGCCTATGCCGAACCGAACAGGGGCGGCGACATGCGCGACGGCACGCGCTGGCGCCTTCAGAAGGCCCTGAAGGATTCTGACGGCGGCATCACCTTCGATCAATTCTCGGAGGCGATGAATCCGGAGTTGAAAAAAATCCTCGCCGACAATGGTGGCAAGGTCACCGTCGAACAGCTTGCCGCAGCGCTTGAAAAGGCGCGTTTTGAGCGCAGGGCCAAGCGCATGATCGAACGCTACGACAGCAAGGGCGAGGGCGTTCTCACCCAGGAGGACGTCACCGCGCACCAGAAGAAGATGTTCGCGCTGTTCGACAAGAACAATGACGGCAAGATCGAAAAAGCCGAACTGCCGAAGCGTGGCGGGCGCGACCATCGCCAGAGCGAGGTTGAGTGATCTTCGCTGAAGACGGCCCGGCGGCGGTTGCCGCCGGGTGTTCTCCGTTTTCTCGCGTGATGCTTATCCGAAAAGCCTGCAGCTTTTTGCTTCGCTGCCCTTTCCGGGGGCGGCTTAGGCCGCCGCCCGAACCGGTTGCGGGACTTTCCGAAGGGGGATGCGCACCGACACGATGGTGCCAGCCCCTTCCGTGGAGCGAATTTTCAGCGCGCCGCCATGCAGTTCGGCCAGGGAGCGTGAAATGGCGAGCCCAAGGCCTGAGCCGGTATGGTTCTTCGAGAACTGGTTCTGCACTTGTTCGAATGGGCGGCCGAGCTTGCCCAGCGCTGTCTTCGGAATGCCGCAGCCGTTGTCCTCGATAGTCAGCGTCAATGCACCTGACGCATTGCGCGCCTTCACCACGATATGCCCACCCTGGCCGGTGAACTTGACCGCGTTGGAAAGCAGGTTGATGACGATCTGCTTGATGGCGCGCCGGTCGGCAACCAGCGACAGGCTGTCGGCGATGCGCGTTTCCACGGTGATCGCCTTCTGAGCCGCCTGGAGCGAGACCACCCGCACCGTCTCGGAGATCAGCGGACCGAGATCGATCTGCTCCCGGTCGATCGAGAACTGGCCGGCCTCGATCTTCGACATGTCGAGAATGTCGTTGATGACGCCAAGCAGGTACTTGCCCGATGAATTGATATCGGTGGCATATTCTTCATAGCGCCCCGAGCCCAGCGGCCCGAACAGCGCCTGTTCCATCAATTCCGAGAAGCCGATGATCGCGTTGAGCGGCGTGCGCAGTTCATGCGACATATTGGCCAGGAATTCCGATTTCGCCTGGTTGGCGGCCTCGGCGCGGTCCTTTTCGCGGATGTATTTGCGGTTCAGCTCGACCAGTTCGCGCGTGCGCTCTTCTTCCGCACGCCGGGCGAGGCTGAGATCGTGAATGGTCGCCATCAGGCGCCGCTCGCTGTCCATGAGCTTGTCCTGATGCTGCTTGATCTGTGTGATGTCGGAACCCACCGACACTGTGCCGCCGTCGCGTGTCTTCAGTTCGTTCACCTGCAGCCAGCGGCCGTCGCCCAGCTGGCGCTCGATGGTGATGCCGCCATTCGGGCCATTGGCGTTGGCCAGCCGCCGCTCGGATGCGAAGGCCAGCATGCGCTCTTCGATCTCGGTGCGTGGTGTTCCAGGCATGACGCTGCGGTCGGAGAGACCGTTATCGTGCTGGAACTTGGAATTGCACATCACCAGCCGCTCCGACGTGTCCCATAGCACGAAGGATTCGTTGATGTTCTCGATTGCCGTGCGCAGCCTGAGATCCGCGGCTTCGGAACGCAGGACCAGGTGCCGTTGTTCGGTCACGTCGACGGCGATGCCGATGAGCTGGATTTCCGGGGCGTCCGGATCCATCACCTGCGCTCTGGCGCGCATCCACACCCACTGTCCGTTGGCATGGCGCATGCGGAAGACTTGGTCGATCTGGTCGATCTCGCGCGCCACGATGCGCTCGGCCAACTCGAACAGATTGCCGTCCTCGGGATGGATGATCTCGTCGACTTCGCCAAAGGAGAGCATGGTCTCGCAGGGTTCGTAGCCCAGCATGTCGTACATGGAGCGCGACCAGTACATCTTGCCGCGGACCATGTCCCAGTCCCAGAGGCCGCAGCGGCCCCTGACCAGCGCCATATCGATGCGCTGCAGGGAATCCCCCAGGATGCGGTCGGCGCTTTTGGCGCGCGTCACCTGGCAGAAATAGGCGTAGAGCACGATCAGCAGCACGCCTGCCGTGAGCACGAAGAGCGTCACGTTCAGCGAAACGGCCTTGCGCCACTCCAGGAACACCGCCTCCTGCGGAACGAGAACGGCGGCAGCGCCTTTGCCGTCAGGCCTGAGGTCGACGGCGGCATACCATTCGGCGTCGCCGATCCGCACGTCGAGCACACCGGCGCGTTCGCCGAACAGGAACAGCGGCTGACCTCCGGAAATGACGCTGTCGAGCGCATGGCCCTGCCAGCGTGTCGACTTAGGCGAAACCGCCAGCACCTTGAAGTCCCGGTCGGTTACGGCAAGGATATGATCCGCGTTGAGCGAACCTTGGCGCACCGCATCTTCGAGCAGTTCGTGCGGATCGGCGGCGGGCGCGGCAGCGCCTGCCTTGGCGAGTTCACCGGCGGAAAGCGTGAGAATTGTCTTGGCGTTGCGTTCGATATCGTCGTGCCAGCTCATCATCGACAGGAAGCGCAGGCAGGCCACGACGATCAGGAAAAGGATGATCAGGGAAGGGATCAGCCGGCGCAGCACCGGTTCGGCGGCCAGCAGCTTGCCGTAGGCGGGACCGGCGATCAGCCGAGCATTGCCGATCAAGGCACTGCTGCGGCGCGGTCTGCTGCGCCACTCAAAAGCTACCCGTCCGGGCGCGCGCAACGCGTCCGCCTTGGCCATGCAATGGCTCTCCCCGAATTTCCCCGATGATGATCCGGCAACACCGTACTTCCGAATCGCCATTAAAGAATCAAAGGTGATTCGCCTTGTCCAGTGGGGGGAGCGAAAAAAGATTGAAGATTCAGTAAATCGGCCGACGTTTTGAGCGTCGGCCTCCGATTTCGACCTTCAGCTAGGCCAGCGTGCGCTCAACGATGTCTTTCAGGTCGGCTGAAAGCTTTTCCTGTTTGAGGATCGACACCAGCGCCTCTCGTGCCTTGCCCTGCCGTATGGGTTCCAACGAGCGCCATGACCGCATCGCTGTGGCAAGCCTTGCGGCAACCTGCGGGTTGCGCTTTTCGACCTCCAGGACGATGTCGGCGAAGAAGCGATAGCTTTCCCCATCGGCACGGTGGAAGCCGGTCTGGTTGGCACCTGCAAAGGTTCCGATCAGGGCGCGCACGCGGTTTGGATTGCCGATCGAAAAGGCCGGATGTCTGGTCAGCGCCCGGACCGTCTCCAAGGCGCGCGGCCCCGGCACGCCGGCCTGGATGATGAACCATTTATCCATCACCAATGCATCGCTCGAATACTGTTTCTCGAACTGTTTCAAGGCCTTGTCGGCCTGAGCGGAATCAGTATGACGGTGAGCGAGAACGGCGAGGGCCGCTGCCCTGTCCGTCATGTTGGTGGCGTTGTCGAAGTGGTCGGCGGCAAGGTGGGCGCCACCGGGCAGCAGCGCAAGGTAGTCGAGCAGAACGTTGCGCAACGCGCGCCGGCCCGCACCGTCTGCGTCGGGCCGGAACGGCCCGCTGTCGCGCAACTCTTCGTAGAGATGCTTGAAGCCCTGTTCGTTGGCCGCAGCTATGGTGCGGGCGCATGCCTGGCGCGCTTCCAGGATGGCATCGGGGTCGATCCCCTTGCCGATATCGCGCGCGATATCGGCTTCGCCCGGCAAGGTCAGCGCCAGCGCCCGGAACGCCGGCTCCAGCGATGTATCCGCGGCTATGCGCCCGGCCACAGCATTGAGATGGTCGCCGAATTCCGGCTGCTTGCCACCAAGGATATTGCGAAAAGCGGCAACGAGGGCGTCGGTGAGCAGCGTGTTGAAGGCCTGCCAGCGTGAGAAGGCATCGCTGTCGTTGCCTGCGAGGAAGATCAGGTCTTCCGGCTTCTGTTCCAGCGAAAGCGTGATCGGTGCGGAAAAGCCGCGGTTCAGCGAAAGCGCAGGCCGCTCGGCGATGCCGGTGAAACGCACCGTCTGGTGCCGCTTGCGCAGGTGGATGACACCGTCCTCGACCGTTGCGCCATCGGCGCTTCCGTACGGCAAATCCCTGCCATCGGCTCCAACGAGGCCGAATGCCAGCGGGATGTGCATCAGACGCTTGCGGCTCTCGGACGGCGTCGGAGCAAGCGACTGCTCGATCTCGAGGGTGAACATATGCGCGTTCTGATCGTAACTGGAACTCACCGTCACATACGGTGTACCGGCCTGATGGTACCACAGCGCGAATTGGGAGAGGTCGCGGCCGGACACGTCCTCGAACACTTTCAGGAAATCATCGATGGTGGCAGCCTCGCCATCATGGCGCTCGAAATAGAGATCCATCCCGGCACGGAAGGTGTCGGCGCCCAGAATGGTGCGGATCATACGCACCACTTCCGAGCCCTTTTCGTAGACGGTCGCGGTGTAGAAGTTGTTGATCTCGCGATAGCGGCGCGGCCTCACCGGATGCGCCAGCGGCCCCTGGTCTTCAGGGAACTGGTGGGCGCGCAGCGTGCGCACTTCGGCGATGCGCTTGACGGGGCGTGAACGCTGATCGGCCGAGAACTCATGGTCGCGATAAACCGTCAGCCCTTCCTTCAGACAAAGCTGGAACCAGTCGCGACAAGTGATTCTGTTTCCTGTCCAATTGTGAAAATATTCATGCGCGATGATCGCTTCGATATTGGCGAAATCGGCATCGGTCGCAGTCTGCTCGTCGGCCAGAACATATTTGTCGTTGAAGATGTTGAGGCCCTTGTTCTCCATCGCGCCCATGTTGAAATCGGACACGGCAACGATGTTGAAGACTTCGAGATCGTATTCGCGGCCGAACTTCTCTTCGTCCCATTTCATCGAGCGCTTCAATGCATCCATCGCATAGCCCGCAAGCGCTTCCTTGCCGTGCTCCACATAGATGCCGAGATCGACCTTGCGTCCCGACATGGTGGTGAATTCATCGGCCACCCTGCCGAGGCTGCCGGCGACAAGAGCGAACAGGTAGCTCGGTTTCGGGAAGGGATCGTACCAGACGGCGAAATGCTTGCCGTCGGGAAGGTCACCATGTTCGATAGGGTTGCCGTTGGAAAGCAAAAGCGGCGCCTCGTTGCGATCCGCCTCGATGCGCACGGTATAGACCGACAGGATGTCGGGCCGGTCCAGGAAATAGGTGATGCGGCGAAAGCCCTCTGCCTCGCATTGCGTGCAGTAGACGCCGCTTGAGCGGTAGAGGCCCATCAGCGTGCTGTTCGTCGACGGGTTCACATCCGTTTCGATGGTCAGCCGGAAGGGCTTGGCGGGTGGCGCGAAGATGGTCAGTTGGTCCGGTGTCGCGGCATAATCGGCCGTGCCAAGCGCCTTGCCATCGATCGAAACGCCGACAAGCTTCAGTTCGTCGCCATCCAGCACGAGTGCCGCTCCCGCAGCCACGCCTTGCCTGCGTTCCATGGTGAGCGTGGCGGTAACCCGGGTCGCATCCGTGGAGAGCGAGAAGATCAGCTCGGTCTTTGGGATCAGATAGTCGCTGGGACGATAATCTTCGAGCCTGAAGACCTGGCCGGTATCTGTGCGCATCCGTCGATTTTTCCTGATGATTTCGGCGTAGCCAGCATCCGCTGGGGCAATATAAAAGGGGTTGCGGCTCTTTACACGAAACCGTCCCTCGACAAAACTACCGGCACGCTTATCTCCTGGCTCTTCCAGCCTTCTCCGATCCCCTATGAGGTTGCCATGACTGTCGTCACCCCCAGATTCGGGATGGGCGCTTCGGTTCGCCGGGTCGAGGACAATGCCCTCATCCTTCGCGATTTGCGATCGAGCGTTACACCGGCGCGCATCCGGTGGGCGATGCGGGACGCCGACATGCAGTGACGTCAAATACATCTTCCGTCCAGCCGCGCACGCTGTTCGGCATCACCCTGAAGATCCTGTCGGTTTCGGTGTTCGTGGCAATGTCCTCGCTGATCAAGGCGGCTGGCGAGCTGCCTGCCGGCCAGATCGTCTTCTACCGTTCCTTCTTCGCCATCTTCCCGATCCTGATCTTCCTCGGTTTCCGGCGCGAATTGCGCACGGCCTTTTCCACCAGACGTCCGCTCAATCATATCGCGCGCGGCGTCGTGGGTGTCTGTGCCATGGGCTTCGGCTTCTTCGCCCTGACGCGTCTGCCCCTGCCTGAAGCGATTACGCTCAACTATGCACAGCCCCTGCTGGTGGTGGTGTTCAGCGCCATCTTCCTGCGGGAGACCATCCGTATCTACCGCTGGGGCGCGGTCGTCGTCGGCCTCATCGGCGTTGTCATCATTTCCTGGCCTACGCTCACCTTGCTGCGTTCCGGCGCTGCGCTCGGCGACCAGGAAGTGCTGGGTGTGATCGCCGCTTTCATCGCGGCAGGGATCTCGGCGGTTGCCATGCTTCTGGTGCGAAGCCTTGTGCACAGCGAACGCACGGCAACCATCGTTTTGTGGTTCTCGCTGACAGCCAGCATTCTGGCGCTGCTGACCATTCCGTTCGGCTGGCAGGCGCTGGCAACCAGACAGATCGTGCTGCTTATCCTGGCCGGCTTCTGCGGCGGATTGGGACAGATCCTCATGACTTCGGCCTATCGCCATGCCGAAGCTTCGGTCGTGGCGCCATTCGAATACACCTCGATGCTGCTCAGCATCGTCGTCGGTTATCTTGCCTTTGGCGATGTGCCGACGCTGCATATGCTGGTGGGCGGTGCGATCGTGGTTGCCGCCGGCCTTTTCATCATCTGGCGCGAGCGGCAACTGGGTCTCGAGCGTGCGGCAGCGCGGAAGGCCTCGCAGCCACCCGGCTGATCAGGCTTGCCCTGCCGCCTTCGCCCTCTCCAACGCGAGGCGGCTCAAGGCCTGTCGTGTTTCTTCGTCAGCAGGAAAGAAGGTTTCGATCGCCAGTTCCGAAAGCGTCACGTCGAGCGGCGTGCCGAACACCGTGGTCGTGCTGATGAACGACAGCACCGTGTCGCCAAGCCGCAGACGCAAGGGATGGACGATTGCATTGGTCTCCAGCTTGGGTGGCCGTGTACTCGAATGGACGGGGTAGGCGCGCAGTTCCTCCTCGAGCGCTTCGAGGACTGGGTCGGCCGAGGCCTCGATCTGCTGTTTCAGCCGTTCCAGAAGATGCGCGCGCCATTCGGCCAGATTGGCGATGTTGGGGGCGACGCCCTTCGGATGCAGGCTGAGCCGCAGCACATTCACCGGTGCCTGCAGCAGGGACGGGTCACCGACGCCTGCGAGCATCGGCGCAAGGGCGTCGTTGGCGGCGACGAGATTCCAGTGTCGGTCGACGGCCAGCGCAGGAAAGGGCTCATGTCCCTTCAGCACGAGTTTCACGGCGTCCATTGCCGGGGCGAGATCGGGATCGGTCAGCGAACGTTCGCCAAAGGAAGGCGCGAAACCGGCGGCGAGCAGGATCTGGTTGCGCTGCCTCAGCGGCACCGACAGCTGTTCGGAGAGCCGCAGCACCATGTCGCGCGACGGCAGGGCGCGACCACTCTCGACAAAACTCAGGTGCCGCTGCGAGATTTCGGCTTCCATGGCGAGATCGAGCTGGCTCATGCGTCGGCGTGTGCGCCATTCGCGAATGAGAGAACCGGCGGAAGTCTGGGTCGTGTTCATGGAAATCCTGTTTCGTCGAACGAGAGGCGGCGGCCTGTGCGCTTTCGCCTGGGGAGGCGATCGGGTCGGGTGGCTGCAAATCTATGACTTGGGAAAATTCATTTCCATTACCTGGCGCGTAATCGCCGTCGCCGAACCGGCCTGTCAATCTCCGCTCATCAGATGCCGGACGGTCCGCTGCATCGTGAGACAGGAGAAAGACCATGCAGATTTCCGTTTCCCCGTTTCTTCGCAATGTGCTGCTGCTCGACGCGCTGGCGAGCGGCGCGACTGCGATCATCTTGCTTGGCGGTGCCCATATGCTGAGCCCGCTGCTGGGTATTCCCCAGAGCCTGCTGTTCTGGGCGGGTGCCGCGCTGGTGCCATTCGTCCTGATGGTGCTTGCGGTTTCGCGCCGGCAGACCGTATCGCGCACCATGCTGGTCGAGATCATCGCGATCAATGCGTTGTGGGTCGTCGCCAGTTTCGGCCTGTTGGTCTCCGGCGTTGTCTCGCCGAACCTGCTCGGTATTGCTTTCGTCAGCGCTCAGGCCATCGCCGTGGCCCTGTTCGCCGAACTGCAATATGTCGGCCTGCGTCGCCAGGCAGCTTGATAAAAGGCGCATGCCTGAGCGGTTTGAGCAACTCGTCTGCCCGGGGCAATCCCGGGCAGATCGTGATTCACGAGAGCGAGCGCAGTTTCATCTTCACCTCGACGAAATCGCGCCAGGCCAGTCGCTTGTGCGCCGGGGTGCGCAGCAGATAGGCCGGGTGCAAGGTCGGCATCGCAGGAATCGCCGCGCCGCTTGCCGTCGTATGGGCTCGCCAGTTGCCACGCAGTCTGAGGATGCCTTCGGTGGTGTTGAGCAGTGTCTTTGCCGAAGGGCCGCCGAGATTGACCAGGACCTTTGGTTTGACCAGTTCGATCTGCCGTTCAATGAATGGCCGGCAGATTTCCGTCTCGTGCGGGGTTGGGGTGCGGTTGCCCGGCGGACGCCAAGGGATGACGTTGGCAATGTAGGCAGAGGTTCGGTCGAGGCCGATCGCTGCCAGCATGCGGTCGAGCAATCGCCCCGAGCGGCCGACGAAAGGCAATCCCTCCAGATCCTCGTCGCGTCCGGGGGCTTCGCCGACCAGCATCAGGGCTGCGTTCGGATTGCCATCGGCGAAGACGAGGCTCTTGGCTGTAAATTTCAGGTTGCAGCCGTCGAAGCCGGCCATGGCTTCACGCAACTCATCCAGGTTGGAAGCCCCGGTGGCGAGCTGGCGCGCGAGCTGTACCTGTGCTTCGTCGGGCACCGCGGCCACGGCCGGAACACGCTGGGCGGGAGGCGGAGCGGCCGGGTTGTTTTCCGCAAAGGCCGGCGCACCCGCAGACTGATTGCGACGATCCGGGGAGGACGGCTGTTCGGGAGCGGAAGCCGCACGCGCGGCGCTGCGGGCTTGCGCCGCCTCGGCGAAGCGGTCCACCGGCTCTTCCGTCAAGGCCTCATCGACCCCGGCCTCCGCATAAAAGGCCAGCAACTCGTAGAAGTCCGGTCGGTTGTGGGAAGGGGCGGCATTCATGGCCGCACCATCTTCCGACGGGCGCCAAATTGCAAGCTCGGGGCAGGTTGTGTTCGGCTGGTTCAACCCATTTGATCCTGCCTCCGACCTATCGGCAGGGGATGAAGACCGATCCGGTATTCGGCACGAGCTCAACTCGAGGGGACATGCGGCTCTTGCACCATATAGATTGCCAAGTGCGGCGTGTAGTCGGTGACCAGGAATTCGAATTCCGCGACATGTCTGGGATCGGCAAGGCCATTCTTGAACAGGAGCCGGTCGTAGGGGCGCATTTCCCTGTGGTATTCAGCATAGTTGGCCGAATGGATGTTGTCGGGGTTCACATTGCGCTGGTCGAAGGAAAGCCCGTCGGCATCGTCGCTCGGGTAGTCGACGGCGGATTGAAGTTCGAACGCGAACTCGATCCAAGGCTCGCCGCTGTTGTTGAGCGCGTTGATGCGCAGGTAAAGCTGTCCGGAGGCATAGTCCCCGGAGGGATCGAAGGGCACGGTTGGCCGCGTGGTGCGAATGGTCAGCGTGACGGGCGCTGGTGAATCCAGCTCTTCGTCGATCACAGCGGGGTCGTTGCGTGTCCCTTTGCCGGAAACGTTGGTGATATGGAAACCGCCGAGTTCGTCCGAAACGGAATAGGGGCCGCAAGACCAGGCCTTGTGCCCGTCGGCGTGGCTTGGCGACGGTGCCGCTGCGAGAAAACCGATAAGGATCGCGAGCAACACCAGGCCACGGGTGGCGGGAGGGCGCCACAGTGGAAACAGTGTCCGGATGGTACTGCTCATGAGACGAGTATGGCTGATGGCGAGCTTTTCGAAAAGCTCGCCACAATGAGCCATCAACTCGACGGGATGCGCGGATCCTGCATCAGATAGAAGGTCCAGCGTGGGGTATAGTCGGTGATAAGAAATTCGAATTCTGCCGTTTCCCGTGCATCGACCTTGCCTTTGGTGAATAGCAGCCGGTCGTAGGGTTCGAAATTGCGGTCGAAAGTCGCGAAATTTGAGGACGCTATATTTTCGGGCGTCTTGTTGCGCTGGTCGAAGGAAAGACCGTCGCCGAACACGCTCGGCTGGTCGAGGACTTCCTGCAGTTCGAACTGGAACTCCACCCAGGGATGGCCGCTGCTGTTGAGCGTGTTGATGCGCATGTAGATGATGCCGCTGGCATAGTCGCCCGTGCTGTCGAAGGGCTGGATCGGCTTGATCGTGCGGATTGTCAGGGTCACCGGCGTCGCTGAACTGAGTTCCTCGTCAATGACGATCGGGTCCTTGCGCGTGCCCTTGCCGGAAACGCCCCTGATGCGGAAGCCACCGAGTTCGTCGGAAAAGGAATAAGCTCCGCTTTCCCAAACCTTTTGTTTCTTTTGAGCCTGGCCCGGAGAGACTAACAGGAGAAAACCGAGGACAGCCGCCGGCCACAGCAGGCCTGAAGCGGAACAGAGGCGCGATGTTGCTAAGCCGGCTGGCCCATGAATGCGCATGAACAGGACTATGACCGATATCCGGTGTCTCGAAAAGCGTCAGTTTTCAAGCATGTCGCGTAATTGACGTTTACGTGAACGTAAAATATTCTGGAAAACGTGACGGCTTCACCTGTGGCGAATGCGGTGCCGTCGTTCCGTGCCGGTTTCGCGTCGCGGAATGATGCGCTATGGAGCGCATGAGCCAGCAATATGCCGGAACGGCAAGCCAGTGCGGAGGGACCTGATGAGCGAAATCGAACGCGAGAGCATGGAATTCGACGTGGTGATCGTCGGCGCTGGGCCGGCGGGGCTCGCCGCAGCGATCAGGCTCAAGCAGGTCAATCCGGATCTTTCCGTCGTGGTGCTGGAGAAAGGCGGCGAAGCAGGCGCCCACATCCTGTCCGGCGCGGTCGTCGATCCGATCGGCATTGACCGTCTTCTGCCCGGCTGGCGCGAGGACGGGGATCATCCGTTCAAGACAGAGGTCACGGCAGACCATTTCCTTGTGCTGGGACCCGCCGGTTCGTTCCGGCTGCCGAATGTCCTCATGCCGCCGCTGATGAACAATCATGGCAACTACATCGTCTCGCTGGGCAATGTCTGCCGCTGGCTGGCTGGCAGGGCAGAGGCTCTGGGCGTGGAAATCTATCCCGGCTTCGCCGCTGCCGGCCTTCTCTACAATGAGGAAGGCGCGGTCACCGGTGTCTACACCGGGGACATGGGGGTGGAGAAAGACGGGTCGCACGGGCCGAACTTCGCGCCCGGTATGGCACTGATGGGCAAATATGTGCTGATCGGCGAGGGCGCACGCGGTTCGCTCGCCAAACAGCTCATCGCCAAATACCAGCTTGATGCCGGCCGCGAGCCGGCCAAGTTCGGCATCGGTCTCAAGGAACTGTGGCAAGTCAAGCCGGAGAATCACAAGCTGGGTCTCGTCCAGCATTCCTTCGGCTGGCCTCTCGACATGAAGACCGGCGGAGGCTCCTTCCTCTATCATCTCGAGGATAACCAGGTGGCGGTCGGTTTCGTCGTCCACCTCAACTACAAGAACCCATATCTGTCGCCCTTTGAGGAATTCCAGCGTTTCAAGACGCATCCGGCCATCGCGCCGACCTTTGCTGGCGCCAAGCGTCTCGGCTACGGCGCCCGCGCCATCACCGAGGGCGGCTGGCAGTCGGTGCCGAAGATGTCCTTCCCGGGCGGTGTTTTGATGGGCTGTGCCGCCGGCCTCGTCAACGTGCCGCGCATCAAGGGTTCGCACAACGCCGTGCTGTCCGGTATGCTCGCCGGCGAGCATGTCGCGGAAGCCATTGCCGCCGGTCGCGCCAATGACGAACTCGCTTCCTATGAGGAAGCCTGGCGTGGCAGCGACATCGGCAAGGACCTCAAAAAGGTACGCAACGTCAAGCCGTTGTGGTCGCGTTTCGGCACCATCGTCGGCGTCGGCCTTGGTGGCCTCGACATGTGGCTGAACACGCTGTTCGGTTTTTCGCCCTTCGGCACGCTCAAGCACGGCAAGACGGATGCCGCTTCGCTCGAGCCGGCATCGAAACATCAGAAGATCGTCTATCCGAAGCCCGATGGCGTTCTGACCTTCGATCGCCTCTCTTCGGTCTTCCTGTCCGGCACCAACCACGAAGAGGACCAGCCGGTCCACCTTCAGGTCAAGGATGCGACATTGCAGGTGAGCTCGGAACATGACGTCTTCGGCGGCCCGTCGACGCGTTACTGTCCGGCTGGTGTCTACGAATGGGTGGATGCCGAAGGCAACGCCGCGGCTGATCCGTCAGCCAAGGATGTGCGCTTCGTCATCAACGCGCAGAACTGCGTGCACTGCAAGACCTGCGACATCAAGGACCCGAACCAGAACATCAATTGGGTGCCGCCGCAGGGTGGCGAGGGCCCGGTCTACCAGAACATGTAGTTTCGAGAGTAAGGCGCCAAAAGGAACCTAAGCGCCTTAATTCGACCGCAAGGCAGCTTTTATCATCCTGTGCTCGCACCCCAAGAGTAATAAACTGGGCGAGCCGGGAGGGTATTGATGCGCCGGTCCATTTTCTGCAGTCTCGCCGTGCTGGCGGTAGTTGGCACGCTGCCAGGCATCGCAATGGCCGGTTCCAAGGTCGTCACCCACATCCGCACCTATGACATCGAAGGCGAGAGTGGCAAGGCGCTGATCGAAGCCATGGACAAGAGCGGTCCCAAGCACGGGTTCTTGACCCGAGCGATTGCGCAGACTTCCTACACCGTCGAGTGGGACTTCGACCTGAAGGCCAAGGCGGATGTCTGCCATCTCAGGGCCGCCAGCGCGACGCTGGACATGACCTATATGTATCCGCGCGTGACGACGCCCATGTCGCCGGCGCTGCGCAAGCGCTGGCAGCGTTTCTTCGCTGGCGTGCGGGCGCATGAGCAGACGCATGGCCGCATCGCCAGGCAGGGAATAGCCGCTGGCGAACGCGCCGTTGCAAGTCTTGCCGTTGCCAACGACCCGCACTGCATCAAGACGCAGCGTGAAGCGCAGCGGCGGGTCGATGCGATCTACGACGAATACGAGGCCAAGCAGGTCGTCTATGACCAGCGTGAGCATCGCGAAGGTGGTCGTGTGGAAGCTTTGGTCGCCAAACTTGTAAAAGATCGCTGAGGCCCGCGGCTTCGGCCTTCATTTCCACTTTGATCGTTGCCTTTCCGCCTTCTATGGTGCGCGCGCAAAACCGCATCATGGCCAGGGGACGGCATGACTCCAAAGACTGGGCTTGGGATACTGACGCTGACGGCATGTGCGGCAGTGCTTCTGGTGGTCGCACCCGCTGCCGCTAAGACGATCGAGCAGGAGAAACCCTACGCCGTCACTGGAACAACCGGTGCCGAACTCTACGCATCGATCGGCCAGAACGGGCCACAAGTGGGAAGAAGCGGTGGCCGTGTCATCGCGCACACCTTCTTCAAGCTCACATGGAGACGAAACTACGTGCCGGAAAATGGCGGCTGCACGCTGAAGTCAGCAACGCCAACGCTCATCATCACTTACACGCTGCCCAAACCGGCAAATCCGTTGCCGCCAGTGGTGCAGAAACGCTGGGATATCTTCATCGAAGGTCTTCGTCGCCATGAGAAGGTGCATGGCGAGCACATCAAGGCGATGCTGGCGCGTATCGAACAGACCACCATCGGCGTGTCCGTGTCCAAGGATCCCGGTTGCCAGAAGATCCGCCGGGAAATCCAGAAACCGCTTTCCGACGCTTCAATCGCGCAGCGTCAGCAAAGCCGCGATTTCGACCGCATCGAGATGGGCTCGGGCGGAGTGATTCAGCGGCTCATCCTCGAATTGGTGAACGGTGACTGACGGCTGGTGCCGGTTGTCTATTGAAATGCGGTTTCCGAGAAGGAGCGCAGCTTGCGCGAATGCAGTCGCTCCATCGGCATTTCAGCCAGCTTCTGCATGGCGCGGATACCGATGGTGAGATGCTGCGACACCTGCCGTTTGTAGAATTCGGTTGCCATACCCGGAAGTTTCAACTCGCCATGCAACGGCTTGTCCGAAACGCATAGCAGCGTGCCGTAAGGCACACGGAAACGGAAGCCGTTGGCCGCGATGGTCGCCGATTCCATGTCGAGGGCGATCGCGCGCGATTGCGATAGCCGCTGTACAGGCCCGCGCTGGTCGCGCAGTTCCCAGTTGCGGTTGTCGATGGTGGCGACCGTGCCGGTACGCATCACCCGCTTGAGATCGTAACCGGCAAGCCCCGTCACCTCGGCCACTGCCTCTTCAAGCGCCACCTGCACCTCCGCAAGCGCCGGCACCGGCACCCATACAGGCAGGTCGTCGTCCAACACGTGGTCTTCGCGAACATAGGCGTGCGCGAGCACATAATCGCCCAGCGCCTGCGTGTTGCGCAGGCCGGCGCAGTGGCCAAGCATCAGCCATGCATGCGGACGCAGCACCGCGACATGGTCGGTGATCGTCTTGGCGTTGGAGGGGCCGACGCCGATATTGACCATGGTGATGCCGCCGTGGTCGCCGCGCTTCAGATGGTATGCAGGCATCTGCGGCAGGCGCGGTGGCGCCACACCTTCGCTTGCCGTCGTTGCGCCGGGTTTCGTCACCACATTGCCCGGCTCGACGAATTCCGTGTAGCCCTCGCCACCCTTCGCCATCAGATCGCGCGCCATCGCGCAGAATTCGTCGATGTAGAACTGGTAGTTGGTGAACAGCACGAAGTTCTGGAAATGCTGCGGGCTTGTCGCCGTGTAGTGCGTCAGCCGGTGCAGCGAATAGTCGATGCGTTGCGCGGTGAACGGCGCCAGCGGTCGCGGGTCCCCCAGCGCTACCTCGAAGGTGCCGTTGGCGATCTGGTCATCGGTTCCGTCGAGATCCGGCACGTCGAACAGGTCGCGGATCGGGCGGCGGATGCGCTCGGCTGCCGCGCTGTCGACATAGGTTCCTTCGAGAAAGGCGAAATGCACCGGGATCGGCGTCTCCGATTCCGAAACGATCACGGGTACGCCATGGTTGCGCATGATCAGCCGGAGCTGTTCTGTCAGATAGCTTTGGAAAAGATCCGGTCGGGTGATCGTGGTCGAGAACTGGCCGGGGGTGGGCATGTGCCCATAGGCCTGGCGCGAATCCACCTGGGTGAAGGAATTGGTGACGACGCTCACCTCGGGATAGAAGGCGCGGTAGCGTTTGTCGTTATCGCCACCGGCGGCCAGCGCCGAGAAGGAATCGCGCAGGAACTTGGTGTTGCGTTCATACAGCGTATGCAGCGCCTCGACGGCCTTGCCCGCATCGTCGAAGGATTGCCGGGCATAGGGCTCCGGCATGACCACGGTTTCGATGGCTTGTGGGTAGATTCGGTTTTCCATGACCCATTATAGAGATGGAAAATGACAGTTGGGAGGGGCAGCCTCGCCAAGTCGGATTTGTATCTGCTTTTTTAGATGTGGTTGAAAGTTCTGCACTTCAACGCATGCCCCCGAGAATCGGCTTCGATTTCGGACCATACGCCAGATCAAACTGACGGAGCGTCCTTTATGCGTCCCGATGGACGCACGGCACTCTAACCGCGCTGCAGGCTCACCAGCAGCACCAGCCCGAGCCCCTTCTTCTGGAGTGCCGGTGCTTCGATGGTGGAGCCGGCATTGGTGCGCATCGTCGGCACAGCCAGGACTGGAGCCGCCAGAAGCATAAGGATCAGCGTCGCGCGCGGCAGAAGCTTCAAGGCGGCGAGGGCGTTTTGGGCAAACGAGGTCATGGCGGTTTTCGTGTTGTTGTCGGTCAATCGGCTGCAAATGAACTGGAGCAGGCGATGCCGCATCGCAGGCCTGCCAGGTCCCAATCGCCACCTGGACGCTTGTGTTCGGCGACCAGGATCGCGAAACCCATGCCGAACAGCGCCGTCAGCAGGCAGACGATGGTGAAGCGGCGCGCGAACATCTGGGTGTCTCTCCTTCAATGCTGGGGAGAATGCCCGAACGCGGCTGAACCCCTTCTGAGGTTGCCGTTCATCCACTGTTCAAAATGATTGACGGGAACTGGGACGTTGCGTCTCCTTCTTCCGAGGAAGGGGGAGAGGCACCGCAATTGACCGCATAAAAAAAGGCGTTTCCGGATCCGGAAACGCCCTGCTGTCATCCGCTTACAGGCGGGCTATAGTTTGTTCCAGGTCTGGCTCTTGCAGATCAGGCCGCCCAACACGCAACCGCTCATCTTCAGAGAGCTGCCGGAGAGCGAAGCCTTACCGTTATAGGTCTTGTCGGTTTCCGGGTCGGTGATGGTGCCGGCATATTTGCCGTCGCCGGCTGCCTTGAAGGAACCGATCGTCTTGCCGGCATGCTTGCCGGTCTTCAGAGTGATCGAGAACGAGCCGCTGCCCGAGATCGCGGCGGTCGCGCCGGATGCGGTCTTCCAGTTACCTTCGATCGGATCGGCGAGCGCCACACCCGACATGATCAATGTGGCAGCGAGTGCCAGGCCCACTTTGCGAAACATCGAGTTCCTCCTCCCTTTGCGCTTCAACTGGACACAGGGTCCAGCCTCTCCATCCCTTACGCCTGGTGAAGCTAATCCAGTCCCTGACAAAACAAAAGCCGTGCCGCTGGGGAAGGAAAGGGGGTTTCTTTGATCTCCGGAAGGCCGTCTGAAACCACGATTTTGACTTCTTACCAAAATGGAAGCTTCGCCGTGGTTAGCGAAACCTTGTTTTCGCATCCGCGAATTTTCATCGAATTTGAGCGGAAACCCAGCAATTGCGCTCTTCCTATCCTTAACGGTTTCTCACGTTTACTTCTTGTTTTAGCTTTGTTTTCCTCAAATTAAGCACGCCGTTTAACGACGGATTCAAGCGTCCCCGGCATCCTTCGAAGCATCGGAAGAGCGCACGTCCACACCAAGAAACGGACGGCGGCTTTCAGGAGCAAACAGGGTCAGACAAGGGGATTTCAAATGGCACGTTTCGAGATGCTTGAAGCAGGGATCGGCACGATGGGCGCAACCGCGCAGGCCGACATTCTCTTCGAACTGGGCATGATGTACGCGACCGGCCGCGATTGCGAGACCGATGTCATCGCTGCTCACAAATGGTTCAACATTGCGGCCATCAAAGGTTCGCTGCGCGCTGCGGAATGGCGCTCGGAACTCTCGTCCGCCATGTCCAAGGGCGAGATCGCACAAGCGCTGCGCGATGCGCGCGATTGGATGACGACGCACTGATTTCCGTTCCCAAAAAGGACGGCAACACCGCTCCAACGGTGATCATAAGTGAGAGAAGACGGCCGGCAATCCGGACCGTTCGGAAAACAGGGAAGATGACGTCTCCAGCGTTAAGCGGAGAGCGGTCAACGAGAAAAACCGCGACCGGTCGTGACAAGACCGGCGCGGTTTTCGCTTTCGGGGAACGATGCGCTGGGCCGAATTTGACCATACATTGCTGTATGGAGGTCTTGACGAAGAGGGGTTTTTTCTCTCATTCCAACCATGCGCCGCCAAACGGCGCGCAACAAATGGGAGAGTCGAATTGAAAACACCAAAATTACTGGGCGTATCCCTGCTCGCCGCGGCGCTCAGCGCCTCGGCGGCTTATGCCGAAGATATCTCCATCGCGGTGGTTGGTCCGATGACGGGACAGCTCGCCACGATCGGTGATCAGTTCAAGCAGGGCGCGCAAGCCGCCGTCGAGGCGATCAACGCCGCGGGTGGCGTGGAGGGGCGTCAGATCAAGCTGGATGTCGAAGATGACCAGTGCGACCCCAAGCAGGCGGTTTCGGTAGCCAACCGTATTGTCGGTAACGGCGTCAAGTTCATCGACGGGCATGCATGTTCAGGCTCGAGCATTCCGGCCTCCGCCGTCTATGCGGAAGCTGGTGCGCTGATGATGAGCCCCGCCTCCTCCAACCCGATCATGACCGACGACGCAGCCAAGAAGGGCTGGTCGACGATCATGCGTCTCTATACTCGTGACGATGCGCAGGGCGCTTTCGTCGGCCCCTGGATCGCGAAGAAATACGCGGGCAAGAATGTTGTCGTTCTGCATGACAAGAGTGCCTACGGTCAGGGTGTCGCCGATGCGGTGAAGCAGACCATGAACGAGGGCGGCTTGAAGGAAGTCCTCTACGAAGGCATCAACGCGGGTGAGAAGGACTATTCGGCGCTCGTCACCAAGCTGAAGGAACTGAAGGCCGACGTCGTTTATTTCGGCGGCTATCATCCGGAAGCCGGTCTGATCCTGCGGCAAGCCTCTGAGCAGAGTTTCAAGTTCCAGCTCATCATGCCGGATTCGATCGCCAGTCCGGAATTTTGGCAGGTTGCCGGCCCGGCCGGCGAGGGCACGATGTTCGTGTTCCCGTCCGATCCGCAGGCGCGGCCGGAAGCCAAGGACGCCATTGAGAAGATCAAGGCCAAGGGCTTCGTGCCGGAAGGCTTCACGCTGTTCTCCTACGCCACGATCCAGGCTTTCGCCGAAGGCATCAAGCGTGCAGGTAGCGACGATCCGGCCAAGGTCGCCGCTGCACTGAAGGACGGTAAGCCGATCAGCACCGTCGTGGGCGAGGTGATCTTCGACGAGAAGGGCGACCTGAAGAACGCCAAGTATGACATCAATCAGTGGCATGACGGCAAATACGCGCCGATCAAGCTGGACTGATCTCGGGCAAGTTCATAGCCAGAAGAGATGGCCGGGCTCGCCCTGGCCATTTCCGACTTCAAACGGTTCGCAACTAGACCGGCACGATTTTTCACGTTTCATCAGATGAATTGATCTTTGCATTAACCGGACGCATGCAATGCCGTCCGGATGGACTTGACGAACTGCAAATTTTTGCGCCCATTGCACGCAAGCGCAGCCGGGAGGGCTTGCGCAAAGCAATGGGAGGGTTCGAGTTGAAAACAACAAAATACCTGGGCGCAGCCCTGTTCGCCACGGCGCTCGGCGCTTCGGCGGCTTACGCGGAAGACATTTCTATCGCTGTCGTCGGTCCGATGACCGGCCAGCTCGCTCCGATCGGTGATCAGTTCAAGCAGGGCGCCAATGCCGCTGCCGCAGCGATCAACGAAAAGGGCGGCATCGGCGGCAAGAAGATCAAGATCGTCGTCGAGGACGACGCTTGCGATCCCAAGCAGGCCGTTTCGGTCGCCAACCGTATCGCGGCCGCAGGCATCAAGTTCGTCGATGGCCACGCCTGTTCCGGCTCCACCATCCCGGCGTCCGCCGTCTATGCCGAGAATGGCATTGTCATGATCACGCCGGCTTCATCCAATCCGGAGCTGACGGAAGCCGCCTTCAAGAAGGGCTGGCCGACGATTCTGCGCCTTTACATCCGTGACGATGCGGGCGGCAACTTCGTCGGTCCATGGATCGCCAAGAAATACGCCGGCAAGAATGTCGTGCTGCTGCACGACAAGAGCGCCTATGGCCAGGGCGCGGCGGATGCGGTGAAGAAGACCATGAATGAGGGCGGCCTCAAGGAAATCGCCTACGAAGGTATCAACGCCGGTGAGAAGGACTATTCGGCGCTGGTCACCAAGCTCAAGGAACTGAAGGCCGATGTCGTCTATTTCGGCGGCTATCACCCGGAAGGTGGTTTGATCAAGCGTCAGGCCAAGGAACAGAACTTCGATTTCCAGTTGATCATGCCGGACAGCCTTTCCAATCCGGAGTTCTGGCAGATCGCCGGCCCGGCTGGCGAAGGCACGATGTTCGTGTTTCCGTCCGACCCGCAGGCCAAGCCTGAGGCCAAAGAAGCCGTGGAGAAAATCAAGGCCGGCGGTTTCTCGCCGGAGGGCTTCACCCTGTTCTCCTATGGCGTCATCCAGGCGGTTGCCCAAGGTATCGAGCGCGCCGGTTCCGACGACCCGGCCAAGGTGGCCGCGGCTCTGAAGGACGGCAAGCCGATCAGCACCGTGGTTGGCGAAATCACCCTGGATGAGAAGGGTGATATCAAGGATCCGAAGTTCGACATCAACCAGTGGCACGACGGCAAATACGCGCCGATCAAGCTGGACTGATAGTCGCCGGTCTGAAGCTGAAAAAGAATGGCCGGGTTCGTCCCGGCCATTCTGTTTTCTAAGGGCTCTGTCGCTTCAGTTCAGGCATCCGCCTCAACGAACCGGACAAGAACGGTGCCGTCGGTCACTTGTGCACCCTCCGCCGCGATCTCGGCGATGATGCCATCATGGGGAGCAGCGATGGTATGTTCCATCTTCATGGCCTCGAGGATCAGCAGCGGTTGTCCTTTGACCACGGCCTCGCCTGGTCCCGAACGCACGACCTTGACCAGGCCTGGCATGGGCGCGCGTAGGTTTCCGGCGCCTGCGCCGGCATCGTCGGCCTTCGCGAGTGGGTCCGGCACACCAAAACTGTAGCCGGTGGCGCCGGAGAAAACAGTTACATGGTCGGGCCAGCGGGCAAGCCGTTTGCCGCCGCCGGCGCGCAGCGAATGGACGCCGTGGTCGGTCGCGACATCGAAACCACCGTCGGCGCGGGCGGTAACCCGGGCCATGATGACGTGCTCGCCTGACTTCAGCGCGATGTTTCGGGCACCGGCATGGAAATGGGCGTAGCCGACCAGAGATGACCATGGATCGGACGGATCGCGATGTTCCGCGACATTGGCGGCCGCGAGTGCCGCCGTTGCGATCACCTCGTCGCCCGGGGCGGGAACAGCGGTCAGCGCATCCTGCTTGCGGCCGATCAGGCCGGTGTCGACATCGCCCGCGGCAAAGTCTGTATCTGCGGCGAGGGCCGCAAGAAAGGCGGTGTTGGTAACCGAACCGGCGATTTCCGTATCGGCCAGCGTCGCCTCCAGTGCCGAAAGTGCGGCAGTGCGGTTATTTCCATGCACCACGAGCTTGGCGATCATGGGATCGTAATAGGGTGAAATGGCATCACCTTCGCGGACGCCTGTTTCGATCCGCATGGCGGCATTCGCAGGCGCTCGTTGAGGGAAGCGCAGATGGTGCAACGTACCGATCGCTGGCAGGAAACCTTTCGTGGCATCCTCCGCATAGAGTCTTGCCTCGAAGGCATGACCGGAAAGCGCGATCCCGTCCTGGGTCTTCGGCAGCTTTTCGCCGGAGGCGACGCGCAGTTGCCACTCGACCAGATCGATGCCGGTGACCATTTCCGTCACCGGATGTTCCACCTGCAGGCGCGTGTTCATTTCCATGAACCAGAAGCGGTCGGGCTTGAGGCCCTGCGAAGCGTCGACAATGAACTCGATGGTGCCGGCGCCGGAATATTTGATTGCCTTCGCCGCTTTCACCGCCGCTTCGGTCATCGCCTTGCGCAAGGCGGGCGTCATGCCGGGGGCAGGGGCCTCCTCGATGACTTTCTGATGGCGTCGCTGTGCCGAGCAGTCACGCTCGAACAGATGCACGGCGTTGCCGAAATTGTCTCCGAACACCTGCACCTCGATGTGGCGCGGCTTGTCGACGTATTTTTCCACCAGCACGCGGTCGTCACCGAAGGCGGCCTTGGCCTCGCGGCGGGCGCCGGAAAGGGCCTCCGAGAAGTCATCAGGGTCGTCGACGCGGCGCATACCCTTGCCGCCGCCGCCGGCGCGCGCCTTGATCAACACCGGATAGCCGATCTCGCGCGCCTTGGTGGCGAGCAGCACGATGTCCTGCGCCTCGCCGTGATAGCCAGGCACCACGGGAACGCCGGCTTTCTCCATCAGCCGCTTGGCGGCGTCCTTGAGACCCATGGCCCGGATCGAGTCGGCCGACGGGCCGATGAAGACCAGGCCGGCGGCGATCACCTGATCGACGAAATCCGGGTTTTCCGAAAGGAAGCCGTAGCCGGGGTGAATAGCTTCGGCACCCGTCTGTTTGGCCGCGGCAATGATGCGATCGCCCCTGAGATAGCTTTCGCCGACCGGAGAGGCACCGATATGCACCGCTTCGTCGGCCATGGCGACATGAAGCGAGGCTGCGTCCGCATCCGAATAGACGGCCACTGTGGTCACCCCCAGCCGGCGCGCCGTGCGGATGACACGGCATGCGATTTCACCGCGGTTGGCGATCAGAATCTTTGAGAACATCGGGGCCTCCAATGGCGAAAGGCGGCTCAAACGCCCTTCGCGAATTCCAACAGCAGCGAATTGAACTCCCGCGGCCTTTGCAGGAAAGGCGCGTGCTGCGCGCCCGCCATGCGCATGATCCTTCGCGACCACAGCGCGGCATAAGAAAGACCGTCGAAATAGTCGGGCCGGATGAAGACGTCATCGCGGCCGTTGACGATCGCAAGCGGCGTCTCGTTGGTTTTGACGATTTCCCGCTCATCCAACGCTTTGCCCGACATGACCGAGCCGAACATGATCTCGCGGGCACGGCCATCCGTGCGCTTGCACATGGCAAGCAGATGCGGATCGACATGTCCGTCCACCGCAGAGGTATGGGTGGCGTAGGCCAGAGCGTCGGCGTCCGTGAAGTCGCGCTTGCCGGTCAGGTTCTCGGCATTCGGATCGATGTTGAAGCCGGCCATCAAGCTTTCGACGTCTGCTTTCACCGGCGGGGTGCCGCTGATCATGAGGCCCTTGGCGCCAAAGCCGCGTCCGAGCATTTCCAATGCAATGTGACCGCCCAACGACCAACCGAAGATGGAGGGCCTATCCAGACCGAGCTGGCGAACAACCGCCTCGGCCACCTCGGCATAGCCGCCGAACGTATAGGTGTGGTTCGGGTCGCTCGCGTCCTCCGAGGCGCCGTGGCCGGGCAGATCGAAGGCGATCAGGCGGTAGCCGGTAAATTCAGCTGCCTCGAACTGCTTGGAAAACACTTCCTTGCAACTCGAATTGCCATGGATGAACAGAATGGCCGGGCCCTCCGCGCGCGATTGTGCGAAGGCGATCTTCGCGAAATCCGTCTCGACGAAACCTGTTTCGGTCATAGCCATTCCTGCTTGTTCTTCTTCATTGCCGCATGATCCGCGTCTATTTCGGTGTGATCACCACCGACGAAGCCGAGCGTTCGAACGGGCCATGGAAGACGGCCTCGATATTGTTGCCGTCCGGGTCGAACAGGAAAGCAGCATAGTAGCCTGGATGATAGCTGCGCTCGCCTGGCCCGCCATTGTCCTTGCCGCCGGCGGCAAGGCCGGCTTCGTAGAATTTAGCCACTGTCTCTCGATCGGGCACCTGGAAGGCGAGGTGCACCCGTGACGTCTGCCCCCTGGCGGCGTCGATCCACAATTCGTCGGCCGAAAAGAACGTGTCGCCTTCATGGATGGAATCGGAACGGCCGATTGCGCCGAGCACGGCGCGGTAGAAGCGCTTTGTCACCTCCAGGTTGGCTGCTCGAAGGTGGATATGGTCGATCAGGCGACCGCGATGGAATTGCATGGTCTTCTCCGATGATTGGCTATTGGAGGGCACAAAGTGTCGGACGAACCCAGCGCCGACCACCCCATTCGTGGCAGCGGCGGAACCGCGGGGCTGGCGTCATGCGCCAGCCCCGCGGGATCAAGGCATGGATCATTTGGAGGCTGCGATCTCGCAGCGGCCACCGTTTCTGACCTTGTAATGTTCGCGTGTCCGCACGCAGGATTCCAAAGCCTTCGCTTCGGCTGCTTCTTGAGACTTCGCGTTGAGCGAGGTTCCGCAGATGATGTACAGATCCACGACCCGCGAATAAGGCGTGGTTGCATAGGCGGAATGACCGCGAGCTGCCACATAGCCCTTCCAGGCCTTGGTGCAAGGATCCTTCACATTGCCTGATATTGTCGGCGGGAAGCGTTTGTCGCCCTCGCTGCCGGTCAAGGAACCTGCATTTGTTATATTTGGCGCTGCGGCAAGAAGCATGCAAGCAAGGAAGGATATATTCAAAGTTCGAAGATGTCGCAATTTTATCCCCATGAGCCCAGTGTGGAACATGGGAAGCAGTAGATGAAATTTCTGAGGTCGGCCAACTGAATTCTTGGAATCCTTCGCCGATGCCCGCGCGTGTTGGTGATGTACAAGATGAAAGCACGGGATCACATCCTGAAAACGCCGAATTTCGTGTCGTCGATGGGTGTGTTGAGCGCTGCCGACAGTGAAAGTGCCAGCACCTCGCGCGATCTTGCCGGATCGATGATGCCGTCGTCCCAGAGCCTCGCGGACGAATAGAGCGGGTGGCCCTCGCGCTCGTATTTCTCCAGCGTCGGGCGCTTGAATTCGGCCTCTTCCGCCGCCGACCAGGTGCCGCCCTTGCGTTCGATGTTCTCGCGCCGCACCAGCGCCAGCACCATGGCAGCTTGTTCGCCGCCCATCACCGAAATGCGCGCGTTCGGCCACATCCACAGGAAGCGGGGCGAATAGGCGCGGCCGCACATGCCGTAGTTGCCGGCACCGAAAGAACCGCCGATGATCATCGTCACCTTGGGCACCTGCGCGGTTGCCACCGCTGTCACCAGCTTGGCGCCGTCCTTGGCGATACCGCCCGCTTCGTATTTCTTGCCGACCATGAAGCCGGTGATGTTCTGCAGGAAGACCAACGGGATCTTGCGCTGGCAGCACAGTTCGATGAAATGCGCGCCCTTAACGGCACTTTCGGAAAACAGCACGCCGTTGTTGGCGATGATGCCGACGGGCATGCCGTGGATGTGGGCAAAACCGGTCACCAGCGTGGTGCCGTAATTCTGTTTGAACTCATCCAGCTCCGAACCGTCGACGATGCGCGCGATCACCTCACGCACGTCATAGGGCTGGCGCAGATCCGCCGGCACGATGCCATGGATCTCGCGCGGATCGTGGAGTGGTGCCACAGGGGCACGAAGATCGAGCCCGATCTCTTTCTTGCGGTTGAGATTGCGCACGATGCGGCGACAGATCGCCAGCGCATGCTCGTCGTCGAGGGCGTAATGGTCGGCCACGCCGCTCTCGCGCGTGTGCAGGTCGGCGCCGCCGAGCTCTTCTGCGCTGACGTCTTCGCCGGTTGCCGCCTTTACCAGTGGCGGGCCGCCGAGGAAGATGGTCGCCTGCTTGCGCACCATGATCGATTCATCAGCCATTGCCGGTACATAGGCGCCACCCGCGGTGCACGAGCCCATGACACAGGCGATCTGCGGAATGCCGGCCGCGCTCATATTGGCCTGGTTGTAGAAGATGCGGCCGAAATGCTCCCGATCGGGAAACACCTCGTCCTGGTTGGGTAGGTTGGCGCCGCCGGAATCGACCAGATAGACACAGGGTAGCTTGTTCTGCAGCGCGATTTCCTGCGCCCGCAGGTGCTTTTTCACGGTGAGTGGATAGTAGGTGCCGCCTTTGACTGTGGCGTCGTTGACCACCACCATCACCTCACGGCCCTCGACGCGGCCGATGCCGGCGATCATGCCTGCAGCCGAAATCGCATCGTCATACATGTCCCAGGCCGCGAATTGGCCGATCTCGAGGAAGGGCGAGCCCGTATCCAGCAACTGGGCCAGCCGGTCGCGCGGCAGCAGCTTGCCGCGCGCGGTGTGGCGCGCGCGTGCCTCTTCCGAGCCGCCGCGCTGTACCAGGGCCGCCTTGTCCGAAATATCGGCAACCAGCGACTGCATGCGTTCTGCATTGGTGCGGAAGCTTTCGGAGGAGGTGGAGATGGAAGACTGGATGACCGGCATATTTCCTCCTCACGCGCTCTTGCGGTGGTGTTGGTTTGGATGTATCAGCCACGCCCCGCATGCGGCTAGCCCCTCGGCGCCGCGGATGACACTGAGATGGAGGCGACGATGAAAGGCAGAATTCTGCTTTCTTGCGAACGTCGGCCTCGGGCGAGCGACCAAGCCGCCTGAGGGCGGCGTTTTTTTGGCCTGGAACATCAGCAAGTTTGAGGAGCGGCGCGCTGCGCCGCCTGTGTCGTCATGTATGTGCGGTTCGTTACGCCGCTCATCCATCCGCAGAGCCGGGTGGAGACCGGCTTTTTTCGGGCGTCCTGGTATCTGTATCGGAACGGTGCACCGGACTGGATTCTGCGGGAACTCGACGGCGAGTTCGACTGGTTCAACGAGCATCTGCCGATCCCGGGCCGGGTGGTGCGGCATTTCAAGCGACGCAACTCGATCTGGGGCGTTTGCTGGTTCAATCACGAGGCTCGCGAGATGATCGCCCGGGCGCACTATTGCGCCTGGCTGATCGAGGAGGGCGGGTTGCCTGTACGGTCGATCCAAGTTGGCCGCCATCGCGAAGTGCTCTGGCGCGACGCGCATCAGGTGGTGGTGAAGCCGACGCAGGAAATGCCGCGCGGTTTCTATTGAAGCGGTGGGGAGCCGAGTGCTCCCCGCCGACGTCACCGGCTTGTCCAAAGGGTCAGTTGCCTGAACGCAACAAGACATTATCCCATTGTAAATAAAAACCATTTCGTTCTTGTGTGAATTCCGCGAGCAGCATAGAGAGCTGCCCCGTTCGACCGAAAGGAGACCTGTCCATGACTGCAAGACCGAGTTCGACACATTCCGTGCCGGCGCTCGATCTGCGTCCGGCTGACAGAGTTTCATTGAGGATGAACGACCATGGCCAAGTCCATGATCAAGCGCCGGCGCGAGGCCGAGCGCGAACGTGTAGACCATTATGAAGCGACGCTGCGGCGTGCGCAGCGCGCGCCAAGGCCTGCCCCTGATTTCGCGCGCGCTCTGAGGGATGCTGCGTATGGTTTCACGGGCGTCTTGGCCCGCGAACCCGATGCTTGGCGCCCCAAGCTGAAGACGCGTGATCCCGCGCGCTTGCGGTTGGCTGCGGCACGTCACCTGTTCGCACGCTACCCGGTACCCTTCGCGCTGGAGGAAATCTGGCTCGATGGATCCGGCCTCAATGCGGACGAGATCGCGCTGCGCCGGCGCTGGTACGTGGTTGCCGCACGTGGCCGCTCGCTGTGGAAGGAAGAAGCGAAGGAGTGGCTTTCGCGCAAGGAAGTCCACTGGTTCCTCAGTTCGCCCGGCGACCTCGGCTTCGACGAGGCGATCTGGCTGGCCATTGCTCGCTCCTACACCGAGGATATCGGTGTGGCACGGCGTATCGCTCGTTCCAAGATCGCACGCACGCCGCGAGCTGGCTTCGCCTTCTGGCGGGAGGTCACGCGTTTCTTCTGTGCCAATCCGGCAACCGTCGCGGAAATTGACGATCTCTGCGACTATCTTGCCGCGCGGCACGAGCGGGAACCCGATTACAGCGTTGTCGGTCGCACGCTCGCTTCGCTGCGCCGCCAGATGCTCGAATGGCATCGCGATCTCGAAGCGGTTGCTCGGATTGAGGCAGCCCGTCGGCAAGCCTTCCGGGCCAAGGGCGGCGAGGACGAAGGGCGCTGGGCTGGCTCGCCGCTCGACGATTGGATCTGGAAACCGACTGCGGGAGAGGCGCGGGTGCGCAAGGAGCAGTTTGCGGTGACGCAGTTGGTTACCGCGGACGAGCTTGTGGCCGAATCCCGCGCCATGCACCATTGCGTGTCCAGCTACGCACAGAAGTGCGTTTCCGGTCAGGCGTCGATCTGGTCGTTGCGTCGAAGCGCGGCAGGGAACGCGAAACGCCTGCTGACGATCGAACTCAATCGCCAGCACCGGGCGGTGCAGATACGCGGTTTCGGCAACCGGCTGGCCAGTGCTGAAGAACTTCAGGTACTCGGCCGGTGGGCGAAAGCGATGGGTGTCGTGCTGCCAGAGCATTGAAAGACAGCCCGCGCGACAGAAATGTCGCGCGGTCCTCCTTATACCGCTTCAGCCATCATTTCGCGACCGATCAGCCAGCGGCGGATTTCGCTGGTGCCGGCGCCAATCTCGTAGAGCTTGGCATCGCGCAGCAACCTGCCGGTCGAATAATCGTTGATATAGCCGTTGCCGCCGAGCAGCTGGATGGCGTCGAGCGCCATCAGGGTCGCCTTCTCCGCAGCGAACAGGATGCAGCCGGCGGCATCCTTGCGGGTGGTCTCCTTGCGGTCGCAGGCTGCGGCGACCGCGTACACATAGGCACGACAGGCATTCATCGTCGTATACATGTCTGCCAGCTTGCCCTGGACGAGCTGGAAGGAGCCGATCGGCTGGCCGAACTGCTTGCGTTCGTGCACATAGGGCATGACCACATCCATACAGGCAGCCATGATGCCGAGCGGACCGCCGGCAAGCACAGTGCGCTCGTAGTCGAGGCCGGACATCAGCACTTCGACGCCGCGTCCTTCTTCATGGAGCACGTTTTCGAACGGTACTTCGACGTCTTCGAACACCAGCTCGCCGGTGTTGGAACCGCGCATGCCAAGCTTGTCGAGTTTCTGCGCTACCGAGAAACCCTTGGAGCTGCGCTCAATGATGAAGGCGGTGATGCCGCGCGAGTTCCGGTCCGGGTCGGTCTTGGCATAGACCACCATGGTTTCGGCGTCGGGGCCGTTGGTGATCCACATCTTGGTGCCATTCAGCACATAGCGGTCGTTCTTCTTTTCGGCGTGCAGGCGTAGCGACACCACGTCGGAGCCGGAACCGGGTTCCGACATGGCGAGCGCGCCGACGTGCTCACCAGAGCAGAGCTGGGGCAGGTACTTTTCCTTCTGTGCGGGTGTTGCCCAGCGGTTGATCTGGTTGACGCAAAGATTGGAATGCGCACCGTAGGAAAGGCCGACCGAGGCCGAGGCGCGGCTGATTTCCTCCATCGCCACCACATGCGCCAGATAGCCCATGCCCGAGCCGCCATAATCCGGGTCGGCGGTCATCCCCAATAGGCCGAGTGCGCCGAGTTCAGGCCACAAATGCGGCGGAAACTCATTGCTCGTATCGATCTCCGCCGCCAGCGGCGCAATCTTGTCCTGGGCAAAACGCTGCGTGAGATCGCGCAGAGCCTCGATATCCTCACTGAGCCCGAAATTAAGCGTGTGCGTGTACATGCCTTTGCTCCCCAGCAGGCTGTGGTGCGCCGACGAGGCGCATGGTCATGGCTAGATAGGTTTGTGTGACGCCATCGATGGACAGGCGTTCGCCGGGCCGATACCAGACGATGACACCGGTCATCATCTGGATCAGCGCCATGGCGGTGAGGCCGATATCGTCAACGGCAAAGACGTTTGCATCGGCGCCGTCGCGCAGGATGGTGCGCAATTCCTTCTCGTAAATCGTGCGCAGTTTCAGGATACGGGTCAGCCGCTCCGGCGCGAGACTGCGCAGCTCCATGTTGGAGACATGTGTCGAGGAACGGCGATCGATGTGGAAGGCGATGTGGTTTTCGACATAGGCGGCAAGCCGGATCACCGGATCCGCCGTGATGGGACGTGCCGCTTCCCATGCAGCCAGCAGCCCTGTCATATGATCCTGCATCAAGGTGTAGAGCAGATCTTCCTTGGTCGGGAAATACCGATAGAGCGCAGCCGCCTGTACGCCCACCTCCGCGGCCAGCTGGCGCATGGAGACCGCTTCGTAGCCGTGTCGCGCGATCAGCACCAGCGCCGCCTCGCGGATCGCCGCTTCTGTCCGTTCGCCATCCGAACCTGTCGTTCTGGCCATCATCTTCTCCTGACGGCTTCAAGAATAAAACGAACGTTCAATTAATTCAAGGTGCGTGTTGAATAGCATGGCTGAATTGGACGAAAGATCAATCGATCCGTTCGATTGACGGAGGCGGAAGGCCGCCCGCCATCGGCAGTTCAGGTTGGGGCGACTACGCTTCCTGGCGCTCAGGTTTGTCCTGATTTGTCTGCCTTGGAGGCTTGCCCAAGATGCGTCGCACGCCCGCCTTGGAGAAGGGCTGCGCAATCTGGCCGAAGAAGCTCTTGTCGATCGTGCCGCTGATGCCGATGTCGGTCGATGAGGGGCGGGCGGGATTGTGATAGGTGCCGAACACCTGATCCCAGATGACGATGTTTTCGCAATAATTGGTGTTGCCTTCGCGCAGGTCGCGCGAATGGTGCCAGCGGTGGATGCAAGGGGTGGTGAAGATTCGATCGAGCAGGCCTGTGCGCATGTCGATGTTGCAATGGGTCAAGAGACCGATGAACACCGACGCCGCGCCGAGCCACAGGAACACCGGCAGCGGCGCGCCGAGCAGGTAAAGCGGCAATTGGCCGAGCAGCATCTTGATCAGCGAATCGACGAAGTGGAAGCGCCCCGTGTTGAGCACCCAAAGCCGCTCGACGCTGTGATGCAAGGCATGGAACCGCCACAACAGCAGGCGTTCATGGCTGAGCCGATGCGCGAAATAGAGCCCGAACTCGGCGATGACCAGGCCGAGAACCGCTTGAGCGAACATTGGAGCCTGGCTCGGCCACAGCGAATAGGAATGCTGCAGCGCTGGCTGTGCAATCGTCGCGACCAGCATCGGAAACGAGGTGGTCACAGCCGCCGCGATCTGGGTCAGACCTTTGGTAACCACCGTGTGTGCGACATTGTTGAAGGTCTCGCCGTCGGGCTCCAGCCAACTTTGTTCATAAGGCATGATGCGTTCGAAAAAAGCGATGACGGCGATGGTCGCAAGATAGACGACGTTGAACCAGAGAATGGGGTGGCCACTTTCGAAAGCGAAATGACTGCCGACCATGCTGGCTACGAAAATCAGCGGCCACAGCGTGACGGACAAAAGCCTGTAAAGCACGCTTTCAGGGTTGAAGCGAAACACCTGCATGCAGTCTCTTCCGGTCCGTTAGCTCAATGGAGGCGCAATATGCCCCGACAGATTGCATCAGCCTTGCATCTTATTGCGATTCGACAACGAAATTTCAGCGGGCGCTTAACTGGTCCATCATCCACAATTGACTTTCGTGTGCGGGCAGCTTTATCGGCCCTGCGTCGATGACGGATTGCCGTCTGTGGTAACTTCCAAGCCTACGAGGCTGTGATTCCGCATGCTTGTCCGTCTCACCATGATCTGTTGCGGGGCGACCGCCGCCAGCCGACGCGGTTTTTTTCCCGCTGATGAGCCACTTGAGGACAAGGCGTTTGAGGGTATTGCGGCGTTGGCTGGGAGTTTGGATGCGGCCGACCGCATCTGGACAAGCCCTGCTGTTCGCGCCCGGCAGACTGCGGAAGCTTTAGATTTGCAGGCGGCGGACACGCCTGCATTGAGCGATCAGGATTTTGGCGCCTGGGCTGGTAGAACTTTCGACGACGTCCAACGCGCCCAGCCGGAAGCGGCGCGCGGCTGGCTGGTTGATCCCGGAGCGGCGCCATCGAATGGCGAGAGTTTTCACGACGTTGCCGCCCGGGTGGCCGGCCTGTTCGACAGGCTGGTGGGTCAACCCGGCCATACAATCGCGGTTACCCATCCAGCCGTGGTTCGTGCGGCGCTTCTACATGTGCTGAAGGCACCGCTCGCCGGATTCCGGTTCATTGATGTGGAGCCCCTCAGCCTGACAGATTTCCGCAGCGACGGGACCCGTTGGGTTCTGCGGGCAACGGGCATAACGGCGCCGAAAGCCCAACGTCGCTAGATCAATCCCAGGAAAAATGTGTACGGTTCCGTCCGGAATTGCGTAAAAACAAAGAGTTAGAGTGTCTCAGCGTTTCCGTAAAAAATGGAAACGCTCCAGATATCGGTCCTTCCTCGCCCGATTGCCGAGGCAGACGGATCAATTACCTTTCGCTGCGGCAATGGCGCCAGGCAGTTCTTCCGCGAGAATGTCGAGCTCGTGATCGAGGCCGACGCTGATGCGGATGCAGCGATCCAGTCCCGCTGCCATCGGTTTGCGGATGAAGACGTCACGCGACAGCAGCGATTGCAGGATTTTGCCCGCGAAGACGCCGTCGCTGCCGCAATCGACGGTGACGAAATTGGTTGCCGAGGGCAGGGGAGTGAGGCCATTGTCGCGTGCGATCGTCGCGATCCGCTGACGTCCCGCTTCGACCTTAGCTACCACCTCCCGCAGCCATGCTTGATCAGCCAGCGCCACGACGCCCGCCTCCTGCGCCATGCGGCTGACGCCATAGTGGTTGCGGATCTTTTCGAAGTCGCTGATCACCTGCTTTTCGCCAAAGGCATACCCCAGCCGGATGCCGGCCAGGCCATAAGCCTTGGAGAAGGTGCGCATGCGGATAAGATTCGGCCGCATCACGTCGATTGCAGGTAAGGCGGATGCTGGTCCCAATTCACCATAAGCTTCGTCCAGCACCAGCATGGTGGTTTCCGGCAGGGCTTCGACGAATCGATTGATTTCACCCGTTTCCCACCAGCTTCCCATCGGATTATCGGGGTTGGAAAGATAGACCAGCGGCGCGTTCTCGCGTTTTGCCGAGGTGAGCAGGCCGTCGAGGCTTTCGCGGTCATTTTCATAGGGCACAGTCACCAGCCGGCCGCCAGCACCGGCAACGTGAAAATTGAAGGTCGGATAGGCCCCGAGTGAGGTCACCACCGGGTCATTTGGCCCAACATACATGCGGGTGAGCAGACCGAGCAGGCCATCGATGCCTTCGCCGACCACGACATTGTCGGCGGAGATACCGAGATGAGCCGCCGCCGCCTGCCTCAGATCATAATTGTCCGGGTCGCAATACATCCACATGTCGCCGGCGATGGCCTGCATGCGCTCAACGACACGCGGGGAGGGACCGAAACTGCTTTCATTGGCGCCAAGACGGGCGCGGAACGGCTTGCCGCGGTCACGTTCCTGCGCCTCCGGGCCGACGAATGGCACCGTAGCCGGCAGCGCTGCGACAATCGTTGAAAGCGGTGGGTATTTTGGCATGGAGAAGCCCCGGATTGCGTTCCGGTTCTGGCTACAGTGATGGGTAGAGGCATGCAAGCATTGAGATGGGCGAAGACGAACCGGTCAGTATGTCCGGTATGATTCCGTCGATCAGCCTCTTTCCCGAAGCCATCCGCTACCGGACGAAAAGAAAACCCGGCGGTTGCCCGCCGGGTTCTGGAAAGTCGAAAGAGACTTTCTCTTAGAAGTCGCGCTGGAAGCGGATCAGGCCACCAATGCTGCTCTCGTCGCTCGCACCGGTCCAGCTGCCGAGGTAATCGGCATCGCCGCGCTTGCCTTCGTTGACGTAATCAACTTCGGCCGTGACGGTGAAGCCTGGAACCAGCTGATGCGCGACGTTGACCGCAACACCGAGGTTTTCCTGCTCGTCATACGACACCTGGGCGTTCAAAGAGGTCTTCTCGCTGAACTTGTAGGTGCCGCCACCCCAGACGGCCCAGTTGCCGCCCCATGGCTTGTAGAAGGTGCGAGCAGCGTTGTCGTCGGTGCCGTAGCCGCCCATGATGAACAGTGCGATCTGATCGGTCGCGTTCACATCCAAGCGAACCTTGCCGGCCCACTCTTCCCAAGAGCTGTTGTAAGCGACGACACCGGAGATGCCGCCCCAGCCCTGGGTGTACTTGGCGCCGAGCACGACGTTCGGAACAGCGCTGTCGATCGTGTTGTTCACGACACCGGGAACCCAGTTGTCAGCAGCGTCACGCACGAAGGTGTCGTATTCGCCAGCACCCTGTTCGAGCGACACGATCGCCGAGAAGCCGTTGCCGGCGTCGAAGGTGTAGCTGATCAGGTTGGTGTCGAACTCGCCGTAAGGAACCAGCGTATCCTGGATGACGTTGCCGGCGTAACCGGTGAAGGTGTCGTAAGCCGACTCGTCCTTACCGACGCGGAGACCACCGAGCTGGATCCAGGCGAAGTTCAGCGAAATGCCGCTGTTGCGAGCCAGATCGGAGCCGTCACCGTTGCCGAAGTTGAAGCGGGTTTCGGTGTAGGTCTTCAGGGTGCCGAGCTCGGTCTCCTGACCGGTCCAGGTCTTCAGCGTGAAGCGAGCCTGCTTGCGCCAGGTGTCCTGTTCCTTGGTAGGCTCAAGACGATCGAAGGCGCGGGCACCGTCGAGCGAGCCGACGTCACCGAAGCCAGCGTCGTAACGGACATAGCCGCCGATGCGCAGGCAGGTCTCGGTGCCCGGGATGTAGAAGTAGCCGGCGCCGTAGACGTCGCAGATCTTGACGTATTCAGCGGGTTCCGGCTCGGCGACGACGACTGCGTCGGCGGCGCGCGCACCGGAAACTGCGAGCAGAGCCGCAGCCGAGCCGAGGAGAAGGCTCTTAATGTTCATTTTCTGACCTCCAGTCAAAAGTTTAAAAACGGGTCTGGGTATTTTTTGCTGAAGGACAGCGTTCCCTGCCCCATCCCCTTACTGAAAAAGATGCGCTGCGCGCCGCTTCTTCGATGTCGACATTACCCATCGGGCTGTCCGGTTCAACAAGGAACGTACAGGCAAAAGCGGTGCCCGGGCGCTATCGGATAGCGTTGTTGCACAAATGACACGATTTTGCCCATGGTCGAAAGCTCTCGTTAACCATGGGGCTTTGATCGGCCCTTGCGAATGGGGATTTCCGCCGAATTTGCGCAGAATCACGGAGCACAGGTGACCTGGACGCGGGTCTCTTTCTCAGGTGTCGTCTTTTTTATGGCCTGATATGCGTTGGCTTATTGATTGTGCCGACCCTTTTCTTTATCCAGCGCCGCAACGGAGAGGTGGCCGAGTGGTCGAAGGCGCTCCCCTGCTAAGGGAGTAGACCTCAAAAGGGTCTCGTGGGTTCGAATCCCATCCTCTCCGCCAGTTTCCCTTTATTCCCTCATTTCGCGGCGGCCCTCAGCGGGCGTTGGTGGCGCACATTTGCTGTCAGTTTGTACCGATGAGCGTTTTTCCATCACTGCGCAGCAATCGTGTAGCTCCAAAAACAATTGCAATAACATATACTTGAAGGAGCTTTGCCTCAATTCCTTCAAAAACAGTGTTCGATTCTGACTGGAGGTCAGAAAATGAACATTAAGAGCCTTCTCCTCGGCTCGGCTGCGGCTCTGCTCGCAGTTTCCGGTGCGCGCGCCGCCGACGCAGTCGTCGTCGCCGAGCCGGAACCCGCTGAATACGTCAAGATCTGCGACGTCTACGGCGCCGGCTACTTCTACATCCCGGGCACCGAGACCTGCCTGCGCATCGGCGGCTATGTCCGTTACGACATCGGCGTGGGTGATCGCGAAGGTCTGACGAACGTCGACGACGTTATGGGTGACGGCGAGCATGACACCTATTGGAAGCAGGCCCGCTTCACGCTGAAGACCTGGACCGGTCAGGAGACCGAGCTCGGCACCCTGAAGACCTACACCGAAACCCGCTTCAACTTCGGCAACAGCGCCGGTGATTATAGCGGACCTGACGGCGCTGGTTGGGATGCCCGCAATAGCGGTATCACCCTGAACTTCGCCTGGATCCAGCTCGGTGGTCTCCGTATCGGTAAGGACGAGTCGGTTTTCGATACCTTCACCGGTTACGCCGGCAACGTCATCGACGATACGATCGTTCCTTACGGCGAGTTCGACACCAACCTGATCAGCTACACCTTCGATGCCGGCAACGGCTTCTCGGCGGTCGTGTCGTTGGAGCAGGGCAAGGGCCTCGATACTCTTGACAGCTACGTGCCGCACGTCGTCGGTGGTGTGAAATACACTGCAGGCTGGGGTGGTATCTCTGGCGTTGTTGCCTACAACAGCGTTTGGGAAGAGTGGGCCGGCAAGGTTCGCTTGGATGTGAAGGCGACCGACCAGATTGACCTGTGGGTCATGGGCGGCTGGGGTTCGGACGACAACGTCACCAAGAACTTCTACAAGCTGTGGGACGGCAACTGGGCTGTCTGGGGCGGCGGCACCTACAAGTTCAACGAGAAGACCTCGTTCAACGTCCAGGCGTCGTATGACGAAGGCAAGACCTTTGGTTTGGCTGCCAACGTTGCGCATCAGCTGGTTCCGGGCTTCACCGTCACGGCCGAAGTTGACTACTACAACAAGGCTGCCAGCGACTGGCACGGCGAGTCGGACGGCGTCGGCGGTATCCTGCGCTTCCAGCGCGACTTCTAAGAGATGTTCTCTCTTTAAGTACCTATCGAACCCGGGCGTCCTGCGCCCGGGTTCTTTTGTTTAGCGTCGGGCTTGGGAAACGAAGGGAAACAGGGGGTGGAACGGTAACTGAAGCGATTTTCTGGACGGTCTCGAAGGGATTCCGGCAGCACCGGAATGAGTCGTCTATGAATTGCTCTCTTGAAAGGACGTCTTCTTGTGGGTATGCCTTGGCGCATCCACAGGGGGGTGTGGCAAAAAGATGTCTCAAGACGCGCTGCAGGAGAGCATGCTCTCCGATCGTTTCGCTGCATTTACGTCTCAGAATATCCGGATCAAATACAACACCGGAAATATCAGGGAAGTAAAATCCTATCGCATCAGTGAACTGTTCTCGCTCTATCGCGACATATTGTGGGACGATGGGCGGCACAAATACAATGTCAGCTCGTTCATTGGCGAGATAGACGAGATTTTGCTTGGAGAGCGCTTTAGTGCGTTCGATCAAAGCACCCTGGACAACCTGATCGGTACCTTGCGCCAACGCGGCAACAGCAACGCAACCATCAATCGCAAGATGGCTGCACTGAGTAAATTGCTGCGCAAGGCTCATAAGATGGGGGATATCCACAGCCTGCCCGAGTTCCGCCGCCAGAAGGAGCGTGCGGGGCGAATCCGTTTCCTCGAAAAGGATGAGGAAGCGCGGCTTTTTGCGGCCATTCGCAGCCGCAGCGAGGACGCCTACAGGCTTGCCGTTTTCCTGGTCGATACCGGCTGTCGTCTTGGTGAAGCCCTGGGGCTGATCTGGAATGACCTGCAGCCGACGCGGGTGAGCTTCTGGATCACCAAGTCTGGGCGCAGTCGTACCATTCCGCTGACGCTGCGTGCCCGGGAGGCCGCCGCTTTCTCAGGTGAAGGGCGGCGCCCGAAAGGTCCGTTCGCCATGCTGAACCAGCCGCAATTCCGTCAGATCTGGAACGAGGCGAAATTGGAGGTCGGTCTTGGTGCCGATGACCAGGTGGTGCCGCATATCCTGCGCCACACCTGTGCTTCGCGCCTCGTTCAGGGGGGCATCGACATCCGCCGCGTGCAGATGTGGCTCGGTCATCAAACCTTGCAAATGACGATGCGCTACGCCCATCTGGCGACCAATGATCTCGACAGCTGCGTCGTCGTCTTGGAAACCCGGCCGATGGAAGATGCCGGGGGAGCGAGCTTGTCGCCCCTTGATGGCGTTTCAGGGAAGCAGCGGAAGCCGCGCGCAAGAAAGAAGCCCGCGGTAGCCGAGGTGGGCGACAAGAAGCGGGCTTGAAGCTCCGGACTTTAGATGTGGGAGCAGTCCGTTGGATCCTATGAGATCATTGACGGCAGGCTAATGTCCTGCCGTTTCGTCTATGAAATCGGCAATTGCCTTGGGCAGATTACCGGTCTCCAGAAACGGAGCATGGCCTTGCCCCTGCACGGTCACGGTCCGTAGTCTTGAATGTCGGCGTGCCATCTCATTCATAGTCGCTTCCGACAGCAACCTCGAGTTGCTGCCTCGAATCGCCAGAATCGGCACATTGCCGAGCGCCTCGAACTGAGGCCAAAGGGTTGGCAGCGGTTTCGATAGGTCGACGCCAGCCAACGTCTCCACCAGCCTCGGGTCGAAATCCGTCACGAGTTTGCCGTCTTCATCGCGATAGATGGCGGCGACCATGCGCTGCCAGTCGGCGGTATTCAGTGCGGGAAAGTCCTGCCCGTGGGCCGCCCTCTGCGCTTCGACAGCTTCCCCGATATTCTGCGGCTGTGGCGCTTTTCCGAGATAGGATTTGATGTGCGCCAGTCCCGCGATTTCCAGTGCGGGACCAACATCGTTGAGCACGATCGCTTTCAGGATCGTGGGTCTCAAGACACCCAGCAGGTGGACGATCAGGCCGCCGCGCGAAGTGCCGATGAAGGCCGCTTCCTTGATGTCCAATTGATCGAGACCGGCGAGAATGTCATTGGCCTCGACGCCCACTGTGTAGTTGCTCAGGTTCGGATCATAGGCGGATTGGCCGCGTCCGCGATAGTCGAATGAAACAACTCTGCGTTGCGTCTTGGCTTCCGTGGATAGATAGAGCGCCAGCTCGTGAAAATCCCGCGCATTTCGCGTTAGGCCCGGCAAACAGACGACCGGCAGCGTGTCCTGATTCTGTTCGCCATAGATCCTGGCGTGCAGTTTCAATCCGTCGGGGGAAGAGTAGAAAAAATCCGAAAAGCTTGCCGTCACACTCGCCGCCTTTGCCTTCGTCGTCTTTCCAAAGGGCTACAGGCGACGGAAGAAGACGTCAAATAGGGTCGTTGTCGAATGAAGCCAGACAACTCTCTCGGGAGAATAGGACGAGCGCCACAGCTGCTCACTTCCGGCCGTTGACGAGGTCGCCGACAATGTCGAATTCACCCGAGATCCGAATTTTGTAGACCTCGTAATTCTCCATCACCCGCTGGACGTAACTTCTTGTTTCCGCATAAGGGATCCGTTCGATCCAGTCGACGACCGTGTCGATGTCCTTGCCACGCGGATCACCGTAGCGCTTGATCCATTGGTCGGCTCGGCGCGGTCCGGCGTTGTAGCCAGCGAAGGTCAACACATAGGAACCGTCATAGCGGTCGAGCTGTTGGCCGAGGAAGGCTGCGCCCAACGTGGCGTTGTAGCCTGGGTCGGTGGTCAGCTTGGTTTGCGAGAATGCCATACCAGCCTTCTTCGCGAGCTGCTCAGCCGTGCCCGGCATCAGCTGCAGAAGGCCGAGCGCGCCAACCCGGGATACCGCGCTGACATTGAATTCGCTTTCCTGGCGTGCAATCGCATAAGCCAATGCCTTGCCGGAACCGGAAATATTCGCGTTTTCCGGAATGACGCCGATTGGGTGTGACAGTGCTCCGACATTGACGCCGTTGGCCGCTGCGATCTTGCCGATTCTCAAAGCGAGGTAGTGATTGCCCTGCTTTTCGGCCATGTCGGCAAGCAAGGCTACCTCGCCGGGACTGGTCAACTGACCAGCCAGATCGACATAGAGCGTATTCGCGTAGCGCTCATACCCGGCTTCCTGCAGGCGGCCGATTGCGGAAACCGCTTCCCGTTTCGAAAAACTCTGCCGGTCGACGTCGCTGGGTTGCGGAGAGGCGATGTTCAGCGTGCGGCTGCCAACACGCTCGCCCGCCAATTGGCCGTAGAAGGTCGTACCGAATGCTGAGGCCTTCGTGAAATAGTCTTTGGAATCGCCCGGTCCACCGGCTTCGGCGGCACGGCCAAGCCAATAGTAGGCACGCGAAAGCGAAAGGCTGCCCTGAGCCAGATTGGCGATACGGGAAAAATGTTCAGCGGCCTTGGCGGGATCGTTCAAACCGCGCAGGGCATACCAGCCGGCATGGAATTCGGCGTCAGCGGCGTTGGTCGGGCTTTCCGCCATGTGTGCCGCGACGATCCGGTAGGCTGTCTTCATGTCCCCCTTGTCGACCAGCTCGCGCGAAAGCACGCGCCGCTCGATCCACCACGCATCCGGGTCGACGAGCGCTGCGCGGTCGCTTGGCGCTTTCTGGATCAAGGCCGCGGCGTCGGCGAATTTCTTGCGCTTGCGCAGATATTCGGCCTCGGCGAACAGATAGCCTGCGGAGCGCTGTTCCGTTGGAACGGCAGCCAGCAGTTTCGCCGTGTTCTTGTCGCCCTGCGATGCCGCCGCCCAGGCATCGGCCAGTTCCTTCGCGCCTGCCAGCATGGCGACGCGCTGTGCCGAGCCAACCCGGTCGGCATAGAACATGCGCTCCATGCGATAACGATGATCCGCCGTAGGAATGATCGGGCCGAATTCGTTGATGATGGCTGTTTCGTCTTTCGCTTCCAGTTTTTCAGTGCGCCAGAATGGGGAAAGCACGGATTGCGCCGCCTTCACATCGCCCGTGGCCACATAGGCACGGGAGAGCACGATTATACCCTCGACCGTCTGTGGCTGGCTGCCGTTGAAAGCTTTGATGACGATGTCTGCGGCTGGATTCTCGCGCGCCAGCGCACGTTCACTGTTCCTGCGCAGCGTTGCCATGCCCGGCCAACCGGGCAGCAGTTCGGAAGCTGCTGCGATTTCGCCGGATGGCACCTTGTCGCCGCCATAGAGCGCGATCGCCCAGGCCAGGATGTGATGGTCGAGCGAAGAAGCGGGCAGGCTGTCGCGGGCTGCGCGCGCACCGTCGAAATTCTTGGCAGCGAGCGCGTCCAGCCCGATCTTCAATTGCATTGGGTTGAAAGCAGGCAAGTCCTGCTTGTTCGGCACGGGGAACATGGGCAGCGCCTCGGACAGCCGCTTCTCGATGCCGCTGCCAATGGCGATCGCCGGCGCCAGCACCACGACCGCGCCCAAAATAGCAAAACGATAGAGCCGCCTAGTCATGATTCCGGTCTGTTCAAAGGTGTCGGCGCGCTACAGATAGGTTGGTGTTGTGAAAAGCCCAGCGGTTGGTTGCGCAACTCCGATAAAAGAAAGGTTATCGGTTCGGTTTCCTTTGCCGTCTTCCGCGCTGGCTCTACTTGCTCCAGAACAGTGTCGAGACTATGGTGCCCGGCCTTTCGATGGGCTAGAGCCGGTTTGGATCGGCCTGGGTCGATCGACACCTGAAAAAAGAAGCTTGGAAACCGCTGGGTTCCGTGGAGTTGAAGATATGCTGAGAGGCTCGCTGACTGCGCTCGTTACACCGTTCGAAAAGAGCGGGCGCTTCGACGAGAAAGCCTTTCGCGCGCTCGTTGCCTGGCAGTTGGAGGAAGGAACCGCTGGGTTGGTTCCGGTAGGCACCACCGGTGAGTCGCCGACGCTGTCGCATGAAGAGCATCGCCACGTCGTGAAGACCTGCATCGAGGTCGCCGGCGGGCGCGTGCCCGTTGTGGCGGGCGCTGGTTCCAACAACACGGAAGAAGCGGTCGGACTGGTGCAGTTTGCCGAACAGGTCGGTGCCGACGCCGCTCTCGTAGTGACGCCTTATTACAACCGGCCCACCCAGCGCGGACTCTATCAGCACTTCGCCACCGTCGCCAAGGCAACGAAGCTGCCGATCATCATCTACAACATTCCGCCGCGTTCGGTGATCGACATGATGCCGGAGACGATGGGGCAGTTGGCCAATGATTTCAAAAACATCGTTGGCGTGAAGGATGCCACCGGCAAGATCGAGCGCGTGTCTGAACAGCGGGCCGCCTGCGGCAAGGATTTCATCCAGCTTTCTGGCGAGGATGCGACCGCTCTGGGCTTCAACGCGCATGGGGGTGTTGGCTGTATTTCGGTCACCTCCAATGTTGCGCCGCGCCTGTGCGCCGAATTCCAGGAGGCTACACTGGCCAACGACAAGGAGCGTGCCTTGGATCTGCAGGATCGTCTGTTGCCGCTGCACAAGGCGATCTTCGTCGAGCCAGGGGTCTCCGGTGCCAAATACGCGCTTTCGCGGCTCGGCCGTATCGAAAACGTGGTGCGCTCGCCGCTGATGACGGTGGAAGAAAGCACCGCTGCCAAGATCGATGCTGCGATGAAGTTCGCGGGTCTGTTGAACTAGCTGTTACGGCTCTGGAGCGTTTTCGTTTTTCGCGGAAACGCTCTAACTCTTTGTTTTTGCGCAATTCCGGACAGAAACCGTTACACACTTTTCCCGGAATCGCTCTTGCGGAATTCGGCCCGCAGCGCCATTTGATGGCTTCTTTTCCGATACGCCCAGGATGGTAATGCCATCGGGGCATCGACAGTTGAATGAAATAGAATGCCATGAACCAGGTGAAGAAGGCCGATCCCAATAACAAGGTCGCCGCGGAAAACCGCAAGGCGCGCTTTTCCTATGAGGTGCTCGACACGGTCGAGACGGGCTTGGTGCTGACCGGCACCGAGGTGAAGTCGTTGCGCCAGGGCCAGGCCAACATCCAGGAATCCTATGCTTCGGTGGAGGATGGCGGCATCTGGCTGATCAATTCGTATCTGCCGGAATATCTGCAGGGCAACCGCTTCAACCACGAGCCGCGCCGTCGCCGCAAACTGCTGCTCAACAAGCGCGAGATCGCCAAACTGGGGCAGGGCGTTGCCCGCGATGGCATGACGCTGGTGCCGCTCAAGATCTATTTCAACGACAAGGGCAGGGCGAAGCTCCTGCTGGGGTTGGCGCGCGGCAAGAAGCTGCACGACAAACGCGAGACGGAAAAACAGCGCGACTGGGCACGCGAAAAGGGCAGGCTGCTGAAGGAACGGGGATGACGGACAGCGCCAGTCCCGTCGGCTACGAACTGTTCATGCATCATGGCTAACAAGACAGTGCGGTTGCTGCGCGTTGTTGTTGTCGCCCTGATCGCCGCAGGCGTCCTGGCTGCCATTGGATTCTGGTATTTCAGAGCCTTTTCCCCGGACCGGCAAAGATATCCAGTACGTGGGGTCGACGTCTCCCATCATCAGGGAAAGATCGACTGGAGACGTGTCGCCGCAGATGACGTAGCCTTCGCCGTGATAAAGGCGACGGAAGGTGGCGATCATGTCGACGATGCCTTCGCGACCAATCTCCGCGAGGCCCGCGCCGCTGGCCTTGCCGTGGGTGCCTATCATTTCTTCACGTTCTGTCGTCCCGGAGCCGATCAGGCGCGGAATTTCCTTTCTGTGGTGCCTCGCGACCAGCCAATACTGCCGCCGGTCGTGGATATCGAGTTTGGTGGCAATTGCCCGCGTCGCCCGACACCGGAAGAACTGCGCACGGAACTCAACGCTTTCCTGGAATTGGTGGAAGCGCAATTCGGCAAGCCGGCCATCGTCTATCTGATTGGCGAGGCCGTCGATCTCTATGAAACCGTCATACCGGCGCGGGAACGCTGGGTGCGGTCACTTGTGCTTCATCCAGGCAATGAAAACTGGGTGTACTGGCAATACCATAACCGTGGCCATGTCGATGGTATCGAAGGTGCCGTCGATCTCAACGTCCTGCAGGGGACGCCAGCCAGATTGATCGAGCTGACGCGGTAGCCAGCCGGTTCTATTTTTCGAGGAAATTGGCGATATCTCCAAACACTTTCACGAACATCTCCGTCGTGAGCACGCCGGTGTTCGTGTTGTAGCGTGAGCAATGATAGCTGGAGAACAGCTGGATCTTGCCTGCATCATAGCTGGCGCCGTGCTTGAACGGGAATGCGGCAACGCGCTGCCCAAGCGCTCGAACGGTCGATTGGTGCGCAATCGCCCCCAGCGTCAGGATTGCACGCAGATTCGGAAAACGCGCTATCGTCGGGACCAGGAAAGCCCGGCAGGTTGCAATCTCCGGACCGGTTGGTTTGTTCTCCGGCGGCACACAGCGCACGGCGTTGACGATGGCCGTGTTGACCAGCTCCAGGCTGTCGTCCGGCCGTGCCTCGAAGCGCCCACGCGCGAAACCATGGGCAATCAGCGTTGAATAGAGCAGGTCGCCGGCATAGTCGCCGGTGAAGGGGCGTCCAGTGCGGTTGGCACCGCGCAGGCCGGGCGCCAGACCTACAATCAGCAGACGTACGCTATCTTCGCGATCCGACGGGGCGCTCGCAGGCAAGAATGCCGGAACGGGGCCGTTGAACCAGCCAGGCTCGCGTTGCCGCCAGCCTGCGATGAAATCATGCAGGCGTGGACAAAGTGGACAATCGTGACTTGGTTCGGCGGAGGCGAGCATGCCTGGGTGCTACCATCTGCCGGCCCCCATCATCAATACTGGTCGTCATCTTCATCATCCTGAGCGGCCGCCGGCTCAGGGCGCCGGGCCGGCCGGTCGGTCGGATCGCGGCCAACCTCGTTCTTCAAGGTCATCAGGTCGATGAAATGGTCGGCCTGACGGCGAAGGTCGTCGGAGATCATCGGCGGTTGCGAGGCCATGGTCGAGACGATGGAGACCTTGCGGCCACGTCGCTGCAAGGCTTCCACCAGGGTGCGGAAATCGCCATCGCCGGAAAAGAGGACGTAGTGGTCGACGACATCGGCAAGTTCCAGCGCGTCCACCGTCAATTCTATGTCCATATTGCCCTTGATCTTGCGGCGACCGGCGGCATCGGTGAATTCCTTGGCCGGCTTGGTCACGACCTTGAAACCGTTATAGTCGAGCCAGTCGATCAGGGGGCGGATCGAGGAATATTCCTGATCCTCGACCAGCGCAGTGTAATAATAAGCGCGCAGGAGGTAGCCGCGCTTCTGGAAACTGGCCAGAAGTTTGCGGTAGTCGATGTCGAAGCCGAGGGAACGGGAAGTTGCATAAAGATTGGCGCCGTCGATGAAAAGAGCGATCTTTTCGCGTGGGTCGAACATAGCAATATCCTTCTTGAAAATAGGCAATGCGATAAGTACGTCTGGCAAGGTTTCTTAAGAAAACCGCCAAGCCCTTATTCTTTCGGAAATAACGCCGGGATGATGGCATTCCAAGAGTGGGCGGAGATCGAGCAAGAAATTGTGATCGTCAGCAGGCCGGTGAAGGTGCTTGAGACGCGCCGTGCTTGTATTCCGGGCCGGTTCGGGCTATGGAGCCCGCCGGATTTCCAATAGATCAAGAGCATGAAAGGGGCATCGAATGGCCCGCGTAACCGTTGAAGATTGCATCGACAAGGTCGACAACCGCTTCGAGCTGGTGCTGTTGGCCGGTCACCGCGCCCGGCAGATCAGCCAGGGTGCGATGATCACCGTGCCGCGTGACAACGACAAGAACCCGGTCGTGGCGCTGCGCGAGATCGCTGATGAGACGCTCTCGCCGGGCGACCTCAAGGAAGACCTGATCCATTCGCTGCAGAAGCATGTCGAGGTCGATGAGCCGGAAGCACCGGAAGCCGAGGCGATCACCGATCAGACCGGAACCGCTGTTGCGGCCGATGCCGACGAGCCGGAAGAGAGCATCACTTTCGACCGCATGTCGGAAGAGGATCTGCTGGCTGGTATCGAAGGCCTGGTGGCTCCGGAAAAGAACGACGATTATTGATAGCCGACGGGGCTTAAGCCCTTTCGCGCCATAGTTTTCGTGGCTATTTGTGACATGCGTCGCCTGCTTGGCGGCGCATGATTCATTTCAGCGTTGCGAGAATCCGCCCATGATGCGTCAGTATGAGCTTGTCGAGCGCGTCCAGCGCTACAAGCCGGACGTCAACGAGGCGCTGCTCAACAAGGCCTACGTTTACGCCATGCAAAAGCATGGCCACCAGAAACGTGCCTCTGGCGATCCTTATTTCTCGCACCCGCTCGAAGTCGCCGCCATCCTCACCGACATGCATCTGGACGAGGCGACCATTGCGGTTGCGCTGCTCCACGACACGATCGAGGACACCACGGCCACGCGCGCCGAGATCGACGAGTTGTTCGGTCCTGACATGGGCAAGCTGGTCGAAGGGCTGACCAAACTCAAGAAGCTCGATCTCGTCTCCAAGAAAGCCGAACAGGCGGAAAACCTGCGCAAGCTTCTGCTGGCGATTTCGGAGGATGTGCGCGTCCTTCTCGTCAAGCTGGCAGATCGCCTGCATAACATGCGCACCCTCGACCATATGCGCGATGACAAGCGCCTGCGTATCGCCGAGGAGACGATGGAAATCTATGCGCCGCTGGCTGGGCGCATGGGCATGCAAGGCATGCGCGAGGAGCTGGAGGAGATCGCCTTCCGCTACATCAATCCGGAGGCCTACCGCACGGTGACGGCGCGTCTTGCCGAAATCTCGGAACGCAACAAGGGAGTGCTTGCCGAGATCGAGCAGGCGCTTTCGGCTTTGTTCGAGAAGCACGCCATCAAGGCCAGCGTCAAAAGCCGTCAGAAGAAGCCGTGGTCGGTTTTCCGAAAAATGGAAGCCAAAGCGCTGTCCTTCGAACAACTGTCCGACATTTTCGGCTTCCGTGTCGTCGTCGACACGGTCGAGGACTGTTATCGGGCTTTGGGCCTCATCCATACGACATGGTCGATGGTGCCCGGCCGCTTCAAGGATTACATCTCGACACCGAAGCAGAATGACTACCGCTCGATTCACACCACCATCGTCGGCCCTTCGCGCCAGCGCGTCGAACTGCAGATCCGCACGCGTGAAATGAACAAGATCGCCGAATACGGCGTCGCCGCCCATTCGATCTACAAGGACGCCGGTGGCAAGGCTAACGGGGCCACGCACACCATCTCCAAGGAAACCAACGCCTATGCTTGGCTGCGTCGCACCATCGAGCAGTTGGCCGAGGGCGACAATCCAGAAGATTTCCTGGAGAACACCAAGCTGGAACTGTTCCAGGACCAGGTGTTCTGTTTTACCCCGAAGGGCATGCTGATCGCGCTACCGCGCGGCGCCACACCCATCGACTTCGCCTATGCCGTTCATACCGATGTCGGTGACACTTGCGTCGGCGCCAAGGTCAATGGCCGTGTCATGCCGCTGATGACTGAGTTGAAGAACGGTGACGAGGTCGAGATCATCCGCTCGAAGGCGCAGGTGCCGCCGGCAGCCTGGGAATCCATCGTCGTCACCGGCAAGGCGCGCGCCGCCATCCGCCGCGCCACCAAGAACGCTATTCGCAAGCAATATTCAGGTCTAGGCCTGCGTATCCTCGAACGCGCTTTCGAACGTAGCGGTAAAACCTTCTCGAAGGAAAACCTGAAGCCGGTGCTGCACCGGCTGGCGCGCAAGGATATTGAGGACGTTCTGGCTGCTGTCGGTCGCGGCGAACTGGCCTCGGCGGATGTCCTGAAGGCCGTGTTCCCCGACTACAAGGATGAACGCGTCACGGTCACTCCGCCCAAGCAGCGTGAGGAAGGCTGGTCGCGTATCCGCAATGCCGCGGGCATGCTGTTCCAGATGCCAGGCAGAGCCGCGCGCCGTGACAAGACGCAGCCGAAGGACGATGCGGCAGTACCGATCCGTGGCGTGCGCGGCGATCTGCCGGTGCGCTTCGCGCCTGAAGGCGCGGTTCCCGGGGACCGTATCGTCGGCATCATCCAGCCCGGCTCCGGCATCACCATCTATCCGATCCAGTCGCCGTCGCTGACGGCCTTCGATGACCAGCCGGAGCGGTGGATCGACGTGCGCTGGGATATCGATGAGAACAACCGCGAGCGTTTTCCGGCACGCGTTTCAGTGACGGCCATCAATGCGCCAGGTTCGCTTGCCGATATCGCACAAGTGGTGGCGTCGAACGACGCCAACATCCATACGCTGTCGATGGTGCGCACGGCCCCCGACTTCACCGAAATGCTGATCGATCTGGAAGTCTGGGATCTGAAGCACTTGAACAGGCTGCTGTCGCAGCTCAAGGAAAACTCGAGCGTCAGCGATGCGCGGCGCGTCAATGGATGATTGGAACAGCAAGGCATGAACACGGCTGAAGTGCTCGATATCTTTCGCTCGGCGGGCGCAGTGCTCGAAGGACATTTTATCCTCACTTCCGGCCTGCGCAGCCCTACCTTCCTGCAGAAGGCACGGGTGTTCATGCATGCGGACAAGACCGAGCGCTTGTGCAAGGCGTTGGCCGAAAAGATCCGCGCGAGTGTGAAGGAGCCGATCGACTATGTCGTCGGCCCGGCGGTCGGCGGCTTGATCCCGGCCTATGAAACTTCGCGTCATCTTGGCGTGCCGGCGATCTGGGTCGAGCGCGAGCAAGGCGTGTTCAGATTGCGCCGTTTCGAGATCGAGAAGGGCGCGCGTGTCGTCATCGTGGAAGACATCGTCACCACGGGCCTGTCGATCCGCGAGACGATCGACTGTCTGCACGATCTCGGCGCCGAAGTGTTGGCGGCCGCCTGCATCATCGACCGTTCTGCCGGCAAAACCGATGTTGGGGTGCCGCTGATTGCGCTCGCGCAATATGAGGTTCCGGCGTATCCTGCCGATCAGTTGCCGCCCGAGCTGGCCGCCATTCCGCCGGTGAAGCCGGGCAGCCGTACGCTCTGAATGGCCTGGGTGGGTTTGGCCTGATCGACATGTTGTTCAAGCGCAGAAAAGCGGAAAGTTTCGGTGAACGCCTGCGCGTCTGGCTTTGGCCGCGCCGCTCGTTGTCGCGTTCGCTGCGCTACTACGCCAAGCGCGTCGTACGGTTGAAGGCAACGCCGCACGCCGTAGCCGCCGGGGTGGCGGCAGGTGTGTTCGCATCTTTCTTCCCGCTCGGCCTGCACTTCGTCGTTGCCGCAGCCGTATGCTGGCTGGTCGCGGGCAATCTGGTGGCCGCCGCCATCGGTACCGCGCTCGGAAACCCGCTGACCATGCCGTTCTTGTGGGGGGCTTCCTGGGAGACCGGCAAACTGATCCTGCACGAGCACCTGCCTCACAAAAGGGTACCGCAACATCTCGGCGCCATGATGGAGCATTTGAGCCTGTCGCAGTTGTGGGAGCCGGTGCTGAAGCCGATGACGATCGGTGCGGTTCCGCTTGGTCTTCTGACTGGATGTGTCGCCTATGGGCTTACGCGGTGGGGTATGACGGCGTTTCGGGAGCGCCGGCGTCGGCGGCTCGCCGAAAGGGCGGCGCGTCGCCAGATATCCGGATCCGATGCATTGGGTTCGGCGACACGATGATTATCGGCATTGGCTCTGATCTGATCGACATCCGCCGGATCGAGAAGTCGCTTGAGCGGCACGGTGAGCGTTTCATCCGGCGGGTCTACACGGACGTAGAACAGGCCCGCTCGGAAGGTCGCAGGACCCGCGCTGCCTCTTACGCCAAGCGGTTCGCCGCCAAGGAAGCCTGCGCAAAGGCACTCGGTACCGGGATCGCGCAAGGTGTCTACTGGCGTGACATGGGCGTAGCCAATCTGCCCAGTGGCAAGCCGACCATGGTTTTGACCGGCGGCGCTGCCGTGCACCTTGGAAAACTGCTGCCGGCAGGGCATCAGGCGTTGGTCCACTTGACCATCACCGACGACTATCCGCTTGCTCAAGCCTTTGTGATTATTGAGGCGCTGCCGGTCGTAGAAGCGCCACAGTGATGGACACTGAAGGTTATTGGCGTTGCCCGGCAGACAGCGACCCCGTATATGAACCGGCGGGACAGCGTATCGGTCCGAAATCGGAATCGATTTTCGGCAAGCACGATGCGTGGATACAAAGTGTTAGAGCGTCCTTTGTGCGTCCCAGTGGATGCGCGGCGTTCTAGTGAGGATGAGATGAGCGTGGCTGATAAACCCGAGAAGAAAAGCGGCGGACTTGGCGAGACCGTGAGCGTTATCGTGCAAGCTCTGCTTCTGGCGCTTGTCATTCGCACATTGTTCTTCCAGCCATTTTCGATCCCGTCCGGTTCAATGCGGCCAACACTGCTGGAAGGCGACTATCTCTTCGTTACCAAATGGGCCTACGGCTATTCGCGCTACTCGTTGCCATTCGGGCCGAACCTGTTCTCGGGCCGTATCTGGGGTTCGGAACCAAACCGCGGTGACGTGGCCGTCTTCAAGTTCCCGCCGGATCCATCCGTCGACTACATCAAGCGTGTTGTCGGTCTGCCAGGCGACAGGATCCAGATGAAGGGCGGCCAGCTCTTCATCAACGGCGTTGGTGTGCCGCGTACCAAGGTTGGCCAGATCGACAACCCGGATATCACCGAGCAGAACAGGCCTGTGGACGTCTATCGCGAGACACTGCCGAACGGCGTGAGTTACGACACGCTCGATCTGACGCCAAACGGCATTGGCGATGACACGCGCGAGTTCATCGTTCCGGAAGGCCACTATTTCATGATGGGTGACAACCGCGACAATTCCAGCGACAGCCGCTTCAGCGTCGGTTATGTGCCCGCGGACAATCTCGTCGGCCGCGCCAACATCATCTTCTTCTCGATCGCTGGTGGCGCCAGCCCGCTCGAGATATGGAAATGGCCGTCCGAGATGCGCCCGTCGCGTCTCCTCACATTCGTTCACTAGCCGATGACCGCGCCCAAGCGGTTGGCTCCCGAGGCGTTGGCCGCCGTTCTGGAAAGCCGCACCGGTCACAGTTTCCGCGATCCGCAGCGTCTGCAGCGCGCGCTGACCCACGCCAGTGCGCGCGGCAGCCATGCAGGGGTCGACTACGAACGCTTCGAATTTCTCGGCGATCGGGTGCTTGGCCTCGCTGTCGCGGATATGCTTCTGGCTGATTTCCCGAACGCGCCGGAAGGCGAGCTTTCGGTGCGGCTGAATGCATTGGTCAACGCCGAAACACTGGCACAGATCGCCGATGAGATCGGATTGGCAGATTTGATCCGCGCGGGCAGCGAAGTGCGCAACCTGGCCGAGCGCAAGCGGGTCAACCTGCGTGCCGATGCGCTGGAATCGCTGATCGCCGTCATCTATCTCGACGACGGTCTCGACGCTGCCAAGCGTTTTATCCATACCTACTGGAAGCCGCGCGCCAAGGCGGTTGGCGCAGCAAGGCGGGACCCGAAGACCGAGCTGCAGGAATGGGCGCATCAGGCAGCCGCTGCTACCCCGGAATACCGGATCGACAGCCGGCAAGGGCCGGATCATGATCCGCTCTTCACCGTAACTGTCAGCGTTGCTTCCAAGGAACCGGCTAGCGGGACTGGCCGCTCCAAACGTGAAGCAGAACAGGCTGCCGCTACGGCACTGCTGCTACGGGAAGGGGTGTGGGCCGCCGAAGGAGACAATGTGCGATGACGACTGATATGAGCGGAGAGAAAACGCGCTCTGGTTTTGTCGCGCTGATCGGTGCGCCCAATGCCGGCAAGTCGACGCTGATCAATCAGCTTGTCGGCACCAAAGTGTCTATCGTTACCCACAAAGTCCAGACAACCCGCGCCCTCGTACGCGGTATTGCCACTCATGGAACCGCACAGATCGTGCTGGTCGACACGCCCGGCATCTTCAAGCCGAAGCGGCGGCTTGACACCGCGATGGTCACTACCGCCTGGGGTGGAGCCAAGGATGCGGATCTGGTTCTGGTGCTGATCGACGCCGAACGCGGCATCAGGGGGGACGCCGACGTCATCCTCGACAAGCTGGCCGATGTGCGCCAGCCGAAGGTCCTGGTGTTGAACAAGGTCGACCGCGTGAAACCCGAGACGCTGCTGACATTGACGAAAGCCGCCAACGAACGGGTTGCGTTCGAGCGCACCTTCATGGTTTCGGCGCTGACCGGGTCCGGCTGCAAGGACCTGCTCGATTATCTGGCAGAGGTTTTGCCGGCTGGCCCCTGGTTTTACCCGGAAGATCAGATTTCCGACTTGCCGATGCGCCAGCTCGCCGCCGAGATCACGCGCGAGAAACTCTACCTGCGCCTGCATCAGGAATTGCCCTATTCCTCCCACGTGGAAACCGAAAAATGGGAGGAGAAGAAGGATGGTTCGGTGCGGATCGAACAGGTGATCTATGTCGAACGCGACAGCCAGAAGAAGATCGTTCTCGGCCACAAGGGCGAGACCATCCGCGCGATAGGCGAGGCCGCACGCAAGGAAATCGGCGAGATCCTCGAGCAGAAGACGCATCTCTTCCTGTTCGTGAAAGTACGCGAAAACTGGGGCGATGATCCCGAACGCTACCGCGAGATGGGGTTGGATTTTCCGCATTGATCGGGTCTGTCCGCCCGTCGCGCATCTGTCATATGTCGCAAATATAGCCGTCTGCGTCCCGGTGCCGGCCATCGTGCGCGGGGCAGTGGCGGATTGATGCGAATGAATGAATTGACCGGCGCGACGAGTGGTGCTGCACGATCCGAACTGGAGCGTCTTGCAGCGGCCGAGCTGGAACGCGTCTTGCGCAACAGCGCTGGCGGCGAGGAGGCTGTCCGCCTGGCTGCGGCGGTTGGCGGCAGCATAGCCGCGGCCATCGTCAATCTCGCGCCGCGCCAACGCCGAGTGCTTGGGCCGGCGTTGAAGGATCCTTCGAAGCTTGCAGCAAAAATACTCAAGCTCTTGCTCGTGGACGCCGCTCAGACGCTGGAAACGGCTGTATCGGTGCCCGGTTTCGATTCGACAGCATCTCCAACCGAATCCGATTTTGGGCTTTCAGCGCAGCGCAATGGCCTGGCTTCCGTCCTGATCGAAGAATGGGCCGGGCAGGTGGCCGGTTCGACCCATCTTGAGGAGGCGCTGCGTATCCCGCGCTCGACCCTGCACCGCTGGCAGCGGCGTGGCGAAGTAATCGCATTGCGCACAGGCGGCAGGAAACATGTTTTCCCGCTTGCCCAGTTTGTTGATGGCCGGCCGGTGTCCGGGATTCGTGAAGTGCTCGCGCTGATCGGTCATCCGAGAGCGACCTGGTCATGGCTCGTGCAGGCGAGATCGGAGTTCGACGGCGAGGCCCCGATCGCACTGCTGATCAAGGACCGCGCGCAAGATGTCATCCGTGCTGCCGAAGCCTTTTCTGCGAGGGTGGACAAACCCGTCCACGCCGGCTGACCGCAGATTTTTCAGCGTTTCGATCTGATGATTTTGTTAGCCGCATAAATTGTCATCGGCAAACAATCGAACTTTTATGACAGTTTTCTGTCGATGTGTCGTTTGTGCCAAAACTCATTTAAAATCAATGATTTAGTGGCAAATATACAACAAGCCGGAGTCAAGTTCTCCTCCTTGGTATTGTGCGCTGCAATATTCGTTGAAAGCGAAAATTCGATGCGTATTGTCCCGGCTGAAAGGGGCGCTCGGGCGTCGTCTTTCAAGTGGCGGTTGGTGGCAATGGCCCTCAGCCAGAAATCTGAAAACATATTCTTGAAATTGACTGGAGAGGTCAAAATGAACATCAAGAGCCTCCTTCTCGGCTCGGCTGCGGCTCTGCTCGCAGTTTCCGGCGCTCGCGCCGCCGACGCTGTTGTGGTCGCCGAGCCAGAACCTGCTGAATACGTCAAGATCTGCGACGTCTACGGTGCCGGCTATTTCTATATCCCGGGCACCGAGACTTGCCTGCGCGTTGGCGGCTACATTCGCTACGATGCCGGCTTCGGCGACCGCGGCTCGCTCGATGGCTCGACGGCCACCGACCGTCTCGACGGCGACCAGCAGGATACCTACTACAAGAACGCACGTTTCGCGCTCAGGACCTGGACCGGCCAGGAAACCGAGCTCGGCACCCTGAAGACCTTCACCGAAACCCGTTTCCAGTTCGGCAACACCAACACCAACGGCGACGCCGTGAACAAGTCGGTTTCGCTGAACTTCGCCTGGATCCAGCTCGGTGGTCTGCGCGTCGGTAAGGACGAAACGGCATTCGATTCGTTCATCGGCTACGCCGGCAACGTCATCCAGGACACGCTGATTCCCTACGGCGGCAAGGACACCAACCTGATCAGCTACACCTTCGAGGCCGGCAACGGTTTCTCGGCGATCGTGTCGCTGGAACAGGGTTCGGGCAGCTATTCGCGTGTCAGGCGCGTGGGTGACACCTGGCTCTCGGACAACAACACCATCGACAGCTACGTCCCGCATGTGGTTGGCGGTCTGAAGTACAAGGGCGACTGGGGTTCGGTCACCGGCGTCGCCGCCTACAACAGCGCCTACGAAGAATGGGCCGGCAAGGTCCGCCTCGACGTGAACGCGACCAGCGAACTCACCCTCTTCGTCATGGCTGGTTATGGCTCAGACGACAACATCGACCGCAACCAGTACAAGCCTTGGGGCGGCAACTGGGCTGTCTGGGGCGGCGGTACCTACAAGTTCGACTCCAAGACCAAGTTCAATGCTCAGGTTTCGTATGACGACAACCGTACCCTCGCTCTCGCGGCCAACGTTGCCTACGAGATCGTTCCGGGCTTCGTGATCACGCCTGAAGTGAACTTCGTTCACGAGGGCAGGTTCGGCAAGGCTGACTATCTCGGCAGCTGGACCCGCGCCGACTCGAAGAACAGCGTCGGCGGCATCGTCCGCTTCCAGCGCAACTTCTAATCGACCTCCAGTCGATTTCTGCGGCCCGCGGCATTCGCCGCGGGCCGTTTGTTTTGGCGGGAGGCTTTGTCAGCCTTTCCGCCTCCTTCTTGATTTCGCGGCCGAAGCCGTCAAATCTCCCGCCATGGAATGGCGCGACGAGGGAATCATACTCGGCACCCGCAAGCATGGCGAAACCAGCGCCATCCTCGAGGTGATGACGCGCGCGCATGGCCGGCATCTCGGCTTGGTGCGCGGCGGTCGCGCGCGCAAGATGCAGCCGGTGCTGCAGGCCGGCAACCGGGTCGATCTGATCTGGCACGCCCGGCTCGACGAGCATCTCGGAACCTTTCAGGCTGAAGCCATCGAAATGAATGCCGCGCGGCTGATGGACAGCGCTGTCGCCGTCTACGGCCTGCAGCTGTTGGCGGCGAATCTCCGGCTTCTGCCGGAGCGCGATCCACACGATGCGCTCTATGAAACGCTTTCGCTCATCATAGCGCATCTGGAGGATGCCGAGGTTGCCGGCGGGCTGGTTGCGCGATTTGAACTCATGATCCTTGATGAACTGGGTTTCGGTCTCGACCTTTCCGAATGTGCCGCGACCGGAACGAAAGAGAACCTGGCCTATGTCTCGCCGAAGTCGGGCAGGGCGGTTTCGCGTGAAGCTGGTGCGCCCTGGCACGACAAGATGCTGGCGCTACCCACTTTCCTGCAGCGCGGCGCCGGGCTGAGCGCGGATCTTGTCGCGGTTGAGCAGGCTTTTCGGCTGACGTCGTTCTTTTTCGCCCGCCATGTCTATGAACCGCGTGGTGTCGAACCGCCCGATGCCCGCTCCGGCTTCATCGCCGCTTTGCGGAAGCATCACGCTGTTCATAGCACCTCCAAGGGAGATACCGCCGCATGAGTGCCGTTGAACTCTATCCCGGCCGGATTTCGCCCATGGGCGTTGGTACCATTCCGCACGCCGACATGCTGACCTATACGGGGCTTGAGTTGCTGCAGCGTGTCATCGACGGTCGCTATCCGGCGCCGCCTATGGCCTACCAACTGAGTTTTGCACTCACCGAGGCGGAGGAGGGGCGCGTCGTCTTTCGCGGCATGCCCAACGAAAAGCACCTCAACCCGATGGGCGGAGTCCATGGCGGCTGGGCGGCGACCTTGCTCGATTCGGCGCTCGGCTGCGTGGTGCAGACTTTGCTTGCCAAAGGCGAGGCTTACGCGACGGCGGAATTCAAGGTCAATCTCATGCGCCCGATTACGCCGAACACCGGCGAGGTGGTATGCGAGGGCAAGATCATGCACAAGGGCCGTACACTGGCCGTATCGGAAGCGACCATGAAGGACAGCGCCGGCAGGCTGCTGGCCTTCGGTACCGAGACCTGTTCGATCTTTTCGGTGGCCAATCTGGCTGCCCGATAGGCGTATTCGAGCGACAGGATAACGCGGCCTCAGGGGGATGCCACGGTGGATATTTTCAGCATTGTCGGTTTTGTCGTGCTGCTTGTCATCGTGGCTCGCCAGCGTTCACAGCTTGCCAAGATTGAGCGCGAGCTCGGCGAGCTGCGCAAGCTGGTTGTGCCGGGGAATGCAGAATCTGCGTTGAAACCGGCCGAGACGCTTGCGGCTGAGCCATCGCCATTGACCTCGAGTGAGGCTTTGCTCGAGGGCAGGCCGGACGGTGGTCCTCAGACCTCCGAACCGGAAGATGTGCAGGAAAGTGCGGCATCTGGTCCGTGGGGAAGCCCAGCTGCAATTCGGGACGAGGAAACGGTTTCCGAGCCGACGGGAGAAGACGGCGCCGCGAACCCGGAAGAACAGACAAAGAAACCGGACATCGAAACTGCGCTCGGCACACGCTGGGCAGTATGGGTCGGTGGCGTCGCACTCGCCTTGGGCGGCCTTTTTCTGGTGCGTTACAGCATCGAGGCGGGCATATTCGGGCCGGGTGTGCGGCTCGCGATGGCAGCAATCCTTGGCCTTGTTCTGACCGGCGGCGGCGAATTCATCCGCCGCACCGGCTTCAAGGTGCCGATAGAAGGCGCCGCAGGTGCCTTTATCCCGGCGATTCTCACTGCGGCCGGTGCCTTCACACTGTTCGGCACCGTCTATGCCGCACATGGCATCTACGGCTTCATCGGCCCTGCGGCGGCTTTCATACTGCTTGGATTGATCGGCATCGCGACGATCGCTGCCGCACTCGTACATGGCCAGGCGCTTGCCGGCATCGGACTGCTCGGCGCCTTGGCGACGCCGATATTGGTCTCCTCCCAATCGCCCAACCCATGGGCTCTTTTTGGCTATCTGGCGATCGTTCTGGCTGCGACTGGCTTCATTGCGCGCGTCCGCCGGTGGTCGCTGCTGATGGCGGCCGCCTTTGCCGGTGTCGGTTTGTGGATCGTGCTCTATATGGTCGAAGCGCCGATGCCCGGCTTCGGTGTCCTCGTCTTTATCAACGTTGTTGTGCTGGCGGTTCTTGGTTTCGTCTGGCTGGGCACGGAGCCGGGCCCATCCGAGGCGCGAGTGGGCTTCGACCTGACCTCGATCGCTCCCGCGATCTTCGTCGCTGCGGCAACGTTGCTGTTGTTCGCCGAGCCTCGTTTCGCCGAAATCGGTGGCGCCTGGCCGGCAGCCATTATCGTCGCGGCGATGATCGGCACGGCTCTGTTTCGACCGCGGGCCTTGCCCGTTCTTTATGGCGCTGCGCTGGCGACTGTCTTTGCCTATCTCAAGATCACGCCATTGGCTGAGACGTCCATCGGCCTTTCGGGTTATGCGACGGTCGACACCGTGCCTGTAACCGTCGTGGCCGATGCGACGATGATCCGCATTGGCGTCGTGCTTGGTCTGCTGTTCTTAGGTGCGGGCCTGTGGAGCGCCAGGCGGCATGTCGCATCAAGCCTCGCCCAATCAGCCTCCTGGACGGCATGGACTGCAGCCGTGCCCCTCGCGATCATGCTGTCGCTTTGGGTGACGTTCGGCGATATCGACCGGGACTTCGTCTACGCGGCAGTCACTTTGCTGTTGCTGGCTGTTCTGGTGGCCGGCGGCGAATGGATCGCGCGGGCCGAAGAGCCTCCACACACCGGTGGTTTGGCTGTTTCCTTTGCATTGGCTGGCGCGGGGCTCGCTGCCGTTCTGATGCTGCACATGGCCTTCGGCTCGGGCCTGACCACCGTTCTGTTGGGCGCGGCGGCCGTCGTGCCAGCCTTGGCCACACGCTGGCGCAGCTATCCTGTTCTTGGTTGGATCGCGGCTGGTGCGGTCGTGGCCGTTCTTGCCCGCATCGCCTTCGATCCGACCATCGTCGGTGCGGAGTTTCTGTCCCGGACCCCAGTCTTCAACGGGCTGTTGCCTGGCTATGGCGTGCCGGCAGTCGCGTTCGGGTTTGCCGCGTGGCAACTGGCGCGCACCACCAATGGCCGTCCACGCCTTGTCATGGAAGCCGGAGCCGCGCTGTTTGCCTTGCTTGGCGTTGCCATGCTGGTCCGTCATGCCATGCATGGCGGCGTTATCGACGACGGTCCGGTCTCGCTCGCCGAACAGGCGATCTACACGTTGATAGCCCTCGGCGCCGGCGCCATTCTGATCAGCATCGACATGCGCTCGCCGAGTTCGGTTCTGCGCTATGGCTCGCTGATCGTGGGTGTCGTGTCGGCGCTCACCATCGTCAGCCAACACTTTGTCATCCTCAATCCGCTGTTCACCGACGAATCAACTGGCCGGATCCCGGTCTTCAATCTGCTTTTCCTGGCTTATCTATTGCCGGCCGCCGCGGCGGGAGCACTAGCTTACTATGCACGCGGCAAACGCCCGAAGTGGTATTCCTCCATGCTTGCCTTGATGGGGGCTTTGCTCGCTTTCGCCTATGCGACCCTCTCGGTGCGACGCTCCTTCAAGGGCGAGTTCATCGCCCTGTGGAGCGGCATGGAACAGGTCGAGACCTACAGCTATTCGGCGCTGTGGTTGTTGCTCGGCGTCGTGCTGCTGGTGGTCGGTGTTCGCTTCAGCTCGTATGTGCTGCGCATCGCTTCGGCGGCGTTGATCGCGATCGCCGTGCTGAAGGTCTTCCTGTTCGACATGTCGGAACTCGAAGGCGTGCTGCGTGCGCTCTCCTTCATCGGCCTTGGCGCCGTGCTCATCGGCATTGGCCTGTTTTACCAGCGACTGCTGTCGCGCGCGCCTAAACAGGGTTGACCAAATTCAGAAATGCTTAAGGAATCTTACTGAAAGATTACCCATAAATATTTGTTTTCGCTAAATTTTGCGCAATGTTGGCGTAATCCATGCCAGCCATTGTCTCCATGCAACCAGCGCGCTGGTGCACGGGGTCCGGCCGGCGGATTGCTTCCCCAGTCGCCGACCGGCCGTCAGCCCCGTCAACGGGCTGCGGAGCTAAATGCTCCGCAGCTCATTCATTTTCGGAGCTAAACACCATGTCCAAGCGAAATCTGTTTCTCGTCATGTTCGCTGGCCTTGCACCTTTCGCCATGCCGGTCATGGCGGCCGATTTCGTATCGGACCGGGCCTATTCGGACCCGGCCTACAATTGGTCGGGCAGCTATGTCGGCGGCCAGTTGGGTACGTCATCCTCGGGCTTTCCCAACCCGTTCTCCAGCAAGAGCGGCTGGCAGTTCGGTGGCCAGGTTGGCACCAACTTCCAGAGTGGTGCGTTCGTCTACGGTGCAGAACTTGACGGCTCTTACTCCAAGGGAACCAAGCACAGGCTGGACGATGGTGCCGAGCTGAAGCGCACCTGGACCGGTGCCGCCAAGGTTCGCGCCGGCGTCTCCTTCGACAAGACGCTGGTCTATGGCGCCGCCGGCTATTCGATGACCAAGGTCAAGCCGGGCGGCACCGTCGCTTCGGGAGACAAGTGGGAAGGTGGCTACCTGCTCGGCGGTGGTATCGAGCAGGCATTTGCTGGCAACATCTCGGCCAAGGTCGAATACAACTATGTGAACTATGGTGACGTCGACTATACGTTGCGCAACGGCTCCAAGCGCTCGGACGATCTGAAGAGCCACACCGTCAAGATGGGGGTCAATTACCGCTTCTGATATCGCCTGGCATTCGGTCTCTTCAACGCCGCTGGCTCCACGGGCCGGCGGCGTCATTTTTTGCAATCCTCGCAATTGGCTCGGGAATAATCCCTAAGTTGGCTTCGTTCTGCTCTTGAAGGCAACAAGCGGGTATGGCGCGGCTTGCGCTAGCCGGCGAAGGCGCGTTCAATCGCCGGGGCAACGGGAAAGATTGGCGAACCGCCACCCATGGACGACAGGAAGGCTGCGATCCTCGGCGAGATCCCGCGCTTGCGCCGCTACGCGCGTGCGCTTCTGCGCGATCGCGATTCCGCGGACGACCTCGTCCAGGATTGTCTCGAGCGTGCTCTGGCCAGGCTGGATAACTGGCAAACCGGCGAAAGCCCGAGGAAATGGCTGTTCACGATCATGCACCACCTTTTCATCGACCAGATGCGCAAGGTGAGCCGCCGCGGCGAAATGGCGATGCTGCCATTGGATGGCGATGAGGCGCTGGCGGTTCCTTCGGTCCAGGTCGAAAACATTGCCTCCCGGGAAATCCTCGATGCCTTGCAGGCGATCGCTCCCGAGCGTCGGGCGGCGATCGTGACCGTTGCCATCGAAGGCTTCTCTTATGCCGAGGCGGCCAATATTCTGGGCATCCCCGCAGGCACGCTGATGTCACGGATTTCGCGCGGCCGGGAGGATTTGCGGGCTCTGCTCGATGACCGTGCGCGGCGCCGTTCGCTGAAAGTGGTCGAGAAATGACCGCGCGCGACTTCACCGAACGGGACATCCATCTGGCACTCGACGGCGAGCTGCCCGACGAGGAGCGCGCCGCTTTCGAGGCGTGGCTCGAGGCCAACCCGGAGATGAAGGCCAGGAACAACCGTTTCGGTACCGATCGGGAAGCACTGCGCCTCGCCTTGGCAGATGCTCTTGATGAGCCGGTTCCGGCGCGTTTCACCAAGCTGGTTGTCGGCGATCCCGGCACGCGAATGCTGCAACGTTCCCGCTGGTGGCAGGCTGCTGCGGCTGCGGTTCTATTGGCGACAGGCGCTGCTGGCGGTTACGTCGCCGGCACGCGCGGCATTGGCACGGAAGATGCTGTGGCGGACAGGTTCGCCGAGGAAGCCGTTGCAGCTTACGTCGTCTATGCAGCCGAGAAGCGTCATGCCGTCGAGGTGCCGGCCTCGGATGAGGAGCATATGCGCAATTGGTTATCAGCGCGGATCGGTTTGAAGCTGGTAACGCCGGATCTGACCGCCGACGGGTTCCAATTGGTCGGAGGCAGACTGCTGCCGGCAGGCGCGGGCAAGGCGGCGATGTTGCTCTATGAAGATGCCGAGGGCAATCGCATCTCGCTCTTCGTGACTTCGGAATCAGGTAGCTATGCCAAAGGCACCTACGCCGAAAAGAACCGCCCGACCGCGGTGTACTGGCTCGACAAGGGGTATGGTTGCGCTGTTGTCGGCGCGCTGCCGCAGGAACGGCTTGCTATCGTGGCTCGCAATGCCTACCGCCAGTTGATCGAAGGTACGGAAAGCAAGGTTTGAGCGAGTCCGTCGGTCGTTCGAGCTTATCGACAGGCTTGGAGATCACGCTCCAGTTGCACTTGTTCCCCAACGGCTGCGGCGATATTGGCGACAATCAGCGCACCGACCAGCGTACAGAAGACTGCGAAGACCAGGTTCAGTCGGTTGCGAAAATAGCAGCCATTCACAATCGCCCCGGCGCTGTAGATCAGCAGGGTGGGGATCGCGAACAGAAAGACCGAGATCGGCCCGTCGCAATCGAGTGCATCCACTCCCCAGGCTTTGTATTCGTTCGCCGGCATCGTCACGGCAGCCAATGCACCCGGAATGGCGGCAACCAGAATGGCAACGCCGAACCATCCGAGCCATTTCGGCCAGGGGCGGGAGGGGGAATGTCGACCGCTGCTGATCATGGCCTTTGGTTGCATAGCTGCAGCCGACAGCAAAGTCCGGTCCTAGGATTTTCCTGTTTGGCATACTGAGCGATCGAGCGCGTACCTGTCCTGGATGGACGGCCGAATTCCGCTTTCTGTCGAGCCGCATCCAGAAAAAGGAACTATTCGACGTCTTGGCAAGCAGGTCGAATCGGTCACAATTCAGCCGAAATCGAAGCGCGAAACGCTGGCCATGCGTCGGCTTTCCTGTCGGCGTGATCGACGTTTCGATAGGCTCTTTTCCTGCCACGTACCGAGGTTTTTCAAGCCTTCATGCCTGCCGAAGTCCGCACGGCCCGCACCTCCGACGTCGATGTTCTCGCCGCCATCGAAAACGCCGTCTTTGCAACTGACCGCATATCGCGCCGATCCTTCCGCCAACTCATCGAACGGGAAACCGCCGAGACGCTGATCGCTGAAAGCGATGGCAAGATCGCAGGCTATGCGATCATCCTGTTTCGCAAGGGCAGCCGCGTGGCACGGCTCTATTCGCTGGCTACCAGCCCCGATTTCGGCGGGTTAGGCATCGGTCGCCTGCTGCTGGAAGCAGCGGAGGACACCGCCTTCGAGCACGATCGCATGATGCTGCGTCTGGAAGTGCGCGAGGACAATTCGCGCGCCATCCGCATCTATGAACAGGCGGGTTATCGCAAGATCGGTCGCGAAAGTGACTACTACGAGGATGGCGCGGCGGCGTTGCGCTACGAAAAGATGCTGCGTGGCCATCTGCAGGTGGCAACTTCCGTGCCGTTTTACGAGCAGACCTGCGATTTCACCTGTGGTCCTTGCTGTCTGATGATGACGATGGCTCATTTCGACACCGGCTTTCGGCCCGATCCGGTGATGGAAGTGCGGCTGTGGCGCGAAGCGACCACCGTCTTCATGATGTCGGGTCCCGGCGGCTGCGAGCCGTTCGGGCTGGCGGTGGCGGCTTATGAATACGGGCTTTCAGCCGAGATTTTCGTCTCGTTCGACGGGCCGCTCTTTCTGCAGTCGGTGCGCAGCGCCGAGAAGCGCCGGGTCATGGAACTGGCGCAGATCGATTTCCAGCGCCGTGCCAGGGAATACGGCATTCCGGTGCAGTACAACGCGTTTTCCATCGACGATGTCCGCGCGGCGATCGCCGCCGGCAGGTTGGTCGTGGTCCTGATCAGCGGCTTCCTGATGTTCGGCAAGAAGGTCCCTCACTGGGTTCTAGCCATTGGCGACGACGGCGATCATATCCTCATCCACGACCCATGGGTCGAAGACGAGCGGGAAGAAACGCAGGCGGACGCCGCCAACATTCCGGTGCCCTACGACATCTTCATTTCCATGGCGCAGTTCGGCCGCGACGGACTGCGGGCCGCCATCATTCTTGGAGCGCGCGAGAAACAATGACCTGGGTCATCCTCACCGGCAGGCAGAACGATCTCGACCAGGTGGCGACGCCGCACAAGGTTATCACCAACCGGGACTATCTGGCCCATCCGGCCCTGTTCCGCGGCCAGCGCCCGAAGGTCATCAACCTCTCCAACCGCTATGACTATCAGAGCCGCGGCTACTACGCCTCGCTGCTGGCAAGCTCACGCGGCCACAAGGTCATCCCAACCGTCGAGACTATGATCGATCTCTCCGAGCGCAAGCTCTATGAGCATGCGCTGCCGGAGCTGGAATTGGCATTGAACAAGTGCCGCAAGGATCTCGGCGGCGCCTTCCCGGCCAAGGTACACATCTTCTTCGGCATCGGTCCCGGCAAGGCTTGGGATCGCTTTGCCAAACTTCTTTTCGATTGGTTTCGCGCGCCGGCACTGGAGGTAGCGATAACCGACGCGGGCGAGTGGGCGACGATCCGCAAGATAGGCTTCTACCCGTTGGCGCGTATGACGGAAGAGGAGGAAAAACGCTTCCTTGAATGCCTCGATGTCTACACCGGCCGCGAATGGCGCGACAGCAAGGCACGCACTCCGGCACGCTACACTTTCGCAACGCTCGTCGATCCGCATGAGCAACTGCCGCCCTCGGCGATCTCTTCGCTGCGCTATTGGGCCCGCATCGCCGAAAAGATGGGCGTCGAGGTCGAGCCGATCACAAAGAAAGATCTGGCCAAGGTCGCCAACTACGACGCGCTGTTCATCCGCGAGACGACCTCGATTTCCAACCACACCTACCGCTTCGCGCGCCGTGCCCAGCAGGAAGGCATGCCGGTGATCGACGATCCGCTGTCGATGATCCGCTGCACCAACAAGGTCTATCTGAACGAGTTGATGGCCTTCAACGACGTGCCGGTGCCGCCCACCGTGATGATCGCGGGCCAGTCTGACCTGGAGGTGGCTGCCGACACGCTTGGTTTTCCGCTGGTCCTCAAAATACCCGACAGCGCGTTCTCGCGTGGCGTCAAGAAATGCAAGGATTTCGGTGAGTTGAAGAAGCTGGCGACGGACTGGCTGGAGGATTCCGACCTGCTCGTCGCGCAGAAGTTCATCCCGACCGACTATGACTGGCGCATTGGTGTGCTGGGCGGCGAGCCGCTGTTTGCCGTGCAATATCTGATGGCCAAGCAGCACTGGCAGATTGTCAACCATGACCGTGCCGGCAAGCCTGACGAAGGCGGTTTCAGGACTTTCACCTTGAAGGATGCGCCGACCCACGCGGTGCAGACGGCAGTCAAGGCGGCTCGGTGCATCGGCGACGGCCTTTATGGCGTCGACTTGAAGGAAACGAAGGATGGCGTCTTCGTCATCGAGGTCAACGACAACCCGAATCTCGACCATGGCTGCGAAGATACCGGCGAGAAAGACGAAGTCTGGGTGCGGCTGACCCAGTGGTTCCTTGACCGACTGGAACGGCAGGGACGCTAGAACGGTACGCCATTGGGTTGAAACGGCGTTCTGCTCTATCTCCTTGTTTTGTCACATGATCTTGTCCGAAAAGTCTGCAACTTTTCGGGATCATGCTCTAGGCACTTTCCGTTCGAGCCGCGTCGAAGCGCTCGCGAGCTGCGTCGAGATCGCCCGAATGGCGCTCAGCCCAGCGGTCAAGCGTGATCAGCGCTTCGCTGAGCGAACTGCCGAGAGCGCTCAGCCTGTATTCGACATGCGGTGGTACTGTCTGCATGTCCTGCCGGATCACCAGCCCGTTGCGCTCCAGGTCTTTCAGCGTCTGCGTCAGCATCTTCTGCGAGATGCCACCGATTTTCCTGAGCAGCGCGCTGTTGCGCATCGGCCCTCCGGATAAAGCCGGCAGGATCAGCATCGCCCATTTCGAGGCGATCAGTTCCAGCGCATCCCGCGCCGAACAGGCAGAATCATAAACATTTGGCGCAGCCATCAAAAACCTATAGGCACCAAAAGGTGCGTAATTGCTCTTTGGTTCCTATTATCACACATGAGCCCGGGTCTGAATATCAAAGGAGGGCCGGAATGGCTTGGTTGCTGCTTCTTGTCGCGAGTGTCATCGAAATCGCGATGGGTGTTTCGCTGAAATATGCCGAGGGCTGGACGCGGTTCTGGCCTAGTGTCGGCGGCATTTTCTTCGCGCTGCTCAGCGTCTTCGTGCTGACTTTTGCCATGCGCCACCTGCCGGCAGGCACTGCTTACGCCGTGTGGACAGGTATCGGTGCGGTTGGCATCGCGACCCTCGGCATGGTGCTGTTCGGCGATCCGGCCACACCACTCAGACTAGGCTGTATCGCGCTTATCATTGTCGGCGTGGTCGGCTTGCGCTTCGTGGAAGGCTAAATCTAGAGCGTTTCCGTTTTTCACGGAAACGCTCTACCTCTTTGTTTTTCCGCAATTCCGGACGGAAAACCGTTACACACTTTTCCTGGAATTGCTCTACCGCAAATCGGCTTCGATCTTGTGGAATCGGGCCATGAACGCCTTTTCCACCTGTCGCGCTGGCTTGGGTGTGAGGTCGAACTGGTCGGTGGAAAATCCGCGCGGGCGGCCGAAGAACTCCGCTGCCTCCGCCAACCCAAAGCCGGCCAGCGTTGTCGCCTCGAAATAGGCGGCGATCTGGTCGGCGCGCTTGATATCCTTCTTCAGGCCTAGACCTATCGAAGCCGGCAATCCGTAGCGCAGATGAATGGCATGCTGCAGCCGCTCCTCGCAGGTTTTGTAGCCGCCGCCCACCACGGATTTGAACGGTGAGATCATGTCGCCGATGACATATTCCGGCGCATCGTGCAGCAACGCTATCAGTTGTGCCGCTGGTGACGCTGACGGCACGATGGTGCGGAAGATCTCCTCGACCAGCAGCGAGTGCTGTGCCACCGAAAAGGCATGATCCCCGGAGGTCTGGCCATTCCAGCGCGCGACGCGGGCAAGGCCATGCGCGATATCGCCGATCTCGATGTCGAGTGGAGAAGGGTCGAGCAGGTCGAGCCTTCTCCCCGACAGCATGCGCTGCCAGGCTCGCGGCGGCGCGCCGATACGGTCCGCCATCAGGCGTCTTCCGCGCTGGCGGCCTCAGGGAAGGTGAAGCGCGCCCAACCGGGAATGGAGAGCGATACGGTGACACCGCCAGCGCTGATTTCCTGGCTGGCGTCCATCGCCGCCTTGACGCGATCGATACGGGCAATGGCCAGGCCGTGTGTGCCTGATACCGAGCCGAGCGTACCGACGGGGCGGCCGCCGGCCGTCAACTCCGTGCCCGAAGCGGGCAGGGCACCGGCAGCCTCCACCAGCAGCACGCGTCGGCGAGCTGTACCGCGATGTTGCATGCGCGAAACCACTTCCTGGCCAATGAAGCAGCCTTTCTTGAAGCCGATACCGTCCAATTGGTCGAGCAGCACGTCATGCGGAAAGGCGTCGTTCAGCGCGTAGTCCGGACCGCTTTCGGCCACACCCTGTGAAAGGCGGAAGGCATCCCAGTCAGCCAGCGTGGCATCTGCGGCGGGCAATGGCGTTTCGTAGAAGCGGATCACGGCAAGGTTGAAGCGGCGGTCGTATACGCCTGTGCTTGAATCATTTTGCGAAGCGATTGAATCAGCCTGCCACGAAACGGCAACAACGTCCTGTTCCTGCTTGGAAATATCGACCTTGGCGCGCAGCCGGTAGAACATCAGCCGCTTGATGAAATCGTCGGCGATGTCGGCCCGGCATTCCAGCCGAAAGGCATCTTCGCCGGCGCGGGAGACCAGGAAATCGAACAGGATCTTGCCTTGCGGCGCCAGCAGCGCGCCCGGTTTGGCTTCGCCTTGACCAAGCACGTCGAGATCGACGGTCAGGATATTTTGCAGGAAGTGTTCGGCTTCAAGGCCGGAAACGGAGACAAGGGCGCGGTCAGCGAGAAGGGTTGTCGGCATGGGCCTGATCTTGCATTTCGAAGAGCCATTACGTAAGCCGCAGGCAATTCCCACACAAGGGCCGGAGCGGATGGCAGTGACCTACGACCTCATCCTCAAGGGCGGTATTGTCGTCAATCATGATGGTATCGGCCAGCGCGACATTGGCGTGAATGGCGGCAGGATCGCTGCAATCGGCGACCTTGCTGCCGCTTCCGCGGGGAAGACCATTGATTGCAATGGCCTGCATGTGCTGCCGGGGGTCGTCGACAGCCAGGTGCACTTCCGTGAACCGGGCCTTGAGCACAAGGAAGATCTCGAGACCGGTTCCCGTGCTGCGGTTCTGGGTGGCGTGACCGCCGTCTTCGAAATGCCCAACACCAATCCACTGACCACCAGCGAGGCTACGCTCGCCGACAAGGTCAGGCGCGCCACGGGACGCATGCATTGCGACTTCGCCTTCTGGGTCGGCGGTACGCGCGACAATGCCGGTGACGTTGCCGAGCTGGAGCGGTTACCGGGCGCTGCCGGCATCAAGGTGTTCATGGGCTCATCCACCGGCGATTTGCTGGTTGAGGACGACGAAGGCGTGGCCTCCATCCTGCGCAATACGCGCCGCCGCGCGGCCTTCCACTCGGAAGACGAATTTCGCCTGCGCGAGCGCCTCGGCATGCGAATCGAGAACGATCCGTCTTCGCACCCGATATGGCGCGACGAAATCGCGGCCCTCCAGTGTACGGAGCGCCTGGTGCGGATCGCCCGCCAGACCCGTGCGCGCATCCATGTTCTTCACATCTCTACCGCGGAAGAGATCGCCTTCCTCGAACAGCACAAGGATGTCGCCACCTGCGAGGCGACACCGCACCATCTGACGATGAGTTCGGATGACTATGCACGCCTTGGCACCCTTTTGCAGATGAATCCGCCGGTGCGCGCCGCACGCCACCGCGACGGCGTCTGGAACGGCATAAGCCAAGGGATCGTCGATGTGCTGGGCTCCGATCATGCGCCGCATACGTTGGCCGAGAAGGCAAAACCCTATCCGGCCTCGCCGTCAGGTATGACCGGCGTACAAACGCTGGTTCCGATCATGCTGGATCACGTCAATGCCGGCCGGCTCACCTTGGAGCGCTTCGTCGATCTCTCCAGCCACGGCCCGAACCGCATCTTCGGCATGGCGCGCAAGGGGCGCATCGCCGCCGGCTACGATGCCGATTTCACGGTCGTGGACATGAAGCGGCGCGAAACCATCACCAACGCGCAGGCGGGCTCGCGCGCAGGCTGGACGCCCTACGACGGCAAGGAAGTCACCGGCTGGCCGGTAGGCACGATCATTCGCGGCACCCGCGTCATGTGGGAAGGCGAGATTGTCACGCCGTCGCAGGGCAGGGCGGTCGAATTCTCGGAAGCTGTTGTCGCCTAGCTGTGTTTGGCGGGACCGTTCGTCTCGTCTTCTGGCTGCATCGTCACCGCGTCTTGCGACGAGCGCTACAGAGAATCTTGCCCGGAGAGGCTTTGCTCAATCGCCTGCCACGAAGAATGTCCAGCGGCCCTGCGGGGTGATACCCACCCGATAGAAGATGTAGGTGCCGTACTGCTTCATGTCCTCATAGTCGCCGGCAGTGACGATCTTGAAGAGTTCCACCCGCTGCTTGGCATCGAGCTTGGCCAGCGGATAGGCGAAGAAATAAGGCCAGACATAGAGTTCCTGCGGCGTGCCCGGGTCGAGTTGCACATAACCCGCGTCTAGAACTTCCTGCAGGATAGCCAGGATTTCCTGGCCCTCGGTGTCGCCAGACAGTCCTTTGAGGAAGGCGATCGAGTCGCCCTCGATGTCGGTCAGCGAAAGCTGCGTGAGCGAATCGCCGGTACCGATCAGCGGGCGAAGCTTCTCAATATCGCCGGTCTTGCAGGCCTCGATGATCAGTTCGCGCATGCGCCGCACTGGTTCCGGCAGTTTCGCGAGATCATATTGCACCGGTGGCAAGGCCGCAGTGGGATCGATCTGGGGCCGGGCGAGATTGCCGCTGCCTTCTCCAGGCTTGGCAGGTTCGACCTGCTCGGGCTCGTCCTGCCCCGGTGGCGTTGTCTTTTGGGCTGGCGGAACAGTCTGGATCGGATCCGGCAACGGCACGACACCGGGTTTTGGTGCCTCGGGTCCCATCTGCTGACGTTTGCCGGGGACCTGAACGTCATCGCGTCTGATTTCACTGAGCGCAACGGCTGGCCGGGATGTCGTCAGCAGGACCGAAGGGATCGCAAACGTCAGCGCGAGGAAACCAGCGCCGAACGCCAGGCCACGGGGTCTGTCGAAGGACGAAAATTTCACCGGCCGCCTCTCCATGCTGCCGGGCAAGGCCCGGTCTGTATGCCGCCGCGCGGCGGAAAGGCTATTCCGCCGGTTAGCGCCGGGCGTCGGTTCAGTGCCGCACTTGGTCGGGTTCGAACGCCCCAGCAATCACCTTTTCACGCATCCTGTCGAGCAGGGCAAGGGCTGCGGTTTCGCCATTGGCGCGCAGCATCTCGCAAAAGGCTGTTTCCAGTGCTGCCTCGGCGATGATATCCGGCTCGATACCCGCAGAAAGCCCTTCGGCCCATGCTTCGCTATGGCTTTCGACGGCGGTCAGGCGCTTTTCTTCCCTGACGAGGGCATCGATATCGCTGGCTGTGTGTCCCATACGCAACTACCACCCTTATTCAAGCGGCGACCCTTCAAATGAGGATCAAACTTGACCCGTCCCTTTAATGTCCCATTAAGGTTCCTACCACAGGACTTTGGTGCTGTGCTGCCACAATGGTGAAAAAGTTAACAGCTCGCTAATTGCCGTAGCGCGACGCGATGTCGCGCGAGAGTTTCTCGCCCTCTTTCATGTACCGGCTGATGGCCTCGCTGGCCGAAGACGTGCACTGTGTGTAGGTGCTGCCGAATGAACGGTAACCCCTGTTGAATGCAGCGATGAAGCGCGCGCGCCGTTCCGGATCGGGATTTTCGGAATCCAGCAGCTTCTGCATCTCGCCTCGCCACTGGTCTCCCTTTTCGCCGCAGAGGTTGCGCAGGAAATGCAGGGATCCCAAAACCTCCGCCAGCCGCATCAGCCCAGGCTCGAACGGCGCTTCGGCAGCCGCGGCTGGTTGCGCCGGAGCGGCCACAGATAGGGCGATGCCAAGCAAAAGGGTGAGGGACGGGCGGATCATAAGGCTTTGTGAAGAAACAATTTGTCTGCTGCAAGGCGTTCTTGACCTTAGCCCAACGGCTTTTTCTCCGGCTGCAGCAGGTCCCTGGCAACGGAAAAGACGGAGCCGGCCAGCGGCATCGTTTCCATCTCGGCAAGAGTATAGAAGGCGGCCGTTTCGGCGTCGTCGTCGGCCTTGGCTTCGCCTCCGATGTAGCGGGCGCCGAACACTGTCAGACGATAATCGACCGGGTGGCCTTCGGCGGAACCGTCGATGAATATTTCGACCAGCGGGCGAAGATCGGCAGCCTCGAGGCCGGTCTCTTCAAGAAGCTCCCGTTCCGCTGCTGCTTCCAGGCTCTCGCCGGCCTCTACCTTGCCACCAGGAAAGGCATAGACCCCCTTCGAAGGCGGTCTGGCCCGCTTCACCAGAAGCACCGTGTCGCCATGGACGACCGCCACGGAAACCGACGGTATGGTTTGCCTGTGGGTCATTTCTCCGCGTCTTCCGATGTTTGCAACACCGCGCGATGGCTGTGGATCGCGCTTCCAAACCGAGCTTTAGCGGTTGCGGCGATGCGCTTCCACCACCACTTTCGGAGCCAGACAGAAATGAGATTGCGCCATGTGCGGACGTTTTGCCCTGACCGCGACGCCGGACCAGACCACGACCTTCCTGGGGTTGGATGATATCGAGCCCTTTCCGGCTCGCTATAACATCGCGCCCACGCAACCCATCACGATGGTGCTTTCCGGTGCTCCGAAGGCGCCTGGTTCGAACCGTTCCGACCGCACTTCCATGTTGGTCCGCTGGGGGCTGATACCGACTTGGGTCAAGGACACGCGTCAGTTTCCGCTTCTCATCAACGCCCGCTCCGAAAGCGCGGCTGAGAAAGCCTCCTTCCGTACCGCCATGCGCCATCGCCGTACCCTGGTGCCGGCCAGCGGTTTTTATGAATGGCGGCAGACCGGCAACAGGAAGGGACAGGCTTATTGGGTGAGGCCGAAAAACGGCGGCATCGTCGCCTTTGCCGGGCTTATGGAGACTTATGCAGAACCTGGCGGCTCGGAAATGGATACCGGCGCCATCATGACCACGACCGCAAATGCCGACATCGCCCATATTCACGACCGCATGCCGGTCGTGATCCATCCCGGGGATTTTTCGCGCTGGCTGGATTGCCGAGACCGGGAGCCACGGGATGTCGCCGATCTCCTGCGCCCGGTGGAGGAGGGGTTCTTCGAGGCGATCCCGGTTTCGGACCTCGTCAACAAGGTCGCCAATTCGGGTCCGGAAATCCAGGAGAGATCTGCTGCGTCGGCTGAGGACGTCACGACCGGGCAAAAGCCGGCCAAACCAGCGCGCAAGAAACCCGGTGGCGACGATACCGAACAGATGTCGCTATTCTAGTCTCTCGCGCCGAGCGAGCATCGCTCGTCAGCGACGGTCTGCGCCCGCAGACCGTTTGTTCAGGCCGCGCGTGGCGAAGTTATCTTGTGCGCGGGCTTTTTCTTCTTAGCCGTGTGGAGCAATGCCGCCACGATCGCCGCCGGGCCGATTGCCCGATATTGGCTGGCGAGTGTCGGTTGCTTCGCTCGACTGGCTTCCTGCTTGCTGCGTGGCATTTCGACTTCCCCAAGGTCAAGGTCACTGGAAGGCGCTGCACATGATGGCCGATTCCGACCAAATCGTGGCGTTTTCCACGTGAGCCGACGAATATTATAGCACTGAACGCACATACTTAAGAAAATGTTTCTTCGAGCCCTTTGCTGTCGCCAAAGCGACTTGCCGGCGAAAGTTGCGACTTGACGGCAACACGGGCGAGCGCGATAAAGCCGCCCATGAGAACGTCTTTCGCCATTTGTGGCATCTGCATTATTGGCTAGCGCTCGCGCTGGTCTGGACGTTTTCGCCTCAACTTTCTCTCTGAGTGGACAACGCCCCGGCCAGCAGGCTGGGGTTGGATTGTGCGCGAAAATGCGCGGCGGCCGGATCGGTCGGGAAGGGGATGAATGTCTGAGGGCTCGAAAGGCTTGCGCCTCTACAATACGTTGAACAGGGCGAAGGAGGATTTTGTCCCCATCGATCCCGCCAATGTGCGCATGTATGTCTGCGGCCCGACAGTTTACGACTTCGCCCATATTGGCAATGCCCGACCGGTGATCGTCTTTGATGTCCTGTTCAGGCTGCTTCGCCACGTCTATGGCGCCGAGCACGTCACCTATGTGCGCAACATCACCGACCTCGATGACAAGATCAACGCGCGCGCCTTGCGCGATTTCGGCAACGATATCGCTTCAGGGAAACTGTCGCTCAATGAAGCGATCCGACGGGTAACCGAGAAGACCGCGGATCAATTCCACAAGGACGTCGCCACGCTCGGTTGCCTTGCGCCGACATATGAGCCGCGTGCCACCGAATTCGTAGAGCCGCGTCCGGACGGCAGGACCGATATGATCGGACTGATCCACCAGCTGATCGATCGAGGTCATGCCTATGAGGCGGAAGGTGAGGTGCTGTTCGATACTGCGTCCATGCCGGACTATGGCGAACTGTCCAAGCGCCCGCTGGACGAGCAACAGGCCGGCGCCCGCATCGCCGTGGACGCGCACAAGAAGAACCCCGGCGATTTCGTCCTGTGGAAGCTGTCATCCGCGGAAGAGCCCGGCTGGCGCAGTCCGTGGGGCAGGGGACGCCCCGGTTGGCATATCGAATGCTCGGCCATGAGCGCGGCCTATCTCGGCGAAATCTTCGACATCCACGGCGGTGGGTTGGACCTCATCTTCCCGCACCACGAAAACGAGATCGCGCAATCGCGCTGCGCTCACGGCACCGACGTGATGGCCAAGGTGTGGATGCATAACGGTTTCCTGCAGGTCGAAGGGCAGAAGATGTCCAAGAGTCTGGGCAATTTCTACTCGATCAACGAACTCCTGGAGACGGAGACCTTCGGCGGCCGCAAATGGCCGGGCGAGGTGCTGCGCCTTGCCATGCTGATGACGCACTATCGCGAGCCGATCGATTTTTCGGTTCGCAAGCTGGAAGAGTCCGAGAACACCCTGCGCAAATGGAAGCGTGCGGCCGATCTGGCGGCCGGCGAGGCAGGCGACGTTCCGCAAGCCGTTATCGAGGCATTGGCGGATGACCTCGGCACGTATCAGGCCTTTCAGGTGCTGACGCAGCTCGCGGCGGATGCTGCCGAAGGAAACGCCGCCGCGGCAAGCCTGAAGGCGGCGTTGCAATTCCTTGGGTTCAGTCTTGCGACTGCGGTCATTGACGAGCAGGCTGTTTCGAAGACCATTGCAGAGCGCCTGGCTTTCATCGCAGCCAAGAACTGGGTCGAAGCAGACCGCATCCGTGATGCATTGCTCGTGCAGGGTATCCAGTTGAAGGATGGAAAGGATCCTGTGACGGGCGAGCGGGTGACCACCTGGGAGGTGAAGAGATGATCGACCATACCGGCATTTCCGTCGTCGATTTCGAAGTGGCGAAGACGTTCTACGACAAGGTGATGGCGCCACTTGGCGCTTCGCTGCTCTATATGGTGCCGGAGCAGTACACGGGTGGCGCCAAGGTTGGTGGATATGGCCGCGACCGGCCGGTGTTCTGGCTGCATGAGACGACCACACCGGCGCCCGGCCGCCACTATGCCTTCACCGCCGGCAGCCGTGCCGCTGTCGATGCCTTCCACCAGGCCGCACTCTTGGCGGGTGGCAAGGACAACGGAGCTCCAGGACTGCGCTCGCACTATCACGAGCACTACTATGCCGCCTTCGCGTTCGATCCCGACGGCAACAACATCGAAGCCGTCTGCCATAGGCCCGCGTGATGAGCCTCGACAACAAACCCACTTATACCGGCGGATGTCAGTGTGGCGCAGTACGTTTTCGCGTCGAGGGCGTGCTTGGCGAAGCGTCGATCTGCCATTGTCGCATGTGCCAGAAAGCGAGCGGCAATTTCTACCAGCCGCTGGTTTCCGTCGCCGGTGCCAGCTTGACGTGGACGCGCGTCGAGCCGAAGCTTTTCCAATCCTCCAGTTTCGCCAAGCGCGGCTTTTGCCCGGAATGCGGTACGCCACTGACTTTTGAGGCTCCCGATGGCATCGCGCTGGCCATCGCGGCCTTCGATCACCCGGAAGAAATTCCACCGACGATCCAGTGGGGAATCGAGGCCAAGCTGCCTTACGTCGATGCCATTCCCTCGTTGCCTGGCGGGGCAACGGAAGACGATCCCGTTTCGGTGCCATTCATCACCTCGATGGTGAACCACCAGCATCCTGATCACGACACCGCAACCTGGCCCCCGGAGGACAGATCATGACCGATGCCATCAGAACCGGCGGCTGCCAGTGCGGGGCAGTGCGATTCCGCATACGCGGTGAGCTAGGGCGCGCCTCCATCTGCCATTGCCGCATGTGCCAGAAGCAGTTCGGCTCGTTCTTCGGCGCTTTCGTCACGGTGCCATCCGAAGGTGTCGAATGGGTGCATGAGGAACCGAGCTATTTCCAGTCTTCCGTCAACATAGCACGCGGCTTCTGCAAACGCTGCGGCACGCCGATGACCTACAAGAGCCCTGATGGGCTGGAGATTTCGATCGGCAGTTTTGATGACCGCTCCGACTTGGCGCCGACGCATCAGGTCAACTACGCCTCGCGACTGCCTTGGGTCGAGAAGATCTTCGAAGCGCCGGTGCATCAGAATCCTGACTATTATGCCCGTCAGGAGCACGTCATCTCCTTCCAGCACCCCGATCGTGAAACCGAAAACTGGCCTGAGAAGGGGCTGAAACTGTGAGTTTGGAATTGCGTACGCTTTATCCCGAGATCGAACCGTTCGAGACCGGCACGCTGGATGTGGGCGACGGCCATCAGGTCTATTGGGAAAGGGTAGGCACCAAGGGTGCCAAGCCTGCCGTCTTCCTGCATGGCGGGCCTGGCGGCACGATTTCACCGAACCATCGGCGTCTGTTCGATCCGAAGCTCTACGACGTGATCCTGTTCGATCAGCGCGGCTGCGGCAAATCCACGCCCAACGCGTCGCTGGAGGCCAACACGACCTGGCATCTGGTCGCCGACATCGAGCGGCTGCGCGAGATGGCCGGCTTCGACAAATGGCTGGTCTTCGGTGGATCCTGGGGGTCGACACTGTCGCTGGCCTATGCCGAAACGCATCCTGACCGCGTCAGCGAACTCGTGGTACGCGGTATCTACACGCTCACCCGCGCCGAGCTCGAGTGGTACTACCAGTTCGGGGTCTCGGAAATGTTCCCGGACAAGTGGGAGCGGTTTCTCGCGCCGATCCCTGAAGAAGAGCGCGGCGACATGATGACGGCCTACCGCAAGCGGCTGGTGGGCAGTGATCGCCAAAAGCAGATCGAGGCGGCCAAAGCCTGGTCTATCTGGGAGGGCGAGACCATCACGCTCCTGCCTGAACCGGCGACCAGCGACCCATTCGCACAAGATGACTATGCAATCGCGTTCGCCCGCATCGAGAACCACTATTTCGTCCATGCCGGCTGGCTGGAGGAGGGGCAGCTTCTACGCGATGCCTACAAGCTGAAGGATATCCCCGGCACTATCATCCACGGCCGCTACGATATGCCGTGTCCGGCGAAATATGCCTGGTTGCTGCACAAGGCCTGGCCGAAAGCCGATTTCCACCTCATCGAAGGTGCCGGGCATGCATATTCGGAGCCGGGCATCCTCGACAGCCTGATCCGCGCAACGGACAAATACGCCGGTAAATGACCATGCAACGCGACCGCCTCTATCTCTTCGACACGACATTGCGCGACGGCCAGCAGACGCCGGGCATCGATTTTTCGGTGGAGGACAAGATTGCGATCGCGGGCTTGCTGGACGAATTCGGCGTGGACTATGTCGAGGGCGGCTATCCCGGCGCCAACCCGACCGACACCGAATTCTTCACAAAAAAACGCACGGCGCGCTCGAAATTCGTTGCCTTCGGCATGACCAAACGCGCCGGCGTCTCGACTTCCAACGATCCGGGCCTGGCCGCGCTGGTGCAGGCGCGCTCGGATGTCATCTGCTTTGTGGCCAAAAGCTGGGACTATCACGTGCGTGTTGCGCTGGGCTGCACCAACGAGGAGAATCTCGAGGCGATCCGGGCTTCCGTGGCGGCGGCGGTTGTCGCCGGCAGGGAGGCGATGGTCGATTGCGAGCATTTCTTCGATGGCTTCAAGGCCAATCCGGAATATGCCTTGGCCTGCGCCAAGTCGGCTTATGAGGCGGGTGCGCGCTGGGTGGTGCTGTGCGATACCAATGGTGGCACCCAGCCATCCGAAATTCGCGCGATCGTCGAAAAGGTGATCGCCGCCGGCATCCCGGGCCGTCATCTGGGTATCCACGCCCATGACGATACCGGGCAGGCTGTGGCCAATTCACTCGCTGCCGTTGAGGCAGGGGTGCGACAGATCCAGGGCACGCTGAACGGCATCGGTGAGCGCTGTGGCAACGCCAATCTGGTGACGCTGATACCCACGCTGATGTTGAAGCCGGCCTATCGCGACCGTTTCGAGACCGGCATCTCGCCGGAGCAGCTGGCCGGCATTTCACGCCTTTCCCGCGCTTTCGACGAGTTGCTGAATCGGGCGCCCGAAGCACAGTCGCCCTATGTCGGCTCGTCTGCCTTCGCTACCAAGGCTGGAATCCATGCTTCGGCTCTGATCAAGGAGCCGCAGACCTATGAACATGTACCGCCGGAAGCCGTTGGCAACCGTCGCCGTGTCATGGTCTCCGATCAGGGTGGCAAGGCCAATTTCCTCGCCGAGTTGAAGCGGCGTGGCATTGACGTGCCGAAAGACGACGCGCGGCTCGACGCGCTCATCGCCGTTGTGAAGGAACGTGAGGCAGAAGGTTACGCCTATGAGGGCGCCGATGCCTCGTTTGAATTGTTGGCGCGCAAGATGCTGTCCGGCCTGCCGGAGTTCTTCGCGGTGACTTCGTTTCGCTGCATGGTCGAGCGACGGTTCGATGCCAACGGCCAGTTGAAGACCGTCTCCGAAGCCATCGTCAAGGTCATGGTGGACAATGAGGAGAAGATGTCGGTGGCCGAAGGCCACGGTCCGGTCAATGCGCTGGATCTCGCGCTGCGCAAGGATCTTGGCAAGTATCAGAACGAGATCGCCGACCTCGAGCTCGCGGATTTCAAGGTGCGTATCCTCAACGGTGGTACCGAGGCGATCACCCGCGTGCTGATCGAATCGCACGATTCCACCGGCGCGCGCTGGTGGACCGTGGGCGTGTCGGAAAACATCATCGATGCCTCGTTCCAGGCCCTGATGGACTCCATCATTTACAAGCTGATGAAGAACCGGGAGATGGCGGGACTGGTCGCGGCGGAATAGGGATGTCGGCGTTCGCATACCCTTCGCCGGAGCGACACCGCGATCTCGCGTAATTCATCAGCGAAAGTCCATGATGCATCAGAATTAGTTGATGGTCTTGGCGCGGTCGCTGGCGCATAGGTTTGGGCCATGACCACCCAGACTGTGCCAATGAATGTGGATTCTGGTGCGCGCCGCGGCTTTATCCTGGCCCTGTGCGCTTATCTTTTATGGGGGCTTTTGCCCTTCTACATGAAGGCAGTGGCGCATCTGCCGCTGGCTGAAGTCGTCGCGCACCGTATCATCTGGTCGGTGCCGATCGCGGCCGCCGTGTTGATCTGGCTCGGCCGTACCGCCGATTTCAAGGTGGCGCTGCGTTCGCCGCGGATGCTGGCGATGGCGGCGCTGACGGCGACGCTGATCACAATCAACTGGAGCATCTATGTCTGGGCGATTGCCGTCGACCGCACCGTCGAGACGGCCCTGGGCTACTACATCAACCCGCTCGTCAACGTTCTGGTCGGTGCGCTGCTGCTTGGTGAGCGCTTGAACCGGCTTCAGATCGCGGCGGTGGCGCTGGCGGCAATTGCGGTGATTGTGCTCACCGTCGAAGGCGGCACGCTGCCCTGGGTTTCGCTGGCGCTGGCCTTCTCGTTTGCAGCCTACGGATTCTTCCGCAAGACACTGCCTATTGGTCCTAGCCAAGGATTTCTCCTGGAGGTGCTCATCCTCTCCATCCCGGCCCTTGCTTACGTCATTTGGCTGGCGCTGAAGGGGGAGGGGAATTTCGCGGCTGGCAATGCGACGGACACGTTGCTGTTTATGGGCAGCGGCATCGTCACTGCCGTCCCGCTGCTGCTTTTTGCTTTCGGCGCCAAACTGCTGCGCCTCTCCACCATCGGCATCATGCAGTACATCGCGCCGACGATCGTGTTCATGATCGCCGTCTTCATCTTCGGCGAGCCGTTCGACACGACGAAAGCCGTTGCTTTCGGCCTCATCTGGGCAGCACTGGCAATCTACACATGGTCCATGCTGGCCGCGAGCCGGCGCGGCTGAGCAGGCTGCCGGCCCTCACATCTTGTCGATGACGGAAGTGATGCCGCTGGTTGGCGCATCGACGGCAGCACCCGTGGCAAGGATGGTAGCGACGATTTTCTCGGGATCTTCCACCACCAGAGGCCTCACATTATGGGCCGTATGGATGAAGCCCTCAGACGCCATGTGATCGATCAATGCCAGCATCGGATCCCAGAAACCCTTGATGTTGGCGAACACGATCGGCTTGCGATGATGGCCGAGCTGCGCCCAGGTCATGATCTCGACGATTTCCTCGACTGTGCCGATGCCACCCGGCAACGCCACGAAGGCGTCGGATTCCTCGAACATCCTGTGTTTGCGCTGATGCATGTTTTCGGTGACGACCAGTTCGTGCAGCCGGTCGAGCGCGCTTTCCGTCGCTTCCCTCGTCATGAGGAAGCGCGGGATGATGCCCATGACCTTGCCGCCCGAGCGTATGGTGCCTTCGGCGACCGCGCCCATGATACCCTTGGTGCCGCCGCCATAAACCAGGCGCAGGCCCGAGCGGGCAAGGGAATGGCCGAGCTGTCGTCCGGCTTCGAGATAGACGCCATCGCGGCCGGGCGATGAGCCGCAATAAACACAGACGGATCGAATCGTGTTCATGGATGGATTGGTGATGCTGTATGCGAGCTCGGTCAAGCCTTGAGACGGGCTTTTTCTTGTCGGGTCTTCGAAAAGCAGCTAGACCAACTGTAGGTGGCTAAGGGGGCGAAGAGGATATGACAACAGCGCTTGTCAGGACATTGCTATTTGCGGGAGGCGGAGCAGCGGCGGTGGCCGGTGTGGCCTATGTTTCCGGTGCGCTCGACCCCTATCTGAAAGCCACCCCGCCCGCACAGGTCGCCACTGTGCCATCAGCCGCACCGGCAGCACAGAAGCCCGCCCAGCAGCAGGCCGCCGTGACACCGGCACCCGACAAGCCGGCCGAACCCGCGCCCGCAGCAACCGGTCCTGCCGCGCCCACCTTCGACGTGGTGCGCGCCGAAGGTGACGGCTCCGTCGTCGTTGCCGGCAAAGCGGCCCCGAATGCCAAGGTTGACGTCATGCAAGGTACAACTGTCCTCGGGTCCACGGTGGCAGGACCTGACGGGGACTTCGCGATTGTGCTGGACGATCCGCTGAAGCCAGGAAACTACCAGTTGCAGCTGCGTTCGACCTCTCCCTCCAACAATGTCGTTCCGTCGGCGCAGACGGCTGTTGTGGCGATCCCTGAAAAACCGGATGGGCAGGTCCTTGCGTTGGTTGAGGAACCCGGCAAGGCGGCAACATTGCTCTCTGTGCCGAAGGTTGAAGAAAAGGTTGAACCCGAGGCGCAGCAAGCGGCTTCCGCGGCGCCTCAAGCAACGGCCTCCGCGGCCCAACCGGCTGAACCGACAGCCCAGGCCGCACCGGGTGCGCCAAAGGTCGCGGTCGGAGCCGTCGAAATCGATGGCGGCAAGATCTTTGTTGCTGGTACCGCTGATCCTGGCCGCAAGGTGCGTGCCTACGCCAACGAAATCCTGCTCGGCGAGGCCGTGACATCCGAAAAGGGACAATTCCTGGTCGAAGCGACTCGCGATCTGCCGGTCGGCGAGTACACCGTTCGGGTAGATCTGCTGGATGCCGATGGTGTCAAGGTGATCGCCCGTGCGGCAGTGCCATTCCAGCGCGAACCCGGTGAAGCTATAGCCGCTGTCGCTCCATCTGCTTCCGATGCCAGGTCGCCGGCACCTCAGCAGGACGTGGCATCCGCTGACAAGGCTGCGACCACCGTCGCGCCGAAGCTGGAGCAGGTCGATCACGCCGTCATCATTCGTCGCGGCGACTCGCTGTGGCGCATCTCGCGCCGAGTTTACGGACACGGCATGCGTTATTCGACCATCTATCTCGCCAACCAGCAGCAGATCCGCAATCCGGACCGCATCTGGCCGGGGCAGGTCTTCAAGGTGCCGCAGAAGTCAAAGGAAGGCGAAACCGCCGACATGAAGACACTGGGCGACCAGGCAACCGTCGCCGAATAGAATTCGATTCGCCCATCCGGCTAGGTTGCGCAAAATTGGTTCATCGTCTATCGACGATGAACCATGGAATCTCCACTTGAACTGATGTGTGGCGCAGGCCACCCAATAGACACGCGCGCAGTCGCGACAAAGTTTGCCGCGCTATCTCATCCTGCGCGCATCGAAATCCTGAGGCGCCTGTCCGCCAGCCATTCCTGTTGTTGCGGCGAGGTCGTAGAGCATCTCGACCTCGCGCAGTCGACGGTTTCACAGCATTTGAAGATCCTCGTCGAGGCAGGTCTGGTCCGCTTCACGCCCGACCGGCAGCGTTCGCGCTACGAGGTCGACCATAAGGCGCTGGCTGGTGTTTCTGCATCCCTCGCAGTGCTGGTCGAAGCCTGTTGCCGCTCAGCCAAACCGATTTCATAAGGCAAGAACAGTGGCCGAAAAGACAGTTTCCGCCGCCGACACCGGCACCACTTTCCAGACGCTGCGCAATCTGTGGCCCTACATGTACCCCGCCGACCGGCCCGATCTGCGTTGGCGCGTCACCTGGGCGACACTGCTCCTGGTGGTTGCCAAACTCGTGCTGGTCGCAGGTCCTTATTTCTTCAAATGGGCGACCGACGCCCTTGCCGGCACCGGGCAATATCATCCGCCTCTGCCGGAAATCCTGCTGGCCCCGATTGCGCTGGTCATTGCCTATAATTTCCTTCGTCTCGTGCAGCTCGGTTTCAACCAGTTGCGCGATGCGTTGTTTGCGCGGGTTGGCCAGCATGCCGTGCGCCAGCTCGCCTTCCGCACCTTCGTGCACATGCACCAGCTGTCGTTGCGTTTTCACCTGGAGCGTCGCACTGGCGGGCTGTCGCGCATCATCGAACGCGGCACGAAGGGCATCGAAACCATCGTGCGCTTCATCATGCTCAACACGGCGCCGACGGTGCTCGAGTTCGCGCTGACGGCCGGCATCTTCGCCTTTACCTATGGCTGGAAATATGTCGCCGTCGTTGCGGTTACCGTCGCGCTCTATGTCTGGTTCACGGTAAGAGCCAGCGACTGGCGGATCGGCATTCGCCGCGACATGAACGACAGCGACACCGACGCCAATACCAAGGCAATCGATTCTCTGCTCAATTTCGAGACGGTCAAATATTTCGGCAACGAGGCCATGGAAGCTCAGCGCTTCGACCGCTCGATGGCACGTTATGAAACCGCCGCCACCCGTATCTGGACCTCGCTCGGCTGGCTGAACTTCGGCCAGGGCGTCATCTACGGTCTCGGCACCACCGTGGTCATGTGCATGTCTGCCTATGAGGTGATGAACAAGACACAGACCATCGGCGACTTCGTGTTCATCAACGCCATGCTGATGCAGCTCTCCGTGCCGCTCAATTTCATCGGCTTCATCTATCGCGAAATCCGCCAAGGGCTGACCGACATCGAACACATGTTCGACCTTCTCGGCGTCAAGCAGGAGGTGGTCGACAAACCGAATGCCAAACCGCTGGCGGTGGATGCCGGTCGCGTCGAATTCCGCGACGTGCATTTCTCCTACGACCCCAATCGCAAGATCCTGAAGGGCGTCAGTTTCGAGGTGCCGGCGGGCAAGACGGTCGCCATCGTCGGCCCGTCGGGCGCTGGCAAGTCGACGATTTCGCGGCTGTTGTTCCGCTTCTACGATGTGCAGTCCGGTGCGGTGCTGATCGACGGACAGAATGTGCGCGACGTTACGCAGGAAAGCTTGCGCTCAGCCATCGGCATGGTGCCGCAGGACACCGTGCTCTTCAACGATACCGTCGCCTACAACATCCGCTACGGTCGCATGGACGCCGGCGAGGAAGAGGTTCGCCGGGCGGCGGAACTGGCGCAGATCGGTCCCTTCATCGAACGCCTGCCTGAAGGCTATGCCACCATGGTCGGTGAGCGCGGCCTGAAACTCTCGGGCGGCGAAAAGCAGCGTGTGGCGATCGCCCGCACCATTCTCAAGGCGCCGCCGATTCTGATCCTCGACGAGGCGACGTCCGCGCTCGACAGCCACACCGAGCAGGAAATCCAGGCGGCTCTCGATCTTGTCTCGAAGGACCGCACCACGATCGTCATCGCGCACCGGCTCTCCACCGTCATTTCGGCGGACGAGATCATCGTGCTCAAGGATGGCCAGATCGCTGAGCGCGGCACGCATGGTGACCTGCTCCGGCAGCATGGTCTCTACGCGTCGATGTGGGATCGCCAACGCGAGGCTACGGAAGCGGAAGAACGCCTGCGTATTGCGCGTGAAACGGACGACCTTGGCGTCGTGGTGCGCAGACGCACTGAAGAGGTGTCGTAGACGGCCTGCATCTGCGCTATACCTGCCGCCGGCCAAGGCCGTGTGTCCAGGGCAGGGGATGCGCGCCACCGTGAACCCGGGGGAACCGATGCTTTATGCCATTCTCGCCTACCATGCCGCTGGCGTGGTTGAATCCTGGACGCCAGAAGAAGACGCCGTCGTCATGGCGAAGCTCGCCAGTGTTCGCGAAAGGTTGCTCGCGGAAGGCAAATTGGGTCCTGCTGCGCGCCTGAGTCCGACCGAGGGTGCCTTCACATTGCGTGGGCAAGGTGCTGGAATGGTCATCGACGGGCCATTTGCCGAGACCAAGGAGCAGCTGCTCGGCTTCTACATTGTCGATTGCGCGAACCGCGAGGAAGCGGTCGAAGCCGCGCGCAATCTCAGGCAGGCCAACCCGACCGCCATCTACGAGATCAGACCTGTCCCGGTCTATCTGCCTGGTGTAGCGTTTCCGGTCACGGAGACGAAAGAAAGCTAATTTATATCAGTCTCTTAGACCGGTTTGCGTGGGTGCGTCGAGGTCGTTCGCGGCCAACATGCCGCTACCAGACCAGGCAGCGCGGCTTTGGCGCGTTGCGATGGCAGGCGCTTTCCGGTAGAGAGGCGCATCCGAAACGGAGCCGCCCCCAGCCCGATGAACCTTGTCGACACGGTCAAGAACGCGTTCGTTCCGATTCACCGCGAAGGCTATCCGTTCATTGCGGGTTTTGCCGCGGCAACGCTGCTGCTTGGCTATTTTTCTTCGACGCTGTTCTGGATCGGCCTGATCCTCACCGCCTGGTGTGCCTATTTTTACCGCGATCCGGAACGGGTGACGCCAGTCGACGATCGCCTGGTCGTCAGCCCTGCCGATGGTGTCGTGTCGGCCGTGGGACCCGCGATACCTCCGCGCGAACTTGGGCTCGGCACAACCGAAATGACGCGCATCTCGGTGTTCATGAATGTGTTCTCCTGCCACGTGAACCGCGCTCCAGTACGCGGCCGCATCACGCGTATCGAGCATAGGCCGGGAAAATTCCTCAATGCCGAGCTCGACAAGGCGAGCCAGGAAAACGAGCGCAACGGTCTCGTCATCGAAAGTCCGAACGGCCCGGTGGCTGCGGTACAGATTGCCGGCCTGGTGGCGCGGCGCATCGTCTGCTGGGCGGATGCCGGTGGCACGCTGGCGATTGGCGAGCGTTTCGGCTTGATCCGGTTCGGCTCGCGTGTCGATGTCTTCCTGCCCGCCAACGCCGCGCCCCGTGTCGCTGTCGGCCAGACGGCGGTTGCCGGCGAGACCATCATTGCCGAATTCGGCGGTCCGCAGGCGGCGCCGCTTGTGCGCATCTCGTAGGGACGGCGCGATGGGCGCTCCCTTCAAGAAATTCGAGGCGCACGGTCACGGCGGGCCGCGCATCACCGAGATTCCGCTGCGCATGGTTCTGCCGAACCTTGTGACCGTTCTGGCGATCTGTGCCGGCCTCTCCGGCATCCGCTTCGCCTTCGAGAACCGCTTCGAGACGGCGGTGGTCATGGTGCTGATCGCGGCTTTCCTCGACGGCATAGACGGCCGTCTGGCGCGGTTGCTGAAAGCGACGTCGAAATTCGGCGCACAGATGGATTCGCTGGCCGACATCGTCAATTTTGGCGTCGCGCCGGCGCTGGTCCTCTACGCCTATCTCCTCGACCGGGCCGGCTCGCCGGGTTGGATTGCCGCGCTCCTGTTTGCCATTGCCTGCGGCATGCGTCTGGCACGCTTCAACGTGCTCGATGAGCAGACCGACCGCCCGGGTTGGCAGGTCGACTATTTCGTGGGCGTGCCGGCACCGGCGGGCGCCGTGCTGGTCCTGTTGCCGCTCTATCTGTCCTTCCTCGGCATGCAGCCGACACGGACGATCGCATTCGCCGGCGTCGCCTTCACCGTACTGATCGCTTTCCTGCTGGTCAGCCGATTGCCGGTCTACTCCGGCAAGAGCCTCAAGATCCCCGGTGACCGCGTGCTGCCGGTGATCCTTGCAGTTGTGCTCTACGTGCTGCTTCTGGTCAGCTACCCATGGCATACGCTGACCGCTTCGGTCGCAGCCTACCTCATCTTCTTGCCCTTCAGCGTTCGAGCTTATTCGCGCCGTGCCAAGAAGGAAGGCGAAGCGGTGTTGCCGCCGGATGTGGATCACAAGGGGATCGACGGCGAAGGCTGATCGCTCGGCGGTCGCTATCTGTTGAAGAAGTTAGGCGGCGAGGCCCAACTGCTCCATTGCCAGCTTTCGCGCCGCGACATAGTCGGTCTTGCCGGAGCCCAGGACCGGCAGCGCGGCCACTTTGATGATATCCTGCGGCATCGCCAGCTCAGCGGCGCCTTTTTCCTTGTTGAGTTTGCGCAGTTCTTCGAGCTCAGCGCTGTCGGCCGTGGTCACCAGCACGATGCGCTCGCCTCGCCGCTTGTCGGGGACGGCCACCACGGCATGATGGTCCTCCGGCCACAGCGATTGAACCAGCATTTCGACCGCGCCGAGCGACACCATCTCTCCGGCGACCTTGGCGAAGCGCTTGGCGCGGCCACGAATTGCGATGAAACCATCGCGGTCGACGGAGACGATGTCACCGGTATCGTGCCAGCCTTCGAGCGGCCGCAACTCACCCGGCCGGTCCTCGGTGATGTAGCCCATCATCATATTGGGGCCGTCCAGCCAGAGCCTGCCGCCATCCTTGGTGCCTTCGACAGGTTCGAGCCGCATGCGGATCGCGGGCAGCAACCTGCCAACGGTGCCTTCGCGATTGTGAATGGCGGTATTGACCGCCACCACGGGCGCGGCTTCCGTCAGCCCGAAACCCTCGATGATTTCGGCCTGGAAGCGCTCGCGGTAGATGCGTCGTGTTTCCGGCTTCACCGGTTCCGCACCCGCCACGATGAAGCGCAGGCTCGAAAAATCACCTTCGCTGGCGTTGCGCGCATAGTTGGCCAGGAAGGTATCTGTACCGAACATGATGCTCGGTCGCGCCTTGCGGGCCATTTCGGGAATGAGCTTGTAGTGCAGTGGCGAGGGATAGAGAACCGCCTTCACCCCGGTCAGCAGCGGCAGGATGGTGCCGCCGGTCAGGCCGAAGGAATGGAATGCCGGCAGCACGTTGAAGAGTGTGTCCTTTGGCGAAATCGTGATGCGTGACTCCGCCTGCATGGCATTGGCCAGCAGATTGCGGTTGGAGAGCACCGCGGCCTTCGGAGTGCCCTCTGATCCGGAAGTGAAGAGGATGACGGCCGGTTTGTCCGCATCCTGGGCCTGCAATGGCCGGCGCCAGAACAAGCCAGCAGCCAGTTTCTCGAATGCCGAGGTGTTTTCCTGGATGTCTTCCAGCCAAAGCAGTCGCGCTCCACCCTCCTCGGCGGCCATGACGACATCGGATAACGCAGCCTTCTCGACGAAGGCACGGGAGGAGATCACCGTGCGGATCACTGCGGTTCGCACGCCGGAGGTCACATTGGCGGGACCTGCGGTGTGGTTGATCATCGCCGCCACCCGATTCGCCGACCACAGCCCAAGCAGCGCGGTCGCCAGGCCGGTTGAGTTCGGCAGGAGAAGGCCTACGGCTTCGCCCGGTGCCGTGCATGCTTCCACCCGATGACCCAAGACGCGTGCGCCGGCGAAAAGGTTGCGATAGCCGAGAGCGCCGTCGACGTCTTCGACGATCGGATGCGAAGCGCCGAAGCGGTCGGAAGCATCGCGGATCGACTGGAACAGGCTGCGGCTGAGGTCGGTGGCGCCGAAACGCGCCTCCGCGGCGTAGTCGAACAGCGCATTGCCACGATTTCTGGCGGGCTCCCCATCGCGTGCGGCCAGTTCATCGAGCGTCAGTGGGGGCAGTACGCTGACCGAAAGCTTTGGAAGCAGCTTGCGCGGCGCTTGATCCGCTGGCGTCAGCGACGTCGGCAGCCAGCGCGCGCCGCCGACGAAGATCGGCACGATGCGGGCATCCGCCTGCAAGGCGATACGGGAGACCGCGCGGTACAGCCGGAAGGATTTCACCTCCGGTTCGATGGCGTCCGGGAAATAGACGGCGAGGCGCCCGCGCCCCTTCAGGACACGCACCAGCCGTCGGCTGACGAAAACGTGTTCGGCGTTGAAGGCGATGGTGCGGGCCAGTTCTCGCCAGGGTTCCAGCCAGAATGAACGTGCGGAGGCTTCATCGAGAATATGCAGCGTGTCCTCCGGCAGCAGCGACAGCATCAGTGCCGGGTCGAGCTTCGATTGGTGGACGATCGCGTAAATGACCGGCGCCTCGGCGCCGCGGGCGATCTTGAGCTTATGATCGGCCACGCGGTAGGCGAGCTTGAAAGGCGTGTAGAGAAACGCCTGCGCGAAGCTGAGGCCGAGGCGAAATTTCTCGATGGCTGCAATCAACAGCCAGGCAATCGCAACAGCGGCGAACAAGCCAACGCCGAGGATCATACCGCGTCACTCCCAATGCTATTCAGGGTGTCGCACGCCCGCATGGACGCTCCGTGCCATGTGTCGAAGCTTGCCGATCACACCGGGCAGAACCTAGCGGAAGTCCTGCCAAGGTCAATGAGGCACAGCAGATGACACGGAGCAAGAAAAAGCCGACCTGGAGGTCGGCTGGAGGGGACGGGCCGAGGGGTTGGGGGACTAGAGCATGGCCCGCACCCAAATAATGCTTGGGCTCTATGATGGTTCCATGACAGCGTGATTATTTTGCCGCCTGAGCTGTGGAAATTTCCGTCTTGTGCCGGGTGGTGAGCCAGTCATTCAGGCCATGCGAGAGCACTGCCGTGAGCACCACGCCACCGCCAAGCAAGCTGGCGGCCGGCGGTACTTCTGCCAGGAAAAGCCATGCGAACAGCACAGCGGCTGGAATTTCGGCAGCACCAAGCAGCGCTGATTCCGGGGCAGGAATCAGCCGGCTGCCTTCTGTCCACAGCACCGAGGCGAGGGCGAATGAGGTGCCGAAAACGGCAAGGAGAATGGCATCCTGACCGGTGATCGCCAGCGGGTCGGTGACGAACCACCCGAAGATGAACAAAAGCAGTGATGAGATCGCTCCGGCCCATACCACCGGTGTGTCGCGGAAAGCGCGGACCATGATAATGTAGAGTGCACTGCCGATCGTCATCACCAGCGCCAGCCCATCGCCGAACAGATTGCCGGAACCGAGGCCGGAATGCACCATAGTGGCAACGCCAACGAGCGAAAGGATAGCGGCAGCCGCCGTGGGCAATCGGAACAGCTCGCGCACCAGGGCCCAGGCGAGCAGAGCGGTCACGAAAGGGGCCGTCGCATAGATCACCGCCACATTGGCGACATAGGTGAATTTGAAAGCCGCGATGAAGGCGATGCTGGCGGCGGCGCCTTCAACGGCCAGCAGCCAGCCGCGCCAGCCAAGCCGTAGATTGGGGCGCTGGCCGATCCTGGCTGGTCGCCAGCACACATAGGCGCCAATCAATAAGAAGCCGACCAGTCCGCGCCAGCAGGTTACGGTCAATGCATCGGCCGAAATCGATTTGGTGAGTGCGCCGGTGAGGCCGAACACGACTGCCGAGGCGGACACCAGCAGTATGCCCAATGCCCTGTTTCTTTCGGCTTCATTGGTATGCGCCATAGGTCCCTCCCGCGAGATCACAATAGCGCTAGGCTCCTGACAACACTCTGACAGGAATCGGCAGTCTCAGGCTGCGGGTTTGCGGAAGCGCTCGCTGGCGACGATGACAAGACCGGCAAGCACGATGATGGCTGCTCCGACAAACACGGCGTCACGCGGCACGTCGCCCCAGATCAGGAACCCAAGCGCGAAGGCCCAGAGCAAGGCGGTGTATTCGAACGGGGCGATGATGGAGATCGGCGCCCGCTTCATGCCCTCGAACAGGAAGTACTGACCGAGCCCGCCGAGGGCGCCGACGGCGATCATCAGCAGAAGCTCCTGCCAGCCCGGTGTCTGCCAGGTCCAAAACAATGGAATTCCGGCTATCACCAGGAAGAACCCGTTGTTGAGAACGAGCTGCACTGTGGTGCGCTCCTGCGAGGCGACCTTGCTGAGGAGCACGATGGACAGACCCCAGAAGCATGCCGCCGCCAAGACCAGCAAAACGGGTAGCGAGAAGCCGAGGCTGGCGGGATCACAGGCAACGAAGACACCGCCGAAGCCCATCAGGACGGCAGCCCAACGCAGCAGCGGGACTTTTTCTCCCAGGATCACGATCGAAAGCGCTGTCACGATGATCGGGGCAGCGAAATAGATGGTGGTGAGTTCAGCGAGCTGCAGGTCTTTCGCGGCTGTATAGTAGCAAAGCCATGCCGCCAGGATGAGGAAGCTGCGCAGCAGCATGGATTTAAGGATCGGTGAGCGCGCTGAATCGGCGATCAGTTGACGGCTACCGATCGCAAGGCAGCCGACCAGGATCGTGGCACTGCGGATGAACAGGATCTGCCAGACCGTGGCAGTCGTCACCAGCAGTTTGATCGACGCGTCCTGCAGCGAGAACAGCAGATAAGCCAGGCTGGTCAGCAGGATGCCCGCCAGCACTTTTTCGCGCGTATCGGAGAGAACGACGTCTGTCATTTTGGGCTCGGCTATGGAATGCACGGCCGAACCCGAATCGTCATTGTTTCAGGCCCCTCCGCAACCGTCAGGTTACACGAGAGGCTGCCTTGGCGCTGCTGAGCCAGACAAATGCTTGCGTTGGCGCAGTTTTGCGCCGTAGCGCGGGGTTTTACTGAGCGGGTGCGGCTGGCTGCTGTTGCTGCTGCTCGGCACCAGGCTCGTCGTCACCCATATCGGCATAAGGCGAGGCGCTCGGCACGCACTGGACTGTCCAGCCGGTTGGCGCGGGCTGCTGCTTCTGGAATTCGCTGATAGCCGCCGCGCACTGCTCGCGATTGTCGAAGGTGCTGGGCAGCACAACCATGCCGCCTTGCGGGCCGGCAACGACGAGATACCAGACCAGGGCAACGGTCGATGACATGGAAAGTCCTCACTTTGGGATTGGGAATGAATGAGTTGGCGGAACCTAGCAAGTCTTGGCTGCACGCGAAAGCGTGCCCATGACACATAGCCCCGAAAGCTGAATCAACCTTCGGGGCCGACTGCCTTCAAAAGTGAAGACAGCAACCGAACTTGGATTTAAGTGTGGCTTAGATCCTGACCGTTGCTGCGGATTCTCTCATTCGGCTGCGAAACAATAAAACAGACCGTCGCCGCCCGTGCCTTTGAGCGCGTCCTGGCTGCAGCCGCCACGCGAGCCGTGAGACGAGTTCCAGGATTTGGCGGCTGCCGAATCGTCCAGACCGGTGCGGTCGGAGTGCCCCATGAGGGCAACGCCATCCGCGCCGCTCAGTGTCCAGTCGCCACAGGTCTTGTCGGCAGCCTTGGTGCCGTCCGGGTTCGAGCCGGTCAGGATATCGTGGCGGTTCGGCTTGTCGCCGCGTCCGTTGATGACCTCGCCCTTTTCGTTGAGTGCCGTCTGCTTGGTGAGGTTGTTCTTGTCGCCATGCAGTGACGCGACGTCATCGGCGATCTTCTCGCCCTTGGCGTTGACCCATGGGCCCTTGCCGATACGGTCGCGCGCGTCGGTATCCTTGGTCGACAGATAGGCATGCCAGGTCTTGCCGGTCACGCCTGCGGCCTCGGCCAGTTTGCCGCAATGGGCATCCGCGCCGGCCAGCCCGCCGAGATCGGCGCCCTTGCCGGAACCAACGCTGGTGACGAAGAAACTCATCGTCTTGTCTTGTGCGTAGGCGGTCCCTGCAGTGAGCAGGACCGCAGTCATGGACAAGAAAAGCAGTTTGCGCATGATATTCCTCCCGGTTGGACGCCCTCACCGAGAGCAACGATACCGGCGAAGGGATTCATCCCGCAACCGTAGCTTTGTTTGGCCTCAGGCCGGCATCTGGTACGACACCCAGCGGTTGGGCTTGGCCTGGAAGATCATGCCGGTTTCCGTGATGGATGGGCTGGCCAGCGGCACGATACGCGCTGCGATCTCGGAAGGATGGGGCAACGCATCGGGGTTTTCGCCGGGCACGGCCTGCGCGCGCATGGCGGTGCGGGTCGCGCCTGGATCGACGATGTTGACGCGCAGCGGCGAGTTGCGGGTTTCATCCGCCCAGGAGCGGCCCATGGCTTCGACTGCTGCCTTGGACGCGGCATAGGGAGCCCAGAAGGCACGCGCCGAATGCGCAGCCCCCGATGAGAGCAGGATGGCCCGGCCGGCATCGGAAAGCCTGAGCAGCGGGTCAACCGAGCGGATCAGGCGCCATGTCGAGGTGACGTTGACGTTGATCACCTTCTCGAAGGTCTTGGCTTCGACATGGCCGATCGGAGCAATCACGCCGAGTACGCCGGCATTGGCGACCAGGATATCAAGCTTGCCCCAGCGTTCATGGATCGCGCCGCCCAGCCGGTCGATGCCGGCCATGTCGGCGAGGTCGAGCGGCACCAGCGTCGCTTCGCCCTTGCCAGTCCTGGCGTGCTCCGCCTTGATCTCGTCATCCAGTTCCTCAAGTCCGCCAACGGTTCGCGCCACGGCGATGACATGGGCCCCGGCAGCCGCCATCTGCTTGGCGACGAAATAGCCGATGCCGCGCGAAGCGCCGGTAACGACTGCGAGGCGGCCGGTGAGGTCGGGAGTAGCGGTCATGCGGTCATCCAATACGACGAGAATGGTCAGCGCGACCAGATAGGACGAAATCCGCGCGAACGAAACCCCGCGGGTCCTTGCGGGCGGTGGCTTCGACGAATGGTCGCAGGAGTTTTGGATGGCGATGTCGGGAGAGCCGTTGCTCTACCGTCCTTGGAAATGAAACCCGGATCCAAAGGAGGGAACAATGGGTCGAACTGTCGCAATTCTCGTCGCAAGACTGATCTTCGCCGGTGCCTTCGCCATGGCTGCAACCTTCAAGTTTGCGGGAATGGCCGATACGGCTGCCTATATCGCAGGTGCGGGTTTTCCGATTCCACTGCTTCTGGCCTGGTTGGCTGCTATCTTCGAGGTCGGGCTGGTGCTGGCCTTTCTGACCGGCGCCTTCTTTTCGGAAGCAGCCCTGCTGGCGGCTGCCTACGTGATCTTCCTGGCCATCTCTTTCCATGGCCCGTCGCGCTGGCAGGCCAACCAAGCCGAATTCGGCTTCTTCGTCGACCACTTCACCTTCTTCGCCGGGCTTCTGTTCGCCGCGGTCCATGGACCGGGCGAGCGATTGGCCGCGCAGGTTGGGCTTTTGTGGAAAGATCGGATTGCTTCCGCAGATTGATGCGGAAGCAGGGTGTCCGGTTTACTGTCCGCCGCTCGCCAGCAGCGACAACGTGCGCACATTGTCGGCGCCTTCATGGTCGAGCAGGCGTGTCGGATATTGCCCGGTGAAACAGGCATCGCAGAACTGCGGCTGCTCGTCATTGCGGGTGGCCTCGCCGACGGCGCGGTAGAGTCCCTCGATGGTGAGGAAGCCGAGCGTGTCGACGCGGATGAATTCCGCCATCTCCTCGACTGACATGCGGGAAGCGAGCAGCTTCGACTTTTCCGGAGTGTCGACACCGTAGAAACAGGACGCACGCGTAGGCGGCGAAGCGATGCGCATGTGCACTTCCTTGGCGCCGGCATCCCGCACCATCTGCACGATCTTCTGCGAAGTGGTGCCGCGCACGATCGAATCGTCGACCAGCACCACGCGCTTGCCCTCGATCATGCGGCGGTTGGCGTTGTGCTTCAGCTTGACGCCCATGTGGCGAATGGAATCGCCCGGCGAAATGAAGGTGCGGCCGACATAATGATTACGGATGATGCCGAGTTCGAACGGAATACCGGCTTCCTGGGAAAAGCCGATCGCGGCTGGCGTACCGGAATCCGGCACCGGCACGACGATGTCGGCTCCCACTGGATTTTCCCGGGCAAGCTCGGCGCCGATACGTTTTCTCACATCATAGACATTGCGGCCTTCGACCGAAGAGTCCGGACGGGCAAAATAGACATATTCGAAGATGCAGAAGCGCGTCTTCTGCGGCTCGAACGGGAAATGGCTCTCGATCCCCTTGGTGGTGATCACGACCATCTCACCGGGCTTGATATCGCGCACGAAGCGGGCGCCGATAATGTCGAGGGCGCAAGTCTCGGAAGCCAGGATCCAGGCACCGTCGAGATCGCCCAGCACCAGCGGGCGGATGCCCAGCGGGTCGCGGACGCCTATCAACTTCTTCGAGGTCAGCGCCACCAGCGAGAAGGCGCCCTCCAGTTGGCGGATGGCCTCGATGAAGCGCGAATTGATGTCGCGTTCCTTGGAGGTGGCGACGAGATGCAGGATCGTCTCGGTATCGGAGGTCGAGGAAAAGATCGAACCCTGCTTCTGCAACGTGCGCTGCACGGTCAGCGCGTTGGTGATGTTGCCGTTGTGGGCGATGGCGAGGCCGCCGGTGGAAAGTTCGGCGAAGAAGGGCTGGACATTACGCAAACCAGCACCGCCGGTGGTGGCATAGCGTGTGTGGCCGATGGCACGATTGCCCTGCAGCCGGTCGATCACCGACTGTTTGGTGAAGGTGTCGCCAATCAGGCCGACATGCCGTTCGACATGGAACTGACTGCCATCATAGGAGACAATGCCCGCAGCCTCCTGGCCGCGATGCTGCAGGGCATGAAGTCCAAGTGTGACGATGGCGGCCGCATCCTGGCGGCCAAAAATACCGAAGACACCACATTCGTCGTGGAAGTGGTCATCTGCCTCGGCGCAAAGCACGTCGTTTGCGTCTGCCATGCCGGAAGCCTCTTGCCCGCTAAAACCGCGATATAGGGCCATGACGCCGCGAAAGCAATGTGCTCACGCGGCGTTTCACACGATCGTCAGTTGTTGGTAGCCGGCGCATTGCCACCGGCAGGCGGCTGGTCGGCCGGGGCCTCGTCGTCCGGTGCCGGCGCTTCGTTGTTCTCAGGCGCCGTGCCTTCAGGGGCCGGAGCCTGCGTACCGGGCGCTTCGCCGGCTGCGGGCGGCGTTGCGGTGCCGCCTTCAGGCACGACGCCACTCTTGTTGAGCTGCTTGAGGATCGTCTTTTCCGGATCTTCCGGCAGCACGCTTTCAATGTACTTGCCGATCGATTCCAGCAGCGGACGCGACTTCGATTCGGCAACCCAGTTCGGCGCCTTGTCGCCAGCCAGCCAGTTGAAGAACATCAGGCCGACCGCAACGACCAGAACGCCGCGTGCGGCGCCGTAGAGGAAGCCCAGCGTGCGATCGAGCGCGCCGACCCTGGAATCGATGATCCAGTCGGCGATCTTCATGGTGATGATCGACACGATGATCAGCGCAATGATGAAGACGATACCGGCGGCAGCGCCCATCGCGATCTTTTCATTGTCGATATAGGGCTGAACGTAGGGAATGACAGGCTTGTAGAACAGATAGGCTGCAACCGCCGCTGCCGCCCAGGATGCGATCGACAGCACCTCGCGAGAGAAGCCTCGCACCATGGCGAGCATTGCGGAAACTAGGGTGAAGCCGGCGAGAATCCCGTCCAGAAGCGTAATCGGCATGTCCTGCGCCTACTCCATATGCCCTGTCATTAGAGCGCCGCGCGTCCGAATGGATGCGCAAAGGACGCTCTAACACTTCTAAGCTACGCATCATGCTTTCCGAAAACCGAAACCGATTTTCGGGCCGATGCGCTAGTCCTCGGCGGCGCGGCTGCGGCGGGTGCCGGCAATGCGCGCCACGAGATCTGCGAGCTCGGTAGGCTGGAAAGCGCCGGCGCCTATTCCCCCGGCAATTTCCTCGCTGCCCACAGGCAGGACTGCGCTTCCGAAGCCCAGCTTTTCAGCTTCCTTGAGACGCTGTTGCGCATGTGCAACCGGCCTCACGGCGCCAGAAAGGCTGATTTCGCCGAAATAGACGCAATCGGCGGGAAGGGCAAGACCGGTGAGCGAGGACACGAGCGCCGCGGCCACCGCGAGGTCTGCGGCTGGCTCCGAAATGCGGTAGCCGCCGGCGACGTTCAGGTAGACATCGTGCTGACCGAAACGGACGCCGCAATGCGCTTCCAGAACGGCCAGGATCATCGACAGCCGCGCGCCGTCCCAGCCGACGACGGCACGGCGCGGCGTGCCGAGAGAAGAGGGCGCGACGAGAGCCTGGATTTCGACCAGCACGGGTCGAGTGCCTTCCATTCCAGCGAAAACCGCGGCGCCGGGCGACTTTGCGTGCCTTTCACCGAGGAAAAGTTCGGAAGGGTTGGCGACTTCCCGCAACCCCTTGTCCGACATTTCGAACACGCCGATCTCGTCGGTTGGACCGAAGCGATTCTTCACCGTGCGCAGAATGCGGAAGTGGTGGCCGCCTTCGCCTTCGAAATAGAGAACGGCGTCGACCATGTGCTCGACGACACGCGGTCCTGCGATCTGGCCTTCCTTGGTCACGTGCCCGACGAGCACCACCGCAGCACCTGTGGATTTCGCGTAGCGGATCATCGCCTGGGCCGCGGCACGCACCTGCGTGACGGTTCCCGGTGCCGATTCGGCTAAGTCCGTCCACAAGGTCTGGATCGAATCGATGATGACGAGATCGGGCCGTTTGCCATCGGCGATCGTGGCCAGGATATCCTCGACATTGGTCTCGGCGGCGAGTTCCACCGGTGCCGAGGCGGCACCCAGCCGCTGCGCGCGCAGCCTGATCTGCGCGACGGCTTCTTCGCCCGACACGTAGACGATGCGATGGCCCTGGCGGGCGAGCGCTGCCGCCGCCTGGGTAAGCAGCGTCGATTTGCCAATGCCCGGATCGCCTCCGACCAGCAGCGCCGAGCCGCGCACGAAGCCGCCGCCGGTAGCACGATCCAGCTCACCGATGCCGGAGGCAATGCGCGGTGCATCCTCGATGTCACCCGACAACGTCGTCAGCGCCACGGCGCGGCCCTTGCGGGCGCTCTTCAGCGATGCAGGCCCCGAGCCGATGCCGCCGGCGGTGCCTTCCTCGATCAGCGTGTTCCATTCGCCGCAGGCATCGCATTTGCCCGCCCAGCGCTGGTGCACGGTACCGCAGTTCTGGCAGATGAACTGAACGCGCGATTTAGCCATGAATATTGAACAGGGATGCCGAGACGCGGATCAAGAGGTTACTCGAACCTCTCGGGCAGCTGATGCTCCTCCGCGAGGTCGGAGAAGCGGGTGTATTGGCCCTCGAATGCAAGCTCGACCGTGCCGGTGGGGCCGTGACGCTGCTTGGCGATGATGAGTTCTGCCTTGCCTTTCACCTTGTCGAATTTGATCCGCCAGTCCTCATATTCCGGCGTGCCTTCCTCGGGCTGCTTGTTCTGCAGGTAATACTCGTCGCGATAGACGAAAAGCACCACGTCCGCGTCCTGCTCGATCGAGCCCGATTCGCGAAGGTCCGACAGCTGCGGGCGTTTGTCGTCGCGGCTTTCGACCTGACGCGACAGCTGCGACAGTGCGATGATGGGAACGTTGAGTTCCTTGGCCAGCGCCTTCAGGCCGGTGGTGATTTCGGTGATTTCCTGCACGCGGTTCTGCGATGACTTGGCACTGCCCTGCATCAGCTGCACGTAGTCGATGACGATGACTTCCAGGCCGCGCTGACGTTTCAGGCGTCGCGCACGCGCGGCGAGCTGGGCGATCGAGATGCCGCCGGTTGCGTCGATGAAGAGCGGGATCTTCTGCATGGTCTGTGCGCAGGCGACCAGCTTTTCGAAATCGGACTCGGTGATCTCGCCGCGGCGGATCTTCGACGACGAGATTTCGGTCTGCTCCGAGATGATACGGGTCGCCAGCTGTTCCGACGACATTTCCAGCGAGAAGAAGCCGACCACCCCGCCATTGGCGGCCTTGTACGACCCGTCGGCCTGCTGCGCCGGCTGGTAGGCCTCGGCGATGTTGAAGGCGATGTTGGTGACCAGCGAGGTCTTGCCCATGGCTGGGCGGCCAGCAAGGATAATCAGGTCGGAAGGCTGCAGGCCGCCGAGTTTGCGGTCGACGTCGCGCAGGCCGGTGGAGATGCCGGACAAATGGCCATCGCGCATATAGGCGGCATTGGCCATGTCGACCGCAGTTTTGACGGCATCGGTAAAGGCCTCGAAGCCACCATCGTAGCGGCCGGTCTCGGCCAGCTCGAACAGGCGCCGCTCGGCGTCCTCGATCTGCTCGGCCGGAGACATGTCGACGGGCGCATCATAGGCGATGTTGACCATGTCCTCGCCGACGGTGATCAGCGCGCGGCGGGTGGCCAGATCATAGATGGCACGGCCGTAGTCGGAGGCGTTGATGACGGTTACGGCTTCGGCGGCGAGTCTGGCGAGATATTGCGCCACGGTCATGTCGCCGACCTTTTCGTCCGCCGGCAGGAAGGTCTTGACGGTCACCGGGGTGGCCATCTTGCCCATGCGGATCAACTCCGCCGCGACCTCGAAGATCTTGCGATGCAGCGGCTCGTAGAAATGCGCGGATTTGAGGAAATCGGAGACGCGGTAGAAGGCGTCGTTATTGACGAGGATGGCGCCAAGCAGAGCCTGTTCGGCCTCGATGTTGTTGGGGGCTTCGCGATAGAGCGGTGTTTCCGCCGTGCCGAACTTGAGAGCTGCCTCTGCCATGGTATCCCCAACTTATTCCGTCGTGTCGTTAGCAGAAGGATCACGGCCGCGGTTCGTCCAGATGCCCAGAACGACCAAACATGCCCGTGATTCACAGAACGGCTTCATCGTCCACAGGACGATATTCCAGCGCCCCGAATCCGATTGACTCGATGGGGTATAAAGCCTAACCGAACAACAGGAACATATCAAGAACCAGTGGTGTGGTCAGGCGGATTCGAGGTCGAGAGCATCGCCCCAGTCCAGGCGGCGCGCCACTTTGAAGGCTTCGCCGTCACGTTTCGTGAAAAGCCTCTCTGTCACCACGCCGTCGGGCTGGCACAACTTCAGCGCGACCTTGCCCGAACCGGCTTTCGGCGGCGCCAGCACGCGCGCATGACGCGCGGCTTGCGGCGTGCGCGACGCCGCCAGATAGATGAATTTCTCGTCTTCCCAGGGCACATCTGCCTCCTTGGCCAGCCGGTGCAGGCGCGAGCGGGCGACTCGCCGTGAAAAATGGCACCAATCCGGAGAGACCAGCGGGCAGGGCGCATGATGTGGGCAGGGAGCGGCGACAAAGGCGCCGAGGGCGATCAGCTTTGCCCTTGCATCGAGAATGCGCCGCCAGCCGGCTGGTGTGCCCGGTTCGACGACGAGCAGCGTGTCGGCGGTAAGTTGCCAGAGGCGTTCGATCAGCCGGGGCAATGATGCCGGTGCGATTTCGTCCATGACATAGGCCATGGTGACGAGGTCGGCAGCCGGCATGTCGGCCAGGTCGATGGTGACGTCGCCTCCCTGCCAGCGGATTTGCGGCGGCGTGTTCATGTTGGCTGCAAGCGTCTGTCCCACCTTTCGAGCCGCATTGCTGGCTTCCAGCAACGTCGCAGAATCGATTGATGACCACAGATCGGCTGCTGCCCACAGCACCGTTCCTGGGCCTGCGCCGATGTCGAGCATCGTCCTCGGGGCGAAATCCGGCTGCGTGTCGGCGAGTACCCCAAGGCTGGTGCGGACCGCGGCATAGGTGGCGGGCAGCCGGGTGGCGAGATAGGCCCTGGCGGCGATGTCGTCGCCCATATGCAGACGTCCGTCGCGGATCTCCGCGCGATAGCGGTCGGAAAGCGTCCGGGAAGCCTGTTTCAAGGTTGCCAGCGGCACCTTGTCCAGCAATTGCTCGACGGCTTGTCGCAGTTCTGTGGGCAGTTCCATGCTCAGACGCTCCTCGGCGCGAACAGGATCACCGATGCTCCCGCCACGCAGATCACGGCGCCAACGATATCCCATCGGTCAGGTCGAACGCCTTCGGCCAGCCACAGCCAGAGCAGGGATGCGGCAATGTAGATGCCGCCATAGGCCGCATAGGCGCGTCCGGCGGCGTCGGTGGGCGCCAGCGCCAGCAGCCAGGCGAAGGCGATCAACGAGGCAAGGCCAGGCAGCAGCCACAGCGGCGATTTCTCCAGTCGCCACCAGGCCCAGAACGAAAAACAGCCTGCAATTTCGGCCACAGCCGCAACGACAAAGAGGAGGATGTTCATCCTCCTCTCTTAGTCCATCTCGATAGCCATGGCATCAGCCCGGTAAGATGCCAGGCAGGGAAATACTTGCGTCTATTCCTTCACCTTGCGGCGCCGTGGCGGCTTGGCGAACAGCGGCTTCTGCGGTGCATCGCGCACTTCGAGTGCTTTTTCGCATTTGCCGATGTAGTCGCGCGTCACCGGCAGTACGTCGTTCTTGTGCGCGAGCTGGATCTGGAAGACCACGAGATCCTGCCAGCGGAAGGAGGCTTCGGAGCCGGACAGGTAGAACTCCCACATGCGGCAGAAGCGCTCGTCATAGATCGCCTTGACCTTGTCGCGGTTGGCGAGGAAGCGCTCGCGCCAATGCTTCAACGTGTCGGCATAGTGCAGCCTCAGAATCTCGACGTCGGTGACAGCCAGGCCTGAGCGCTCGATGTGCGGCATGACCTCCGAAAGTGCGGGGATATAGCCGCCCGGGAAGATATGCTTGCGGATGAAGGCGTTGGTGGTGGTGGCGGGGCCGGTCCGGCCAATCGTGTGCAGGAGCATCACGCCGTCCGGCTTGAGCAGTTTCGCAGTCTTGTCGAAGAAGGTCTTGTAGTGGTTGATACCGACATGTTCGAACATGCCGACCGACACGATGCGGTCGAAGCGCTCGGACAGGTCACGATAGTCGCGCAGCTCGAAATGGACATGCCGGTCGAGGCCCTGGGCATGGGCTCGATCTGTCGAAACCTGATGTTGCTCGGTGGAAAGCGTCACACCGAGTACATCCGCTTCGAAGGCCTCGGCAATGTAGAGGCCGAGCCCGCCCCATCCGGAACCGATGTCGAGCACGGTCTGTCCCGGCCGCACCTTCAGTTTGGCGGCGATGTGCCGTTTCTTGGCAAGCTGCGCTTCTTCCAGTGTCATGTCTGGCCGCTCGAAATAGGCGCACGAATACTGCATGTCCTCGTCGAGGAAGAGTTTGTAGAGATCACCCGACAGGTCGTAGTGGTGCGCGACGTTCCGACGCGACTGCCGGGCGTTGTTGAGCTGCTGCAGCGGGCGGACGGTCAGCCTTGCTGAATTGAGCAACTTGCCCCAGGTCGATTCGATCCAGGAAATTCCGGTGTTCTGATAGACAAGGTGCAGGAAGGACAGCACGTCGCCTTCAACGAAATCGAGTTCCTCTTCCATGAAGGCTTCGGGAATGGCCAGGGAAGGGTGCAATGTGATGGCGCGTTCGGCGTGGCGCGTATGGATGACCATATGCACTTTCGGGCCGGTGCCGTCGCCAAAGGTCCGGGTTGCCCCATTGGGCCCGGTGATGGCCAGATTGCCTCTGCGGACAACGCGTTCGGCAATGCGTTCCAGAATAACATTCATGATGTGCCCTCAAAGAACGATAGTGACAGCACTGCTGTCCAATCCTTCAAAAAAGGCGGACGCGTCGAAAAGTTCCGATTGGCATAAAAAAACCGGGCACCAGGCCCGGTTTTTTGATCCAGCAACGAGGCTGGCTTTATGGCAGATCGCTAATGCATCGGCTCAAGGATCGTAATCGATTGCTCGGACTGATGCGTGCGGTTCAAAAGTGTTGGAATGTCCTGTGCGCGTCCGAATGGATGCGCGACGCTCCAATGATCAGGCGTTTTCTTCGTCGCCTTCGAACTCCGCATTCGGATCGAAGAAGCTGTCCGGACGGGCGTTCTCATTGATGTCGTCGCCATAGATGGCTTCGGCGGTGGTGAGCGTCTCGCCCTTGGACTGACGCTCGGCCTCTTCGGACGAACGCGCGATGTTGAGCGTCACGGTGACTTCGACTTCCGGGTGCAGTGCGATCGCCACATTGGTCAGACCGATGGTCTTGATCGGGTGGTTCAGCTCAACCTGGTTGCGGCCAACCGTGAAGCCTTCAGCGGTCAGCAGATCAGCGATATCGCGGGTCGAGACCGAACCGTAGAGCTGACCGGTTTCGCCAGCCGAACGCACGATGATGAAGCTCTTGCCGTCGAGCTTGTCGGCGACCTGCTGGGCTTCGGACTTACGCTCGAGGTTGCGGGCTTCCAACTGGGCGCGCTGACCTTCGAACTTCTTCTTGTTGGCTTCGTTGGCGCGCAGCGCCTTGCCCTGCGGCAGCAGGAAGTTGCGGGCGAAGCCGTCCTTGACCTTGACGGTGTCACCCATCTGGCCGAGGCGGGAAATGCGTTCGAGAAGAATGACTTCCATTGTTTTCTCCATCTGCGTCGCAATCGACGCCGTTCGGGAGACAGTCAGGAAGAGAAGGGTGCCTAGCACCGGTTTCGCTGTCCTGCCTGTCGAGGCAGTTAGGGCCTGTCTGCCCAACTCGGGATTTTAGAGCCGCCGGCTGTGCCCATCACTGCCGGGGAAAACCCGCGGGCGTTGCCGCCCGCGGGAAAGCTGTTTAGCGGACCACGTAGGGCAGCAGGCCGAGGAAGCGGGCGCGCTTGATCGCCTGGGCGAGTTCGCGCTGCTTCTTCTGGCTGACGGCGGTGATGCGCGACGGCACGATCTTGCCGCGCTCGGAAATGTAGCGCTGCAGCAGACGCACGTCCTTGTAGTCGATCTTCGGGGCGTTGGCGCCGGAGAACGGGCAGGTCTTGCGGCGGCGATGGAACGGGCGCCGGGTCGGGATCTGGTTGATGTCGACCATTATTCTGCACCCCCTTCAAAGCTGCGCTGCGGACGCGGACCACGATCGCCACCGTCACGGTCGCCGAATGAGCGCGGACCACGATCGCCGCGGTCGCCGAACGAACGCGGACCACGATCGCCGCGGTCACGGTCGCCGAAGCCACCACGCTCGGAACGCTCTTCGCGCTTCTGCATCATTGCCGAAGCGCCTTCCTCGTGCTTCTCGACCTTAATGGTCAGGAAGCGCAGGACGTCTTCCGACAGACCCATCTGGCGCTCCATTTCGCTGAGCGCTGCCGGCGGGCAGGTCAGGTCCATAAGCGTGTAATATGCCTTCCGGTTCTTCTTGACCCGGTAGGTGAGGGACTTCAGTCCCCAGTTCTCGACCCGGCCAACCGAGCCGCCGCCTGCGGAGATGACGCCCTTGAAACGTTCAATGAGCTCATCGACCTGCTGCTGCGACAGATCCTGCCGGGCAAGGAACACATGTTCGTAAAGAGCCATTTGTCTTGCCTTTCTTCGTTTCTCTGTCGGTTCCCGGCGGCTAAAGCCTCTGCAACTTCTCTAGATCCGCAAAGCGGAGAAGAAAGGAGCATGACGAGACGGTCGAGAGCGGAGACACGGGAGGCGGAAGCGTTTTCGCTCCACACGGCGGTTCCATAAGAAACCTCCGGCCCTCCGTTCAGCCCCCAGCTGGGACCGGCAGATTGCGCGCGTCTATACAGGAATTTGGCTGGAACACAACCCTGACAGGCTGGGCAGCGGCAATCCGTCACCGAAATCACCCCTCGCGGGAATTGGAGGTCCAAGATCATGATCATTGCGACCCGCGTCAGGGCATCTCATATTCCGCCGTCCCAATAACCGGAGACGATCATGTCTTTCCAGGCCTATCTCGATACGATCAAGAACAAGACTGACCAAGGGCCGGACGACCTGATGCGTCTGGCCGATGCAAAGGGCTTTTCGGAAGGCGGAAAGCTCAAGCCTGGCGTCAAGGCGGGACAGATCATCGAATGGCTGAAGACGGACTATGATCTCGGTCATGGCCACTCCATGGCCGTCTACGCCCTGTTGACCGGCAAGAAGAAACCCGGGGACTGACGAACAGCGACAGGGTTGTGCTTGGCGCGAGCCGGCGAGGCAGCCTTGCCAAATGGCGATGCGCGACTGCTGGAATAGCGGCGAGCCGAAGTTGGACGTTGTACGGGCTATACGAATGAGCCATCAGGGCCGTTTCGTCTCGAAACATGGAGCCCTCATGACCAACCCCAGGAAAGATCACGAACATTGGTCCGATGTCGCCTCCGAGTGGATCGAATGGGCCCGCGCGCCCAACCATGACGCGTTCTGGGCCTACCGGCCGGCCTTGCGCGAATTCATCGGCAAAGGTGCTGGCGACGCGCTGGAGGTCGGCTGCGGCGAGGGGCGCGTTTCGCGATTGCTCAAGGAATGCGGGTATCGTGTGACTGCGACGGATACAGTCGAAGCTTTTGTCGCTGCCGCAAGGGAGGCCGATTCAGCTGACCGCTACGAGGTCGCGCCGGCCACGGCTCTACCGTTCGAGCCAGCCAGCTTCGATTTCGTCATGGCCTACAACATGCTGATGGATGTCGACGATGTCCCCGCAGCGGTGAAGGAAATGCGCAGGGTTCTACGTCCGTCCGGTACGCTGTTTGTCTCGATTGTGCACCCTTTTGCCGATCGCGGCCATTTCGACCGCGAGCGTCCGGATACGCCTTTCGTGGTCGATGGCACTTATTTCGGCCGCGAGCATTTCGAAGGCGCGGAGGAGCGGGACGGCTTGCGCATGCGCTTTGCCGGTTGGTCGCAGCCGCTGCAGAACTACATCGCGGCGCTGGAAGGTGCCGGGCTGGCCGTTACTTCGCTTGTCGAGCCGACGCCTGACACTGGGCCACAATGGGCAGCCTTGCGCAACTGGGACCGTATTCCATTGTTCCTGTGGCTGAAGGCGCGGCCGCTTGCCGCCTGACAATCGTCAGCTTCGGCCTGTCTTCAGGATGAGGCGCCCGACCGCCAGCAGGATATAGGCACCGAAGAACAGGGAAAGCGCACCGCCGAAGCCGGACGGTCCGAAGGCATCCATGCCGAGGCCGATGGCCTGCGGCCCAAGCACCATGCCCACGCCGTAGCAGAGCACGAAGGCGGCATTGGCCGAAGCGAGCTCATGACCGGAAAGTTGTGATCCGAGATGGGCGAGGCCGACAGTATAGAGGGCGGCCACCACGCCGCCCCATACGAACAGCAGGGCGGCCATCAGGTGCCAGTTCGAGGCGAGATGCGGCATCACCAATGTCCCGACAAGCCCGACCGTGGCGCAAAGGAGCAGCAGATAGCGGCGGTCGCCGACACGGTCGCTGATCATGCCGATCGGGATCTGCAACAGCACGTTGCCGAGGCCGATCATGGTGAGCAGCAGCGCAGCATCCGCTTCCGAATAACCGATGCGGTTGCCATAGACCGGGAATAGCGCGAAGCCGCCGGTTTCAACCGCCCCGAACACCAGAACCGCGGCGGTGGCGGTCGGAACCAGCCAGATGTAACGCAGGAAGCCGCTGGTTTCTTCGCCCTCCGGCCGGATAGGCGGGCTTTCCTTGCGGGCTGCAAGGACCGGTATGGCTGCTACGGCAACCAGCACGATGATGACGCCGAAGGGCAGGAAGCCCGAGCTGCCGATCTGCGAGAACAGCCATGGTCCGGCGGCGAAACCCAACGAAAGCACGGTGGCATAGATGCCGAGCACCAGGCCGCGCCGGTGTGGCGGTGCCGAGGTGCTGATCCAGAACTCGGACAGGATGAAAAGAACCGTCAACGCGATATGAAGCACGACACGCAGCGGAAACCACATCCAGAACGCAGGCGCGAAGTGGAACCCTACAAAGGCCAGTGCGCCCGCCGCGATCATGATCAGCATGGCCCAGGCGACGCCAAGGCGCGTGGCGATCGGCGTCGCCAGAGGCGCGCCTGCGATCGAAGCGAGGCCGGCGACCGCCGTGTTCAGGCCGATCATCGAGGCCGAATGGCCACGTGATTCCAGGATGACGCTGAGCAGCGGCATGCCAAGGCCGATGGCAATGCCCACGACGCTGATCGAGGAAATGGCCGCGATCATCGGCAGCCAATGTACGCGCTCCTCGTCCTGCGCCATGGTTTCGTCCGTCATGCCAACCTGTTTTATGGATTTCGTCTTAGAGGACTTCACGTACGAAGCGGTTATGGAGCATCCGGTAGAAGGGGACCACTCCACCGGGCCTCAACTGCGGATCGCCGCTGAGCCGCTTCTCGAGTTCGTCCAGGATCGTGCGTGTAATCGTCGGAATGTCGGCCTTGCGCGCCTCTGCCAGCGGCAGCCAGACCAATTCCTCCAACTCGTTGGTGGGACCGTTCGGCAAGGCTACCGCTACGTCGTCGCGCCAGGCAGCGAGGAACCGGGTATCGAATCGACGCACACGTCCGGGTGGAGTGATCGCGCGGGCAATGAAACGCACGGCTTCCAGTGAGGGCTGCACGTTATGTTCGACGAACCCCTGCCAGTCGCGCTTGCCGGTGACGAGGGGACCCTTGTGGCCGATCAGCAGGCCAGCTTCCTCATAGGTTTCACGGATGGCCGACAGAGCAATGGCGCGAGCCCGGGTCGGGCCGGTGCGCCCGGCTCGAGCCGTCAGTTTAGCCTCGTCCTCGGGGTGAAGACCGGTCGCGACTGGAACACGGCTGTCGGCAGGATCGGTGCGGCCGCCGGGGAAGACGAACTTGCCGGGCATGAAGGCGTGGGCCGCATGGCGGCGGCCCATCAGCACGTGGAAGTCGTTGCCCTTGCGGTCGAGCAGAATGAGCGTCGCGGCATCGCGCGGACGTTTCGGTCCGTCCCCGAGCGTGGCTTCGTTGCGTTCGACTTTGTCGACTTCCGCCTTGGTCATCCCTTGCATGTGACCGACCTAGCGGAAACTCATGTCAAATTAAAGAGGTGGTCTGGGCTGGTGCGTTGCACCAGCCGAAAGGTCAAATCTCGGGATGACCTTCGATGTGGTCGACCTCGCCGCCGAAACCGTGCATGTAGTAGGCCCATTGCAGGCCGATCACCGCGCCCTTGATCGGCTGCAAAAGCGCCAGCGACATGATGATGGTGAGCGGCGCCCAGATCGCCAGGTGCTGCCACATGGAAAGCGTTGAGGTCGCCTCCACGCCCATGAACCCGCCGAGGATGACGTGGCCGACGATGACGATCACCAGATAGGCCGGCAGGTCGTCGGCGCGGTGATGGTGGAATTCCTCGCCGCAGGCCTCGCAATGGTCAAAGGTCTTGGTGAAGGCGCGGAACAGCTTGCCTTCTCCGCAGTTCGGGCAGCGGCACAAGAAGCCCCGCTTCATTGCCGGCCACAGCGGGCGGGTTGCCCTGCTGGACGACTGCTGCTCGCCGCCGAAAACCTGCTGTTGCATCATCGTCTCCTGCCGCGCGGTCCAGAACGCGATTGCGAGGCTCGGGCGCGGCCCTTTGCCTTGTGAAACGACCGTTTCGAGCCGGGCAGCGGTTTCGGTGCGCTCAGCATTTCGAAGCGCATCGCGCCGGCCAGCGGCGCCACTTCGACAAGGCGGACTTCGACACGATCCGCAAGCTGATAGCCCTTGCCGCTGCGTTCTCCGAAAAGCGAACGCGCCGTTTCATCGAATATATAATAATCGTCACCCAAGGATGACACCGGGATAAAGCCATCTGTGCCAAATTGTGGCAATTGGACAAAAAGTCCTGCCTTGGTGACACCGGAGATGCGCGCGTCGAATCGGTCGTCGACACGCTCGGCCAGATAGGCGGCGATGAGGCGGTCGACAGTCTCGCGTTCAGCGGCCATGGCGCGGCGCTCTGCCGTCGAAATCAGTGCGCCGGTTTCAGCCAGTCGCTCTTCCTCGCCACGTGTCAATCCGTCCGATCCCAAGGCGAGCGCCGCGATCAACCCACGATGCACGATCAGGTCGGCATAACGGCGGATCGGCGAGGTGAAATGCGCATAACGGCGCAGGTTCAACCCGAAATGGCCGATATTGTCGGGATTGTATTCGGCCTGGCTCTGCGAGCGCAGCACCACCTCATTGACCAGCGCTTCGTTGTCGGCGCCGCGCACGCGTTCGAGGATGGAGTTGAACTGGCTTGGTCGCATCTGCGCGCCACGCGCCAGCGACAGGCCAAGCGTCTGCAGGAACTCGCGCAGCGATTCCTGCTTGGCAAGCGTCGGGCCATCGTGGATGCGATAAATCAACGGCTGCTTCTTCGCTTCCAGCGTTTCGGCAGCAGCGACGTTCGCCTGGATCATGAATTCTTCGATCAGCTTGTGCGCGTCGAGCCGTTCCGGAACAACGACATGATCGACCGTGCCGTCTTCTTTCAGCAGGATCTTGCGCTCCGGCAGGTCGAGTTCCAGCGGCTGGCGGGCATCGCGGCCGCGCTTCAGCACGGCATAAGCATCCCATAGCGGTTTCAGCACGCTGTCGAGGAGGGGGCCGGTCTTGTCGTCCGGCACACCGTCGATGGCGGCCTGCGCCTGCGGATAGGCGAGCTTGGCGGCCGACTTCATCATCACACGGTGAAAGCTGTGCCGGATCTTTCGTCCGTCCGCGGAAAAGGTCATGCGCGTCGCGATAGCCGGCCGATCCTCGCCTTCGCGCAACGAGCAGAGATTGTTCGAGATGCGTTCGGGCAGCATCGGCACGACCCGGTCCGGGAAATAGACCGAATTGCCGCGTTTCAGAGCCTCACGGTCGAGCGCGGAATTTGGCCGCACATAAGCGGCGACATCGGCGATGGCCACCGTCACCACCACGCCGCCGGGATTGGCCTCGTCAGGGTCCGGCACCGCATAGACCGCGTCGTCATGATCCTTGGCGTCAGCCGGGTCGATGGTCAGCAACGGCAGGTCGCGCCAGTCTTCGCGCCCCTGCAGCGTCACCGGCTTCAAGGCCTCCGCTTCGGCCAGAACGTCGGACGGGAAGATATGCGGGATGTCATGCGTGTGGATGGCGATCATGGAGACCGCCTTTTCGCTGGTCAGCGAGCCCAATACCGCCAGCACCTTGGCGCGTGGCAGGCCATAGCGGCCGGAGCGCGAAGGCTCGACTTCCACCAGGTCGCCGTTCTTCGCGCCATTCTGGAATTCCTTGTCGACGATGAGCTCCGGCTGCCGCCGCTCCACCGGCTCGATGCGGAAGGTGCCGTCCTTCATGACACGGAAGACGCCGAGCACTGCATCCTTGCGTTTCTCGAACACCTTCATGATCCGCGCCGTATAGGCCGGGCCGGTTGGATCGTCGGTCGGGAAAGTCTTGGCAAGCACCCGGTCGCCGATGCCGGCCACGGGGCCGCCGCGTGAGACGCGGATCGAAACCAGCGGCGGCTCACCATTGCCCTGCTGCTCGGCGGGCCGGCCGAGCAGACCGCCTTCGTCGTCGCGTCCGATCACGTCGAGCACGGTGACATGGGGCAGAGCGCCTGGGCGAATGTGGCGCTTGCGCGACTTTTCCAGCAGGCCTTCATCCTGGAGGTCGCGCAGCAGGTCCTTCAGCCAGGCACGGTCATCGCCGCGCAAGGCAAAAGCCTTGGCGATCTCGCGTTTGCCTGAGCGATCGGGATTTTCGGCGATGTAGCGCAGGATTTCGTCGCGCGAGGGGCGGTACTGGTCGCGTGTCCCCCGGCGGGTATCGGCAGCGCGGGGATCGCCATGGCTTCGTCCGGAGATCCTGCGCGCCAATGCCCTATCCCTTCTTCTTGCCGCGGAACGGCTTCTTGCCGCCTCCGCCCTTGGCTTCCTTCTCGGCGATCAGCGCGACCGCCTCGTCCAGCGTCACCGTCTGCGGGTCCTTGCCCTTGGGCAGGGTCGCGTTGATCTTGCCGAAATTGACATAGGCGCCGTAGCGGCCGTCGCGAACGGTGATCTTGCCACCGCCGGCGGGATGCTCACCGAGATCCTTGAGCGCCGCCGGCGTTCCGCCATTGCGACCGCCTGGACCCTTCGACTGTTTTTCCGCCAGCACCGAGACGGCGCGGTTGAGGCCGATCGTGAATACGTCCTCGATGCTTTCGACATTGGCGTAGGTGCCGTCGTGCAATACGAACGGACCGTAACGGCCAAGGCCGGCCGAAATCATCTTGCCGGTTTCTGGATGCTGGCCGACATCGCGCGGCAACGACAACAGCGCCAGCGCCTTCTCATGGTCGATCGCTGCCGCGGCCCAGCCCTTGGGCAGGCTGGAACGCTTGGCCTCTTTACCTTCGCCGCGCTGCACATAGGGGCCGAAACGCCCGGAGCGCAGCGTGATCTCCTCTGCTGTATACGGATCCTTGCCGAGCAGCTTGGTGCCATCCTCGACCGCGCCGTTTTCGCCATTGCCGTTCTGGCCGTCGAGCTGACGCGTGTAGCCGCACTCGGGATAGTTCGAGCAACCGACGAAAGCGCCGAACTTGCCGAGCTTCAGCGACAGGTTGCCGCTACCGCACTTCGGACAGATGCGCGGATTGGAGCCGTCCTCGCGCTCGGGGAAGACCAGCGGCGCCAGTTCTTCGTTGAGTGCGTCGAGCACATCGGTGACGCGCAGTTCCTTGATGCCGTCGACAGCACCGGAGAAATCCTTCCAGAAGTCGCGCAGCACGTCCTTCCAGGCAAGCTTGCCGTCGGAAATTTCGTCCAGCTTCTCCTCGAGCGAGGCGGTGAAGTCATATTCCACATAGTGCTCGAAGAAGCCTTCCATGAAGGCGGTGACCAACCGCCCTTTGGATTGCGGCATCAGCTTGCGGTTCTCGATCTTGATGTAGTCTCGATCTTCCAGCGTCTTCAGCGTCGCGACATAGGTCGAGGGCCGACCGATGCCGAGCTCTTCCATCTTCTTGATGAACGAGGCTTCGGAGTAGCGCGGAGGCGGCTCGGTCGTGTGCTGGGTGGCGTTGATCTGTTCGCGCTTCAGCGTCTCCTCGGCGCGGATTTCGGGCAGACGGCGGTTTTCCTCGTCCTCCGAATCCTCGTCCTTCTGGTCAGTGTAGGCAGCGATGAAGCCATCGAAGCGGGTAACAGAGCCGACGGCACGCAGGCCGGCGATCTTCGAGCCATTGCGGGCTTCGATCTCCACCGTGGTGCGCTCGATCTCGGCCGGCTGCATCTGGCTGGCGATCGCCCGCTTCCAGATGACCTCGTAAAGCCGCGCCTGGTCGGCATCGAGATATTTGCGCATCTCGGCCGGTGTGCGGTTGAAGTCGGTCGGACGGATGGCCTCATGCGCTTCCTGCGCGTTCTTGGCCTTGGTCGTGTAGTGGCGGGGTTTTTCCGGCAGATACTTGGCGCCAAATTCCTTAACGATGGCATCGCGGGCCGCCGAAATCGCCTCGGGCGCCATCTGTACGCCATCGGTACGCATATAGGTGATGAGGCCGGCGGTCTCGCCGCCGATGTCCATGCCTTCGTAGAGGCGTTGGGCAACCTGCATCGTGCGCTGGGCCGAGAAGCCGAGGCGCGACGACGCGGCCTGCTGCAGGGTCGACGTGGTAAACGGCGGTCCGGGATTGCGCTTGGTCGGCTTGGCTTCCACCGACAACGCCCGGAAGGACGCACCTTCCAGCATCGCCTTGATGTCGTCGGCCATGCCTTGCGAGGAAATGTCGAGTTTCTGCAGCTTCTTGCCCTCATAGGCCGTCAGCCTCGCCTCGAAGCTCTCACTGCGCGGCGTGCCGAGGATGGCTGCGATCTGCCAGTATTCCTCGCGAACGAAGCGCTCGATCTCGGCCTCACGGTCGCAGACGAAACGCAGCGCCACCGACTGCACGCGACCGGCCGAGCGAGCACCCGGCAGCTTGCGCCACAGCACCGGCGACAAGGTGAAGCCGACCAGGTAGTCCAGAGCACGGCGCGCCAGATAGGCATCCACCAGCGGCGGATCGATCTCGCGTGGGTTGGCGATGGCATCGAGCACCGCCTGTTTGGTGATGGAGTTGAAGGCGACGCGCTTGACCGGCTTGTCCTTCAGCACCTTCTTCTGCTTCAGCACTTCCAGCACGTGCCAGGCGATGGCTTCGCCTTCGCGATCCGGGTCGGTTGCGAGAATCAGTCCGTCTGCGTCCTTCACGGCCTTGGCGATGTCGGTCAGCCGCTTGGCTGAAGACGTGTCGACCGACCAGGACATGGAAAAATCCTCGTCGGGCTTCACCGAGCCGTCCTTGGCCGGCAGATCGCGGACATGGCCGAAGGAGGCCAGAACCTTGTAGTTCCGACCGAGATATTTGTTGATACTTTTAACCTTGTTCGGCGACTCGACGACGACGATGTCCATGAGCGGCTGCGTTCCCGTGCGGCGCCAACCAGAAAGCGGGGCGCCGGAAGCTGAAAAATCCGCCCGTCAAATGGCCGTGCTTTTCAGCCCGGTCAAGAGGTTGCCGCAAATTGGATGCCTTAAGCCGGGCGCAACTCATGCATTTGAAGACGATATTCTACGGCGTGAGGTGTTTGTGGCACGGTGCTGTGGGCGCATGATTTTGGTCATGCCATCGCTGACCTGGAAGAAGCCTGGTGCCGCGAGAACAAGAACTGCAACAGGAACTGTTGTCTATTTCTAAGCCCTTGGTCCGATCCCGCCGAAAAGGGTTGCAGCTTCAGCGCCGGACAGGACCAGGACATCGTATGGGACGCCTGGAATCCGTCCTCTCCGAAATTCCCCGCCTCACAATTTCGTCACCGGCGACCAAGCCGTTCTGCGCTGACTTGCCACATAATGGTGATTGGAGACCGTGCCTCGCCAAGGCTATATCCTGCAGCGCAACGGACGGAGCATCAAAAAATGGCATTGGATGTCGGCTATGTCAGCGCGATCGGGGCAGGGGCTATTTCCTTCCTGTCGCCATGCGTGCTTCCGCTCGTGCCACCCTATCTGTGCTACATGGCCGGCGTTTCCGTTGAGGATTTCCGTGGCAATGCGGGTGTCGCCGCCAAGGCGGGCGCGCGCGGAGCTTTGATCGCGGCCTCCATTGCCTTCGTTCTTGGCTTCTCTACCGTCTTTGTTGCATTGGGTGCCGGCGCTTCGACCATCGGCCGGCTGTTGCGCGTTTACCAGGAACCGCTGGCGATGATCGCCGGCGCGCTCATCATCCTGATGGGCCTGAATTTCCTGGGTATCCTGCGCATCCCGCTTCTGTCGCGGGAGGCGCGTTTCCAGTCGCAGGGCAAGCCCGCCAGCGCACTCGCCGCCTACGTCATGGGCCTGGCCTTCGCCTTTGGCTGGACGCCCTGCATCGGCCCGGTGCTCGGGCCGATCCTGACGTTGGCAGGCGGGCGCGAGACTGTGAGCGAAGGCGCCTTGCTGCTTGCTGCTTATTCGCTCGGCCTTGGCATTCCGTTCCTGATCGCGGCTCTTTTCTCCGGCGCTTTCATGCGCTTCTTGAGCAAATTCCGCGTTCATCTCGGCCGCGTCGAGAAGGTGATCGGTGCGCTGTTGGTTGTTGCCGGTGTCTTTTTCCTGACAGGTGGCGTGCAGGTCATGGCCTATTGGCTGCTCGAAAATTTCCCTGCGCTCGGACGACTTGGATAACAGGCCCGGAATTTAACCATATTGGTACCATAACGCGCCGATGCTAGAACGCCTTCGTCTTTCCCGCATCGGTAGCTGCTCATGACATCCAGAACCTGTCTGTCCATCATCCTCGCCGCCGGCGAAGGCACGCGCATGAAAAGCGCGCTGCCGAAAGTCCTGCATCGGATTGCCGGTCTGCCGATGGTGGCGCATGTGGTGAAGGCTGCCGAAATCGCTGGTGCGACGGATGTTGCCTTGGTCATCGGCCATGGCGCCGACGAGATGCGCAAGGCGGCCGAAAAGTTCGCACCGCACGCCGGAACGTTCGTGCAGGAGCAGCGCCTGGGCACGGCGCATGCCGTGCTGGCTGCACGCGATGCCATGGCCAAGGGGTATGACGACATCCTCGTCATGTTTGGCGATACGCCGCTGATCGACGCCGCTGCTCTCGGCGCGGCGCGAGCGAAGCTTGCGGAGGGAGCCGCCGTCGTGGTCATCGGCTTCCGCCCGCCTAGCCCGGCAGGCTATGGCCGGCTCATCGAAAAGGGCGGCAAGCTCACCGCGATCCGCGAGGAAAAGGATTGCACCGACGAGGAGCGCAAGATCGGTTTCTGCAATGCCGGCATGATGGCAGTCTCCGGCAAGTATGCGCTTGATCTGCTGGACGGTGTCGGAAACGCCAATGCCAAGGGAGAGTACTATCTGACCGATATCGTCGAGATCGCAAACGCCAGGGGGCTGGAGGTTGTCGCAACCGAGGCAGGGTACGAGAACGCGCTCGGCATCAACAACCGCGCCGAGCTCGCCGAGGCCGAGGCCATCTGGCAGAAGCGCCGGCGCCGTGAGGCCATGCTTTCCGGCGTTACGCTGATCGCACCGGAGACAGTCTATTTCTCGTATGACACTGAAGTCGGCCAAGATACGGTGGTCGAACCCAATGTCTTCTTCGGTCCCGGTGTGAAGATCGCCGATGGCGTAAAAATCCACGCCTTCAGCCACCTGGAAGGCGCTACCGTCGCAGCCAATGCCGATATCGGCCCTTATGCTCGTCTGCGGCCAGGCTCCGATCTCGCGGCCAAGGCCAAGGTCGGCAATTTCGTCGAGGTCAAGAACGCCAGGATCGAGGCCGGTGCCAAGGTCAACCATCTGACCTATATCGGCGACGCGCGCATCGGCGCTGGCGCCAACATCGGTGCTGGTACCATCACCTGCAATTATGACGGCTACTCGAAATTCTTCACCGATATCGGCGCAGGTGCTTTCGTAGGCTCCAACTCGTCGCTGGTGGCGCCGATCAAGCTTGGCGATGGCGCCTACATCGCTTCGGGAAGTGTCATCACCGAAGATGTCCCGGAAGATGCTTTGGCTTTCGGTCGTGCACGCCAGAAAACCTTGCCTGGAAAAGGCAAGGAACTGCGCGAGCGGCGCGCTTCTGCTGCCAAGAAATAGAAAGTTCTTCTACTGGACTTGATGGAAAGCCTGTCATACGAGGCGCCGGACGGGTCTAAGTCAAAAGACTGGACGAAACGCAATGTGATTGTCGTGGGTGGCAGCGGTCGACTAAACAGCGGCCGGGTGATCGCCAAGAGGAATCGGGGCTGCTTTTATGTGCGGAATTGTTGGAATTGTCGGCCATTCGCCGGTTGCGCCGCTGATCGTCGATGCGCTGAAGCGGCTGGAATACCGCGGCTACGATTCAGCGGGCGTCGCCACGATCGAACATGGCGAGCTGTCGCGCCGCCGCGCCGAGGGCAAGCTGGTCAATCTGGAGCGCCGCCTGCAGGCAGAGCCGCTCGATGGTACGATCGGCATCGGCCACACCCGCTGGGCTACGCACGGCGTCCCCAACGAAACCAACGCGCATCCGCATTTCTCCAATGGCGTCGCGATCGTCCACAACGGCATCATCGAGAATTTTGCCGAGCTGCGCACCGAGCTTTCGGCTGACGGCTATGAGTTCTCCTCGCAAACCGACACCGAGGTGGTCGCTCATCTGGTTTCGCGCGAAATGGCGCGCGGCGCCAAGCCGGTGGAGGCCGCTCACAACGCACTGAAGCGCCTTGAGGGCGCTTTCGCACTCGCCATCATGTTCAAGGGTGACGAAGACCTGATCGTCGGCGCCCGCAACGGCCCGCCGCTCGCCGTCGGCCATGGCGAGGGCGAGATGTATCTGGGTTCGGATGCCATCGCGCTGGCTCCGTTCACCAATTCCATCACCTATCTCGAAGATGGCGATTGGGCGGTGGTGCGTCGCAACGAGATCACCATCTTCGACATGGATGGCAAGAAGGTAGAGCGCAAACGCCAGCAGTCGATCGGCACCTCGTTCCTGGTCGACAAGGGCAATCACCGCCACTTCATGCATAAGGAAATCCACGAGCAGCCGGAAGTCATCTCCCACACGCTCGGAAACTATATCGATTTCACCAACGGCAAGGCCAAGACGCTGGAGCTGCCTTGGGATTTCGCCAAGATCGATCGTATCGCGATCTCGGCCTGCGGCACCGCCTATCTCGCGGGTCTGGTCGGCAAATACTGGTTCGAGCGTCTCGCGCGCTTGCCGGTGGACATCGATATTGCCTCGGAATTCCGCTACCGTGAAATGCCGCTGTCAAAGAACAGCGCCGCACTCTTCATTTCCCAGTCGGGCGAGACCGCCGACACGCTGGCCTCGCTGCGCTACTGCCGCAAGGAAGGCGTGCCGATCGGCGTCGTCGTCAATGTACGTGAATCGACCATGGCGCGCGAAGCCGATGTCGTGCTGCCGATCCTGGCGGGACCGGAGATCGGTGTCGCCTCGACCAAGGCTTTCACCTGCCAGCTTTCCGTGATGGCCGCACTTGCCGTGCGCGCCGGCGTTGCTCGTGGCCATATCTCACCCGATGACGAGGCGAGACTGGTCAAGCAGCTTGCCGAAGCACCGCGTCTGGCCAGCCAGGTTATCAAGCTGGAGGAGCAGATCGAGAAGGTCTCGCGCGATCTCGCCCATCACCGTGACGTACTTTATCTCGGTCGGGACACCAATTTCCCGCTGGCGCTCGAGGGTGCGCTGAAGCTCAAGGAATTGTCCTACATCCACGCCGAAGGTTATGCGGCGGGCGAACTCAAGCATGGGCCGATCGCACTGATCGACGAAAACATGCCTGTCGTCGTCATCGCGCCGCACGACCGTATCTTCGAGAAGACCGTCTCGAACATGCAGGAAGTGGCCGCACGAGGTGGCAAGATCATCCTGATCACCGACAAGAAAGGTGCCGAGAAGTCGACCGTGAAGACCATCGATACCATCGTGCTGCCGGACGTCCCGGAGATCATTGCGCCGATCCTCTACGCGCTGCCCGTCCAGATGCTGGCCTATTTCACGGCCGTGTTCATGGGCACCGACGTCGACCAGCCGCGTAACCTGGCCAAGTCGGTCACGGTGGAGTGACAGGCAGACTGTCGCGATAGAGCATGATCCCAAAAAGTGGGAACCGGTTTTCGGAAAAGATCATGCTCCAATCGAAAGTCAGATTGTCGCCCATCCGTGTTGATGCTCTAAGGTAGGTGCGGCGCACAATCTTAGGGCTTGGAATGTCGGATATACCCAAAACGTCAGCGATAACCCGGCTGAGGAACTATTTCCTCGCCGGTTTCGTCGTCTGCGCACCTTTGGCGATCACCGCTTATATTGCTTGGTCTTTCATCGGCTGGGTCGATTCCTGGGTCAAACCCTATATTCCGTGGCGCTACAATCCCGACACCTATCTACCGTTTCCGGTTCCCGGTTTCGGTCTCATCGTGGCGCTGGTGCTGATCACGTTGATCGGCTTCCTTGCCGCCAACATCGTCGGCCGCGCCATCGTCACCTTTGGCGAGCGCCTGCTCGGGCGTATGCCGCTGGTGCGCGGCATCTACGGTTCGCTGAAGCAGATCTTCGAGACCGTGCTTTCGAACAAGAGCGAGATGTTCCGGCAGGTGGGGCTGGTCGAATATCCGCGCAAGGATGTCTGGTCGCTGGTCTTCGTCGCCGGCGAAAAGCACACTGAAATCAACGAGAAGCTCGATGTCGAGGGCGATCCGCTGATGGGCGTCTTCATGCCGTGTACGCCGAACCCGACCACCGGTTTCCTGATGTATGTCCGCAAATCCGAGATCGTCATGCTGGATATGACCATCGAGGAGGGCGCCCGCCTCATCGTCTCGGCCGGCCTTGTGGCGCCGGACCCCAGGAAAAAGGTCAAGGGACCGGATGGCAGGCTTATCGATCTCGGCAATCCGCCTGCCGGTACATTGCCTCAACCGGCCCGCAAGAGCCGTACCGCCTCGTCACGCCCGAACAAATAAAGCAGCAGCCTCAGCGCTTCGCCGCGTTCGCCCTGTAGTTCCGGATCGCGCGAAAGGATCAGCCTCGCATCGTCGCGCGCAGCCTCCAGCAGATCGGCATGAGCATCGATGCGCGCCACCTGGAAACCCGGCGTGCCTGACTGACGCGTGCCGAGAAGCTCGCCTTCGCCGCGTAGCTTCAAATCCTCTTCGGCGATGACGAAGCCATCCTCCGTCTCGCGCATCACCGAAAGCCGGCGCTTCGCCGTCTCGCCGAGCGGATCCTTGTAGAGCAGCACGCAGCTCGACGGTTTCGAGCCGCGCCCGACGCGGCCGCGCAACTGGTGCAACTGGGCGAGGCCGAAGCGTTCGGCATGCTCGATCACCATGATGGTGGCGTCCGGCACGTCGACACCCACCTCGATGACCGTGGTAGCGATCAGAACACGTGTCTCGCCGTACTTGAAGGCACGCATGGCCTCGTCTTTCTCGGCGCCTTTCATGCGGCCATGCACCAGCCCGATCTGGTCGCCGAACACCGGTTTGAGCGAGGCAAAACGATCCTCCGCCGACATCAGCTTGATCTCTTCCGATTCTTCCACCAGCGGGCATATCCAGTAGATCTTCTGGCCTTCCGCCACTGCGTCGCGGATACGGCCGACCAGTTCCTCCAGCCGTTCCAGCGGCAAGGTAACGGTGCGGATCGGCTGCCGTCCTGCCGGCTTTTCGGTGAGCTTCGACACGTCCATATCGCCGAAGGCGGTCAGCACCAGCGTGCGCGGGATCGGCGTCGCCGTCATCACCAGCATATCGGGTGCGTCGCCCTTGGCGGTAATGGCGAGCCGTTGATGCACGCCGAAACGATGCTGTTCGTCGATCACTGCGAAGACAAGGTTCTTGAACGACACGGTTTCCTGGAACAGCGCATGCGTGCCCACGACGATGTCGATCGAACCGTCGGCCAGTCCGGCCAGCGTGTCTGTCCGCTCGCGACCCTTTTCGCGGCCGGTTAGGATGGCGGTTGTGAGCCCGGCTTTTTCGGCAAGCGGCGCAATCGTGGCAAGATGCTGGCGCGCCAGGATTTCGGTTGGCGCCATCAGAGCTGCCTGGCCGCCTGCCTCGACCGCGCGCGCCATGGCCAGCAGTGCGACCACCGTTTTACCGGAGCCGACATCGCCCTGCAGCAGCCGCAGCATGCGCTCCGGTATTTCGAGATCGGCGAGGATTTCGGCGAGCGCGGTTTCCTGCGAACCTGTCAGCGAATACGGCAGTGCCGCTCGCAACCGTTCGATGATTGCGCCGTCGCCGCTTAGCGGTCGGCCCGACAGCTTGCGGATGCGCGCCCGCACGAGCGCGAGCGATACCTGGCCAGCAAGGAATTCATCATAGGCGAGCCTGCGCCAGGACGCATTTTCGGGTTGGGCGTCGAGCGGGCTTTCCGGGTTGTGCACCCTGCCGAGTGCCGCCGCGAAGGACGGGAAGGTATGACGCCGCATGAACGTGGCGTCCTGCCATTCCAAGAGTGCGGGCACACGCCCCAGTGCCTGGCCAATGGCACGGCGCAGCACTTTCGAGGACAGGCCGGCGGTGAGCGGATAGACCGGCTCGACCAGGGGAAGGTTGTCTGCTTCACTTGCAAGCGCGATATGGTCGGGGTGCACCATGCTCGGCCGGCCGTTGAACCATTCCATGCGGCCGGACACCACCACCTGCTCGCCTTCGGGCATTGCTTTTTCAAGATAGCTGGCGTGAGCATGGAAGAAGGTCAGTGTGATTTCGCCGGTATCGTCATGGGCGTAGACCCGGTAAGGCACCGATCTGTTGCCGCGTGGCGGTGGCTGGTGACGGTCGATGCGCACCTCCAGCGTGACGATTGCACCTTCCGCCGCATAGGCGATGCCTGGCCGGTTGCGCCGATCGATAACCGAATTGGGCAACACGAACAGAAGATCGCCGACGCGCGCTTCCCGGTCGCCGAGATCCACCGACAACACCCGCTCGATGAGCGCAGCGACTTTCGATCCGACGCCGGCGAGCGTGGTAATGGGCGAGAATAGCGGATCGAGCAGAGAAGGGCGCATCCTGTCAGCTTATGGACTGATCAGACTGTTGCAAGGCTGACACCGCCGGCTATCCACGCTATATGCGCCCTGCAAGTGAGGGATGCCGCCGCCATGACCGCAACGACACAATCGAACGCAAGGCTGGCGAACGCAAGATTGGCGAACAATGAGCTGGATCCGCACCGCAAGAAACTCCTGTTCCGCTCTTGGCATCGTGGCATGCGCGAGATGGATCTCATTCTTGGCAACTTCGCGGAGCGCGAGATCGGCGGCTTGACCGCCGATGAGATCGACCAATATGAAAGGCTCCTCGAAATCCCCGACACGGTGCTGATGCCCTGGCTGACCGGTGGCGAGCCGGTTCCCGGTGACATCGGCTTGCCGATCCTGCAAAAAATCCTGGCGTCGCGCCAAACGCTCGAATTCTGAAACGACAATGAGTCTGATTCCCAAAATCGGCCTGCCCAAGGGCCGCGTCGCCTCCTATATCGTCGATGGCGTTGCCGACGGCTTCGAAGCCTTCGCGTTGGTGCGGGCGGCAAGTGAAATCGCGGCGGACGGACCGTTGCTGTTCGTCGCTCGGGACGGCCAACGCCTGCCGGCCATCGTCGAGGCGCTTGCCTTTGCCGCGCCTGGCTTGCCCGTGTTGGAGCTGCCGGCCTGGGACTGCCTGCCCTATGACCGCGTTTCGCCGGGCTCCGATGCAGCCGCCCGTCGATTGGATGCGCTGGCGGCGATGATCGCACTGGCCAGGAAGCCGCACCGCGCCATCGTGCTGACCACCGTCAATGCGCTGTTGCAGCGCATGCCGCCTGCTGAATTGCTGGAAGGTCAGACTTTCCATGCCAGACCCGGCAACCAGGTCGACATGAACAAACTGATTTCGCGGCTCGAGAATTCCGCCTTCGAGCGCGTGCCGACGGTGCGCGATGTCGGGGAATTCGCCGTACGCGGTGGCATCCTCGATCTCTATGCTCCCGGCTGGAGCGAGGGCCTGCGCCTCGACTTCTTCGGCGATACGCTGGAATCGATCCGTAGCTTCGATGTCGCCAGTCAGCGCACCACCGGCCAGCGCAAGTCGATGACGCTGCAGGCGATGAGCGAAGTGGCACTGACCGCCGAAGCCATCAGCCGGTTTCGCCGCTCCTATATCGAGGCTTTCGGCGCGCCGTCGCGGGATGACGGGCTTTATGCGGCGGTCTCCGAAGGGCGCCGCTTTGCCGGTATGGAACACTGGCTGCCATTCTTCTACGAGCGGCTGGAAACGGTGTTCGATTATCTGCCGGACACGCCGGTGGTGTTCGATCACCTTGCGCATGAGGCGCTGACCGAACGGCACGATCTCATCCTCGATCACTACGAGGCGCGGCGCAAACAAGCCGATGCCGCACTCAAGGATGCAGTGCCTTACAAGCCGGTGGCTCCAGCACTGATGTATTTGACGCCCGACGATGTGAAGGCGGCGACTGGAGCGCGTGAGCAGATCGAACTCACGCCCTTTGATGCGCCGGACGCCGGCGGCCGCAAGGTCTTTCACGCCGGCTCACGCGCCGGCCGCTCCTTCGCCGAGGAACGCGCCGACCCCAATGCCAATGTCTTCGACGTGGCGGTGAAACACATCGCCGAGGAGCGTGCCGCCAAGCGCCGCGTCATCGTTGCCGGTTGGACCGAAGGTTCGCTCGATCGGCTCGGTCAGATTCTGGCTGAACACCATCTCGGCAACATCAAGCAAGTCGCGTCGCTTGCAGAGGCGGAAAAGCTGGCGCCGGGCGAGGCTGGTCTTGCTGTGCTGCCATTGGAAACCGGCTTCGAGACCGACACTCTGGTTGTCGTCGCCGAACAGGACATTCTGGGCGACCGGCTGGTACGCCGCTCCAAGCGCAAGAAGCGGGCCGCCGATTTCATTGCCGAGGCCGCCTCGTTGTCGCATGGCGACATCGTCGTCCATGCCGATCACGGCATCGGCCGTTTCGTCGGCCTGAAAACCATCGAGGCCGCAGGCGCACCGCACGATTGCCTGGAAATTCGTTATGCTGGCGACGACCGGCTGTTCCTGCCTGTCGAAAACATCGAGCTTTTGTCCCGCTACGGTTCGGATTCGGCGGAAGCCACGCTCGACAAGCTGGGCGGCGGAGCCTGGCAGGCGCGTAAGGCGCGGCTGAAGCGCCGCCTGCTCGACATGGCCGGCCAGTTGATCCGCATCGCGGCCGAGCGCCAGATGCGTGCCGCGCCGAGCATGGTGCCGGCAGACGGGCTCTATGGCGAATTCGCCGCGCGCTTCCCCTATGAGGAGACCGACGATCAGCAGTCGGCGATCGACGCGGTCACTGATGATCTTTCCGCCGGCCGGCCGATGGACCGCCTGATTTGTGGCGACGTCGGCTTCGGCAAGACCGAGGTGGCGCTGCGTGCCGCCTTCATCGCAGCCATGGAAGGTTTCCAGGTGGCTGTGGTGGTGCCGACCACACTTCTGTCGCGCCAGCATTTCAAGACCTTCTCGCATCGCTTCTCAGGCCTTCCAATCCGCGTGCGCCAGGCCTCGCGGCTTGTCGGTGCCAAGGAGCTGGCCGAAACCAAGAAGGGTGTCGCCGACGGCACGGTCGACATCGTCGTCGGTACCCATGCGCTGCTGGGTTCCTCCATCTCCTTCAAGAGCCTTGGTCTGTTGATCATCGACGAGGAGCAGCATTTCGGCGTCAAGCACAAGGAGCGGCTGAAGGAACTGAAGAGCGACGTGCATGTGCTGACGCTGTCGGCGACGCCGATCCCGCGCACGTTGCAACTGGCTCTGACGGGCGTGCGCGAGCTGTCGCTGATCGCCACGCCGCCGGTGGACCGCATGGCTGTGCGCACTTTCATTTCACCGTTCGATCCGCTGGTCATCCGCGAGACACTGCTGCGTGAGCGTTATCGTGGCGGCCATTCATTCTATGTCGTGCCGCGGATCTCGGATCTCTCCGAGATCCACGATTTCCTCAAGGCCGAGGTACCGGAGCTTAAAGTGGCCGTGGCTCATGGCCAGATGCCGCCGGGCGAACTCGACGATATCATGAACGCCTTCTATGACGGCCAGTACGACGTGCTGCTCTCCACCACGATCGTGGAGTCCGGTCTCGATATTCCGACGGCCAACACGTTGATCGTGCACCGCGCCGACATGTTCGGTCTCGCCCAGCTCTATCAGCTGCGTGGCCGCGTCGGCCGTTCCAAGGTGCGCGCCTATGCGCTGTTTTCGCTGCCGGCGAACAAGAAGCTCACCGACACGGCCGACCGTCGCCTCAAGGTGCTGCAGTCGCTCGACACGTTGGGGGCAGGATTCCAGCTCGCCAGCCACGACCTCGACATCCGAGGCGCCGGCAATCTGCTCGGCGAGGAGCAGTCCGGCCACATCAAGGAAGTCGGTTTCGAACTCTACCAGCAGATGTTGGAGGAGGCGGTTGCGGAAGTGAAGGACTCAGGCGAGGTGGCCGATACCGGCTGGTCGCCACAGATTACTGTCGGCACCGCCGTCATGATCCCCGAAGGCTACGTACCGGACCTGCAGCTCAGGCTCGCTCTTTATAGGCGTCTTGGCGATCTGGAGACGACCGAGGAGATAGACGCCTTCGGCGCCGAATTGATCGACCGCTTCGGCCCGCTGCCGGAAGAGGTGAAGCACCTGTTGAAAATCGTCTTCATCAAGGCGTTGTGTCGCAAGGCCAATGTCGAGAAGCTCGACGCCGGTCCGAAGGGTGTCGTCATCCAGTTCCGCAAGAAGGAATTCGCCAATCCCGTGGGGCTGGTCAAGTTCATCGGCGAGCAGGGCTCGTTGGCCAAGATCAGGCCGGATCAAAGCGTGGTCTTTATCCGCGACTGGCCGACTGCGGAGAAGCGCCTGGCGGGGGCAGCTGTTGTCATAACGCAGCTTGCGAAATTGGTGGCGTAGCTTCGAAGCTAATCGGCCTTTTCCAGCTCGCCGCGTGTCTTGGCTTCGGCTATTTGGCGGATCGCATCGGCGAGCGTTTCCGTATCCTGCGCGCCCATCACCGCATAACGCCCTTCGATCAGGAAGCACGGCACACCGGTGATGCCCATGCGCGAGGCAGTCGCGATCTCGGCGCGCACCGCTTCGGCGTCCGCATCGGTCGGCAGCAGTGTTTCGACGATGGCGACGTCCATGCCAGCTTCGCGCGCTGCCTCGATCAACACATCTGGATCGCCTGTGTTCTCGCCACGCTCGAAGTAGGCGCCGAACAATCGCTCGACCAACTTGTTCTGGACGGCGACGCCGGCTGTTCCCGCCCAGCGGATGACGCGATGCGCGTTCAGCGTATTGGGTGCCACTTTGATGGCGTCGAAGTCGAAGGAAATGCCTTCCACCGCGCCCAGCGAGACGAGGTTGGCATGGATCTGCTTCAAGCGGTCGCCGTCGCCGAACTTGGCCTGCATGTAGGCCTTGCGGTCCTTGCCTTCCGGCGGGATGGTCGGGTCGAGCTGAAACGGCCGCCAGCGGACCTCGACGCTCACATCCTTCAGGCTTTCGATCGCATGCTGCAACCGCTTCTGGCCAAGGAAGCACCAGGGGCAGACGACATCCGACACCACGTCGATGCTCAGGGTCTCGCTCATCGCTTCATCCTTTCGCGGTAAAGAAATTCAAGGAAAAGTGCGTTGCGGTTTTCCGTCCGGGATTGCGTAACGAAGAACTAGAGCGTTTCCGCGTGTCCGGGAAAATCGGAAACGCTCCAGGGTCAGTTCGGTTTGCGCCACCATACCGGCAACTGGTAGCCGAACAGCGGCGTTACCTTGGGATGCTCCAGATATTTCCAGTAGGCGACCCATTGATCGGGGTTGTACTGCATCGGCACCATATAGTTGCCCGAGATCAGCAGCCTGTCGAGCACGCGCACCGCGGCGACGAAATCTTCCTTGGTGCGCGCGTTGAGCATCGCATTGATCGCGGCATCCACCGCGGGTTCGGCGACGCCGGCCAGATTGAACGAGCCATCGACCTTCGCCGCTTCCGATCCCCAGCGGAACCGCTGTTCGATGCCGGGCGACAGAGAATTGTTGAAGCCGCTGGCGCCGATCAGGACGTCGAAATCGTAGCGTTGCTTGCGTGACTGGATCTGGTCGCCGTCGAGCGAACGGATCGAGACGGCGATGCCGATCTTGCCCAGCGTGCGCTGATAGAGCGAAGCGAGGCGTTCTTCGTCCTGTGAAGAGGTGAGGATTTCGAAAGCGAAAGGTTCACCTTGCGGGTCGAGCATCTGACCATTTTCAATATGGTAGCCTTGGCCCTTCAATATCTCGAAAGCCGTCTTGAGCACCTTGCGGTCTTGGCCGCTGCCGTCCGTGACCGGTGGCAGCCAGGTGCCGTCCATGACATCGGCAGGCACACGACCGGGATAAGGTGCCAAAAGCTGCTTTTCCTTGTCGCTGGCGGGATGGCCGAGCGCCGAAAGTTCCGAATCCTGCCAGAAGCTCTTCAGGCGCGCGTAGCGGTTGTTGAAAAGGTTCTTGTTGGCCCATTCGAAGTCGTAGAGCATGCCGAGTGCGTGGCGCACCTCGACATTCGCGAATTTCGGCAGGCGGGTGTTGAACAGGAAGCCAGTGACGACCGGTGGAATGCCGCTCTTGAACGTTTCTGCCACGACTTCGCCCCGCTTGAAGGCGGGGAAATCCATGTCGCGCTCGCGTTTGACCGGGTCGGTCTCCATGTTGACAGCGCAGATTCCCTTTTTGAATGCTTCAAGCTGGGCGTTGGAATTGAGGAAATATTCGATCGTGATGCGATCGAAATTGTCGAAGCCCCGTTTGGAGGGGGCATCCTTGCCCCAATAATCCGGATTGCGCTTGAAGATGATGCGTTGGCCGGGAACCACCTTGTCGACCGTATACGGGCCCGAACCGATCAACGGTTTCAAGGTCGTCCTGTCGAACGTGTCCTTGTCGAAGGCATGTTTCGGGATGATAGGCGTCATCGCGATGATCAGTGGGAATTCGCGGTCCGACAGCTCGTTGAAGGTGAAGCGCACGCTGCGCTCGCCGGTCTTTTCAAGCTTCTCCACCCGCTTCATGCGATCCGAATAGGGCGGACGGCCCTTTTCGGTGAAGACGTCATAGGTGAACAGCACGTCTTCCGGAGTCACTGGCTGTCCGTCCGACCATTTGGCCTTGGGGTCGATGTGAAACTCGATCCATTTGCGCTCCGGATCCATGTCGACGCTGTCGGCAAGCAGGCCATAAAGACCGAAGGGCTCGTCAAAATTGCGCTGCATCAGCGGTTCGAAGACGAGGTTGCCGTAGATGGTGTCGATCATTCCGCGCGCCGTCGTGCGCAAACTCTTGATGATGAACGGGTTGAGATTGTCGAAGGACCCGACCACACAATAGGTTACGTTTCCACCCTTCGGGGCGTCAGGGTTCGCGTAGGGAAAATGCGTGAAGCCGGCTGGCAATTTCGGCTCGCCCTGCATGGCGATGCCGTGCTTAGGCTCAGCCAAGGCCGATGGGCTGCTAGCCAGGAGAAGCGCGGCGGTCAGCCAGTAAAACGAGCGGCTCATGCCGTATCCTCGAACGGAATGTGTGATTCGAGACGCAACCTAGCATGAGCTGTGGCCGTACCGTGGCCATAGTCAAGAAATGCCGCGATTGGACTGGATTCAGGAACAATGCCAGTGTAACACGCCGGGCGAAGTCATTCTGTTGCCTCATTTGGGCAAGAGGTAGCACGCCAAGGTCTGAAGGCCGCTACGGGGATCAAGGTAGAGGAAGTTCATCATATGAAGAGCCTGAACAGCAAAGCTCATCGTCTTTCGCTCATGGCCGCTGGCGTTGTCGGCATCCTGGGTGCAGGCGTTCCGGCTGCTTCTGCTCAGCAGCAGATCCCGCAGGGTTGGTTCAAGGCCTGCACCAAGCAGGAAGACGTCGACATCTGCAACGTGCAGAACATCCAGACCGCAGGCAACGGCCAGTTGCTCACCGGCGTCAGCCTGATCGACCTGCGCGGCAAGGTGAACCGCAAGGTATTCCAGGTCACAGTGCCGACCGGCCGTCTGGTTCCTCCCGGCATCGGCCTGCAGGTCGACAACGGCAAGCCGCAGAAGCTCGACTATGTCATCTGCTTCCCTGACCGCTGCGTTGCCGAGGTGCCACTGACCGATCAGCTCGTCACCTCCTTCAAGAAGGGCCAGCAGATCACGCTGACCTCGATCAATTTCCAGAACCAGCCGAACCCGATCAAGATTCCGCTGACTGGCTTCGGCACCGCTTTCGACGGCCCGGCCATGCAGCAGTCGGATCTGGAGGATCGCCAGAAGAAGCTGCAGGAGTTCGTCAATAAGAACAATCAGGACTTCTCCAAGAAGCTCAAGGAAGAGCAGGAGAAGGCCAAGACGGCGCAGTAATTGCCTTATCCGCTTGGCGGACTTGGCATGATGCATTCGAAGAACCCCGGCTCAGGCCGGGGTTTTTTATTGGGCAGGATGATCACCACGCGAGGAAGCGTTCATTCCTCATCGCTCGGCCACGAAGAGCGCTTATTCTCACCCGGCCATGGCGATGGGAGGAACAGCAATGAAGCGCGAAATGGTTCTGACGGCCTTGACTATGACCAATCTCCTTTTGCTGAACGGGCTCGTGCTCGGCCGGGTGTTGCCGGCGGTGGCGCAAGGCGAGCCGGGCATCTTGCGAGGCAGCGGACTAGAGATCGTGGATGGTGAAGGGCGGTTGCGCGCTACCATCACCATCCAGCCTCCAGGCGACGGTGTGACCGAAACGGCCTTGCTGCGGTTGATGCAGCCCAACGGCCAGCCTGCGGTGAAGATCGGTGCGTCCCCGACCGGTGCCGGACTGAGCTTTGTCGGCGGCGACGACCAAAGTTATGTCATCCTCGACGCAGACGGGGCTGAAACCAGACTCAGGATGGTGGAACCCGGTGGTCGAGAGCGTCTCATCACGCCCTAGCGCATCGGCCTGAAAATCGGAATCGATTTCGGAAAGCACGATGCGTGGATTCAAAGTGTTAGAGCGTCCTTTGCGCGTCCGAAGGGCCGCGCGGCGCTCTGATCGTTGTCCTTTGCAAGCCGGCTTCGTTCACGCCGCCGTCATGCCGGACCGCTATGAGCGGCGCCGACTGATCCGGCACGGAGCGATTCTCAATGCGGATGGCACGGCTCGGCGCGGCACTGGCCGCGATGCTGACGATGACGCTCGGTGTTGCCGCGGCGCAAGATCGTACGGCACTCATCCTCGACCGTCTGCAGCACGCCAATCAATGGCGCGATCATGTCATGGTCGTCGCCCATCGCGCCGGTGGCCTGCAAGGCGCCAAATCTCGCTTCCCGGAGAATTCGCTTGCTGCGGTCGAGGATGCGATTGCGGCCGGCGCGGAGATGATCGAGGCCGATGTGCGCCGTTCCAAGGATGGCGCCCTCATCGTCATGCATGATAGCTGGCTCGACCGAACCACAATTTGCAAAGGCGAGGCTGCCGAGCGCACGTTGGTGGAACTCAGAAGCTGTCGGCTGGTGGTCGAGGCTGGTCGCATCCAAACAAGTGAAACCGTCTCGACGCTCGCCGAATTGCTCGCTGTCACCCGCGGCCGCATCCTGGTCAATGTCGACAACAAGCTTGGCACCGAGGCGCTGCCGGGGATCATCGCCGAGGCGAAGGCGCTTGGCATGGCCGAGCAGGTTGTGGTGAAGGAGAACATCTGGAACGACGCCCGCATCAGAGAAGTGGGAGCCGCGCTGAAGGCGGCGGGCAGAGGCTTTCAGTTCATGCCGATTATCGCCGACGATGCTGTCCGCGATGCGGCTTTCGTCGAGAAGGTTGCCCGTACCTTCAATTCCCATGCGATGGAACTGATCAATTGGCGCAATGGCGCTGAAACGCTGACCGAAACCGGCGGCGCGCTGTTTTCGACCCGCATGCGCGCAGCCGCCGTGCGCGGCGGCTGGCATCTATGGGCGAACACCTATGCCATCCTCAACAAGCCGGGTGGGTTCCTCGCCGGCGGCCGTGGCGATGAACTGGCCGTTGCTGCTGGCATGCCCGCTGAAAGCTGGGGCTTCTGGGCCGAACGCGGCGCCACCATCATCCAGACCGACGAGCCCCGCGCCGCGATCGAGTGGCTGGCTGCCAAGGGTTATCGCGTACCTTACGGCGAAAGGCGGCCCGAAGTGCCGACGACGACGGCAAGCATCAATTGACCAGTTAGGTGCACGAGGCGGCACTGCTCCGGTTATTGTCGACAAAAGCAAAAAGGCCGCCCGGAGGCGGCCTTTCGATTCCGATCCCGCGAAACGCTTAGCGCTTCGAGAACTGGAAGCTGCGGCGGGCCTTGGCCTTGCCGTACTTCTTGCGCTCGACGGTACGGCTGTCGCGGGTCAGGAAGCCACCCTTCTTGAGCACGGAGCGCAGCGCCGGCTCGTAGTAGGTGAGTGCCTTCGAAATGCCGTGACGCACCGCACCGGCCTGGCCGGAGAGACCACCGCCGGTAACCGTGGCGACGATGTCGTACTGGCCGGCGCGGTTGGCCGCGATGATCGGCTGGTTGAGGATCATCTGCAAGACCGGACGCGCGAAGTAAGCGCCGAATTCCTTGTCGTTGACGGTGATCTTGCCGGAGCCGGGCTTCACCCAGACGCGGGCGATGGCGTCCTTGCGCTTGCCGGTGGCATAGGCGCGGCCCGACTTGTCGAGCTTCTGGACATGGACCGGAGCGGCCGGCTGCGCGGTCTGCGCGACCGAACCGAGTTCTGCGAGCGAGGAAAGCTCAGCCATAATCAAGCCCTCTTGTTCTTGGCGTTCAGCGCGCCGACGTCGAGCGTCACAGGCTGCTGGGCGGTGTGCGGATGCTCGGCGCCTGCATAGACGCGGAGATTCTTCATCTGGCGACGGCCGAGCGGACCGCGCGGGATCATGCGTTCAACGGCCTTCTCGAGGACGCGCTCGGGAAAGCGGCCTTCGAGCAGCTGGCGCGCAGTGCGCTCCTTGATGCCGCCGGGGTGACCGGTGTGCCAGTAGTAGACCTTGTCGGTGTACTTCTTGCCGGTGAGAACGACCTTGTCGGCATTGATGATGATGACATTGTCACCGTCGTCGACATGGGGCGTGAAGGTGGGCTTGTTCTTGCCGCGGAGGATGTTGGCGACGAGCGATGCCAGACGGCCGACGACGAGACCCTCGGCGTCGATCAGCACCCACTTCTTCACCACGTCCGCAGGCTTCTGCGAAAAGGTTGCCATGGTTACATGCTTTCGTTTCGGACCTTCAGGAGAAGGCGTTTCTTGTTGCTTTCATTGCCGGCCGGCCTCGGCCCGCCGCCAATAACAAAACGGCGGCCTTTGCGGGCCGCTGCTTTGCGTGGGCTTATAGGAGAGAGGATGGATGTCGTCAAGCGATGAAAGGTGGAGTTCTCCGTGAAAATTCATTAAAAAACAATAGCTTATGCAAAAGGTATTATTTTACCACATTCCTGTGGACTGGATCAGCGGCATTTTGCGCCATTTGGGGTCACCAGGTTCTCTGCGCGAAGCCCCCGCGATTGGCGTGTTCTTGACCGCAATCACCACTCGGATATTGGCCTATGTCCAGGCAGCGTAACAAATAGCGGCTTTGAAGGCCGGAGCATTTTTGCCCGGCCTTCAAATGCGTGTCTCACTCAATTCCAGGCAGCGCCCGCCACCTGACGCACGCTGGCGTTCAGCCGGTTCCACACATTGATCTGCGCGATCTGCAGGAGCAGCCCGGATATGGCCTTTTCGTCGTAGTATTTGGCGGCTTCGTTCCAGACATTATCCGGCACAGCGTCCGAACGGTCGGCAATGCGCGTAACGGCCTCGGTCAAAGCGAGTGCTGCTCGCTCGGCGTCGTTGAAGAACGGCGTGTCGCGCCAGGCCGCAACCGCGAAGATGCGGCGGTCGGTCTCGCCAGCCTTCTTCAATTCCTGCGCATGCATGTCCACGCAAACGCTGCAGCCGTTGATCTGGCTGGCACGCAGATGGACCAGCTTGGTGGTGACCTCGGAAAGGCCGCTCTTTTCCGTGGCCTTGTTGAGCGCGGTCAGCGCCTGCATTGCCTCCGGAATAACAAAGACGGGGTTTTTCATTCTCGCCTGCATGGCTTTCATCTCCGTGTTAGATCGGGCTCACGACGATTCCGGCGCCTGTTGGTCACATCGGCCGGATTTCGTTCGTCATCGGCTTGACGCACGGCAGACAGGGAATGTGACCGATGGACGAAAAAAAGATTCTGGCAGGCCAGTTCGAGGCAAATCGCGCTCATCTGAGGGCCGTCGCCTTCCGCATGCTCGGTTCGCGCGCCGAAGCCGAGGATGCCGTGCAGGAAGCGTGGCTGCGGCTGAACCGGACCGACGTAGGTGATGTCGAGAACCTTGGCGGCTGGCTGCGAACCGTGGTGGCTCGCATCTGCCTGGACATGCTGCGCTCACGCAAATTGCGTCGCGAAGAACCTATGGGGGATGTCGGGTCCGGCCTGCCGTCCGACGCCGGAACCGCCTCCTATGATCCGGAATACCAGCTCGCCATGGCAGATTCCGTCGGACTGGCCATGTTGGTCGTCCTGGAGACGCTTGGCCCCGCCGAGCGGGTCGCCTTCGTGTTGCACGACATGTTCGATCTGCCCTTCGATGACATTGCCCCGATTGTGGGCCGCACTGCTGATGCCACGCGCAAGCTCGCCAGCCGGGCTCGCCAGCGCGTGCAGGGCACCTCCGTCTCTCCGGAAGCAGATCGCGCCCGCCAACGCAGAGTGATTGAGGCCTTTCTCGCCGCCTCGCGCGACGGCAATTTCGGAGCGCTGCTGTCCATTCTCGATCCTGACGTCGTGTTCCGGGCCGATGAAGCAGCGACGCGATTGGGGTCCGAGGCCGAGCTGCGTGGACCGGAGGCGGTCGCAGGCCACTTCCAGGGCCGAGCGCACGGTGCGAAACCGGCTACGCTCGACGGCGCCCTCGGTGTCCTGGTGGAAGCTGGCGGCAAGACGCTGCTGGTTCTGCGTGTGACGCTGAAGGGCGATCGTATCATTGGCATCGAAGCCGTGGCAGATCGCGAAAGCCTCGCCGATTTGAAAGTGGCGGTTCTCGACTGACCGCGATCAGCGCCTGGGTGGGATCGAATAGGTACCGGTTGCCTGAGCGACGGTATGGCCCGTCGCGCCGGAGACGATATCGATGTCGTAGACCATCAGGCTTTTGCCCAGTTTCAAAATGCGGCAGTGGCCTAGAACTGGGCCTGCTTCAGCCTTGCGCATGAAATTGATGTTGAGATTGGTGGTGACCGACAGTGCGTCCGGTCCGGCGTGGGAAAGCACGCAGACATAACCGCCGATGTCGGCCAATGTGAACAGGCAGGGGCCGGAGATCGTACCGCCGGGGCGCAAGTGCCGCTCGTCCGCATTGAGGCGAACCGTGCAGCCGCCGGGAAAGATGTCGATTGCCTCATAGGCGAGGTAATCGCTGTTGAGCTGTGGGTAGACCGATCTCAACAGCACGTTCGCTTCGTCGGCTGTCAGAACCGGCTCGAGATCGTCCTGTATCGGCATGGCATGGTCCGTTCACTGTCGTGGTGCTTCGGCTTTCGCCTTGCGCCTGTTATGGTCACCGTAGGTCAGAAAGCATGCTCGAAGCCTTTCCTTCAATTGGCAGCGTGCTAGTTCTTTTGTTCCATAGAGAACGAATCCGACGGCTGGATCGTCGAGCAGCGGAGATCAACGAAGTGGCCGAAATCCTCGCCATCAAGACAACCGAACCCCTTGGGCCGGTGCTGGCCGAACAGGCCAACGGCATTGCCCGCATCACGCTGGCCAGCCCGCCTGCAAATGCCCTGTCGCTGGCGGTCATGGCTGCCTTGCAGGCTGAATTCGACCGGCTGCGCCAAGACCGGTCAGTGCGCGTCATAGTGCTAGCCGCATCCGGCAAGGTGTTCTGCGCCGGACATGACCTCAAGGAACTCACCGCGCATCGCAATGATAGCGACCGGGGCAGGGCCTTTTTCGAAAAGACCTTCGCCGCGTGCTCCGCTCTTATGCAGACCATTGTGCGGCACCCCAAGCCGGTGATCGGGGTGGTCGACGGGCTCGCGACGGCCGCTGGCCTCCAACTCATTGCAAGTTGCGACTTGGCGCTGGCTTCGCACGAGGCGACATTCTGCACGCCGGGCGTCAACATCGGCCTGTTCTGCTCGACACCGATGGTGGCGCTTTCGCGCAATGTCTCGCGCAAGCAGGCCATGGAAATGCTTTTGACCGGCGAGACCATCGATGCCGCGACTGCCAAGGAATTCGGTTTGGTCAACCGCATCGTGCCGCGTGAATACCTGAATCAGGTCGTGACCAAATACGCGCAAACCATTGCTTCCAAATCGTCTTTGACGATCCGTACTGGTAAGGAGGCCTTCTACGCGCAGGCTGAGATGGGGCTTTCGGACGCTTACGACTACGCCGGCCGTGTGATGGTGGAGAACATGCTGGCGCGTGACGCCGAGGAGGGCATAGGCGCCTTCATCGGCAAACGGCAGCCGGAATGGAAGGACGAATGACGCGGCCATTTGGCCATGTCGCTTACATCGAAACTCCGGGCATTTTTAGCGCATGAGCCAGGGCCTCGTTCTCGACATCCAGCCCAACACCGTCTGGCACGTCGAGGAGGCCTGTCGTCAGGCTTGGCCCGCGGTGGTGGAACAAGTCGCCAACGGCTGGTTGCTGCGCCGGTCCGGCGGTGGCATCCGCCGGACCAATTCTGCCAATCCGCTGGCAGGCGAGCGCCATTGCAATGCAGCTCTCATCGACAGGATCGAAACGTTCTATCGCGACTTCCGCCAGGTGCCGGTCTTCCGTCTCACCGATTTCACACGCGAGATTTCGGCCGAACTTGACCGGCGCGGCTACACCACACAGGCAAATACGCTGACGTTGCTGGCTTTGTTGGCGGCCCGACCGCCCCTTTATTCCGAAGGCACTGTCGTGACGACCGAACCAACCGAGAACTGGTTCGACCTGCGCGACCGTCTGGCGAAGGATCCGTTGATCTTCCGAGACATGGTGGCCGCGATCGGCATGCCCAAGGCTTTTGCCTCGTTGCGCGCTGGCGGGCGTACGGCCTCGATCGCCTATGGTGTGCTCTGCCACGGCATGCTGGTGGTGGAATCCGTCGCTACCCATCCGGATCATCGTGGCAAGGGGCTGGCCAGACGCACGGTCGGAGCGCTGATGAATTGGGCGCGCGATGCAGGCGCCGACAAGGCCTGCCTGCAGGTTGTGGCCGACAACCATCCAGCCCTTGCCGTTTACCGGGCTTTGGGCTTCAACACCGAGCTCTACAGCTATCATTATCGTTTCGCACCGGATGCCGCATGAACCACGACGCCTACGACAATGCCTACATCGCCGGCATCCTGAATTCGGTGAAGACTATCGCCATGGTCGGTGCTTCCGCCAATGACGTCCGGCCGAGCTGGTTCGTGCTTAAATACATGCTTGCCAAAGGCTTTTCGGTGTTTCCGATCAATCCGGGTCAGGCCGGCAAGGAAATCCTCGGCCGCATGACCTATGCCAGGCTGGCCGATATTCCTGAGCCGGTGGACATGGTCGACATCTTCCGCGCGCCGGCCGCTGTGCCGGGCATCGTCGACGAGGCTCTGGCGCTTAACCCCTTGCCCAAGGTGATCTGGATGCAGCTCGGCGTGCGCCATGACGAAGCGGCAGCAAAGGCGGAGGCTGCGGGCATCAAGGTGGTGATGAATCGCTGCCCCAAGATCGAGTATGGCCGTCTCTCTGGTGAGATCGGCTGGAACGGCGTCAATTCCGGCGTGCTTTCCTCCAAGAAGCCCATCATGCGCCAAGGTTTCCAGAGTTTTGGGGTTCGCCAGAAGTAGCGAGCAACAATTTTCCACGGTTTTGCCGAAACTTTGGCTGTGGGTTTGAAAAATAGCGCTGGGCAGGCAAAATCTTCTTTGCATTCGACGCGCGGCTCGCCCAAGAATGCCCGGCGATTTTTTGGGCGATTTGAGGAGGTTTACGATGAGCCAGCGCGCACCCGGTTTCAACACGCTCGCGGTTCACGCCGGCGCCAAACCCGATCCGGCCACGGGCGCTCGCGCCACGCCGATCTATCAAACCACGTCCTATGTCTTCGACGATGCCGACCATGCTGCTTCGCTGTTCGGCCTGAAGGCTTTCGGCAACATCTACACCCGCATCATGAACCCGACCCAGGCGGTGCTGGAAGAGCGCGTCGCTGCCCTCGAAGGCGGCACGGCCGCGCTTGCCGTGGCATCAGGCCATGCCGCACAGCTTCTCATCGCGCATACGTTGCTGAAATCCGGCGAGAACTTCGTCGCCGCGCGCCGGCTCTATGGCGGCTCGATCAACCAGTTCGGCCATGCCTTCAAGAATTTCGGCTGGGAGGTGCGCTGGGGCGACACCAATGACATCTCGACCTTCGAAAAGCAGATAGACGACAACACCAAATTCATCTTCGCCGAGAGCCTGGCGAACCCGAACGGTGAATTCGTCGACATCGAAAAACTGGGCGACATCGCTCGAAAGCATGGCATTCCGCTGGTCGTCGACAACACGCTGGCCACACCTTATCTAATGCGGCCGATCGAGCATGGCGCTGATATCGTCGTGCATTCCCTGACCAAGTTCATCGGCGGTCACGGCAACTCCATCGGCGGCGTCATTGTCGATGGTGGCACCTTCGACTGGTCTAAATCCGGCAAATATCCGATGCTGTCCGAGCCGCGCCCCGAATATGGCGGCATGGTGCTGCACGAGACCTTCGGCAATTTCGCCTTTGCTATTGCAACCCGGGTGCTCGGCCTGCGTGATTTCGGTCCGGCGATCTCCCCCTTCAACGCTTTCTTGATCCTGACCGGTCTGGAAACTCTGCCACTGCGCATGCAGCGCCATTGCGACAATGCCGCCACGGTGGCGGCCTGGCTCGCGAACCATCCGAAAGTGTCCTGGGTATCCTATCCAGGCCTGCCTACGGACAAGAACAACGCACTGCAGAAGAAGTATTCGCCGCTGGGCGCCGGCGCGGCATTCACCTTCGGTCTCAAGGGCGGCTATGACGCCGGCGTGAAATTCGTCGAGGCGCTGGAGCTGTTCTCGCATCTCGCCAACATCGGCGATACCAAGTCACTGGTCATTCACCCAGCCTCGACCACTCATCGCCAGCTTTCCGACGAGCAGAAGGTTGCAGCCGGTGCCGGGCCGGACACGGTGCGTCTCTCGGTCGGCATCGAGGACGTCAATGACATCGTCGCAGATCTCGAACAGGCGCTCGCCAAAGTCTGAACGGCATGGCACAGAAGGCTCCGGATCAGACCGGAGCCTTTTTCATGAGCGAGCCGAAATTCCTCACCGTTTCCACCGATGGCATCGAGCCGGAGCATGGCGCGCCGGCACCGGATCGCCTGGTCTCGGGCGATCCGAAATTCCGCACCTGGAATGCCGAGGAACGCGACGGCATCCTCTACGCCGGCATCTGGGAATCGACGCCAGGCAAATGGCGCATCGCCTATGACGAATGGGAGTTCTGCCACATCCTCGCTGGCGTCTCCGTGATCGCGGAGGAGGGTGGCGAGGTGCGCACCGTACGTGCCGGCGACAGTTTCGTGCTCAGACCCGGCTTCAAGGGAAGCTGGGAAGTGCTTGAAACGACTCGCAAGGAATACGTCATCAAGCTCTGACGCCGTCACTTATCCCGGCACTCGGCCGGACAGCCTGAAGAAGGTGTGCGAGGTGACCAGAACGTCAGGGTTCGCCAGATGGGTCTCAAGCGCGGCCATGTCTGTTTCGAGGTCATCCTGTGCGACGAAGCCTTGGTCGATCATCTTGTCGCGCACGTTGTTGATGAATTCGTGGAGCATTGGCCGGCGGTCGTGTCCGGGCGGATAGACATGGTAGACGGCATCGACGTGTATGTTGGTGAGGCCCGTTTCGCGGAACAGGCGATGCGAGCGACGACCAATGAACAGATCGATGCCTTGCGCTTCTGAATAAGCGACGTAGGCATTCAGCAGCCGCTCCCAGGCTGGTAGCGGCGGATCGCAGAAATGGGCGACGAAATCCGCCTCGAAGCTGGCGATCCAGCCGCCCGGCCGCACCAGCGCTACCATCTCGCGTACGATGCGATGCGGCTCCGGCACATTGACCAGGACCAGTCGCATATGTGCGCCGTCAAACGAGCCGCGTTCCAATCCCGTGTCGTAGGCATTGCCCTCACGCACTTCGACTTGTGGGAGCGCATGATCGGCCACGAAGCGGCGCGCCATATCGACGAAATGCGGGCTGCGCTCGAGACCGAGTACCGAACCAGTCACACCGACCCGCTTGCCGAGCAGGTGAAGCACGCCACCCGGGCCGCAGCCGAGATCGATCACCCGCTCACCCGGCTTGATGCCGACGCGTTCGAGATGCGCGTCGGAATCCGGAGCCAGGTTGGCGATCTGCCGCTTCAGCCTTGCTTGCTCTGCCGGACCACGGCCGAGCAGATACTTGTCCTGCCGCATGGTGCACGCTCACCCTCATCGAGACGTACGATGCGAAACAATGCCTGCGAAAAGCGCAGAATAGCACGGAACGGCAGCCCCGGCGTGCGCAACTTCACACAGTGCCTATGCGAGGAGGGTTCAGGTGCGAACGCTGAGTTTCTCCAACCCGTGGAAGTGGTAGGTGTCGCGAAATTGTGGCTCCTCGGCGAACTGCAGCGTCGGCAGGCGCTCGAACAGCGTCTTCAACGAGATCTGCAGTTCCAGTCTGGCCAATGGCGCTCCGATGCAGAAATGGATGCCGGCACCAAAGGAGACATTTTTCTGGTCGCCGCGCTGTGGATCGAAGGCGCCGGGCCCCGCATAGGCGGCAGGGTCGCGATTGGCCATGCCGAGCAAAAGGCCGATCTGCTCGTTCGGCTTTATGATCACTCCCGGTACAACCTCGATCTCCTGATAGGCGTAGCGGGTGAACATGTGCAGCGGTGCGTCGTAACGCAGGCATTCCTCGACAGTTGCAGCGGTCGCCTCCGGCGACGTGAAGAAGCGGCGGGGATCGCCGCCCTGGACCAGGATCGAGCGCACGGCGTTACCGGTCTGGTGCACGGTTGCCTCATGGCCGGCATTGAGCAGCAGAATGGTTGAGGAAATCAGTTCGTCTTCCGTCAGTTTCTGGCCGTCTTCCTGGGCAGAGATCAGCAGCGACAGCAGATCGTCGCCTGGCTGCTTGCGCCGTTCGGCGACGTAGCCACGCAGGAAATCGGCGAATTCGCGCGCCGCTCGGTTGGCCGTATCCTCGGTCTCGCGGGTGCGGCCGTGCATGTACATGGCGACCATCTGGTGCGACCAGGCGAGCAATTGCGGCCCCATCTCGACTGGCACGCCGAGCATCTCGGCGATGATGGTGATCGGCAACGGCGCGGCATAGGAGGGCAAAAGGTCCACCGGTTCGCCGGGCTCGAAACGATCGATCAGTTCGTTCGCTAGCGCTTCCACGCGTGGCCGCAGCCGCTCCACCTGGCGCGAGACGAAGGCACGGTTGACCAGCGTGCGCAGCCTTGTGTGCACTGGTGGCTCCAACTCCAGCATGGAGTTGGCTTCGATGGTGTCGAAGGCGGTCAAATGGCTGCGATCCTGGTCGAGGCCACGGCTGTCTGGAATGCCGGCCGGGTTCTGACGGCCGAATCGGCGGTCGCGCAGCAGGCCGTTGACCGTGTCGTAGCCGCCTACGCACCAGAAGCCGAATTCCTTCCAGAAAAAGGCCGGGCTGTTGGCGTGCAGCCAGGCATAGGCATCATAAGGATCCTGTACAAACGCCGGCTCGTGTGGGTCGAGGCTGACATGGCGGCTGGCCCGGTCGAATGAGAGATAGGCTGGCTTGGTCGGCATAAGTCTGTCTCAGCTTGCAAAGGAAAGGCACAGTATCGGATCACCGCCGGCCTCGATGCGTCGCCAGTTCACGAAGGCCGCGCTTTCGCACAAGGCAACGAGCAAATCCGGTTGGTTGCGTTTGAGCGCCTCAGCCTGTTCCAACTGAATGACGACGATGCCGCCTTTTTCCACATGGATGGTCGAAAGGCCAGCATCTGGTTCGTCCAGATGCGACATGCAATCGATCCAGGCATCCCAGTTGTGGCCGTAAAAATCTGGGAAGCCAAAGGTTTCGGCAAAAAGACCGTGCAAATCGGTGATTTCGGAACAGTCGATGCGGACAAGACGATGTTGCAAGAAACGCCCCGGGGTTGTGAACTGATGTTACCTTCCCGCATGAGAGGACTGTTGCCAATATGAACGTCATCGTCGTCGGCGCCGGCATTGCCGGCCTCTCAACAGCATGGTCGCTGATCAAGGCCGGACACAGCGTCATCCTTCTGGAACAAGGGCCTATTCCTAATCCGTTGGCTGCTTCGGGAGATCATCATCGCATCATTCGTCGCGCCTATCGTGCGGACACAGGTTATGGCCAACTGATCAGCGAGGCCTATGCCGCCTGGGAAGAATTGTGGAGCGACGTCGGCGAAGACCATCTCGATCATCGCGGTTTCCTGTGTGTCTCGCGTGAACCGGGCGACGAGGCGGAAGAATATCGGGAAGGCATGGAGGCTGGCGGCTGGCCGATCGAACTTCTGACGCCCGACGCTGCGGTTGAGCGCTGGCCCTTCCTGGAAGCCGGCACCTTTCGTTATGCCTATTTTTCACCGGACGGTGGCGCGCTGCATTGCCGCAAGATCGCGGCGGGGCTGGCGAAATGGCTGCGTGCGCACGGCGCCGATGTGCGCGAAAATTCCAAGGTGGTCGCGGTAGACGCCGAAGCCGGACGGGTGACGCTCGCCAATGGCGAGAGCCTGCATGCAGACCGCGTGATCGTCACCGCCGGAGCCTGGGTTCTGAAGCTGTTTCCGGAACTGGGCGATGAGTTGAAGACTTATCGCACCGCGCTCGCCTATGTGGAACCACCTGCCGACCTTCGATCTGCCTGGGAAGCCGCGCCCATCATCCTCGATGTCGGCGGCAAGACCGACGGCTACATGATTCCGCTGACGCGCGGTGCCGGTATGAAGTTCGGCTCGGGTCTGCACAAGGTGCCGACCGACGATGCTGACAGGAACCGGGTGCCGATACCGGGGGAGGGCGAACAGATCCGCGATCGGTTTTCGCCGCCGATCGCCCGCATCAAGGAATACCGGGTCACCGACGTCGTGACCTGCGCCTACACCTTCACCGCCGACGAGAAATTCCTGGCGCGCGAAAAAGGCAAATGCCTGATTGTTTCGGCCTGTTCCGGTCACGGCTACAAGTTCGGTGCAGCAGTTGGCCGGCGCGTCGCCCATGCGGTGGGCGATGGCGACATCGGAGCGCTGAAGCGCTGGCTAAGAGCTGAACAAATGTGAATATTACTTTTGCGGCCTGCCTTTCTCGCGCCTGCAACCGTTGGATGGGCGCTGGTCGGCGCAGCGGCGCACGAGTGGTAATCGACAACAAGCCGGACCAACGGCCCGGCTGTATGTCGATCAGCATTCTTCCCGCTCCTGGCGTCAGGCGAGAAGGTACCTCGCACCGTCCCGCTGTTAAGTGGGATTCATGGCTGCGAAGGTTGCTTCGTAGAGGCCATCGCGTTCGGCCCACCGCCGCGCGCGGTCGCGTTCGACCAGCACTTCACCTCTGGGATGCTCCTCCTGTTCCAGCAGATGCATCACCTCCGAGACATAGACATCGACGGGCGTGGCGCGTGGATCGGTCGCTTGCCGGACGCCTGTAAGTTGCGTTTGCACATAGGGCGGCGCGAGTTCGAGCACTTCCACAGGCACATTGCGGAGCTGATGCCGCAGCGATTGCAACCAGGAGTGCAGGAATGCCTTGCTGGCACAATAGGCAGGGAAGTCGGCCCGAGGTACGAAGGCAAGGTTCGAACTGGTAGCTATGATCGTCGTGTTGGTTTGCCCCTTCAACGTCGGCAGCAGCGCGGCTGTCACACGCAAGATGCCCAGGATGTTGGTCTCGATGATCGCCTCGGCATCTGAGGCATCCCAACCGTCGGCGGTCATATCTTCTGCCCGCGAAATGCCGGCATTGGCGATGAGCATGTTGAGGTCGGGGAAATGGGCACGGATGTCAGCGGTGAGGCGAGAGAGCGAAGCTTGGTCGGTGACATCGAGCGACATGCCGAACAAACCCGGCCGGCCTGCCGTGATTTCATCGAGCAGCGACTGCCGCCGCCCTGTGATGATGACGCGGTTGCCGCGCGTGTGGAAAGCCTCGGCCAACGCGCGGCCGATACCGCTGGTGCCGCCGGTGACGAGGATTGTGTTGCCAGTCATTTTCATGGATTTTGCCTTTCAGGTGCTTGTTGAGAAAGGCGGACGGGGAGCCTGGCTGTGAGCGGCAGGACAGCATGCATCTTGGCAAGAGCGCGCTTGCCAAGGCAGTGTGTCGAGCGGACCAGCAGCCGCTGAGCAGGAAAAATGGACATACCGTTGCGCCTTCGTGATCGAGATCTCCCAGCTGGGACCTTCTCGAAAAGGCGCGTTGGATGACGGTAACGCCTACGGCAGCGCTATAAAGGCGACTGCAGGTAGACGGCTACCGCAGCCGTCCTTGACCGTCAAGCGCGGATGCAGGCCTACGATCGGTCGCCGATGCCCTCGACGACGATACGGATAAGTCGGCGCACCTGATTGTGATCGAACGCGTCTCCCGCGAGGGAGTTCAGCATCGCCTGGCCATAGATCCCAAGCAGGACCAGCGCCATGTAGTTTGCTCCCTCGTCCTTGCGGACAAGGCCCTGCTGCTGTCCAAGAGCAAGAATATCCCGGACGAGCCCCTGAAAAGAGGGGCGTTCGGACGGTGGCTCCAGGGATGGTCGTAGGGAAGGCGCAAGCGCCAGGCGTGCCAGTGATGGGTTGGCCATGCACCAGCCCGCGCTGTCCGTCAGAACCTGCTCCAGCAATTCGGTGACGTTCATGTTGCGCGTCATCAGCTCGCGGTAGCCGGCATCGTTGGCTTCTACGCGAGCGATGAGGCTGAAGGCGATGTCCTCCTTCGAGCCGAACAGATTGTAGACAGTCTTGCGGGTCAAACCGGCGCGCCCGGCGATATCCTCGACCGAGGTGTTTTCAAACCCGAATTCCCGGAACGCCCTGTCGGCTGCGTCGAGGATCAGATTTCTGGATCGCTCCGTGCGCTTCAAGCTTGGCATTTTTTATACATATGTGTAAATTTACTCATCTGTAAATATTGGTGATGTCGTGGCTTCCATCCTGACGCGGTTCGGCCCTGAAATCTGGCTTGCCGAGGGGCTGATCGTAACAGCCGCGGCCGGTTTTCACTATCCGACGCGCCAGGCTGTCATTCGTCTGTCCGGGAACCAACTGTTCATCTGGTCGCCGATTGCTCTTTCCGCTGAATTGCATGCCGCGGTCAGCGCGTTGGGCGAGGTAGGTTATCTCGTCCCACCCAATTCGCTGCATCACCTGTTTCTTGGTGACTGGCAGCGCGCCTTTCCGCAAGCGAAGACCTACGCCCCGCCTGGATTGCGCGAGAAACGACCCGATATCCTGTTTGACGGGGACCTCGCTGACATCGGCCAGCCAGCCTGGAACACGGATGTGAAGCAAGTCGTCATTGGCGGAAATCTCATCACAACCGAAATCGTGTTTTTTCACCTGGCGAGCCGTACCGCTCTCTTCTGCGATCTGATCCAGCAATTCAAACCCGGCTGGTTCTCTGGCTGGCGCGCGGTCGTGGCGGGGCTTGATCTGATGATCGGTGCCGAGGCGTCCGTGCCCCGCAAATTTCGGATCGCATTCACGGACAGGCGGGCGGCACGTGCCTCAATTCAGAAAATCCTGGCCTGGCCTGCGGACAACGTGTTGATGGCTCATGGCGACCCGATAACGCGGGACGGGCAGGCGTTCCTGCGCCGCGCGTTCCGTTGGCTGGTTTGAGCGCGGTCATTCACTTGGCTGTCGACAAAGCCGGAGCAAATGCCCCGGCTTGTCGGCAAGCTGCCTACTCAGTATTGACAGTGCCGTGGAATGTGCACGCGGCGCCAGCCGGTCTGGCCCTCGGAGACCATCACGCGGCGCGCGACCTGTCGATAGCTCGGCGGCACCTCCAGCACGCGCTCGGATCCCGGCTGGATGACGACCTGCTCGGTCTCGTACCCATATTCCGCAGGGATGACGACGCGGCGGTGGGATTCCCGCTGGATCACGACGGTTTCGGCCACCCTTTCGTAGCGCGGCTTGTATTTGATCTTGCACAGGACGCGGCGGCCGTTGATCCAGCGCCACTCCCAGCCGTAGCCTCCATCTGAGACCTGTATGGTCCGATATCTGGTATCGACAACCGCCGGGATCACTTCATAGGTGACGCGTTCCGGCCGGATCAGCACGGCGCGCTGACGCGTGCCGTAGATCGGAGGCGTCCTCACCACCCGGCTGTATCCTGGGCTGACCTGCTCTTCTCCATAGATCGTGTCGTAGACAGGACGGGTCCGATACGGTTCGTAGCATTCGACCGCGCGGCCGCCCGCCACTGTTTCGGAGGCGGTGCCGAGCATGATCAGCGCGGACACAGCCAGCAAAAGCTGCTTCTTCAACATATGCCACCCCTTTTTACGCGAACTGACGCCGCTCGCTTCAACTTTAGCGGACGGAGATGGCCGGAAAAGCGAATTCTTTAAAATTCGTTAACGGCGGGATGTATCGGAAAATGCTCTGACCGGATGGCTAGGCGCTGCGGTCTTGCGCTAGGGTGAGCGGGCATCCTATCTACGGAAACGACCGTCAGTATCGATTCCGCCCATCCGGCGCGGATATCCCATCCAGGCAAGGGACCATTTATGAAGAGCCCCATCGAAACCTACATGAACCTCGTTCCGATGGTGGTCGAACAGACCAATCGCGGTGAACGGGCTTACGATATCTTCTCGCGCCTCCTGAAGGAGCGCATCATCTTCATCACCGGTCCGGTCGAAGACGGCATGGCGACGCTGGTCTGCGCGCAGCTGCTTTTCCTGGAAGCCGAGAACCCGAAGAAGGAAATCAACCTCTACATCAACTCGCCGGGCGGCGTGGTAACCTCCGGCATGGCGATCTATGACACCATGCAGTTCATCAAGCCGCCTGTCTCGACGCTCTGCATCGGTCAGGCCGCCTCGATGGGGTCGCTGTTGCTCACCGCTGGCCACAAGGACATGCGCTTCGCCACGCCGAACGCCCGCATCATGGTGCACCAGCCTTCCGGCGGCTTCCAAGGCCAGGCTTCGGATATCGAGCGCCACGCCCAGGACATCATCAAGCTGAAGCGCCGCTTGAACGAGGTCTATGTCAAGCATACCGGCAAGGACTACGAGACCATTGAAAAGACGCTCGACCGCGACCATTTCATGACTGCCGACGAGGCCAGGGATTTCGGTCTCATCGACAAGGTCATCGAGAGCCGCGAAGCGGCGGAAACGACCGCAGGCTGATATTGGGCCAAACTAAATTGTCAGTTGTCGGCGGCAGACCACGCTTTTGGTGTGGTTTGCGGCATTTCAGCCACAATTGGCTGTTTCCTCGACGGCGACGATTGCCTACGTTAAGGCTATGTTGATTTTCGGCGGCTTAGCTTTCCGTGGGGCTGCGGGAATCATTGCCACGTTTTCTGATTTGTGTTTCGTACGGAATGCGTTGCAGGAGCCAGACCACTGGCCGGCGCGGATTCCCGCGATAGATAAGTAAGTGTGCCAAACGCCAAACCATCGGCGGGTGCCCATGAAAGGACTGGGACGATGAGTAAGGTCAGCAACAGCGGCGGTGACTCCAAGAACACCCTGTATTGCTCCTTCTGTGGCAAGAGCCAGCACGAGGTGCGCAAGCTGATTGCCGGGCCGACGGTGTTCATCTGCGACGAATGCGTCGAATTGTGCATGGACATCATCCGCGAGGAGAACAAGACCTCGATGGTGAAGTCGCGCGAAGGCGTGCCGACACCGCAGGAAATCCTGAAAGTGCTGGACGACTACGTCATCGGTCAGCCTTACGCCAAGCGCGTGCTGTCGGTGGCTGTCCACAACCACTACAAGCGCCTCGCGCATGCCGGGAAGAACAACGACGTCGAGCTGGCGAAGTCGAATATCCTTTTGATCGGCCCGACCGGTTGCGGCAAGACGTTGCTCGCCCAGACCCTCGCCCGCATCATCGACGTTCCCTTTACCATGGCTGATGCCACGACGCTGACCGAGGCCGGGTATGTCGGCGAGGATGTCGAGAACATCATCCTGAAGCTGCTGCAGTCGGCCGACTACAATGTCGAGCGCGCCCAGCGTGGCATCGTCTACATTGACGAGATCGACAAGATCAGCCGCAAGTCGGACAACCCCTCGATCACCCGCGACGTGTCGGGCGAGGGTGTCCAGCAGGCGCTGCTGAAGATCATGGAAGGCACGGTTGCCTCGGTGCCGCCGCAGGGCGGCCGCAAGCATCCGCAGCAGGAATTCCTGCAGGTCGACACCGCGAACATTTTGTTCATCTGCGGTGGCGCGTTCGCCGGGCTCGACAAGATCATTTCCGACCGTGGCCGCAAGACCTCGATCGGCTTCGGTGCGACGGTGGCCTCGCCGGAAGATCGCCGCACGGGCGATCTGTTCCGCCAGGTCGAGCCTGAGGATTTGCTGAAGTTCGGCCTGATCCCGGAATTCGTCGGTCGTTTGCCGGTGCTGGCAACGCTCGAGGATCTCGACGAACCGGCGCTGATCCAGATCCTGACTGAGCCGAAGAATGCGCTGGTCAAGCAGTATCAGCGCCTGTTCGAGATGGAGAGCGTGGATCTGACCTTCCACGAGAACGCGCTCTCGGCGATCGCCAAGCGCGCCATCGAGCGCAAGACCGGCGCACGTGGTCTGCGTTCGATCATGGAAGCCATATTGCTCGACACGATGTTCGAGCTGCCGGCTCTCGAAGGCGTCCGCGAAGTTGTGATCTCGGAAGAGGTGGTTTCGGGCAATGCCCGGCCGCTCTACATCTATTCCGAGCAGAAGGAAAAGAAGGGCAACGTCAGCGCCTGACGTGCCTTTTTTCAAGGTTGAAACGGCGCCGCTCGGCGCCGTTTCCATTTCGTGGATAAGGATACCGCAGACGGTGCTGCCTAGCACTAAAGGCAGGTGAAGATGGACCTTGATCTTTGCCGGTGTCTTATCCACTTAACAGTCGAAGGCCACGGGCCGAATTCTGTGCTGCAAAACTCCCGTCACAATCGGTGGTAGGCGGAATGGTCCGCGGTCGTTAATATGAGATTCGCGATTGGCCAAAGGCGATCGCGAAGGAAAGGTTGGACAATGGCCAAAATATCCAAGGCTACCGGCGACGGCGCCTTTGCGGTTCTTCCGCTTCGCGACATCGTGGTGTTCCCGCACATGATCGTTCCGCTCTTCGTTGGGCGTGAGAAATCGATCAAGGCGCTTGAAGAAGTGATGGGCCAGGAAAAGCAGATCCTGCTTGCCACCCAGATGAATGCCGCCGATGACGATCCCGAGCCTGATGCGATCTACGACATCGGCACGCTCGCCAACGTATTGCAGTTGCTGAAGCTTCCCGATGGCACCGTGAAGGTGCTGGTCGAGGGCGTGGCGCGTGCCAAGATCGTGACCTTCACTGATCGTACCGACTACCACGAGGCTAAGGCCAGCGTTCTGGCCGAGCCGGATGAAGAGGAAGTCGAGGTCGAAGCGCTGGCGCGTTCCGTGGTTTCGGACTTCGAGAACTACGTCAAGCTGAACAAGAAGATCTCACCTGAGGTGGTTGGCGCGGCCAGCCAGATCGACGACTATTCCAAGCTCGCCGACACGGTCGCCTCACATCTTGCCATCAAGATTCCTGAGAAGCAGGAAATGCTCGCCACGCTCTCCGTCAAGGAGCGTCTCGAGAAGGCGATGGGCTTCATGGAGGCTGAGATCTCCGTCCTGCAGGTGGAGAAGCGCATTCGCTCGCGCGTCAAGCGCCAGATGGAGAAGACGCAGCGCGAGTACTACCTCAACGAGCAGATGAAGGCGATCCAGAAGGAGCTTGGCGAGGGTGAGGACGGTCGCGATGAGGCCGCCGAGATCGAAGCGCGCATCAAGAAAACCAAGCTGACCAAGGAAGCCCGGGAAAAGGCTGAGGCGGAGCTGAAGAAGCTGCGCACCATGTCGCCGATGTCTGCCGAAGCCACGGTCGTGCGTAACTATCTGGACTGGATCCTGTCGATCCCGTGGGGCAAGAACTCCAAGGTCAAGCAGGACCTGAATTTCGCGCAGGACGTACTCGATACCGATCACTATGGCCTCGACAAGGTCAAGGATCGTATTGTCGAATACCTGGCCGTGCAGAGCCGTCAGAAGAAGTTGAAAGGGCCTATCCTGTGCCTCGTCGGTCCTCCCGGCGTTGGCAAGACGTCGCTCGGCAAGTCGATCGCCAAGGCGACCGGCCGCGAGTTCATCCGCATGGCGCTCGGCGGCGTGCGTGACGAGGCCGAGATCCGCGGTCATCGCCGCACCTATATCGGCTCGATGCCCGGCAAGGTCATCCAGTCGATGAAGAAGGCGAAAAAGTCCAATCCGCTCTTCCTGCTCGATGAAATCGACAAGATGGGTCAGGACTTCCGTGGCGATCCGTCTTCGGCGCTGCTCGAGGTGCTCGATCCGGAACAGAATGCGACGTTCATGGATCACTATCTGGAGGTCGAATACGATCTCTCGAGCGTGATGTTCGTTACGACGGCCAATACGCTGAACATCCCTGCGCCCTTGATGGACCGCATGGAGATCATCCGTATCGCCGGCTATACTGAAGACGAGAAGGTCGAGATCGCCAAGCGGCACCTGCTGCCGAAGGTCGTGCGGGACCATGCCCTGCAGCCGAAGGAATTCTCGGTTTCCGAGGATGCAATTCGCGCTGTCATCCAGACGTATACCCGTGAGGCGGGCGTGCGTTCGCTTGAGCGCGAGCTGATGAAGCTCGGTCGCAAGGCGGTGACCGAGATCCTGAAGACGAAAAAGAAGTCGGTGAAGATCACCGCTTCCAATCTGTCCGATTATCTCGGTGTCGAGCGCTATCGTTTCGGCCGCGCGGAGTCCGACGACCAGGTTGGTGTTGTCACCGGCTTGGCTTGGACTGAGGTCGGCGGTGAATTGCTGACGGTCGAAGGTGTCATGATGCCCGGCAAGGGCAAGATGACGGTCACCGGCAACCTGCGCGACGTCATGAAGGAATCGATCTCGGCGGCGGCCTCCTATGTCCGCAGCAGGGCGCTGGATTTCGGCGTCGAGCCACCGCTCTTCGACAAGCGCGACATCCATGTGCATCTGCCGGAAGGCGCCACTCCGAAAGATGGTCCGTCCGCGGGTGCCGCGATGGCCACAGCCATCGTGTCGATCCTGACCGGTATTCCGGTCCGGGCCGATGTGGCAATGACCGGTGAGATTACCTTGCGTGGCCGTATTCTGCCGATCGGCGGCCTGAAGGAGAAGCTGCTGGCTGCGCTGCGTGGTGGCATCAAGAAGGTGCTAATCCCGGAAGACAACGCCAAGGATCTGGCCGAGATTCCGGACAATGTGAAGAATGGAATGGAAATCATTCCAGTCTCGCGCATTGGCGAAGTGCTGCGGCATGCGCTGGTCCGGATGCCGGAGCCGATCGAGTGGGTCGAGCCGGTCAGCCCGCCGGCTGCAACCGATGTCGACGATGCCGGAAAGTCGCTTGCGCACTAGCATCGACGAAGAGTGCACCGCACAAACGAAAAGCCGGGCCTTGGGCCCGGCTTTTTTGTGAAAAAGCCCGGTTTTCTGGGCTTTTTTCGTTCTTTTGTCGGTCTTTTGGCTTGGTTGTCGGAACACTTCTTTCTAAAGTCCAATCCCTGCCGGATGAGTCGCAAGTTCCGGTTTTCTCATGGAAGGGATTTTTGATGAACAAGAACGAACTGGTGTCCGCTGTCGCCGATGCCGCGAAGATCTCGAAGGGTGACGCGCAGTCGGCGGTGGATGCGGTGTTTGCCGTTATCACCGGCGAGTTGAAGAAGGGTGGCGATGTCCGTCTGGTCGGCTTCGGCAATTTCTCGGTTTCGAAGCGCGCTGCGTCGACCGGCCGCAATCCGCAGACCGGTGCCGAAGTGAAGATCCCGGCCCGCACGGTGCCGAAGTTCTCCGCCGGCAAGGGCCTGAAGGACGCCGTCAACTAAGGCGCGCTGATTGTTCAGAACTGCGAAAAGCCGGGTGTTGAGCCCGGCTTTTTTGTTGGCAATTACCCGGATGGTGGAGCGTTCAGCCAGGGGCTAAAAATACGTCCTTGGTTCGACCTGTCTGGCATGCTGGCGTAGATAGTAACAATAGAAGCCGAACGCAGCGGCGAACCACATGTAAGCCTCGCCAATTGCCAGCCGGTTGTTGGAATTGCTGAGCAGGGTGATGGCGAAGAAAACCAGCGTGGAAATATAGCAGTGCCACGCAGCGGGTTCGATGAGCTTCGTTCTGGCTGCCTGCTGCACCTGTCTTGCCGCCCAACTGAACAGGAATGCATAGAACGCCAATCCAACGATGCCGTAGCGCACGGCAATTTCAAGATAGCCGTTGTGGAAGACGTCGTAGATCTGAGTTTGATAGGCCCTGTTCTGCCATTCCGTAAGCCAGGCGGAACTGGCGCCGAAAACCGGATGGTGTCTCCAAATCTCCACTGCATTGGACCAGAGCATCAGGCGCTCTTTGGCTGAAGTAGGAGTGAGCTCACTTTTGATGGCATGATCGAGGGCGTTGCCGACGCCGTTGGTTGTCACATCCGAAATCGACGTTCCGATGAAAGCGACAGTATCCCCTGCGGTCGACGACAGGATGCCGTAGGAGAAGAAAAGACCCACGAGGATCAGAACCAGCACGCCGATGCCTACGAACATATGGTGACGGCTTCCGCGTATCAAAGCCAAAACGACCAACAACAGGAGCGCGGCCGCAAGAGCAAGCCAGACGCCCTTCGAGCGCAGCGCGACAATGTTGACGACGGCAAACACCAATACGGCTGCCGAAAGCAACCAGTAAAAAACTCTATTTCCCGCTTTCAGGTCGCTGCGTTGACCGGTGTAGATCGCAAACTGGATGGCGGACAGAAAGATGAAGCCGGCCGCGATTGCGGCGTGAATGGTATTGTTGAATAGCCAGGGTTTTGGCCACTCACCCTGGAGAACTTGGATATAGCTGGTATCTGCGGCGAGAAACGCAAGACTGGCCACCATGAAGCATGCGGCCACCACTGCCGGCCGCTTGACGTAGGCTAGAAGTGCAAACCCCGTGGTCGCGTAGAACGCCGGGAATAGATAGACGCCCTCGGCCGTACCGAGTTGACCGCTCGTAAAATAGACCGCCGCCAGGCGTGCAAAGACATAAATGGCCCATCCGAAGCAAAGGTAACCGACCCCGCCGATCAGTGGCTTGCCGTATGTCCATAGATCCTTGCCCAGCCAGCGGACGATACCCGCCATGAAAAGGATGATCCCGGCATAGCGGTAGGTGTCGGCTTCCCGCCAAACCGGTGATACGAACGCCAATACGAGAAGTGTCGCCAGTATTTGCCACAGCAGATGCTGTTGGGAGGTTGGATAGTCCGGAGCCTCGCCGTACAGGGGCGGGCGCAGAAAGACATGATGCAAACGTCGAAACTGATCCTTCGTGCGGAAGGAGGCTGTCCCCAGCCGTTTCCACCAGGAGAATCTGGCCCCTTTGTAGCTTCCGGAGGGCCCCGCGATGCTGGAAACGGCACTGCGAGACGTGAAGTTCAATATGTTCCGGCGGGTGGAATAGACTTCGAGGCCGGAATCCCAGAACCGCTCCAGAGCGATGTCCCATGGCAAGGTCATCGTCGCGAGCTTGGAGATCAGCCTTTGCGCGCCTCGCCTTGTCACGAGATAGGCGGCTGCGGATCCTTGTGGACCATGGAGCGCGCGCCCGATCTCGTCGCCGCACGTCGTTGTGACGGCCCGCACGAACAACCCGGTCCTATGGGTAGTGAGCTTGATGGCATCGAAATCCGACACGGCAGTGATGATCGCTTCGATCCGGCGCACTGTGCTCTCATCGAAAGCAACATCATCTTCGATGATCAGCCCGTATGGCTTGTCTTCGTCCAGGAATGCCCGCAGCGCAGTAAGATGGCTCTGGTAGCAGGCATACTCTGTCGGCAGGATCTCCCGCCCATTCTGCGTCTTGGCAGTAGCGAAGTCGACACCGCTCCAATTCTCAGTCGACAGCGCCCTGCCATTGATCGCCGATACACGGCGCAAGGAAAGTCCAGCGGCGCCGGCATTACCCGCCAGCTCTTCCCAGCGATCGACTTCGCTGTCGAGATTGATGGCAAAAATGGGAAGGTCCATGCGGCCGTTCTATCATTTCGACTGGAGCAAGCTGTACATGCAGAATCACCCGCTTGGCCAGCGTGGCGATGCTAACATTGACACCCTCAAGATTTGGGAACCGCTAATGCCACCAGGCATCTAAGACAAGGGGCCAGATCGCGCTGTGTTCTTGCTCACACTTCCTAAATTGAAGGTGTTTCGCATAGTGCGGAAATCATGCAGCGTTTGAAAAATCGGAACCATGCAACCACGACATATCGGGTTAGCGAGTTGCGAGGGACATGGTGGGCGATGACGGACTCGAACCGCCGACATCTTCGGTGTAAACGAAGCGCTCTACCAACTGAGCTAATCGCCCTCTCGGGGCGGACCTTTAAGCAGTTCGAGGGCGCTTGCGCAAGGCAAAATACGAAGACGGGTGCTCCATTCTGCGGCACTTTCAAGGCTTTGTCGCTGCGTGTCAAAAAACCTTCGCATGAACTGCAATTAGCGCTCGTGGGCCGCTTGACACCCGACAGTGAACCCCTTATCCAGCCGCCATCGACGTCACGGCAAGTCCGCGGCGTCAGTGCGCGGGTGTAGCTCAGTCGGTTAGAGTGCCGGCCTGTCACGCCGGAGGTCGCGGGTTCGAGCCCCGTCACTCGCGCCATTTTATCCAGCTTTTTGCTGAGCATTTTAGCAGCCTCGGTGACAATGTCACGGGCAGGTGAGATGCGATCGAAGCCGCTCTGCAGTGCTAGAGATACTTCTGAACCTTCTTGCCTACTTTCAAGAACCGCAGCGGATCGATGGCGTCGCCGTCATGTCGCACTTCATAGTGTAGGTGCGGGCCCGTCGAACGGCCTGATGAGCCGGTCTGGCCGACGACATCGCCAGCTTTCACGGCTTGGCCTACGGCAACGTCCACACGACTGAGATGGGCGTAGCGCGTGGTGTAGCCCTGGCCGTGGTCGACCTCGACCATGCGGCCATAACCACCATTCCAGCCGGCCTTAGTGACCACGCCGGGCGCGGTGGCGCGGGCAGGCGAGCCCAGCGGAATGCGGAAGTCCATGCCGGAATGCAGTGCCGCAGTGCCGAGCAGGGGATCTGTGCGCACGCCAAACGGGCTGGTTACGGCGCGGCCTGGTGCCGGATTGGCGAGCGGCAATCGCCGCGCCTCCTTGCGAAGGTGATCGAGCTGATCGAGTGCCTCGTCCAGTTCCTTGACCTTGGTGTCAAACAGCGACGCGCGGTCGACCGGCACGAGCGGGCCGCCGACGTCGGTTTCGTCCTTGCCGAAATCATCGTCGACCGGGAGGCCGGCGGCCTGGAGCGCCCCCTTGATGGCGTCGGCATTCTCGTAGGTTGTATCGGCAAGTCGGGTAACGCGCTGCAACTGCTCGGTTTCGATCGCCTGCAGAGACTGGTTGATCGCCACGAACAGCTTGTCGGCGCGGTCTGCGGACGAGGCGTCCGCGGGCAGGTCAGCGCGGGTAGACCAGCGCGAAAAAGCTGGCGTTTGCGAATTGCCCAGGCTGGCCAAGGTGGCAAGTTCTGGTATCGCCTTGTCGCCGACGAGGGCTGCATGATCTTCCGACTTGGCCTGGTCAGCAGGTGCGGCGGCCGGAATCGGATTTTGCGGTTCAGGGCTGATCGTCTCAAGGGTCTCGGCGCGTTCGAGGATGGGGCCAAGCCGGCCATGACGTTGGCTGAGCTGGGTCTGTCGCGCCAGCAATTCGCCGACCTTGGTTTCCATCAATTGCTGATCGAGCAACTGCCGGCTGGTGATTCGGTCCACTTGAGCGCGTAGGGCTGAGATGCGGTCCTCATAGGCCTGCTGCATGCGGGCCTGGCGAGCGGTCGTCGCCCCAATGAGATCGTCGCGGAAAACGAGATAGGACGTGGCCAGCAAGTAGCCGATGACAACTGCGGCAACGGCTGAACCGAAGCATGCAATCATCCAGGGGCGGACTGTGAAGTGCCGGATCTCATCGCCGCGGGCAATGATGACCGTATGCGGCTCCTTACGCCTGCCGAACACCGCCGACTGACCGTTTGCGCTCACCGAACCAGGCTTTCGTTTGCTACCCCAACAATGCCCATTAGGCACTTGTTATGGTTAATAAAGCCTTGCTTCATGGGAGCTATGCAGCTTAATGGGACGAGCAGACATAGTTGGGTACTGGACGCAAGGGCGCTCAGAGAACCTAGAGAGCTTGCACCGCTTCCAGAACCGCTTCGGCATGGCCCTTTACCCGTACCTTGCGCCAAATGTGCGCGATACGGCCGTCGCGCCCGATCAAAAACGTGGCGCGTTCCACTCCCATATAGCTACGGCCATACATCTTCTTTTCCACCCATAGATGATAGGCTTCGATCACCTCGCGCTCTTCGTCGGAGGCGAGATCGACTTCCAGCGCGTGCTTGGCCTTGAACTTGTCGTGCTTCTTTACGCTATCGGGCGAAAGCCCGATCACCGCAGCGCCTGCTTTCTCGAAATCGGATTTGAGTTGCGAAAAGCTGATCGCTTCGTTTGTACAGCTCGGCGTGTCATCCTGCGGGTAGAAGTAGAGAACCACCGGTTTGCCAGCGAAATCGGAGAGCTTGAAGCTGCTGCCGCCGTCACGAGGAAGGATGAAGTCGGGCGCAACATCGCCCACATTGAGATCGGTCATAACCACGCCTTTGTTTGAACCTAAGCGCCGAGCCACGGTGTCCGCGAGAGATAACTTCGGCGGCATCGTGCGTGACCCTCAATAAATTGGCGCGCGATGGAAGGCAAAGCTGGATTCTGCTTTTGCCGTTCGCGCTTTGCATTGGCTCGATATAGTGTCGGCGAGGAATCGTCGGCCACCGAGGGCTGAAGACGGAAGACTAGGTGAATCAGGAAGTCCCGAGGCCCGAGAAGATCCGGTTCAGGCGCGATGAGATTGCCGATCTCCGCACCCTGCCATCCGCCAATGCCGTGCCGCCACTCGGGCGCGCGAAATTTCGTCGTAGTGCGCGGCTTCTGAGCCGTTTTTTATTCGGCATTGGCCTGCTGTTTGTCTTGGTCGTAGCGGGGATTTATGCGATCGGCGCCACCGGCGTTGGCTCGGAACGCTTGCGGCAGGCTGCAGAGCGCGCCATCGAAGGGATGGCTGGCGTCGATGTAAACGTAGCGGTTGGCCCGGCCAGCATCACATTGGACAAGGCAAGCTTCCTGGCGCTCCAGGTGCGGGAGGTAAAGCTGACCGCCAATGATGGCAGGCCGATGGTCGAGGCCGGCCTCATGCGCTTCGGCGTGCGGCTCGCCCCACTTCTGTCGGGTGAGGTGCAGCTAACCAGCGCCCGGATTTCCGATGCACGTATTTTCGCGGATGCGATGCCGTCGCAAGGCAATAGCGAGTGGACGGCAACGTTGCGTAACGCCGATGGGCTTATTGATCCCGACAAGGTGGTCGATGCGGTTTTCGGTGCGGTTCACCAGTCCCTCGACGCCATTCGCCTGGATTCGATCCGCTTGATCGACCTCGACAATGTTGCGGTGGTCCTGCCGAAAACGGGTGACATGCAGTTGGTGACGATCGCCGATGCGACCGTGGAACAATCCGGCTCATCCGGCGTCAAATTCTCCTCCAAGCTCGATATCGATGGACGGAATCTAACCGTCGATGCATCGGCCGGCCGCGACGCGGCGGCGCGCAAAGTGACTGCGCTTCGGGCAGACATCACCGTCGATCCCGTAAACGCCGATTCGAAGTCGGTTGGGCAGGCGAGTGGCAATGTCGGTGCGGTGGCGTTGCACTTGGAAGGCGCGGAAGGTGAGGGTGGCGTACAGCCACGGCTCAGTCTTTCTGGCTCGTTGGCGGGTGCTGTGCTTGATCTCGGTGCGCGCGGTATGCTGCCTGTCGACGCCAAGGTGAAGGCGACGTTGGTGCGCGGTTCCAACAAGATAGGCATCGATGGCCTCGATCTGCAGGTTGGTCGCTCGGACTTCGACATCGAAGGTTCGCTTGGGCCGAAGCCCCGCCAGGGTACCGCTGGTGATGAACCGTCCTATCGTTTCGACCTCGTCAGCAACAAATCGATGCTGGCGCCAGTCGACTCGTCGGAACCGGCGCTCAACTTCATCGGGCGCATTGCTGGCGAATACCAGACGGTAAGCCGCAAGCTCGTCGTTCCGACAATCGCGGTCCGATCGGGTGCGTCCGGCGAGGTGCTGGGCAATGCAGCCGTGGAATTCGTTACCGGGAAGGCGCCTGGTGTCTCGATGGCCCTCAACGTCCACGACATGCCTGTTTCGCACGTCAAGCAGCTCTGGCCCTGGTTCTCGGCGCGCGGCGCCCGCGAATGGGTATTGGAGAATCTGTTCGGCGGCAAGGTCGTCGAAGCCAGCTTGCAGTACCAGGTGGCGCCTGGGCGGGCGGGAAACGGGGTTCCGCTCGACCGCAACGAGGTGTTCGGCCGTTTCCAGCTCGAAGGGTCGCGCTTCGACACCGCTGGGCAGATTCCGCCCATTCGCGACGCGAACGGCGTGGTCGAATTCCACGGCAACGATGTCGACATCTCGCTGTCGAGTGGCACTGTTTACATGCCGAGCGGTCGTTTGGTGGCTGCAAGCAACGGCACGCTCACCGTCAAGAATGCCAACGTCCCGCCTGTCATAGGCACACTGAACATCGATGTCGCGGGCAATGCCGATGCTGTCGCCGAACTGGCTTCCTACGAGCCCATCAACGCGATGCGCCATGTCGGATTGAAGCCGGACGAGTTGTCGGGAACCGTCACCGGCAACGTCAAGGCGGATATACCGCTGCAAAAGGGCATCGACACGTCGAAGCTCGGTTGGCTGGTGTCGCTGGACTACGAAGATCTCGCTATCTCCAAGCCGATCGACGACCAGTTGGTCACCGACGCCGATGGCAGCATCGTCGTCAACCCAAAGAGTGCGACGGTGAAGGCGGACGCGCTACTCAACAATATTCCCGCCGAAATCGCTCTGGTCGAACCGCTGGAAGTCGACGGGCCGCCGCGCTCCCGTCAGGTGACGCTGACGGTCGACGACAAAATCCGTCAGACTTTGATGCCGGGCCTCTCTGCCATGCTTTCCGGCACGATGAAAATCGAGCTCGACAAGAGCGACAACGCCAACCAGGACGTTGTGGCCGACCTGACCAATGCCAAGCTCAGCATTCCCTGGGCTGGATGGAGCAAGGGGCCGGGTGTGCCGGCTACCGTTTCCTTCACCATGGAGAAATCCGGATCGATCACCCGGCTTAAAGACTTCGACCTTGATGGCAAGACTTTCGAGGCTCGCGGCGCCGTAGAGCTCTCCGACGGCGATCTGGTTTCCGCCAACCTGTCCCACGTGCAGCTTAACCGGGGCGATGACGTCGCGGTCTCCATCAAGCGTTCCGGCAAGGGCTATGTGGTGAAGGTGAACGGCGAAGCGCTGGATGCACGTGCACTGGTCAAGCAGTTCACCTCGGATACCGACAGTGCCACTAAGGGCACAGGCGGCGATGCGATCTCGGTGACTGCCAACGTGAAGGCGCTCACGGGTTTTAACGACGAAGTCGTGTCGAACTTTACCCTCGACTACAGCGGCGCGGGATCGAAGGTGAATGGGCTGGCGGTGAAGGCACAGGCCCGCTCCGGCGCGTCTATTGATGTATCCAACAACACCGCAGGTGGCCGTCATACGCTCGATATGAAGTCGGCGGATGCGGGCGCGGTGCTACGGTTTCTCGACATCTACAAACATATGGAAGGAGGCGCGATCGCCGTTGCGCTGTCTGGCGCGGCAGACGGGCCGATGCGCGGCACGGTCGATGCCCGCAACTTCCAGATCGTCAATGAACCCAAGCTGGACTCGATCGTCTCGACGACACCGGCCGGCGACAAACGTTCGCTCAATCAGGCAGTGAAGGCCGATATCGATACCTCGCGCGTGCAGTTCGAGCGCGGTTATGCGGAGATCGTCAAGGGCAACGGCTATCTCAAGGTGGCGAACGGTGTGCTGCGCGGCCCCCTGATCGGTACCACCTTCCAGGGCACGCTCTACGACCAGAACGACAATATGGACATGACCGGCACCTTCATGCCGGCCTATGGCATCAATCGCATCTTTGGCGAATTGCCACTGGTTGGCGCGCTGCTGGGCAATGGCCGAGACCGTGGCCTGATCGGCGTAACCTACCGGTTGAAGGGCAGCGCCAACAAGCCCGACCTGCAGATCAACCCGCTATCGGTGATCGCGCCCGGCATCTTCCGCTCGATCTTCGAATTCCGGTGAGGTCGGCGCGCTTAGACCGGCCGCACCAGAATGTGTTTTTTCTTGCCGAGTGAAAGCTTTAGTACCTTTTCCGGACTCAGATCTTGAAGCGTTACAGAGCGCCGGTCGTCGGTAATGGCTTCGTCGTTGAGCCGCACCGCGCCGCCCTGGACGTGGCGTCGCGCTTCGCCGTTGGATGCTGCAAGCCCGGCCCGCACCACCAATGCAAGAAGGCCTATACCGGTCTCCAGTTCAGAGCCTGCCACCTCGATCGACGGCAAATTGTCAGCGAGCGCGCCTTCCTCGAAGGTTTTGCGCGCCGTCTCGGCAGCCTCTTGCGCTGCGGTGCGCCCGTGCACGATGGCCGTCACTTCGGTGGCGAGGATCTTCTTGGCCTCGTTGAGCTCGGAGCCGCCAAGCGCCGCCAGCTTGGCGATCTCGCCAAGCGGCAGGCGCGTGAAGATCTTCAGGAAACGGCCGACATCGGCATCCTCGGTGTTGCGGAAATACTGCCAGAAATCATAGGGGCTGAAGAGATCGCCGTTCAGCCAGACCGCACCTGAAGCCGACTTGCCCATCTTCTCACCGGAGGATTTGGTAAGCAGCGGCGTTGTCAGAGCGTAGAGCTGTGGTCCTCCCATGCGGTGGCTGAGATCGACGCCGTTGATGATATTGCCCCACTGGTCGGAGCCGCCCATCTGCAGCACCGTTCCGTAGCGCCGGCTGAGTTCGGTGAAGTCGTAACCCTGCATGATCATGTAGTTGAATTCGAGGAACGACAGCGACTGCTCGCGGTCGAGCCGAAGCTTCACGCTGTCAAAGGACAGCATGCGGTTGACCGAGAAATGCCGGCCGACATCACGCAGGAATTCGACATAGTTGAGTTTCAGCAGCCAGTCGGCATTGTTGACCATGATGGCGGGGTTCGACCCGTCATAGCGCAGGATGTTGCCGTAGACCTTCTTGATGCTCTCGATATTGGTCTCGATCTGCTCGATGGTCAGCAGCTTGCGCTGCTCGTCGCGGAAGGAAGGATCGCCCACCATCGATGTGCCGCCACCCATCAGCGTGATCGCCTTGTGGCCGGTTTCCTGCAGCCAGTAGAGCATGGTGACGGTGATGAGGTTGCCGATATGGATCGAGGTCGCCGTGGCGTCGTAGCCGACATAACCGCAGATCTGGCCCTTTGCGGCCAACGCGTCGAGCCCTTCCGGATCGGAGATCTGGTGGACGAAGCCACGTTCATCGAGAACGCGCAGAAAGTCGGACTTGAAGGCGGACATGACAGGATTCCGGAAAACAACGAGAAAACAGCGCTGCCCTTGGGGGCGCTGCTTCGGGCCTTTAGCATCGCCGGGCCTGGAATCACAAGAATATAGGTCAAGAATGCCCCAATTCTGCGCAGTCGGTCTGACAAGCGGCATCTCGATGGACGGCTCGACCTCGCTGCCGGGAGGCTGTGACAGGCGGACTGATCACGCGTCCGTGAATGGTGTTGGAGCATCTCGCATGCTTGCCACGATCTGGCCGCTGGCGTAAGGAAAGCCCGCGTTCCGGTGGACGCGCCGCCGTTCCAGAGCACGCGTCGGGCCGACCGCGTCGCTCGACATCCGTGAAGCTGTTCCGGCCGATCTGATTGCCATGGCGGACGCCTTGATCTCCATCGTTATCCCAGGCCGCAACGAGGCGGCCAACCTGCCTCTGCTGATCGACGAGATCGCAGCCGCCATGAGCGGGCGTGATTTCGAGGTGATCGTCGTCGATGACGGTTCGAGCGATGACACTCAGCCGGTTCTTGCCGCACAAGCAGCCGCGCGGCCGTTTCCGGTTCGTCACATTCGCCATGAGAAGTCGTCCGGCCAGAGCCTCGCCGTGCGTTCCGGTGTCTGGGCTGCGCATGGCGACATCGTCGCCACCATCGATGGCGACGGCCAGAACGATCCGCAATACATTCCCATCCTGGTCGATGCGCTGCGCGATGCCGGGCCCGAGGTCGGCGCGGCGCAGGGCCAGCGCCTGAAGCGGCGCGACAGCAGGGCCAAGCAACTCGCCTCGCGTTTCGCCAACTGGCTGCGCAATGCCATCCTGCACGACCAGACCCGCGATACCGGCTGTGGGCTGAAGGCCGTGCGTACCGAAATCTTCCGCAAGATTCCGTTCTTCGACGGTACCCACCGCTTCGTGCCGGCGCTTGTCATCCAGGAAGGCTATGGCGTGGTGCATCGTGACGTGGTCGACCGCTCGCGCCGTCACGGCAAGTCCAACTACGGCATCTTCGATCGTGGCCTGCAGGGGGCTGCCGATCTGCTTGGGGTTTGGTGGTTGCGGCGCCGGCGTCGGCGCATGCCAAGGGCAAGGGAAATCACGCATGGATAGTGTGTTCCAGGAATTGTTGACCTGGTTGCACGAAGTCTTCGTGCAGCAGTTCGACGGCTGGGTTCTGCTCGGCTTTGTCGCCCAGATGTTTTTCACCATGCGCTTCGTGGTGCAGTGGGTAGCATCGGAGCGAGCCAAGCGTTCGGTGGTGCCGATCGCCTTCTGGTTCTTCTCCCTGGGAGGCGGAACCTTGCTTTTGATCTACGCGATAGCGCGCCGAGATCCGGTTTTCATCGCCGGGCAGGGGCTCGGCCTCTTTATCTACATCCGCAATCTCTGGCTGATCGCCAATGAGCGCAAGGCCGCCATGAGCAAGGTCGACTGACCTTGATGGGCATGGGCGTCCACGGTGGTTCAATCTTTCGATAGGGGATCAGGCGCGTGGAGATGACCCGGAGATATCTGTTTCTGTTTCTCTTCAGCCTCGTGCTTTCGGCATCGGGACTGGCCAGCCTGCCTGTCGTGGATCGTGACGAAGCACGCTTCGTGCAGGCCACCAAGCAGATGGCTGAGAGCGGCGACTACCTGGATATCCGCTTCCAGGAGGCATCGCGCTACAAGAAACCGATCGGTATCTACTGGCTGCAGTCGGCGGCAGTGGCGCTGAGCGGCGAAGGGGCCGACGCGCCGATCTGGATCTATCGCCTTGTTTCAGCTCTTGGCATCGCCATCGCCGCGGTTGCGACCGCCTGGACGGCAACCGTCCTGTTCGGGGCCAATGCGGGCATGGCGGCTGGCCTGGTGGTCGCTGCCATCTTTGCCACTGCATTCGAGGGGCGCATCGCCAAGACCGACGCCTTTCTTCTCGCCTGCTGCGTGCTCGCGCAAGGCGCATTGGCGCAGATCTATGTCGCATCGCGCCGCAACGAGCAGTCGGCGGCATATCTGCCCTGGTTGTTCTGGATCGCGCAGGGGCTGGGCATTCTCATCAAGGGGCCGATCTCGCCAGCCCTGTCCCTTCTCACCATCCTGGTCCTGCTAGCCTTTGAACGCGACGCGCGCTGGCTGTCGCGGCTGAAAGCCGGCCGGGGGCTGCTGCTGACAGCCCTCATCGTCGTACCCTGGCTTGCCGTGATCACCTGGAAGAGCGGAGGCGCCTTCTGGCAGGAAGCGGTCGGCAAGGATCTCGTTGGCAAGGTGGCCGATGGTCAGGAATCGCACGGTATGCCGCCAGGCTATTATTCGCTGACCTATTCGTTGTTCATGTGGCCATTCAGCCTCATCGCCATTGGCGCAGGGCTGGCAGCCCTCAATCACATGCGCGGTGACCCGCGCCTGCGTTTCTGTCTTGCCTGGTATATACCGTTCTGGATCCTTCTCGAACTGGTGCCGACCAAGCTGCCGCATTATGTGCTGCCGGCCTATCCGGCAGTCGCACTGCTGGTCGGTTGGCTGCTCACCCTGTCGCCGGAGCAGGCGGCCCTGAAACGCTGGCAGACATGGCTCTATTGGGCGACTGCCTTCGGTCTTGTTGTCGTCACACTCGGTATCGCGGCAATCGCCGTCGGTGCACCGCTCTACCTGACAGGGGCGTTCAATCCCTGGAGCATTCCGGCAGCCATTTTCGCACTCGCCGCGGGGTATCTAGCGTTTCCGCGCCAATCGCAGCTTTCGTTGAACCGTGTCGGTGCGGCTGCTGCGGCCGCAGGGGCGGCCTATGCCTTGTTGATCGGCCTCATCGTGCCGACCCTGACGTCGATCTGGCTGACGCCGCGCATCGTCGCTGCGATCCAGGAAAAAAAGCCCTGCGAGAATTCGGTTCTGGCATCTTCGCAATACCACGAGCCGAGCCTGATCTTCATGGCCGGCACCAAGACCAAGCTGACCGATACGCAAGGGGCTGCGGATCATCTGGCCACAGACCCGAACTGCGCGCTGGCTTTAGTCCCCGTTGCCGATGAGGCCGCGCTGCAATCGGCGCTGGCCGGTTCAGGCAAGACGGCAACGCGCCTGACGGAAATCGACGGCACCAACTACTCGTCCGGTGACAAATTGGCGCTCGGCCTCTACCGGGTCGCCAATCCTTGATCATTCATTAGCCAGACCTTGATGATCTGTCATGATAGCGTCACTCTACCGATGTGTTGCTGCCGCGATGTGGCGGAACTGGGGTAAGGGGCATATCATGAAGGATGCTGGCGCGCCGTCGGGGCCGCTCTTCCAGCGCATGCTTGCGCGCAGTTGGTCGAATACGGCCGGCACATTCGCCGTGATTGGCCGTCGCTTCCGCCAGCGGCCGGCCCGGTATGATCGCATATTCTGGCTGTCCTGGACGCTCGGCTGCAGCCTTCTGGCCGGACTGGCGGCAATCTTCCTGGATCGTGCTTCGGTTTGTGATTGGCCTCCGGCATTCAAAGCAGTGGCGGAGATGTCGACGCCTCTCGGTCTTGGCGAATGGTATCTCTGGCCAGCGGCGGGTTGGCTTCTGGTTGCCAACCAAATCGATTGGTCTCGCCTGGGACGCAAGCAGCTTATCGCGGTCTATAACCGCACCTCGGTCGCGCTTTTCGTACTTGCAGCGGTTGGATTGCCGGGGCTGCTTACCATCGTCCTGAAAATTTTGATCGGCCGCGCGCGCCCGGCACTCTACGACGAATATGGGGCGTTTTCGCTCCATCCTTTCACGGTGAAGGCGATCTTCGCCTCATTCCCGTCCGGTCACGCCACCACCATTGGATCGGTCACCGCCATCCTGGTGCTTTTGTTCCCACGCGGAAAATACGTTTTCCTGCTTCTTGGACTGTGGTTTGCCTCGACTCGGATCTTCGTCGGCGCCCACTATCCCAGCGATACCATCATCGGCTTCGGCCTTGGCTTCGGCTTTGGGGTGGTGGCAGCGATCGTCTGTGCCCGGCTGGGCTTTCTGTTCCGCTCCAATCCGATTGGGCTGCCGCGTTTGAAACGCACCGTATGGCGCACACCGAAAGCTGAGCCGATCTCGAGTTCGTATGCTGCTCATAATCAGCCGGCGGTTCAGCACTAGAGCATTTCCGGTTTTCACCGAAACGCTATAACTCTTTGTTTTTACGTGATTTCGGACGGAAAACCGTTACGCACTTTTCCTGGAATTTGCTCCAGCCGGGATCGGCAACAGGTCCGTCTGCGCCGTTGGAGATCAGCAATCCGAGCGGATGCGCGCGGATCAGCGCATGCAGAACCTCAAGACGCGTCTCGTTGAAATACGGCGGCTGATACATGAGGCAAATTCTTCTTCTTGAGGGCCACTCTGCCGCCAACATGGCCTTCCGGCAATGCGCTTGCCTCGATTTACGACTGTCTCAGCCGAGTTGCGCCAGATGCAGCAGCGGGAAGGGTTTTCCCGAACCATCGAGTTCGGAACGCCCGACCTGTGTGAAGCCGCATTTGAGATAGAAGGCCAGCGCGCCGGGGTTCTGTTCGTTGACGTCCACCTTCAATCGCCCTTTGAGGGCAACGGCATGGTCGATCAGTTGCTTGCCGATGCCGCGCCCGTGGTGGGCAGGATCAATGAACAACATTTCCAGATTCACCCCGTCCAGTCCGGAAAATCCCGTGGCCCGGCCGTCTTCGCCTTCGGCGACATACACCTCCAACGCCGGTATGTACTGGTCGCGCAGCTTCGGCAGGAAGAACTGGATGTCCTCCTCGGTCAGGAAATGATGCGTGGCACGTACGGCGGCAAGCCAGATATCGACCAGGCGCGCGGTATCGCGCTTGGTATGAGGTCTGATCTTCATGTCCGGTCCTGCTGCCGGCGCCGGCAGTATGTTCTAGCGCAACCGCTTCGGGCGCGGGTCGGCCAGTTCGCCGGCGAGACGGCGGTCGAGATAATCCGCGCATTCCTCAATCAGCAACTCAGCGTCATTGGCAAAGAAGTGGTTCGCGCCCGGAAGCGTCTTCTGAGTGATGGTGATGCCCTTCTGGGTGTGCAGCTTGTCGACCAGCCCCTGCACGTCCTTGGCTGGCGCCACCTTGTCGGCATCGCCATGGATGATCAGGCCTGACGACGGGCAGGGCGCCAGGAAGGAGAAATCGTAGGTGTTGGGCTGCGGTGCCACCGAGATGAAACCTTCGATTTCCGGGCGACGCATCAAAAGCTGCATACCGATCCAGGCGCCGAAGGAATAGCCGGCCACCCAGCAGCTTTTGGAGTCGGGATGTAGCGACTGTACCCAGTCGAGCGCGGCTGCGGCGTCTGAAAGTTCGCCTGTGCCGTGGTCGAACTCGCCTTGGCTGCGGCCGATACTGCGGAAATTGAAGCGCAGTGTGGTGAAATTGCGCTTCTGGAACATGTAGAAGAGGTCGTAGACGATCTTGTTGTTCATCGTGCCGCCGAACTGCGGATGCGGATGCAGGACGATGGCGATCGGCGCGCTCTTTTCCTTGGAAGGCTGGTAGCGACCTTCAAGGCGGCCGGCCGGACCGGCGAAAATGACCTCTGGCATGAATAACTCCTGGTGTACGCTTTATGGCGTTTGAACAATTCCCGCTTCGGCCCCAATCCAAGCTTGACGCAAGGCGAGCGTCTACCTAGAAGCTAGTTTAGAACTGTTCAAAACTGCATGGCCGAGATGTAAGGCTCTGCCATTGCTGCCGCAAGCCGCGTAATAGGACGGCTGGCCTTGGAATTTCAAGGAAATAACGCTTCTCTTTGCGAGAGCGGGTTTTGAAGGGAAAACACCGGGTAAAATGGCCGAGCCTCGCGCCTATCTCGACTACAATGCCAGTGCGCCGCTGCTACCTGCGGCGCGCGCGGCCGTGGTCGCGGCACTCGATGCGGCAAATCCCTCCTCGGTGCATGCCGAAGGCCGTGCAGCGCGGCGCCTGATCGAAGACGCGCGCCGCGATGTGGCAGCATTGGTCAATGCCAAGCCCGACCATGTCGTCTTCACCTCCGGTGCTACAGAGGCGGCGATAACACTGCTCTCTCCCGACTGGCGCATGGGTCGTGCGGCGCTGCGCATGGCGCGCCTTTATGTTTCCAAGGCTGAACATCCTTGCCTGCTCAATGGCGGTCGTTTCACTCCAGAAAAGATCTCGCGCATTGGCGTGACGTCAGACGGCATCGTCGACCTCGGTGCTTTGGCGCTGGCGCTCGCAAGTCATGACAAAGCCGCAGGCCTGCCTCTGATCGCCATCCATGCTGCCAACAACGAGACCGGTGTCATCCAGCCTATCGGCGAGATCGCTGCGATCGTGAAAGCGGCCGGCGGCGTCCTGATCGTGGATGCGGTGCAGGCGACGGGGCGCTTTCCGATCGATATGTCAGTGCCTTATGCCGATTATTTGATTCTCTCCTCGCACAAGATCGGCGGCCCGAAGGGCGTCGGTGCCATCGTCGCCGCTTCCGACCTGATGATGCCGGCCCCACTGGTTGCCGGCGGTGGCCAGGAGAAGGGCCATCGCGGCGGCACAGAGAACCTTGCCTCCATTGCCGGTTTCGGCGCGGCTGCGCGCGAGGCGCTCACTGCTCTTGGCGGTATTGAGGCGGTCCGGGAGCGACGCGATGCCATTGAGGCGATCGTGACCGAACTGGTGCCGGACGCTGAAATTTTTGGAAAGCGCGTCGAACGCCTTGCCAACACGACGTTCTTCGCTATTCCGGGCACCAAGGCCGAGACGGCGCAGATCGCCTTCGATCTGGCGGGTGTCGCGCTGTCGGCAGGTTCTGCCTGTTCGTCCGGCAAGATCGGGCCGAGCCATGTGCTGAAGGCGATGGGCCATGACGAGGACAGTGGAGCGCTGCGCGTATCGATCGGTGCCGCCACGACCGCCGAGGACGTCGAACGGTTTCGCAAGGCGCTGGCCGGGATTGCCGCCCGCCGCGCCGCGCGGGAAAGAGCCGCCTGAAGGCGGGAAGAATTCAGGCTTCGGCCTGGTAGAGCCGTGTGTTCCTGTTGGCCGGGTGTTTTCTTGGCCGGAGCGCACTATATGGAACTTACGCCGCCAAGCACGGTCCGTATCGGACCGGCGGTGCCATAGTTTGAAAACGGCCGGGCCTTGACCTCGGCATGGATGGAGAACGCTTATGCCTGCCGTGCAGGAGACGATCGATCGAGTCCGAAAGATCGACGTCGACCAATACAAGTATGGATTCGAGACAACGATTGAGACCGACAAGGCGCCAAAAGGCCTGTCGGAAGACATCATTCGTTTCATCTCCGAAAAGAAGAGCGAGCCGGAGTGGATGCTGGAATGGCGTCTGGAAGCGTATCGCCGCTGGCTGACGCTGGAAGAGCCGACCTGGGCGCGCGTCGAATATCCGAAGATCGACTTCCAGGACATTCACTACTACGCGGCGCCGAAGAACCAGTCCGGGCCGAAGTCGCTGGACGAGGTCGATCCGGAACTGCTGAAGGTCTACGAGAAGCTCGGCATTCCCCTCAAGGAGCAGGAGATCCTCGCCGGCGTGCAGAAGGAAAAAGCTCCGGTCGACGGGTTGGCCGACGAGGACGGCAGCGACAACGTCTACAAATCCGGTCGTGTCGCGGTCGACGCCGTGTTCGACTCGGTTTCTGTCGTCACCACCTTCAAGGAAGAGCTGGCCAAGGCCGGCGTCATCTTCTGCTCGATCTCGGAAGCCATCCGTGAACATCCGGAGCTGGTGAAGAAATATCTGGGCTCGGTCGTGCCGACCTCGGACAACTATTACGCCACGCTGAATTCGGCGGTTTTCACCGACGGCTCCTTCGTCTTCGTGCCGAAGGGCGTTCGTTGCCCGATGGAACTCTCGACCTATTTCCGCATCAATGAGAAGAACACCGGCCAGTTCGAGCGCACGCTGATCATCGCGGAAGAGGGAGCCTACGTTTCCTATCTTGAAGGCTGTACCGCGCCGCAGCGCGACGAGAACCAGCTTCATGCCGCAGTCGTCGAACTGGTTGCCCTCGACGATGCCGAGATCAAATATTCGACCGTGCAGAACTGGTATCCCGGCGACGCGCAGGGCAAAGGCGGCATCTACAACTTCGTCACCAAGCGCGGCGACTGCCGCGGTCATCGTTCGAAGATCTCGTGGACGCAGGTCGAGACCGGCTCGGCGATCACCTGGAAGTATCCGTCCTGCATCCTGCGTGGCGATGAGAGTCAGGGCAATTTCTACTCGATCGCTGTGTCGAACGGCTATCAGCAGATCGACAGCGGCACCAAGATGATCCATCTCGGCAAGAACACACGCAGCCGGATCATCTCCAAGGGTATCGCTGCCGGCTTCAGCCAGAACACCTATCGCGGCCAGGTCTCGGCCCATCGCAAGGCGACCAACGCGCGCAACTTCACCAACTGCGACTCGCTGCTGATCGGCGACCAGTGCGGTGCGCACACGGTTCCCTACATGGAAGCCAAGAATTCGACCGCCAAGTTTGAGCATGAGGCGACGACGTCGAAGATTTCCGAGGACCAGAAGTTCTATGTCATGCAGCGCGGCATTCCCGAAGAGGAAGCCATCGCGCTCATCGTCAACGGCTTCGTCAAGGACGTCATCCAGGAGCTGCCGATGGAGTTCGCCGTCGAGGCGCAGAAGCTCATCGGTATTTCGCTCGAAGGCTCGGTCGGCTGACCGCTCAAAAAGATTCAGGAAGAACAAATGCTTGAGATCAAGAACCTGCATGCCCGCATTGCCGACGACGGCACCGAGATCATTCGCGGGCTGAACCTGACGGTTAATAAGGGCGAAGTGGCCGCCATCATGGGCCCGAACGGCTCCGGCAAGTCGACGCTGTCCTATATCCTTGCCGGTCGCGAGGACTACGAGGTCACAGAAGGCGACATCCTCTACAACGGCGAGTCGATCCTGGAGATGGACCCGGCCGAGCGCGCCGCCGCTGGCATCTTCCTCGCTTTCCAGTATCCGATGGAGATACCGGGCGTGGCGACGATGGAATTCCTGAAAGTGGCCATGAACGCGCAGCGCAAGGCGCGCGGTGAAGAGCCGCTGAAGGTGCCGGAATTCCTGAAACTGGTGAAGGAGGCCGCCGCCTCGCTCAATATGGACATTGCCATGCTGAAGCGTCCGCTCAATGTCGGCTTCTCCGGCGGCGAGAAGAAGCGGGCCGAAATCCTGCAGATGAAGCTGCTCGAGCCGAAGTTGTGCGTGCTGGACGAAACCGATTCCGGCCTCGACATCGACGCGCTCAAGATCGTCTCTGACGGCGTCAACGCCCTGCGCTCGCCCGACCGCGCCATCGTCGTCATCACCCACTACCAGCGCCTGCTCGAGCACATCGTGCCGGACAGCGTGCACGTGCTCTACAAAGGTCAGGTCATCAAATCCGGCGACAAGTCGTTGGCGCTCGACCTCGAAGCCAATGGTTATGCCGGCGTGATCGGCGAGGCTGCTTGAGGGGGCTGTCATGAACGTACATGCTCAACCGCAGCTGACCCAGGCCGAGACAGCGCTGATCGATGCCTTCGGCGAGCGGCAGTCGCTGCTACCGGGCGACGGTGAGGTCATGGTTCGGCGCGACAACGCCGTCGAAGCGCTCAAAGCCGGCCTGCCGACCAAGCGCATCGAAAGCTGGCACTACACCAACCTGCGCACCTTGCTGCCTGCGGTGCCGGGTTTTGATCCTTCGGCAAGCGCCAAGGCGATCGCGCCGGTGATCGAGGGTTCGACCGTGGTTTCGGTGCTGAATGGCGCCTCCGCAGCCAAGTTCCCGACGGTCGAAGGTGTTTCGTTCGCCCGCCTGTCGGACAAACTGACCGACGGCAGCTTTGCACCGGCGCTGGACCTCTATGGTCCCGATGATGCCATCGGTGCGCTCAACACTGCCTTTGTTGCCGATGGCGTGTTCGTCGACGTGGCCGATGGGATCGAACTGGAAAAGCCGATTGAACTGCAGAATGTGCAGGCCGGTGGCCAGAGCCATGTGCGGTTACCGGTCCGCGTCGGCAAGGGCGCCAAGGCGATCATCGTCGAACATCAGACCGGCGAGGGTGCGGCGCTCACTTCGTCCGTCAGCCAATTGACGCTGGACGAGGGTGCGGAGGCGACATGGCTGATCGTGCAGGAGCAGCCGGAGACGGCTTCGCATCTTGCCCAGTTCAAGGCCTGGATCGGCAAGGACGCCAAGCTCACTTTGTTCTTCCTGAATGCCGGCGGCAAGCTGGTGCGCCAGGAAGTCGTCGTCGCCACCAAGGGCGAAGGCGCGGATTTCAAGCTGCGCGGCGTCAATCTCCTGGCCGGTGACACGCACACGGACGTGACCATGGTGCTCGACCATGCCGTGCCGCATACGACGTCGACGGAAGTGATCCGCAACGTCGTCACCGGCAAGGCGCGTGGCGTTTTCCAGGGTCGTATCAATGTGCATCAATACGCTCAGAAGACCGATGCCAAGATGGCCTGCAACACCTTGCTGTTGTCGGACGACGGCGAGTTCTCGACCAAGCCGGAGCTGGAAATCTTCGCCGACGACGTGCAGTGCGGCCACGGCGCAACGGTCACCGAGATCGACCACGGCCATCTTTTCTACCTGATGGCGCGCGGTATCGATGAGAAGACCGCGCGTGGCTTGCTGGTGAAAGCCTTCGTCGCGGAAGTGATCGAGGAACTGGAAGACGAGCAGATCGTCGAGACGCTGGAAGGCAAACTCGACGAATGGTTCGCGACGCATGGGTAACAGTGAGTAGCGAATAGAAGCGACAGCGCGATATTCGCTACCTCACTACTCACCATTCGCTCCGAGTAGGAAATGGACCACGTGCTGAACACCACCGCTCCCTACGACGTCGAGGCGATCCGCCGCGACTTCCCGATTCTGTCGCGCGAGGTCTACGGCAAACCGCTGGTCTACCTCGACAATGGCGCTTCGGCGCAGAAGCCGCAGGCTGTGCTGGACGCCATCCAGCACGCCTATTCCCAGGAATATGCCAACGTCCATCGCGGCCTTCACTTCCTGTCGAACGCTGCCACCGATGCCTATGAAAAGGCACGCGAAACCGTGCGGCGCTTCCTGAATGCGCCGAGCACCGACAACATCGTCTTCACCTCCAATACCACGGCCGCGATCAACACCGTGGCATATGGCTGGGGCATGCCGAACATCGGTGACGGCGACGAAATCGTGCTCTCCATTATGGAGCACCATTCCAACATCGTGCCGTGGCACTTCATCCGCGAACGCCAGGGCGCCAAGCTGGTCTGGGTGCCGGTGGATGATTTCGGGGCCTTCCACATCGAGGAATTCGAAAAGCGGCTGACCGATCGCACCAAGCTTGTGGCCATCACCCAGATGTCGAACGCGCTGGGCACCGTGACGCCGATCAAGGAGATCTGCCGGATAGCGCATCAGCGTGGCATCCCAGTTCTGGTCGACGGCAGCCAGAGCGCCGTGCACATGCCGATCGACGTGCAAGACCTCGACTGCGACTTTTTCGTCTTCACCGGCCACAAGGTCTACGGTCCTTCCGGCATCGGTGTGCTCTACGGCAAGAAGGAGCGGCTCGAGGCGATGCGGCCCTTCATGGGGGGCGGTGAAATGATCGAAGAGGTGACGGAAGATATCGTCACCTATAACGACCCGCCGCACCGTTTCGAGGCCGGCACGCCGCCGATCGTGCAGGCGATCGGCCTCGGTGCCGCGCTCGAATATATGGAAAAGGTGGGGCGCGGGCGTATTGCCGCGCATGAGGCCGACTTGAAGACCTATGCGCATGAGCGGCTGCGTTCGATCAACTCGCTGCGCATCTTCGGCGACGCGCCGGACAAGGGCGCCATCATCTCCTTCGAACTCAAGGGCATCCATGCCCACGACGTGTCGATGGTGATTGATCGGCAGGGTGTTGCGGTCCGCGCGGGCACGCATTGTGCTCAGCCGCTGTTGAAACGCTTCGGTGTTACCTCCACATGCAGGGCATCTTTCGGCATGTACAACACGCGCGCCGAAGTTGACGCCCTCGTCGAGGCGCTGGAAAAAGCACGGAAATTCTTCGGGTAAGAACCATGGAAGACGCCGCGATCACCGAAACAGAGGCATTGCAGACCGCCACGGCGGATGCTGCTCCCGCTTCCACCATTCCAGCCGATGAGCTGGCGCGCATCACCGACGACATCGTTTCGGCGCTGAAGACGGTGTACGATCCGGAAATCCCAGCAGATATCTATGAACTCGGACTGGTCTACAAGATCGACATCGAGGACGACCGCACGGTCAAGATCGACATGACGCTGACCGCGCCAGGCTGTCCGGTGGCCGGCGAGATGCCTGGTTGGGTCGAGAACGCGGTTGGCACCGTAGAAGGTGTCTCAGGTGTCGAGGTCAAGATGGTGTTCGACCCGCCATGGACGCCCGACCGCATGTCGGAAGAGGCTCAGGTCGCGGTGGGGTGGTATTAGAGCGCCGCGCGTCTTCGGACGTGCAAAGGACACTCTACACTTTTTCTGGCCGTCTTGCATGGCTGTGAAAACTTCACCATCTTATAGCTAGACTCGTTCCGTGGGCCTTGAACCCGCGTGAAACTGGAGAATGACATGGGACGTTTCGCCGTCATCTCAATGACCGACAAGGCCGCCGAGCGTGTGCGCGAGATCATGGCCACGCGCGAAAACGCGCAGGGCATCCGTCTCGGCATCAAGAAGGGCGGCTGCGCCGGCATGGAATACACGGTCGACCTAGTGACCGAGCCCAACACCAAGGACGATCACGTCGAGCGCGACGGCGCGCACGTCTACGTTGCGCCCGAAGCGGCATTGTTCCTGTTCGGCACCGAGATGGATTTCGAGCGCACCACGCTGCGAACCGGTTTCACCTTCCGCAACCCGAACCAGTCTTCGGCCTGCGGCTGCGGCGAATCCGTGGAATTGAAACCTGCCGATCTGAAGGCATTGGCCGAAGCCCGCGCTCAAAGCGCTGCGTGAGATTTTTCGACGGAGAACGCCTGTTTCTCGCCCAAACGGCGCGTGGGTGGCGGCATGGGCAAGGCGCTTGAGGACTTTGCCGGAAAAGCCTGATCTTCACTCCACCCACATTCCCGTTCGTCGATGCCAGGCGGCGATCGATTCCTCGGGGTAGAGATCGAAGACCTTGTCGGCATCGCGAATGTTGGGCTTCACCCAGCTACTTTTGTATTTCAGCATCAGATGGGTGCGCTCCGGCGGCTCAGGCAGCTCTGTATCGATGGCCGATGCGAATGGATGCACGAGTTCCGGCCAGGTCGGATCGTAGAGCCACAGTGCCGAACCGCATTTCTTGCAGAAATTGCGTTCGCCCGTGGAGGTCTCGCACACAGGGTGTTCGTCGTCCTGGATTTCGGCGCGATAGACCCCGAGGTTCTCCTTGCCGGTTATCTTCAGCGTTGCGGAGTCGGCCCCGAGGTTGATCGCATATCCGCCTCCACCCTGCTGCTTGCGGCAGATCGAGCAATAGCAGAGCTGGTAGGGCGCGGGCGTATGGCTTTCCGCCTGGAAGTGGACGGCGCCACAACGGCAGGAGCCTTGAAGAAGCATGGGCATGGCGGTCTCCTCGGTTTCGTCCGAAATCCTACACGTTGCAGGGGCTAAACCTGTCAGCAGAGCTTTGGTTGCGTCGTGACGATCATCAAGGTTCATGACAAGATCGTGCCATGGACAATGACGCGATCAGCGACCTTTTCGCCGGCCTCGGCCCGGTCAGCATCCGTCGCTTGTTTGGCGGCAAGGGCATCTATTTCGATGGCGTCATCGTCGCCATCGAACTGCGCGGCGAATTGATGCTGAAGGCCGACGCCGAACTAGGCCGCGAATTCGCCGCGGCCGGCTGCACGCAATGGACCTATGTGGGCTCGCGTCACGGTAAACAGGTGGCGATGCCCTATTGGACCTTGCCGGACGGAGCCGCCGACGACCCGGACGACATGGCTGCCTGGGCAAGGAAATCCTACGAGGCTGGCCTGCGCTCCGGAAAATAGTTTCTACAGTGCCTTGGCGACCCTTGCCGCAACGCGGGCATTGTTTTCCACCAGCGCGATATTGGTCTTCAGGCTGCGGCCGTTGGTGATCTCCAGGATCTTGCCGAGCAGGAACGGTGTCACCGCCTTTCCGGTTACGTTCTGCGCTTCCGCAGCCTTCTGCGCGGCCTCGATATAGCCGGCCATCTCGGCGGCAGGGATTTCGTCGGCCACCGGCACCGGATTGGCCACCAGCACGCCGCCGTCGATACCAAGCGCCTGGCGCGTCTTGAACAGCTTGGCGATCTTTTCAGGAGCATCCAGCGTCAGCGGTGCCCGGAAGGGCGATTGACGCGACCAGAAGGCCGGCATCGTCTCGCAGCCGTGGCCGATCACCGGCACGCCGCGCGTTTCCAGCACCTCCAGCGTCTTCTCGATGTCGAGAATGGCCTTGGCGCCGGCCGACACCACGATGACCGGCGTGCGCGCCAATTCGTCGAGATCGGCGGAGATGTCGAAGCTCTTTTCAGCGCCCTTGTGCACACCGCCGATGCCACCGGTGGCAAATACCTTGATGCCGGCCATATGCGCCGCGATCATGGTGGCGGCCACCGTCGTGCCGCCGGTGCGCCCTTCGGCGACGGCGAAGGCGAAGTCGGCGCGCGACAGCTTCATGGCGTCACCGGTCATCGCAAGCGATTCCCGTTCGCCGTCGGACAGGCCGATCTTGATGCGGCCATTGACCACCGCGATCGTTGCCGGCACCGCGCCTTCATCTGAAATGATCTTTTCGACATTGGCCGCCATGGCGCCATTGTCGGGATAGGGCATGCCGTGGGTGATGATTGTCGATTCAAGCGCCACCACCGGGCGACCCGCCGCCAGCGCCTCGGCCACGGGCGCGTGGATGTCGACATAGGGGCGAGCGGTTTCGAGCGTCATAGGAAATCTCCGGTCGGCATCACGCGGTTTGCGGACAGCCGTTCAACAGTTGGGTTGCCGTCCTCATGCCACTTCCCGCGCTTCCGGCACAAGAGCCAGGGCTGCGGCAAAGGATGCCGGAGTGAAGCCGGGCACGGAGAGCGGGCTTTCAATGGCCAGTCCCGCAGCGGCAACACCCTCACGCAAAGCGGTGCGTAACGGCAGGCCGCGCAGCAGCGCCGCGGTGGTGGCTCCCGCCAGCGCATCGCCCGCGCCGGTCACGTCGACCACGGTCTTGGGCGGAGGCGGCGCGATCGAAAAGGCGCCGTCCTTGTCGTAACCGAGAGCAGGGCGATCTCCCGCTGTCACCACGCCGCCACGCAGGCCGATTCCACGCAACCCCGTCACCAGTTCTGTCTCAGACGCTTCGCGCGAAAGGCCAGTCAGCGCGGCTGCCTCGCGGCGGTTCATGAACACCAGCGCCGGCCGTTCGAACCGCGAGGCGAGGCGCACCACCTTGGCCGGCGAAATGGCGATGACGAAGACGGGTCTGGCGTCGGCCAGTGCCATCAGCCGCTCCAGCGCTGCGGTCGGCAGGTTCGCGTCGCACAGCACCGCGTCCGCCGCCTCTACCGCGCCACGAATGTTGGCGCGCCGCATCTGTTTCGGGAAGGCGAGGTCGTAGAGCCCCATGTCCGCGAAGCCCACCACAAGCTCTCCCTCGCTGTCGAGGATCGCCGTGTAGCTCGGCGTGGTCCGATCGAGGAAGGTGACGGAAAGGTCCTTGATGCCGGCCTGCGCGATCGTCCGCGCGACTGTTTCGCCTGCCGTGTCGCCGCCGCGCACCGATATAAGCGAAGCAGAGACACCGCGTCGCACGACTGTGCGCAGGGCGTTGAAGACGCCGCCGCCGACATCCTCGTGCATCGTGCCTGGGTTGGACGCCGCCGGCACATAGGGGCCGCTGACTTGGCCGCGTCGATCGATATGGGCACCGCCGGCCGCGAAAAGCTTTGGCGTGGGGCTCATGCCGGCACCTCGATGGAGGCGGTCCTGCTGTGCCCGGCTATGGCGATGCCGAATCGATGGCCGCCGCGTCGCGGCAATGTGATGTCCATGCGTGAGAATACTTTTTGGACACTCCTGACAAAACAAAAAAGGAACAAATATGGATTTATCATATTTTTCAAGATGTTGGATCGCCTTGTCAAAACGGAACAAAAAGGGTACATATTTACAGGGATAACCAGGCAGTCCGGCCTTCATTGACGACCAAGGGGTGATGTATCATGGCTCAGAATAGCTTGAGGCTTGTAGAGGACAATTCGGTGGACAAAACAAAAGCTCTCGACGCTGCGCTGTCGCAGATCGAACGGGCATTCGGCAAGGGCTCGATCATGCGGCTCGGCGCCAATGAGCAGGCAGTCGAGATCGAGACGGTGCCGACCGGCTCGCTGGGCCTCGACATCGCGCTCGGCGTCGGCGGTCTGCCGCGTGGCCGTATCGTTGAGATTTACGGGCCGGAAAGCTCGGGCAAGACCACGCTGGCGCTGCACACGGTGGCGGAAGCGCAGAAGAAGGGCGGCATCTGCGCCTTCGTCGATGCCGAACATGCGCTCGATCCGGTCTATGCCCGCAAGCTGGGCGTCGATCTCGAGAACCTTCTGATCTCGCAGCCGGATACCGGCGAGCAGGCGCTGGAGATCTGTGACACGCTGGTGCGTTCCGGCGCTATCGACGTTCTGGTGGTCGATTCGGTCGCAGCACTCACCCCGCGCGCGGAAATCGAAGGCGAGATGGGCGATGCACTGCCCGGCCTGCAGGCTCGTTTGATGAGCCAGGCGCTGCGCAAGCTCACCGCTTCGATCTCGCGCTCCAACACCATGGTCATCTTCATCAACCAGATCCGCATGAAGATCGGCGTCATGTTCGGTTCGCCGGAGACGACCACCGGCGGCAACGCGCTGAAGTTCTACGCCTCGGTGCGCCTCGATATCCGTCGCATCGGCTCGATCAAGGACCGGGACGAGGTTGTCGGCAACCAGACCCGCGTCAAGGTCGTCAAGAACAAGCTGGCCCCACCCTTCAAGGTCATCGAGTTCGATATCATGTATGGCGAGGGCGTGTCCAAGACCGGCGAATTGATCGACCTCGGCGTCAAGGCCGGCATCGTCGAGAAATCGGGCGCCTGGTTCTCCTATAATTCGCAGCGTCTCGGTCAGGGTCGTGAAAACGCCAAGCAGTTCCTGCGCGACAATCCGGATCTTGCCCGTGAGGTCGAGCAGGCGCTGAGGCAGAATGCCGGGCTGATCGCGGAGAAGTTCCTCGACAATGGTGGCGACAGCGACAACGATCTCGACGACGCTGCGGAAGGGTAACTGTCGGTTCATCCGTAAGGGGCAGTTCATCGCCTGACGACAATGTTTTAACCGCCGGCCTCGCGCCGGCGGTTTGCGTTTCCAGCGGCGGCTTTGGTCTCCGCGTACAGGCCTTTGCTGTTTCTGGACAGGCTGGAAGGCTGCCGCTAAAAGGCCTATTCCATTTCCACCGGCCCGGCCGGCGGCTTCACCATAAAGGCAGTTTCGATGAGTGGCGTGAACGATATCCGGTCGACCTTTCTCGACTATTTCCGCAAGGAAGGGCACGAGATCGTCGCCTCCAGCCCGCTGGTGCCGCGCAACGACCCGACGTTGATGTTCACCAACGCCGGTATGGTGCAGTTCAAGAACGTCTTCACCGGATTGGAGAAGCGGCCTTATTCGCGCGCCGCGACCGCGCAGAAGAGCGTGCGCGCCGGCGGCAAGCACAACGATCTCGACAATGTCGGCTACACGGCCCGTCATCTCACCTTCTTCGAGATGCTCGGCAACTTTTCGTTCGGCGATTATTTCAAGGAACGCGCGATCGAGCTCGCCTGGAACCTGATCACCAAGGATTTCGGTCTGAAGAAGGACAAGCTGCTCGTCACCGTCTACCACACCGACGACGAGTCGGCCGGCTACTGGAAGAAGATCGCCGGCTTTTCGGATGACCGCATCATCCGCATTGCGACCTCGGACAATTTCTGGGCGATGGGCGATACGGGTCCCTGCGGCCCGTGTTCGGAGATCTTCATCGACCGCGGCGAGCACATCTGGGGTGGCCCTCCCGGCAGCCCGGAAGAAGACGGCGACCGCTTCCTCGAATTCTGGAACCTGGTCTTCATGCAATATGAGCAGGTCACCAAGGACGAACGCATCGACCTGCCGCGTCCGTCGATCGATACCGGCATGGGCCTGGAGCGCATGGCTTCCATCCTGCAAGGTGTGGAGAGCGTTTTCGAGACCGACCTCTTCCGTCATCTGATCGACGCGGCTTCGTCCGCACTCGGACACGGTCCCAACACCGAGAATGTCGCGTCCTACCGTGTGATCGCCGATCACCTGCGGTCGTCGTCCTTCCTTGTGGCCGATGGCGTTCTGCCGTCCAACGAGGGCCGTGGTTATGTGCTGCGCCGCATCATGCGTCGCGCCATGCGCCACGCGCAGCTGCTCGGTGCCAATGAGCCGCTGATGTGGAAGCTGGTACCTGCGCTGGTACGCGAGATGGGGCAGGCCTATCCGGAACTGGTGCGCAGTGAAGCATTGCTCACCGAAACGCTGAAGCTGGAGGAAACCCGCTTCCGCAAGACGCTGGTGCGCGGCCTTGGCTTGCTCGCCGACGCGACCGACAAGCTCGGTGCCGGCGACATGCTGGACGGCGAGACCGCTTTCAAACTCTATGACACCTACGGCTTCCCGCTGGACCTGACGCAGGACGCGCTGCGCCAGCGCAGTATCTCAGTCGACCTTGCCGGTTTCACCGATGCGATGGAACGACAGAAGGCGGAAGCGCGTGCAAGCTGGGCCGGTTCCGGCGAGGCGGCAACCGAGACCGTGTGGTTCTCCGTGCGCGACAAGACGGGCGCCACCGAGTTCCTCGGGTACGAGACCGAAAAGGCCGAAGGCATCGTCACCGCTATCCTGCGCGACGGCAAGGTCGTCGACGACGCCAAGGAAGGCGACAGCGTTGCGATCATCGTCAACCAGACGCCGTTCTACGGCGAGTCCGGCGGCCAGATGGGGGACACTGGCACCATCGTCGGTGAGGGTTTCCGTGTCGATGTCACCGACACGCTGAAGAAGGCCGATGGCCTCTTCGTGCACCAGGGTAAGGTGACCAAGGGCTCCCTGAAGACGGGAGCTGCGGTCGAGCTCGAAGTCGACCATTCTCGCCGGACGCGCCTGCGCTCCAACCACTCCGCTACGCACCTCATCCACGAGGCGCTGCGCGAGGTTCTGGGCACGCATGTCGCCCAGAAAGGCTCGCTGGTGGCGCCGGAGCGGCTGCGCTTCGACATCTCGCACAACAAGCCGATCTCGCCGGAAGAGCTGGAAGAGGTCGAGCGCATGGCCAACGAGATCGTCGTCCAGAACAGCCCGGTCACGACCCGGCTCATGTCGGTGGACGACGCACGCGCGGAAGGCGCCATGGCGCTGTTCGGCGAAAAATACGGTGACGAGGTGCGCGTCGTGTCGATGGGCACGGCCTTGCATGGCGAGAAGGCCAACCGGCCGTATTCGATCGAGCTTTGCGGCGGCACGCATGTGAAGTCGACCGGCGACATCGGCCTGGTGCGCATCGTTTCCGACAGCCCGGTGGCGGCCGGCGTTCGACGTATCGAGGCGCTGACCGGTGAGGCGGCACGCCGCCATCTCGATGAGCAGGATCGGCGCCTCAAGGCGGTTGCAGCGACGCTCAAGATTTCGCCGGCCGATGTACTCGCGCGGGTGGAAACCCTGCTGGACGAACGCAAGAAGCTGGAGCGTGAACTCACTGATGCCCGTAAGAAGCTTGCCATGGGTGGTGGTTCCGCCGGTGCGGCCGAGAATGCCACCGAGACGGTGGCGGGTGTCGGTTTCCTCGGCAAGTCCGTCAGCGGCGTTTCGCCGAAGGACCTGAAGCCGCTCGCCGATGAGGGCAAGAGGGCACTAGGTTCCGGCGTTGTCGTGCTGGTCGGCGAGGCCGAAGGCAAGGCAAGTGTCGTCGTCGCGGTCACCGAGGACCTGACCGGTCGTTTCAGCGCCGTCGATCTGGTGCGTGTTGCATCCGCGGCGCTCGGCGGGCAGGGCGGCGGTGGTCGGCCGGATATGGCACAGGCTGGCGGTCCCGACGCTTCCAAGGCCGATGACGCCATCGCGGCGGTCAAAGCGGCACTGGCTGCTTAGGGCGCGCTCCTTCCTTCAATCCACAATCTGAGCCGCAATCGATGCCGGGGGAAACTCCCGGCATCGGCTATTGCGGGGCAGCTACCGCAGGCCCGATCCGGTCGACGCGGTTGGTCCAGATGGCGCCGTCGAAGCGGGCGGGCAGTTTCTTGAGCGTTGTGATGTCGTCGACGCCGGTCGAATACTTCGAGCCATCATTGTCGCCGAGGATCACCAGTGTCGAGCCGTTGGTTTCCAGCCGTTCACTGAGCCGGTTGGGGAAGCCCCAGGCGAAGGGGGCGAAGTTGGCCGGCAGCATGAACAGCGTCTTGCGGCAGTCCTCCGGCACATAACCACTCCAGCCGAGCGCGGCATAACGCATCAAACAGGGGACGACGCGATCCGTTCCCAGCACAACGGCGTCAGGCAGGGCGGCCTTGTAGGCATCGATCGCCTTGCCGCCGCCATAGACCATGATGAGTTTCTGCTGTTCCGGCGGCAGCGCCCCGATCTTCCTTGCCAGCAGACGGCCCTCGGTTATGTCATCGCTTTTGATGTTGATCAGGAAACGCTTGTTCGGAAATGCGGTGAGCACCTCGCCAAGGCTCGGCATCTGGCCGATGCCCTTGCCCCGGAACGGGAAGGTCTTGCCGCCATCGGCGGTATAGCCGTAGCCGATGTCGAGGGCCTTCAATTCCTTGAGGCTCTTTTCGCGCGTCACGCCCTTGCCATCGGTGCGGCAATCCACTGTCCAATCATGGAACACCGCGAAGTCACCATCGGTGGTCGGGTGGACGTCGAGTTCGACGATGTCGGCGCCGGCCGCAAATGCCGCCTGGAAACCCTCGATGGTGTTTTCGAGATGTGTGTGTTCCGGCGGATAGATGCGATCGGCCGTGCAGGTGTCGTTGCCGATGCCGACGGGCGAAAAGGTCTGGCCGAGCCCGCGATGCGCGATCAGCATCGGTCGCTGCTCCGGAGTGCCGGCAAGCAGACTGCTGTTGAGCGCCCATATGGTGGTGGCGGCGGCGAGTGCCCCAAGCAGGGCGACGGTTCGTTTGCGCATGATTCCCCCGAATTGGTGGGAAGACTATGCGCCGAACCGGGACAAAATCTGGACGAAGCTGCGCCGCTTTGAAGGCAGCCGCGAAAAAGGTTTGGCAGGGCCGGGCGCGTTCCAGGAGGAACGCGCCTGGAGTTCGAAACTATCCGACCGCGAAAGTGTCTGGATCCGGCCCGATCTTGCCTTTGACACTGTCGAGCTTCTCGATCTCGGTGATGTCTTCAGCTGCCAGCTTGAAATCGAAGACCCGGAAATTCTCGACGATGCGTGATGGTGTCACCGACTTCGGGATGACGACGTTGCCGATGTCGAGATGCCAGCGCAGGATCACCTGCGCGGCGGTCTTGTTGTGCTTCTTCGCCAGTGCAATGAGTGCCGGATCATGCAGGAGCGTACCTTGGCCGAGGGGGCTCCACGCCTCGGTCACGATGCCTTCCCCGGCGTGGTAGGCGCGTAGTTCCTTCTGCTGGAAGCGCGGATGCAGTTCCACCTGGTTGATCGCCGGAACCACGCCGGTCTCCGCCTTCAGCCGCTCGAGATGGGCGATCTGGAAGTTGGAAACGCCGATCGAGGCGACACGGCCTTCCTCGCGCAATTTGATCAGTGCCCTCCAGCTGTCGACATAGCGATCGCGCGACGGCACCGGCCAGTGGATGAGATAGAGGTCGATCCTGTCGCGGCGCAATTTCCTGAGGCTGGCGTCGAAGGCTTTCAACGCCGAGTCGTAACCTTGCTCCGAATTCCAGAGCTTGGTGGTGAGGAAGATATCGGGGACGTTCGAGGCAGCGAGCGCGTCGCCGACACCTTGTTCGTTGCCGTAGATGGCGGCGGTGTCGATCGAACGGTAGCCGGCTTCGAGGGCTGCGGTCACGGCGGCATTGGCGCCTTCGTTCGGCACCTGCCATACGCCGAAGCCGAGCTGCGGGATGGCCTTGCCGTCATTGAAACGGATTGTCGGGCTCATGGGTCTCTTTCCTGAAATGTTGAAAGGACGGTGATTGAAAGGCGTCCGCTCCAGGCGGTTGCTCGCAGAGGTTGAGGGAGGCTCACGGTGAGAAAGGTCGCAGTCTTATCTGGGGCGCTTGGTAGCCGAGGGCAAGAAAAGACCCTCGTCGTTTCGGTTGGGCGAAGCAAAAATATTCTGAAGATGGCTAGCTGGTTGGGCTGGTGGCAGGAAAGCTCTCGCGTGCCTGCATCGATTGCCACCAGTCGAACAAAGCAGGGTGCCTGGCCAGCATCGGCACTGACGCCTCGGCTTGCATGAAATAACCGAACATCGGCGCAGCATGCAGGTCTGCCAAAGTCAGCTGTTCACCCAGAAGCCATGGACCAGGTGCTTTCAGCGCAGCCAGGGTAGCGAGGCAGGTTTCGGCGTGCAGCAGAGCGGCAGAAACCACGGCGTCATCGGCTGTCTTGCCCTCGCGTGGTTTGGAGACGGTCTCGACATAGATGTCCCACACGAGCGTGCGGTAGGCGTAAGCGTCGAGCAAGCCGACGATCTGGTTCATCACCGCGCGCTCGCACGCCAGGGAAGGCTGCAACGCGGGACCATCGAAGGCCTCGTCGACATAGCGGGCGATCGCCGTTGTCTCGAACAGCCTCAGCCCGTCATGCTCGAACGCCGGGATCTTCGAAAAGGGATGCAGCGCGCCATACCAGTCGGGCGGACCGCCATCCGCGAAGATGTCGACTGGAACGAGATCGTAGTCGATATGTTTCTCCGCCAGCGTCAGACGAGCGATGCGGACATAGACGCTGTAGTCCGCACCATAGAGCGTCGGTTTGGACTCTCGGTTCATGGTCGGGCTCCTGTCCTGCTGGTTGCATACCACAGGAAAGCGGCTTGTTCCTCGTACGTTGCAAGTCAGCAGGATTTGTCAAAAGCGGCTATGGTTGTTTCCAGCCGATCGATTTGCATGAGGTCTGGCATGAATGGCGAAACGGCATGGGCGGTTTACGAAGCTCGTTTGAGACGGGTTTCAACCCACATCCACGACCACCTCGACGAGGATCTGGATATGGACGGCCTCGCCGAAATCGCCTGCCTGTCACCCTATCACTGGCATCGCATCTATCGCGCCATCTACGGCGAAACTGCTGCGGCAACCGTCAAGCGATTGAGGTTGCATCGGGCTGCCGGCGACATCGTGGAGACGGATCTCGGCATCAGTGAAATTGCGAAGCGGTCTGGCTATCCCAATGTCCAGTCGTTCAACCGCATCTTCAAGGCAGTCTACGGCATGCCGCCGGCGCGCTATCGGAGAGAGGGAAGCCACACGCTCTTTGAAAGCAAGCAGAGAAAGGCTTCCACCATGTTTGATATCTCCATCCGCACGCTCCAACCCACCGAACTGGTCGGTGTGCCTCATCAGGGTTCCTATATGAATATCGGCAAGGCGTTCGAACAGCTATTCGGAACGCTCTATGCCCGCGGCCAGGGGCACCCGGGCCTGCGCATGATCGGCGTCTATCTCGACGATCCTGACGTTGTCGCGGTCGACAAGCTGCGCTCCTATGCCTGCGTCGAGATGGATGCGGCTCAGCCTGCCCAGGCGCCACTGGAGCGTCGCACGCTCGAAGGCGGCGAATATGCCGTGCTGCGCCACAAGGGGCCTTATGCCGAGATGCACAAGGCCTATACATGGCTCTACGCCGAATGGCTGCCCATGTCCGGCCGCAAGCTGCGCGACACGGTGATGTTCGAGGAATACATCAACAACCCACGCGACGTTGCTCCGGCGGAGCTTTTGACCGACATACATCTGCCTCTGGTCTGAGGGCTTCGGCCTTCTCCCACAAGGGGGAGAAGGTGCCGATGGCGTAGCCAACAAAAAAGCCCCGGATCGCCCGGGGCTTTTTCTTCCTGTCCTGCCAGGATGGTCAGGCCATTGCCTTCTGCAGGTTCTCGTCGATCTTGTCGAGGAAGCCGGTGGTCGACAGCCATGGCTGATCGGGACCGATCAGCAATGACAGGTCCTTGGTCATATAGCCGCTCTCGACGGTCTGGATGCAGACCCTTTCCAGCGTCTCGGCGAACTTCTTCAGTTCGGCATTGTCGTCCAGCTTGGCGCGGTGCGCGAGGCCGCGTGTCCAGGCGAAAATCGAGGCGATCGAGTTGGTCGAGGTTTCCTCGCCCTTCTGGTGCTGGCGGTAGTGGCGGGTCACGGTGCCGTGCGCGGCTTCCGCTTCCACCGTCTTGCCGTCCGGCGTCATCAGCACCGAGGTCATCAGGCCAAGCGAGCCGAAGCCCTGCGCGACTGTGTCGGACTGCACGTCGCCATCATAGTTCTTACAGGCCCAGACGTAGCCGCCTGACCATTTCAGCGAAGAGGCGACCATGTCGTCGATCAGGCGGTGTTCGTACCAGATCTTCTTGTCCTTGAAGGCGGCTTCGAATTCCTTCTCGTAGACTTCCTGGAAGATGTCCTTGAAGCGGCCGTCATAGGCCTTGAGGATGGTGTTCTTGGTCGAGAGATAGACCGGATAGCCGCGCAGCAGGCCGTAATTCATCGAGGCGCGCGCGAATTCGCGGATCGATTCGTCGAGGTTGTACATGGCCATGGCAACGCCGGCGCCCGGGGCGTCGTACACATCGTGCTCGATCACCTGGCCGTCGTCGCCGACGAATTTGATCGAAAGCTTGCCCTTGCCCGGGAACCTGAAGTCGGTCGCCTTGTACTGGTCGCCGAAGGCATGGCGGCCGACGATGATCGGCTTGGTCCAGCCCGGCACCAGGCGCGGCACGTTCTTCATGATGATGGGTTCGCGGAAGATGACGCCGCCCAGGATGTTGCGGATCGTGCCGTTCGGGCTCTTCCACATCTTCTTGAGCTTGAATTCTTCGACGCGGGCTTCGTCAGGCGTGATGGTCGCGCATTTGACGCCGACGCCATACTTGTTGATGGCGTTGGCGGCATCGACGGTCACCTGGTCGTTGGTGGCGTCGCGGTGCTCGATGCCGAGATCGTAGTAGTCGAGGTTGACGTCGAGATAGGGGTGGATCAGCTTGTCCTTGATGAACTGCCAGATGATGCGGGTCATCTCGTCGCCGTCGAGTTCGACGACGGGGTTAGCCACCTTGATCTTCGCCATGGAAAGAAGCCTCGCTGCTGGTCGGGAAGGGCCTCGCACATGGCTCGGCCAGGAGATGCGGCCCCTATATCAAAGCGCGATTGGGGGTGCAAACGGTCAGAACGACTGATTGACCATCGGGCAACAGTCGAAAGCCTCGTCTGCCCCCATGGTGAAGACGCTTGATGGGCCGGCGTTCGTTGCTTTTCGGCCGAAACGGTGATGGTGTTGGCGGTGACCGGCAGGGAGCTGACACATGATCGATTTGGCCACATTGATTTCTTATGTCGCAATCGTGTTCGGCTTTGTCTTCATTCCGGGGCCGGCAACGCTTCTCACCGTTGCGCGCTCGACCAGTTCGGGAACCAAGGTGGGTATCGCCACCGGTGCCGGCATCGCCGCAGGCGACATGATCCACACCGTTCTGGCCATCGTCGGTATTTCGGCCATCGTCGCCGCATCGGCCGTGCTGTTCAGCGTGGTCAAATATCTTGGCGCCGGCTATCTCATTTATCTCGGCATCCGGGCAATCCTGGCAAAGGCACCGACGGAGTTCACCGTGAACACGCTTCCGATCAGCGCCGGAAAGGCTTTTCGCCAGGCGATCCTGGCTGAAGTGCTCAATCCCAAGACGGCGTTGTTCTTCCTGGCCTTCCTCCCCCAGTTCGTGCGGCCGGAGAACGGGCCGGTTCCTGTCCAGCTGCTGATCCTGGGCGCGATCTTCGTTCTATTGGGACTGGTGAGCACGCTGGTTTTCGCCTTCGGCGCAGGCGCGCTCGGCAACCTGCTGCGCCGCAATCCGACGATCCTGAAATGGCAGGGCAAGGTCGTCGGCGGCATCTATTGCGCACTGGGGCTGCGCCTGGCGTTGCAACATCGCTGAACCGCCAGCGGTCGCCGGGGACAGCCAAAGCTTCATTTTCGCGGCCGAATATGGCAGGGGTCGCGACAGTGCCGCAAATGAGCGTTTTCTGGTTGTCATGACGAATTCCCCTGAAGAGCCGACGGGCCCCGCCATCATCCTTGTCGAGCCGCAACTCGGCGAAAACATCGGCATGGTCGCGCGTGCCATGGCGAATTTCGGCTTGAGCGAATTGAGGCTGGTCAATCCGCGTGACGGATGGCCGAGCGAGAAGGCCCGGGCAGCCGCCAGCCGAGCCGACCATGTCGTCGATGCCGTCAAGCTATACGATGACCTCGCCTCGGCCATCGCCGACCTCAACTTCGTTCTTGCCACCACGGCGCGCGAACGCGACGGCTTCAAGCCGGTGCGTGGACCGGTGGAAGCGGGCAGAGCGCTGAGGGCCCGGCAACACGACGGTTTGAAGACCGGCATCCTGTTCGGGCGTGAGCGCTTCGGCCTCTACAACGATGAAGTCGGCCTTGCCGACGAGATTGTCACCTTCCCGGTCGATCCTGCCTTTTCCTCGCTCAACATCGCGCAGGCCGTGCTTCTGATGTCCTATGAATGGATGAAGTCCGGCCTCGAAAACGAGACGGATACCAACTTCTCCACTCCGGACATGCTGCCGGCGACCAAGGAACAACTGCACGGTCTGTTCGCCCATCTGGAAGCGGCACTCGAATCCCGGGGGTATTTCCGGCCCGCCGCAAAGAAGCCCAAGATGGTCGACAATCTGCGCGCCGTCTTGACCCGTGCCGGCTTTGCCGAGCCGGAGCTGAAAGTGCTGCGTGGTGTCGTTGCGTCGCTCGACTATTTCTCGCCGAAGGAACCGCGTGGCGCAGGTTATCCCGAACGCAAGGCCAGGGCCGATCGCGCCGCACATCCGGCCGAGGACAGCGACGATGCCGACACGCTGCCGCCCGTCGGCGGCAAGGGGTTGGACAACGACTGAGGGCACAAGATGACTGAGCAGCCGATCCTGATCTTCGATTCCGGTGTCGGCGGGCTCACCGTGTTGCGCGAAGCGCGCGTGCTGATGCCCGACCGTCGTTTCATCTACATCGCCGATGACGCCGCCTTTCCGTATGGCAATTGGGAAGAGCCGGCATTGAATGCACATCTTCTGGGGCTGTTCGGACAGTTGCTGGAGCGCTATCGGCCGGCGATTTCCGTCATTGCCTGCAATACGGCCTCCACGCTGGTCATCGACACGTTGCGAGAGGCCTTCCCGGGCCATCTCTTTGTCGGCACCGTGCCCGCGATCAAGCCGGCGGCCGAGCGTACGCGCTCCGGTCTCGTTTCGGTTTTGGCCACCCCTGGCACGGTCAAGCGGCAATACACACGCGACCTCATCGGCAAATGGGCGCAGAAATGCCATGTCCGGCTCGTCGGCTCGACCGCATTGGCCGGTCTTGCCGAGATCTACATGCGCGATGGTTTCGTCGACGAAGAAGCCGTGCGTAGCGAGATCGCTCCGTGTTTCATCGAACAGGACGGCCGCTTCACCGACATCGTCGTGTTGGCCTGCACCCACTATCCCTTTCTGGTCAACCGCATGCGCAAGACCGCGCCGTGGCCGGTTGACTGGATCGATCCGGCGGAAGCCATTGCGCGCCGGGCACTGTCACTGCTTGAGAATGGACGGTCGAAAGAGGCTGTCGAGCTTTCCAACAATGGCACCGATTTCGCCGTCTTCACCTCAGGCAAGGCGAATTTCGCGACACGGCGGCTGATGCAGGGATTCGGGCTGACCACATCCTGAATTTTGCTGGAACGCATAGCCTTGCGAGGAGTTTCCGATCAGACGGAAACGGGAGAAGCGATCATGCCCGCCACCTCCAAGGCTCAGCAGCGCGCCGCCGGCGCGGCACTCGCTGCAAAGCGCGGCGAAATCAAGAAGAGTGAACTGATCGGCGCATCGAAAGAAATGTACGAATCGATGAGTGAACGGCAACTTGAGGAATTCGCCGAAACCAGGCGCAAAGGTCTGCCGGACAAGAAGTCTGAAGACTGATCCTGTCCGGCAGACATGCATGGCCTTGGGCCGGTTCAGTAGCCGAGCGTGAAACGCTTGCCGGTATGCTTCGGCGTCTCAGCCTCGTCGAGGATGGCGTAGGCAAGGTCTTCCACCGAGACGTGGCTCTCGCCCTTGTCATCGAGCACCGGCTGGTCGCTGCCAAGGCGGAACTTGCCCGTTCGTTCACCCGGCGCGATGTGCGCTGCAGGCGAAATGAACGACCACTCCAGCCCGCTTTCCTTGCGCAGTTCAGCGAGCGCGTCGCGAGCGGCGCGGGCGCCGTCCTTGTATGCGGCGGGGAACTCGGGCGAATCGACGATCTGGCTGCCATCCGGCGCAAGCAGGCTGCCGGCACCCCCGACGACGATCAGGCGCACACCGGCCTGTTTGGCGGCAGCTACGATGGCACGCGAGCCGGCAAGGTGCTTGTTGTAGATGTCGGGGTCACCCCAGCCGCCATTGAAGGCGGAGATGACGACGTCATGGCCGGCGAGCTGTGCGGCAAGCTGCTTGGCATCGTTGACGTCGCCCTTGATGGCGCTGACGCCGGAAGTGGTGGCGACCTTTTCGGGGTTGCGGACAATGGCCGTGACGCTGTGGCTGCGCTGGGTGGCTTCCTTGAGCAGTGCGCCGCCGACGAAGCCGGACGCGCCGATGAGGGCGATCTTCATGGATGGATTCCTTGTCCTGTTTCTTCCCTTTGTCGGGAAAGATGGATATTTTGAGTAATCAGGTTATCACCAGTAACTACATAGCTGCGACCGGTAGGCGCGAAAAGAACGCATGATTTCGTGCCCAGGTTACGTGAAGGGAACCGCATGAACGCCAGGACGAACGAAGTGGGCGTGCCGCTGCTGCACACCACGCCGGGCTTCGCCACCGACGCGGACGGCAACTGCCCGATCCGCGAGGTGCTCGACCGTGTTGGAGACACCTGGAGCATCCTGGTCATCCTCAACCTGCAGCCGGCGTCGATGCGCTTCAATGCGCTGAAACGTTCGATCGAGGGCATTTCCCAGCGCATGCTGACCGTCACGTTGCGTTCGCTCGAGCGTGACGGTCTTGTCAGCCGCACCGTGCGCCCGACCACGCCGCCGGAGGTGGAGTATGCGCTGACCGGTCTTGGCCAGTCGCTCGCCGTGCCGATTGCGGCACTTGGCGCCTGGGCTGCCGGCAACCGTGACAATCTGCGTTCTGCTCGAGCTGCTTTCGACGCAACCGCCTGATGCAAAGGGCGGCACCCTGCGTCAACATAGCAAGGCGAGCCGCATTCGTTTGCTTGACAGAAAGATGACAGCGGTCTATCGAAGCCGCGCAACGCCGGGCCGTGAGGTCCGGTGCTTTGTTTTATGCCGCAAGATCTGAAGATGCCATCGGTTTCCAGGATTTTGCATCAATGACGTGTCCCGTGGGTTTTCTTGTCGCTTGCGCGGAAAATCCTGTCAGGTCTCGAAAAAGGGGGCCAGAGGAGGGCGCGTTTCCTTCGCCCGAACCGTGGTGGTTCGGGTCTGTTGTTTTGAAAGGGAATGCGATGAGCAAACGCGAATCCGCTAAGTACAAGATCGACCGCCGTCTTGGTGAAAACATCTGGGGTCGCCCGAAGTCCCCGGTCAACAAGCGCGAATACGGTCCCGGCCAGCACGGCCAGCGCCGCAAGGGCAAGCTTTCCGACTTCGGCCTGCAGCTGCGCGCCAAGCAGAAGCTGAAGGGTCACTATGGTGACGTTTCGGAAAAGCAGTTCCGCAAGACCTATGAAGAGGCCAACCGCCGCAAGGGCGACACCTCGGAGAACCTGATCGGCCTGCTCGAATCGCGCCTGGACGCCGTCGTCTATCGTGCCAAGTTCGTGCCGACCATCTTCGCTGCCCGCCAGTTCGTGAACCACGGCCACATCAACGTGAACGGCAAGCGCACCAATATCGGTTCGTACCGCTGCAAGCCGGGCGACGTCATCGAAGTGCGCGAGAAGTCGAAGCAGCTCGTCATCGTTCTGGAGTCCGTCGGCCTCGCCGAGCGTGACGTGCCGGACTACATCGAAGCCGACCACAACAAGATGGTTGCGACCTTCGCACGCGTTCCGGGTCTGGCGGACGTTCCGTTCGCGGTCCAGATGGAGCCGAACCTGGTCGTGGAATATTATTCGCGCTAATCAAGCCGCGAATTCGAATGCAAAAGGCCGCCTTCGGGCGGCCTTTTTTGTTGCGGGCATTTGTTTGACGAAGCGAGCCTCGGTATAAGGCGCGGCACCAACTGCGGAACGCAACGCCATGAACGCACCAGCAGACCCCATTCCCGATCTCGACGGTGGTTGCCATCCACTGTTTCGCGACGTGCCGTCATCGGTTGAATTCAACAAGCTGCGCAAACGCCTGCTCAGGCTGGCACGGCAGGCGATGGACGACTTTGCCATGGTGAAGCCTGGCGAGCGCTGGCTGGTGGCCTTGTCGGGCGGCAAGGATTCCTACGGTCTTCTGGCGCTGCTGCTCGACCTCAAATGGCGCGGTCTTCTGCCGGTCGAACTCATCGCCTGCAATCTCGACCAGGGGCAGCCCAACTTTCCCAAGCATGTCCTGCCGGATTATCTGACAGCGAACAGCATCGCGCATCGCATCGAATACCAGGACACCTATTCAATCGTCACCGACAAGCTGCCCGAGAACTCGACCTACTGTTCGCTGTGCTCGCGGCTGCGGCGCGGCCATCTCTATCGGGTGGCGCGGGAGGAGGGCTGTTCGGCGCTGGTGCTGGGCCACCATCGCGAAGATATCCTCGAAACCTTCTTCATGAACCTGTTCCATGGTGGGCGCCTGGCCGCCATGCCGCCCAAGCTCCTCAACGATGAGGGGGACATGATGGTGCTGAGGCCGCTTGCCTATTGCGCCGAGGAAGATCTGGAAAAATTCGCCAACGCCATGGCGTTTCCGATCATTCCTTGCGACCTCTGCGGCAGCCAGGAAGGGCTGCAGCGCAACGCCATGAAGGCGATGCTGGACGATATCGAAAAGCGCATGCCCGGCCGCAAGGACACGATGATCCGTGCCATGACCAATGTGCGGCCCTCACATCTGCTTGATCGCAAACTGTTCGATTTTGCCGCTTTGGCACCTGCACCCGGGAAGACAGATGCGCTTTGATGACCGCGATATCGAATGGCTGACCGGCGTTCTGGCTGATGCGGCCGAACGTGAAATCATGCCGCGCTTTCGCCGTCTCGGCGCAAATGACGTTCGGCAGAAGAAGTCCGCCGCCGACCTTGTCACCCAGGCGGATATCAATGCCGAGCGTGTGATCACGCAGGCCATCGCTGCAAGATATCCGGATGCGCTGATTGTCGGCGAAGAGGCCTGCGAAGCCGACAAGACATTGTTGGCGAAGCTCGGTGGCAGCAAGCTGGCCTTTGTCATCGATCCCGTCGACGGCACATACAACTTCGCTTCCGGCGTTCCGGTGTTCGGCGTGATCCTGGCCGTGGTCAAGGATGGCGAGACGGTGGCCGGCATCATCTACGACCCGATCGGCAAGGATGCCTTGATCGGCATCCGCGGAGCGGGAAGTCACATGGTCGGCGCTGAGGGACGGGAACGTGCTGCCGTGGCCGAACCAGTGCCTTTCTCGCAGATGACAGGCGCGCTCGGCTGGCAGGCTTTCGATGAACCGGAGCGTTCGCTGCTCGCGAAAAACCAGGCGAAATGCCTATCCTATATTGGCTACCGTTGCTCGGCGCATGAATATCGCGTGCTTGCCGGCGGTTATGCGCATTTCATCGTTCAGAACGTGATGATGCCGTGGGACCACCTTGCCGGCGTGCTGATCCATCAGGAGGCGGGTGGCTATGTCGCGCGTTTCGACGGCAGCGCCTACCTCCCATCCCATATCTCAGGCGGCCTGATCGTGGCGCCCGACAAGGCGAGCTGGGCCGAAGTGAGGCGAGAGCTCTGGGCGCATTGAAAGCCGGCGGCAGTGCCACCGGCCTTTTTTGTTTAATGGGACAGGTCTGCGCTGACCGTTTGCTGTGCATTCGGTGCGGTAAACAGCTTGCCGCGTTCTGCTATCAGCACGAATACCAGCCCCATCAGACCGACACCGCAGAAGCCGGCAGCCAGCGGTGTCACGGTTCCGTCGAAGGCTTGGCCGATGCCCGCGCCGATCAGTCCGCCGCCGAGTGTCTGGATAAAACCCTGGATCGACGCCGCCGTTCCGGCGATGTGGCCGAGCGGCTCCATGGCGATGGCGTTGAAGTTCGAGCCGATCCAACCGAACTGGAACATCGCCAAAGCGAACAGAAGCACGAACAGCGGCAGCGGCACCGGTCCGAACAGCGACAGCACGAACCAGATCGTCGAGACGATGGTGAAGCCGATCAGCGCTCCATGCGACAGGCGGCGCATGCCGAGCCGCATCACCAGGCGTGAATTGAGGAAGGACGACACTGCCATCATGCCGGCGATCGCTGCGAACAGCACGGGGAACCAGTAACCGAGCTGGTAGATGCCGATATAGACCTGCGGTGCGGAGTTGATGAAGCCGAACAGCGCGGCGAACACCGAAGTCGATGCCAGCGTATAGCCAAGCGACAGCCGGTTCGACAGCACGATCCCAAAACCCTGCGCGATGGAACCGAGATCGATCTGGCGGCGGTCTTCCGGATGTTGCGTTTCCGGCATCCGGATAAAGGTCCAGAGCGCGATCGCGGTGGCGATCACCGCCATCACCATGAAAATCATGTGCCAATTGGCGAAGATCATCACCAGTTGCCCGATCGATGGGGCCACGACCGGAATAACCATGAACACCATGAAGATCAGCGACATCACCTCCGCCATGGCGCGGCCGCCGAAACGGTCACGTACCATGGAGACCGCGATGACGCGCGTCGAGGCGGCGCCTATGCCCTGGATGAAACGCAGCAGCAGCAGCATTTCGAAGCTGGGCGCGAACACCGCGCCGGCGGCGGCGCAGATATAGATGACAAGCCCGACCAGCAGGGGCTTGCGGCGGCCGAAACGGTCCGACAGCGGTCCAAAGAAGATCAACGCGGCGGCGAGGCCGCCGAAATAGGCCGAGATTACATATTGCCGGTGGTTCTCGTTGGCGACGCCGAGGGTGGAACCGATCTCCTGGAGGCCGGGCAGCATGATGTCGATGGCAAGCGCGTTCAGCGCCATCAGCGCGGCGCAGATCGTGATGAACTCCCAGCGAGGGATCGCGAAAGCCGGTTGTCGGGCGTCTTGCTGGGTTTGCGTGTCCATGAGAATCCCCCAATGCCGAAATGCCGATGCGCTAGCCAGCGTATCGGCATGATGTCCTGGAACGGACGATTTTGCTTAGCCGGGCAGGGGCCGCCCGGCGAGGGTCAGGTCAGGCAGCGCCTTTGACCTTGATACCCTTCTCGTCGAAGAAGGCCTGCAATTCGCCGGCCTGGAACATTTCGCGCACGATATCGCAACCGCCCACGAACTCACCCTTCACATAAAGCTGCGGGATGGTTGGCCAGTTCGAATAATCCTTGATGCCCTGGCGCAGATCGTTGGAGGTCAACACGTTGACGCCCTTATAGTCCACGCCGACGTAGTCGAGGATCTGCACGACCTGACCCGAGAAGCCGCACTGCGGAAAGCCTGGCGTGCCCTTCATGAATACGACGACGTCGTTGCTCTTCACTTCGTTGTCGATGTAGTCGTTGATTCCGCTCATGGGCCAAAATCCTTCTGCGCCCGTGGGAGTCGGGCTTGTAACATCGTCATGAGATAACCCCGACAGCGGGCCGAAACAAGATGTTTGCCGATCACCATTCCGAAAAGGCGCAAGCAACAGCCAGTTGCTGGGCCAAGCAGAACGCAATCTCGGGCAGCCGATGACACGCCGAACCTGGCTTGTTTTGCTGGTTCTGTTGCTGACCGGTGCTGGGCTGGCGGCCTGGTTTGCATTGCGATTGCAGCCGACCAAGCCTGCGGGACTGCCATCGGCGCCAACGGTTCCGATATCGCCGCAACCTTTGCCGCCGGCGAGCCAGTCTGTTCCATCCCCACTGCCGACAAAGATCGAGCTGCCTGAACCTTGCCGCGAGTTTACCTTCGAAGCGGTCGCTTATGTTGTGTGCGAAATAGACCTTCGCCGTTACACGGTGACGTTGCACCGGCTGGATCCGGCGGGAAAGCCCTATGGGTCCGTCACGAAATTCACGGAAGCCATGCGTGTGGCCGGAACACCAGCACTAATCGCCATGAATGCCGGCATGTACCACAAGGACCTGTCGCCGGTGGGTCTGTTTGTCGAGGACGGCGACAAAGGGGCGCCGCTCAACCGCGATGACGCTGAGGGTAATTTCTTCCTCAAACCCAACGGTGTTTTTTATATCGGCACTGACGGCAAGGCGGGTGTTGCGGAAACCGGCGCCTTCGCCACTGCAAACCCAACGGTCACTTACGCCACCCAGTCTGGTCCGATGCTGGTGATTGACGGGGCTCTGCATCCACGCTTCGAACCGAATGGCACCTCGCGCTACATCCGCAACGGTGTCGGTGTTCGCGATCCTGATACGGTTATTCTGGTGATTTCGCGCGGCGAAGTCAGCCTCGGCAGTTTCGCTCGACTGTTCCGGGATGCGCTTGGCTGCCGCAATGCGCTGTTCTTCGACGGCGCCGTCTCGACCCTTTCCAACGGCACTGACAGGATCGTCGGGGGCTCGTTTCCGGCGGGGCCGATTTTGGCGGTGCGCATGAAGCCGTGAGACCAGCAGCAGCCTGAAAAAGCGTGCCTTATTTGCGTGCGCGTATGCAGATGAAGCCAGGCATATGCGACAGTTCGGCGAAATGCCTGGCGTCGGCCATCTTCATTTCAGGCACGGGTAGCGGCTCTACGAAGCGGTCAAGACACCAGCCGGATGCGGTGAGTGGGTTGAGGATATCCTGCAGTGGACGACGATAGGATTCCACATAGGGGTAAGGTCGGCCAAAGCCGGTCCAGTGTGTCCCCCAGCGATTGGTTTCGAAATAGGATTTCCCGCCGTGCGTGCTGGAATCCATCCAGTCGCGCATCGGATGGCTCATCGAGAAGACAAGCAAGCCACCGGCACGCGTGACGCGGGCAAACTCGCGAAATACCGTCTCCAACTGCTCGACATAATCGAGCGCAAGCGAGCAAAGAACGCGATCGACGCTCGCGTCGGGCATCCAATCGAGTGGGTGCCTGAAATCAGCTTCTCGAATCTCGACGTCAAGCCCTTCACACCGCTTACGGGCCAGCTCTACCATTTCGGGAGTGACATCGAAGGCCCGGACCCGTGCGCCTGCATCCGCCAGGATTTGGGAGACGATGCCGGAGCCGCAACCGGCATCGAGCACATCGAGGCCGGCTACATCGCCCAATAGCGCCAGCGAGGCGGGGCGTTCGTAAAGCGCATTGTGCGGTTTAGTCACGGCCGCACGGTCATAACGCTCTGCGAAGGTTGCATAAGCGCGTTTTGCGAGAGGCTGATCAGCGCCTGCGCGGGAGTTTGTCGACATAAGAGGTAATCAGAGCACCTGCGGTGCTCATTCAGGCACGCTGGTCTGCAGGGCGAGGGCATGCAGCACGCCGCCCATGTTGCCCTTCAGCGCGTCGTAGACCATCTGGTGCTGCTGCACGCGGTTCTTGCCGCGGAAGCTCTCGGCCACGACTTCGGCCGCGTAGTGGTCGCCATCGCCGGCGAGATCGCGGATCGTCACCTTGGCGTCCGGAATACCTTCCTTGATCAGCCGTTCGATGTCGCGGGAGTCCATAGCCATGGGACGTTCCTTCTTCTTCAGTTCCCCATGAAGCGAGGAAACCAGGATTCGTGCGCCGCTTTCAAGTCCTCGATTGATATGGCGCGCGCAGAACCCAGTTTCAATTCGCTGCCGCCGGTGTTGCCGATCCAAGGCGCGAAGATGCCCAGCGCCTTGGCTTCGGCCCACAGAGCCTGCAATTCTTCCGACTGGCCGGCACATTTCACCGTCACCACATAGCGGCCCTGGTCTTCGCCGAAGAAGACCGGGATCGGATTGGCATCGCTCAGACCGGGTACGGTCGCTCCGATGCCGGACGCCATCGCCATTTCGGCCAGCGCCACGGCGAGGCCGCCATCCGACAGATCGTGCACGGCGGTTGCTGTGCCGCTGAAGATCAGCTTGCGCACGAAGTCGCCGACTTTCTTCTCATGGGCCAGGTCGACCGGCGGCGGCGGACCGTCGCTGCGGTTATGGATGTCACGCATATAGATCGACTGGGCGAGGTGACTGCCCCAGCCAGCAGGGCCGCCGATGAGCAGGATGACTTCGCCTTCACCGGCAAAGCGGAGCTTGGCCATCTTCGACCAGTCGTCGATCAGGCCTACGCCGCCGATGGTCGGGGTGGGCAGGATGCCTTGTCCGTTGGTTTCGTTGTAGAGCGAAACGTTGCCCGACACGATCGGGAAGTCGAGTGCGCGGCAGGCATCACCGATGCCCGTGACGGCCTTGGCGAACTGGCCCATGATCTCGGGCCGTTCCGGATTGCCGAAATTGAGGTTGTCGGTGGCTGCGAGCGGCAGCGAGCCTGTCGCGGTCAGGTTGCGCCAGCATTCCGCCACGGCCTGCTTGCCGCCCTCGTAAGGATCGGCCTCGCAATAGCGTGGCGTGACGTCGGAGGAGAAGGCGAGCGCCTTGCTGGCGTGGCCGTCGACGCGCACAACGCCCGCGTCACCGCCTGGGATCTGTAGCGAATTGCCCTGGATCAGCGTGTCGTACTGCTCCCACACCCAGCGGCGCGACGAGAGATCCGGGCCGCCGAGCATTTTCAGCAGCGCGTCGGCCACATCCGCCTGCGGAATGTCGTTGGCCGCCAGCGGTGCGTGCTTGGCGGGCTCCACCCACGGCCGATCATATTCAGGCGCCTGGTCGCCCAGTTCCTTGATCGGCAGGTTGGCGACTTCCTCGCCCTGGTGCAGGACGCGGAAGCGCAGGTCGTCGGTGGTCTTGCCGACGATGGCGAAATCGAGCCCCCATTTGCGGAAGATCGCTTCGGCTTCCTGCTCTTTTTCGGGGCGCAGCACCATCAGCATGCGCTCCTGGCTCTCGGAGAGCATCATTTCATAGGCGCTCATGCGCTCTTCGCGCACCGGCACCCTGTCGAGGTCTAGCTCGATGCCGAGATCACCCTTGGCGCCCATCTCGACGGCCGAGCAGGTGAGGCCGGCGGCTCCCATGTCCTGGATGGCGATGACGGCGCCCGACGCCATCAATTCCAGGCATGCCTCCAGGAGGCATTTCTCGGTGAAGGGATCGCCGACCTGGACCGTCGGACGCTTCTCGTCGATCTTGTCGTCGAATTCGGCCGAGGCCATGGTGGCCCCGCCGACGCCGTCGCGGCCGGTCTTGGCGCCGAGATAGACGACCGGCAGGCCAACGCCCTTGGCCTGCGACAGGAAGATGCCATCAGCCTTGGCGAGGCCGGCTGCGAAGGCGTTGACCAGGATGTTGCCGTTGTAGCGGGCGTCGAAATTGACCTCGCCGCCGACGGTCGGCACGCCGAACGAATTCCCATAGCCGCCGACGCCGGCGACCACGCCGGCGACGAGGTGACGGGTCTTGGGGTGGTCAGGCGCGCCGAAGCGCAGCGCGTTCATCGCAGCGACAGGCCGTGCGCCCATGGTGAAGACGTCGCGCAGGATGCCGCCGACGCCGGTGGCAGCACCCTGGTAAGGTTCAATGAAAGAGGGGTGGTTGTGGCTCTCCATCTTGAAGACGACGACGTCGCCGTCACCGATATCGACCACGCCGGCGTTTTCACCTGGACCCTGAATGACGCGGGGTCCCTTGGTCGGCAGGGTGCGCAGCCATTTCTTGGAGGATTTGTACGAGCAGTGCTCGTTCCACATCGCCGAGAAGATGCCGAGTTCGGTGAAAGACGGCTCGCGTCCCACAAGGTCGAGGATGCGCTGATATTCATCGGGCTTCAGCCCATGGGCGGCGATCAGCTCTGGCGTGATTTTCACGGTGTTGGAGATGGTCATGGTGCGGCGGGCAGCTCCGAAAGCGTGTTGCGGCCCCTATAGCCGAACAGCCGGCGTTGCGACACTGCCGATTTCAGAAAAAAGGCCGCATGCCACAGCCAGTTTGCTTCTGGGCTGGGTTTGCGCGCCTGAACGAGACATTTGGCGAGCCCCACGGGGCTGGACTGGGTGGTGCCGCTGGGATCGGGAAGGGCGCGGATATCGCATGTGTTGTCGAGGTGAACGCGTCGCCGATCTCGGATTGCAAGGGGTGAGGCGACGGTTCAGCCGAAGGAATCGTAGCCCGCACGGCCTTCTTCCAGCAGCCTGCGGATGATTTCCACGCCGCGCGCGACTTCAGCACGCTGGCTCGGCGCCGAGACGCCAAAACGCACGCCATGGAAGACCTGTTCGGAACGGCCGGCTTTGAATTCGTCCTCGTCGTCGAGCAGCACGCCGTTCTCGAACGATGCTTTCTTGAAAGTGCCGGAAAGCCAGGGGTCGGGCAAAGTGAGCCAGACGAAGGGCACGTTGTCGCGTGCCTGGAAAGCGAAACCGGCGAGTTTCTCGCGCACGACGGCGATGCGGGCGTCGATCTCGCGAATGCTGTCGCGGCGGATTTCATGCGCCTTGCCGGACAGCACCAGCCGGGCGCCAACTTCGGCAAGCAGGAATGGCAGGCCTCCGGTCAGCATCTTGTGCGCCACCTGGATACGGTGGCGGTAGGCGGGTGGGCAGGACAGCCAGCCGCCGCGAACCCCTGCAGACACCGATTTCGACAGGCCGCCGGCGACAATGGTGCGCTCCGGTGCGAATTCGGCCAGCAGCGGTGTCTTGTCGTCGGTAAGACCGCCGTAAAGGTCATCCTCGACCAGCAGCACATTGTATTCGCGCGCGATCAGCGCGATGTCACGCCGGCGCCCGACGTCGATCGTGGCCAATGTCGGGTTCTGCACGGTCGGCATCAGAAACATCATCTTGGGATGTTTCTGCGCGCAGACACGCTCGAAGTCCTCCGGATCGATGCCCTCGGCGTCGGAACCAACTAGCGCGATACGTCGCCCGACCAGTCCTGCGCTGCGCGAGACCTGGGAATAGGTCAGGTGCTCAAAAGCGATATAATCACCGGGCGCAGTGAGCGCCGCAATTGCTGCCATCACAGCGGCATGCGTGCCGAGTGTCGGCACTATGCTGTCCGGGCTGGGGCGAAAACCATTGCGGGCAAGCCACAGGCTGCCTGCCTCCATCCAGTGCTGCGGGAAATCACGCGTATAGCTGGCGATTTCATAGGCGTGCTCCCGCGCGATCTGGGTCAGAAGCTCGGTGATGGCCCCACCTTGACCGGTGTCGGGCGCTGCCGTGCTGTCGAAACGCAGCTTGCCCGCCGGTACCACAGCGAGACGTGTGCCTTCCGGATGGGAGGGTAAAGCGGGCTCGCCCGCTGGCGTGTTGGCGGAATGGCGTTCCAGCACATAGGTGCCGCGACCAACCTCTCCACTGATCAGTCCCCGCTCGCGCAGCAACTGGTAGGCGCGGCCGATCGTGCCGACGGTTGCGCCGATGTCGTAAGCGAGATCGCGCTGCGGTGGCAATTTCGTGCCGGGACCAAGCACACCACGGTCGATATCCGCTTCGATGCGATCTGCCAGGCGCTGATACAGCGGGCCTGTGCCGGCGGATAGGTCGGGAAGCCAATTTGTCATGGTGACAATTTACTATATTGTATCGATTGGAGAGTCAATACATATGGATTGCACCGCGATTGTCGCGGAGATTGTGACAATGGTGCCGTTATGACGAGTGCAATAGAGACAATTTATCGGAGACAATCTTCTTCGATCATCGAGCAACCATCAGGCCATTCTGGTTTTGGTCGTCGTGTGACAATGATGGTGGCCTCGTTTTCAGTCTGGCTGTCGTTGGCGCTGGAGCGTCATCGTAGCCGAAAGATCTTGCTCGAAATGACTGACGAGCAATTGAAAGACATCGGGATTTCGCGCGCAGACGCTCATCGGGAAGGAATGCGTTCCTTCTTGGATTGAGCTGCCATGCTCGTTGAGACGAGGTGCGATATGGAACGGAAAAAGAGATACCCTGCGCCTATACGCTCCACCGGTTGGGCGCTTCCGGCTTTTATGGGGTCGTTGGACAATTTGCTGCGCTGGTGGAACGTGTTGCCGCAACATCAGCTCACGCGCCGTGGTCTGATGGAGCTCGACGACGAGCAGCTCGCCGAGCTCGGCATGCCGCCGCGCCCAAGAACGATGTGAACCGGAATCAAACGGAAATCTGCGAGAGACGGTTCACCATCAAGGCCGAAAGTTCCTAGTTCGGTTGCGCCTTGCCGGCGCGGTGCCTGCCAACGACTTTGTCCGTGGCGACCGCGCAGATGCCAAGGATCACGAATAGTGCTGCAACACCAAGCGCTGATGCTACTCCGACAAAACCGTTCTTGCCGATATCAAGAAACGGGTAGGGTACTTCGCCCGTGAAAGGTGCGCGGGCAAGCGCGTAGGTAACGTAAAGCACCGGGTAGGCTAGCCAGACAAAAATGTCGCCCCAGCGCGACCTGCCCTCGGCCCCGGCCGCCAGCCACCACAGCACAAACAGCGCCGGCGCAATGTAGTGAAGCAGTATGTCGCACAACAGGAACAATCCCTGCGGCTGCCATAGCGGTGCCAGCACGACGAGATAGACAATGGCAACGACGCTGATTGCCACCACAACGCCGGCACGCAGCCGTGGCGAGGCGAAAGCCTGCACCCAGGCATTGCCCGTGGAGGACAGCAACGCGACGTGGACCATCACCGCAGCGATGTTGGTGAGGATGGTGAAGAAGCTGAAATAGAAGACGACAGAGCCGAGAAGGCTGCGACCCGCTGCCATCGAAGCCGGAATGGTGATCGCGAATTGCAGGATCAGACCGGCCAAGCCTACCACCAGTCCGGCAATCTGCAGGATGCGCCCCATCGGGTGCTCAGTTGCCTATGCTTTTGCGCCGCAGTCGCTGCTGCCGGTCTGCCAGCGGGCGATATCGGAACCGATGCGGCCGGAGAGCGGTTCGCTCATCAGCGGGCCGAACACTTCGACCCGATTGGAGTTGCCGCGTGCCTGCACCACCAGCAGCGGCTTGCCGCCATAATGCTTGGCCGGCACCAGCAGGAAGCGCGGTGTGCCGCCGAAATTGTTCAGCTCGTTGGCCATCTGGTAGGATTTGAAAGCCGGGTCTTTCGAAGCGATCCAGCATTTGTGCGCAGCAATCGCCACTTGTTCCATGGCGCGCAGCGAAGCACTTTTGCCGCCGCCGCTGGGCGCGGAGTTATAGGACTTCGACTGGCAAGCCACCAGTGCGAGGCCTGCGAGGGCGACAATGCCGAAACGAATGGCCGTCTTTGCTGCGTTCATCGTTTCGGCTTCCCCAAGTCGAGATAAGATTTCAGTGGTGTTGAAAGAGGTCGTGTTCAGGCAGCGATGCCGAGCGCGCCTTCGAAAAGGGCACGACCATCGTTGCCGCCATGCGCCGCCTCGATCAGGTTCTCGGGATGCGGCATCAGGCCGAGCACATTGCCCTTGTCGTTGATGATGCCGGCGATGTCGTTGATCGAGCCGTTCGGGTTGGTGTCTTCGGCGTAGCGGAACACGACGCGGCCCTCGCCTTCGATGCGAGCGAGCGTGTCGGCATCGGCGAAATAGTTGCCGTCATGATGCGCCACCGGACAGCGGATGATCTGGTTCGGCTGATAGCCTCGTGTAAACGCCGTGTTGGCATTGGCGACCTGCAGCTTCACTTCGCGGCAGACGAATTTCAGCGACGCGTTGCGCATCAGTGCGCCGGGCAAAAGGCCTGCTTCGACCAGGATCTGAAACCCGTTGCAGACGCCCACCACCATCACGCCCTTGGCCGCTTTCTCAGCCACGGCCCGCATCACCGGCGAGCGCGCCGCGATCGCGCCGCAACGCAGATAGTCGCCGAACGAGAAGCCGCCGGGAATGGCGATCAGGTCGACATCGGGGATTTCCGTGTCGGTCTGCCAGACCGTGGCAGGTGCGGTGCCGGAAATCTTGGTCAGTGCCGCGATCATGTCGCGGTCGCGATTGAGGCCGGGGAGAAGGACGACGGCTGTTTTCATGGTCTATCGCACAATCTGGGGAGCAATTTTCTGGAAAGCGAGGGCACCGACACGTTTGGCCCCTGCGCGGCTGCTGGCAATGCAACGCATGAGCAGCAGCTGGTGATCCTGATAAAGCGTGTAGGTGTTGGCATAGATGTTGTCGGAGATCTTCACGTCACTGACAAAACCGACGGCATTCTTGAGGTTCGATTTTTTCAAGCTGTAGCATTCAGTGCCGCTTTTGGCGGCATTTTTCTTGCATATATCCAACATTGTCTGCGCCGTTGTCTTGCCGGCGCGGACGCGATCCTCCATGCCAAGCGGCGCTTTCGAGAGCTGGACATCGATTGCCGTGAACCCTTTGCAATCGCTGCAGGACAGGACGAGCCGCTTGCCCTGGGGTTTGGCCGACCATTTGCCAGCAAGCGCCTTGGTATCGACCTTGCTCAGGTCGGTAAGCTGCATCGCAATTGCCGGCCCTCCCAGCGACATCGAGGCGAGGAGCGTCGTTGCGATAAGCTTCTTCATACGATTGCTCATCGCCACCTTTGTCACGGCTAGACGAAGCTCACCGAATAATTCTCGATCACCGTATTCGCCAACAGCTTGTCGCACATGGCCTTGAGCTCGTTCTCTGCCTTGGCCTTGTCGGTGCCGTCGAGTTCGATGTCGAACACCTTGCCCTGGCGCACCTGGCCGACGCCATCGAAGCCGAGGCCGCCCAAGGCATGTTCGATTGCCTTGCCCTGCGGGTCGAGCACGCCATTCTTCAGGGTTACGGTGACGCGGGCTTTAATCACGCTATGCAATCCTCGTTGTAGTCGTCCGGATGGTCGTTTGGTCGGCTCCGGCGGAAGCTGCCCCAGGAACCGGATGCGCCGACTTCGGGTAGGAGGCCGGCGCGGGGGGTCGTCTCAGTGCTTGGTGTCCTTCGGGCCGCTTGAGGCGACCAGAACCGGCCCGGTCGGACGCATTGGCTCGTTCTCGTTCATGATGCCGAGGCGGCGCGCCACTTCCTGGTAGGCCTCGACCAGCCCGCCCATGTCGCGGCGGAAACGGTCCTTGTCGAGCTTGTCCTGGGTGGCGACATCCCACAGGCGGCACGAGTCGGGTGAAATCTCGTCGGCCACGACGATGCGCATCATGTCGCCTTCGAACAGGCGACCGCATTCGATCTTGAAGTCGATGAGCTGGATGCCGACGCCGAGGAACAGGCCGGAGAGGAAATCGTTGACGCGGATGGCCAGCGCCATGATGTCATCGATTTCCTGCGGGCTTGCCCAGCCGAAAGCCGTGATGTGTTCTTCCGACACCATCGGATCGTCCAATGCATCGGCCTTGTAATAGAATTCGATGATCGAGCGCGGCAGGACGGTGCCTTCCTCGATGCCAAGCCGCTTGGCCAGCGAGCCTGCGGCGACGTTGCGCACCACCACTTCCAGCGGAATGATCTCGACTTCCTTGATCAGCTGCTCGCGCATGTTGAGCCGACGGATGAAGTGGGTCGGGATACCCATGCGGTTGAGATGGTTGAAGATGTGCTCGGAGATGCGGTTGTTGAGCACGCCCTTGCCGTCGACCACTTCGTGCTTCTTCTTGTTGAACGCGGTGGCATCGTCCTTGAAGAACTGGATCAGTGTTCCGGGCTCGGGCCCTTCATAGAGGATCTTGGCCTTGCCTTCGTAGATGCGGCGGCGTGACTTCATCTGGTTTTTTCTCTGGTTGGAAGGGCAGGCGGCAATGACCGGTCCCCTTCTTTCGCGGCACGTGGCGGCGGCTATGGGTCTCAATCGCGGTCTCTACCGCAATCGCGGGCGTCGCTCAATCGGCAAATCGGTTGAATCACTGCTTTCCGGGCCGAAATGCCGCAACGCAACAAGCAAGCGATAGGTAAAGATCACATATTGACCGCGCGCCAGCCATTTGGTTTGAGAAATCCCGATAGCGATATATCGACCACCAACCGAATCGGTTCCACCGGAGGATTTGCGATGAGCAGCATGAAGGACCGTGAAGAGGGCTTCGAGCGTAAGTTCGTCTTCGACGAGGAACTGCGTTTCAAGGCGAATGCGCGCCGCAACAAGGCACTCGGCCTGTGGGCGGCCGAAAAGCTGGGCAAGACCGGCGCCGATGCCGACGCCTATGCCAAGGAAGTTGTGGTCTCAGACATCGAGGAAGCGGGCGACCATGATGTGTTCCGCAAGATCCGCAAGGATTTCGATGCTGCCAATATCGACCAGTCCGATCACCAGATCCGTCGCACCATGGACGAACTGATGGCCCAGGCCATCGAGCAGATCAAGAACACCTGATCACCGGGCGCCGGAACGACTGGACCAATGGACCGCCCGGTTTTTCCGGGCGGTTTTTCTTTGCCTTTTCCGTCATTTCCGGCTGAAACTGGATTCAAATCGAGCGTTTCTGTTTTCACGGAAACGCTCCTGCTTTTTGTTTTTATGCAGTTCCGGACGCAAAACCGCTTCGCGCTTTTGCTGGAATTGCTCTGGAGAGGAAATCGCCGATGTCCCTGAAAGCCCGCCTGGAAGCCGATGAAACGCTGTGCACCGCCTGGTCGGGCGTGCCGGATGCATTGACCGTCGAGATCGTCGCCAGGCAGGGGTTCGACGCGGTGACGCTCGACATGCAGCACGGCGGGCACAACGAGGACAGTGTGCTGCGCTCGATCGCGCCGATTCAGTCCGTCGGCAAGCCGGCCCTGGTGCGCATTCCGGTCGGTCGTTTCGACATGGCCAGCCGTGCGCTGGACTTCGGCGCCGAGGCGGTGATCGCGCCGATGGTCAATTCGGTGGCTGACGCCAAGGCTTTCGCTGCGGCAATGAAATATCCGCCGCTTGGCGAACGTTCCTGGGGTCCGACCTATGCTTTTCCGCGCCATGGCAAAGGTACGCAGGCCGACTGGCTGAAGGAGAGCAATCAACGCACGCTGGCTTTCGCCATGGTCGAGACGCGCGCGGCGCTCGCTGCATTGGACGGCATTCTCGAAACGCCCGGTATCGACGGCATCTTCGTCGGCCCCTCGGATTTCTCGATCGCCTGGAGCAATGGCGCGGTCGTGGACTCGACGCTCGAGGACATGATGGAGACCGTCGCGCTGATCGCAGAGCGCAGCCGCAAGGCGGGCAAGCATGCGGCGATCTACGTTCTGGATGCAGGCCTCAGCGGACGTCTCGTCAAGATGGGCTACCGGCTTCTCGCCATGGGGTCCGAACAAGCACTGGTTGGGCTTGGTGCCAAGTCGCTGCTTGCGAGCGTGAAAGCGTCGATCGGTGAATAGTGAGTAGCGAGGTAGTGAGTAGTGATAGGCTAATCCACTCACTACTCACTACTCACTACTCACTACTCACTACTCACTACCTCGCTACAATCTCGACAGGAAATGCGCGAAGGTCATCGAGCCTTCCGGCCATGGGCCGTGACCGGATTCCGAATTGAGATGGCCGGTTTCGCCGGCGTCGATGAACAGCGAACCCCATGCACCGGCAAGGTCCTCCGCGATCTCGAAATCGCAGAACGGGTCGTTGCGGCTGGCGATCACCATTGAGGGGAATGGCAGCGGGTCGCGCGGGTAGGGGCCGAAGGTCATCAGGTGCTTGGGCTTGATCTTCGGATTGGCGACATCCGGCGGCGCCACGAAGAAACCACCGGCAATCGGCTTCTTGCACAGCGGCAACGCCTGGATCGCAGTCGGCACGCCGAGCGAATGCGCGACCAGCACGATCGGCTTGGTAGCCTCATTGACCGCTTCGGCGACGCGAGCCGTCCAGTCTTCGCGAACGGGTTTCGACCATTCTGCCTGTTCCACGCGCCGCGCGGTCGATAGTTTCGCCTCCCAGCGGCTCTGCCAGTGGTCAGGCCCCGAATTGGTGTAGCCGGGTACGATGAGGATGTCGGTGTCCTTGACTTTCATGGCTCCGATGTAGCGAGCGGCGTCGCCCGGCGCAATGGTGGGGCATCGTCGTCGCCATGTGAACGACGTGTTCGATTTTTGCCGCCTTGTGTGAACGATGGAAATCTTCCATCTGCTTGGTAACACAATCACCGCCGCGTACCTTCGGAGATAGGATTTTGCGACTGACGCGACGTACAATGATGGGCGCAACCGGTGCGCTGGCTCTGGGAGCCATCACCGCTGCGGCCCGCTCGGAGACCAGGATGAGCACTTTGCCCTTTGCCGCCACCACACCGGTCAGCGTCGCTCGCGTAGGGTTGAAAGCCCGCGACGCCGACAGTCTCGCCGCCTATTACCGAACTGTCGTTGGTCTGGAAGAACTTGGCCGCGATGGAGAAACGATCACGCTGGGCGCGGCAGGCCGCCCACTCCTGGTGCTGGAGCGTGACCCGGCCGCCAAGCCGGATGATCCGCGCAGCGCCGGCCTGTTCCATACTGCGTTCCTTCTGCCCAGCCGCGCCGATCTCGGTCGCTGGATCAACCACGCCATCGAAAACAAGATCGCCGTGGAAGGCGCCTCCGACCATCTGGTCTCGGAAGCCGCCTATCTCACCGATCCGGAGGGCAACGGCATCGAGATCTATGCCGATCGTCCGCACGAGACGTGGAAGTGGAACGGGCCGACCGTCGAGATGGCGACGATGCGCATGGACATCCCCGGCGTGATCGGTTCCGTGCCCGCCGGCGATGCCGGCTGGAAGGGCGCACCGGAAAACACAGTCGTCGGTCACGTCCATCTGCGGGTCGGCGATCCGAACGAGGCCGAGGCCTGGTGGAACACTGAATTCGGCTTCGATACGGTCACGAAATACGGCTCGCAGGCGGTATTCCTGTCGTCTGGCGGCTATCACCACCATATCGGTGCCAATACCTGGCAGAGCGCAGGCGCCGGCAAACGTGACGCCGGCCGTTCGGGATTGTCCTGGGTCGAGATGCGCTCGTCGGAAGCCAAGGCGCCATCGACCTATGTCGATCCCTGGGGTACGGTGATCCGCGCAGTGCCCGGAGTTCCTGCATGAAGAGTTCCTGCATGAAATGCTGATCCGATCGGAAATGCCCGCTGATCACGACGCGATCCATGAGCTTACATGGACTGCGTTCAAGCCTATGGCCTACAGCGACGACACGGAGGCCGATATCATCCGTGCGTTACGCGCGGACGGCGATCTGGCGATATCGCTGGTTGCTGAGGATGATGGTGAGATCGTCGGCCACGTGGCGTTTTCGCCTGTTACTATCGACGGCGTCCACGACAACTGGTTCGGGCTCGGCCCGATATCGGTCAAACCCGGCAGGCAGCGCCAGGGCATCGGCAAGGCGTTGATTGCTGCCGGATTGAAGCTGCTGGATGAGCGTGGTGCCAGCGGATGCGCGCTGATTGGAAATCCTGACGTGTATGGCCATGCGGGCTTCGTGAGCGACGGACAACTGACATATCTGGGTGTCGATACCAAATATGTGCAGCGGCTCGTTCTGCGCGGCCTCGTGCCACGCGGTACGCTCAGGTTTGCTCGGGCTTTCGGAAGCTAGGTTCCCAGTCGGGGGCTGCCAGTCTTCCTGTGGCCCCCTTGGGGGCCTGATCAGCTATCGATGGCATCGGCAGCGAAGCCGGTCGCAAGCCCATGCGCCCAATTGGCGAAGCCGCTGGCTTCGGCACGGCGCGCAGCCTCTGCCCAGTCATAATCGATGGCACGCTGCTCGAACGACCACCTGCCATTCTGGCGCGTGGCGATCGCATAGCGGGCATGCGGACTGCCGGTCGCGGTAAGGCCGGGAAACGCCTGCACGCCGATGCTGCCCGGATTGAGGACTGTCTGGCGTTCGGAGACGAAGACGACGCGTGGCGTGTGTGAGTGGCCGCACAGCACGAGTTCCGCCGTGACATTGCCGAGCTTGCGCCGAACTTCTCTTTCCGTGGAGGGGAAGAAGTGGTTGCCGCCGTCTTCCTCGACCAGGAATATTTCATCGCTCGACGGGCTGCCGTGGCAAAGGAAGATCTCCGACTCCAGGCTGATCGTGGCCGGCAATCCTCCAATCCATTCCTTCGCGGTTTTGGAAAGGTGCCGATAGACAAAGGCGTCTGGCTCACCAAGCTCGGCCACCGGTGTTTCGGCGAGTATCCGATCATGATTGCCGCGCACGGTCGGCCAGCCTTGGGCGACCAGATATTGCGCGGTCTCCTCCGGCCAGAGCGGGCCGGACAAGCAGTCGCCCAGATTGACGATCAGGTCGGGTGCGGCTGCCTTGATTTCACGATGCACCGCTTCCAGCGCGCGCAGATTGCCGTGGATATCGGAAATGACCGCCAGCCGCATGAACGTTATCCAAATACGCGCTTGAAGATCGTATCGACGTGCTTGGTGTGGTAGCCGAGATCGAATTTCTCGCGAATTTCGGCTTCCGAAAGTGCTGCCGTCACGTCCTTGTCGCCAAGCAGTTCCTCAAGGAAATCAGCGCCCTGTTCCCAGACTTTCATGGCGTTGCGCTGGACAAGCCGGTAGGCGTCCTCACGAGAAACACCTGCTTGTGTCAACGCCAGAAGCACACGCTGCGAGTGCACCAGGCCGCGGAACTTGTTGAGGTTCCGGTCCATGTTTTCAGGATAGACAAGCAGCTTGTCGATGACGGTGGTAAGGCGCGCCAGGGCGAAATCCAGCGTGACGGTAGCATCCGGTCCGATCATGCGCTCCACCGAGGAATGCGAAATGTCGCGCTCGTGCCAGAGCGCCACATTCTCCATCGCCGGCAGCGCCATGCCGCGAACCAGCCGGGCGAGGCCGGTGAGGTTTTCGGTCAGCACCGGGTTGCGCTTGTGCGGCATCGCCGACGAACCCTTCTGACCGGGCGAGAAGTACTCTTCCGCTTCCAGCACTTCGGTGCGCTGCAGGTGGCGGATTTCGATGGCGAGCCGTTCCACCGACGAGGCGATGACGCCGAGCGTGGCAAAGAACATGGCATGGCGGTCGCGCGGAATGACCTGTGTCGACACCGGTTCCGGCTTCAGGCCAAGCTTTTCAGCCACATGCTCTTCGACATAGGGCTCAATGTTGGCGAAGGTGCCGACGGCGCCGGAAATCGCGCAGGTGGCGATGTCCGCGCGCGCATGGACGAGCCGTTCGCGGCAGCGACTGAATTCGGCGTAGGCCTGCGCCAGCTTGACGCCGAAGGTGGTGGGCTCGGCGTGGATGCCGTGGCTGCGGCCGATGGTGACGGTATCCTTGTGCTCGAAGGCGCGCCGCTTCAGCGCTGCCAGCAAGGCATCGATGTCGGCCAGCAGGATGTCGCTGGCGCGGGTGAGCTGCACGGCAAAGCAGGTGTCGAGCACGTCGGATGACGTCATGCCCTGGTGGATGAAGCGCGAATCCGGTCCGACGAATTCGGCGAGATGCGTCAGGAAGGCGATCACGTCATGCTTGGTGACGCGTTCGATCTCGTCGATCTTGTCGACGTCGAACTTCGCCGCGCCGCCTTTCTCCCAGATGGTCTTCGCCGCTTCCTTTGGAATGACGCCCAGTTCCGCCAGTGCGTCGCAAGCATAGGCTTCGATCTCGAACCAGATGCGGAAGCGTGTTTCCGGTGACCAGATGGCGACCATTTCCGGCCGGGAGTAGCGTGGGATCATCGGTCCGTCCTGATGTCTCGGGAAAACTTACGCCGCGTCCTAACAGAGCGGGAGAAAATGCTCAACGCGGCTGACGGACAAACCACAGCGCAGCGGCAAACAGCGCGACGAAGCCGAGTGGGAAATAAAAGCGAATGCCGAGAATGGCGAACTGGTAGAGAGCGCCGGCACTGGTGAAGGCGAATTGGAAGAACCAGCGCACGCTGAAAGGGGCGCCGTGCCATTCGGCGTAGTAGGAGCGGTATTGCAGTGCGTAGAGCCCGCCGGTGACGGTAATTGTCGCCGCGATGAGGCAGGTCAGAAAGGCAGCGAACGCGACTTCGCCTGACCGGCCGAGGGCAATGAGCCGCGCCGTGTACAAGCTGATCGGAAAAGCGAGCGCTCCTCCGGCGGTGAATAGCAGCACGACTGCCACGATGCCGCCTGGCGTCTGCCAGTCGGCAATCAACAGCCTGGCATAGGCGCTGGCACCCATTGAAAGAGCCCAGGCGAAGGTGCCGAGAAGGGCCGTATGCAATGCAGGGAGAGCCAGACGCAGGCGCGTCGCCGTTGCCTCGCCGGCACGGACTGCCGAAGCTGGTGAAGCGGACGCCGTCACAGCCGCCCGGTCACCGCGATCCAGCGATAGTCCGGACCTTCAAAGCCGTAAGCGCGTGTCCAGATCAGTACGGCGTAGGCCGACAGGCTGTCGCCACCGTAGGTCTGAACCGCTCCAATGCCGTAGCCATTGGGGCAGCCGCGGCTTTTCGGGATGGATTTGTCTTCATGCAGCAGCTTCGTCGAGCCGTTAGGGTTCGCTTCGATGCGCAGGAGGCGAAAACCCTTGGTCTCGCCCTGGCTGGCGCAGACATCGTCACCGCTCAGCGCGAACTCGTTCAGCCTGAACTCCAGCGCCTCGTCGATCGCCGGAAAGACCGGGCGTGGATTGACGACCATGCGCTGTGGATCGGCTGAGAGCTCGGTCGTCGGATTGCTGCCGGCCGTGAAGCCTGGATTGGCGTCAAGTTCGGCTTGCTTGACGATGGCTTCGCCTTGTTCGCGGGCCTTGCTGCGGGCCGCTTGCAACGTGGCTGCTTCGTCATCGAGCCGCACACGCACCGGCGTGCCTTTGACGAACGTATCGGTCGCCGTATCGATGTAGTAGCGATTGGCATAAGGAAAACCGGAGCCATCCTGGACGCCATATTCTTCGAAGGCGAAGACACCGCCGCTCTTGCTGAAACCGAGGATTTGCAGTTGTGCGATATCGCCGGCCCACACCACGCCCGCCGCCACGCACAGCGCGCTTGTCAAACCTGTCAGTTTCACCAGCCGCATCATTCGCCCCCTCTCGAATTCCTCTGCCTAATATGCCCGCTAACTCGCCTCTGTGCACTCAGCCTTTCAGCGAAGACCAGGTGGGAAAAAGATCGCTTTCCGACGGCGTGGCTTTGAAGACGGCGCGAGCGATCGCCCGCGCCATGGTGGCACCCGCAGCGGCATAAAGGTCTATGGCCTCGACCGGCGAGGGTACGATACCGCTCTCGCCTGTCGCCAGGCCGAACACGAGGTCTCCGTCCACCGGCGTATGTGTCGGCCAGATGGCGCGCGTGAAGCCGTCATGCGCTGCGATCGCAAGCCGCTTGGCAGCGGCCTTGGTCAGCACCGCATCCGTTGCGATGATTGCGATGGTGGTGTTGGCGCCGACCGGATTGTCGCGGAACTTCAACCGGACCTGCCGGCTCTCCTCGGGGAGAGGGGAAGGATAACCCAGCCCTCCGAACTCATCGCCGATCTCGAAGGGAGCTGCCCAGAAATGCCGGCTGCGGCCGACGGTCACCGAACCGGTCGAGTTGGCGGCGACCAGCGCGCCGACCGTGATGCCGTTGTCCAACACGGCCGAAGCGGAGCCGAGCCCACCCTTGAGCCCTGAAGTCGTTGCGCCGACGCCAGCGCCAGCGCTGCCGATTTCGAAATCTGCCGAAGCGGCAATCGCGGCTTCATACCCAAATTCGCGATAGGGCGGATAACGCCCCCAATTCTTGTCGCCATTGTTGGGAAGGTCGAACAGGATGGCTGCCGGCACGATCGGAACGCGAAAGCCGGCCACCTCGAAGCCGATGCCGTGTTCACGCAGCGCCGCCTGCGCGCCGGAGGCGGCGTCGAGGCCGAAGGCGGAGCCGCCCGAAAGCACCAGCGCGTTGATGGTTTCGACCGAATTGTGCGGCTCGAGCAGGTCGGTCTCGCGCGTGCCCGGCGCACCTCCCAGCACCTGCACCCCGGCCACAGCCGGCCTGTCGCAAACCAGAACGGTGGTCCCCGATTTCAGCTTCGCGTCTCCGGCATTGCCGACACGCAGGCCGGTGACGTCGGTGATCAGATTGCGTTGGCCGGTGCGGAACATCATTGCTCCTCGAGAGGCATGAACCGCGTGCCGTCAAAGCGGAAGGCGCGATAGGGATTCTGGGTCAGGTCGCCCTTGGCGTCGAAGGTGATCGGGCCGATGGATGTCGTGAAGATCCGCGCGGACAATATTGTCGCCATTGGCTTCCCATCGGCTGCGGCCGCCTTCTTGGCTGTGTCCGCGATCTCGACCGCGGCAAAGGCCGGCAGCGCGTACCCTTCGGGCAGGATCTTGCCAACGGAAAAGAGGTCAAGTGTCTTCTTGTCCGCGACATCTGCCCATTCCGGCATGGCAATCATCAACGTGCCTGCCGCGTAGGGCACGTCGTTTGCGGCTCCGCGCAACGCTTCGCCACCGGCAAACACCATTGCGGAGCCTAATTTGGCCGCGTCGCGCGCCATGATGGCAACGTCGCGGCCATCGCCGCCGACAAAGACGGCATCGGCACCGGCTTTGCTGAGACGTCCAATCAAGCCGACCTGGTTGTCGAGCTCAGGGCGGAACGTGTCCGTGAACACCGGTTTCAGTGCCGCTTGCTGGGTTGTCGCGCGAACCGCCTCGGCCAGTTCCCGCCCGTAAATGGTGCCGTCATCCACAACGGCAAAGGATACGTCGCGCCACAACTTGGACAGGATCGTGCCCGCGGCATCACGTTCTGCATCTCCGCGCGGACCGAGCCGGAACACGGGCCAGCCGGTCTTGGCCCGCCGGTCGGTGAGACCCTCGGTGCGTACGCCAAGTGTGATGACCGGGATGCCGGCTTGTTTGAGGATCGGCATCGCTGCCTCGATCGCCTCCGTGCAGAGGAAGCCGACAACGGCGTCGACCTTAGCCGACACGAATTGCGTGGCGGCCGCAGCACCGCCTTCCGCGCTGCATTTATCGTCGACAACGACGGTTTCAGCGTCAAGGGCGCCGGCGCTCAGCCTCGCGCCATATTCGATCTGCTTGCCGAGGATCGTGGAAGGGCCGGACAGCGGCGCCGCGACGCCGATATTGAGTGGCGCGGCAGCGGCGCCGCCGCTCAAGATCAGCCCTCCGATCAGGCCCCCAATTTGGGCTATCAGTGCGTGCGGCAGTCGCATACCGGTAAACTGTCTCCCCCATCGGTGTTCGAACCGGCTCCGATCCAGACCGAGAGCATGATCCCGAAAAGCGGGTACCGGTTTTCGGAAAAGATCATGCTCCAACAAAGAGTTAGATCAGGATGACGATTCAACCAAACGTCATCCTGATCTAACGGCTGCCAGGTCTTGGTGCAACACGGCAATTTCGGTGGCTGTATCAACCACTTCGCTTGTGATGCGCGGGATACGGCCATATATAGCGGTAGGGGTTTGGTGTCTGGAAATCGCCCGTGTTGATGAAGAATGATGTCGAGCCGCAGGCCTATCGCGACGCGATGAGCCATTTTGCCGGCCATGTTCACGTGATTACCACCGACGGCGTCGCGGGCAGACGCGGTGCAACCGTCATTGCTGCCTGTTCGGTGTCAGACACGCCGCCGATGGTGCTGGTATGTCTCAATCGGGTTAATCCGAAGAACGAGGCATTCATCCAGAACGGCAATTTCGCGCTGAACACGCTGTCTTCGCATCACCAGTCCTTGTCGGCTGGCTTTTCGGGCATAACGGGTCTGTCGGTCGAGGGACGTTTCGCTCTCGGGCAGTGGGACACGATCTCGACAGGTGCTCCGACCCTGTCCGACGCGCTCGCGGTTTTCGACTGCGAACTCTTCGATACCAAGGACTTGGCAACCCACCGTGTGCTTTTTGGCAAGGTGACAGGCCTGCGCATCGGCGATAATTTGAAGCCGCTGATCTATCACGACCGCGGCTACCGCATCCTGCAGGATTAGGCCGCGGGCATTCACGGAGCCAGAATGACCGAGCTGAAACCGTGCCCCGTGCCGGCGACGATCGACGAAACGCTCGATCTCCTGACCGGCGCGGATTACGTGGCCGACCGGTCGCTGGCTACAGTGCTGTTTCTGTCGCTCCGCATGAAGCGGCCGCTGTTCCTCGAAGGCGAAGCCGGCGTCGGCAAGACCGAGATCGCCAAGGTGCTGGCGTCGGCGCTTGGCCGGCGCTTGATCCGTCTTCAGTGCTATGAGGGGCTCGACGTTTCCTCGGCGGTCTATGAATGGAATTACGCCGCCCAGATGATCGAAATCCGCATGGAAGAGGCCGCGGGCAAGGTCGAGCGCTCGACCATGGAACGCAACGTCTTCTCGGAAAAATACCTGATCCGCCGCCCGGTGCTCGATGCCTTGACCGGGAAGGAAGGGGCGGCCCCTGTCTTCCTGATCGACGAGCTTGACCGCACCGATGAGGCGTTCGAAGCCTTCCTGCTTGAAATCCTTTCCGATTTCCAGGTGACGGTGCCTGAACTCGGCACGATCAAGGCGGAAGAGCCGCCAATCGTCATCATCACCACCAACCGCACCCGCGAAATCCATGACGCACTGAAGCGTCGCTGCCTCTACCACTGGGTCGATTATCCGAATGCGGCACGCGAGCTGGAGATCGTCAGGCGCAAGGTGCCGGGTGCCAACAGGCGCCTGTCGGCTGAGGTCGTCGCCTTTATCCAGAAGCTGAGGCAGATCGAATTGTTCAAGGCGCCGGGCGTGGCGGAAACCATCGACTGGGCTGGCGCGTTGACTGAACTCGACAAGGTGGCGCTCGACCCGGAAACCGTGTCCGACACGATCGGCGTTCTGTTGAAATACCAGGACGACATCGCCCGTATCGAGCAGGGGGAAGGGCGGCGCATCCTCCAGGAGGTCCAGGCGAAACTCGCCTCGGCGGCGGAGTAGGATGAAATGACAGGCAGCCAGCCGGAAGGCCGGATCGCTGACAACATCGTCTATTTCGCGCGTGCGCTGCGCAAGGCGGGCATGCGGGTCGGGCCTGCCTCGGTGAAGGACGCCATCGAAGCGGTACTCACCGCCGGCATCGGTAGCCGGGACGACTTCTACTGGACCCTGCACGCGGTGCTCGTCACACGCCACGAGGATCACGCTACGTTCGACGAGGCCTTCCGCCTGTTCTGGAGATCGCGCGAACTCGTGGAGAAGCTGCTTGCCATGTTCTCGCCCGTGGCACTGGAGAATCGCGAGCGGCAGAAGCCGCGCGCTGCCGAGAGCCGGGTCAGCGATGCGCTGTTGGAGGGACATCAGAACGCGGCGCCGCCGCGCGAGATTCCGGACATCGAGATCGACGCACGTTTCACTGTCTCCGGCAATGAAATGCTGCGCGGCAAGGATTTTGCGCAGATGAGCGCAGCCGAGCTCACCGATGCCCGCAAGGCGATCTCGCAACTGCGATTGCCGTTCGACCTTGTGACGACGCGGCGCTTCAAGGCCGACGCGGCCGGTCGACGTATCGATCCGCGTGCCATGATGCGGGCATCGGCGCGTACCGGCGGGGCGCTGATCCTGCCGAAATTCCGATCGCCGCGTGAAATCCACCCGCCGCTGGTGGTGCTGGCCGATATTTCCGGCTCGATGAGCCAGTATACGCGCATCTTCCTGCATTTCCTGCACGCGTTGACGGAGAAGCGCCGGCGTGTCCAAGCCTTCGTGTTCGGCACGCGTCTCACCAATCTGACGCGCCAGATGCGACACCGCGATCCGGATCAGGCGCTGGCCGATGCCTCCGATGCCGTGAAGGACTGGTCGGGTGGCACCCGTATCGGCGAAACGCTCGCCGAATTCAACCGGCTATGGTCGCGACGGGTGCTGGGGCAGGGCGCGGTGGTGCTTTTGATCACCGACGGGCTGGAGCGCGACCATGTCGACGGGCTTGCCCGAGAAATGGAGCGTCTGCACAAATCCTGCCGGCGTCTGATCTGGCTGAACCCGTTGCTGCGCTTCGATGGCTTCGAGGCGCGTGCGCGCGGTGTGCGGGCGATGCTGCCGCATGTCGACGAATTCCGACCGGTGCACAATCTGAACGCGCTTGCCGATCTTTGCGTGTCGCTGGACCGCAGCCCGATGCGCGAGAACGACCCGCGTCGGTGGCTCGACGCTGGCATCGCAAAAGCGGCGTAGCCATATGTCTGGAGAAATGGCCATGCATGACAGCACCTATCTCGACGAAGCCCGCGATCCGTTGATCATCGCGGAAGACTGGATGAAGAACGGCAAGGATGTCGCTCTGGCCACGGTTGTCGAAACCTGGGGTTCGGCACCGCGCCAGGCCGGCAGCCATCTGGTGATCGATGCGGACGGCAATTTCCACGGCTCGGTTTCCGGCGGCTGCGTCGAAGGGGCTGTGGTGGCCGAAGCGCTGGACGTCATCGGTTCCGGCAAGGCGAAGATGCTCGAATTCGGCGTCGCGGACGAAACGGCCTGGCAGGTTGGCCTCTCCTGCGGCGGACGCATCAAGGTCTATGTCGAACGGCTGGGATAAGAGTATCGAAGCATGGATCCCTATGTTCTCAAGACGTTGAACGTCGAGCGCCGCGCACGCCGCGCCGCCGTTCTCGTGACCGACCTTGGTGACGGGCGTGACCGTGTCGTACGCGAGGGCGATACCGTCGCCGGTGAACTCGGTGCCGCCATCGAAAGGGCCTTTCGCACCGGGCTTTCCGGTTCCGTCGAGGCCGAGGGGCGCACCTTCTTCCTAAACGCCCACCTGCCGCAGCCGCGCCTTGTGGTTGTCGGTGCCGTCCATATCAGCCAGGCGCTTGCGCCGATGGCCAGGATCGCGGGCTATCCGGTCGAGATCATCGATCCGCGTACCGCTTTCGCCACGCCGGATCGTTTCCCCGATGTCCCGCTTCACGCCGAATGGCCGCAGGATGTCCTGGCGCGGCAGCCGCTCGATGGCTACACGGCGCTTGCTGCCGTCACCCACGATCCCAAGATCGACGATTTCGCACTGAAGGCGGCGCTCGACGCGCGCTGCTTCTATGTCGGTGCGCTTGGCAGCCGCAAGACGCACGCCAAACGGGTCGAGCGCCTGCTAGCCCTGGGCGCGGGTGCCGAGGATATCGCGCGCATCCATTCGCCGATCGGCGTCGACATCGGCGCGGCAAGCCCGGCCGAGATTGCGGTGGCGGTGCTGGCTGAGGTGATCAGCGCCTTCCGTTCGCGCGGTCTGGAACGCAAGGGCGAAGCAGCGTGAAATTCGGGCCGGTGCCGCTGGAGGAAGCCGAAGGCGCTATCCTGGCGCATTCGACTGTGGTCGGAGGAAAGCGCTTCCGCAAGGCGCGCGTGCTTTCCGCCGAAGACATCGCCGCGATGCGCGGTGCAGGCCTGAAGGACGTCATCGTCGCCGTGCTCGCCGCCGATGATGTCGAGGAGAATGTCGCTGCCGAGCGACTGGCCTCCGGGCTTTCTTTCGCCGGCATCGAGGCGAAGCCTGCAGCCACCGGTCGGGTCAACCTCCATGCGACCGTTTCCGGTGTTTTCACGGTCGACAGGCAACTGATCGATTCCATCAATCTGGTCGATCCCGACATCACCATCGCCACCATGCCGCCTTTCGCGCCGATGGTGGAGGGGCAGATGGTGGCGACGATCAAGATCATCCCCTTTGCCGTCCCGGAAGGCGTGCTGGAGCGTGCACAGGAGCTTGGGCGCGGACGGGAGGCCTTCCGCATGCATCCTTACAGACCGTTCAGGGTGGGCGTGGTGCAAACCGTGCTGCCCTCGATCAAGGGCAGCGTTCTGGACAAGACCCTCCAGGTCACCGAGGAACGCCTGGGGCGTACCGGCAGTACGATCTCAGGCGAGATCCGCACGCCGCATTCCGCACCAGAAGTCGCCCGCGCCATCGAGCAACTGGCCGATGACAGCGACATGGTACTGGTGTTCGGGGCCTCGGCGATGAGTGACCCCGATGAGGACGTTATCCCGGCAGCCATTCATGCATCCGGCGGCATCGTCCACCGCTCCGGCATGCCGGTCGATCCCGGCAATCTTTTCGTGTTGGGCGAGCGGCAGGGCAAACCCGTGCTCGGCGCGCCGGGCTGTGCGCGCAGCCCGAAGCTGAATGGCTTCGACTGGGTGCTGGATCGGTTGATGACCGGCATTCCGGTGACAAAGGAGGATATCGCCGGCATGGGCGTGGGTGGGCTTTTGATGGAGATACCGACCCGGCCGCAGCCGCGTGAGCTCGCCTCCGCCAAGGGAGAAACGAAGGCGCTGGTGCCGAAGGTGCCGGTCGTGTTGCTGGCGGCTGGCCGCTCCAGCCGCATGGGCGGGCCGAACAAGCTGCTCGCGCTCTTCGGCGGCAATCCGCTGGCGCGACTGAGCGCGGAGCGCGCACTGGGCTCGAAGGCGGATGGCGTGATCGTGGTCACCGGTCATCAGGGCGAGCGGGTGAAAAACGCGCTCGCTGGCCTTGAAGTCACTTTCGCCGAAAATCCGCATTTCGCCGAAGGTCTGTCGACCTCGCTCAAGGTCGGGGTCTCCACACTTGCAGATGACGCAGCCGGAGCGCTGGTGATGCTGGGCGACATGCCGGGTATATCATCAACGGATCTCGACCGGCTGATCGACGCTTTCCGCGCTTCCGGCGGTCGTTCGGTGGTGCGCGCCTCGCATGACGGGCGACGCGGCAATCCCGTGATCCTGCCGCGCTCCTTGTTTGCTGCCGTCAGTCATCTGGAGGGTGACACCGGTGCCCGTCATCTGGTCGAGGCGGAGGGACTGGACGTCATCGACGTCGAGATCGGTGCAGGTGCCTTCGTCGACGTCGACACGCGCGAGGCGCTGGCCGACGCTGGCGGCGTGTTGCAGGATTGACAAAAGGGCTTGCGACAACGCAACGCTCTTTCATGATCCCGATTGTTTTTTCCCATCCAACTTCCAGCCTTGTGCGCCGTCTTCGCTTTCCGCTGGCGCTTCTGCTGTCGCTTGCCTCGACAGTGATTTTCGCCGAAGCGCAAACGCTGAAACCCTTCAAGGATGAGTTGTTTGCCTATCCCGGCATACTTTCCGCCGAGAAGGGCGACGTCTATCGCGTGGTCGACTATCGCGAAATGCGCGACATCAACGAGCGCGATGCCGTGCCGGAACGGCGCGTACAGCCCCGGTACACGTCGACCGGCGTGCGCAGCGTGCAGCAGGATCTGGCGCTGAAGACCGATGCGGGCACGCTGCGCCATGTCGCGGTCGGCAAGACCGAGGGGGCGGCCATCATCGTGCTCTACCTGCACGGGCAAGGCGGCAGCCGCAAGCAAGGGGTGGACGACTTTACGTTCGGCGGCAATTTCAATCGCATCAAGAACCTGATGGCCAACAATGGCGGCTTGTATCTGTCGCCGGATTTCACCGATTTCGGAGACAAGGGCGCTGGCCAGGTGGCTGCGCTGATCGACTATTATGCCGAGCGTTCGCAGGGTGCGAAAATCTTCATCGCCTGCGGCTCGATGGGCGGGGCGCTGTGCTGGAAACTGGCTGGTCGTGCCGATACCGGCAACCGCCTCGATGGGCTGCTGCTGCTGGGGTCGCTGTGGGATGAAAGCTTCTTCACCAGCCCAGCCTTCAAGCGACGCGTGCCGGTTTTCTTCGGACAGGGAAGCAAGGACCCGGTCTTTCCGGTTGAGAACCAGGAGGCTTTCTTCCGCTCGATCCTTGCCAAGTCGAAAGCTTATCCTGCCCGCTTCGTGCGCTTCGAAACCGGGACCCATGGCACGCCGATCCGCATGACGGATTGGCGCGAGACGCTGAACTGGATGCTGTCGCGCGCCAAGTAAGCCGGCTTCGTCGGTGGTCAGGGCGCGGTGTTGTAGTCGATCACCGTTTCGGGGTTGATTTCGCCATCGTAGCTTGCATCGACATCGTACTGTACCAGGGCGAACATTCCATTGCGGAAAAGGTAGGTGCCGCTTGATGAGGCATCGCCCGGACCGCGCCATTTGTCATTGGAGACGAGCGTGTGGGCATTCTCGTCGTAACCGGCGTTTACGAGCCGGTCGACGGTGCGGAACCCGGTGATGCCGATATGCTCGACCTTGCCTTCCGTGTTGCCGTTTTCATACTGGATGTCGAGTTCCGGCACGGCGAACTGCAACTGGTTCACGCTCTGCTCGGCATCCGAGAAATAAAAGATCGAACTCTCATTATAGGCAGCCGTCGAACAGAAGAATTGAAACAGCCGCACCGTCTTGTCCGGCTGATCGTCGGAGGGCTTGTAGCTGATGCTGTAGACCGTAGGGTCACCGATCTGGCGTCCGGCGGGGCCTTCCGGATCGCATTCATCGGCATAGCTGGCGAGAAAGGCTCTTTTTGCCTGATCCAATTCCGCATCCTTTTTCGGAATTGGAGGGCTGTCGCCACAGCTTTCCGGCAGAGCCTCTCCGAGGTCCTTGTCGGAGGGCTTCAGCGCGCCTTTCTCGATGCGGATCGGACTGAAGGGCGGTGCCTGAATCTCGGCATTGACCTGGCGCAGCGTATAGCAGCCGGCGAAGACCTTGCCATTGCCGCCCTTGTCGACTGCGCGGATAGCGACAGGAATGGTATAGTAGATGCTGCCGGCGGCCCCGTCGCTGCCCGCATTTCCGGTCACCACTTCGACCGTTTCGGTGCCTTCATAACCTTTGCTGAAGCTGTCGAAATCCTTGGCCGGCTTGGTGTCGCCGAAGTAATCCCAGGCACGCGCATATTCATGGCGGCTGATGGCATTGTAGAGCGAGCGGATGACCGCGGCGGCATCGGTCCGGTCGTCGAGATAGGGTGGTTCGGCGGCTCGGGCGGCTTGACCCAACAGCGTAAGGCCGATGGCTGCAGTCGCGGCGAAAAGGGCACTTTTCATCGAAGAATCTCCACTCGACGCGACCAGCATCGATGTCGAATGAGGCAGGCGCGTGACGGCTTGGCGACGCTTGAAGAATCGTCGGTGGAAGCGCTACGTCTTGGTTGGGGCAACAGGGAAGACGGCTATGACGATATCCATGTATGACGCATCGGTTGTGGTGTTTATGGCGAGGCTGAAGGCACTGGCCGGCGTGTTGAACGCTGCGGAGCAGAACGCTGTGGAACGCAAGATCGACCCGGAAGTCTTCCTGTTCGCGCGGCTTGCTCCTGATATGTTTCCGCTGACCAGACAGGTTCAGATCGCAACCGATCACGCCAAGGGTGCGAGTTCAAGGCTCGCGGGGCGCGACGCGCCTCGTTTCGAGGATGATGAGTTGACCTTCGACGATCTGCACGCGCGCATCGGCCGTACCACGGACTATCTGGCGACCTTTTCAGCCGATGACATCCATGGTTCGGAAGACAGGAACATCGAATTGAAGCTTGGTGGCCGGCAGATCGCCATGCCCGGCCTGCAATATCTGCTGCATTTTGCCATGCCGAACTTCTATTTCCACGTGACGACCGCCTACGACATCCTCCGGCACAACGGTGTGCCGCTGGGCAAGACGACCTTCATAAGCGGCGGGCAGAAGTCCTGAATTTCCGCTGAGGGGCCAGGCTGCTGGGCCTGTCGAATGCTAGGGCCTAGCGTAGAACAGGCGTGCGGGCGATACGCGGAAAATCCGCCGGCTTGATGCCAGCCTCGGCGCGGTCGGCACGGCTCATCGCATAGATGAGCGCCAGCGATGCGCGATAACGCACTTGCTCCTGCGGGCGCGGACGGGTGAACATCTCGGTGAAGAACCCCATGGTTCTCGGCTCCGGTTGATCCTCCCGCTTCCCATATAGGTGATTCATGACCGCTATTGCAGTGCAGCATCGCCACATGAGCCGGTTTTATGCTGCGCTGCACAATATGTCGCACCTCGTTGAAAATACGGAAGAATAGCGTCGGCGGATGTTTTGGAGAGATCGGGCCAACCGCTAAAAAATCCCGTCGTCGATGGCATGCATTCTTAACGAGCCGGATGTATCGTCCGCGCACATAGGGTTGGGCGCGCATCGCTGGGAGGCTGACATCGCTACCGGAGCCAAGCGGGATTTCGCATCCCTGCTCGACGATCTCTTTGTCGCTTCCGGGGAAGCGGACGAGGTCGGCGCCAAACCGACCATTCCCTTCGACTATCTTTCCGTCGTCGACGAATTGCATTCCGGCCGCATCAAGGTTTCCGGCGAGGCGGTAGCAGCCGAATATCGCGAGAGCGGAGCTGATCTGGCCGCTGAATTCTCGGCTCTGCTCGATCAGGCGCGCATCGCGCTGGCCGACGAGCATCCCGAGCCGGAAGAAGTCCTGCCGCCCATCGATCCTGACGCCATCGCTTCAGAACTCGGCCTTGGCCGTATCGCGAAGGCGGCCGATCTTGCGCGCCTGCGCCGCGATTTCGCTTTCGCCAATCATCCGGATCGGGTCGCGCCGCATCTGAGGCAACGCGCCATGATCCGGATGCAGGTGGCGAATATGCTGATCGACGACGCCAGGAAAAAGGCCCTGGCCGCCACGCGCCGCCGTTAGCTTTGCGGTTCCGGACATCAGACATACAGAACGCTGGCTTCGTGCATCAGCGGGTCGGTACTTCTGTCTCTAGTGGTGCTCTCCCTGGCACGGCATGAAGAATGGGCAGACAGAGCGAGGACAGGATGGATTTTCCGATCGAATTCGTGCGCGGTGCGTTTCCGGCGCTTTCGCTGACAGATAGCGGTCGTCGTCGCATCTATCTCGACAATCCGGCTGGAACCCAGGTGCCGAAATCGGTTGCCGATGCGGTGTCGCAATGCCTCCTCAGCACCAATGCCAACCTCGGCGGTTTCTTCAAGACGACCCTGGCTGCCCAGAAGGTCGTCGACGATGCCCACTCTGCGATGGCGGATTTCCTCGGCGCGGAAACGGCCGAGGAGATTGTCATCGGCGCCAACATGACGACGCTGACCTACCACATGTCGCGCACGCTGGGTCGTGATTTCGCTCCGGGTGACGAGATCATCCTCACTCGCATGGACCATGAGGGCAATGTCTCGCCCTGGTTGCAACTGGCCGAGGATCGTGGGCTTGTCGTGCGCTGGCTGCCTTTCGACCAGGAAAGCTGGCAGGTCGAGCCGGTTGCGTTGTCCGCTCTTCTGAACGATCGAACGCGGCTCGTGGCGCTGAGCTACGCTTCCAATCTCACAGGTTCCATCAACCGGGTGAAGGATCTCACCCGCATTGCCAGGGAGGCTGGCGCGCTGGTCTATGTCGATGCCGTGCAATTCGCACCGCATGGGCTTGTCGACGTTGCCGGGATCGGCTGCGATTTCCTGATCTGCTCGGCCTACAAGTTTTTCGGCCCGCATATGGGCATCCTGTGGGGCAGGCGCGCGGTCATAGACGCCCTCCAGCCTTACAAATGCCGGTGCTCCTCGAACGAACTGCCGGAGCGGTTCGAGCTCGGAACGCCGCAGATCGAGCTGATGGCGGGGCTAACAGCCGCGATCGGCCATTTCGAGCGTCTGGGCGAAGCTGCCGGTGCGAAGGGTTCGCGTCGTGATAAGATCGCGGCGGCGTTCAGCGCTTCCATCGCCTATGAAAACGTGCTGGCGCTACAATTGATCGACGGGCTTTCGGCGATCGATGGGCTGACCATTCACGGCATTACCGATAAAGCACGGGTGCACGAGCGGGTGCCGACCGTCTCCTTCACCGTTGAGGGTATCGAGCCGGAAAGCATTGTCAGGTCGATGAATGCCGAAGGCATCTTCCTGTGGTCAGGGCACAACTACGCCTGGGAGATCGTCCACCAACTCGGAATTCCCGCCGACCAGGGTGTCGTGCGTATCGGTATCGCGCACTACAATACAGCAAGCGAGGTGGGCGAAACGCTGGAAAGCGTAAGCCGCACCATCGCCATGCTGCGGCAGCAGCGCTGACGCTATCGCGATTGATGGTGGCTGGCGCCGAAGCCGCTGAGGAAGCTGGTCAGGTTGGCGCCGAGCGCATCGCACAGATAGCCGCCTTCCTGCACGATCACCGTCGGCAGGCCTAACCTGCCGATTGCTTCGCCGATGCGCGCAAAGCCGGGCGTCGAAACCGACAGCCCACCGAAAGGATCTCCTTCGAAAGCATCGAGCCCAAGCGCGATGACAAGGGCATCCGGCGCGAAGCTGCGGATGCGGCGGAAAGCGGTGTGGAGCGCTTCGAGGAATGCGTCGTCGCCGGATTTTCGGGGCAGGGGCAGGTTGAGATTGTAGCCCAGGCCGGGCCCTTCGCCGCGCTCGTCGGCATGTCCCCAGAAGAAGGGGTAGAAGCGCACCGGGTCGGCGTGGATCGAGACGGTGAGGACGTCGGGGCGTGTGTAGAAGATCCCTTGTGTGCCGTTGCCGTGATGCAGGTCGACATCGAGGATCGCCACGCGCGCCGCTCGGCCGCGGAGCACTTGCGCGGCGACGGCAGAATTGTTGATGAAGCAGAAACCGCCGGCCACATCGGCGAAGGCGTGGTGGCCGGGCGGACGGCAGAGCGCATAGGCGGCAGGTTCGGCTGAAAGCACGGCTTCAGCTGCGTCCACGGCGCTCCAGGCGCTCCACAATGCGCTGTTCCAGGTGTCCGCTGAGATCGGGCAGGCGGTGTCGGCCATATGGTAACCGGCCTGGCCGACGGCGGATGCAGGGTAGGAGCCGGTGCGCGCAAGCGGGTGGATGTTCGGAATGACTTCCTTGGAGGCGCCTTCGATGCGTTGCCAGCGTTCGAAGATATGTTCGAGGAAATCGAGATATTCCGGCGTGTGCACGGCAGCTATCGGTCCAAGCCCAAGGTCGCGCGGCCGCTCGATCGAACAGCCGGCGGCAAGCGCGCCAGCCTTCAGCCGTTCGACACGTTCCGGCTGCTCCGGATTGGGCTGCGGCGCGCCGCTGGAAAGAAAAGCCTTGGGATCGTGGCGCTTCTGTTCGTCGGCATAATAAGCTTTCACGTGTCGTCCCCGAAATCCTTGGCCGCAGCGAAGGCGAAGAGCGCATCGCCGATGATCCTGTGGACCTGGTCGTCGGCCTGATGGGCGATGCCGATGCGTTCGTAGAAACGTTGCGCACCGATATTGCCGGTGTCGACCGCGAGTTCCAGGTAAACACCGCCTTCGCCGCTGACCTGCCGCGCCAGATGCCGCAGCAGCTTTTCACCGATTTTCCTGCCGCGGAAATTTTCCGCGACAAAAAGGTCCTGAACAAAGGCGCCAGGCCGTCCTCTCCAGGTGGAATAGATAGGGAAATACAGGCACATGCCGGCAAACTCTGAATCGATTTCTGCGATCAGGACCTGGAAATGCGGCTTGTCGCTGAAACCGTCGCGGCGGATGTCTTCGGGCGTGGACTGCATCTTGTGGAGCTCGCCGACCGTCTCGGCGATGCCCAGCAATGCCACGTGGATGTTCGCCACGTCTTCCACCCCCGCCGGGCGGATATGAACAGTCGCCTGTTTCAGGCCGGTCATCAGAATGCCACCCGGTCGCCACCCTTGAGCGCCAGCATCTGGCGCGCTTCGGCGGGCGTTGCGACCTCCAGTGACAGGCCTTCGAGTATTCCGCGGATGCGCTTGACCTGATCGGCATTGGACTTCGCCAGCGCGCGACCGTCATAGAGACTGTCTTCCAATCCGACCCGGACATTGCCGCCCATGGCCGCCGCCATCGAGATCAGCGGCATCTGCTGGCGGCCGGCGGCGAGTACGGAGAACCTGTAGTCGCTACCGAACAGCTTGTCGGCGATCCGCCTCATGTGGAGGAGGTTTTCCGGATCGGCACCGATGCCGCCCAGAATGCCCAGAACGAACTGGATGAAGAGGGGGCCTTGCACAAGTCCGCGGTCGCGGAAATGCGCGAGCGAATAGAGGTGGCCGACATCGTAGCATTCGAACTCGAAACGCGTACCGCAACCCTTGCCGAGCTTGTCCAGGATGGTCTCCATGTCGGCGAAGGTGTTCTTGAAGATGGTGTGGCGCGTTGCTTCCAGGAGCTTCGGCTCCCATTCGTGTTGCCAGTCGCGAGGCTTATCCAGCATCGGGAACAGCGCAAAATTCATCGACCCCATGTTGAGCGAGCACATTTCCGGTTCGGCCTGCAAAGGTGCGGCCAGGCGCTCTTCTAAAGTCATCAGCGAAGAGCCGCCCGTGGTGATGTTCACCACGGCGTCGGTTGCCTGCTTGATGCGTGGCAGGAACTGCATGAACACGGTGGGATCTGCTGTCGGTCGGCCATCCTGCGGATCGCGCGCATGCAGATGCAGGATCGAGGCGCCGGCCTCGGCGGCTGCTATGGCATCCGCGGCGATCTGGTCGGGCGTGACCGGCAGATGGGGCGACATCGACGGTGTATGCACCGAACCGGTGATTGCGCAGGTGATGATGACTTTATTCGGCGCCATGGCGATCCTCAGGAATTGACCGGCAGGCCGAGTTCGTCGGCCAGAGCTTGCAGGCTGTCGCCCAGCACGTCGATGATTTCGCCTATCTGTCCGCGCGTGACGATCAGCGGTGGGCAGACCATGAAATTGTCGCTCTCCGGGCCGCCGCGCACACGCCTTGAATAGATGATCAGTCCACGCTCGAAGGCAAGATCGATGAGTCGCACATTGGCATCGCGGTCGCGCGGTAAAGGCGTTTTGGCGACCGGGTCGGCATAAAGCTCGGCACCGAGCAGCAGTCCCCTGCCGCGTATATCGGCCACGAAAGGAAACCGCCCCGTCAAGGCCTGCAGTTCTGCTTTCAGCACTTCGCCCATGGCAGCGGCGTTCTCGATGAGTCCAAGCCTGTCGATCTCGCCAAGCACGGCAAGGCCCGCAGCCGTGGCGACGGGATTGCCACCATAGGTGTGGCCATGCAGGAAGCCGCCCATGGCAAGCACCGGGCCGACGACCGCCTCGGTCGCCGCAATCGCTCCCAGCGGCGCGTATCCGGAGGACAGCCCCTTGGAGAGCACGACGATGTCCGGCCGGCAGTTCCAGTGATCGCCGCCCAGGAACCTGCCGGTTCGGCCGACGCCGGTCATGACCTCGTCGTGGATGAGTAGGATGCCGTAGCGGTCGCAGATTTCGCGGACGCGGGTGAAATAGCTGTCAGGCGGTACCAGGGCCGCGGTCGCGGCGCCCCCGATCGGTTCCATGATGAAGGCGAGCACGCTATCGGCGCCTTCCTCGACGATCTTGTCGTCGAGCATGTCGGCATAGCGCAGCCCCCGTTCTTCGAGGGAGAGATTGTCCCTGTCTCGATACACGAAGGGTGCCGGAACCAGGGGCATCGGTTTACCGATGGGCATGAAGGCGGGGGTCAGGACTTCGTCACCAGTTACGCCGAGCGAGCCGACCGTGATGCCGTGATAGGACGGCATGCGCCCGATGATTTTCCAGCGCTTGGGCTGGTCTGTGGCGACGGCCCATTGCCGTGCGAGCTTCAGGCTGGCCTCGACCGCCTCAGAACCGCCGGAGACGAAATAGACGCGATCCAGCCCCGCCGGCAGGCGCTCCGCCAGTTCGCGCCCGAGTGCCAGCGCCGGCTCGCTCTCGAAATGAATGGTGTAGGCAAAGCTGACACGGTCCATCTGCCGCTTCATCGCGTCGATCACAGCATGGTTGCCATGGCCGATGTTGACGTTCACCGCCCCGCTGGAGCCGTCGATGTAACGGCGGCCTTCCTTGTCCCAAAGGTAGATGCCGTCGGCGCGGTCGACCGTGGGGCGCGGCAAGCGGGTGAAATGAAAGAGATTGGATTTTGTCACAGGATTGATGGCGCTGGATGACTACTCCCGCTCATTTCGGTCATCGGCTTGCCGGGCGTCAAATGGAAAGCATCGGGCCAGCTTGGTGCCGGCGCGTAAGTCGACTATCTAGGATGCACGGATGCTTTCCTGGGAGCGGCTATGCTGAGAGTGCACAGGGTCAAGATCGACGACATCTACGTGCCGACGGCACGGCGCAAGACTTTGCATCCCGAAACCGTTCGCCACCTTGCCGAGGATATCCTGGAAAACGGCATGAAGATGCCGATCCAGGTTCGGCATGACGGCAAACGCCATGTGCTGGTCGAAGGGCTGCATCGGCTGGAAGCCGCGAAATGGCTGGGTGAGGAGACCATCGACGCCTATCTGGTCCAGGCGAGAAAGCATTGAAGCTTTCGCTTTCGCTCGCAAATGCCTGAAATGAATCCTGTTTTCACATCGCCCGCTGAAAATTTTCGAGGAGGATGTCGGGTCGCTGCAACATGATCCGTCCTTGGTGCGAAGACCGCAAATCAACGTATCAAGGAGAGGATTACCATGCCAACCAAGCTCGACATCGCACCTTCGTCGGAGAACGAACTGGTTCTTGCCCGCATCATCGATGCACCGCGTGAAGCCGTTTATCGCTGCTGGACCGACCCCAAGCTGATGACGCAGTGGTTCGCGCCGAAACCGTGGACGACACCGCGTGCCGAAGTGGATCTGCGCGCCGGCGGCGCGTCCTTGGTCGTAATGGCGGGGCCGGACGGCAGCGAATTCCCCAACGCTGGCCAATATCTGGAAGTGGTTCCCGGTCGAAAGCTGGTTTTCACTGATGCCTATGTCGGTGACTGGCAGCCTTCTCAGAAACCCTTCATGACCGTCGTGCTGACCTTCGAGGACGAAGGCACCGACAAGACCCGCTACATTGCCCGCGTGCGGCACTGGACAGCCGCCGACCGCGAGCAGCACGAACAGATGGGTTTCCACGAGGGTTGGGGTATCTGTGCCGATCAGCTCGAGGCGTTGGCTAGCGCATCGGCCCGAAAATCGTAATCGATTTTCGGAAAGCACGATGCGTAGATTCAAAAGTGTTAGAGCGTCCTTTGCGTGTCCGAACGGACACGCGGCGCTCTAAGACACTTTGATCGACGGCTCGAATGAGCCGCATCACGGCTTTTGATTTGACGGCATGGAGCGGCAAGCTACCGTGCCGTTTCCCTTTTCGAGGATGCTGGAACGACGATGAAATACCAAGGTGGTTGCCTGTGCGGCGCGGTGCGCTATTCCGCCGAGGGCGAGCCGATCAACCAGCGCATATGCCATTGCCGCCTTTGCCAGAAGGCGATCGGCGCGGCATTCAATGCGCGGCTCCTGTTTCGTATTGATGCGGTGGCTGTCGAAGGGCCGCTGGCCATGGTCAATTCTTCGACGGAAATCAGACGCGGCTTCTGTCCGCATTGCGGCACGACCATGCTATCGCAGCGCGATAAAGCCGGCATCGTGGGCGTGACTTCGGGGTCGCTCGACGATCCGACAACCTTCGCGCCCGAGATGCACATATTTGTATCTTCGAAGCAGCCCTGGCTCGCCATCAACGACGGTTTGCCGCAATTCGAGGGTGCACCGCCTCCGGCATGAACAGCTGCCGTGCTACGGCGTGCCGCCCGTCGAGCGTGTGTGAAATACATCACTGACGCTGCCGCATTTTTTTCTTCAAATTCCTCGAAATAGCCGACGAACCATCATTGGGCTGCCATGTTTGGGGCCCTATCTATGCATCGCGGGTGGCTTTCGAAGAGGCGAGACATGAGTGAGCGCAGAGAGACCCTGGAAGAGCTGTTAGGCGACCAGATCGTGCAACTCGTGATGGAGCGCGACGGTTGGCGGCCGGAACACGTACGCCTGCTTCTCGAAAGGGCCCGAATGCGTTCCGGCATCGAGCCGACGATCCCACCGGCGCATATCATCGCCAAGGCTTGCCTGCCGCAATGGATGGGCGGCTGAGAGTGAGATTTGCTGGCTAGCCATTTCCGAATGGCGTGACGACGCGGTCTCTTCGCAGGAACCTCGTCAGAAGTTTTAAACGGCCCCGTCAAAAAGCGGGGCCGTTTTCGTAGGAGCGTTTCCGTTTTTTCACAGAAACGCTCCAACTGTTTGTTTTACGCAATTCCGGACGGAAAACCGCTACACACTTTTCCTGGAATTGCTCTAGTGACAGCTGCCGCAGCAGGTGACGACAAGCTTTTCGTTGGCGTAGCCTGCCTCCAGGATCGCAGCTGAAATCGCCTCGTCGTCCGTGGCGCCTTCAACCGATACGGTCGATGTGCCGAGATCGACGGTGACCTTGGCTTTGGGATCAATACCCTTCACCGCTTTCTCGACTGTGCTGGCGCAATGGCCGCAGGTCATCTCCGGTATTTTCAGGTTCAGCATCGCAACACTCCTTTCGTGGCTGATGAGGGGGGTGTGGGGCTTGCCACGCTGGGAAGGTCAAGCGCTTCGATGCGACATGCTTGCGACGCCCGGCGAGCGATCCAGGCGGCGATGAAATTCTTGAAAACAGTCGCTTGACCTTCCAGTCACTGGAAACTCTATCTGTTTTGGCAACAACCGGAAGGGAGTTGCGAAAACCATGAAAAACTCTGCCTCGTCTGTCCGCAGCAGGGATGCGGCCCGATCCTGCCAAAAGGAGGCGGGTCGATGAACATCGGACAAGCATCCAACGCCTCGGGCGTGTCGGCCAAGATGATTCGCTACTACGAGCAGGTCGGTTTGATCGCCAGCCCGGCGCGCACTGAAGCCGGCTACAGGGACTATTCACCCGATGAGGTGCACATGCTGCGCTTTATCCGCCGGGCGCGCGATCTCGGCTTTTCGGTTGAACAGATGACGAACCTGCTGGCGCTGTGGAGCGACCGCTCGCGCGCCAGCGGCGACGTCAAGCGTTTTGCGATGGCACATGTCGTGGAGCTCGAGCGCAAGATGCGTGAGCTGCATGCCATGGCGGAAACGCTGCGGCATTTGGCCAAGACCTGCCACGGTGATGAGCGGCCGAACTGCCCCATCATAGAGGAACTTTCGAGCGGCCATGAAGCAGCTCCGCCGAAGCCCCGGCGTTCCGCCTCGAGACGTTACGGCGCCCACTGAACCACAATTGATCAAGACCATCGCACGAGGAGTTCTCCAATGCATCGGCGCACCTTTCTGACGGCAAGTCTCGCCACGCTCGCCACCGGCGGCCACGCGCTGGCACAAATGAAAATGGACGACATGAAGGCGATGCCGGGCATGGACCATTCCGGCCATGGCATGGCAACCGAACCAGCCAAGCCGGCAGCATCACTCGTCCTGAAGGAAGGCGAGGCGTTGCGTGAAGTGTCCAGATTGGCCAACCAATCCGACAAGGCTGGCCTTTTCCGCGCCAAGCTGACGGCCGCGCCGGCGACGGTCCGTTTCGCCGAAGGCGTCGAAACGCCGGTGCTTGCCTATAACGGCATGACGCCTGGTCCGCTGATAGAAGTCTTCGAAGACGATCGCGTCGAGATCGACTTCACCAACGATATCCCCGGCGAGGATAGCACCATCCACTGGCACGGCATGCCGGTACCGGCCGATCAGGATGGCAATCCGATGGATCCCGTCGCTTCGGGCACCAACCGCCGCTATGCATTCGATCTGCCGGCGGGGAGTGCTGCCTCCTACTGGTTCCACCCGCATCCGCACGGCAAGACGGCCGAACAGGTCTACCGTGGGCTGGCTGGTGTCTTCGTGGTCAAGACGAGAGCCGATCCGGTTCCGGCGGTCTATGGCGATACCGTGCTCGTCTTCACCGATCTCCGTCTTGGTGCGGACGGCACCATCCCCGAAAATTCGATGGTCGACCTGATGAATGGCCGCGTCGGCGATCATGTCCTGGTCAACGGCCAGAAGAACCCGACGCTCGACGTGCCGCTTGGCGCCAAACGCCGCTTCCGCCTCTACAACGCCACCAATGCGCGCTTCCTGAAGCTCTCCTTCGGCGCGGCGGTCATGACGGTGATTGGAACGGATGGCGGTTTGCTGGAGGCCCCGGTCGTGGTGGACGATGTGTTGCTGGCGCCGGCGGAGCGCCTCGAACTGGTGGTGTCATTCGACAAGCCGGGCGCGGCACGGCTGGAAACGCTCGCTTACGAGCGCGGCTGGATGGGGCCGGGCAAGCCGGATGATGCCGGGCTTGCGCTGCTGACCGTCAACGTCTCCGAGACGGCAAGGGAGCCGATGCCGCCGCTGCCCGAGAAGCTGCGCACCATCGCAACCCTTGGTTCCCCCAAAATCAACCGCCGCTTTGTCTTCACCGAAAAGATGGGCATGGGTGCTGGTGGCATGGAGATGGGTTTCTTCATCAACGACGTGGCCTTTGACATGCAACGCGTCGACGTCACTGCCAAGGTCGGCGAAATCGAACTCTGGGAAGTGATCAACAAGGCCGACATGGACCATCCGTTCCATGTCCATGGCACGCAGTTCCAGGTTGTCGAGCACGAACGCGACGGCAAGGTGACGCCGCCTGCCTATCGAGCGTGGAAGGACACCGTCAACGTTGCGCAGGGCGAAACCGTGCGGCTGTTGTTGAAGCAGGACCAGCCGGGACAACGCATGTACCATTGCCATATTCTCGAGCACGAGCAGCTTGGCATGATGGGCATTGTCGACGTAACGGTCTGACTGGCACCAAAGACGGAAGATGGGGTGTGGTTCTGGTGGAAGTACTCGCACCCTATGGCGCGTTGTTCGCAAGCGCCTTTCTAGCCGCAACGCTGCTGCCGGCGTCATCCGAGCTGGTTCTGCTCGGATTGCTCGCCGCCGGCCGTGGCGATCCCGTTCTTCTGATCATCGCGGCGACCGTCGGCAATACGGCTGGGTCCCTGGTGAACTGGGCGATCGGCCGTGGCGTCGAAGTGTTGCACGGCCGTCGCTGGTTCCCGGTTTCGCGCGAGCGCTATGAGCAGGCGGTGAGCCTGTTCAGGCGCTATGGTGTTTGGACATTGCTTTTCGCCTGGTTGCCGATCATCGGCGATGCACTGACCGTTGCAGCAGGGGCGGCCCGCGTCGGCTTGTGGTGGTTCGTTGCGCTGGTCGGGCTTGGCAAAGCTGCTCGCTACGTGGCTATCGCGGCTGGCCAGGCATGGGCGACGGGCTGAGAGACGCACGCAAGTAGAGACGGAAAGGTTCGACTTACCGTTCGCCGGCCAGGATGCGCTCCAGCTGTGCCGGTGTGCTGCCGGTCAGGCGGCGGCTCTCCCGCACCAGATGCGCCTGATCCGCATAGCCGGCCTCAGCCGCCAGCATTGCTGTGGTTGTTTCCGAGTTTCGTGACAAGCGCCTGAAGCGCTGATAGCGCAGGATCCGGTCGAGCGTTTTCGGACCATAGCCGAAACTTTCATCGAAACGGCGCCTGAGCGTACGCTCGCTCATCGCCAGCGCTCGTCCCAGCCAGGGAATGAGCGGCGCAGCCGCAGGTGGGCCGCCTCCGATCAGCCGGAACGCGGCCTGCATGGTGTGGTCTGCAGCATCGCAGTGGGCATGATCCGCGATGCTCTTCTCGAGGGAGGCGATGAGTTCGGCGAGATTGGGCCGATGCCGGATATCGGCGTCCAGCAACCGACCTTTTCGGCCGAGCACGGTCTCGATCGTCAGCCGCTGTCCAAGCAGCTCATTCGCAGGAACGCCGAGCCAAGCAGCGGCAGCGGCTGGCTGGAAGCGAAAACCGATGACGGCCGTGCCGGCTGTGATCATTTCGGTTTGCGGATCTTTGTCGGGGCCGGCGACACGGAAGTGACCGTCGATCCATTGCAAATCGATTGTTCCGTCTGGCGCCACCACCACAGGCGGCGCCGCGGCTTCCGGCAACTGGTGGACCCACACGGCAGAGAACCAGTCGCGCAGGAAAGGCGCGACCGGACGCTCATGATAATGGCCGGTTGCCTGTGCCGGCACCGCCTGCATGATAATCTCCCTGACCCTCGAATGTTTGGCCGGTTTCGTCTTCAACAGGTACGTCCGATAGGGCCGGGGTTCAACCGGCCAGCCATTCCAGCCGGCGAGATTGGCCGAAATGTTCAAGCAACGCCCTTCGTTTGGGTGCAGAGAGGACAAAGAGCCGGTGTTGCTCTCGCTGGCGACAACCGACGTCCTTTAGGAAAGGCCATCATTATGAAACCCAGGATCAGCGTTATCACGCTTGGTGTCGACGATCTCGAGGCGTCGCTGAAATTCTACCGCGACGGTCTGGGGCTGCAGACGGAAGGCATCATCGGAACCGAGTTCGAGCATGGCGCCGTCGTCTTCTTCGATCTGCCAGGCGGGTTGAAGTTCGCCCTTTTCCCGCGTTCAAGCATCGCCCATGATGCGGGGATCGGGAAGACCGGTCGCAGCCCGACCGAGCTCACGCTCGGCCATAATGTGGCAACGGAGGCGGAAGTCGATGCCGTCATGGAAAAGGCAATCGCGGCCGGGGCACGGCTGGTGAAGCCGGCACAGAAAACGTTCTGGGGCGGTTATGCCGGCTATTTCCAGGATCCGGACGACCATCTTTGGGAAGTCGTCTACAATTCGGCGTTCATCCCTGAGGAATGACCTTGTCTATCATCCCTAGAGCGTTTCCGTTTTTCACGGAAACGCTCTAACTCTTTGTTTTTACGCAATTCCGGACGGAAAACCGTTACACACTTTTCCTGGAATTGCTTTTGCGTATGTGCTTATTCCGCACTGTTGCAGCGATTCCAATAGGATACCACCAGATGCTCGTCTTTCTTGAGACCGAGTTCGGTACGGCAATAGCTGCGGATCTGACGGAATGCAGCGAATTCGCAGCCGGCCCAGACATAGACGGATGATCCGTCGCGCGGCAGCACGCTGCTTCGCACGGCGTCGGCCAGCAGCGACGTCGTGCCCGCGGCCGCACCATTGCGACAGAGCCATGTCACTTCGATGTCGGCCTGAAAGGTGAGGTGCTGGACTTCGTCCTTGTCAGCAACTTCGATGAATGCTTTGCCGCGTGCCTGCGCGGGAAGGTGCTCCAGCATGCGAGCAATCGCGGGCAGGGCCGTTTCGTCTCCGGCGAAGAGATACCAATCAGCTTCGACGAGGCCACCACCACCCGGACCGATGACGCCGACCTCGGCTCCGACTTGCGCAATCTCGGCCACCGCCGATCCCGGTCCGGCGTCGGCATGAAGCACGAAATCGATGTCGAGCCTGCCAGCGGCGACATCGAGTGAGCGTACCGTGTATTTCCGCAAGGTCGGGCGTCTTGCCGGATCTTCCCATTGGGCGAGCCCGTTGCTGCCGACTGTCGGCCATTGCGGCGCCGCGAGATCGGGATGCTGGCACAGGACATTGAGATGCAGCGCGTTCATTCCCGCGAAGCGGGCAACATTGTCGCCACGAAATGAGATGCGGCGCATGTGGGGTGTGATGTCTTGTACATCGACGATGTGCAAGATCTGGAAATTTGGCGGACGCGCCAGTTCCCCTCCGTCGCCACTCCAGACGATGGTGGGGGCGGCAGGCTCGGAGAATTCCAGGATGTGCGAGGCAACGGCAACCCGCACGAAATAGAGGTTTTCCAGGCTGTTGGCCTCGACATCCACCAATGTGCCGTCGTCGGTCAGGCGAAACCGCGCACGGGCACCGGAAAATTCGAGGATGCGGACGCCACCTTCCATGCGTGCGACGCCGCCATGTTCGAGCATATGTTCGCAGACCGGTGCGATGATCGCCTCGGGATCGGACAGCGCCACACGGGTCCGGGCAGAAAATGTCATCATGATCAAAGCCTTGCGTTCAAGCTTGGATTCTGTCGCACACTAGAAATGTCGTACTGCTGGATGCTTTCGAAAGCTGGACATCTCATTGCGGAGTTGCCGCAGCATCGTCCTTCAAACTGATCCAGAACGTGCCTTCGAGCGGTACGGCCATGAAGCGTTCGTTGATCTCGGCCAGGGTATGGTTGGGATCGAGGTCGCTGAAAAGCTCCGGATGCAGCCATTTGGCGAAGCATTCGAAAACGAGGAAATTCAGGGCAGAGATTGAGAGCTGGTGTGACACGGCATAGGCGCGACCGCTGCGTATCGCGGTCAGTTCGCCGCGGAAATCACGACCGATCGCCGCCTGCAACGAAGCGCGGGCCGATTGCGCGCTCACGCCGCCTCCCACCACCAGGCCACCTTGCGCGGCAAGGTGCGGGCCGCCAGTCGCGATATAGACCTTGGGATCGACGCCGAGGACAAACTCCGCGCTGAGCTGCCCATCATAGCCGGGGATATCGGCGCCAATGCTGTGTCCACCGGCCATCTCTATGGCCTCGGTCATGCGGTTGCTCGCGCCCGGCGATGCGCAGCAGACGGCGCCGGCGTGGGCGTCGATCAGCACGTTCGGCCGATCCTTTGCGCCTTTGAGCCGTTCTTCGATCTGACGGTAGCGCTCCTTGACGAAGCCGGCGTATTCACTGGCCTTCGCATCCCGGCCGATCGCCTTGCCGAGCAATTTCATGGAGAAGGCGGTCACTTCAGCGGGGCTGAGCGTGCTGTTCTTGGGGCTGTCCAGGAAGATCGTCTGGACACCGGCGGACTTCAGAATCTCGACAATGTCGTTCCAGCCGGGGTCCCAGATGCTGACGACGAAGATATCGGGACGCGCGCTCAGGATCGCTTCGGCGGAGCTCTTGCTGGGCAGCACGCCGCCGACCTCTGGAATATCCATCGCCTTCGGGAACTGTTTGCGGAACGCGGTATGGACACCGCTATCGAGGCGTCTGGGCGCGGCCCATCCGACGATTTTCGTCGCAGGGTCGGGATCGATCAGCGCCAGCGAAAGCAGGAGCAGGCTTTCGTTCGTCACGATCCTTGTTGCCGGTTTTTCCAGCCGGATCTCACGGCCGGCCGCGTCGGTCAAAAGGATCTCGGCACGTGCCGGCTGCCAGCCGACGTTGCTGAACAGAAAAGCCAGGCCAAGCACCAGAGCAATTCCAGCAAAAGTGCGCAGCGGTTTTGCGTCCGGAATTGCGTAGAAACAAAGGGCTGGAGCGTTTCCGCGTTTCCGTGAAAAACGGAAACGCTCTGCGAGCGTCGACCGCAGCAAGAACGGCGCCAGGGCGGCGCGTGGTCTTGCGGTCCAGCAGCTCGACACCGTCACCATGTGTAATTGATGCCTGCGGTGATCGTGCGCCCTGCGCCGTAGTTGCAGCTGCCGCCGGTCAGGTTCAGGCAGTGCGAGACGTATTTCTTGTCGAACAGATTGCTCACATTGACCTGCAGTTTGGTGCCTTCGAACGTCTTGTCGACAGCCCCGAAGTCATATTCTGCACCGATATCCACGAGTGTGCGTGCCGGAATACGCAGTTGCGCCAGATAGGTGCTGTCAGTCTGGTAAGACGACATGGCGCGCACGCCGGCGCTGAGGGCGAGGCCAGGCATATAGCTCGGCCGGTAGATTGCCCAAAGGCTGGCCTGATGCTCGGGCAGCCTGAGCATCTCGCGACCCAGTTCCACGGCCCTGTTCGACCGCAGCACTTCCGAATGCGAGTAGGCATAGGCGCCGAGCACGTCGAGTTCAGGGGTGAGCTCTACCTTGGCTTCCAGTTCGACGCCGCGGACGCGCTGCTTGCCTGCCTGGACGGAGAAGCGCGTGTCGGTAGGGTCGGGGGTCAGCGCATTTTCGAGCGTCAGGTCGAACACTGAAAGGCCAACCATGCCGCGCGCGCCGACCGGTTCATATTTGACGCCCACTTCGAATTGCTGCGCGGTCTGGGCACGGAAGGGATTGTTCGATTTATCCGTTCCCAGGGTCGGCAGGAACGAAGTCGTGTAGCTGGCATAAGGCGCGAGGCCGTTGTCGAAAAGATAGGTGACGCCCGCGCGCCAGGTCAGTCGGCTATCGTCTGTTTCCACAGGCCGCGCGCCTGCCAGCATGCGGTTCGTGCTTTCGATGTTGGACCGATCGTATCGCAATCCAAACGTGCCGACCCATCGGTCGTAGCGGATCTGGTCCTGCGCGTAGAAGCCGATCTGATCCTGTTTCTGAAGGCCGGAACGCTGTATCGGCGCGTTCGGAATCGGTAGCCCATAGATAGGATTGAGGAAATCGAGCGGCGGCACGCTCACGCCCGCACCGGTATTGCCGAAGTTGGTATCCGTGACGCTGTGAATGTAGTCGAGGCCGAAAAGGACTGTGTGGTTGAGGGCGCCGGTGTCGAACACCGCCTCGGCCTGGGTGTCGACCGCAAAAGTAGACAGCTTGTCGTTCGAAACGCCGGTAACCCTGTTCAACTGGCTGGACGGCGCGCCGGGTGTGTAGGCGAAAGCTGGATTGACGAGGGCCAGGAACATGTCCTGCTCAGCGCGGGCGTAGCGGAGGTTCTGGCGCACCGTCCAGGTTTCGCTGAAGCGATGTGAAAACTCGTAACCGGCGGCAAAGAAGTCGCGGTTGAACTGGTTCGCGTTGGGGTCGGCCAGGAAGACGTCGCGCGGGATCTGCCCTGCGGGATTGGGCAGCAGCGTTCCGATTGCCGGGTAGAAACGCGGGCTGAAGATGTCGCGGTCACGCTGGTAATAGCCATAGAGCGTGAGCGAGGTATCGGTGGAAGGGTTCCAGGTCAGGCTGGGCGCCAGCAGGATCTTGCGATCGCGCTCCATGTCGATCTGCGTGTGCATATTCTTGGCCAGGCCGGTGAAGCGATAGAGCCATTCTCCATCCGGCGTGAGCGGTCCGGTCGCATCGATGGCACCTTCGATGCCGCCGAAGGCGCTCGTCTTGATCGAGGCTTCGCGGTGCGCCGTTTCCTGCGGCCGCTTGCTCACCAGATTGACAAGCCCGCCCGGCACCGTGCGCCCGTAGAGCACGGATGCCGGCCCCTTGATCACTTCAACGCGCTCGAGCGCAAAGGGATGGATGGTCGGTGTTGCATAGCCTGTCGGATCACCCGGCAGGATCAGGCCATCCAGCCAGCTCGTGCCGAACGTGTTGAAGCCGCGAATGTAGAGCCAGTCGTAGCGCACATCCATGCCGTTCGGGTCGGGCAGGACGCCAGGCGTGTAACGCAGGGCGTCGGCAACGCTGTCTACGCCCTGAGCCTTCATCTGATCGCGCGTGACGATGCTGATGGCTTGCGGCGTCTCCTTGAGAGGCGTGTTGGTCTTTGACGCGCTGACGCTTTGTTTGACGACGATACCCTTGTCGGGACCGCGAGCGCTTTCCCCTTCGAGAGTGATCTTTTCGAGTTGGGTGGGCTCTGTCGCATCCTGGGCGTTTGCCGGCAGAGGCAGTGCCAACATGGCACCAAAGGCGAGAATCGAGTCGCGCAACAGACGACTGCGATAGGTGCCCCACCATGCTCTGCCAACCGGATACGCCGTGACGCCCATTCGAACCATTCCAAGCCCCAAATAAATTTGACTACATTTGTCAAGTTAAAGTAGTGGATAGGGCAGCAAAGCATATGTGACAACGCCGGGACCTTTGCCGGACGTTCAGACACCTTTGCGCGGGAATGATTCTTCAGCCTTGCAGCACCGCTGAATGGAATGCGGGCGGAAAGAGATGTCGACGGTGGCGCAAACCGATAGGGAAACAAGCTCTTCAGCGCTGGGCAAGCGGATGCGCGTTCGCGATTTCATGGCCAGGGACGGGGTCGTGCTCGACAGTCCCGACGATCGCCTTGCTGCCGAAGACACGCTGATCGAGGGCAGGCTGCTGCATCAGGAGCTGAGAAGCGGCCTTTTTCTCCATGGCGGCGATGTCGTGGAAGAGCGCATGTTCACAGTAACGTCCCATCTCAAGGAAGGCTTGTCCTGCATCATCTTCCTCGACGGGCAGGTCGATCTCGACATTGGTGACCGGCATTTCGAGTTCAAGGGAGATCCAAAAAGCGCCATGCGGGGTAGCGCCATCATGAGCGTCAATTCCGAAAGTTTCCGGCGTGTCTCTCGTGGCCGCCAGCATGTGCGTCATCTTGTTGTTTCGGCTACCCCTGAATGGTTCGACCGCGACGGGCTTGAGGAGATGCAGGACGCCCGGCTGGCGGGCCGGTTCCTGAAGGATCATCTGGCGCATCACGCCTGGACATTGACGCCGCGTGTCATCGATCTCGTTCAGCAGGTCATGGCGCCTTCGGGTCTCTCGCCCGCGCTGCATAAGTTGTATCTGGAGGGGCGTGCGATCGAGATCATCCTCGAGACGCTCGCTGCTGTTACACAGTCGGGACGCAAGCTCTCGTCCGGCGACGGTATGGCTCGCCAGGATATTGTTCGGCTGCAGCGTGCAAAGGAGCTTATCGACAGCCGCCCGGGCGGTTCACTGAGTGTGGAGGTGATCGCCCGGGCCGCCGGCATCAGCGCCAGCGGCCTGCAGCGCCTTTTCCGCCTGGCGGAGGGAGCCAGTGTGTTCGAATACATCCGCGACCGCCGCCTGGAACGTGCCTTCCTCGCCTTGCAGGCTGGCGAGGTGACCGTACAAGGGGCAAGCGACATTGCCGGTTACACAAGTCCCGCCAATTTCGCGACGGCGTTCAAGCGCCGTTTCGGTGTGACGCCTCGTGGGATTGTGCCATCGCGGCAATAATCGTCTCTGACAGACTGCGATGGGACTTGATCTGGTTTGTCGGCATGCGCATCATGCGCCAACTTCAGATTAAGTAATTGAATTAAAGAAGCTGGCCGTGACTCTCAAGGGCGATCAAAGCACGACACGGGCATTGAACCGGCGGCTGATTCTCAATTGCCTGCGCCGCGAGGGTGGGCTCAGCCGCGTTGAAATCTCCGCCATGACTGGGCTCAGCCCTGCGGCGGTGACCGGAGTCACCGCAGAACTCATCAACGAAGGTATGCTCGTTGAGGGGAAGGGGATGCAAAGCACCGGCGGGCGCAAGCCGATCCCCCTCAATATCGATTATCGGCAACACTGGTCAGTCGGCTTCAAGCTTACGCCCGACGGGGTAGAAGGTACACTGACGGATCTATCCACTCAGCCGATCGGCACATGCAAGGTGCCGTTATCCAGCTACGATCCCGCAACCGTCGCTGCTGCGGTGGAGAACGGCGTGGCAGCGCTGCTGCAAAAGCAGAACAGCAATTCGAATAAGCTTGTCGGCATCGGTGTCGCGATGCCGGGGCTGATCGATGTGAACCAGGGGCTTTGCCTTGAATTTCATGACTTCGGCTGGGACCATGTGCCGATTGCTGAACTGATAGCGGCACGCACCAGCGTCCCGGTGTGGGTGGACAATGACGTCAACGCTTTTGCGATCGCCCAGCAACTGTTCGGGTACGGGCGCACGCGTGGATCAGCACTGGTGCTTGTCATAAGCTCTGGTGTCGGGGCTGCGCTGATCTTCAATGGTCAGATTCATCGCGGCGCCCGCTTTGCGGCGGGTGAGATCGGCTTCCTGCGCCACGACAAGGGTAATTGGGTGACGAACGATCGGCTGAGCTGGAATCAGCGCCTTTCGGAGCCCGGGATCATAAGGGGATGGCAGGAGCTGCGAGGCAAAGGGCCGGGCAACGATTTGCAGGAAGCGGCCGCCAATGGCGATCCGCTGGCGGTAGTCTATCTCGGCAAGGTCGGACACGAAATCGGCGAGCGGCTGGTGAGTATGATCGACCTTGTCGATCCAGAAGTCGTCATCGTGGGTGGTGAAGCGGTCCGTTTCGGCAAGGCGCTGATCGATCCTCTCGCCAGGGCGATAAAGGAGAACTCCTTCGGAACGCCGCCGCCATTGGAAGTGGATTGGGACAATGATGTCTGGTTGCGTGGAGCGTCCGCGCTTGCCATCCAGAAGTTCTTCGATTTTGAAAGCGCCGCTGGGTATCAGCGAAAACTGGTCGGTTGATTGCCCGAGTGCCGACAAACCCACGCGGCTTCATTCCGACCGCAGCTCGTCGGCTGAGCGGATGACGAAGCGCTCCATATGGTGAAGCGCCATTCGCAGTTGAGATGAAAGCTCCGGATCTTGGGCAATTCCGGCCGCATCGAGACCACGCCCCAGCAAGGCCAAGGTGATCGACGCTTCTTCGATCAGGCGTGCCGACATCGTCTCCAGCGTTAGCCGCAAGGCCGCGTCAGCATGCGTCGACCTCTGCGAGGCGTTGATGACGGCAACGGGCTTGTCCGGAAATTCGAAGCAGCTGACCAGCCAGTCCAGCGCATTCTTCATGACGCCGGCGACGCCGCGCGCATATTCGGGGCTGCATATGAGCAGACCGTCGGCGCTGCCCACCGCTTCACGCAGCTTCAGCACTGGCGGAGGAGGCGTTTCCGTATCCAGGTCCGGATTGAAATACGGCAGCGCCTCCAGTCCGTCGAAGAGAATGATCTCCGTCATTTGCGGCGCGAGCAGTTTTGCTGCCTGGAGGACGGCAAGGTTGGAAGAGTTTGCGCGCAGGCTGCCGCAGATTGCCAGAATTTTCATCATTCCTCTCGCCCGCACGTGACATCCGCCCAGCGGATCGCCGGCGGGGGAATCGACGCAGCTTAGGCTTAAACCGAAGCCAGCAGCAGAGCAGAAAGGTAAAGCCCGACCCCGAAGGAGAAATGCGCCATCAGGCTGCGCAGGCGCGCGACGGCCGGCTTGGGCGTGCGCGAAGCCGCGATGCCAAAGCCGAAGGCCGGTTGCATCACGAAGAAAGGTGCGACGACTGTGACAAGACCGACTGCCAATGCCGGCAAGGGCGTCGGGTTTTGAATCCAGCCGGTTCCCGAAAGCGTCATCAGCAGGGCGGCGAAGACAATGCCGATGGCATAGTGCGCGCCCCATCCCACGACAGCTTCACCCCGAACAGTGGCAGCCTGTCCAATGTTCGCATGCACAAAGCGCCCCTGCTGGAAATATCCGATCCAACGCCCGACCCAGGCATAGTCAAGGGAAGGAATGCCGAAGACACGTTTCAGGAACAGCGCCCACAAATCCATCACCGCTGTCGCGCCCACGCCGATCGCGATGGCTCGCATGGCAAAATCCAAACCACTGCTCATTGTCCGCTCCCGGTACCGTGCTGTCGGCTACATAAAGCAGGATGGATTACCATTCAATAGATTGATTGAATGATTGAGCGATGGTAAGAGGTAATCATGACAGATAGTGACACCCATCATCCCATCTTCGACCTGTCGGCCGACATCGCCCGTACACTCGGGCATGCTCATCGCCTCATCCTGCTCAATCACATTGCCGAGGGCGAGAAAGCGGTCGAGCGGCTGACGGAATTGACCGGACTTGGCGTTGCCAATACCTCCCAGCATTTGCAGCACTTGAAACGCGCCGGACTTGTGCAGACCAGGCGGGACGGCAAGCGGGTGCTCTACCGCCTGGCAAGCGGACCGATCGAGATGGTGCTGGCCGCCTTGCGTAGCGTCGCGGAACACAACAACGCACAGCTGCGTGACTTGATTGAGGGCGGTTCAGCCAGTTCGTCCGATCGGCTGGAGAAAATTTCGCGCGAAGAACTCCTGCGCCGCATGCGCGAAGATTCCATTGTGCTGCTCGATGTGCGGCCGGTGGATGAGTTCGCAGCGGGTCGCCTGCCAGGTGCGATCAACATTCCGGTCGAGGAACTCGAACCGCGACTTGCCGAGCTACCGCGTGACAAGCTTGTCGTTGCCTATTGTGGAGGTGCCCGCTGCGTACTGTCGGCCGACGCACTGGCGATCCTGCACGCCCATGGCTGGGTTGCACGCCGTTTGGAGCATGGTTTTCCTGATTGGCTCGATGCCGGATTGGACGTTGAAGATGGGCACCACAGCTGTGCCTGACGATCGGCCTGCCTGAGCGATCGAACCGCCTTTTCCAGGAGATGGACTGCAGGTTCGCGAACGGACCTGAGGACTTTTGCATGGTTATGGCTAGGCTTTCGGTGTCTGTCGTCCTTGCCCGATCCAGCAGGCAGGGCGCATGTGCTGCCATGGCGGCGCAGACGGCTCGCGGTTGATTGGCTGTCACCTGGCAATCAACCCCGCAACGCGGCTATTGGCTCGGCTTCGGGCTGACGGGATGATCGCTCCGCGCGCTTTCCTTGGGTACGTGGGTATAGTCCGGCGTATTCGCGCCGTAGAGGTCGTTTTCGGCCATCTCGCGCCATTGGGCATCGGCGTCTTCCGGCGTCGATGCTTTTCGTCGTTGTCTCCTGTAACGCGTTTTGAGATGTCGTACCCAACGGGTCATCTGTGCGAACCGGCTGGCTGTATGTGACATTGGATCGCTCCTTTGATCTGCAGCATCTCTCCTGATGGATCACGCGGGAAGGTCATGTCATTGCCCGCCATCGCTCCGGCAGGCTGACGACATTGCTGGTTTCGATCGAGCTGGTTTCGACGGGTTCGGCGATTCCGCCGAGTTCGACTTCGGCGCGCTTGCGCAGCCGTGCAGCGTCCAGGAGCATGCTGCCGGCCCAGCGGTAGACATTGTTGTCGCGCACGATCTCGCGCATGCGTTGCATCCGATATTGCTGTTCGTCGGAACCCATCGTCAGCGCATAGAGCAGCGTTTCTCCCATCGTCGCAGCGTCGAACGGGTTGACGATCAGTGCCTCCAGCAATTCCTTTGAGGCGCCAGCGAACATGGAAAGTATCAACACGCCCTGTTCGTCGTCGCGTGCCGCGACGAACTCCTTGGCGACAAGGTTCATGCCATCGTGGAGACTCGTGACCATGCAGACATCGGCCGCGCGGTAGATTTCATAGACCTGCCGCTGCGTATGATGTTCCGCCACGAACAGCACGGGTGTGTAGCCGTCGTGACCGTAGCGCTGATTGATTTCTTCGGCGCAACGCTCGCATTCGCGATGCAGCCTTTCATAGTCCGGCAAGGTGCCGCGGCTCGGCGCCGCGATCTGCAGGAAGGTTACCTTGCCGATCCATTCGGGATGCCGGCTGAACAGCTCGCCCAATGCGCGGAAGCGATCGATGATCCCCTTCGTGTAGTCGAGCCTCTCCACGCCCACGCACAGCTTTACCCCGTCGGCAATGCCAAGCTGTCCACGGATGCGGTCGCGGCACTGCGCGACGGCCGGGACCTTACCCAATTGCGCCGGTGGCCATTCGATCGAAATCGGATAGGCGTGAACCAGGCTGGTTTGTCCCTGGTAGGAAATTGCGGCGTCCTCGCGTTCGATGCGGGTTTCCAGGAAACGGTCGACGCTCTCTATGAAATTGTTGCAGTGGAACTGGGTGTGGAAGCCGATGATGGAGCTGCCGAGCAACCCGTCCAGAATGCGTTCACGCCAGGGACAGATGCTGAAGACCTCGGAGTTCGGCCACGGAATGTGCCAGAAGGTGATGATGATCGCCTCCGGCAGTTGTTCCCGCAGCATGCGGGGCAGGAGCGCGAAATGGTAATCCTGGACAAGCACGATCGGCCGTTCGTTGCGGGCTTCGGCAACGACGGCATCGGCGAACTTACGGTTGACGGTCTCGTAGGTCTCCCAGTCCGCCGTCCGGAAGTTCGGACGTGTGAAGGCGATGTGGCAGAGCGGCCAGAGTCCCTCATTGGCAAAGCCCAGATAATAGCCCGCATGTTCTTCTTCGCTCAGCCAGACACGGCGAAGCGTGTAGGTTGGGTCATCAGGCGGTACCGCCACACGATCGTGTTCGTCCACGGTGAGGTGGTCTGCCGAGCCGCCGCCATAGGCGATCCAGGTGCCCGTGCAGGCGCGCGTGATCGGCTCAAGCGCCGAGACCAGCCCGCTGGCCGGGACAACCAACTCGACCTCATCGTCCTTGAGGTTGTGGATGTAAGGCTCGCGGTTGGAAACGACGATCACTTGTGCGTCAGGTAACTCGGTGGCGAGAATTTTGCGCAGCGTGTCCGGTGACCATTTGACCAGGGCCGCATCGGCCGAATGGCCGTTTTTTTCGAACTCCCGCAGCAGCGTTCGCATCGCGTCGGGGTTTGTTTCAGGGACAGGAGAGGCCGGTCTGGACCTCCAGGGTCGTATCAAGGCCGCCGCAAGGGCCACTCCCGCCAGACAAAAGGTCGCTAGAACCGCAAGCCACAGGGCTGGAAGCGAATGAACAAAATCGCTTGGTGTCATCAATGGTTCAGCTTCCGACCCGTCAGTCGGTTGCACCTCCAATGCTTCGAGAAAAAATTGCCTGCCTGGCAGGTACGGTGCCAACGCGGCTCTGGCACGTTGGTTCCGATTTTCAACTGCGCACGACCAGTGGCACGAGCCCTTCATGCTGATCGGCGAGGAATGCGCCAATGCGGTCGCCGACGCGTTGAAAGGTCAAATCCACCGCGACTGTTCCAACCTGGATATGACGAACCATCAGGTTGTCGATGCCGATGGGCAGGCGAGGACTGGTCACTTCGATTGAACCCGTCCATCCATCCACACGCAGGCCGAGACAGGCCTGCATCAGCATGAAAGCCGCTCCCGCCGACCACGCCTGCGGCAGGCAGGCAACCGGATAGGCGATCGGGGCTTCGCCAGGGGCGCGCGTAAAGCCGCAGAAAAGCTCGGGCAGCCGCATGTTGAAATGCACCGCTGCCTCGAACGTGCCGCTGGTGAGCCGCACCACGTCATCCCGGACGCCGTAGCGGGCAAGCCCCGCGGTGCAGATCGCGGTATCATGCGGCCAGATCGATCCGTTATGATAGGACATCGGATTGAAAAACACCGCATCGTCGGCCAGCGTTCGCAGACCCCAACCGGAATGGAAGGAAGCCGACAGCAGTTGGTCGGCCACCTTTGCAGCTCGTTCCGCACTCGGAAGCCCGACATAGAGCAGGTGTCCTGCGTTGGACGTGCGCACCCGGCATGGCTCGCCATCGCCATCCAGGGCAAGGGCATAGTAATCGAGGTCGTCCATCCAGAACCGCTCCTCCACCCGTTCGCGGAGGGCCTGTGCGAGATGGTTCCATTCCGCCGCCTGTTCCTGTTCATCGCGACGCTCGGCAAGCCCCGCCAATCCTTGCAGCGCCGCAAAGACGTATCCTTGCACCTCCACCAAGGCGATCGGGCCCTTGGGAATACGCCCGTCCGCATGGAAGACCGAATCGAAACTGTCCTTCCACCCCTGATTGGCGAGGCCGGAGGCGGCGGCCCGCTGATAGGTCACGAAACCCGAGGTCTGGGACGCTTCGATCATCCAGTCGGCGGCGGCGCGCAGCGAGGGCCACAGCCGGTCTATGAAGTCCATGTCGCCGGTTCTGTCGGCATATGAGCAGGCGAGCAGGATATAGAGCGGTGTCGTGTCGACGCCGCCATAGTAGCGGCCGAAGGGCAACTCGCTGAGTGCCACCATTTCGCCCTTGCGGGTCTCGTGCATGATCTTGCCCGGCTGGGCATCGCTGAATGGCGATGTCTCCGTGGCCTGGTGCTGAGCAAGAAAGGCCAGCACACCGCGGGCCAAGCCAGGATTGAGCCAAAGCATCTGCAATGCCGACACCACGCCGTCGCGGCCGAAGGCCGTCGAGAACCACGGGATGCCGGCATAAGGATAGGGCCCGGTTTCGAGTTCCGTGGTCAGAAGCGCGACGTCGGCGCGCGCACGGCTGGTCCAGTCGTTGAACACCCGGCCTGAACTGTGAACCGTCGCGCCATGGCGGCGTTTGGCGCGCATGGCGAAACGGGCGCGGGCAGCGGCCGCCCGAAACCGTTCGCGGTCCGGTGCCGCAACATCGGTCCCGACTTCCACGTACAGTGTCTGCTTGCCGCGCTTCGCGATCGTCAGGAAGAAATCTGCCTGATCCGGCATCAACTGGTCCGGCATCTGCGAGAACGAGATCGCCGAGACGCGCTCGACATCGTCGAGACCCTGATAGCGCAGAACGATGGAATTCTGCCCGGCCTCAGCGAGATGCGCGGTGCCGCGCTTTTGCCGGATCGATCCCCGAACTTCGAACATGTCGCGAAAATCGGCGGCAAACCTGAGCGACAACATGACAGCGGACTGTTCCTGACCATAGTTGGAAAGCGTCAGTCGCTCGTAGAGCCTGTCTTCCCAGATCAGCCGTACCCGTTCGATATGGATCGCTCCTTGACGGATCTCCTTGCCGTCAATGGCTTTCATCGGCAGATTCGTCAGGTTGGTGGAAAAGAGCACGTTATCCTGGCTGAGCGAGGCTCCAAGCAGGGAGGTCGAGCGTCCGCCCACTGTCAGGCGAAACTCCGACAGCATGCGCATGTCGTCGCGGAAGAACCCGTCACCGACACCACGTATGTCGCCATAGGCGTCGGCAACGGCAAAACTGTCGCCATGCTTCAAGGCGTACAGGCGGTGCGGCTCTCTCGGCGCCGCCTCATCCAGCGAAGCCAGGGCAATGGCCGGATCGAGCTTGTGCTCGTCGAGCGGTACTGTGTTCAATGGAACGCTCCGAGGAGGTTTTCTTGATTGGAAGCGCGGCGTGCGGTCGCTGCCGGAGAGCCGAGCAACCGCCGATAGGCGGCCACGTAGTCTCGCGCCATGCGTGATGCTGAAAAGCGCTCCTCGAAGGTGGCGCGGACGCGACGCCGGTCAAGCGACAACAAATCCGGCATGGTGGTGATCGCATCCTCCATGCTCTCCACCAGAATCCCGGTGACGCCATAATCGATGACTTCCGGCATGGCACCGCAGCTCCACGCCATCACCGGCGTGCCACAGGCCATTGCTTCGATGACCGCCAGCCCGAACGGCTCGGGCCAATCGATGGGAAACAGCAAGCCTGCTGCATTGCCGAGAAATTCGTTTTTGCTGCGCTCCGGGATTTCACCGACATATTCGATCTGATCGCCGTCGATCAGCGGCTCGACAACTTCATGGAAGTAGGCACGATCGCCGTCGCCGATCTTGGCCGCCAGCTTCAGCTTGAGCCCGGTGCGGCGGGCGATCTCGATGGCCCGATCCGGTCGTTTGTCCCGCGAGAGCCTGCCGAGGAAAGCCAGATAGGTCCCATTCGCGCCGGCCTCTGAATCGAGCGTATAGAGTTGCGGCGGGATGCCGTGATGGATGGTGGCGAGCCAGTTGGCATCGGGCAGGGCGGTTTTCTGGCTTTGCGAGATCGAGATCATCGGGAACTGCGAAAAACGCGCATAGGCGGGAGCCAGATCCGCATAGTCCAGCCTGCCGTGCGGCGTCGTCACGGTGCGCTCCGGCATGTCGTTGAAGAACGGAAAATGCTGGAAGTGGCTGATGTGGAAATGGATGACGTCGAACTCGTCGGCTCGCGCCCTGACATCGTGCAGCATGGACAGATGGGCGGCGATTTCCGATTTGAGCGGCTGAGGATCGAGCCTCAGTGCCCGCTCACGTCCCGGCACGAGTGTTGCCGAGGTTTTCGCATCGCCGGCCGCAAACAGGGTCACCTCGTGGCCGAGTTCGACAAGCGCTTCGGTGAGGTAGGAAATGATGCGCTCGGTACCGCCGTAGAGCTGTGGGGGAACGGACTCGAAAAGCGGTGCGACATGGGCAATTTTCATGGCCCGGCAGTCCTCCTATGGGTCGGTGATGAAAATCCAAATGCATCAGCGCGGGGATCGTTCCGACAGAAATGCAGCGCCGGGATGCCAGGATTTGCGCCGCAGGCGCTGATGCCGGCTTGTTGGACGTCGCAAAGCGGCCCCGCCGAGTGGCAATCAGCCTCTGGCTATTTTTCCAATCGCGACATCGTTTTTCGATGCATCCGCGATCGCGATATCGCCACGCAGGATATCGTCGATGATTTCCGCGACACCGTCCCCCGCGGGGGCGAGGGTTACTCGATCCGCTGTTTTCTTGAGGCTGGGCAGTGCGTTGGCAACTGCAGCACCGAAGCCTGCCCTGCGCAGGAAATCATGGTCGTTTTCGGCATCGCCGATCGCCACGACGCCGTCGACCGGCAGACCGAGCTCGTCCAACGCTGCCATCAGGCCGGTCGCCTTGTTGATGCCACTTGGCAGCACCATGACCGCACCCTTGTTGAAGATGATTTCGAGTTCGAGGCCTTGGCGCCGGATTTCATCGAGGACGATCATTTCGTTCGGAACCAGCGTGCCGATCACGGATCGGCCGACAAGCAGCGGATCGACGCCGCGCTTCCGCAAGCTTTCGACGAAGGCCGGCGGAGGAGCGGGAGCAAGCAGCCGCTGCTCTTCTGTCGCCGGATCATGCAGGACAGCGCCGTTCTCCGCCACGACCCTGTCGAAAATGCCGAGCTTGGGGAAAACCTGCTTGAGATCGGGCAATTGCCGGCCGGACACCAGGATGAGTTTGCGGTGGCTTTCTTTCAGTTTCTGCAGCGAGGCAAAAGTTGTCGCCGAGACCAGGCCTTCTTCTGCAAGGGTTTCATCATAGTCAGTGGCAAGCGCCGTCACATCCATCAAGAGACCTCTCCTTTCGGTTCGGTTTCTCAACTATGCCGGCGCGGTATTGTTCCCTGTGTCGTGAGAGAACGGGGACGGGCCGGCAGCGCCCCGGCGAATTGCGGCTTCAGGGAAAGCTTCTTTCGGCCTTGGCAGTGCTCAGAAGCGTGCCGCTGGCATCGAGCGCCTGCAACGAGAGCTGATAGTGATGCGGTTGAGACGGATCGGGCGGGCAGGGGCCTTTATAGGTGAAGGCGCCATAAGGCAGCGTTTCCTGACCGTTGAACGCGACATCGCCGCCACCGTGGTTGAAATCGGCCGCATCGAGGTCCGTCAGCTTGAAGCGCAGCGTCACTGTCCCCTGGGGGACGTCGGCAACGGTTATCGGCGGCGAGTTGGGGTCGAAGCATTGCTTCGTCGGTCCCCAGCCAAATCCAAGTCCCATATTCGCGAATGCAGGCGAGACCGTCGTCAGCAGCAATCCGAATACCAACGCAGCACGCATCCTGGCCTCCCGCGCGTCACCAGCCCTTGTCGAGCCAAGGCGGCGACGATCATCGGCAAAACTGCTGGGGGCGTGCGCAGGTTCCCCCCTGTTCGTGCACATAAGCGTGAGTGGATTCAGGCGCGGAGGGCCAGCGGTTCTTCCAGTGTGTAGATCAAACCTGGTTGGACGATCCATTCGCCGGGGCGAAGATTTTCCACGGCGAATCTGCCGGCGCGGGTGCGTGGCATGACACCGGTGAATCGATAGCGTTTTCCATCCTGATCGATGACGGCCTCGCGGATCGGCTTGCCCGCAAGATGCCCAACCACCGGACCGTCCGACCGCAGATTGGCGAGGATGAAATACTCGGTCGGTATGGCGTTTGTTCTGGTCAGAAACCGGAACTGGGAGACGGGTTTGAGCATGGGCAAGGTCACGGCATTCTGGCCGGGGCCGCAGCGATCCAATGCTGCGTCGGCCATCTGGAGATCTTTGCTCAATAGGCCTCGCCGGCATCAAAATTCGATTGGGGATTTGTCCGGTGCAGGTCAAGAAAACATCAGGGTCGGTGGTTCGACTGTCCCTGACAGGAGAAGCCAGGCGATGTAACCGAAACGCTGCAACTGCATAGGCTGCCCAATGAAGAAAACCGTTGCGCAGACCGGCTTGGTTTTGGAACAAAGTCTGCCTGTCAAAGGTCTTCTTCGGCGCTTATGTAACTGATCCGCGAGGATGGCTGCTCATCGGTCTGCCATCCGCCGATCCGATGGGAGCCCGACGATGTCAGAACAATCCGCATACACGCCGCCGAAAGTCTGGACCTGGAACAAGGCCAATGGCGGTGCCTTCGCAAGCACCAACCGGCCGATCGCCGGACCGACGCACGACAAGGAACTGCCCATCGGCAAGCATCCGCTGCAGCTTTATTCGCTAGGCACCCCCAACGGGGTAAAAGTAACGGTGATGCTCGAGGAGTTGCTGGCAGCCGGCCACGGCGGCGCCGAGTACGATGCCTGGCTGATCAAGATCGACGGCGAACAGTTCGGTTCCGGTTTCGTCGACGTCAATCCCAATTCAAAGATCCCGGCGCTGGTGGACCGCAGCGGCAAGGAGCCGATTCGGGTGTTCGAGTCCGGCGCCATCCTCGTCTACCTGGCCGAGAAGTTCGGCGCGTTCCTGCCGACCGAACAGCCCGCGCGCGCCGAGACATTGTCCTGGCTGTTCTGGCAGATGGGGGCAACGCCTTTCGTCGGTGGCGGTTTCGGTCATTTCTACGCCTATGCGCCGGAGAAGATCGAATATGCGATCGACCGCTACGCCATGGAGACGAAGCGGCAACTGCACGTGCTCGAACGACAACTGGCTGAAACCGAATATGTGGCGGGCAGCGAATACACTATCGCCGACATGGCGATCTGGCCGTGGTACGGCGGCATGGTGAAGGGCTGGAACTATGGCGCAGCCGAATTCCTTGCCGTGCATGAATACAAGAATGTGCTGCGCTGGGCCGACCAGCTCTATGCGCGACCGGCTGTGAAGCGGGGGCGCATGGTCAACCGCGTTTCCGGCGATCCGGCCGGCCAACTGCGCGAGCGCCACGATGCCAGCGACTTCGAGACGAACACGCAGGACAAGGTGGCGGCGGAATAAGGGCATCGTATTTTGGCCGCCCAGAACCGATTTCCTGATGCCGCGCGGCGGAGAGGCCGGAATCTGGGTGCATGAATCTCGATTTATGACCCGTCATCGAAATAGCGTCCGGGCGTAACGCCGAAGGCCTTGCGGAAACCAGCGACAAAAGCGCTCGGCTGCTCATAACCCAACCGCTCCGCGATCTCGCCGACAGGCAGGCCGAGCGACAGCCATTCCACGGCTTTCATGAGCCTGGCCTGCTGTCGCCAGGCGCGAAAGCTCATGTCTGTTTCGGCGCGGAAATGGCGTTCGAAAGACCGCTCGGAGAGTGCGGCCTTCCTCGCGATCTCGGTGAGGCTCTCTGTCAATGATGGGTCGGCGGCAAGCGCGCCGACAGCGCGGCGCAGGCGGGTGGAAACAGGCATCGGCAAATGCAGTGGTGCCGCAGGCTCCGTTGCCAGCTGGTCGAGGATGACGGCGCCGATGCGCGCCGCCGGGCCTTTAATTGCTGCCTCTCGGTCATATCCCAGGAAGGCCACGATCAACTCACGCAGCAATGGCGACAGGCGGATGACCGCGGGCACGATTGGCAGATGTTCCACCGCTTCCGGGCGGAAGAACAAGAAACGCTGCGCGGTGTCCTGCAGGTAGGTCACAGCGTGGTCGACATCGCATGGTATCCAGACCGCCCGCTCCGGCGGCGCCACGAAGGTGCCACGCTCGGTTTCCACGGTGACCGCACCCGAGACGATGTGGAAGAGCTGCGCGCGGCGATGATGATGCCGGTCGTAATGCGTGCCTTTCTGGATCGCGCCGTCATAGCCGACGATTGCTGCCGGATAGTCCTGATCTGCCGTCAGGCTGAGATCGGGATGGATGTGGTTGTCCGGATGGATCATCTGGCGGTTCGCAAACATAAGTCGGCGATATGACGATAACACGAAAATGCCGATCGCGGTAACATCGGTATGAAATCGATCACGCGCGGCAAGAAACCAGCCGCCGAACCCTGGTTCGGCGGAAAGGTCGGCCTTTGCGCAACGATCGATGCTCTACAAAAGAGGCGATCATGAATTTCGCGAGCACACAGAACAGGGGCCTGTTCAGATGGACCCTTCGAGCGCAGGGCAGACTGAAAGGACAAGGCGCCTGGGCTGCCGGGCTGGTCGCTGTTGGCGCCGGCTTCGCAGCCTCGATACGGCGCTGGCGCGCGGTGCACCGCACCCGCAAGAGCCTTTCCGGACTTGACGACAAGGCGCTGGCCGATCTTGGCCTCTATCGCGACCAGATCGGGCTGGTGGCGCGCCGCGGGCGCTTACCGCAATGGGATGAGATGTAGCGCAGTTTTAGATCGACTATGCGGACCGGCCGCAAGGCCGGTCCGCTGGTCTTGTCGTCACGTTCAGATATTCGCGGTCTCGATCACGCCCAGGGATCGGTCGATCGCCTTGTTGAGGGATTGGCCAAGGGATGTGTCACCGAATTCCGAAACACTGACCGCGATCCGGGCAGCAAAGCCGAGGTGGAACTCGACGAGCCATTCGGGATGCGGTTCCGGCTCCGGGACAGGGCCCAGCCACGGAGGAAGCTTGATCTTTTTCGGCCGCGTCGGGCACCAGTCGTCGAGATCATCGAAAACCTGTTTCAGATCGAGGGCCCCTCTGTCGGCCAGCCAGGCAGACCGGATGAACTCGGCTGCCACGGCTGCGCCCAGATGCCCCGGCGGTAATGGTTGCGGGTTGAGCGCGACATGCGACAGCCAGCCCTGCGGTCCTCGCGGGATGACGTCATAAATGGCGGGAAAGCGTTTGCCGATAATGGCGAGCAGTTTGGCATTCAGTTTCATCGGAACCTCCTACCGCGAGCGGCATACGCGCTGACTTGGTGTTGGGGGCGGGGACCGTGGTCCACGTCTGGCCGCGCGGGGGACAATGCAGGGCAGCAAAAGCGTCATCTATGAACGGCATTACACAGCGCGGATGAAATTCGGCGCTGACCTTGCCGGCGGATCGACGCCTGTCAGGGGAGGGCGATCAGGAAATTGAGGTCGAGGGTGCGCCGGTTGTTCGCCACACCCTTGAAACGAAAACCCCGCCGATGGCGGGGTTCCGATTGAGACGGGCTCTTATTGCACCGGTGCCGGTTGTGGCGTCGCCGTTGGTGCTGGCGTAGTCATCGTGCTCGGCGGAGGTGCGACTGTGGCGGATGGCGTCTGCGTGGTTTGCGAATCCGTCTGGCTGCATGCGGCAAGCGCAAATGTCACGATTCCTAGCGCTGCAAGAAGGCGGGGTTTGGAGGTCATTATCATCCCTTCGACTACGCCCCCACGGGTGCGCATCATCGGGACTGAGCCCCCGAGGTCAACATTTGCGCGATCAAAGGTTCTTACGGAGTGTAAGACGGGAGCTTCGACAGGGGCAACTCTCTCGCTAATTTCGACGCGCGTCGGCGAGTTTTGACCGTTCTTTCGTCAACGCGTCGGCCATTTCGGCGACGATTCTCGACCTTTTCTGGTTGGGAAACAGCATAAGTGTTCGAAAGCTGACGGATGGCACCAAAGGCCGCAACGTGACGCCACGTTCGATGTAACCCGTGGCCGTCACGGGATCGACGATGCCGCAGCCCAGCCCAGCCAGAACCAATGCACAGACGGTGGACGAATAAGCGGTCTCCACGACCACCTGGGGTGCCACGCCATACTTCGCGAATATGGCTTCGGCTTCGTGGCGGGTCGTGTCCTCGGGTGCCAGTGCGACAAAGGGCAGGCGATCAAGATCGGCGGGATGCACGACGTCCTTCTGTGCCAGCGGATGCCCAGGAGGAATGGCCAGAGTCGCAGGGATTTCCGCAAACGGGATCGCTTCCAGGCCGTTGGTGTCGATCTCGTCCGCGGTGATCGCGATGTCGAGCTGATTCGCAGCGATCATGTCACGGATGGAGGACGACCCGCTCACATAGAACGAGACCGCAACCTTGGGATTCCGCTGGCGGAACCTGGCTATGGCGCTCGGCAGCAAATTCGTGCTGAAGGCCGACAGGCAAGCCACACGGATGTCGCCCGAGCCATAGTCGCGAATGCGGGCCGCGGCACTTCGCAGCTTGGCCAGGCCTGCCAGCGATATCTGAACCTCGCGGAAGAAAAGCTGGCCCTCGGCCGAAGGGATCATTCGCCCTTTTTCCCTGTCGAAAAGCCTGAACCCGATGGAGCGCTCCAGCGCCATGATCGCCTTGCTGACCGCAGGTTGGGACATGCCGAGAATCTCAGCGGCCCGAGAGGTGGTGCCGTAGGTCATGACGGCCTGATAGGTTTCGATCAACCGAACATCCATGGAGTCTATAACCAAACAGAATTGAATACCGATACTTTGATATTGGACAGAATACACCCATGCGTGTCAACTCTGGCTCAACAGGAGACGAGTGGCATGCATGATGAGACAAGGTCGGTATCGAAGGTCTCTGTCAGCCTGACTGGCTATGACAGCCTGACCGTGCCGATTCACCGTGCCTCGACGATCCGCTATCCGAACGCGGCATCCTTTGCCGCTCGCTTCGAGCGCGACGCGGACGGATATGTCTATGGGCTCTATGGCACGCCCACGCACCGCTATCTCGAGAAGAAGATCACGGAACTCGAAGAAGGCGCCCGCACCGTGCTGGCACCTTCCGGGCAGGCCGCGGTCACCTGTGCCATGCTCGCTCTCGTAGAGTCGGGCGAAAGGATCCTGATACCCGATACCGTCTATGGCCCCGTACGCGATTTTGCCACGCATGAGCTCTCGGCGCTTGGGATAGAGGCGGTCTTCTATGATCCCCTCGACCTGCAGGAGCTTGAGGGACTCATCAATTCCCGGACGCGGCTGGTCTGGACCGAGTCTCCAGGCTCCGTCACCCTGGAAATGCAGGACATCCCGGCGATCGTCAGAATGGCGCATGCCAGGGGAGCTCTCGTTGGCTGCGACAACACCTGGGCTTCGCCGCTCAACTTCAAGCCATTGCGCCATGGCGTGGATGTCGTGGTGGAAGCCCTCAGCAAACATTTTTCGGGCCACTCCGATCTCATCCTGGGTTCGGTGACGGCCAGGGACGATACCCTGGGCTTGAAGCTCAAGGCTGCCTTCGGACGGTTGGGGGTCGGCACTTCACCCGACGACTGCGCGCTCGCTGCTCGCGGCATCGAAACGCTGGCGCTTCGTCTCCAGCGTTCCAGCGTTTCCGGGCTGCAGATCGCTGCGTGGCTCGCGGAACATCCCTGCGTGGAGACCGTGATCCATCCGGCGCTGCCCGACAATCCTGGCCACGGGATCTGGAAACGCGATTTCAGCGGCGCTTGCGGCGTGTTCACGTTCACGCTCAGGGAGCAACATGCGGATCGGGCCTTTTCTGCGCTCGATGCCCTGGAATTGATCTCCATCGGAGCCTCGTGGGGAGGAACCAAAAGCCTGATTGCTCCGACCTCGGTGAAGGCATTGCGCACCGTGCGACCCTGGATAGGACCGGACTACCTGTTCCGCCTGAATATCGGCGTCGAACATCCGGCCGATCTCAAGGCTGATCTCGAACGCTTCTTCACAGCGTTGACCTTGGAACCTGCGGCTGTCCCGCACAAGGCCGCCGGCTGACGTGCTCGATAACTTCGACGAATAGAATCGATGAAAGGCAATATTGGACGGAATGCAAGATGCCTTCTTATATGGCGCTGCCGGATGGAGAGCGGGCCGTCCTCGGTAATCTTCAAGGTCACGGAAAAGAGTGACCGGGATAGAACAATGGGAGAGTTTACATGTTTGGAAAGTCTAGCTGGACTGTAGCGACGCCGGGGACAACGCTTCTCGCCCTGTTGGCGCTGGGTTGCGCCGCTTCGGCGCAGGCGTTCGATGTATCGCGTATCGAGGTCGACAAGGAACTCGCGGCAAGAGTGCCTGACAAGGTCCGTCAGGCCGGCGTGCTCGTCGGCGGATCGGACAACGACTATGCGCCATGGGAGTACCTGGCGGGTGCCGACGGTCAGACCCCGGAAGGCATCGACATCGACATCGGCAACGCCATCGCCGCCAGGCTGGGCCTGAAGTACGAATCCCGGACCGCGCAGTTCACCACCATCCTGCCGGCGCTGGGCACCAACTACGACATCGGCATGTCGGCTTTCTCGATCACCGAAGAACGCAAGAAGGTCGTCAATTTCGTTTCCTATGCCGAGACGGGCAATGAGTGGGTGATCAAGGCGGGCAACCCGACCGGTTTCGATCCGAAGAACGTCTGCGGTCGCCAGATCGCGGTACAAAGCGGCAGCCGACACGAGGAGAAACTCATGGAGGTCAACAAGGCATGCACCGACGGGGGCGGCAAGGAGATGGCCATTCTGCCTTTCAAGACGCAGACAGAAGCCGTCACCCGTGTGGCCACCGGCGGTGCCGACGCGACGATCACAGGCAGTGCCACGGCGCTTTATGCGGCATTCAAATCCAACAAGACGCTGGAAACCATCCGGCCGGTCGGCGACGAGCTCAATGTGCGCGGTCTCAATGGCATCGCGATAGCCAAGAAGGACACGGCGCTGACCGAAGTCATATCCGACACGTTGACGACCTTGATCAAGGACGGCACCTACAACGCCATCCTGGACTCCTGGGGCATGGGCGCGGTCGGTGTTCAGAAAGCCGAGATCAATCCGGCATCGGATCACTGAGGTGGGTGGCAACGACGTCAAACTGGTGGCGGACCGCCGCCAGTCGGATCCGGCCAGCGGTCGGAAGGAAGACGTGGTTCGCAACCAGGTGGTGCCAAGGCGCCATCCGGGGCGCTGGGTGGCCGTCATTCTTATCCTGATCTTCGCGGTGCAGGCTGCGCATGGCGTGGCAACGAATCCCAATTTCCATTGGGGTACCTATTACGAGTACATCTTCTCGCCCTTCGTGATGCGCGGCGTCGGCTGGACGCTGCTGCTGACCGTCGTCGCCATGGCGGTCGCGATACCGCTGGCCCTGGCTCTTGTTGTGATGCGCGAGAGCGGAAATCCCATCCTCAGAAGCGCTGCCTGGTGTTGGGTGTGGTTCTTTCGGGGAACGCCGGTCTACACGCAGCTCGCATTCTGGGGCCTGTTCGCGGTGCTGTTTCCGCGCATTACGCTTTCCGTGCCCTTCGGCCCGGAACTGATCAGTGTCGACAGCCGCTGGATCGTCACTCCGGCGGTCGCCGCCATTGTCGGACTGGGCTTCAACGAGAGCGCATATCTCGCCGAGATATTCAGGGCCGGCTTCCGCGCCATAGACCGCGGGCAGACGGAGGCAGCGCAGGCCATCGGCATGTCGCAGGCCAAGATCTGGACCCGGATCCTGATCCCTCAGGCCATGCGGACCATCATCCCCCCGACGGGCAACGAAACCATCGGCATGCTGAAGATGACGTCGCTGGTGCTGGCCGTGCCATTCACCCTTGACCTGATGTTCGCGACCAACGCCATCGCCAACCGCACCTATCTGCCGGTGCCGCTGCTTCTGGTCGCCGCCTCGTGGTATCTGGTCATTACCTCTGTGCTGATGGTCGGGCAGTATTATCTCGAGCGCTATTATGGCCGCGGCCACGACGTGGTCGTCGTCAAGGGAGGGCCGAACTGATGCATGGGATATCAGTCGCACCCGCCGTTGAACTTCTTGGCATCCACAAGTTCTACGGAGATTTTCACGCCTTGCGTGGCGTGGACCTCAGCATCGCCAGAGGCGAGGTCTGCGTCGCCATCGGCCCGTCCGGATCGGGGAAATCCACCTTGCTGCGTTGCATAAACCAGCTCGAGATGATTTCGGCCGGTCAGGTCCGCCTGAGTGGTGTTCTTCAGGGATACCGGGAGCTCGATGGCAGGTTGCATGAACTGTCGCAGCGCCAGATTTCCGAACAGCGCCGTCGTACAGGCATGGTCTTCCAGCGCTTCAATCTGTTTCCGCACATGACCGCGCTTCAGAACGTGATCGAGGGACCGGTGCAAGTGAGACGTCAGCCCGGAAGGCAGGCGAGGGAGCGCGGGATGGCCCTGCTGGAGCGCGTGGGCCTGGCTGGCCTCGGAGATCGTTATCCAAACCAGCTTTCCGGTGGCCAGCAGCAGCGCGTGGCCATCGCCCGCGCCCTGGCAATGGACCCGGAGGTCATGCTGTTCGACGAGCCCACCTCCGCGCTCGATCCGGAACTGGTTGGCGAGGTGCTCGACGTCATCAAAGATCTGGCGCGCGCCGGCATGACGATGATGCTGGTGACGCATGAGATCGGGTTCGCCAGGGAAGTCGCCGATCATCTCATCTTCATGGACAACGGCGTGGTGGTCGAGAGCGGCAAGCCGCAGGACATCCTCACCAACGCGCGGGAGGCCCGCACTCAAGCCTTCCTCTCCAAGGTCCTCTAATCGGCACGCCGTCCATTTCCGTCATGCCCGTCAATCGGGGAGCCACAATGAAAAGCATCGACGCGGTCCTCGATCAGGTGGACGCCAACCTCTCTGCCTCTGTCGACAAATTCGTGCGGTTCCTTGCCTTCCCGTCCGTCTCCAGCCAGCCGGACGGCAAGGACGGAATTGAAGCATGCGCAGAGTGGCTCAGGTTCGAGTTGGAGGGCCTGGGCCTCGAGGCGCGGATTGTCAGGACAAGCGGCCATCCGGTGGTCATGGGGACGTCGCGGCCGGCAAGCGGGAGCCTTAGGGTCCTGCTCTACGGTCACTACGATGTGCAGCCGGCGGAGCCGCTCGATGCCTGGACAACACCGCCTTTCGAGCCGGAGTTCACGGACGAGGATGGCTTGAAGCGAATCTATGCGCGCGGCGCGTCAGACAGCAAAAGCCAGGTCTGGTCTGTCATCGAAGCCCTTCGTGCGTGGAAGGAGACGGAGGGCGCGATACCGGTCGATGTGACCGTCCTGTTGGAGGGAGAGGAGGAGACCGGTTCGCCGAGCCTTCCCGCCTTTGTCGACGCATATCGCGACGAACTTGCATGTGACGTGGCCTATATCAGTGACAGCGACATGTGGTCCCCGACCAGGCCCGCCATAACGACGCGCCTCAAGGGACTGCTGCACGAAAAGATCACCATCGTTGCGCCGAACAGCGACCTCCATTCCGGCCAGTTCGGCAACGTGGCAGTCAATCCCTTGCGTGTTCTCGCCAAGGTTCTCGCCTCCATCCATGACGATCAGGGCCGGGTGACCATCGATGGCTTCTACGATGGCGTCAGCCCTTTGCCGACGACATTGCGAGAGCAATGGGGAGCCCTTGATCTCGGCGAGGCCCTTGCCGGCGTTTCAGTCGCAGGTGGTCCCGACGAGGGTGGACATGGCACAGTCGAGTTGATGTGGGGGCGTCCGGGTATAGACTTCAATGGCATTGTGGCCGGCAATACGGGCCCTGGGGAACGGTCCGTTCTCCCGTCATCTGCTTCGGCGCGCCTGTCGTTTCGCCTCGTCGGTGAGCAAAGGCCGGAACACATCCGAACGATCTTCAGGAAATTCGTCGAGAACCGCCTGCCACCCGGTTGCAGCGTCGAGTTCGAGGGAATCGGCGGCAACGCGGCCGTGTCCGTGAACGAGGCCAGTCCCTACCTGATGGCCACCGCGCGGGCGCTTGACGCCGAATGGACGGAGCGGACCCTGATCAAGGGGACCGGCGGGACCGTTCCGCTGGTCGGACTGCTCACCGATCGTCTTGGCGTCGATTGCATCGTCACCGGCTTCATCCTGGCCGACGACGCCATTCATGCTCCCAACGAGCGCTACGACGTGGAGCGCCTCCGCAAAGGGATACGCAGCTGGGCGCGCATCCTGTCGGAACTGAGGGACGAGAAACCATCGCCGTTACGGTGACCGGATCGGCGGCCGGCCGATATGTTGGCGTCGTTTCTGACATCGCACTTTCCTTCAGCGGCCGAGCCAAATTGTCCGTAGTCAAACACAAACGGCCCGATCTTGCGACCGGGCCGTTTTCTAACATTATTGTCACGAGTAATCTTATTTGTCCCAAAAATCGTATAACTAGTTGATTTTATTGAAATGATTGAGAATCTAAGAAAACGAGTTGTCGGCAAAGCGTAGATCGGTTTGGCCAGGATTATTGATTTCAGACAACGCAACAAAAAGCCCCCGGTTTTTAACCGAGGGCCGAACGTTGTGCGGTAGGGAGGAACTAATTTGGTGGCAATTCGGAGCGACGGAAAAATCGAGCCCGGACCTTTTCCGGATTGAACGCGGGCTTTACTCCGAAGGTACTCAACCACCTTGTGGTTCGTGTGAAATGTTCGCCACGTTCTTTTGCCAGGTTGGTCAAGGATACGAATTCCAACATGAACGCGTTGAGATCGTCCGGCATAACGACAGTTTGTGGGCACCGGTTAGTTGGATTCGCCACTGTACTGGCTCGGAGATAGCCACATTCGATCAGATTGGTCAGCACGTAGGTCGTGGTGCTGAGCTTTTTCATCACGAGCTGCAACGAGAGCCCTCCATGATCGGCAAGCCTGGTCTTCTCTTTGCATTCATCTAGGTCTACCCGAACAGCCATAAAGCCTCGTTCGGTTGGATCCCAAGCAACGCGCTTCAGCTTCGCGTTCAGAAGAAGGTCAAGAATCTCTATCGCTTTGCAGTTCGCCCGCCGGGTGGCGATTGGGATCGAAACCATTGTCGCCGAAATGTCCATCTGATAGGTGACGGCATCTCTCAATCTTTTCAGAAAATGATCGAGTTCGGACTTCGCGAATTGGACGTAGAAGCCAGCGTCCTGGGCCCCTGAACAGTGTCCTTTCACGTATCCATTTTCGACGAGGATCGCAAACTGGATTCGGGGTGCATTCACGTAATCCTGGGCATCCTTGGCTGGAATCGTTTCACGGGTCGTTTTGATAAAGTCGGCGATCGTATCTGCGGGCAGCAGGATCCGATTGTCGCTGGCATCTGCCGATTTAACTGTAGCTAGTCCAGCGTCGAGAACGAGTTTCCGAAGTCGTCTAGGATGAAGCTTGTATTCGACCGAAGCCGATTGGACTGAATGCCAGCGACGATGAGTGATCGGTCCGAACATATCATCACCCGGGCCGAGCGGCAGATTGTTGATGGCGTGATCGCGGATCAGGGCACGTACAGGATCGTAGACGGCGTCAGCTGTCTCATACGCAAGCCATTGATAAATCCGTCCATAGGTAGCGTTCCCTTTCATGGCGCAACGTCTTTTAAAGAAGTTGCAATGAAGCGATGACAGGAACTCGCGAATTTCGTCCTCTCCGCGTGAGGTGACAGCAAAACCTGCTTCGGCATTCGCCCACCATTGCCCGTCGGTATACGTCTTGGATGCGAAATTAATACCGTGGTTAGCCGTCGCGCCGATCATCTCCGTGATACGCAAGGCTGCATAGAGCGGCAATCCATCCAACCAGGAATACTCTGTTTCGATCCCGGCCAAGCGATCGCTGACGTAGCGCTCAAACTGCGAAAATGGCCGTTCAACACTGCGTTCCGACAACTCACGCAAATTAGGTTCTTCGTTGCGCAGCATAGCTGAAAAGTCATGGTACAAACCCGCTGATGACTGATCGGATTCAACCAGTGAGCTTTGATGCTTCTCGCAAGTGCGGATGAACGATACGAGCCAGTTCCTCCGTCCATATCTTCGGGCTTCCGGTCGCCCTTCGTTGCGGGCGTAGTCTTCCTCAATGCAATGAGGACAGAACCGCAAACGATTCCGAACCAGAGACTGGTTGGTGAGAACCTGACTATTGATATCGTGGCCCTCAGCAGTTTTCTTGATCACACCTGGAGCCAAGACTGCTTCATCAAGCTCAACGAGAGCGGACAGTTGCGAAATCTCTCGGTCCGAGCCATCCACAATCTTCTGGAAGCTAAAGCCCATGTGTCTGGAGAATTCGCGGGCGGTCGCGATACCGTTGACTGCAGCAAGACACGAACAAAAGCTGGTAACCGATTGGTCGGCGTGGAATGGGACGGTCAGGGAGAGCGTACTCATGGACGCTCTCCATATCTGAATGCAGACTTCCTAGGCGGTCGTGCTTTCAACGTTGTTGGCTGAGATCCGCGCATGATTGCCGTAGCTGGGTCCAGGAGCTCCCAATCGGCTTTGGTAAAGATGTTTTCGCTAGCGACGCATCCAGAAAATGCCTGATATGCCTTAGCAAAGTCGCCGAGTTTTAGGCGCTTACGCCCGTTCCCTTCTACGAAGACCATTTCCACCGCCGCGCGGATCGTTTGAATAATCGATCCGAAGCTGCCGTTGCAGGAATGAACGAGGCGACGCACGAAATCGGAATCGACGAAATCATCGAGATCAAGCTGCGCGTGCGTCTTCGTGATGGTTTCAACGATCGTCTTAACTAACTCCAGATCCCGGGTGGCTTCAATGCTTGCTAAAGTGATGGGCATTGATCTGGAACGGATTTGCTTATCATCTAAAACTGTCCGCTCGAGCGGAGAAACGCCGGAAAGAATGAGGCGCACTGGCCATTCCGGCATCTGCACAAGATCCTTAAATGAATCGGAGACCTTCTGGACGACAGATAGGTCATTGTTCATCACGGCATGCTGGGCTTCATCGATGTGTACGAAAATCACTTTGCGTAGCCGCAATTGGTGGCGAAACAGGTCCCAGGCTTTGGTTTCCTTGATTTCCGACGCGATAGGATACCCAAGCGTTTGTAGGCCCCTAATCGCGATCATCTTCGGCGTGCAGGGAGAGGGCGCGTTAAATTGAATCAGAGGTTTGGTGAGGATACCGTGACCGTCGAGATATGGCTGGAATTCGGTCCTTCTTTTGCAATTGTGCTCGATCATCGTGGTCTTACCCGCTCCGGATTCACCGATAACGACAACAATGCGACGTTTCTCTCGCGAGTCCTGCTCGGCAACACTTTTGACAAGTTTATCCAGCCGATCGTTCAGGATGGCGTCACGCGCTGTTTCCACGTACTTTCTGTTGATTTCAGCCATGACGCTGGCACGCGTCAGTGATTGCGCAGACATGGAAGTGCGGATGCGATTGATCGCCTCCAGCAGGTTTTCGTTTGTGTGGTTGGTTTCCATCAGTACTCCTTCAGTTGTTGAACTTGAGATTCGCTACGTCGCCGAATCCTTCATCGATGTCAGGCAGGTCATCGCCTGTGTCCTCGACGGGATTCTTTGCCTCCAGAGACGTGGTTTCCTTCGTCCCGGAGTGTGCGTTCGAAGCTAATGAAGATCCTGTTCCCGCGAGTTCGGTGAACTCATCGGAGGGCATCCATGTGCCGAGGGCATCGAAATCGACTTCGTCGCCCACTTCTTCCAGATTGATGTCGAGGTGGCGGGTAAGTCGCTTTTCGACTCTTCGGAAATGTTCATCCGTGAGGACAGGTGATGCGAGTTCCGCTTCCGCCTGAGCAATTTCCGCTTGATCGCCCAACCAGCGGACAGCGCTTAAGACAGTCCGTTCTGACAGCTTTGCATTGGCGTTGTGAATCGAGCGCAATTTTTCGGCGGCAGCCATCCATTTCCAAACACTGACTCCCTCCAGCCCAGTCCAACGCGCTGGGACATCAAGCCAATTTCCACCCTGCCAGACTGAGATCCTGGAGAGGTCAAAACGGTCGACGCGAATGAGTACGCTCCGGTTGTGCACCTTGCGCCGGAGTTGTTGGAGTTCCGGGGACTGGTAGAAGATCCCAAGAAGCCGGACACCTTCGGCCGTGATGGTCCGTTCAACATTCGTCCCGAAGATGTTTCGGCGCAGAAATCCGGTTGGCTCCGGAGCAACACCATATTTCCCAGAAAGTCGAAGCCACGCATTCCTAGGGGTCTCCCCGCCAAGGCCGCTATGGGGCGTGTTGTGGTAAACGTCGACGATGAGCCGGACGAGCACCTTGTTGAGGGTGTCCATGCAAAGCGATGCATTGGCCTCTGCGTCATAGTCGCCCTTCTTGGCAATCGAACCGAACGTTCGGCCGGAGAAAAAGGCCATTCCCATAGAGTCGAGAGTTTGGAAGAAACGTTCGATATTTCCGCGCAGATAGGCTTCGCCAGAGGGCGGCAATAAAGGAGCGCTGCTCAGATCGTTGACTGTGACCTGAAACGCATTCGAAGCGTAGGCCGCACCGGAGTCGGTGACGACAGTCTCGGGCGTGCCTTTCATGTCCCAAGGAGTTTCGCAACCGGCAGCCGCTGCAATTCTCGACTTGTCGGTAACAGCCATTTCCAGCGCAACAATCGAAGATTCGCTCGAGGGTTCCTTGGCGGTCAATCGAAAACCCAGAATACATTTACTGGCGACATCCATCACAGCTGAGAGCCATAGGCGGCTACGTTCGACTGCAGCCTTTTCTTCGGTTGAAAGCGTCGACCAAATCCTGGCTTGGGCCAACAGTGCTTGAAGGTTTACCCGCCATTCGTCCGCTTCTACGCGTTCAAGCGGGTACACCGCCTCGACACCTTGGGTGACGATGGCAAATTTCGCCCGGGCTGCCTTCTCACCTTCGCGGCCGGCACAGACATAGAATGCGGGCAGGCTGTTGATCCTGTTTTGGAACGTCTTGAGCGTGGGCGCGCGCAATTGCGGCTGTCCATGCTTGACCCGCTCTTCATTGCGTGTCGCAATCTGCTCTCTCAGCCTGTTATAGACGGCCACCATCGATGGCTGGGTCCTGCTCGCATATTGCAAGGCGAATTGCTGCTGCAGTTCCCATTCTTCCGGCGTGAAATGATCCCGCCTACGAACCTTGCCGTACTTGTCCTTGAGGGCCACTGGATTGTATCCGGCATTTTCGTAGAGTTTCAGCCAGCGTCTGAAATTACGAGGCGAGGGAAGAGCAATAGATGGGGAGCTGACGGTCCAGCGCTTCTTGCGATCAAAGCCCAGTTCTCGATCCGCAATGATATCGTTTCGGATGCGCATAAGCCCCGCCGCCATGCTTTTATCCGAGCGGCGGAGTGTTGGGTCTTCGGCCTCAAGTTTGATCCAGCGACGGCAAAACTCCTGCTTCACCAGAACTTTGATTTGCTGGACTTCTGGAAGTTGGGAGACGAGCCCACTGCCTCCGTTCCGGGCCGCAGCATCGCTCGGTGCGAAGAAATTCCGCTGGACGACCATGGGTTTGCGTTCGTCGCTCAAGAGTTCATCGACTTGAGCATCGGTGAACCCTTCAGCAATATTGGAGCCGTCCATTCGACGGAAAACGTGGCCGTTTCCGTCAGTGGCGACGAACGAATAGTCAACAGAGCCAATCATGATCTTGTCTAATGACCCGAACCGATATCGGGTCACGACCTTTCGTCTCTCAAGATCACTAACAGTTCTCAACATCACGCTCCCCTTCAGTCTCTCGGCACGATCAGCATGGACGTGTCCGTGATGCGCTTTCCCTCGTCGAGCGCCCTAAGTGCGCCCTCGTAGATCAGGCACCACATTGCGTTGTAACCGTAGGCAGGCGCGGTGAATCCGGAGATAATGTCGGCCACTGTGACCGCCCCCCGGAATTCCGCCGCAAACTGCCTAAGCTGATCGCAATGCCCATCATTTCTCATTCGCAACGCACGTAGGATGCGCATTGCGTTCCACGCCCGGTCAGGCGTGATCACTCGCTCCGTCAGGACCAGCGCTTCATCCGCGAAAGCGTGCAAACTGTGCTTGCGGATGCGTTCCACGACATCACGGATGCCGCTTTTGATGACTTGCCCGGATGGCTTAACAGCGATGGCCCACCTCACGTCGTTCGCAAACGTCACGCGAAAATCGAACGTGTGCTGACGAGTCTTGCCTTCCGCATCGATGTAACTGAGCGATTCCGGCTGATCCTCGAGACGGCGAACATCACGGCGTGCCCTGAGGATCGCCGCCAAGTTGCGCTCAAGAATGCTCTCGAACACGATTTCCCGATTTGAGACCGGATCGACAATCGAGCCCCGGAACGAGCGCATGGTTCGTTTCGGCGGACGGCGTGATGCAGTCGATCGGGTTGGCGGTTCCCATGCGAGAGGACCAGATTTGTCCCCTACCGAATTCAGATCGCCGTTATGTCACAACCCCCGCCTTCGGCATTCACCACACGCCCCGTGAAGATACGGGTCGGAACAAGGAATGTGGTTGCCGCGGGAACAGCATAGTTGCGGTCGATACCGGTATCGGAATCGCGGAGAAATTGCAGGATATGTCTTGCGTTCATGTAAACCCCTTCATCAATTTTGATCTGTTTGAAGGGGACAACCGGAGCCGATGCCAAGCATCGGTGGACTCGTACCGATGCCTGTCAGACGGCTGCGCGGATGTCCCGCTCGGATATCGATACAAGCTTCGTCATTTCGGTCCTTTCCTGCCGACGCAGGTGCATCGGGGAGGCGGCTTATGTCAGGAGAGGGCGGGCGGATCAAGATCTTTAATTCGTAGCTTACTAAGATGGTTAATTCAGCGGGCTTGGCCATTGCGCCGGCCGTCCTGACACGTGAACATCGTAAGAAACGCGAGAGAACAATAATGTCGGATGTGGGCTCCGTGCGTGACGACCTGACTTCTATGCAGCCGTCGTTTACGAATTTCGATTTCGAAGAGATGTTGGAGACCATCTCAACGTTGCGCGAAATCGGAATTGTAAGCTCTGTGAACCACTACGTAGTGCGGGCGCAGGAGCAGTTGTCCAGTATAGGAAACTGTGATCTTGCGCGCGTACTTAAAGAACACCAAACTTGGCTAACTTGGGCTGTAGAATATGAAAGGCAGAATGGCCTCGGAAGCCTCATCAACCGCGACCACCCAGTCTATGCAAAAGCTTTGAAGATGGAAAAGGAAGCTGAAAAAACTTTGGCTAAGGTGTGCGGGGACTTTCTAGTCCGATATCCGTGTGTGCTATAGGTTTTTCTGATGAACCTGTGCGTGCGAGACGACCGGTCCCTGGATTACTAGCCACTAAGACAGATTGGCCGTTCAATTCGAAATGAAGGATGGCCCGATCGTTTAGATCTTGTATCGTTTCCAATTCGGCAAGTTTTTCATTGTCGGCTTCTGCCGCACTGAGAGCCTCATTTTCGGTCGTGAAGAGTCCTCTCAAAATTCCGCGTCGCGATCTTGCAATCCAGTAAACCCGACCATCCACGACTAACGGGCCCGCATATGGGCCAGGAACACGATAATCAATGAACGTCGACATGAAACTTCCTTCTGTTGTTCGGAGGTCACGAAAGGGTTTTGATAGCAGTCGCAATGTCATCGAGAATTGGGAGACATCTTCTTTCGATAGTGACTGACTCAAAACCAACGGGATTTGAACAATAGCAAATCGCCAAATCTGCTTTCCAACAAATGGCTGTCACGCTGAATCAGCACGCCTTACACACCCAAATCCTACTAGCCTAATTTGCGGTTAGGAAAGCGTAATGCCTTGTCGAAAATCGACGCTATGCAACGGTATCAGGTTGCGCTTTGCTATCGATACCGTTGCAATGCAATAGATCTCTTACGTTTGCCATTCACGAGGCAGGACTTACTGAGCCAAGTCCGAAGAACCGCCCTCGGGCTGACCAAGTTTGTAGAACCGAGTGACAGTCCGCGCGTATCCGAGGGTCGGTGCAAATGCCATCATCTCGGTCGTGACGCCGAGATCGCCTTCTTCGATTCCCGGATGGCCGAAAAACAGTCCGGTCAGACAAGGCACTGGTCTCACAACGATTTTCCAGCCTTCGATGCATGGTGCGCTCGAAAGCATGGATTTGTCAGGATGATTGCCTTTGGAAATCCGTTCGAGATCATTGGCAAGCCGACGTAGGCGATCGACTTCAAAGTTGCAGTCGTGAAGGGGAATGTCGTGTCTGGATACTGTGATCATAAAAAGCTCCATCCAGCACCGCGTGGATGCCGCGGCGCAGTGATATGTTGAGGCGAATTGTTCGGGTGTCGAATGCGCGGATCAGCGTATGAGAGGTCCGAACAGCGAAAGGCGACCGATTGCGGGCGGGAGGATATCTCGCATGGGAATCCCCCTAGGCGGTCGTCGTTTCTTGAGGGGCAGACAATGCCAATCCGCTCAAGACCTCCTGGACCTCGCTTCCAGAAAGCTTCCGCCTTCGCAGTAGCTCCCTCGCGATGTTGTCGAGCGCCCGTTGATGGTTGGAGATGATGCCTTTGGCGCGGTAGAATTGTTCTCGTAATACGGCGTCTACACGGCGGCGGAGTTCAGAGTTCAGATGAAGCAACGACAGCGTGTCTTGGTCTGCTCCCGAGAGATACGCCAGGCTTTCACCCAGGCCGAGTGAAGCTTCCATTTGCAAGGCTCTGGCCGTTGCTTGATGGATGTCGCTACCCAGTGTTCCGCCACCCCCTGCCGACCGCTCGCCCAAGACCAACTCCTCTGCCGCCATGCCGCCGAGGTTCAATGCGATCCGATCAAGAAAGTATGATTTCGTCCGTTCCGGAATGCTGACACTTTTGAAGGAAACGCCCCCTGCGTTTTGAAGCGTTTCCCGGTCGACCTCCGTCATGTCGGTGATGGACACCTCCCTAATCTGATCGACCGCGAGCACGTGACTGACAATTACGTGTCCGGCCTCATGAACAGCGATCCGCCAACGCATGGGTTCGGGTAAGGGGACCCGTTGTGGGAGACAGTCCGTCAGGTCCGCTGCTGCCACTGGACGTCGGGCGCGGCGTGCACGCCTGCGCGCGTCCCTTACGAGCTGTTCAAGCTTTGCCCCTGTCCATCCAGCGCTTCGTTCAGCCACTTCAACGAGATCAGAGTCCTCAAAAGCGCCATTCAGATGATGCTTCAGGATGCCAATGCGGCTTTCCCGGTCTGGTGGCAGCATGCGGATGTGGCGGTCGAGCCTCCCAGGCCTTGTAAGTGCGGGATCGAGATCTTCAGGAAGGTTGGTCGCTCCCACAACTACGACGCCGTCACGCCCGCCAGCGCCATCAAGACATTCCAGTAGTCCGTTGACCACTTCGGTGGCGTAATGCGCGGAGGTTCCGGTAAACTTCGCTCGGTTGCCCACGGCGTCAATTTCGTCAATGAACAGGATGGAAGGCGCGCTTCGCTTGGCCTTGTCGAAAGCTGTCCGCATTGCTTTCAGAAGATCGCCCAAGTGGCCCATGGCCTGCCACTGCGCCAGAGATTCTGCGAAAAAAGGGACACTGCATGTTCGGGCTAAGGCTTGAGCGAACATGGTCTTGCCGCATCCCGGGGGGCCACTGACCAAAACGCCGCGATCAACGTCGTTCCATGAAATTCTGTCGTGTCGCCAGTCTGCCAAGTCTCGGGCGAGTTCTTTTCCCCAGATGGCCGCTTCACCGAGACCGGAAAGATCATCAAGCGTCGGACCGGAAGGTGGATTTTTTTTGGGACGCTCGGTGCTCGTCATGAGCTCGATGGCTTTGGTTGGGCTTCTCCCTTTCCGCCATCCAGCGGCGATGACACTAAGCGGAAACGTGGTAATGCGTGCCGCTTGTTCATCCGAAATCTGCTGCTTGAAGAGAAAGCGGGCCGTGGCCCGAACATGCCTCATGCTGGGCGGTTCGAGCTCGATGATCGCATCCGCCATGTGCTCGATGCCTACCGGCAAGGAATCTCGAGACGCTGCAAGAACAACGACCTTTTCGTATTGGGCGGCCGCTCCCAGCAGATCAAACTGCCGCTTGCTCTTGCTCGGTTGGACTTGGACGGTTTCGATGCGGATATCATCGAGCGTCATCGAAGGATCCGGATCGGGGCTCCGGTGGCGGACCTTCATAACTGCTTCAGAGTAGAATTCGATGTCCTGAGGTTCTGGAACAACCACGCCTAGAATGAAGGGACCGTTGTTCCAGAACGCATAGTGATACCTCACTCCACGCATCATGGAGCAATAGGCTAGGAAATCCACAGGCTGGATGGCACGCCTCGGCGTGCGCCGGGTGACGAAAGTTTTCATGGAAATACCTCTGGTCCGTAAGGTTCGGACTTGGTCTCGGGAGGAATTAGTCAGCCGGCGACGCGTCTGACGGTGGTGTCTGGACCGATGATCGCATCGAGGTCGACCTCAACGAAACGGTGCAGAAGGAGCGAAGAAAGCCCGGCTATAGGTGGCGTCTCGCGGAAGGCGCTCATGGCTTCGGCGACCGTCATCGACCCGTGTTCATCCAACCCGGCGAGCAGACGGATTCTGTCACCGAGGGGACAGCGCCAATGCGCATATCGCAGAAGATCCTGCGAGTTCTGGAGACGAATGGTGTATTCTGGCGCAGCAGGCGATACGGCGAGATACGGGTGCCCCGATGCCAGGGCCTGCACGCTGATCCATTCGGGTACAACGTCGCCGGGTGTTTCAAGTGCGTCCATAAGCACTTTGCAATCGGCACGCTCAACGAGAAAATCGGGCACGTGAGTTTGGTCGCCGTCGTTGAGTGCGAATGGCATGCATCGCCAAGAAGTTACTTCATGATCCACATCCAGCAGGCATGCAAGGTCACGGGCTGATTGGCTCCGGAAAACGGGGATGCCGTCGCAGCGAACGGTACCAGACGGATAATAGACCTGTCGAACCGCATCGACTTGAGACAACACGAGGGTAGTTTGGTTTTGGGTGGAGACGAGGGACACTGAACACTCCCGCACGCATAGCTGACACTGAACGCCCTTGGGTAGGCGTCGGCAAAGAGGTCAGCGTATGAGGTGCGCGAAGGTTCTAGTCATGATCGGAACGAATAGGGAACATCGGCAACGATGTCAACTCGAAACAAGGATCTTTGTGGAAATTGTCCCCTATGCACAAAAGATGCGTGAAATGGAGTTGGTGGACGGCGGAATGCCAGCCATTTTAGCGCGAGGCTGCGAAGCTGTTTGGAACGAAGCCAAATCTCAGAATGGCGGTTCAACGTTCGGCGATCGTGGAATTCGCCATCCATCCAGTCGTATTCTCGTCCACCTTGACGCGACACCATACCCCCTTGGATTCCAAAACCGCGACATTGACGCCTTTCGGTACGACGGTGATCACGGCGAATTTGGTCCCAGGTCCTTCACGTAGATTCACCATGGTCTTCGTGTAGCGGATAGCGGGTTCTCCGACCTCTCTCTTAGCGACTGGCTCGGTTTGAGCCGGATCGGTTGCAGCTACCGCCGTTACTTGGTGCGCGGGAGCGGGGTCGATTTCTTCGGTGGGGGCAGCACGGTTCTCTGCTGCGGATGCAGTGTCGGATCTCTCCACGCTTAAAGGCGGTGGCAATCCTGTGTCCGCCTCTTTTCTGCCAGATCCAAAGACGACGGCAAGCACAGGAATGCCCACAAGGACGCCAAGAACTGTCAATAGCGCCACTTTGAGGGGGCTGCGCTTCCTCTCCGTCGTGGTGATGGGAACAACGTCAACGGCATTGTTCGCAGGTTCCAATGGCAACGCAACCGTACGTTCCCGCGGCAGCGCTGCCAGCTTCCGGCAACCGTCTACAAAAGCGGCCACCAATCCGGTCCTGGAAAACTCCACGAGCTCGTTCACGCCGCTGTTGCTTGTGAGGTGCATCGTCTCATACAGGCAGATCGGAATTTGTCTGTTGTCCCTGAAGCGTCGGTCCGGCCCGCCGTTCTTGTTGGGATGTTTCCAAGTATGGTCCACGATCTGAGCGTCGCGTGGTACACGTTCGGTCTCGATGAACCTAGAATTCTGCCACCGCACATTTAGGTCGATGTAGTTCACCGCTCCTACGCGGCTGCCGTCCTGCATGAGCACAATGTCGGGCATAAAGAACATTACCTGCCTGCCCACATGCAGGGCAGGAGGGGTCACATTGCTCTTGATTATCGCCGGGAGATTATAAGCAAGGGTGGTCCCCTTTCTGTTTACGAGGTGCGAAGCTCCCGCATTACGTTTCCATGCCGTTAGGCTCTGGACTGCACCTCCAGCTTCGATATGCCACTTGGCGGCACATCCAACGAGACCGTCGAATCCCTCGACGAGGCGGGCATAAGCTGTCTCTGCATCCCCTTCGAGGTCGTAATACAGCACCGTTGTCCTGCGATAGGAGTCCAGCCAACTACCGATCGCCCCCGCTGGGAGCGCTGCGACGCAGAGAAATAACCCAGGTCCGCCTGTCGCGAGGCCCGCAATCACGCCAACTACGAGTGCAATCCAGAAAAATGCCGCAGACATGCGCGTCTGTCTGGCTTTGGAGTTTATTTCGTCGAGCAGCTCCGAAAACGACGCGTCGCGCATATGCATGACGTCGCCGGATTCGATCTCGGTCATCGTGACATCATCGTTGTCGAACGTTGTTCGCGGAATTGGTGATTGTTGCAGTGAAGCTGCCGACTGCCGACTTCGCCCCGCATTGCCAAGTGTCGCTCGATAGTAAAGGCCTCCATGCCCCGCATGGATGTAGTGTCCACGAGGGCCAGTCCCTATTCGCAGGCCTTTCACACCAACGGAAACCCCGACTCCAGATTTTGAAAAATTGAATCGGAACGGGCCCGCCGAGACCGACTTCTTAAGATATAGTGGCAAACGCGCCCCCCGGCACCACGCCCTTTTCTTACTCCCTGAGCACCTGCGTCTCTTTTGGCGACAAGGATGCACTGGAATATTGGATAGGATGCTAGGGTAAGCAAGTGTATTCGTGCGCTGTGCCTGATGGTTACTGAAACATAATCACCTTCACCGGTGCGCTACGCCTGAAAGGCATGAATTCCGCCTTCGTCTACGACGGAGCAATGATTGAAAATCTGGTCCTGGCGCTGGTTCCAGCACTGGTAGCAGGCGACATCGTCGTGGTGGAAATCTTGCCTTTGCACGGCCTCGCAGTTGCCTGTCTGCTTCCTGCTGTCGTGGATGGAAAGGACGTCAAGTTTCAGGCGATGCGTGGACCTGCCGAAACGGCGAGAATGAGGTCGTTTCCGGCCGCTAGCCTTACATGACCCTTGAAACTCAGGAAGCTTCCCCAGTGGTAGGAACCTCCTATGCGAAAACCAGCGAGGTCTTGCGAGACGTCAAGGTCATAAATGCTTCAATAGGGCCTGCGTTCTTGGAGCCGGCCCCGCCACATTTATCCGGTCGTCCTGCAAGTTCTTGCTCCCTGTGGGGCACGATTATCCAGGAGGACGTGACAGGATTGAACAGTCCGGGAAGCGGAAAATGACGGTCGATCCTGACAAAATCGCGAACGTTTATGGTTACAACCACTGCACCGCAAGCGATTGCGGTTGCGGCGATGAGAAGATCTTGGCCCGGAGCCTGCTTCTTGCTGTCTTTTCGCGGCATCCAAAGGTCCGATAGTGACGGCACGGAGGTCATAGCAGCGTATAGGCGTGCTGTCCGTGCGTCGGCATCTACGTAGTGAATATCTGTTTCCAGCAATTCATCGAGCCACTGAGACAATTCTGACGCACGGCACGAATCTCGCTGTGCCAGGGATTCAATGCCGCGTTGAACTTCGAAAACGGCGCTGAACGAAATGGCTAAGCTTCTTGCAGGAGCTGCCGCAAGCCAAGACAGCACTTGAGGATTCGGCTTCTGCCTTTGGAATTCACTGACAATATTGGTGTCAAGAATGTACATGTTCGGGGTGGGCTCCGTCCCCCCGAGCCTCTATAATGGGCGGTAAACGAGAATGACCGGCAAAAGGTAAATGGCAGATGCCGAAACCTGACAGCGGCAGATCACAAAGAGGTAAAAGACTGAAACCTAGCAGTTCCTTCGGGATGAAGCCTTGGAGTGTGGAGGAGGCGCAACTGCGTTTCCGTGACCTGCTGCAAGCCGCGAGGTCAAAGCCGCAGGAGATTCGTGACGGTGCTGTCGTCTATCGGATCGAAGAGATTGCCCGGAAGAAGCCTGTACAGGAATTCTTGGTCCAGGGCGGCCCTCTTACGGACGATGACCTGAGCGAACGTTGACGCCGTTCCGGGCTAGGCGGCATATATTATGCTGCCCGATCGGCGGCGACTTGGCTAAGGGCGCTCACGGCGACGTTCATGTCGTCGTCGACGACAAGGGCTCAAGCCGGCCGTAGATACATTCTCGCCACATAGTGCCGTTACGCGCGCGCCGCGCCTGTCTGTTGGCTGGCGTATCTCGGGTGACGCCCGCTCAGCTTCGGCTGGGCGGGTTCGACACGATCATTTGAGTGCTTATCTGGACGGGAGGACGACACCACCACCGGACCCGTCTGGTTCGACGTACGGCTCAGCCTTTACACCTTTCTCAGATGCTTTGGCGGCAAATATTGCTCCCACCACCACACCAAAGGCGACAATCGCAGCTTCAAAGATACCGGAAATAACATCTGCAGGTGCAACCGAGGCTCGTAGTTTAAAGTAGCCCTCGGCATTTCGAATTTGCTTCCAGTTGGCCGCGATCCGATCATCCTTGCCACCTATGGAAAAGTCCTCGTCGCGGCTGTCGGGCGAGGTAGTACCGCCAACGTGCCCCTCGGTCTTGAAGTAGATGATATCGGCTTTGTTGGGGCCCTCTTTGGACGGTAACGTTATCCAGGCAAGGTTCGTGAAATTGTCACCGAAGAAGCCGGACGTATGGGTATGGGTTTTGAAACTCCAGTATCCATCGGCCTGTATTATGAGCTCCATGTTCGAACCGACATGGCCAGCGATCAACCGCTTTCCCATCGTATGATTTTGATACAGAATCTTGGTCGAGTTTCCTTGTCCGACTATGGTCCCGTTTTCAAAGTCCTGAGACGAATTTAGCGTCTCGGACAGTTCGACTTGGGTGGTCGGATAGCCCAAAGGTCCGCGCTCGTAATTCTGTTCGCCCCAGGCAGTGAATTGGCGTCCATGAACAGAAAATGCCTGTTGCGACGAACCATCAAGCACGATGGCAGCACCATCGCCACATTGGAGCCACCAGCCATCATTGCCAGCGGTACTACCGATATCGGAGGTCGGGTAGCCGATGAATTTCCCCGCCGCTTGATTCTTTAGAAGATCTACCCATCGATAGAGTATGGGCCCGTGTAGCGCACGCGCTTCCGTAAGCTTTTGCCAGACGATAACGTTTTTCTGAAATTCAACGTATCTACCTTCATAAAAGTCGTTGAAGCCCTTCTCGTCCGTGACAGGGATATCCCATTCCCTTCCACCAAGAGACTTCCACTTTTCGAGTATCGCGCCATAGAGAAGGCACACGCGCTTCCCGACGATTATAGTTCCTGCAGGACGCGGATTCATGATGTCGTAAACTGGCGATCCGTAGCCCAGCACCAGCGAACCACCCTCATAGTCTTGCTGCACCGGGCCATGATCGTCTCTCAGTTCTCGAACAAGAGAGCCGAGCCCGAACCCCGCTGCGAGGACCTCATCGCGTTTTCCCGCGAAGGCTTTGGTTTGGTCAAAGCGCTTTACTACGATACGCGGCTTCCTTGTCATCGAAGTCTCCCATCGATCGATGTTTGCGGTGCTGTGGCTCAATCTCCTTTTGCGCCATTGCTGTCTGTGAAGGGCGTCACAGACGTGGACGACCAGCGCACTGCGTTGAAGATTTTCGGGTGGGATCGATAGGCGCGTCTTGCGCCCGGTTTGCCGGGCTGGGCCTTTTGCATTTGTGGAAAGGAAAAGCGGCCGGCGTGATGAGGAGGTGACACAACGCGCCGGCCTAGACGCTGTCCGGAATCTTCAGCGCTGGGTACACGCTACGCTCTTCTTGGCCGGGCGAGCATCCCCGTTTGGGTGTACGCCTTTCGGCGATAGGCAGAAACGAAAACCTCGGCCGGAGCCGGGGGCGGTGTTGAGTTCCGGACATATACAAAAAACATGGAGGGGCGTCGGAGGTGGCTAACCTGAGCGTCACTGCTCGGCTTGGTGCATCAATGCACGTTCTCTCCCATGCAAACACGAAACACCATCATGGCGACATCCGGATCGGCTGCTATGCGTTCTTCGACCTCAACGCACATCGCCTGGCGAACGCGATCGGTGGCAGCTTCCCATCTTAGGCCCGACTGCTCGTAAAATGTCTGAGCCAGATGTTCGACCAATGCATCAAATTCGACCACAGGGAACTCCTCGGCCTTGCTGGTGCCAGGAATGAAAGCGGTCGGCTGGGTGTATTACTCACCCAGGAGGGGAAGAACCAGCCGACCGCCGCGCGCGAGGTGCGAACCCACGATAGCAGTTTTGGTCAACGCGAAAAGATGCACTCCAAGCATCGTGCTGTGGTGCTTACCCCGATTTGACCGATTACGCAGCCAGGCAAAACACCCTACCGAGTGAGGAGAAATTCGATAATGGCTGCGCGCTCTTCGGAATTTGCGAAGCGTTGGGCCATTTTTGTTCCCCGGACCATGGCAGTCGGATTAGTTAGGAAGGTGTCGAGCGTCTCTCTCGACCATACGATTCCAGATGACTTCAACGCTGGAGAATAATTGTAACCTTGAACAGCTCCTGCAGTGCGTCCTTGAAATTTCTGTAGGTGGGGACCCATGCCATTACGCGTCGTATCAAGCTGATGACAGATCCCACACCGTTGCTTGAAGAGGCGCTCGCCGTTTTCCTGGCCAAGAGCGGGGGCACTTGGCCAGGCTATGACAGCCAAGAGGATAGACAGACCGAGCCGTTTCATCCCTCAATGCCCTTCAGATCGTGCTTTGAGAGCGGCAAACTGCGGATACGCTTGCCCGTCAGAACCGAGACGGCGTTGACGACCGCAGGTGGCACGCCTGGTACCCCTGGCTCGCCGATTCCGCCCATTGGAGCGCCGCTTTCAACGATCCGAACATGGACGCGTGGCATGCGGTCCGGTGGCAAGATTGGATAGCCATCGAAGTTCCGAGCCTGTGGAATTCCGTCGACATAAACGACTTCTTCGAGCAGTGCCGAGGAGAGGCCGAGCGCTACCGCCGAATTCACCTGAGCCTCGATGATGCCCGGATTGACAATGCTGCCGGGATCTATTGCGACCCAAACGTCATGCACTACGACAGCGCCATCCGCGAGCGACACCTCGGCGATAGTCGCCACCTCACTGCCGAAGGGGGACGCCATGGCGACACCCCGCGCACGACGGCCACCGTCGGCTGTAAAGGGCCCCCGCTTCCAGCCACCAGATAGATCGGCAACCGCTTGCAATAGGTTCGAATGGCGGGAGCTATCTTCGAGAAGTTTCAACCGGAGTTCGTATGGGTCCCGCTTGCCAGCATCCGCTAGCTCGTCGAGGAAGGTTTCATAGAAGAAGTCGTTCATCGAATGACCGACCGAACGCCAATAGCCGATTATAGCCGGGTCATCGACTGGAAGGTGTGCCACCCGACGATTAGGAATGGCGTAGACTTTTCCGGCCATACCCTCGACGGCGGAACTGTCGGCCTGATCCGGGGTCCGACCATACCATCGCCCGGTCGGTCCTTCTCCAACCGCGAGCGCCTCAAGTGCGACTGGCAGTCCATCCTGGCCGATGCCGCCGCGCAGCCGAGCTACACCGAGTGGCCGTACCGTATCGCGCAGGAACTCCTCTTCGCGGCTCCAGATCAGCTTGATGGGTCGCCCCACTGCCTTGGCCAGCAGGATAGCCTGCGGATAGGGATTGGCAGATTGGTATAGGAAATGGCGACCGAAGAAGCCGCCCAGCATTGGCGAATGGAGAGTGATTTTGCTCTGGTCTATGCCCGCGACCTTGGCGGCATCGGCCAGGAACATCTCAGGAGCCTGATTAGGTGCCCAAAGGTCGAGCGTCCCGTCAGCGTTCCAGCGCGCAGTGGCTGAAGGTGGTTCCAACTGGCCGTGCAGCAGATAGGGGGCGTCGTAGGTTGCCTCGATGACCGATGCAGCAGTGGAGAAAGCGGCAGTTACGTCGCCCTCGTTCTCCGCCGCAAAACTATTTCCTTGAGCCGACATAAGAGCCTGCCGACGAGCTTCTGAAGAGAAATCAGCAGGCATCGCGTGCGGCGTATCCTGGTTCGCCTTGACCCAATTCACCTGCAGTGTCTCGACCGCGCGACGTGCGCGCCACCAACTGTCAGCTACGACTGCGACTGCCCCAGGGAGCCGATGGATCGAGTGAACGCCAGGCATTCCTTTAACTTCGGCCTCGTTGGTAAGGCCCGATGGCTCCTCGCCGAAACGTGGACTGTGTTGAACTGCCGCGTGCAGCATCCCCTCGACCTTAACGTCGATGGAATACGCTGCCTTGCCCGTTGATTTTGCTCGTACGTCGAGCCTTGGTATGGCCTTGCCGATCCAACGGAAGTCTGTCGACGAACGGAGTGTCACGTTCTCGGGAACAGCTAACCCAGCTGCTTCGGCAGCGAGTTCACCATAGGCGATCGAACGTCCGGAAGCCTTGTGTAGAACCCCCCCTGGTTCGGTCACAAGTTCGGATGCCGGAACATTGAGCCGCGTTGCCGCAGCCGCAAGCAACATCTGCCTTGCACTGGCACCAAGTCGACGCATGGTCTCGAAACTGGAGCGCACAGACATGCTACCGCCAGTAAAACGACCACCACCGATCAGACCGTAGTCAGGTCCGGGCGGAGCGCCCTCAACGAAAAACTTGGCTGGATCTACGTCGAGCTCCTCGCCGACAATCTGCGCCATCGCCGTGAACACCCCCTGGCCACCTTCAATGAAGGGACTGCGAAGGTGAACGGTCGAGTCCTGCTGGATTTCCAGGAATGCCGACACGCGGGTGCCGGGAACGATCTCTGCATCGTTTGCGCGGACGCGTCCGTTTGGCAAAGACACCGAAAGCACCAGCGCACCGACACCGGCGAGGAAGGTTCGGCGTGAGACGTTAAGAGGCCTATCAGCAAGCTGCTCTTGCGATGGTTTGAGAGAAACGATCTGGTTCATCTTTGCACCTTTCACGCTTGCGTAGCTTGCTTCACTGCAGCGGAGATCGCGTTGTAGGTGCCGCAACGGCAAAGATTGACCATGGCGGCTGCGATATCATCTTCGGAAGGCGCAGAGTTTTGTTTGATGAGTGCTGTTGCCGCCATCACCTGACCTGATTGGCAATAGCCACATTGCGGCACCTGATTTGCCACCCAGGCCTCGACGACCTTGCGGCCTACCGGATCATTCTCGATTGCTTCAATCGTTGTGATGGCCATGCCCGCGACACTGTCGACCGGAGTCACGCATGAGCGGGTCGCCTGGCCGTCAACCAGCACTGTGCATGCGCCACATTGCGCAACGCCGCAGCCATATTTCGTCCCGGTCATGCCGAGAGTGTCACGTATGACCCACAACAAAGGTGTTTCGGGTTCCACGTCGACGTCATGCTTGGTGCCGTTAATGGTGACTTGCATGGCCTACTCCTCGTTTCGAGAGAGCCAAAGCGACTGGCTTGACTGGCTTCTGGCTCGTCCAGCCAAATAGTAGTCCGCATTCGGCATCACGATAAGGGCAGTCAATGCACTTGCGTTTATCGATGGGAGCCATAAATCTCTGTGAATTCCTGAAGAGGGCGGTCATGGCGAGAGAAGATTTCAACGACCTGCTCTGGTTCCTTGCCGTGGCGGAGGAAAGGAGCTTCACGCGGGCTGCGGCAAAGATCGGTATCACCCAATCGACGCTTTCTCACACGATCAAACGGCTCGAAACTCGTATGGGCATCAGGTTGCTCACGCGGACGACACGAAGCGTGTCTACAACCGAAGCGGGTGAACGCCTTAGGAAATCTCTCGGTCCACGCGTGGCGGAGATCGAGGCGGAAATCGATGCGTTGATGGAGCTAAGAGACAAGCCAGCTGGAACGATCCGGTTGACCTTGTCGGATCATGCTTATCACACCGTGGTATGGCCGAAGTTGAGCACCGTTCTTAGCGATTTCCCCGACATAAAGGTCGAATTCAGTCTGGATAATGGCTTTCGTAACATCGTCGAAGAAGGGTTCGATGCCGGAATCCGCCTCGGTGAGAGTGTCGAAAAGGATATGATTGCGGTCCGTATCGGGCCGGATTGGCGGCAGGTGGCTGTCGCCTCACCAGCATACCTCGAAAAGCAACCGCTGCCTGGCCACCCCCAGAACCTCATCGGCTACAACTGCCTCAACATGCGTCAGGAACGCAGCGGTGGTTTGTATGCCTGGGAGTTCGAAAAAGGCGGTCAGGAGATACGCGTGCGCGTCGACGGCCAACTCACCTACGGCTCAAGCTTCCCGATGATCGATGCGGCGATCAAGGGGTACGGCATCGCCTACGTGCCCGAAGACCTGGCTGAGAAACACCTCGCTTCAGGTGAGTTGGTGCAGATACTCGATGACTGGTGTCAGCCATTTCCGGGGTACTACATTTACTACCCTAGCCGCAGGCAAAGTTTGCCCTCGTTTAAAGTCATCGTTGATGCTCTGAGGCATTGAGGAACAGCCAAGTTCCCGTCGTGCTGATGGCAACCGCATTCACACCCTAAGCATCACTTTAACAGCCCGACGCTCGTCCATTGCCTTGTATCCCTCGGCCACCTGGGCGAGTGGAAGCTCCAGATCAAACACCTTTCCCGGCTGAATGAGGCCTTTCAGGACACGATCCATCAGGTCGGGCAGGAAGCGGCGAACTGGTGCAGGTCCGCCAAGCATTCGCCGTTGACCGAAGAACAGCCGCTGTCCCTCGAATGACACGTCATGAGGAACGCCGACGTAGCCAATAGTCCCACCTGGTCGCGACACGGCAAGCGCCTGGTCCATCGATTCCATGGTCCCCACGCATTCGAGCACGGAATCCGCTCCGACGCCGTCAGTCATGTCAAGAATTCGCCTCACGCCTTCTTCGGCACGCTCTGAGACGATGTCAGTTGCGCCAAATTCCCTCGCGAGTTTCTGCCTGGTCTCGTGACGGCTCATCGCGATGATGCGGCCTGCGCCCATTTCCCTCGCCGCGAGCACTCCCATGAGACCGACCGCGCCGTCTCCCACCACAACCACGGTTGATCCAGGCTTCACCTGAGCTGCATCGGCGGCATACCATCCGGTTCCGAGTACGTCTGAAACCGCCAGCATATGCGGCACAAGGTCATCGGACGGCATCTCCTCCGTTGCGACCAGTGTGCCATCGGCAAGTGGAACGCGCGCATAAGGTGCCTGTGCACCGAGCATGAATTCGCGTTGCACGCAGGATGACTGGAAACCGTATCGGCAGTGCGGGCAGGTGTTGTCAGACAAGCAGAACGATCCGACAACGAATTGGCCGGGGCGTATTGTTCGAACCTCGCTGCCGACTTCTACAACGACACCGCAATATTCGTGGCCCATATGCGTCGGTTCGCCCAGGGGCTGCAGACCACGATAGGGCCATAGATCCGACCCGCAAATACAGCTCGCTGACAGCTTGATGATGGCGTCTGTCGGTTTCAGTATCTTCGGGTCATCCACCTGTTCACAGCGGATATCGCCAGCCTTGTGAAGGACTGCTCCGAGCATTGGTTTGTTCCTTTTGTTCAGGGCTAGGAGATACGTTCGATGCGCAGGGGGAACTCTCCCTGCAGGTGTAGGGCCTCGTAGCCTTCATCGAAGCGACCGAGCCGAATTAGACCGGGATATCGATAATCGTCATAGAACATCGCGAGGTTGCCCCAAGGGACGTAATAACAAAGGTCATAAGGGCGTTCATTGCCGAAACGGCCGCTTCCCTCTTCGGTGAGCTTGCGCGGCAGGTAGGCTATCTTTTCGTTGCTGCTGAAATCCTCGATCTTCAAGTCGAGTGGCAGCATTGCGTAAAAGTCGCGCGCAGACGGGTTGTCATAGAGCGTGGCTGTCATCTTCCGACCGTCAAATGTCATCTGGATGCGCATATCCGTTGGATCCTGATTGTTCGGGTCGCGCTCTTGCTGGGTGAAGGCAACGCGCGGCATCAAAGCTGCCGCAATCGCTGAACTCAGGAGAAGGCGACGGTTCATGGTGCTGACGCTCATGACGACGTACCCTGCGCGTTACGCCAGGCCGCTATCGCGACGACTGACGAGGCCAACAGAAGGGCAGCACCCAGCCACAGCGGAGCCCACCATCCGACCGTATCGAAAAGTGTACCTCCAAGAGCGGCTCCCCCTGTAATTGCGAGTTGGATAACGGCGACCTGCAAGCCACCCCCGCCTTCGGCGTCTTCGGGCAGCGTTCGACTTAGCCAGGTTCCCCAACCGACGGGAGCAGCGGTTCCGAAGAAACCCCAAGCAAGTAGCAGCATTGAGACTGGTATCGGCTTTGTGCCGCATGCGACCAAGGCAACGGCAACGATTGCCATTATCAGTGGGATGCCAACGAGGATGCTGAACGATCGCCCATTGAGTAGCTGTCCGATGCACCATGTTCCGGCGACACCAGCCAGCCCCATGGCCAGCAAGACAAGCGAGAGCGTCTCCACTGCAAGTCCTGTGACACCTTCCAGGAATGGACGCAGGTAAGTGAAAAGTGCGAACTGCCCCATAAAGAAGAACAGGATTGCTCCCATGCCGAGCGTCACCTGCTTCCGGCCAAGCAACTGCAATGCACTGGCGCGCTGTCTGTTACGAGAGGGAAGCGCAGGCAGGCTGATCCATTGCCAAATGAACGCGAGCAATCCCAGCGGCACTACGACGAAAAAGGCCCCTCGCCAGCCAACATAGGCTCCGAGAAAACTGCCAAGAGGGGCTGCGATGGTGGCAGCGACAGCATTTCCCGCATTCAACATGGCCAATCCATTGGGCACGTCGTTTTCGGGTACAAGGCGCATTATGATCGAAGTCGACATCGACCAAAAACCGCCGATTGCCACGCCGAGCAATGATCTGCCCACCATCAGGAATGCGTAGTTCGGTGCAAATGTAACGGCGAGTCCCGAAGTGATCAGGAGTAATGTGAATCCCAGCACAACTCGCTTGCGGTCGATGAGACGAGTTAGGTCTACAACGAAGAGGCTGGTGATCACGGCGAATATGCCCGAAATGGAAATCGCCTGACCTGTCTGTCCTGCCGTTATGGCGAGATCCGCGGCAATCGGCGACAGCAGACTGACAGGCATAAACTCCGACGCAATGAGCACCGCTACACACAGCGCCAGGGAGACAACGGCACCCCACTGGGCACGTTCGTTCAAGGCAGTCCTGTCGTAGGTTAGCGTGTCCATCGTCAAACATCCTGATGCGTCGCCGACAGCGAAGTCAGCGCTCGATTTCGCAGTAAGTTATCGAGAAAGGAGTTTTTCGATTAGTCGGCCCAATGCTCTTGGACTTATCGACTGAGGACATAAATCGAATAGGGGCTGAACGGGTCGTCCGCCATTTAATCAGGAGTGCGACAGAAGCTACTGTCACGGCAGCCTAAGGAACTCAAACAACGCTAGTGCAGACGGCGACAGTTCCTTGCTCGATTTGTAGCACAGGTAGTAGGATTCTTTGGGGCTCAGCTGCATTTGACCGATCCGCACCAATCTTCCGCTCGCCAGTTCGGGTTTTTGTAATTCTAGATTGGCAAGCAGAATGCCATGGCCAGCGAGCCCCCGTCCAACTGACTGCGCATATCCCGCGCATTTCGTGACCTTAAGCAATCCTATTTCTGGAAGTTTCATTCGCTTAAGCCACACCGCCCAGTTGATCCAATCCGGTGTGAGATTGGAATATTCAAGAATGGGGGGACTATTCTTAGTATCCCAGCCATCGGTGAAGGCTCCGGCAGCATCTGCTTGCCGCGCGACTTCTGGCGTAGCCGCAGGCGCTAGTTCGCCAGCAACGATTTTAACGCCAGTCCAGCCCGGCATGGGGTTTTCATTGTAGATGATGGTTAGGTCATGGCTGTCGTCCGTCAATTTTGCCAATTCATCGGACGTCGTTACACTTACGTGGCAGGCATTTTCGCTCAAGGAGAACTGCTTAAGCCGTTCGTAGAGCCAAAACATCGAAATGGATCCGCTGGCAGCTATGTGAACTGTTGGCTGCTCGGGCGTTTTTGCCATGGCAACTGATCGCTCAAGGAAATCAAGAGCAAGCTCGACATCCCTAGCGAGCGTGCGCCCTGAACTATTTAGGCTAATGCCACGTCCGACTCTGTCGAAAAGCGGCGTTCCAAGCCATTCCTCCAAGCGCTGAACCCGCTTGCTTGCAGCTGCCTGTGTGACGAAAAGCGCGCTGGCGGCTGCGGTAAAACTTCCGTGCTTGGCCACGCTCAAGAAAAAGATCAGCGAATCCAAGGGCGGCAGATTCTTGCGAATACTTTTCATTCCAAAAAGTTATCGTCGATGTGGACATTTAACAAGGTTTTCTGAGCGCTCAATCTCCGTACTGTTTCCTTCATGTCATATCCTGAACGAGAGCGAGCCGTGTCCGACCAAGATAATCCCCTTAAGGCTGGCAGTAGCCGGGAATGGAACTGGCACCCCGATCTTCCGGTCGCAGTTACGCCAGTCTTTTCCTGGCCGCCTCGACCGATTGCGACCGTGAAATGGTTCGTGGGTAACTGGCTGCCAGTCACCGAATATCTGGTTTATGCGCTCATGGCCGTCGCCACTTGGTACTGGCTACAGCCCTCGCTGGAGGAGACGCAGACCCTTCATTGGGGATGGGTTCTGCAGGTCTGGCTTCGCAATCTCGTTCTCATGACCCTGTTTGCGCAGGGACTGCATGTCTGGCTCTACGGCTGGAAGAAACAGGGCGAAGACTACAAATACGACCGCCGGGGAATAGCGACGAACAATCGTAACTTCAAGTTCAATGACCAGTATTGGGATAACGTGTTCCATTCACTGGTTTCTGGTGTAACCATTTGGACTGGCTACGAAGTTCTGATGTGGGCGGCCTTCGCAAATGGCTGGACCCCGATGATCACGTTCGAAGGCAGCCCCATCTGGTTTGTGGCCCTCTTCCTGCTGATACCAGTAATACAGTCTTTCCATTTTTACTGGCTACACAGGGCACTCCATATTCCGTTTATTTATAGGCGCGTTCATTCCGTGCACCACCGCAGTGTGTCGATTGCGCCCTGGTCCGGCTTTTCGATGCACCCCATTGAGCATCTGGGGTACATGAGCCTCCTTTTGATGTTCTTCATTGTACCCGCCCATCCGGTACATCTGATCTTCATGGGGTATTGGTTGGCGCTCGCTACCGCGACATCTCATGCAGGATTCGAAAACCTGGTGTTAGGCGAGTCGTCGAAACTCAAGATCGGTTCGTTTCACCACCAGCTGCATCATCGCTATTTCGAGTGCAACTACGGCAATCCCGAAATGCCCTGGGACAATTGGTTCGGCTCCTATCACGATGGCAGTCCGGAAGCGACGGCTGCTACGCGAGAACGCAAGAAGAAAATGTACTCCTGAACGGATCGTCCACGTCGTGCCTTCAGCCACAGTGACCACCCGTCTGGGATCAATGCCTTGAGAAACATTTACACTTATGGACGCCAGCCTGCGCAGCGGAACTACACCATCCCCGATTTGAGAGCACTGAAATATGCAGACGCACCCCTGACTATGTGTTTCCCTGGGGACGCCACCGAATTGGCCGCCTGCGTAGAAGCGGGTATCGAAACCTTGACCGTCTTAGATAGCAATCTGGTTGAGTTTCGCCGCTTGGCACCGACCACTTTCATGGCAACTTCAATGGCATGGGGTCAGAACAAAACCCCGGATGATATCCTTCGGCACGCAATCGGATGCATGGAGTTGGGTGCCGATATGTACCTGACCAATCGTAGCTTCGGTGTTGTTGAGATGCTGGCCAAAGAGAAGATTCCGGTTCAGGTCCATGTCGGCCTGGTACCCTCGTTCAGCGTCTTGGGTGGCGGTTTAAGGGCCTACGGCCGAACAGCCGATGAGGCCATGGAAATATATCGCACGTTCAAGCGCTACGAAGATGCCGGTGCGGTCGCTGCCGAAGTCGAGTGTGTCGCGGAGGAAGCCATGAAGCACCTGAATGCCAACACGTCGCTGGTTACAATTTCCCTGGGGTCGGGAAGAGCAGGTGATATCATCTTTCAGTTCATGAGCGATCTGTGCGGCGAAACCGAAGCTCCCCCAAAGCATGCGTATGCGTTTTGCGATTTAAAGCCTCTGCACGCTGAAATTTACAAGCAACGCGTGACCGCCCTGACCGAATTCCGCAAATCATCGATCAGGCGTCAATTCCCGTTTGAAGGTCAGAATGTCCGGATGCACGCGAACGAGGAGCAAGCGCTCATCGAGGTGCTGTCTCAAATGAAAAAGTGACTATTCAGCGCCGCGATTTGTGGCGCGGCTGGCTGGGGTCTCATCCGACCTAACACGACCCGCACCTAGAAGATAGCTTGAGCGGCTGATGCGCAAGCAAAAGCAAGGACATGGAGCATGGCGAAAATTACCTACATTGAACACGGCGGCATGGTCCACGTGGTGGACGTTCCGGTCGACAAGACAGTGATGGAAGGTGCACGTGATAATAGTATTCCTGGCATAGAAGCCGATTGCGGGGGCGCTTGCGCGTGCGCCACCTGCCATGTCTACGTCGATCCCAACTGGGTTGAGAGGCTTCCCCCCAAGGATCCAATGGAGGAAGACATGCTCGATTTCGCCTACGAGCCCGACCCGATACGCTCGCGACTGACTTGTCAGATCCGGATTGATGACAGACTGGACGGCTTAGTCGTGAAGATGCCGGAAAAACAGATCTGAGAACTCCGGCCATCCCGAGGCCATCCTGTCTACCGGAAATCGAGCACGGACGATGTCGGCTTCTTCAGGCAATGGAATAATCGTCGTTGGAGGCGGTCAGGCGAGCGTATCCCTCGTGGCCAAGCTCAGAGGGCTTGGATACTGCGGCCCTCTCACACTCATCGGCGCGGAACCGATACTGCCCTATCAGCGCCCACCGCTGTCCAAAGCCTATCTTCTCGGCGAGATGGGTGTCGAACGTTTACTTCTGAAACCTGCGAGCTTCTACGCTGACCACGATATCGATCTTCGCCTTGGCCAATTCGCAACTAGGATCGATCGCGGAGCCAGAACGCTTCAAGTCGGCGATGAGACGTTTGTGTATAGTCAACTCGCGCTCGCAACCGGGTCGACTGCCAGACGCTTGCCCCTATCGATTGGCGGTGGTTTGCGGGGCGTCCATACCATCCGCAATTTCGCGGATGTCGATGCGATGGCAGAGGACCTCGTACCCGGCAAACGGCTGATAATCGTCGGCGGAGGCTATATCGGCCTGGAGGCGGCTGCCGTAGCAGCAAAGCTCAAGCTCGACGTCACGGTTATAGAAACGGCAACGCGTATCCTGCAACGCGTCGCCTCGACGGATACGGCGACTTACTTTCGTAACCTCCATGCCGCTCATGGGGTGAAGATAATAGAAGGCATCGGAGTGGATCGCCTGACAGGTAACCGTAGAGTCCGTAGTGCGGTCTTGACCGATGGACGTGAACTGCCTGCTGATCTTGTCATCGTTGGCGTTGGGATTGTGCCGGCGATTGCCTTGGCTGAAACTGCAGGTCTCCACATCGATAATGGGATATCGACGGATGAATTCGGTCGTACAACCGACCCTTCGATTTGGGCCGCTGGCGATTGTGCTTCGTTCCCCTCATCAAGGCGTCAGGTAAGGCTGGAAAGCGTCGGTCATGCGATCGACCATGCAGAATGTGTCGCTGCCAACATGCTTGGCGCTGAGAAGCGCTATGTAGCCAAGCCGTGGTTCTGGTCCGATCAATACGATGTGAAGCTGCAGATCGCTGGATTGAACTCCAGCCACGACCGGGTCGTCGCGCGCGGCAGCGAAGGCGTTTCCCGGTCGTTTTGGTACTATAGAGGTGACAAACTACTCGCGCTCGACGCGATCAACGATCCACGCGCTTATATGGTTGGCAAACGGCTCATTGAAACAGGACAGACTGTCGCTGCCGATTCCGTTGCCGACACATCGAGAGACATTAAGTCGATTTTGGCTGAAGCCACTGAGTTTCATCACCCCCAAGGGGGGCCCTGAGCTTGCTGCTATCGACCCGAAGCGCAGTGTCAATAAAACCCGGGGATGGCGTACAGACGGTCGATGTCACCGATAATGACTTCGCTATCGCGTCGTTCCGCATGCAGACGCCAGTGAAGGTCAGCAATTTCTTCGGATTTGATCCGGGGAACTTCCGACGGGAAGAATTGCGCGTTTTCGGCGTCGTCTTTGCCCGTTGGCACAACGATGCCTGCGATCGCCACAAACCCTGCAAAGACCCCGTCGACCGACACGTCGCGATTTAGGATGCGCACGTAGTTCAAAAGGGCACCCGCGGCCACACCAAAGGGAGCGGTCATGATAAGCGGCCGTTGTGCCGAAGCGGCACCGGTGAAAAGGATGCTTCCGGATTTTCTCGCCAGCATATCCGGGAGAACGGCCTGGACCGCTGCGATCGGCCCCAACACATTCAATTCCAGATGATATTCCTGCTCATCGACGCTTAACACGCGCGGTGGGGGCATCTGGCCACTCGGCAGTGGGCTGTATTCGAGAACGTCGATCGGGCCGAGGCTCTGTTTGACGTCGCCGAGTGCAGCCGCCAGTCCCGGTCGATCCAGAACGTTCGCCTTGAAGGCTTGCGCCTTAATTCCGTGTCCAGCCAGGCGATTTGCAAGGGACTTCGTCTTCTCAGCGTCGCGAGCAAGCAGTGCGACCTGGAAACCTTCTCGTCCGAAACGCTCGGCAACTGCAAGGCCCACGCCTTCTCCTGCACCCACGATGGCAATCGTTTTACCCACTTCAAGCTCCATAGATTACTGTGTCAGATGAACGTGACCTTTCATGGGAGGCGTCCATCCAATGCTGGCAACTTATGTTGCTGAAAGTGAGCTGCTAGAGCATCATATTGCGACTTCATGTTGCAGAAATGGAAACGCCCATGCTCGACTTGGACGATCTTATCGTCTTCGCGGAAGTTAGCGATGCAGGTGGTCTCACGCGGGCAGGTCGACGGCTCGGGATGTCGAAATCGATCCTAAGCCGTCGCCTGTCGCGCCTTGAGCAGGCACTTGGCGTCACACTCCTCGTGCGGACCCCGCGGGGGGTGCATCTCACGGAGGAGGGGGCAAACTTCAAACCGTTCGCGGACAGGATGATCGGTGAGATCTCAGCCGCACGCGACGCTCTGTCACGGAAGGAAGAACCTTCAGGGACATTGAGAGTGGCGGCACCACTCTCGTTTGGTCAATCGCACATCGCGCCACTCTTGACGGAACTTGGTCAACGGTATCCTCAATTGCGGATACACGCATTCTATAGCGACCGACTGATTGATCTGGTGGGCGAACGTTTCGATGCAGGCATCCGAATCGGGGCGATGCCGGATTCAACGCTGTTGGCCACACGGATTGCGCCTGTCAGGAGCGGGGTCGTCGCCAGTCCGGATTATGTCGCCAGGTGTGGCGCTCCGCAAACGTTGGATGATATCGGTCAGCACTACACGCTTGTGCATGCAGATCATCCATGGCGATTTCAGGTTGGGCCAGAAATCGTCACTTTTCGTCCAAAGAGCCATTTCATGGCCGATAACAGCCATGCGCTCCTGACTGCCGCGAAGGCGGGGCTCGGAATTGCAATGCTGCCGTCTTTCCTGATCGGCCCTGGGCTCCTATCGGGCGACTTGCTTCCGCTTCTTGAGGAATATCCCTGCCCAGTGACTGGCCTCTTCCTCGTCAGACCGCCAGCAACCGGCGCGATGACCACCAAGGTCAAGGTGCTGTTCGATCTGCTGAGGGAACGTTTTGGGGAAAGTCTCGAATGGGATGTCTGTCAGCGATACATGAAATCCGTAGATGGAGAGTTTCATCTGCCAGCGATAGAAGGGGCCGGGTCGCCAAGCAGCGGCCAATGAGGCAAGCAGCTAGGCAGTCGCGTGGTAAGATATTGCAGAGTTGGTCGTCGATCTCCGGGCCCGCCTTCCAAGTGAGGTAGGTAGCCAAGATCATTGTGTCCAGCTTCCGCACGCTCGCTGAACGCGTGTCAGCGCGTAAACTGCAGCGCTTCGCGCCGCTGAAGCTACACAACTCGTAGTTATCAAAATCCCAGAAAATTTCAGATGTGTGAGGCTTTTGCGCTTTCTGCAACTATCGGAACTTGGCTTGGGAGGAGACGAATTTCGAATGGATCTGCACTATCGCGATGTTCGCAAAATAGACCCAACCCGCGGCGAAGCGCTGGCGGACGGTTCTCGTAACGACATGAACAGAATGGAGATCGGGCCAACTGTACTGGCCTACGACGAGTGGGCCGCAGTTGGTCTGCAATTGCCGGACCTGGTCCGTATGCGGGAGCACCGCTGGAGGCGTCTTGTGCAGTTTCTTCAAGAACGAGACTACGGCGGACTGCTGCTTTTCGATCCACTCAACATCCGATACGCAACTGACAGCACCAATATGCAGCTATGGAATACCCATAACCCGTTTCGTGCCGTCCTGATCTGCGCCGACGGCTATATGGTGATTTGGGATTATAAGAACGCGATTTTCCTCAGCGAGACCAATCCGCTGATAAAGGAAAGAAGAAGCGGTGCCAGCATGTTCTACTTCGATCGTGGCGACAAGCTCGACGAAGCGGCGGATACGTTCGCTGGTGAGATCCGTGAGCTAATGACGAGCCATTCAGGTGCGAACAAGCGCTTGGCGGTCGATAAGATCATGATCCACGGGTTGAGAAGTCTTGAAGTCCAGGGTTTCGAGGTATTTCCGGGGGAAGAGCTCACCGAAAAGGCTCGTGCCGTAAAAGGCCCAGATGAAATATTGGCCATGCGATGCGCTGTGCATGCTTGTGAGCGCGCGGTTGGCGAAATGGAAATTGCTGCTCGAAGCGGAATTCCGTTCGGGCGCATGTCCGAAGACGATATCTGGGCGGTTCTACATGCCGAAAATATAAGGCGGGGCGGTGAATGGATCGAAACCCGTCTCCTGGCATCGGGTCCCCGCACCAATCCGTGGTTCCAGGAATGTGGGCCTCGAATCGTGCAGGAAAACGAGATCGTTGCCTTCGACACTGACTTGATCGGATCCTACGGCATGTGTGTCGATATTTCTCGCACATGGTGGATCGGCCCTGACAAACCCTCAAACGAAATGGTCTATGCAATGCGCCATGCGCATGAGCACATCATGACGAACATGGAACTGTTAGCGCCGGGGGTGAGCTTCAAGGACCTGGCATTCGGTGGGCACCATCTGGACGCGCCGTTCCAGAAGCAAAAATACGGTGCGAAAATGCATGGCGCAGGTTTGTGTGACGAATGGCCCCTTATCACGTATCCCGACCGATTTGAGGACGGTGCATTTGACTATGTTCTCGAGCCCGGCATGATCATTTGCGTGGAGGCTCTGGTCTCGGCAGAGAGAGGCAACTTTTCGATCAAACTCGAGGATCAGGTTCTTATTACCGAAACCGGTTATGAAAACCTGACGTCTTATCCATTCGATACCGCTTTGATGGGCGGGTGAGACGGCTCCTCTGGGGCGGCCCGGTCTTGGTGGGCCGCCCCAGTCGTCTTGGGAGATTGTCGGAACATCAGGCGTCGTTGTTGAGCCAGACCTTGCCGTAGTCGCGCTCGAAGGTGGGGTGCATCCGGTCGTTCTGCACGGCCTTCGAGAAGTGGCAATAGAGCTTGCGCCAGTATGGCTGGATGATGATTCCGGAATCCTGCAGGATATGCTCGATATCCTTCATCAGTTCCTTGCGCTTGGCGGGATCAAGAACAGCTAGCGCCGCGTTGATTTTGTCATCCCATTCCGGATTCGACCAAGCAGCCTCGTTCCATGCCTCGCCGGTGCGATAGGCCACAGCCAACACCTGAACGCCGAGTGGTCTCATGTTCCAGTTTGTCATGGACAGTGGATACTTGGTCCAGTCGTTCCAGAAGGTTGAGCCCGGCAGAACCGTGCGTTTGACCTTGATGCCAGCATCGCGCCACTGAGCGGCAATGGCATCACCGGTGTTCTTGTGCCAATCCTCATCTACCGTGATCAGCTCGTGCTCGAAATCGGCCTGTCCGGCTTCCTGAAGCAAAGCCTTAGCTTTTGCCGGGTCGCGCTGAACCTTGGCCAGTTCGTAGTATTCGGGATGAATCGGTGAAACGTGGTGATTGTCGGCAACCGTGCCTGCACCGCCGTATCCCAGCTGCAAAACCGCGGTGTTGTCGCAAGCCAGTTGAAGAGCCTGTCGGACCTTCTGGTCATCGTAAGGTTTGTTGGTGACGTGTGTCCGGCATACGATCGTGGAAGCCGTGACAATCTCCGACTTCACCAGATCCATGCCGTCCAAGATGGCGACATAGTCGGCAGTCGTCTCGAAATTGACGTGCACCTCACCAGCTTCGAATGCGCTGACCATCGCCGAAGGGTCGGTGCCATAATCGATGAATTCGATGCCGTCGAGAAACACCTCGCCGTCCCACCACTTGTTGTCGGTACGACGCTTGAAGACCACCTTTTCTCCTACATCATAAGAGACAAGTTCGAATGGTCCCGTACCGATAGGGCACGATTTGAAATTCGCGCCCTTCTCGTCGAAGGTCCTGTGTACGACGAGACCCGGATAGTCGCAGAGGTTTGGAATTAGAGCGATATCCGGCTTCGCGAGCTTAAGCTTCACTGTCAGGTCATCGACCTTGGTAATTGCGCTTTCGTCTAGCTTGTCATCCTTGACCAACGAGCCGAGCCGTCCTGGCATCGAATTGCCGCTCGCTTTCTTATCGGCCCATCGTCCGAAATTGAAAATCACGTCGTCAGCCGTGAACGGGTCCCCATTTGACCAAGTGACACCCTTGCGGACATGCAGCGTATATTCGGTCGCGTCTTCATTCACGTCCCAGCTTTCCAAAAGGTACGGACGAAACGTGTAATCCGAGGTGTATTTCACCAGTGGTTCCAGTGCCTGGCGTTCGGCATTTGAAATTTCATTCCAGTCCGCCGTTCTCGGATCCTTGGGATCTTTGATGGACATGGCGACTTTCAGGACGCCCCCTGCCTTCGCCTGAGTGTCCTCTGCGTGCGCCGCCACCGGAGCCGCTAGGCCGAGCAGGCCGTATGCCATTGCCGTTGACGCGCCAAACACGCTGGCTAAGGCCAAAAACTCGCGCCGATCTACTTTGCCCGCCCGTACGTCAGCCGCCGAGGCGAGAATGTGATCCGGAACCCTATCCCCATTGCTGCTATAGACGCTCATCCATAACTCCTCCCTTTTTTAGACAGCCTCGCTCCATCAGCCGCTGTTGCGGATGATCAGATGATTTTTGAAAGTCTGTTCTGGCTAAAGCGCACGTTTTCGTGCTCTGCCGGGCACGTTAGCACTCGTGGCGGCAGGTCTAAACGCTATAAAACTTCGGTTTATCCAATAACCGTCGGTTATATTAATCCGTGTCGGATGCACGGTTTACGCTGGTCCTTGTCAGTCCCTCAGACCTTTTGGGCAGCTTTGTCGAACATGATATCCCGAAGGTGTCCTGTCCCAGTCCTTTGTGCATTGGCCGCAACGACAAGGAATTCCGCGAGCCGTTGAGCGTCACCGGAAAGAGGTAAGTTTTCATTGTGGCAGAGGTAATAGCCTTTTTGGGTTCGCAGGACGTCTCTCGATAGAGGCACCAGCCGATGCGCTTCCAGTTCTGAATGGAGAAGTGCGACGCTCCCCAAGGCAATGCCGTTACCACGGATCGCTTCGCCAATGGTTTGAGAGTAGGTGCTCATCGTCTTTACAGGCCAGCCATCTGGTCCTTTCATGGCCAGAGCCTTGAACCACACGCGCCAGTCTACCCAGTCTGGGGCAGACCGCAGGTAGTTAAGCAAAGGTGGACAATCGGCGTTGCGGTACTGAGAGAATGAACCTTCTGGGTCGCCCGCCAGCATCGCAGCCAGGGAAGGCGAAGCCATTGGCACCATCTCTTCATCGAGCAGGCGAGCAGCATGCCAACCAGGGATCGATCCATCGCTATAAATTACCAGCAAGTCGTTCTGGGTATCTAGCAGCCCGTTGGTATTGTCCGAGGTCGTAAGCCGGGTTGGGCATGCATCTCCCGATAAACCAAAGGATTGTAGCTGCGAGGTGAGCCAAAACATTCCAACGACGGTGTTTGCTGCAATCGAGAGTGGTCTTGCCGCGTTCTCTCGTAGATTGCCCAGACCCTGCCGGAGAAACTCCAGAGCCATCCCAACTGTCTGGTAAAGCCTATCACCGCTTTCGGTGACCAGAAGCCGTTTTCCGTTGCGGACGAACAGTGGCTCTCCCACCCACTCTTCCAGCTGTCGTATGCGTTTGCTGACGGCTGCCTGCGAGACATGCAATTCGCTCGCGCAACCTGTGAAGCTGCCCACGCGATGCGCTGCTTCGAAAAAGATAAGCAAGTCCAGCGGAGGCAGCGAGGCTCGATATTTTCTCATAACTCGTGGTTATTATAATCCCAGAGTTTTTTCAACGTTTTCAACGGAAGCGATGGTGGGCATCCTGCTGAAGAACCAGCACTGAGGAGCACGCCCGTGGCAGATTTCGATTGGCACGCTGAACGCAGCGACCTTTCTGGAATTGCGCTGCTTGACCGCGCGCCGGAGAGTGAGGGCATCGATCTTAGACAAGTCCGCCTGTACCGCCAGGGACGCGTGCGACAGCAGATGGCTCAATACGGCGTCGATGCCGTGATCCTGTCTGACCCCGTGAACATACGTTATGCAACTGGCACCCGAAACATGCAGGTGTTTTCGCAACGGAATGCTCCTTCGCGTTACTTGCTTTTGACGGCTGAGCGTTCAATCCTCTTCGAGTTCACCGGTTGTCTCCACCTGGCTGACGGATACGAAACGATTGATGAGGTTAGGCCGTCCAGGACTGCTAGCTTCGTCGCAGCCGGACCTCGCATCGACGAGCGCGAGCGCGCCTGGGCCGCCGAGATGAACGACCTGATTACCGAATTAGTCGGGAAAAATGCCACGCTCGGGCTAGAGCGTCTTAATGCGGGTACCTCAATCGCCTTGAGAGAGCTCGGCTTGAAGATCGTCGATGCCCAGCAGCCAGTTGAAATGGCGCGTGCCATAAAGTCAGCCGAGGAAATGAAGTGCATCAACGCTTCGCTTCGTGCCACCGAAATCGCGGTTGGCAAGCTGCGTGACGCAATCCGCCCGGGCATAACCGAAAACGAACTGTGGTCGGTTCTTCACAAGTCGGTCATCGAGCAGAACGGAGACTATTGCGAAACCAGGCTGTTGAGCGCGGGGCAGCGCACCAACCCTTGGTTCCAGGAAACTGCCACCTATGAGATCGGCGAGGACGAATTGATCGCCCTCGATACCGACGTCGTAGGTTGTCACGGCTACTATTCAGACTTCTCGCGGACGTTCCATTCCGGCCCAGGAAAGCCGAGTGAAACACAAAGGGAACTCTACAAAGTTGCCCATGAGCAGGTCCATCACAATATGGATATCCTCAAACCCGGCATGACTTTCCGCGATTATGCGGAGCAGGCATGGGACATTCCCGAAAGATATTATGCCAACCGCTATTATCTGTCCGCGCACGGCTGCGGCATGACGGGCGAGTATCCATACCTTTACCACCGTGGTGACTTTCCTGACGCAGGCTACGACGGGCTCATCGAGCCAGGCATGACCATCTGTGTCGAAAGTTACATTGGTGAAAAAAACGGTGCGGAGGGGGTCAAGCTTGAGCAGCAGATTTTGATAACCGAAACGGGGAATGAGTTGCTGTCGCGATTTCCATTCGAGGAAGCGCTTCTTCGATAAATCGATGAATACCACGCAGATCTGTCACGCACGCGGCATCGGAGAAACAAAATGACAGCCCTTCCTCAAATCGGCTTTGTTGGTCTCGGCAACATGGGAGGCCCCATGTGCCAAAGACTGGTGAAGGCCGGTTACCCAGTCGTTGCTTTCGACCTCAATCCGGCTGCTCTTGAGAAAGCCATAGCTGCCGGGGCCAAGCCTGGCAGAACCGCCCAGGATGCTGCAGCTCAGGCCGACATCTTCATGACCTCACTTCCGCGACCAGATCACGTCGAGCAGGTCATGGTCGGCGAGAATGGAGCATTGAAGAGCTTAAGGAGAGGCAGCCTCTGGATCGACTTGACGACTAACCGAAACGAACTGGTCTTTCGGCTCGCTGCTGAGGCACCTGAAGGCGTGGCCGTAGTAGACTCTCCGGTCACGGGAGCCGTCGATGGTGCGCGGAACGGTAAACTGACGCTGTTTGCAGGAGGGGATAAGGCTTCTTTCGAACGGGCGGCACATGTGCTCGGTCATCTTGGAATGGTCATCCACTGCGGTGCGCTCGGCACTGGCAACGTGGTAAAGCTGGTGACCAACCAGCTATGGTTTATCGCAGCGGCGGCGATTGGCGAAGGTTTTGCCACTGGCATCGCGAACGGTGTCGAACTCGGTACATTGTGGAATGCGATCCGCAATAGCGTCGGTGACAGTTTCGTCGCGCAGCACGACGCGCCCTCGATCTTTGCCGGGCACTACGATCCGTCGTTTTCACTTGATCTCTGCCTCAAGGACCTGGGTCTGATCCAGGAACTGAACCGCAACGTTCGGGCGGCCCTTCCTATGACCACAGCCGCTGAGGGCGCGTTCGCTGTCGCCGCCAGCCGCTACGGTCGAGGCTCGGCCGAGCTCCATGTGGCGAAACGCATTGAGGATGACGCGGGCATCTCCATGCGTCTCGAAGGTGATTGGGTGCCTCATTGGGAAGCGTGACCGGGCAAGTCCGGCTGCGGCGTTAGCGTTGGAAGGAAACGCCAGAATGAAAGTAGGATTCATAGGCCTGGGGATGATGGGGCGCAACGCGGCGCTCAACATACTTCGTAAGGGTTTCGACATGGTCGTCTACGACGTTCGGTCGGATGCTATGAAGCCATTGGCGGACCGTGGCGCTAACACGGCAGGCAGCCCAGCCGAGGTGCTGGATCGTGTCGACGTCGTTGTGACCATGGTGTTCGGACCCAACGAAATCGAAGCAGTCGTTCGCGGTCAGAACGGGTTCCTTTCAACAAGCTGCCAGGGCAAATACTGGATCGATCTCACCACGAGCAGTCCACACCTGATGCGATCTCTTGGTGCGGAGTTCGCGGCAGCGGGCGGCCATCCTGTTGATGCGCCAGTCACCGGGTCAGTGGATTCGGCGATCCGTGGTGACATGATCATGTTCGTGGGTGGGGAAGATCACGACATTGAACATGTTCGCCAAGTGATCGAGGCCATGGGCGAGGTGCGTAAGGTTGGGAGGCATGGAAATGGCTACGTCGCGAAATTGGTGAACAACCAACTCTGGAAAATCCATGCCGCCGCGATTGGCGAAGCCATGGTCGCAGCCAAACTGGCTGGACTGGATCCCGAAGTGTGGTGGACTGCCATGAAGGGTGGTGCCGCCGACAGCTTTGTCATGCAGCACGACGTGCCCTCCATCTTCGCGGGCCACTACGATCCCTCTTTTCCGTTGGCTCTTTGTCTCAAGGATCTCGGCCTCATTGAGCAATTGATGAACGAGACCGGTACTCGCAACGAACTTACCCGCGCGACACACGACCGCTTCAAAGAGGCGGCCGCGCGATACGGCAAGGAGGCGGGCGAGATGACCGTGTGCAAGGTCATCGAGGACGATGCGGGCGTGGAACTTCGGGTGTCGGGAGATTGGATTGCACCGTGGGAAGTCGAGGCTCCGGGCGAGTAGACTGAAAGGAGTGCGCGCCTTTGAACGATTGCTCTGCCGCATCAGTCAGCACTCTGGAATTGACCTTCCGGTCCCACACTCGCATAGGCGGCCCTGATGATGTGATCCAGAAGCTGTGCTCATCGTTTGTTGAATACGCCAGCACGTTTGGCGGCCAGCGCGGCCAGATTCGTCTCCCGTTTGGATGGTGCCAATTGCAAGCCAAGGGAGCGAAGCTGCATATCACGCTAGGAGCCGAAAACCCGGCGGATCTGGCACGCGTGGACGCCATTGTTGTTGGTCGACTAAAGCGGGTTTCGCACCGCCATGGACGCGACCTGATTTGGGCTCACGTGGAGCGTAGGCATTATACCTGACCGTTGCTCTATGTCCGAACTTCCTAGTTACGATACCGAAGCCTTTCAACCAAAAGCGCGAAAGCTGGGGTCGGCTGACGGCGGCTCGGATAGTAAAGGTGATAACCTGAGAACGGCTCGCACCACTCCGAAAGAACTCGGACAAGCCGACCATCGGCAAGGTAGGTCGCGACCTGACCCTCTGTCAGGTAGACCAGCCCGTGTCCATCCAGCGCCGCTTTCAACATCAGACTCGATGTGTTGAATATCAGTTGGCCGTCTACCCGGACGTTGAGTGCGCGACCCTTCCGTTCGAACTCCCATGCATAGAGGCCGCCATGAACTGGCAGCCGTAAGTTGATGCAGTTGTGAGTGGTGAGATCTTGCGGTGTCTTAGGCCCAGGCCGTCGTTCAAAATAGGACGGCGCGCCTGTGACAGCCATTCGCAGATCCGGTCCGATGGGTACGGCGATCATGTCTTTGGCAATCGTCTCTCCCGGCCGTACGCCTGCATCGAAGCGTTCCTCGACGATGTCGGTTAGACCATAGTCGATCACGATCTCCACCTTGATGTCGGGGTAAGCGCTTACAAGTTCTGCGACCGCAGGCCAAAGGATGGCTTCTGCGGCATGTTCCGAAGCTGTCAGGCGGATCGTGCCCGAGGGTTTCTCGCGAAGATCGCTCAAGCCGTCTAACTCTCTTCGGATTTCGGCGATGCGCGGACCGATGGATTGAACAAGCCTTTCACCAGCCTCCGTTGGTGCTACCCGCCGTGTCGTGCGTGTGAGCAGGCGCAACCCAAGGCGCGCTTCCAAAGTTCGGATGGTCTGGCTCAACGCTGACTGCGAAACGCCGAGGCGCTTGGCTGCCCTGGTAAAATTCCGCTCCTGAGCCACCACGAGGAAAGCGGCCAGATCGTTCAGATTGTCGCCGGACATTCAGAAGTTTTCCTTATTGGTGCATGCGCAACTTAGCATCTAATCGCACATTGTGCCGCGTTCTACATTGGGCCGGAGACGAACTGCCTCGTCTTGGGACGTGTAGAAACGCAAGGAGATCACGGTGAAAAAGTTGCTCGCAGCCGCTGCAATTGGCACCGCAGGCATCATGCCAGCACAAGCTGAAGGTATCGAAATCCGCGCGAATGGAAGTACTCCGGCAGCCATTGGGACAGCTGAAAACTTCACCGGGCAGGCGGTTATCAGCGCGCTTTATCCCCCGACAGAGATCACGCGTGCCAGCACGGGGCTGGTCAACTTCGCACCGGGTGCGCGCACCGTTTGGCACAGCCATCCCGCGGGTCAGTTGCTCATCGTCACCGCTGGCCAAGGTTGGGTTCAGGAGGAAGGCAAGGACAAACGCACGATCAATCCGGGCGACGTCGTCTGGATTCCGGTCGGCATCAAGCATTGGCACGGAGCAACCGATACCAGCCCGATGGCGCACATCGCACTCAGCTACATGCAGGACGGCAAGAACGTGGACTGGCTGGAACCTGTTTCGGACGAGCAATACCGCTAAGCGAGCGGACGCTGAAAGGACAAATCATGAAAACCTCGACCGTTCTGGCCCTCGCGCTTTCCCTGGGAACCGTCGATGCCGAAGCGCAAACGGGTTCGCAGACCGGAAGCCTGTCCCGTGAAGACATCCGGGCCGTCTCTCCTGCGCTTGAACACTATGCGACGGACAAGCTCGCCAACGACTTGTGGAAGCGTTCTGGCCTGTCGCCACGCGACAGGAGCATCATCACCGTCGCCGCGGTTGTTACGCGTAACCAGGGTATTCTCCTGCCGGAGCAATTGGCGTTAGCCCTCGACAATGGTGTGAAGCCTGCCGAGATATCTGAGATCATCACGCATCTCGCGTTCTATGCTGGATGGGGCAATGCCATGTCTGCAACGGCGATTGCCAAGGATGTGTTCGAAGCACGCGGCATCGGCGCAGATCAGCTCCCTAAGGCCTCCGTCGACCGTTTGCCGTTGGATGAAAAGGTCGAGGCGGATCGCGCGACTCGGGTCGAACAGGGAACGGGACCTGCGTCGCCAGGCCTTGTGCGAGACACAGCCGAGGTACTTTTCCGTGATCTTTGGCTACGTCCCGATCTGGCACCGCGCGACCGGAGTCTGGTGACGGTCAGCGCGCTTATTGCCGCCGGACAGGTCGAGCAGATTCCCTATCACCTCAACAGGGCCATGGATAGTGGACTGACACGTTCGGAAGCTTCCGAGGTCATCAGCCATCTCGCCTACTACGCTGGCTGGCCAAATGCGTTCTCCGCTGCGCCCATCGCCCGCGCCGTCTTCGAGAAGCGATCTGGCAATTGATGACTGACATGGGCGTCTCGGCACCACCGCACCGTAAGACCCAATCGGTCGTCCTCGCGTTGCTGCCGATCATTGCAGCGGTGCTGGCTGGATTTCTCGTTATCGGTGCCGCGCTACCGGTTCTGCCCTTGCACGTCAGTGGGGACCTCGGGTTTGGAACGTTGATGGTGGGGTTGGTTGCGGGCGCGCAATTCGCTGCGTCACTGATCTCGCGCGTCTGGTCCGGTTCCTATTCGGACGCGAAGGGTGGCAAGCGCGCGGTCGTCGTTGGCCTGATCACTGCAGCGATTGCCGGGCTGCTCTATCTCGTGTCACTGGCTTTCGAACTCTCTCCAGTGGTTGCCGTCACGATCCTTTTGCTCGGACGAGCGGTTCTTGGGGGAGCGGAAAGCTTCATCATCACCGGTGGCGTGAGCTGGGGGCTTGCTCTGGTCGATCCCGAACACGCTGGAAAGGTCATAGCCTGGGTTGGAACTGCAATGTTCGCTTCGCTCGCCCTTGGTGGCCCCTTGGGATCAATGCTGTTTGCTTCATTCGGATTTGCCGCAATCGGTCTCGTGACGGCAGTTCTGCCGCTTATGGTCCTCATGCTCTTCCCGAGGGCACGAGGTCCAGTTCCACAGCCGCCCATGAGAAGATCGAACACGGCAAGTGTTATCCGATCAGTTTGGCTTCCTGGCCTAGGGGCAGCATTTGCCAGCGTCGGATATTGTGCGATCCTTGCCTTCAGCTCGCTCCTCTATGCAGACCGTAACTGGCAACCAATCTGGCTGGCGTTCACGGCCTTCGGCGCTGCCTTGATCGTGGCGCGCATCTTCGTTGGTCATCTGCCCGATAGGCACGGTGGGGCCAAGGTCGCCCTGCTGTTCGTGCTGATGCAGTCGGCTGGATTAGCGTTCATGGGATTGGCGAAAGATGTCACGACCGCATCGGCCGGGGCGGCATTCGCAGGACTAGGCTATTCCCTCGTTTACCCCGGCCTCGGCGTGGAAGCGGTTCGCGGTGCCTCACCGGAAAACCGTGGCCTTGCGATGGGGATCTTCACGGCGTTCTTGGATGTCGCGATGGCTGCGGGAAGCCCTGCGTTGGGTTGGATTGCAAGTCGCACAAACTTGAGTACGGTTTTCGTCGTCAGTGCAGTCATCACGTTCTTTGCTGCAGCCGTTTCGTTTCGCCTGATACTGGTCGGACGATCTAGATAACGCGGTCACTTGATGCAGCTCCGTTGCATGACAATAGCTAGATGCAAGCCACGGTAACAGGGTTGATATGACCGGTCCGGAGTGCCTTCAAAAAGAAGAGTAGACTCGGATGAAGTTGTGCCTCAAGACTACGGCTTGGGGGGACTACAATGAAACTTCTGCCGATCACATTGGCAGTCGCGCTATCTGTTGGCGGCTGCACCACGAATACTGCAATCACCAAACAAAACCTAACAGCAGAAAGCACACTCAGCTTGTGTCGGATGCTGACGGCAAACTACGACCAGGCGTATAAGGCCGAGATCGTAAGGTTGCTTGTTAAGCGCGGCGCTTCGGCCGAAAAATGCCAAAGGCTCGTGGCGTCAGACAACTCTGTTGCAACCGGAGTAGCAGTGGCTGGCCTAGGAGCTGCTGCGGCAGCTGTCGCTGCCAACAATGGTGGGTATGGAGGCGGAGGGTATTATCCGCCGTCATATGGCGTGGCTTGGGATCAATTCTACGGTGCAAACTACACATTGATCTGGCGCTGCCGTGACCGGGCGACTGGGCGTTTCGTTTACGACGGCTATTGCGGCGGACTTCCCATGGTCGATTCAACGTGGCCGGGCTGGAGTGCCTAAGAGGCACTGGCTGTACGATAATGTCAGGAGGCCAGATTTGAAACGACTGACGTCAGCACCTGCGTTGGGATCAATGCTCGCGTTCGCACCCTCTATTGTTTATGCAGCTGGAGAGGTAACTGGCGACGTTTCCAGTAGCCCGGCTTGGTGGGAGGGCTGGCAGCTTGTTCTGTTGACGGCGCTAGTGACAACTGTCGGCACCTGGTTCGTTACTCGGTACCAGTTGAAGCTACAGGCAAAGGTTCAGGCTGATATCCGTGAAGAAGAACGGGAACGACACGGTAGCTATGTCGCGATCCGCGTAGTCTGCGCACTCGACAACTTCGTTAACGGATGTATCGACGTGGTGCACGATGACGGCATGAACGGCAATGACGGCTACACAGAGCCCCGAGAAGCGGCCCCGAATCTCATTTTCCCGAATGATGTTGACTGGAAATCGATTGATGCAGAGCAGATGTATCGTGCTCTTTCTCTGCCCAACGAGATCGCCTCAGCCGACCAAGCTATTGCTTGGGTGGCCGATCAGGTCGCTTCTCCCCCCGACTATGATGAATTCTTTACGGAACGCATCCTCCGCTATGGCCAGCTAGGCCTTTCTGCTTTGAAACTCGCTGACGACCTACGGGTCAGATACCGTATGCCCGCTCGGAAGATCGAAGGCTGGGGTCCGCGCGAGGCATTGCAGAAAAAGGTCAATGAGGCCGAGAAGCAAAAGGAGAAGGACGGGGGCTGAATCGGTGCGCATGTGGGCCGAAATCATCGAACGCCTAGAGACAAAGACGCCACCTGGTGTTCCTGAGGCAGATAACTAACGGCCACTGGGCATCCTAAGCTCAGTACGTTGCGCCTCTTCGCGGCAGTCGCCCTGTGTGCGACGCCTCTAGGAAGCCGAGATGTCAAACACCCTGCCGCCAGCTTATTGGATGTCACGTTACTCGAAATTATATCAAGTTACGATTTGATGTATTATCATCCGAATGTTGTAGTTAAGTTATTTGTCTTACTCCCTTTTTGCATGTTGTGATTTCGTTTTCTGGCAATTACGAGCTGTACGACATTTTCGTTGTGCGGGGGCTCGGCCATGGATAGGCGATCGGTACTTCGAAACGCATCCATATTGGCACTCACAACTTTATTTATGTCTTCAAGAGTGGCGTTTGGTGCAAGCCCAACTCCTGATGCAATAAAAGCTGTAGGGGACAAGGTCTCAGCCTTAGAGCAACGTGCGGCGACGCTTGGCATTCCGGACACGTCAAAATTGCCGGACATTGATCACAGCGCGCTTACGCCAGAGAACTGGTATCGCGAATGTGCCGCCAGGCTCCTGCGCTTGATGCAGCGAGAGCTGGAAGCCAATAGACCTGACCTGATTACAGAGGCAGCCGATTTGCTGGCCGAGATTACGGCAATCGAGCGTTCGCCCTCTGAGTACTTTTCCTCAACCCGCGCCAAAGCGCCTTCGTTTTCTTCCACAAAAGCGCGCTACCGCAAGCTATTCGACGATTGCCAGGTTCGCGACAAATATACATCCACCGTCAATTGGTACATCGATCTCATTCGGCTCAATAAGGCTCGTTACGAGGAAGTCGCAATCGCAAGTGGAGTTCCATGGCATTTTTTGGCCGTGATACATGGCCTTGAGGCATCGTTTAATTTTCGAACGCATCTTCACAATGGCGACTTACTGAGCGCCAGGACTGTTCATGTACCCGCAGGAAGGCCAAGCTCAGGTCAGCCGCCATTTACCTGGAATGACAGTGCGGCTGATGCACTTGCCCTGATGAATTATGCAGGGAAAAAAGATTGGAGCCTGGAGCGTACGCTCTACCGTCTGGAGGCATACAACGGCTGGGGATACCGTCCGAAACGGATCGCCATCAACAGCCCATACCTCTGGAGCTTCTCTCAGCATTACACCAAGGGGAAATACGCGAGCGACGGCGCATATGACTCATCGCTCGTATCGCAACAATGCGGTGCAGCGGTGCTGCTGAAAGTTCTTACGACGACAGGCGACATAAGTTGGTAACGTGATGCGACTTGGCGCTCTCGTAGCTGTCGCCCTGGCGTTTTTCGCGTTCCCAGCCGCGGCTGTCGAGCAGGATGTTCCGTCTGCACCCGGGGTGAACGGTGCTCCGAGGTTGCCTCCCAACAATCATCGGGACTTTAGACGGCTACGGCGACCTCCATCAGACCTGCCGCTATCGCCATTAGATCTCTGGGGTTGCCAGAATTGTCTTCCGGGCAGCGGCCGAGATCTATTGCAAGGAACAGATGAGGCCTGGGAGGGGCCCTGCCGTCGAGAGTTTCTCGTGGCTTCGCTCGCTGAGAGTGCGATGTATGAAACAATACTCCAGGTCAAGAAAGCCACGGGCTTCGTTCCTTCTGAGGAAGAACAGGCAATCATTGAGCATCAATACCGGGTTGAGTACCTTCGGAAATTTGAGACAACGCTTAGTGCCCTCAATCTCGCAGAAGATACCTATGTCCTAGCTTTCGGAGAGGCGGAGAACCACGACAACCGATGCGTGTGGCTCATCTCCGACAAGATGTTAGCATCAGAGGAAACGAATAGTTTTGATAGCAAACTCCTCGAGGACCTTCGCTCGGGGATAGGCGTCAGGGTTCGCCTTCCCATTCCACGACCTGAGGATGAAGAGGACTGCCCTTCTCCTCTCGTGACGCAGGCGCAGATGCGAACGGACGAGCAGTTGCAAGGTGCGCGCAAATCTCTATCAGAAGTCGCAAGAAACCTGCTGCCGGATAAGGTTTCTCGGGCGCTAGTAGGCATCAGTACAGTCAGAAAACCAAGCGGTAGAGTCCCTAGGCTGCTAATTCTGGCGGACGATGACATCGCTACTTATCCATTCGCGGCTTTGCCAGTCGGCGATGGTGTGCTTATCGATTTCTTCGACCTCGTAATCTTGCCCAACATCACAGAATTGACACACCGCATCGGACCTCCACCAAAAATTCCGGCGCAGCTCAAGGAACGGGAAGCGTTAGTCGTTGGCGCTCCCGACCTATCTGCTGACAAATCAGCATGCTGGCCCGAACTTCCGCATGCGAAAGTGGAAGCGGAGAATGTTGCCCAGCAGATAGGTTTGAAGAAGGCCATTACGGGCAAAGACGCCACGTTTTCAGCTGTAAGAAGTAAGTTACGAGCAAACGCCAAAACGCTCAGGCTTATCTTTTTCGCCACTCACGGTATCTCGGATGAGGTGAACCCGGCAGATGATGGCTACCTTGCATTGCGACAGCGAAATCTACGAGGTGCCGATCTCAGGAAGATTACGCTCAAGGGTTCGCCACTGGTTGTGCTCAGCGCATGTCAGTCAGGCTTAGGAAAAATTTTTCCTGGCGGCATATTCGGATTGGCACAAGCCTGGCGCTATTCAGGTGCTGAACGGGTGGTGATGAGCCTGTGGAATGTCAGCGATGAGGGGTCAAAGGATCTTATGCAGGCCTTCATTCACGGCCTTGTGGCAGAACAGTTAGAACCGGAAATCGCCCTTAGTCGCGCCATCCGGATCATAAAGAAAAACACACCCGATCCTGCGATTTGGGCAGCTTTTGCCTATTATGGACCGCCATCCTAACTGTCATGACCCGTAAGGACATAAGGAAAAGTCATCATCTCGTGAATTGAGTTCACTCTTCAATTTCGTTTCCGTCGTCATCTTCGTCGGCACCACGGTCGGGATCGTCGACATACGCGTCACAGCCCTCGTTGAACGACTGGCTGTTGGTGGTGCAGTCGGAGGTACTGGTTACATTGTTTTGTTCGGCCCACTCATAGCCAGCTTTGTGACCTGAACAGTCTTCCGTGCAATCATAGCCGCCAAAGGTTTGCTGGGCGAAAGCTGAACCTGCGGATGTAATGGTGCCAAGGGCAAGGAAAAGAGCCGGCTTCAGATGCGGTGGACGCGACGACGCGCGCTCTGAAATTGACAAAGCACCGACGTGTACGTTGGCATCGTTGGATTTCATCTGCGAGCCCCCAAGAGCGCCGAAAGGATCGCCGTGCCCGCTTTGCAATGCAAGGTGAATTTCGCGAATTGGTGTTGAGGCGCTCGCTAGCTACGAATTCGCGGCGTCTGGTCCCATCTAAATCTCTTGATTGCAAGCATAACACGTGCACTATCCCTGTCGGGGAGACTGGGCTGTGGGGATTACTATTGCAGAGTCGGATTCCATTCTGACGGTTGCTATCGCACCGCAGTTCGAAGCCTTTGTCTCGAACGCTTCTGTCAAATTCCAGATTCAATTTCCAAACCTTGAGATTCAAGTCAACGGTTTGGCTATCAGGATTTCAGGTTGCGACCGATCTAAATTCCCTGAGGTGCGGCGTGCATTCCTGCATGCCCTGTACAGGGAGAAGATCTACGCGGAGACGCTACCCCTCAGGGCAAACTTGATTACTGCGGTAACATCGCAATGAACGTGTGGCCTCTCAAGTTCCGCGATCTCGCGGATGGCAGAATTCTATTTGCTGACGACGCCGGCGGCTTCTTCCTGTCGGGCGACCGCTTCCTCGACCGCTACGCTGGAGACGCGTTGAATGAAGGAGATCGAGTGTTTTTGAGAGAAGGCGGCCACGCTTTCGATGGCGAGCTTGATTTGTCTTGGACATCATTCGCTTATCGATGGTCTCAACGACAATCGAAACCACAGCAGCTGAACTACGTCATCTTAGTGCCGACACTCCGGTGCAATCTCGCATGTGGATATTGCCAGGTTTCTCGAGCTCCTGAAAAGGCGCGCGGCTTCGACTGGGCGGAAGAAACCTTGGCCGCAGTGCTTGCTTTCTTGGGGAAGATTGAAAGCTCGGAGATCAAGGTTGAATTCCAGGGCGGCGAGCCGCTGCTTCGTGTCGATTTGCTAGAAGCCGTACGCGAGTTTTGCCGCGGCAAGTTTGCCCGTTCTCAGTTCGTTGTCTGCACCAATCTTCAGGATCTTGATGAACGAGCGTGGGTTTTCCTCGACGCGGACGACACCTTCATCAGCACGTCGCTCGACGGCGACAGAGATACCCACGAGCGTCAGCGGACACACGATACGAACCGCACGCGAGCCTTCTTTTCAAATCTGGAAGCTGCGGTTGCACGCTATCCCGAAGGCAAAATCTCGGCACTGCCGACGATAGATGTCTCTTCGCCGCCGGATTTTGGAGAGCTCCTCGACAGCTACGAACGGTATGGAATCAAGTCCGTCTACTTGCGGCCGATAAACCATCAGGGGTTCGCTCGGAAGATCGATCAGGGCGCGAATGTGCTGGGCCGTTGGAACACGCTTCATTCTCAGTTCATCGACCTCCTGATCGACCGCAATCACTGTACCGGGCGCTTTATGGAGGAATACTACTTCAGCCAGTGTCTGAAACGCGTTCTGCGCTTTGGAGCCGACAACCACGTCGACATCCGCAATCCAGGGTTCTTCGCTTCGGATTACGTCGTCATCGATCACGATGGACGGTTCTATCCGACGGACGAGGCACGCATGTTGTCGAGGATCGGCCGCATAGACCTCAGCATCGGGGATGTCACGACGGGCATAGATAGATCGAAGGTTGAGGTCCTGAACACTGGAGCCCTCAATCACTTCGATCCGGATTGCATTCATTGCGCATACCAGCCGTTCTGCGGCTCCGACGTTATTGATGACATCTCCCGATATGGCCGCATCGACATGCCGCGTCACGATACTTGGTTCTGTGGTCGACATCTCGCGATTTTCGATAAGGTATTCGAGGTGATCTACCGTCGGGACGAGGCGGCTCGAGCTTCCGTTGCCGCCTGGCTTGGTATTGGCAACTGGGATCCAAGCATGGCGGCGGCGCATTCATGATACCGCTCCGTATCAAAGCCGAAGCGCATGCCGCACAGCCATTTGTGGTCCGGCTCCGGTCATTCGAAGGCATCGCCGACATCGAGACCCGGGCAAATGCGGGTGCATTCGACGTCAGCCTGGAGAGCGCGGGAGCCGAAGCTGCTGAATATGTGGGCGAAGGTGGTTCGGTTCGAATCCTTGGTATCGATCCATCGGAAGTCGATGGCGATGTGCTTCTCGTAAATCCGCAGAGGGGAACAGCAGACCGCCTGATCCGTAGCACGTCATCGCACAACACCTTCTTGGTGACGGAACGCTGCGATCAGCTCTGCGTGATGTGCTCGCAGCCTCCAAAGAAACACCATGTCGACCTCTTCGGACATTTTGAACAAGCGGCTATGTTGGCCCCCGAAGGCGCAACGATCGGCATCTCTGGTGGCGAGCCGACGCTCTTCAAAGTAGAGCTTTTCGGATTCCTGCGAACGGTCATGCGGACGCGGGAAGACCTGCGGTTTCACATCCTGACCAATGCGCAGCATTTCGAAGAAAATGATCGCGCGAATTTGCTTGAATTGGACCGCAAGAGGATCGTTTGGGGAATTCCCCTCTATTCAGCTGATCCCGCCATTCATGATGAAATCGTGGGCAAGGATGGGGCTTTTGGAAAGCTGAGATCGGGCTTGGCATTCCTGGGGCGAGCTGGCGCGCAAATCGAGTTGCGGACGGTTCTCATGCAGCCGAATGCCCCGGGCCTAGCCAGGCTCGCCAAGTATCTGACGACAACGGTGCCGTTCATCCAGACCTGGGCGATCATGCAGCTCGAGAACATCGGCTACGCGCGGCAAAACTGGAACCGATTATTCTATGACAGCTTCTCTGGCTTTGAAGCGGTAGGGCAGGCCATCGACATCGCTCGAAGCCGCGGCATCGATGTTCAGCTTTTCAATTTCCCGCTTTGCACTGTCCCTGGATCGTATCGACATCTTGCACCGTCGACGATTTCGGACTGGAAGCGGGCATACATGGATGCCTGTGAGAATTGCAGTCTCAGGGGCGATTGCGGCGGGTTCTTTGAATGGCACCCGCAAGAGCATGGATATGCGGGCTTGGGTGGGGTCTGATGAAAAAGCGCTTGTTCGCGATTCCGTCACTGCTGGCAGCGGGCTTCATGCCCACGGAGGGGCAGGCTCTTCCTTCAAAACCGATGTTGACTGACGGAGGTAAGTCACTGTCCTTGTTTGACATCTTCAAAATGGATCATGTGTACACGCTGGCAGGCCATCGAAGCCACAGTTCCCACCGAAGTCACCGCTCTCACACCAGCCATCGATCGTCGACCGGCGGCTACTCGTATCGGCCACCAGTCTATAGCGCTCCTTCGCCATCGTACGTAGCGCCATCGAACCCGCTCTATTCGGCCCCGTCGACCACATATCAGCCGCCCGCTGCAGCGCCCGCGCCTCTCAGGACGCTGCCTGGCAACGCGAACAAGTTCAAGGAAATCGTCCTCGAGGTGCAGTTCGCGATGCTGGCCTTCGGCTACTACAACGGTGAGCTGAACGGTGTGATGGGACCCGAGATGAGGGCGGGGCTGCAGCGAATGCAGGGGGACTACGGTCTCAAGGTGACGGGGACGATTACGCCCGAGACGCTGAATGCGTTGAAGATCGAGGCGCGCTAGTCGCGAGCGCTATTGTGTTGCCTCCAGAGCCGATATGCATTTGAACTAGCGATATATTTCCGTTGGATACTACATGAGATTGAGAATTGGGTTCGCTGCGGATTGGGCAAATGCATTGAGATCTCTTCCTGCCGCGGTAGTGTTGAGATTGCCGTATATTTCAGTGGCGATTGCTACCTGCTTGATATTGGTAGCTGGACCGCGACTTCAACTTTATAGCCTCGCGCTCCTGAACGGCGACACTCTCTCACCGTACGATGCGGTCTACAAAAGTGGGATAGGCTTCTTTCCGTCGCTTCTGGGTTGGTTTCAAGAGGGACTTATTTCCCCATTGCCTTTAGCTGGTGTCATCGTCGCTTGGATTAGCGTGAAGATAAGTCAGCCTCAAAAGCTGTTTCGCATGGCGGCAGCGGGGAGCGCGATCACCTTAACCATGATTGATATAGTTTTCATGGTTTATAATGATAATTTAAGCTTAAGCGAATTTGTCCAGACATTGTTTGCAAATCTTTTTGGAAGTGTATTTCTGGTGGCAATATTGCTGCTGATTCTTGGATTTTCGGAGGCTGTCGCTAACCATATTTCGGGTTCATTTTCCAAGCAGAGAATAATTGGCTCAATTACCTGCGTTCTGACGGCGCTGGTGGCCTCCATGACGCTCTATTATGCGACAGAGTTTTTCTATCGCCCACTTCCTGTCAGGCTTGAGTTGATTGCAGACCATCCAATCGACGGGTTTGTCGTGGTCGACAAGGAGGACCCGACCCCTTTGCGAGGTGCGGACGGCAAAACGGTCGAAAGACCGCGCTTCTCAATATTTCCAGAAGTGAAACACGGTGGCCACGTTCTCGCGAGAGGGGTCGATAGATCCCTAACAGTAGATTGGGGAGCTGCCGATACGCTGACAAAATTTGATCTCTCGATAGGCCTGTATACGGGGTGCTGGAATGCAAGCGCCTTGCCGAAGGGTGCCTCGATTGACTCGTTCATCGCGAAAGATGTGCGGCGAGTGCGTGCCAAGTTCGACGAGGGGTCTGCAAATCTGGAAATTCTCCCTCCCTCTGACTCGGATGGTAACTTCAAAGTCCGTGGTTCGGAATTATTTTCATTTTCAACAAGTGTATCCGGGGATGCTTCAAAGCTCGTAGAATTTGACCGGCATGACAAAGACAGCGTGCTCTCGTTCGAGAACTCTGATGATGAAACTTCCTTCTTCTTGGTCGCACCTTTGATGAGGATCAGAGACTCTGATTCCAGATTGTCCATGCGATCTCTGGATATATTAATCGACGATAGAAAGTATTCAATAAAATTTACACCTCCTTCTGAAAGTAAGAATGGCGATAAAGTGATCTGTCAATCTCTCGCTGGCGATATTTCGGAGAATTCTACCCTCGTTGCTCCGAGATCTGGAGTAATGGCTGGAGTGCTGTTTAGGCTGAAAGCAAGGGAGATCGACACGAATTACTCAGTGAAAACCAACACGGCCACAGTGACTGATGTTGATGCGTTGAGCCTAAGCGGCTTGAAAAGGGAGCAGTTTGGTCAGGCTCCGGCGGGTCGGTTGGAGGCCTTGTTCGTTCGAGGCACATTGACGGAAGTGAAAGTCAACGGCCAAGCCCGAGCGGTTTCTCCCGTCGACGATTTTTATGCGCTTGGAAACATGTCCGGTAGCTTCGAGGACAGCGGTAAAATTCGTATCGATGGAACTGTGACGTCGTTGTGGCACAGCAGTCATAGGATCAATCCTACCAAGTGGGAAACCTTGGATTGGGAACCTCGTGCCGGAATCGGAGTGATCATTTTAGCCTTGCTCACATGGCTGGTCAGAAGGTTTGTCGCTTTTTTCACGAAAAACGAACAGTTCGAATGGATGAGCCAATATCAGTCAATCGCACGGATCTCGCGTTAATTGGCTGCGCAATGCCAGGCTTAAGTTGACTAAGGCCGCACTTAGCGCGTCGACCCCGACACGATGCCTAAACCTTGAACTGTTTGATCAAACGAGTGATTTCCGCAAAGACGAAAAGCTCGTCCTCCGGCATCAACATGCGGGCATGCATAGTCGCCAGCCGTGACGGGTATAGACGCTGGAGCGATTCCCGCACCAATTCAGGTCGCGGAAAATGCCCACGAAACACCGATTTCCAATTGTCTTCCCGGCAAATCACCAACTCGTAATCGGTAAAATCGGCGTAGTGGATCAGCGGCCAGGCGCGACCAGAGATGTCCTTACGCTGCTTGTCCAGCCATTTGTCATAAAGTCCATTCGGCAACTTATGCCGTGGCCAGTCTTTCCCAAAAATGGCTGTCATTGAGTCATCAATGAACTTTCGGATCTGTGTCTCAAAGCGCTGCAGCCAGTCATGTACGAGGTTGTTGCGAGCGAACGAGGATTCCTGTTCGGGGTCATTGGAAAGCGGCACGGGATCGCCATATGCGGCGACCAGTACGGGCGTGTTATCATGAAGCCCGGATGCTTCGAGTCCCTCACCGAAGGCCTCGACAGGGAATTCAGTCAGAGCTGAATTGAAGCCACGGTCCAAATAAAGGGCCGCGCGGACACCGACATCCGTCCCTAAATTGGTTGGCCACGTGATAGGATCTCGCCAATCACCAAAATCGGAACGCAGGGTAGTCGCGACACCTATATCAAAGGAGGGGACCGAAACTACCAAATGGCCGATACCCTGGAGCTTGGCGAAGCCCATGATGGATGCTGCAGTGTCGTGGATGTCCAGCCATGGCTGTTTTATGGCGGTCAGTGACTCCAGCAGCGACGAGTTGTTTAGGCCATACGTGTCGTTGATATAGGCTTGGAGGTTGCCGCCGATCCTGGATATCTCGTCTAACTCGGGACGGCGGAAGCGATCGCCGAGAACCGCGATAGAACGGAACGTGGTATCGTCAACTCCGATTCCTGCGACCGTTTGGGCTATACGCAGGGGCTCATAGGTAAGGTTCAGTCCAGGCGAATAAGCAGGCAGGGTCAGGGCAGCAACCCTGTCTAGCATCGATCGCGACGATGCGGCGATCTCCGCCATGATCGCCTTGTCGCTGTAGGTAAGACCTAGTGCCGTGTCCCTGAGCGATTGTGATAAGGTACCAAGTCCAGCTGCATGGGCGGCGATGGTCGACCCGTAATCGCCAGGCAGGGCAGAAACGCCGGCCGCCACGCGCGCTATTTCGGAAGCATAGTTCCCAACGCCGTATGTTTTCGCAAGCTGTTCCTGTTCGAGAAGATGCCTCGTGGCGGTGTTAGATGAGCTGAAAGGATCTTTCACCACGCCGTTGTCTCTGATTTAGATTCGTCTCAAACATACAGCGCTCGAGCCCCCAGCGGAAAGAACAAAGTTTCCGGTTCGTTCTCTCGGTTTATAGGAGGCCACCTTGGAAAGACGTCTAAGTCAAACACCTTGACCGTGATACGCTTCAATCACAACGATTCAAAAGTCCGCGACCGGCAGCTACATCCACGAAAAGACGAACGACCGCAATGTGTACCGTGCCAGTCATTAGTTTCGAGGCGGCGGGCTTAGCAACTCGGGATCGATGGGGCAACAAGCCCAGACCATTGGGAAGGTCGAGGTCTGGCGTGCGAAATCGCTGCTCGATCTGCAGAACCATGAAAGGACCTCGAGCGTCCTCCGGAAATTCTGCTCAACTGGTTTGCAGATGATATTCTTGTGGTGCGCTACGTTATTGCGGAAGGCTCGCACGTCATCAACACCATCGTAGAGCGTCTGAAGAGTTGCTCCGCGCGGGATACTCGTGCTGTACGTATGGAGTGGGCGACTCCAAAGCTCGTTCGAGAACCTTGACGTGAAGACGTTCACCCAGAACCCGAATGGCAGTTCGCTGGTGATGAAGTTGGAGAGGTCGCCGCTTCGTCCAGCTGCTACCTCGTCTTGATAGGCTCGGGTCAATAGAGTGCCCATCTGGGAATCCGCACCTCCGATTTTTCGAATCAGTTTCGGACATTCGTACCAACGGGGACTTTTGTAGAACGCCTTGACGCGTTGAAGGGCAAAGTTTCTGATCGCCACTTCGGCAAGCTGAAGCGTTGGAAGCAGGGAAGCGGCGACAGCCGCGTTCCAAGTATGAAGGCGGAGAGCCAGCCTCTTGTCGGTTCCAATGATTGTTGCGTAGCGGGACATCCGTGGAGCGCTTACCGTCGTGTTGATCAAAATGACGGAGTTTTTGGGGAGCGATTTTTCGTCTTGAATTCGACGGTCGGCCGCTATATAGGTATCACATGCGCTGAGGGCCACTTTCCCTGTCTGGTTCGCTCCAGATACATCTGCCTCAGACACCGATATGGGGACTGGGCCTACGGGTGCCGGTCCCTTCTCTTTTTCTACTGCGTCCGCAACTTCCATTCAGCTCAACTCCCCGCCCTTAGTGCATCCGATGACGACTGATCCAGTTCACATTGGATCTGCGTGTTTAACACGCACTGTTAGTTAGCTCTATATGTCATTTTCCCAACCCAGCCTTGGAAGCGCAGCGTGTGGAAAGGCCACCGTCCCGTACCTGAGTAATTCCCAAAGTCGTTGCAATTGGGAAAACATTTTCTAGTCTTCCCAGACGTCGATTGCGCTTTTGTGCTTACTGTGCCGCAAGCCACTCAGCCCCTGCAGGCATGGTGTCTCGCCGATAAGGTAACTTGAAACCAAGTTCTCCGTCGGGCCCGTAGTAGAATGTCATGCCGATCTCAGCGAGGACATCTTCCAATATTGCTCCTACCAACTCGAACCTGGAGTGGTCGGTCCACTTTCCGTATTCGGTCCAAATTCCCTGAAGCGCGCCATGCAACCGTTCGAAAAAGGGGCGAAACCAATGCTCTCGAAGGGCTGCATCGACGGCATGCACATCCGCCAGGCTCCGACCGACGCCGTCGATATGGCCAGCTAGATAGCTGGCATACTTCATCAGATTCCCGTACTGTCCGGTAACCTCAACGATTATCTGCCCGTGATCGCCATGCACACGATAGGCTCGGATCAATTCGTTGGCTCTTTCGCGGATCGAAGTCATCGTCGAGATCAGCATCTCCGCATAACTGTCCAGCGGGTCCTCTCCCCAATCGGCGGAGATACGGCAGGCTGCGTATTCGTCCCAGCACGCCCAGGTGACCTCCCGCTTGGAATGCTGCAGAAGATCTCCGAACTGTTCCGTAAGCAGGAGGTTCGGAAACGCCCTGTCAGTCATCATAGTAACTTCGACGTGGGCACACTCGTGTGCGATTATATGGACTGACCTCTGGAAAAGCTCGTCGTCGACATCTTGGATTGGCCAAATGATGTTGGCATTCAACACTATACGGGACTTGATCATGCCATCCCGGCGAACGGTTGGCGTCATTGCGATACCGATCACGAACTCCGAACTGGGAGCGAGCACGTGAGACGTTTCGTAGCCTCGATCTAGAGAGGCCAAAGCGCCTTCATAATCTGAGGACAAGGTGATCCCGTCGAGTCTTTCGAGATCGATATGTCTGCTGATCGCTCTGGCAGCCCCCAGCACCGCTTGTCCGAGCCGAGTACCGTCTTCTTCGGCGAGGCCGGACACAGTGACACATAGGTTGATCGGCAAAGTTGCGCCTGCGGGCTCGTTGAGTTGAGTTTCTTCTGCGGTCTCGTCAGCTTTGGTGTTGTCAGTCATGGCGACAGTCTAATTCACATCGAAAGGGCGTGTTCAGTTTGCGGCGGCAATTCCTGTGCGAATTCTGGTCGAGTCTTTACGGTCATTTGCGCCACCTCATACCCGTGCCGGGCAAGCTGCTCGAAGTCGCCGCATTCCATTCTTGCGAGATGTGTCGGGTAGTTCAGACAGTACAGACACTCTTCATCCGTAAGTCCGTCGAGCGCTCCCGGCGTTTTCGCGAATGTCCTCGCGGAAGTCCCAAGCCTGAAAAGGAAACCTTTGATTTCGCCTTGGGTGATTGCCCTCATCAACATCCGCGATCGCAACGCCCTGATTTGGTCTCCCGCAACATCAAGTAGGCGAGGGGAGGCCAACCTGCCTTTCAGCATGCTTTTAAACATTCCTGTAGGAGGGCCAAGCGGCGCGGAAGCGTCGCTGACCATAAGGATATCGCAGCCTTGAAGACCATCAGCAGGTTTATACAAACACTCTAGAGCCATGTTTTCATATGCCCCACCGTCCCAGAGATGCACGGTTGAGTGTTTGGGTTCACATTGGCGCAAAGGAGTTTTGGTGGCCGGATCCGTCTGCCACCAACCGTTTTGAGGCAACCGAAGCCGAAGCCCGCCAATTACATAGGGGACCGCCGCTGAGGCCGCCATCGCCTCGGCTACCGAAAAATCAGGGCAATAGTGCCGACCGAACTGCCAGTCGCCCATAGAATCCCTTGTGAAACGCCAGTTCTTTCCTGTTTCCAGGCACGTTGTGTTGATATGCCAGACCGGACTTTCGGGAAGTTCAGAGAGCCGGAGTCTGACCTGCCATCGCTCGCTAATCAGCCAGGCAAGTACGCGCGCACGGTGTCCGAGGACACCGATATGATTGTGTAGAAGTCCACGCGCCCCTAACGCTCGGAAGCTAAAAAGGTCACCCGACAAAAGTAGTTCCCTTACAGCCGGATAGACGGACTGCAAAAACTGCGATGACGAGGGCCATTTCCCTCCAGCGGAAGATAAGATTGCGCCAGTGACGAGACTGCCGCCCGAGACAGTCGAAATCTGGGTCACCTGTTCGAAAAGGTGCTCATCCGCAAGGAACTTGAGCACGCCGAGATGGAATACAGCCGCACGGAATCCTCCTCCAGAAAGAGCGAGGCCGATCCTCATTTTGTCGTCAGTACCCCCGCCACCCATTATACCACCTCGCCGACGAGCATTCCCAACCCCTGCTCCCCTACGATCAACGACAAAGCAGGAAGGCCATCGAGGTCTGCGACAAGTGATAGTTGGCAAATTTGGTCCAGGTCCGTGGCGCTGGGGGCCACCGAGACTCCCTTTGGATGTGAGTGCCACTCACCGATGTATCGCACCTGACCACCGGATTGGTTTTGCGCGTCTTCGATCAGGCGCTGCAGGCCACGTGTGCCGCGGACGAATCCTGTCTTCGTTCCGGCACTGTCCGATGGAGCGGCAAGGGCGTGAACCGCTGCGAGATGCTTTGCTTGGTAGTCGACTACACCGACAAGGGGACCGCCGGTCTCACTCGGCAAGGACTCATCGCGCCTCGCGCTAAGTTCCTCTCGCAATCCACTCGGAATAGTTATGGTCCATCCGGCGATAGTATTCTTGACCGTCGAAGGGGGAGTGTTCACACAATCGATGCTGCCGTCGTCCCGCATCGTCCAGAAACGCAGCGCAGCGGAGTCACTGTTCGATGATTCAGCGATGCCTGCCGCTAGAAGCCCTGACAAAACGGCGATGGACGATGCTGGTATTTTGTTGGTGAGGGCGCGGCACGCTCCTGTGTATCGCAGCTGCTGACCTGGTCTGAGATGATCCTTGAGCCTAGGGTTGGCCAAGATCTCTCGGAGGTAGGTTGCCTCGATGTCTCGCAGGGTCACCGACCTGTCTGCTGCCTCAGCCATTAAAACGGCCGAACGGCCATCGGGGGTGAAGAAGGCGCACATCCGTCGGGCCTGGTACGGGGAGTCTGACAGCTGACGAGAGACCGGGACGGAGGCCGATGCATCTAGGATGATGTCGGCGTGTCGAAACGCCTCAACAAGCTCATCGCTTGGAGCACTGTCCAGGACGTTTTCCCGGATCGCTCGCGGCGTTGCATCGTGGCGAATATGTACCAATCGCACGGCGAGGTTTCCCGCCTTGCCTTGTCCGAAGTGGTCTCGTGTCAACGTATGTCGGGCGACGTTGTGGGGCAGGAAGGCGTCATTGTCGACTACCGTCCAGCGAAACAATCCCTCCCTGGATAGGTACTCGATGAGGTGTGAGCCGAGTGAACCGCCACCGACGATCACCAATTCGCGAAGGTCAGCATGCCTCCCCGAGATGATCGACGCAGCTTTCGCGTCCATCTCCAAGTGAACAGGTGCAACTTCAATGGGAAAACTGTCCAGCCCGTCAGTCTCAATCTTGGGGAACATCAACGGCACATAGCGGACCGCCTTTGCCGCGTCTGACGCGTTCCTGCTCAGAACACCCATCGCTTCGCCAATATTGCCTGGACTGGCGGTGCACAGAAAAGCCATTGGCCGTGCTGCACCGATCTCTCCGGTGCGCGGATGTATTTGGGGTAGGCTTACCAGGATGCAGGTAAGCCATCGTACGTCCTCATCGGTCTTGCCGGCACCAAGCCATTCGATGATCGATTGCTTCAAGGGCGCGACCAGGTCGGCATTTCTTGCTGCCAATAGATTCGCAAGCTGACCTAGCGTTCTAGGTGCCTTGCGCATCCGCTTCATCGTTTCCGGCGCTACGTCCAAGTACAGAACATGCAAGTGTAGCTGTCCTTTCGCATCCTGCCCTTTGCCCGCACTGGTGATTATCAGGAAACGCTGCAGCTGGTCGGCGGTCCAAATGCTAAGCTTGCCGTTGACGCTCATGGCCTTGACCGCGTCCTGGGTAACGATGATCTCGTGGTTCCCGTCATAGAGGAAGAAAGAATCGAAGGGCTGGTCATCTCCATGAAGCTCGCCTTCGCAAGCCTTTATGAACCAGACTTGGATTCGAGCCATGAGTTCGGAGGCTGTGTAGCCGCCACGGATGTCTTGCCACGGCCGGTCGTCCACACATAGGAGACTCGGGAAACCTTCCGGCACAAGATTCTGGTGGGGAGTGTCCGGAAAGTCGGACCGCCCTATGGCGATCAACGGAGGAGCGCTGTTGTCTGGCATGAAGCAGACGGAGACCGCCTCTGTGGCGTTGATCGGGTAGACCGGACGCTGTGGCACCCCAATGTCGATCTCAAAGGTGACGATCTCGACCCCTTTCGTGGGCAACTTGCGGCATTCAATTGGCCGCGCAAAATCCGAGCATGCCTTCGCGACATGGATCGCGAAAGCGCGTGCCAGGGGGATGGCGAGCTCATCTGTTGTAATTGGCTCGCTCGCTTCCGGCCGCCACATGCGTTAACCCGCTCGTGTCGTAGTGGCCGAGGCTACACTTGCAACGGTCGCCGCAGTGGTCATCACCACCGCTACCCCGGTCGCTGAGATTTTCAGCTTGATCGGTTTTGGCTTGAATTCCGTCGGTGTTTCCATCGTGACCTTGAACTGTCCGTTCGAGTCTTTGATGATCTTCTTGTAGTAATTCGCAGCCTGTCGGTGTGGAGGCTGCTTATCCTCGTCCTCAGGCGTTCCCTTCGCGGGAATGGGCCAGCTCGGAGAAACGATGATCTCTTGCTGGCGTGCAAGCTCCTCGAACAGCCATTTCACATCCTCGACGGGTTCCGTGATGTCTTCGCCTTTTTCAGGCGACAGGGACTTGTAAGAGCAATGGTGGAAGAGCTTCAGTATGTCCCAGCGCAGACGGTCTTCATTTCCATGGTTCCTTGATGTGCGGACGATCTGCGACAGTGACTCATGGTCGATGTCAGCTCCCAAAAGGGCATAGCTCTCGCTCAAGCCCTCCCGTGCCGTCATTTGCACAACAATGGAGCATTCATTCCGGTCTTCGAGACCTTCGTCGGTTCGCCAAGCGAATGGACTGTGGACGAAGAACTCTACCTGTCCCGCGTCCCATTTCGAAAACCCTGGAACGAGTTCGCCAGCATTGACGATACAGTCGGCCCGATCCTCTACGGTAAGGTCCCATTCAGCGAGATACGCGGCGAGCCTCTCGGGGCGTGAGAAGACCTTGATGCCGTAGCCTTCTTTCAGACGGTGACGCGCTTCGGCCCGAATAGTCCAGGCATCACCCTCGAGGGAGGTCTCGGTAATCGCGGCCGCGGGCACCCACAGCTCATCGATCTTTACGCGGTCATCTCCTTGAAGGATCCGGGCGTGGTCAAACCAGAAGAAGTCGCGGGCACCGCAGATGTGATCGTCATCGAGGTGAGTGAAGGCGACTCCCCGAAACGATTCACGGCCAGCATCATCCAGCTCTTCGCGGAGTGCCTTTGGTAGGTCAATACGCTTGTCCGTCGAGTCGCTAGCAACTCGCATGTTCGCGTAATCCATCAGGATCAAATCGTCGTTAGCGAGTCGGATCAGCGTCGTGTCGGCATTCCCGAGGGGGAAGAATGTTAGATAGGCGGGCATGGTGTCGTCCTTTGAATGACCCTGAGAAAATCCAGGCCGCACCTCCCCAAGTACGGCATGTTTCTATTTTGTTCCTTTTGCGATTTCCCGGACGCCGATAAAGCGCCCGGGACAGTTCTTAAGACCTCATCTTTGAGGGGAGCGGTTCGGAAGCCGCTCCAGGTTGTCTTGCAGGTTTGTCGTTTCTGACAAGTGCCTGATTTTGCTAGGTTTGGGTTGGAACTTTGGCTCCTAAGTACAGAACTTTGGGTCTCCCACCAATTACGGCATTTGCACTCGTATCTCGCTCATGCGGTCGCAGGTGTCGCACTTAAGTCGCCCGCCCTTTGTCATCATGAGTTTCCGAACTCGAAAGCATTTGTTGTCTTGGGCGTTCCAAATCCGGCCATCAGATCACTCGAATTTGGTTCCTCCAAAGGTGTTGGACAAACCGATCTACCTTTTGCGGACATGTTGATCGCTGCTGGGACAAACCTCGTTACTTGTCACAATTATGATTTTAAACGACTATCAGCTGCACCCGCTGGTCGCGCCGCAGGTGTCGCACTTCTCGCAGGTGCCGTTGCGCACCATCGTGAAGTTCTGGCATTCCGAGCAGCTGTTGCCGGTGTAACCCTGCAGCAGCGACTTGGCGCGGCGGTCGGCGGCGAGCTTCTTCGCCTCGGCGGCTTCCTGTGCGGCTGCGTCGGTGAACAGCGCCGAAGTCGCGGTGTCTTCCGTGACTTCTTCGAAAGCGATGTCCTCGGCCAGTTCCTTCGCGCGCTCCTCATAGTCACGCTTGTAGGCAAGCGCGTCTTCGGCACTCGGCTTCAACGCCAGCACGTTGGAGCCTGCGAAGGCGGTCGATGCCGGGCGGGCAGGGGCGGCGGGTGCCTGGCTGCCGCCGAAGCCCTTGGGCTCGGCTCCGAGGTTCGACACCAGCTTCACCGGCGAGACGCCGCGATAGAGCCCCTTGGAGAACGGCGTCGTCTTGCCTTCAGTGATGCCCTTGCCGAGCGAGGTCTTGTCGAGGTCCGACTGGTCGACATGGGCGAGGTCGTGCCGCGACAGGTAGGAAACCGCCAGTTCGCGGAACACATAGTCGAGGATCGAGGTGGCGTTCTTGATGGCGTCGTTGCCGACGACCATGCCGGCCGGTTCGAACTTGGTGAAGGTGAAGGCCTCGACATATTCATCCAGCGGCACGCCGTACTGGAGACCCAGCGAGATGGCGATGGCGAAGTTGTTCATCATGGCGCGGAAGGCAGCACCTTCCTTGTGCATGTCGATGAAGATCTCGCCGAGGCGGCCGTCATCGAACTCGCCGGTGCGCAGGTAGACCTTGTGACCACCGACGATCGCCTTCTGGGTGTAGCCCTTGCGGCGGTTCGGCAGCTTCTCGCGGTCGCGATAGAGCCGTTCCACCACGCGCTCGACGATCTTCTCCGTCACCTGCACGGCCTTCGCGGCGGCGGGCGCGGCGATCAGCGCTTCGACGGCGTCGTCTTCGTCCTCGTCGTCATCGGCGATGAGCGAAGCGTTGAGCGGCTGCGACAGCTTCGAGCCATCGCGGTAGAGCGCGTTGGCCTTGAGCGCGAGCTTCCACGACAGCATGTAGGCGCTCTTGGCGTCCTCGACCGTCGCTTCATTCGGCATGTTGATGGTCTTGGAGATGGCGCCCGAGATGAAAGGCTGGGCTGCCGCCATCATGCGGATGTGGCTTTCCACCGACAGGTAACGCTTGCCGATCTTGCCGCAGGGATTGGCGCAATCGAACACCGCATAGTGCTCGACCGTCAGGAAGGGAGCACCTTCCAGCGTCATCGCACCGCAGACATGGACGTTGGCAGCCTCGATCTCCTTCCTGGAGAAGCCCAGCGCCGGCAGCATCTCGAAGGAGAAGTCGCCGAGCTGTTCGTCGGTGAAGCCGAAGGTCTCCTTCACCCAGTCGGCGCCGAGCGTCCACTGGTTGAAGACGAACTTGATGTCGAAGGCGCTCTTCAGCGCTGCGTTCACCGCCTCGATCTTCTCGTCGGTGAAGCCCTTGGCCTTCAGCGACGACGGGTTGATGGCGGGCGCCTGGTTGAGGTTGCCGTGGCCGACGGCATAGGCCTCGATCTCGGCGATCTGGCTTTCCGAATAGCCGAGCGTACGCAATGCCTCGGGCACGGCACGGTTGATGATCTTGAAATAACCGCCGCCGGCCAGCTTCTTGAACTTCACCAGCGCGAAATCGGGCTCGATACCGGTGGTGTCGCAATCCATCACCAGGCCGATCGTGCCGGTCGGTGCGATCACGGTTGCCTGCGCGTTGCGGTAGCCGTGCTCTTCGCCGAGCTCGATGGCGCGGTCCCAGGCCGCCTTGGCATGCTGGCCGAGCTCGGCCTGCGCCAGGTCGGCATGGACGAGCGGAACGGGATTGACCGCCAGCTTTTCGTAGCCGTCCTTGTCGCCATAGGCGGCGCGGCGGTGGTTGCGCATGACACGCAGCATGTTGACGGCGTTGCGGTCATAGTCCGGGAAGGCTCCGAGTTCGGAGGCCATCTCGGCCGAGGTGGCATAGGCGACGCCGGTCATGATCGCGGTGAGCGCCGCGCAGATGGCGCGACCCTCTGCCGAGTCGTAGGGAATGCCGGAGGTCATCAGCAAGCCGCCGATATTGGCATAGCCGAGGCCGAGCGTGCGGTAATCGTAGGAGAGCTTGGCGATCTCCTTGGATGGGAACTGCGCCATCATCACCGAGATCTCGAGCACGATGGTCCACAGACGGGTGGTGTGCTCATAGGCTGCGATGTCGATCTCGCCATTTTCCTGGCGATAGGGAAGCAGGTTGATCGAAGCCAGATTGCAGGCGGTATCGTCCAGGAACATGTATTCCGAGCACGGGTTCGACGCGCGGATGGCCCCGGCCGACGCACAGGTGTGCCAGTCGTTCATGGTGGTGTTGAAGTGCAGGCCCGGATCGGCCGAAGCCCAGGCGGCGTAGCCGATCTTTTCCCACAGATCCTGGGCCTTCAGCGTCTTCAAGACCTTGCCGTCCTTGCGGGCGGTCAGGTGCCAGTCGCCGTCGGTCTCGACGGCGCGCAGGAAGTCGTCCTTCAGCGAGACGGAGTTGTTCGAGTTCTGGCCGGAGACGGTGAGATAGGCCTCCGAATCCCAGTCGGTATCGTAGGTCTTGAAGTCGAGCGCGGTGTAGCCCTGGCGCGCGAACTGGATGACGCGCTGGATGTAGTTCTCCGGTACCGCGTTCTTCTTGGCGGCTTTGATCTCGCGCTTCAGCGCGGTGTTGATGGCTGGGTCGAAGCAGTCGTCGTCCTGGCCTTCGCAGTTGACGCAGGCCTTCATGATGGCGTCGAGGTGCTTCTTGACGATCTTGGAGCCGGCGACCAGCGAGGCGACCTTCTGCTCCTCCTTCACCTTCCAGTCGATGAAGGCTTCGATATCGGGGTGGTCGGCGTCGACGATGACCATCTTGGCGGCCCGGCGTGTCGTGCCGCCCGATTTGATGGCGCCGGCGGCGCGGTCGCCGATCTTCAGGAAGCTCATCAGGCCTGACGACTTGCCGCCGCCCGAAAGCTTTTCGCCTTCGCCACGCAGATAGGAGAAGTTCGAGCCGGTGCCGGAGCCGTATTTGAACAGGCGCGCCTCGCGCACCCACAGGTCCATGATGCCGCCTTCGTTGACGAGGTCGTCACCGACGGACTGGATGAAGCAGGCATGCGGCTGCGGATGTTCGTAGGCCGACTTGGATTTGGTCAGCTTGCCGGTGAAGGGGTCAACGTAATAGTGGCCCTGGCCGGGGCCGTCGATGCCGTAGGCCCAGTGCAGGCCGGTGTTGAACCACTGCGGCGAATTGGGCGCCACGCGCTGGGTGGCGAGCATGTAGGCCAGCTCGTCGCGGAAGGCGGAAGCGTCTTCCTCGGAAGCGAAATAGCCGCCCTTCCAGCCCCAGTAGGTCCAGGTGCCTGCGAGACGGTTGAAAACCTGGCGGGCGTCGCGCTCCGAACCATAGCGCTCGTTCTCGGGCAGTTTGGCCAACTCGGCTTCGTCGGCGACCGAACGCCAGAGGAAAGAGGGGACGTCGTTCTCTTCGACCTTCTTCAGACGCGCAGGCACGCCCGCCTTGCGGAAATATTTCTGTGCCAGGATGTCGGCCGCAACCTGCGAGAACTGCGCGGGCACGTCGATGTCGTCGAGGCGGAACACCACGGAGCCATCCGGATTCTTGATCTCGGAAAGCGCCTTGCGGAATTCGATCTCCGCATAAGCCGATTGTCCTGGCTTGGTGAAACGCCGCTCGATGCGCATCGTCGTGGTTCCTTCTTGTCTATATATAGCGCTTTTTGCGGGTGTTTGCCCGATCCCTTTCCAAAAAGCGCACGTCCCAGTTTTCCGGCCGCCTCGCAACAGCCGGGGTTCCTCGCCGCGCCCTGCCGTCGACTTGCCGTTTTCTGCTTCTTGCGAAGCCTTGATCAGCCTGCCGACAGACCCGCGCGGGTCCCTCAAATCTGAAAAATTTCCGATTCCCTCATTGGAGGGGTCTTCACATTATCTAGGGCTGAGCTTGGCTGCAAACACTAAATATAGTGTTAACAGGTCATTTATTCCAGCCGTAAATGTCTCCTTTTCGGTGTTTCGAACCCGACAAACACCACGCCTCCGCCGGCCTAGTGGTTAAGGCGGAAAACGAGCGAAAACGCACAAATTCCTGGGAAAAAGACCGGCCTCGAAACTTTCCGGTCGCGCCCGAAACACGAGCACATGACCTATAAAAGTCGACTCGCCCCAAGGCGTCAAGAGTTCGTTTTTGTAGATTTTGTGACCCCAATATATTGTGTGTCACATATGTGGATAATGGGGAGAAAATCATCTGGAAAAAGTGATTGCCGCCCCCGGTAATTTGCCGGTGACGGCTTGCTTGTTCAGCCCGCGCGCGTAAAAGAGGCGCGGGGGAAATATGGCTGAGAGGGAACGGCCGTCACGCAACTGGGGTGACAGTTGAAAGCCTATTTCGTCCGCAAGTCCGCCGACTGCGAAGTCGTCGGGCTGTTTGTTGCTCCATCACTCGTATTGCTTGCCGCGCTGGTCGATGAATGCTGCGACCCGGCGATCTGCGACTATGCGGCGGCGCCGATGGGCGGTCTGCTGGTTCCCGGCCCGACTCAGACGCAATGGCCGCTGGATGAGGGCGGCTCCGAAACCGGTTTCGAGAACGTGACACTGTCCCAGCAATGGGATGACGAATTGCGCGAAGGCGGCGAACTCGAATGGAAGCCGCTGAAGCCGGCGGCGCTCAAGATGATCCGCGAATGGTCTGGCACGGGCGCCCCGACCGCCGGTGGTTCGCCAAAACGTGCGGCACCACTCGATGAAGCCGCCGGGTCTTCATCGCAGGGCGAGACTTGAGGCTGGTCGGCGATGAACAAGGCTATCGGTCAGGCTGAATAGGATACCCCACGATAACGCATGCCAAGCTGGACGACGCTGACGATCGCGCGCGACAGCACTTCCATGTCGGCTGGCATATGCGGACGCCATACGTCCAGAAGTAGCGCCGTACGCGGCTGATCGGACAGGTTCATGACCTCGTGCGGATAGGTGTCGTCCCACAACAGGCATTCACCATCGGAGATGCGGTGCTCCTCGTCATCGATCATCATGATCGTCGCCGGTCTGCCGCCGGGCAGGCGTGGAATCTGCAGCCCTAGATGAAAACGCATGATGCCGCGGAACGGACCGCGATGGCGCGGGATATGCTTGTGGGGAGCGAGGAAGGAGACCGCCGCCGACTTCACCTCCGGACACTCGGCAAGGATCGAGGCGAGCACCGGCATACGCGCAAGGTTTGCCGCCACCGGGATGTCATAGGCCTTGAGCACGAACATGCGCCAGTCCAGCCCGTCATTGGCAGAGATGTCGGCCTGTTCGGGCATGATCTCGTGAAAGCGCGGCACTTTTTCCGTTCGCACGACAAGCGCCTCGTCGCGGATTGCCTGCCATGCATCGGTGAAACGTGAAGAATTGGGGAAATCGGCCGCGGCACTAAGAATTGGCGGAGTATGGATCCGGCTTTCATAGATCCGCCGCACCGTACCGGAAGCACTGTCATAGAATGACATCGCTCATCTCCAGCTCTGCCCGAGACAAAGACGACAATAAACTCGGCCGAACCGTCTTGGTTCCGGTCGGGCGGCATTGGTGCGGCGGCTGAAATGGCGTCTGCGAAGAGACTCAGGCGGCGAAACGCTTCGGATTTTCACCGAAATACGCAATGATCTGGCCAAGATCCGGCTCGTTGACCATGCGGGCGGCTTGGGCTGGTGTCACCCATTTGCGCTCGCGCTCATGCCGTTCCTTCCACTTGGAGGCCACATCCGTGACCTTGAGCGGAAACACCAGCACCTCGCAAGGCACCTGCTGGCCGGTCGACAAGGCCTTGGCGTAGAAGTAGCGGCCGACTTCGAGCGTCGAAACGGCACCTCTCAGCCCGGCTTCCTCGCCCGCCTCGCGGGCTGCCGCCTCGCACAGCGGTTCGCGTGCTTCCGGCCAACCCTTGGGCAGAACCCAGCGGCCGGTATCGCGGCTGGTGATGAGCATCACTTCGATGGAACGGCCATGCGAGCGCCAGGGCAGGGCGGCGACCTGCAGGCGTAGCGGAACCGTGCCGAAAAGTTTTCTTACCCTTTCGGCCAGATTGGCGTTTGCTAGAGGTCCGTTCAACATTCGAAAGTCACCGCAAGAAACCGAAACTTCTTTGCCGTCTCACGAAATATGGGCGCTATTTTGCGAAACAAAAGTAAAAACCGCACACAACTTCCGAAAAACATGCGTGCAGGCGGGAAAAACTGTGCAAAGCGGGCTGAAAAAGGAACATTTCCGCCTTGCCGATGGCCAACGCCCATCGTTCAGGCGAGGCCCGTGTCCTTGATTCGGATGCGCGCCGCTTGAGCGAAGCCGTTCGGAACGGCAAAGAAACTGTAAGTCAGTCTAGCCGGCGTGGTCGTCGGCGATCGGCTTCTGGTAGGTGAAACCCATATCCCATGGGAAGTAGATCCAGGTATCCTGGCTGACTTCAGTGACAAAGGTATCGACCAGAGGGCGACCCTTCGGCTTGGCGTAGACGGTGGCGAAATGCGCCTTTGGCATCATCGCGCGAACGATGCCGGCTGTCTTGCCGGTGTCGGTGAGGTCGTCGACTATGAGGACGCCGACGCCATCATCAGCGAGCAGCGAAGGCTCGATATGCTTCAGAACCTGCAACTGCCCCTGGGATGTATAGTCGTGGTAGGAAGCGACACACACCGTCTCGATGATGCGGATGCCGAGCTCGCGCGAGATGATTGCCGCGGGCACCAGCCCGCCGCGGGTGATGCAGACGATTGCTTTCCATTGTCCATTGACGCCGGACAGCCGCCAGGCGAGCGCACGCGCATCGCGGTGGAACTGGTCCCAGGAAACGGGAAAGGCCTTTTCGGGTAGGGACATCGCGCACTCCGCAGGCGCGCCGGTCGCGCGCAGGATTTGAGGAATGCGGGCGGAATTAGCCGGAAAGCTGCGCCTTTGGCAAGAGGTGTGCAGTGGGCGCGGTGGCGTGGTGCCAGGATATCCACGGCCATGAAGCGCGTTGCCACGCCATTATGCCTCTGACCGGCCTTCTGAAAGGGATCGCTTCCGCGCTACCGGGATAGGAACGCCGTCACCGGCGAGGAACGCAACACGGTTCTTGTCACGCCGCCATAGAGCAATCGGTGCATCCAGGAGTGGCTGTAGGCGCCGATGACGATCAGATCCGCTCCGGTCTCGACAAGGCGGTTCTGAACGGCATCCTCGACGGTGCCGCCCTTTGCTTGCCGGGTCGCCACGCTGGCTTTCACGCCATGGCGGGTCAGGGCCGCTGCAATTCCAGCGCCTCCCAGTCCTTCCTCGTCGCTGTCTTCGCCGGGATCGACCACGAAGACTTCGACCTTTTCGGCCTCGATCATGAAAGGCAGGGCATCGAAAGCCGCACGCGCCGCCTCGCGGCTGCCGTTCCAGGCCAGCATCACATGGCGGAAGCTGGCGGCGATCGGTCCGCTGTGCGGCACTACAAGCACCGGCCGACCCGCGTCATAGACGAGTGAACCGATATCGGCATTGGTGTCGCTGTCGGCATCACGCTGGGCGGCAACCACAATGTCCGCGGTTCGCACACTGGCGAGGCTGGAGAGCGCGCTGTCGCCCGAGAATGTTTCTTCGGCCCGCCATTCGAAGGAGAGGCCGGAGGGCTGCAGTTTCTTTTGAAAGACGGTACGCAGCTTGGCCGAGCGTTCCTTGTTGAGGTCGGCCGAGACTTGCATGAATTCGGTGTCGGGGAAGCCGGTGGCCGAAGTGTAGGGCATCGGCAGCGCCTCTGCGTGGACACCGATGACATGCGCCTTGAAGCGGGATGCCAGCGCGATGGCGCCATCCAGCACGCGCTCGGCGTCCTGTTCGCTCTGCACGATGGCGACGATGGTCTTGAACGGCATGGAACCCTCCTCCTGCACTCTCCGTCCGTTGCCGGCATCGTCCACAGCGGACATGTCGAGCACTTCCCGGATATGATTAGAACGTCGAGGATATAGGACAGGTTCCCGGTCGGCCAGCAAACTCAGCCTTCCTTGGTGAGCCCTGCCACCATGGCTTCTATCTCAGCGCGAACAGCTTCCAGCACCTCGGGTGAACGCGCGCGTACGACCAGTTCCGTCCAGAATGTTCCGTCTGCATATTTTGGATAGGAGCCGATGATGGTGTCCGGGTGCGCTTTCTGGATTTCGGCAAGTGGACCGCCGATACGGCCTTCGCCATAAGGGCACTGCACCGTGGCGGAAAGCAGCTTCGTTCCGGTCTTCAGCGTCGGCACGACATTGTCCAGCATCGCCTGGAAGATCGAGGGCACACCGGCCATGACATGGACGTTGCCGATGCGGAAACCGGGTGCGACCGAAACGGGATTGTCTATGTGCTCGGCGCCGCGCGGCATGCGTGCCATGCGCTTGCGGGCATCATTGAACTCGATGCCGCGCTTCTCATAGCTGTCAGCAAGCAAAGCGAGTGCCTTGGCATCATATTCGCAAGGCACGCCGAACGCCTTGGCGACAGAGTCGGCGGTGATGTCGTCATGCGTGGGCCCAATGCCGCCGGTGGTGAAGACGTAAGTGTAGCGGGCACGCAGCGCATTCACCGCGGCGACGATCTCGTCTTCTTCGTCGGGTACGACGCGGACTTCCTTCAGGTCGATACCGATCGCCGTCATCATGTCGGCAAGGTGGCCGATGTTCTTGTCCTTGGTGCGCCCCGACAGGATTTCGTCGCCGATGACGATCATGGCGGCTGTAACAATGTCTGGCATGGCGCACTCCGGATTGGACTCAGGCGATTTCGAAGAATTATTGCATCGATTTTGGCCGAAGATCGCGTTTGACGGGCGGTTGGCCACCACCGGTAGCAGCAATAATTCTTCGAAATCGCCTCAGTCGAATAGCGCGGTGGCCGGGCGTGGGCAATGCTCCTGAAACGGTGAACAGTGCGTGTCAGATTTGGCGGCTTCCGGTGAACGGTCCGGACACTAGATTGCGGCGCAACGGAACGACGACGTTCCTTTTGATCCATCATCTGGGAGATGCCGGCATGGCAAAGGTATTGGTGCTTTACTACTCAAGCTGGGGACACATGGAACAGATGGCCAAGGCCGCTGCCGAAGGCGCGCGCGAGGCTGGTGCCGATGTGACCATCAAGCGGGTAGCCGAACTGGTGCCGGAAGCTGTCGCCAAGGCAGCTTATTACAAGCTCGATCAGAACGCGCCGATCGCCGATCCGCTCGAACTGGAAAACTACGATGCCATCATCTTCGGTGTGTCGACACGTTATGGTATGATGGCTGCACAGATGAAGAATTTCCTCGACCAGACCGGCCCGCTCTGGGTCAAGGGTGCCTTGGTCAACAAGGTCGCCTCGGTGATGGCGTCCACCGCCACCCAGCATGGCGGCCAGGAACTCGCGATCATCACCACGCAGGCGTCGCTTCAGCACCATGGCATGATCATCGTGCCGCTTTCTTATGCCTACCAGGCACAGATGGGCAACGATGTCGTCCGTGGCGGCGCGCCCTACGGCATGACCACGACCTCCGATGGCGACGGTTCGCGTCAGCCTTCGGCGCAGGAGCTTGAAGGCGCACGCTTCCAGGGCAAGCGGGTGGCTGAAATCACTGCCAAGCTGCACGGCTGAGCGTCTCACGGCTGGCACAAGGCAGGCGGGCGGCTCGCGAGGGCCGCCCGTTTTTATTGCTGTGGGGCTTGGCCTTTCGGACGTCATCGACCTGGAGCGTCGATCGAGACATGGCGGAGCTCCCTGTTTCATCACGGCGGATGATATTTCCGTGAGGCTGGAACACCCTTCTTGAAACGGCATTTTCGTCGTGCGGATCGGGAACTTCCGGCGAAGAAAACAAATCGCGACAGGTGGAACTGGACGATCCAGCAGCCGAACGGGCTGCGGAGCGGACGTCGCTCGTTCTCAATTGCGGAGGAACAATCATGTCTCCCTTTTCTTCCAGGCTAATTCTTCTTGCTTCTGTTGTTGCTCTGGTTCCGGTCGCCGACGGCGCTCTGGCCGCAGAGCATCATCAAGCCCGCAAATCGGCTCACGCGGTTGCGATGCCTGACAACAGCATGGCACGCGTGATTTTCAATCAGGCCGATGGTGTCGGCCAGGGCATCCTGGATGCCGAGCGGCTCAATCTCATCGACACGTCGAAGGCGCGCGAATTGGCGTCCGAGGCCCGGCAGATTCGCAACGAAGCCGCGCGGGGTAACGGCTCACGCGAGTTGCTTGCCCGTCTCGACGATGTTTCCCAGGACCTTCGCGCCGCCACCGGCGAAGCCGAACCGAACGGCAATGGTGGCGATGGCGGATATTATCCTGACGGATACAGCTCGAGCTTTCCGCGATAGGCAGATTGCTGCGTTGGCCTGAGTGCGACGCCCAGGATCACGGCATGCCCTCTCCAATCGTCTGATCGTCGGGTATTTTCCGATCTACAGATCCGAAATACGGCATTTGCCGTATGCCATCACGTGGCCTGCCTTGATATTCTTTCACGGCAAGGTCCGGTTTTGGGCGGGGTGTTCAAGGACTTGCAGGAAATCCGGACCGGAAACGGTTCGGATTTTCTGCGTTTTGGGGTTGGGAGCCCATATCTGATCCGCATGCGCCCGGAGCTTTCCTCCGTATTCCTTCCTTGGCGCGGTGCTGCCGCCTTGACATGGATGAAGCGGGCACGCCGATATGGCACGGTCTGATTAGAGGTTCCTGATGTTGCTGACCGCGCTTCTCTGGCTGCTTGCGGCTCTCGCTCTGGCCGGTCTCGCCATTGTTGTTTTTTTTGTCTTCAAGACATGGCGCATCGTTGCCTGGGTAGAGCGCACCATGCCGCCGGCAGGCAAATTCATCGACATCAAAGGCAACCGTATCCATTACGTTGACGTGGGCGAGGGTCCTCCTATCGTTTTCCTCCACGGGCTCGGCGCGCAGCTGCACCATTTCACGCACCCATTGTTCAAGGTATTCGGGCCGGGCTACCGGCTGATTGCACTCGATCGGCCGGGCTCCGGCTATTCGACGCGTGCGCGTGGTTCGACCGGGCGTCTGCCGGAGCAGGCCGATATCATCTGCGCCTTCATGGAAAAACTGGGCCTCGAAAAGCCGGTCATCGTCGGCCATTCGTTGGGTGGTTCGGTGGCGCTGGCGATTGCCGTCGAGCACCCGGAAGCGATCTCAGGTCTCGTGCTTCTGGCGGCGCTTACCCATAAGGAGGTCGATCTCAGACCGGAATTCAAGGCGCTGTTCGTATCTTCGCCGCTCAAGCGTTTTGTCCTTGCGCATACGGTCTCCGCGCCGGCGGGGCTGAAATACGGCATGAAGACGATGGGCTTGATCTTTGCCCCGCATCCGCCGCCGGAAAACTACATGACAGAGAATGGTGGCTATATCGGGTTGAGGCCGAGCCACTACTATGCCAGCGCGACCGATTTCGCGGTCATCGAGATGGATTTGCCGCGGCTGTCGGAGCGCTACAGCGAGATCAAAGTGCCATCAGGTCTTCTGTTCGGCGGGGTCGACCCTATCATCAGGCTTGAAGTGCAGGGCACACCGGTCAAGCAGAAGATCGAAGGGCTGGATCTGGAGATCGCGGAAAACCTCGGCCACATGCCGCAATTCATCGGACCCGAGCAGGTAGCCGCTTTTGTTCGTCGCATCGCCGAGCGTGCGTTTGCAGGCCGTGTTTCCGCCTGAAAATGTCAACTCCGAGAGGTCGTGATCAGACAGCCGGGTCGTCCTGCACTTCGGTTTCCGGCCTGTCGCGTCCGTCGGCAAGTTCCGAATGCCACTTGCCGTTGGTGTCCTCATATTCGATGCCGTCGGTCTGGCCGGCGATCTGCTGTTCCGAGGAAGCGATTCTGGCGGCCTGAAGGGCATCGGAATGGCTCGGAAAGGTTTCCGAATAGGTGTCGCCAACCTTGTAGGCCCACCCCCCATCGTGCTCGATGATCTTGTAGGTCAACTTCGCCATGACAGCCTCCGGTGACGGCACTCCTCCTGGCTGAGACTTTCCTGCACTTTGAAACGGATTTCAACCTTTTACCCTGCTTTGCCGGCAAGCGAGCCGGGCCAATCAGTCCTCATCGCGGATCCAATGCTCCATGGTGGTGACCGCGCGGGCGAGCTGCGGCGCCGGCTGGATCTTTTCGCCGAGACTTGCCGCCGCGCGCCAACCCCAGCGCGGGTCAGCCAGGAAAGCCCGTCCAAGTGCCACGATGTCCGCTTTCCCTTCAGCGACGACAGCATTGGCGTGCTCCGGATCGGTGATGAGGCCAACGGTGCGCGTGGTGATGCCGACCGCGTTGCGGACGGCTTCGCCCAGATGCACCTGGTAGCCTGCGCCGGTCGGCAGCTTCTGAAGCGGAGAATTACCGCCGCTGGAGCAGCACAGATAGGCGAGACCAACATCCTTCAGCGCCTTCGCCACTTCGATCGCGTCCGGCACGTCGAAGCCGCCATCCACCCATTCCTTTACCGAAAGCCTCGCGCCCAGTGTCAGCCTCGGCGCTGCCGCCTTTACGGCCCTGGCGACCTCAACCGCAAAACGCATGCGGTTTTCCAGCGAACCGCCCCAGCGGTCCGTGCGCCGGTTGGAGAGTGGCGACAGGAACTGGAAGATCAGGTAGCCATGGGCGGCGTGCAGTTCGATGAAGTCGAAGCCGGCGCGATCGGCGCGTTTTGCGGCGTCCGCAAAGCGCTGGATGACACCAAGGACTTCCTCGTCGCTCAGTTCGTGTGGCACCTGCCAGCCGGTGTCGTAAGCGAGGGCTGAGGCTGAAACGACCGGCCATGGATCCTGCTCCGGCTTCAGCGGGCCACCGCCTTCCCAAGGCCGCTGGCAGGAGGCCTTGCGTCCGGCATGGGCAAGCTGCACGCCGAATTTGGCCCCCGGCAGCGCGACCCGCCTGGCTGCATCCAGTGTGCGCCTGGCTGCTGCTTCATTGTGATCCGAATAGAGGCCGAGACAGCCATGGGAAATGCGGCCCCGTCGCTCGACATCGGTCATCTCCACCGTGACCATGCCGGCGCCCGACATGGCAAGGTTCATCCAGTGGTAGAGATGCCAGTCGGTGGCCGAGCCGTCATCTGCCGAATATTGGCACATCGGCGCCACGGCGATGCGGTTCGGCAATTCGAGGCCATCGAGCGAAATGGGCTGGAAGAGGGCGGCTGTCATGATGGCTCCGGTTTGATGTGATCTTCTTCTAGGCTGCGGCTGCCTTGCGTGCCAGATGGCTGCAAGGCCGCCCGGCCTAGTCCACCAGACGTCATTGCGGTCCGGCTCATCGCACGCTATCCCAGCCCATTCCCCGAAACGAGGCAAGCATGGACGACCGCATCCGCATCCGTACGCAGGAAATCCTTTCCGACGACTGGGCCATCCTGAAAAAGACCACCTTCGACTACCGCCGTCGCGATGGTCTTTGGGAGACTCAGGTGCGCCAGACCTATGATCGTGGTGACGGGGCGGCTATCCTTCCCTTCGATCCCGACCGCGGCACGGTGCTGCTGGTGCGGCAGTTCCGCTGGCCGGCCTTTGTCACCGGTCACAAGGAGCCACTGATCGAAGTCTGCGCTGGCCTGTTGGACAAGAATGATCCTGAGACCTGTATCCGCAAGGAGGCGGAAGAGGAGCTCGGCTATCAGCTGAACGGCGTGAAGTTGCTGTTCACGCCCTATATGAGCCCCGGCAGTGTTACCGAGCGTCTATGGTTGTTCGCGGCGCGTTATTCGCCGGCCGATCGCATTTCGGAAGGCGGTGGCGCTCCGGAAGAGGGCGAGGACATCGAAGTGCTCGAAATGCCGGTCGACGAAGCGATGGCCGCGATTTCCGACGGCCGCATCATCGACGCCAAGACGATTCTTCTGCTGCAGCATTTGAAGCTGAACCCGACGCTGTTCGGCTAGGATGAGGACAAGCCACGTCGGCTATCTTAGAGCTCGCCCCGGCAGCGCTGCTTGCGACTTGCTTCGATGGCTGCCTCCTGCGCCTGCAGGCGTTCGATTTCCGCCGTTCGCCGATCCTTGAGCACGGAGACCGCTTTCTGTCCGCCGGGCAGCCAGAACGGGATGCGGGTGTTCGAGATATTGCCCCGGCTGATCGCCGTGGACGTGACGCCTGTCGCCAACTCGCCCAGCGCTACATTGAGCTCGGTGCAGTTCATCGATGCGTATTGCGCCGGGTCGACCGATTTCATCGAGCCGCAGCCCGCCAGCAAGGGCAGGCCAAGCAGAAACGCGGTTGCCATGGGCCTCGGGGCGATCGCTTTCATGACGACAGGCTAGCAAGATCGTTTGCGAAAGGAAACGGCTGAGAAGAACCTGCGTCGTTGGCGGTATGGTGCGGACGACGGGAATCGAACCCGTACGATCGAGGATCGAGGGATTTTAAGTCCCTTGCGTCTACCAGTTCCGCCACGTCCGCACTTGCCGTCACTTCAATTAGTTAGCGTGCGTAGTCAACACATGTTTTGCGTCGTGGCGAACTGCTGTGCACGTCGAGCAAGTGCGTAGAGGCTATTGGCGCGTAGAGGCTATTGGCGCCGTGCTAGACGGCAAATCCACCGAATCCTGCAACGCTGGGCTTAACAGTGATGTTTTTGGTATCCTCGGGAACGAGGATCTTGGAACGTCGGGCAAAGGCAAGAAACGCGTCCCGCGCGATCTGAGGGTCGAGCTCTCCCGCCCGGGCGGCGTTGCAGGCCTTCATCGCAATTTCCCAGGTCTTGCTTTCGCCGGTCTTGGCCCACTCGGTCAGGAATTCGATCATGTCGCAAATCGAAGAGATTTCGCGCTTATCGCCAACTTCTGCAGTAACGGTGACAGGCGTGAACGCCAGCAAATTGTGCATGGGAAGGCCTTTCTGAAAATGGAAAGGAGGCCAAAACGAACGCCGGCCTCGGCAGGGAACGCACATGAACGTTCCAACGCGGTAGTGGTTCCTTGCCTATACCCATCTTCGATCGAACTCAATTCGCTGATTGAGTTTTCAGAAGTCGTCAGCCGAAAAGGCAGCGGTGAAGACCTGCCGCAACGCTGCGGGCGTCAGCGGGTCGAGCATGGGCAGGCGTCCCAGTTTTCTGGTTCTGCCGATCTCGCAGACTATGCTTTCGGTCTCGGGTTCGGCGCCGCCGATAAAGGCAACTCCCAGGACCGGAACATTGCGGGCGCGCAGTGCTTCCAGTGACAGAAGCGTATGGTTGATGGTGCCGAGCCGGGTGCGCGCGCACAGGACCACGGGCAATTCCCAGCGTGCGAAGATGTCGGCGAAGGTGGCGGTCCGTGTCAGTGGCACCAGCACACCGCCGGAGCCTTCGATAACCAGCGGCCCATCGACTTCCGGTACATTCAACTCTTCGGGGATGATCGTGACGCCGTCGATCGCCGCAGCATGGTGTGGAGAGGCGGGTGTGTTCAGCCGCCATGCCTCGGCCAGGATACGGCCCGGCAAAACGTCGCCGAGCCGCATTACGGTTTCGCTGTCGCTCTCTCCGCCAAGTCCGGCTTGCACCGGCTTCCAGTAAGATGCTCCGAGCAGGCTGGTCAGTCCTGCGGCGAAGACCGTCTTGCCGATGTCGGTATCGGTGCCGGTGACGACGATGCGCGTATTCAAAGCGCGCCAGTCGCGGACAAGGGCGGGGATGGCTGAGAGCGGTATTTCTGATCCGGCCCGGTGCCTGCATGGACCGGTGCTTCGGCGGCACGCATGCCGAGCTTTTTCAGCAGCGCGAAGTCCTTGTTGCGCTCCGGATTGCCGGTGGTCAGAAGCACGTCGCCGGTGAAGATCGAATTGGCGCCGGCCAGGAAGCAGAGTGCCTGCAATTCATCGCTCATGGCATGGCGACCAGCCGAAAGCCGCACCACGCTTTCCGGCATCAGAATGCGCGCCAGCGCGACCAGCCGCACGAAGGCGATCGGCTCCAGCGGCCGGCTCTTCTCCATCACCGGCGTACCCCGGACTTCGTTCCACATGTTGATCGGAACGCTTTCCGGGTGCCTCTCGAGCGTGGCCAGGATGACCAGCATGGCGATGCGGTCCGTCATGGTTTCGCCCATGCCGACAATGCCGCCGGAACAGACCTTGATGCCGCCGGAGCGTACCAGTGCCAGCGTCTCCAGACGGTCATCGATGGTGCGGGTGGTGGCGATCTCGGGATAGTATTCCCGGGAAGTGTCGATGTTGTGGTTGTAGTAATCGAGGCCCGCTTCCCTCAGCCGTTCGACCTGGGACCCCGTCAGCATGCCGAGGGTGATGCAGGTTTCCATGCCCAGCGCCCTGACGCCTTCGATCATGGCGCAAACCCGGTCCATGTCACGGTCTTTCGGGCTGCGCCAGGCAGCACCCATGCAGAACCGTGTTGCCCCGCCGGCCTTGGCGCGCTGTGCCTCCTCGAGCACGCGCTCCACCGCCATCAGTTTGGTCGCCTTGACGCCGGTCTTGTGATGCGCACTCTGCGAGCAGTAACCACAATCTTCCGGACAGCCGCCTGTCTTGACGCTGAGCAGGCTGGCGGTTTCGACCACGGTCGGGTCGAAGCGGCTGCGGTGAACGCTTTGCGCCCGATGGAGCAGGTCGGGCAGCGGCAAGGCGTAGATCGCTTCCGCTTCTGCCTGTGTCCAGTCGGTACGGACATCGCTCGTCTCAGGAAGAGACGAGCGATCCGGCGTTACGGACGCACTCACCGGCCGATCTTTCCCAGCAGACGTGCCGGGATCATGGCCGAACCGACGGCGACCATGGCGATGTTGATGAGGTCGCCCAGAATGAAGGGGGTAAAGCCCAGCGGAATGACATCCTTGGCGAGGATGTACAGGCCGAGCCAGGGCAGGCCGACTGCGTAAGTCACTGCAAGGCCTGCCAGCATGGCCATGATGCGGCCGAACATCTGCCGGCCCTCGGCCAGCCAGCCGGTCAACCAGCTGGCGAAGAGATAGCCCAGCAGGTAGCCGCCCGTCGGGCCCATCATGTAGGCGAGGCCGATACCGCGCTCAGGCGAGCCGGAGAACACCGGCAAGCCGGCTGCCCCTACCGCCAGGAAGGTGAAGAAGGTGGCTGTCGCCATGCGCGGGCCGGTGGCGACCGCAATGCCCATGACCGCCAGCGTGTACAAGGTCAACGGCACCGGCCAGAACGGAATGCGCAGCTTGGCGCAGAGCGTGATCAGGGCGACGCCCGCGATGATGATGCCAACAGTTCTTGCCGCCTCGCGCGGCTTGATGCCGCGCAGCGTGAGGGTCTGGCTCATGGTCTTCCTTTCGTAAATTATAGATAATTTATGATCTATATCTACAGTGAATCCACAAAAGGAAACGAGTCGCAATAGGATTATAGATATTTTTATCCAACGATCGCGAAAGCGTCGCGGACGCCGCCGCTGGCCGATTTCTGGGGTCGACGGCCGATCCATTGAACATGACCGGCCAGCGTGGTGCAGGCCGCATCGATCTGGCCCTTGCGCAAGGCGGAAAGGATAGTGCGATGGTCGTGATCGGTGCGTGCTTCCCAGTCGGATCGCCATGCGGCGAAAAGAAAGCGGGCGCTGGCGGCATGCAGGTCGTCGATGGCCGATAGCAGCCTCGGCATGGAGCAGGGTTCCAGGATGAGACGGTGGAAGCGCCGGTTCGCCTCTTCCCAGGAGCGCACGTCACGCGAATTGTCGCCGGCCTTGGTGGCTTCTTCGGCCGCGTCGAGAATGGCAGGCGTCAGATGTGGCGCGGCGTGGCGCAACGCCAGCACCTCGAGGGCTGCGCGCATTTCCGCCACTTCTTTCACTTCGGCTAGGTCGAAGCTGGCAACACGCACGCCTCGGCGCGGTTCACTGACCGCGAGGCCTTGTGCCTCCAGCCTGCGAAAGGCCTCGCGCACGGGGACATGGCTGGCACCGAATTCCTCGGCGACGTGATCCTGCCGCAGCCGTGAGCCGGGCTCGATCTTACCTGCGATGATGCGATCGGCCAGCGTCTTCGAGATGCGGACCGCGAGAGTGTCTTCTTTTTGTGCGCCCATGTTTCATAGATAATTTGGTGCGCAGGGCTTGTCGATTGGTTGGCCGGATAAGCCACAGCACAAAGGGACGGGACAAGCCCCATTCCCCTTCGTGCCGAAAAGAGAGGCAGGGTGCGAATGGCACCTTGCCCAAGGAATCCGGATCTGCGTTGTCAGCGGCGCGCCACCGGCGGCACATAGTGCTCAAGCTCCGGTGCCGGGAAACGCACCGTCTCGCCGGTTTCCGCCGATTTGTAGAGGCCCATCATCATTTCCACGACGGCAAGCCCGTCATGGAAGGTTTCCAGCGGCGTCTCGCCCTTGCGGAAACACTCGGTCATGTGACGGTTCTCGTCGGTGTAGCCATAGACACCAGCCTCGTCCTCCAGCACCGGCATAAGGCCCTGTTCGGCATTCTGCTTCTCGACAAGATCCTCGCCTTCCGAGCCTTGCACCGCGCGTGACATGAAGATCTTCAAGCCGGTGCCCAGCGAATTGAATTCCATCGCATATTCGGGGCCGAGCAGTTCGAGCTGGATGCGCAGGCCGGCCCCGACATATGCCCAGGACGTCGTGGCTTCGATCATCAGGTCGTTACCGGCTTCGTCTTCCAACGCCACCACGCCGCGCGCGAAATCCTCTGAGGGATGGTTGCGGTAATCGACGCCGGGACCGAAGCGGCGGGCAAGATCGTCAGCATAATGCGGGCGCGTCCATTTGAGGTTGGCGACGGTTCCATTGACCGATTTGACCTTCAGCGAACCCCGCGCCGCTCCCGGCGCCGTGAGCAGATGACGCGCGACTTCGAGGCTGTGGCACATCATGTCCGACAGCACGCCGCCGCCCTGCTTGTCGCCTTGCCAGAACCAGGCTTCATGCGGGCCGGAATGCTCTTCCGCCGCGCGGGCGAGATAGGGACGGCCGGTGGTAGAGGCGGCGCGCCGCCAGATGATCTCCTTGCCGCGGATGACCGGCGTCGCGAACACCTGGTTTTCGAGATAGCCGTGGTTCAGCCCGGCATCTTCGGCGAGCCGCACCATTTCGCGCGCTTCGGCAACGGTGCGCGCCAGGGGCTTCTCGCAGGCGACGGCGAACACCTTGGATCGGCCGGCCTTGATCTCGGCATGCAGCGTGCGCATGACGTCGAGGCGCGTGTAGTTCGGTGACAGGATCCAGACGGCATCGAGCGTCGGGTCGCCAAGCAGGCTTTCCAGGCTGTCGTGGTTTTTGCAGGAACCGAGACCGAGTTCATCGGCCAGCTTGACGAAGTGCTCCCGCTTTTCGTTGCTGCGGCTGTAGACGCCGACGACATCGATGTTGCGCACGCCGACCAGCGATTTCAGGTGAAACTGGGCGATGAAGCCCGTGCCCACGAAACCGACGCGCAATCTCTCCTTCGGCAGCTGTGCCATGGTCGTCCTTTCCTGCTTCTTGTCTTTCAGATTGGTTTTGGCCGGGCGGTCGAGCCACGGATCTGCAGCACCGTCGGCATTTCCAGTGTCTCGACTTCGATCTCTTCTCCGGCGAGCACCCGCAACAACTGCCGCATCGCTTCCTGTCCGATCTCCGCGCGTGGCTGGCGCACGGTTGTCAGCGGCGGATAGAAGGCCTGGCTGAGGAACAGGTCGTCGAACCCGACCACCGAAACGTCACCGGGCACGTCGAGGCCCAGCCGGCGCAATTCGTTGATTGCGCCGAAGGCCATTTCGTCGTTGGCGACGAATAGCGCTGTCGGCCGGTTCGGCCGGTCGAACAGCGCGCGACAGAGCGTTTCCCCCGAAGGCAGCAGATAGTCACCGACCGGTTCGTAACCGTCCGGTATGGCGAGCCCCGCGGCCTGCATCGCCTGGCGAAAACCCTCGCGGCGGCGAACGGCCATGATTTCAGGGACGGGGCCACAGATATGGGCGATGGCGCGATGACCGAGCCCGATCAGGTGCTCGACCGCGGCACGCGAGGCCCCGACATTGTCGATCTGCACATGCGGCAGCCCCATGCCTTCGATCGTTTCCAGCGCCACCACCACCGGCAGGCCCTGCAGATGCGACCGACTTTCCTCGGCCGGCCACGGCAGCTTGCCGGTGATCAGGATCATGCCGTCGGCATGGCCGTCGCGCAGCATGTCGAAATATTCGACCTCGCGCTCGGCGTTGTTTTCGGTATTGCCCATCAGCACTGAATAGCCGGCGGCACGGGCGGTTGCCTCTACCCCCTTCATAATCTCGAGATAGAAGGGGTTGCCGACGTCACGCACCACCATCAGAACGGCCATGGATTTCTGGGTGCGCAGGTTGCGGGCACTGACATTGGGCCGGTAGTTCAGCATCTGCGCCACTTCTCGGATGCGCGACAGTGTCGGCTCAGCCACCAGGCCGGTATCGGAAAGCGCGCGAGAGACCGTGGCGGGCGAGACGCCCGCGCGCGCGGCGATGTCCTTGATCTTGGCAGGGCCGGCCATGCCGATCAGCCCCGCATCGCCTTGGCGCGTCCATAGAACAGCATCAGCGCCACCAGCGTCGCGCCGAACACCATCTGCCGGCCGGCTTCGTCGATGTGCACCGTGGTGAGGATGCTCTGGAGCAGGACAAGCAGCACGGCGCCGGCCATCGTGCCGGTGTAGCCGCCCTTGCCACCGGACAGCGGCGTGCCGCCCAGCACAACGGCGATGATCGAGGGCAGCATGTATTGCTCGCCGACATTGGCGAAGGAGGAGCCCGAATATCCAAGCAGGCACATGCCGGCGATGGCCGCGAAGACACCTGACAGCATGAATAGCGCGACGCGGATCGTCTTCACTGGCACGCCGGCCATGAAAGCGGCCTGCTCGTTGGAGCCGATCGCATAGACGCGGTAACCGAACACGGTGCGGCGCAGCAGGAAGGCCATGGCAAGCCCGATCAGCAGCCAGAGCCAGATGATGCCGGGCAGGCCGAGCAGGAACGGTTTGACGACGAAGTCTGAAAGGCCAGGCGCGGCGCGCCCGGAGGGGATGCCGTTGCGGATAACCACCAGCAGGCCTTGCAGCACGCCGAGCATGCCGAGCGTCATCACCAGCGGCGGGATGCGCAGCAGTGTCACGCCGACACCGTTGATGAGGCCGAACAGGCCTCCAACGACGATGCAGACAAGGATCGCCGGCAGGATGCCGCCATCCGCGCCGTTCATGACATTGCCGGCCAGGATCGCGGCCAGCGAAACGATGCCGCCGACCGAAAGGTCGATGCCTTCACGGCCACCGAGGATGACCAGGTTCTGGCCGGCCGCGACGATGCCGAGCAGGGCAGCGACAATCAGCAGCCTGAGGACCTGTCCCGGCGAGGCGAAGCCCGGGGACAGCCACTCGCCGACGGCAAGCAGCAACACGATCAGGATCAGCGCCACCACGAGCGGCTTCTTAGCGAAAGCCAGCGCGGCGTTCCCGCCTGATTTGGAGGGGAGGGCGTCGGTGCTCATGCCCGTGCTCCGCGGCTGACGAGGATACCGGTCATGAGGGCCAGCAGAATGGCGAGGCCCTGCACGAAGTTCTGCCATTCCGAAGGCGTTCCGACGAAGAAGACCAGGGCATTGATGAGGCCGATGATGAGGGCGCCGATCAGCGAACCCGTCACCGTGCCGAACCCGCCAGCCAGCGCGGAACCACCCAGGACGACGGCGGCGACCGAATAAAGTGTCATCTTGCCGCCGACCAGCGGATCGCCACTTGCGGTGTCGCCGGTGATGCAGAGTGCGGCGAGCGCCGCGAACAGGCCGCAGAAGACGTAGCCCTTGATGCGGATTGCGGTCACCGGCAGCCCGCTCTGGAACGCGGCCTGCTGGTCATCGCCGACTGCCAGCATCTGCGTGGTCAAACGCATGCGCATCAGGATCGCGAGCAGGATTGCCACTGCTGCGACGGCATAAAACACGAAGGGAATGCCGAGGAAGCGGCCGCCATAGGTCGTCCAGTAGGCCTCGGGCGCCGGCGTGCCGGCCACCGGCAAGACGGTGAGGGCCAGGCCGGTGAAGAAAATGGAGGTTGCGAAGGTGGCGACGATCGCCTGCAGTCTCAGACCCGCGACGACGATGCCGTTGATCAACCCACAGGCCAGGCCGATCAGCGCGCCGACCAGGCAGGCCGCGATGACGCTGAACCCGTCGCCGCCCCATTTCTGCATCAGCACGATCACCGAGACATTGACCAGCGATACGATGCTTCCTGCCGACAGGTCGATGTCACCGGAAAAGACGACATAGGTCTGCGCCACCGAGAGCATCATCAGCGCCAGGTAGGTCGAGATGAGCCCGGTCATCGAGCGGAAGCTCAGGCTGCGCGGCTCGAAAATGCCGTTGAGGGCCAGAAGCAGGACGAGAATGATCAGCGCCGGCAGGAAAGGATAGCGGCGGATCAGGCGGCCAAGGCCGCCGGTATTGGTCTGGGTGGCTGCGTTGCTCATCAGGCAGCCTCATATGCGGCGTGATAAAGATTGTAGCGGGTCCGGTCTTCGCCCTGCAGTTCGCGCGTCACCACGCCTGAATTGAAGACCAGGATACGATCGGCATTGGCGAGCAACTCGGCGTCCTCCGAAGAATAAAGCACAATGCCCATGCCCTCGGCCGCCAGGGAACGGATGAGCTGGAAAAGGTCCGACTTCGCGGCCAGGTCGATGCCCTTGGTCGGGTCGTCGAGCAGAAGGATCGCGGGACGATCGATCAACCAGCGCGCGATCACCACCTTCTGCTGGTTGCCGCCGGACAGCGAATTCACCGGCTGGCTGATATCCTGGAACTTGGTCTTCAGTGCCTTCAGCGGTCCATCGGCCAGCGTGGCGAGTGCGCCGGGGCGCGCGAGATGCAACCTGTTGCGCAGGAAATGGATCGGCGTGACGTTTTCCAGGATCGGGCGGCCGGTCAGCGTGCCGTCACGGCCGCGATCGCCGGAGACATAGGCAATGCCGTTGCGGATGGCCTCGGCTGGCGAGCGTGCGGCACAAGCCTTGCCGTTGACCTCGATCGTGCCGGCGTTGTGGGCGAGGGCGCCAAAAATGGCGCGCAGCACCGAAGATTGACCCTGGCCATGCAATCCGCCGAAGCCCAGGATCTCGCCTTTGCCGACCGTGAAGGAAACGTCACGGAAACCGACGCCGTTGAGATTGGCCACGGACAGCATGGGTTCACCTGCCGCGGCTGGTACAGGAGGTTTGCTTTCAGCCGACAGCGCTTCACGTTCACCCACCATCTGCCGGATCACTTCATCGGCGTTCGTCTCGGCAATGGCTGAGGACGCGACAGTCGCGCCATCTCGAATGACGGTGACACGGTCGCCGATCGAAAAGATCTCGTCCATGCGGTGCGAGATGAAGACCATGGCGCGACCCTCCTGTTTCAGGCGGCGCAGGATCTCGAAGAAGCGCTCGACCTGGGCGCGGTCGAGCGCGGAGGTGGGTTCGTCGAAGATGAGAATAGGCGCGTCGGTGGCCAGGGCCTTCATGATTTCGACCAGCTGGCGCTGATCGGCGCGCAGCCTGTCCACGGTCACATCGGCGGCAAAGCCTTCGCCGGCGACGTCCTGGAATTCGGCGATAATCCTGGCTGTCCGTTCCTCGAGCTCGGTCCGGTCGACGAAGATGCCGCCCTTCACCGGCATTGCCGGCAGGAGGATGTTCTCGGCCACCGTGCGACGCGCGGCCAGGCTGAGTTCCTGGTAGAAGATGCCGATGCCGAGTGCCCGTGCTGCGCGCGGACCGTCGATGGTGACAGGCTTGCCGTCCAGCAGAACTTCGCCGGCGTCCGGCTTCACGCTGCCGGCGACGATCTTGCACAGCGTGCTCTTGCCCGACCCGTTCGAGCCGATCAGCACGTGCACTTCGCCAGGTTTGAGATGCAGGTCGCCTCGGCTCAGCGCAACCGTTGCGCCATAGGCCTTGCGTGCGCCGCGAACGATAAGTTCGGACATCGAAGCCGTTCCTCCGGCTGTCGGGGCTCTCCCCGGACTATCAGCTTACTTGAAAAATCGGCCCAGGTCCGCCCGGTGCATAAGCAGCCGGGCGGAGGTCCGGAGACCGGTTATTTGAAGAGCTTTTCAGCGTCTTCGATCGAAAGCTGGCTGGTGAAGGAGTAGTAGCCGGGCTTGCTGTCCACCGCCTTCACCGCTTCGTCGAGGCTCTTGTTGTCGATGAAGGGGATCGGCAGATACATGGCGTTGCCATACTGGCCGGCCGTCGCCGGTTCCTTCAGTTCCTTGCCCTGCAGCATCGGAACAGCGACGTTGAGAGCGCTGGCCATGACGCCGGGCGGGTTCACCGAAGCGCCGGAATTCAGCTTGTCCTTCTTCCACAGATCGATGAAGTCCTTGCGGATTTCACCGGTCGCGGCGATGGAGGACTGCTTGTTGGCGTCGATGATGGATTTCCAGGCGCCGGCAGCCATGCCGTCCTGCACCCAAACGCCCGTGATGTCAGGGTAGGTGGCAAGCAGATTCTGCATGGCCTGTTGGCCCTGCGCCTGGTCCCAATTGGCGTTCACTTCGTTGACGATCTTGATGTCGGGATACTGGCCGAACACTTCCTTGTAGCCGGCAACCCGCATCTCGTTGGCCGGATGGCCGGCGACGCCGTTGATGGCCACGACATTGCCCTTGCCGCCGAGCGTCTCGGCCAGCCACTTGGCGCCGGCAGCTCCCCAGGCCTTCTGGTCGATGCCGACATAGGTGGCATCCTTCGACGACACTTCCGAGTCGGTGGCGATCACCAGGATGCCGGCGTCCTTGGCCTGCTTGAAGATCGGGTCGAAGGCGGTCGGGCTGTTCGGATTGATGATGATGGCGTCGACGCCCTGGCTCATGAAATTGCGTACCTGAGCAATCTGGCCGGGCACGTCGACATTGGCGCTCTGCACCACGACCTCGACATTGACGCCCTTGTCCTTCCAGGCGGCAGCAGCGGCCTGGGCTTCCTCGATCATCTGCGTGCGCCATTCGGAGCCGACCCAGCCATTGGAGAGGCCGATCTTGAAATCCGCTGCGTAGGTGGAAAACGCCGACACGGCCAGTGCCGTGCTGGCCGTCAAAGCTAATACGATCGCTTTCTTCATTTTTTGATCCTCCCTGAGTGCGACGGCGGCGACATTATCAGGAATGAAATCGATTTCAATAGCGGTTTCACGGCTTTTCAGCGCGATTTTCGTTGTGCGGCAGAGGTGACTGGAAGGAGCAGGCTAGGGCGCTGTCCGTGGTCGACGGGACAGCGGCGTCTTATTTGGCATCGATGAAGTCGAGCACGGCCTTGTTGTATTCATCCGGCGCCTGCAGCATCGCGAAGTGACTGGCATTGGGCAGGATGACTTCCGCGGCACCAGGGATCATCTTGGCCATGGCGTCGGTGTGCTCGCGCTTGATCGCCTCATCATGATCGCCTGCAACGACGGCAATCGGCGTGGTGATCTTGGCGATTTGTTCCTTGTTCCAGTTCGGCTGGGTTTCCCACATCTTGCTGATCTGACCGACGAAGGCGTCGTACTGATCGGGCGTCTTGGACAGCTTTTTGTAATCGCGGCCGGAACGCTCGATATAGGCGGCGAAGGTCTTGTTGGTCAGCACGCCTGGATCCACGCCATCCGTGGTGACATTGGCTGCTTGCGCGAACACCCGCGTCAGCCGGTCGGGATGGCTCATGGCAAGGTCGATGCCGATGATGCCGCCGTCGCTCCAGCCGACCAGGGCGGTCTTATCGATCTTGAGGTGGTCGAGCAGGGCAACGTAATCCGAAGCCATCAGGTCGTAGCCGAAGGGCTCTTCCGTGCGGGTCGAGCGGCCATGGCCGCGGCTGTCGGCGACGATCACCTTGTGCGTCTTGGCCAGTTCCGTCACCTGGCTTGACCAGATGTCGGCGTGACCCAGCCCGCCATGGATCAGCAGAACCGGATCGCCCTTGCCGTAAACCGCATAATACATCTGGATGCCGTTGACGGGTGCGTAGCCGCTTTCCTCGGCCTTGGGCATCGGTGCCGGCTCGGGCAGGGTCTGCCAGCGTTCCTCGGCGGTTGCTGCGCCGGCAAACAGCATGAAGGCAGTGACGGTCAGGGCAGTCCACAAACGCGACATCGGGCAATCCTCCGGGAGGGAAGGCGAGATCAACTGCCTTCCCTTCTGGAAAGTCAACAGCGACCGCACTGCGGCCGCTATCCGACAAATGCCTTAGGCATCCTCCTCGACGAACACTTCTTCGCGCTTCTTGCGCACCGAAGGCAGCAGGACCACGACCAGGACGAGAGCCGCCGCCAGGAGCAGGATGGCGCTGATCGGCCGGGTGACGAAGATCGACGGATCGCCGCGCGACAGGATCATGGCGCGGCGCAGGTTTTCCTCGAACAGCGGGCCGAGCACAAAGCCGAGCAGCAGAGGCGCCGGCTCGCAGCGCAGCTTGGCGAGCACGTAACCGAAGAAGCCGAAGAAGGCGACCGAATAGAGGTCCCAGGCGCTCGACTTCACCGAATAGACGCCGATGGCCGAGAACGCCATGATCGCCGGGAACAGCACCTGATACGGCACGGTCAGCAGCCTTACCCACAGCCCGATCAGCGGCAGGTTGAGCACGATCAGCATCAGGTTGCCGATCCACATCGAAGCGATCAGTCCCCAGAACAGCGCCGGCCGTTCGGCGGCGACGTCGGGTCCGGGCACGATGCCCTGGATGATCATGGCGCCGATCATCAGCGCCATGACCGGGTTGGCGGGGATGCCCAGCGTCAGCATGGGGATGAACGAGGTCTGCGCTGCGGCATTGTTGGCCGATTCCGGGCCCGCCACGCCTTCGATCGCGCCTTTGCCGAATTCCTCCGGATTTCTGGCGACGCGTTTTTCCAGCGTGTAGGAAGCGAAGGAGGCCAGAATGGCACCGCCGCCGGGCAGGATGCCAAGCACCGAACCGAGGCCGGTTCCGCGCAGGACGGGAGCCGCCATGCGCCGGAAATCCTCGCGGGTCGGCATCAAGCCGGTCACCTTGCGGATCATCACCGAACGATCGTGTTCGTTCTCGAGGTTGCGCAGGATTTCGGCGACGCCGAATACGCCGACCGCCACGGCGACAAAGTTCAATCCGTCCGCGAACTCGCGGATACCGAGCGTGAAACGTGGCGTGCCCTCGAAAATGTCGGAACCGACGAGGCCGAGCAGCAGGCCGAGCACGACCATGGCGAGCGCCTTGATCACCGAACCATGGGCGAGTGCGATCGAGGAGACCAGTCCCACGACCATCAGCGAAAAATACTCAGCTGAGCCGAACTGCAATGCGATTTTTGTGAGCGGCGGCGCAAACAGCGCGACCAGGAAGGTCGCCACGGTGCCGGCAAAGAAGGAACCGAGGGCGGCAGTGGCCAACGCCGCGCCGGCGCGGCCCTTACGTGCCATCTGGTAGCCGTCGATGGCGGTGACGGCGGAAGAGGATTCACCCGGCATGTTGATCAGGATGGCCGTGGTGGAGCCGCCATATTGCGCGCCGTAATAGATGCCGGCCAGCATGATCAGCGACGAAACCGGATCGCCGATCTGGAAGGTCACTGGCAAGAGCATGGCGATTGTCGCTGTTGCGCCAATGCCGGGTAGAACGCCGATCAGCGTACCGAGCAGCACGCCGACCAGACAAAAGAGCAGGTTCCACAGCGTCGAAGCAGTGACGAAGCCGAGTGCGAGATTGTCGAAAAGCTCCATGGCTCAGGCTCCCACCCAAGACAACCACGGCCCGAACCGCTGGAACGGCAGGCCGAGTGCATAGCTGAACACGATGGTGGAGAAGATGGTTAGGACCAGCGCGACAATCAGCGCGGTGCCGGGCCGCATGCGCTGCGAGGCGAAGGCTGCGATCAGCGCGGTGAAGAACAGCGCAGGCACAAAGCCCAGCCCACGCACCGTGAGCCCGAAAAAGATCGGCGCGGGCAGAATGAAGAACATGCCGCGCCAGGCGATCGCACCGATCGGCTCGCCGGCGACACGGGTCGCCTGGATGGCGATGATGGCGCCGAGCAGGATCAAAATTGCAGCCAAGACAAGCGGGAAATAACCCGGCCCCATGCGAAAGGCGGTGCCGATCTCCTGGCCCAGTGACTGATAGCCGAAGAACAGGCCGGCAGCGACGAAGATCGCCCCGCACGCTCCGTTCGTCGGATCGATGGAAAGTTTGTTCACAGTTCCCTCCTGACGCCGGGACTTCGCTTTATTCATCTCCGGCCGAGAGTCGCTTGCGTTGCCGCGCTACGACCAAGGCAGCCGATAAAGCGAAAGGCCGGGTGATATCCTCACCCGGCCGTCCAGAAAGTGCTAGTCCGCGTACTGGCCGGCGGCCTCGATCACTGGCTTCCAGCGGGCGACTTCGCTTTCCAGCTTGGCCTTGAGTGCTGCGGGTGTGGCATCCGCCTCCGGCGAAGGCTTGGTGCCCAGCTCGGCGAAGCGGGCGACGACGTTTTCGTCCTTCAGCGCCTTCTGCAGCGACTTGCTGAGCTTGTCGAGCACCTCCGGCGGCGTGCCTTTCGGCGCGTAGACGCCGTGCCAGATGCCGACCTGGAAGCCCGGCAGGCCAGCTTCCTCCGTGGTCGGGATGTCGGGCAGCACATCGAGGCGAGCAGGCGAGGTGACGGCATAGGCCTTGATCGTGCCGCCCTGGATCTGCTTGGTCGTGTTGGTGGTCTGGTCGCACATGATGTCGACCTGGCCACCGAGCAGATCGGTCATCGCCGGGCCGGTGCCCTTGTATGGCACCGTCACGAACTGTGTCTGGATCGCATTCATGAACATCATGCCGCACAGATGGGAAGCGGCGCCGATGCCGGCATTGGCAAGCGTCACCTTGTCCTTGTTGGCCTTGACGTATTCGATCATGCCCTTGAGATCGGCGGGCTCGAAGTCCTTGCGCGTGACGATTGTCATCGGCACTTCGGTAACGAGGCCGACATAGTCGAAAGCGTTCAGCGTGTCGTAAGCGAGCTTGCGGTAGAGCGTGGCGCTGGTGGCCATGCCGATATGGTGCAGGAGCAGCGTGTAGCCGTCAGGATCGGCCTCGGCGACGCGAGCCGCGCCCAGCGTACCGCCGGCACCACCGACGTTCTCGACGATCACTTGCTGGCCGAGGTCCTTGGACATCGATTCGGCGACGAGCCGGGTCACGGTGTCGGTCGGGCCACCGGCCGCGAACGGTACGATCATGGTGATCGTTTTGTCGGGATAGGTCTGTGCCACGGCGGAGCTTGCCAACATGGCAAAGGTCGCAGCCGTCGCCAGCGAGGCGATAAGCTTCTTCATGAAATCCTCCCAGGTCTTCGTTCCGGTGCAGGTCTCCTCCAGCACCGCGAACGGATGGCTCATAGGAAGAGCCTTCGTCGTGTTCGGCAATGTCCGATTGCATTAAACCTCGGCATTCTTGATCCGACGCCCCTGCAATGGGTGGAAAGCGTAACATTGTGGCTCAAGCATGTGTGGATTTTCACACATATGACGCGCGCCAACTAGTCTGCGGTTTCCGGCGCGCCCAGTTGTTTCTTGTCGAGCCCATAGCGCTGCATCTTCTCGTAGAGCGTCTTGCGTGAGATCCCGAGCTGCTCGTAGACCGGCTTCAGGCTGCCGCCATGGGCAACGAGCGCGGCGGAGATGACATCCTTTTCGAATTCCGCGACCCGGTCCGCCAGACGCAGATCACCATTGGCAATTTCGGTTGTCTGCGCGCCGGCGTGCGGGCTAAGTCCCAGCACGAAACGGTCCGCCGCATTCCTGAGCTCACGCACGTTGCCGGGCCAGTCCCGGCTGGCAATGTCCGCGATGACGTGTGGCGGCACCTCGGCATCATCCCGGCGATAACGTCCCGCCGCCTCGCGCACCAATTGCAGGAAAAGCAAGGGAACGTCCTCGCGCCGTGCGACAAGCGCCGGCATCCTCAGCGTCACCACGTTGAGATGATAAAGCAGGTCGGCACGGAACCGCCCGGCGGCGACTTCTTCGTCGAGATCGACCTTGCTGGTGGCGATGAAGCGCACATCGAGCGGTATCGGTTCGTTGGACCCCAGCCGGTAGATGACGCGGTCCTGTATGACGCGCAGGAGCTTCGCCTGCAGATCGACTGGCATCGAGCCGATCTCGTCGAGGAGTACGGTGCCGCCCCTCGCGTGCTCGAACTTGCCGAAGCGTGGCCGCAAGGCGCCCGGGAAAGCGCCGGCCTCATGGCCGAACAGTTCGCTTTCGATCAGCGTGGCGGGGAGTGCCGCACAATTGATCGCGATGAAAGGTTTGGTAGCGCGCCCGCTGATGTCGTGCAGCGCGCGCGCCGCTACTTCCTTGCCGGTACCGGTGTCGCCGATCACTAGGATGTCGGCATCGGTGGCCGCGATGGCCCGCAGCTTGTAACGCAGTTCGACCATCACCTGGGTACGGCCGGGCAGACGGGCCTCGAGGTCGTCATTCTTGCCCGCGGCCGCGCGCAACTGGCGATTTTCCAGCACGAGCTTGCGCCGATCGATAGCGCGCCCGGCCATTTCGATCAGGTGCTGCACGACGTAGGGTTTTTCGAGGAAGTCATAAGCACCCTCGCGCATCGCACGAACGGCGAGCTGGACATCGCCGTGACCGGTGACGAGGATGACGGGAATATCAGCGTCGATCTCGCGAATGCGGGAAAGAAGTGTCATGCCATCCATTCCCGGCATGCGGATGTCGGACACGACGACACCATTGAAGCCCTGGGTGATGAAATCGAGCGCGCGTTCCGCCGAGGCGCACTCCTGTAGCGTGAGCCCGGCAAGATCGAGCGATTGGGCAGCTGCCCTGCGGGGTTCTTCCTCATCGTCCACAAGCAGCACGATCGGCGGTTTCATTCCGCCGCCTCGCGCACTGCGTTGCGCATCGCTTCGAGTTCAATCGTGAACAGGGCTCCACCCTCGGAATGATTCAAGACGCCAAGACTTCCGCCGAAGTCCTTGATGATGTTGTAGGAAATCGAAAGTCCAAGGCCCAGCCCCTTGCCAACGCCCTTCGTCGAGAAGAACGGGTCGAATATCCGTTCCGCGATGGCATCGGCAACGCCGGGGCCATGATCGCGAACCGTGATCAGCACTTTACCCGCCTTGCGCCGCGCCTGCAGTTCGATACGCCTGTCCGGCAGGCCTTCGACGGCGTCGGCTGCGTTGGTGATGATATTCACCAGCACCTGCTGAAGCCGGATCGCTCCTGCCTTCACCGTCAGCGGCGTACGGCCGAGATCGACAAGCAGCGTCGCATCGGCTGCCTTGAGACGCCAGGCAACGATTTCCTGCGTGTCACGCACCACATCGGCCAAATCGATCGCGCCGAGTTTTTCGTTCGGCTTGCGCGCGAAATTGCGAAGATGCCGGCTGATCGAGGCCATGCGGTCGGCGAGGCTCGAGATGCGTGCAACGTTGTCGCGCGCCTCGGTGGCCCGTTCGCGATCGATGAGCACGGCGGCATTGTCGGCATAGGTCTTCACAGCGGCCAGCGGCTGGTTGAATTCATGCGATAGAGCCGCCGACATTTGTCCAAGCGCAGCCAGCTTGCCGGCCTGGATAAGATCCGCCTGTGTTTGCCTCAACTGTTGCTCAGCGGTGCGTCGTTCGGCGACTTCCGTCTCAAGGCGTGTGTTGACGAGTGCGAGGTCATGGGTGCGTTCCTCGACGCGACGCTCGAGTTCTTCGCGCGCAAAGCGTTGCATTTCCATGCGCTCCGCCAGCCGCGCCCGCCGTTGCAGCAAGACAAAGCCGGCCAGGGCCGCAAGGCCGAGCATCAGGAGTGCGGCGGTTACCGTGGTCAAAGCCTGCGTACGCGCCGAGCGCGTGTCCAGCAGGACGTTGATCGTCCAACCGGCGTCAGCCATGGCCTCCGACAAGACCAGATACTCACTTTGCTGTCTGTCGAAATTGACCGTCATCAGTGAAAGCCGGTCTTCGAAATTGCCGCGCGTGACCGGCAATTCACGCAACGTAGCGTTCGCATAGCGCCGCGAGGCGGCCGTGCGGGCGCGCCGTTCCGCCGTCAGTGGCAGCAGGCTGGCATAGAGCCACTCCGGCCGCTCCGCCATGAAGATGATGCCTTCCGGATCGGTAACGATGATCTCGTCGTCGCCGCCCAGCCACGATGCTTCGATGGCGTCGACCTCGACCTTGAACACCACGACGCCGCGGATGGCATTGCCGACATGCACGGGAGCCGAGAAATAGTAGCCGCGCTTCAGCGAGGTGGTGCCAAGTGCGAAGAAACGGCCGCGCTTGCCCTTGATCGCGTCCTGGAAGTAAGGACGGTAGGAGAAATTCTCCCCGACGAAGCTGACGGGCCGGTCGAAATTGCTGGCAATGATCGTTTCACCGTCCGGCCCGATCACATAGATGTCGGAAGATTGCAGCAAGGCATTGATTTGCCTGAGATAAGCGTTACCTCGGGCACGAAGTCCCGGGTTGTTTGGGTCCGCCAGAAGGTCCTTGATGCTGTCGTTGTCGGCGATCAGCGACGGGAGGGGTTCGAAGCGGTTCAACTGTCCTTGCAATGCGGCTACAGCCAGCCTCAACGTGGTTTTGCCGCGCGATGCCGCCTGGTCGAGATAGGCACGCGTCGCAAAGCTGCTGCCATAGAAAGCGAGCGCCGCCGTGACTGCGAGCAGAAGTGTAATCCAGAACCAGCGTCGATCGGAAAAAGGCTTGAACATCAGCATCGCCGGTTGACCCGCCTGCAGTATAGCCAGCGCGCCATCTTGTACAACGGACCGGCAACGGCGTGACACGCTACCCATCGCGACGGGAAACCGCTGCGGGCGTATTTCGACACATCCGCTGTTCCCGCAAACGCGTTGGATGACCGATCGGCGATCCCGATATCCGCTCTTCTGGGGTACCAGGATATGGAGAGCGACATGACGAACCGACCTGATCAATTGCCTGCAGACATCACCGCAACGCTGATCGGCGGTCCGACCGCACTGATCAATATCGGTGGTCTCAATCTTCTCACCGATCCGGCATTCGATACGCCGCAAGCCTATGATGGCGGCGTGCGCCTGGTGAAGCTGACCGGTCCGGCTCTCGGCCCTGACGAACTGCCGCCCATCGATGCGGTCCTCCTTAGCCATGACCAGCATTTTGACAATCTCGATCATGCCGGCCGCGCCTTCCTACCTAAAGCAGGCCGCGTTCTGACCACTAAAGTGGGGGCCGAACGCCTGGGAGGTCTCACTGAAGGTCTTGCGCCCTGGCAGAGCGTGGACGTTGTGACGCCGCAGGGTCTGCGTCTGGTGATAACGGCAGCGCCCGCGCGTCACGGCCCGCATGGCTTCGAGCCGATCTCCGGCGATGTCATCGGCTTCATCATATCGCTGGGCGACGAAAAGGGGCCGAGCCTCTATATCTCCGGCGATACGGTCTGGTTCGAGGGTGTTGCCGAGGTCGCGCGGCGTTTCGACGTGCGTCTGGCGGTGCTGTTCACCGGCTCTGCCAAACCGCGGGGCGCCTTCCATGTCACCATGGATGCCAATGACGCGATCGAAGCGGCCGCCGCCTTGCCAATGCCACCATTGTCGCCATCCACAATGAGGGCTGGGAGCATTTCACCGAAACGCAGGAACAGCTTGCCCATGCCTTCGAGGCTTTGAGCATCGCCGACCGGTTGAAGGTCCTCGAAAAAGGTGTCCCGACCAAACTTACGCTTTAAATTCCGTCGTTTGGCGTGGTTTTCTTGCTTCTCTGCTGACCCGATCATTGCCCTTGAAGGGGATGGAGCGGAATCGCAGGCGCAAATGAGCCGTTAGCTTGTCATCATCGAACTGGTTTCCCGCCGGCAGTTTTGCCAGAGTGGGAAATTCAGCGATCGACGGAAGTGAAACGTGATTCCAGCAAAATTCCCCCGACCGAAACCCTGGGCCGAGATGGCGACGTTGCTTGTCGATGTCGCAACGGGGCGCAAGCCAGCCGACCTGGTGGTGCGCAACGGCCGCTGGGTCAACGTCCATTCGGGCGAGATCATCGGCGGCACCGACGTTGCCGTGGTCGGCGGGCGTTTTGCCTATTGTGGGCCTGACGCGTCGCATGCCATCGGGCCGGAGACCGTGGTGGTCGATGCTGGCGGACGCTATCTGGTGCCTGGCCTGTGCGATGCGCACATGCATGTCGAAAGCGGCATGGTCACCGTCACCGAGTTCAGCCGTGCGGTTATCCCGCATGGCACGACGTCGATGTTCATCGATCCGCACGAGATCGCCAACGTGCTCGGATTGCCCGGTGTCCGGCTGATGCATGACGAGGCGCTCGCCATGCCGATCAACGTGCTCGTGCAGATGCCGTCCTGCGTGCCTTCCGCGCCCGGGCTGGAGAATGCTGGCGCGGTGCTCACCGTCGAGGACGTCGCCGAGGCGATGACCTGGGAGAACATCATCGGGCTCGGCGAAGTCATGAATTTCCCCGGCGTCGCCGCCAACAACCCCGTCATGTCCGGTGAGATCGCCGCGACGGTCAGGGCGGGCAAGACGGTGGGCGGCCACTATGCTTCGCCCGACCTGGGTCTGCCGTTCCACGGCTATGTCGCCGGCGGACCGGAGGACGACCATGAGGGCACACGCGCCGAGGACGCGATTGCGCGCGTGCGCCAGGGCATGAAGGCGATGCTGCGGCTTGGCTCTGCCTGGTACGACGTTGCCGAGCAGATAAAAGCCGTGACGGAACAAGGCATCGACCCCCGGAACTTCATCCTCTGCACCGACGACAGCCATTCCGGCACCCTGGTGAATGACGGTCACATGGACCGCGTCGTCAGGCACGCCATCCAGCAGGGCTTGAAGCCGGTGACGGCGATCCAGATGGTGACGATCAACACCGCCCAGCATTTCCGGCTGGAGCGCGAAATCGGCTCGATCGCGCCAGGGCGGCTGGCCGATCTCCTGATCGTGTCGAACCTTGCCGAAATGACCATCGACGAGGTCTATGGCCGCGGCGTTCGCCTCGCGGCGAGCGGACGGCTGGAGGCTGATATCCCGGCCTACGATTATCCCGCGAGTGCCAAGAACACGGTGAAGCTGGGCAAACGGCTCGCAGCAACCGATTTCGACATCAAGGCGCCGGAAGGCGCCAACAAGGTGCGCGCCCGGGTCATCGGCGTCATCGAGAACCAGGCGCCGACCCGCGCGCTGGAGGCGGATCTGGCCGTCGAGGATGGTCTGGTCGCCATCGACCGGGCAGGGGATGTCTGCCAGATCGCGCTGGTCGAGCGCCATCGCGGTACCGGCGGCGTCACCAATGCGTTTGTGTCTGGCTTCGGCTACGGGGAGGACTGTGCGATGGCCTCGTCGGTCGCGCATGACAGCCACCACATCATCGTCGTCGGCACCAACAAACAGGACATGGCGCTGGCCGCCAACCGCTTGGCGGAAGTCGGCGGCGGCGTGGTGCTCTATTCGAAGGGCAAGGAACTGGCGCTGGTCGAAATGCCGATCGCCGGCCTGATGTCCGACGAGCGCGCCGAGATCGTGGCGGCCAAGGCCGAGAAGCTGACCGAGGCGATGGGCAAGATGGGTTGCTCGCTGAACAACGCCTACATGCAGCACTCGCTTCTGGCGCTGGTGGTGATCCCGGAATTGCGCATCTCGGACGTCGGGCTGGTCGACGTGAGGACCTTCGAGAAGGTTGACCTGTTCGTCTGAGCGTCAAGGATTTCGGGACATCCCATGTATGTAGGCCGGTCTTACAGATTGCTGGATTTCGCGCTCTGGTCGCGGCGCAGCGTCATCTACATGGTCGTGGTGAGCGGACTGGCGATCGCGCTTTATCGCCTTCCCGCCACTGCGGGTTTCTCTGTGCCGTGGTCCGTCGTGCTTGTGCTCGGCACCACCGTGTCACTCGTCACCGGCTTCAAGAATTCGCAGGTGTTCACCCGCAGCAATGAGGCCCTGCAGGCTTTTTCCCAGATCACGGCAAGCAGCCGGATGTGGTCCAATTTCTGCAGGGACTTCACCGACGCGACGACCGCGAAGCAGTTGATCTACCGGCACCTGGCCTGGTTGACGGCTCTGCGGTTCTCGTTGCGCCGGCCGATGCCATGGGAGTCGCTGGCGCGCGCCGCCAATATCGAATTCCGCCGACGGCGCTATCACATCCAGGAGGACAAAAGCGCGGTCGCCGATGAATTGCGCGCGCTGCTGGCCGAAGATGCCGAGCGCGTGCTGAAAACACCGCAGCCGGCGGTAACCCTTCTTGAGATGCAGTCTGTCCAGATCAACGGCCTGCTCAAGAACTCCGCCGTTCCGACGCAGGTCTATTCCGAGCTTACCAAGCTGATGCGCGACTTCCATGATCAGCAGGCACGCTGCGATCGTATAAAGAACAACCCTTACCCGCGCCAATACGCGATCATCAGCTCGATGTTCATGGTCATCTTCTGCACCATGCTGCCTTTCGGCATCGTTCCGGTCTTTGCGGAGATGGGCAAGCTGGGCGGCTTGCTCGGTCCTGTCGCGATCTGGCTGACGATCCCGTTCAGCGCGCTTCTGGGTTGGGTCTACATGTCGCTCGACCTGGTCGGCGAGAGCAGCGCAAATCCGTTCGAGGGCGGCGCCAACGACGTCCCGATTTCCCAGATTTGCCGGGACATCGAGATCGAGCTGCGCAGGTCGCTTGGCGAAACCAGTCTTCCGGCTCCATCGCCGGTGATCAATAATATCGCGACCTGAATAGTCGAGTGGAAATCTCCGGGAGTTCGAAGCATCGCGATTGTCGATCCCAAGCGCGGCAAAGTCTATTTTGCCTACGCAGGATAATGCTGTCGCCTGTGACGCACACATAGCGGCCCATGGTATCCATGGGACGACTTCTCGCAATTTTGATCAGGCCAGAAAAACACGATTTCCGCTCTCCGCGGCTTTCTCGATGGCAGCGATGATACGGTGCACAGCAACGGCGTCGTCAAAGCTCGGTGCGGTGTGCGTGCCGTTGCGTAGGTCCTCCGCCATTCTGGCATAGAGCCGGGCAACATTGCCTGCCTCCACTTCCTTCGGCCAGCCGGCACGGTGCGAGGCGGGAACTTCCAGTGGCCGAAACACCTTGTCATCACCGCGCGCGCCCGTGAGCGAGAGCTGAACCATCTGCGTGTGGCCGGAAGCACCCGTGATCCGGATGTCGCCTTCGGTGCCATGGATTTCCCAGAACAGGCCGTCATCATCGCGCGCTGGGCCGCCGCGGTAGTGGATGGAGATTGGCGCACCGCTGGCCATGACGCCGTTGACCAGCACTTGGTCGGGGGCGGATACCGGCAACCACTCCTGTGTGTCGAGCGCGAGCGCAGTGGGTCGCCGCGTCGCCAGCACTGCGGAGACTTCCGCGACTTCGCCGAGCACATCGCGTAGCGCCGCCAGCGTATGCCCTACGGGGATCGTAAGCGCGGTGGCACCGTTGGCGCGATCGAGCAGATAACCGTAGGTTCTTTTATCGGAAATGGTGCCGGCACCGAGTGCGGCCCCGGCGCGGCCAACCAGGGTGGTTGACAGCACCTTGCCGACAAAGCCGTCGGCAATCAGTTGCCTCAAATAGTCAATTTCCGGAGCGAGGCGCGCTTGGGTTCCGACCACGCCCAAGATGCCCTTTTGCCGTGCAAGCTTTGCCATTGCTTCGGCCTCCGCCAAGCCGTTGCCCAGCGGCCATTCGCAATAGACATGCTTGCCGGCAGCGATCGCCGCTTTCACGATCTCGAAATGCGGCGGTACCTTCACCGCGACGGTGATGATGTCGATTTCCGGTGCCGCCACCAGTTCGGCTACGCTGGCGAAGGCGTTCGAGGACAGATCCATGTCGGCCACCGCTGCTTGCGCGCTGGCCAAGCTGGAGTTGGCGACGCCGGCGATTTCGAAGGTGTCGGATAGGGCTCGCAGCGCAGGCACATGCGCTCTCGCAGCCCAACTCCTTCCTGGCTGCAAGCCAACGATGCCAACCTTGAAGCGGCGTTCGGTCATGCGGTGATCCTCGCTGGGGTTTGCTGCGATCGAAAATACCCCAGTGCATTCCATGCGAAAATTCGGCATATCTGCGGATCAACCTTGAGATTTCGCACAGATGATCGATTGGGAAGACATCCGGCATTTCCTCGCCGTCGCGCAGAACGGCACGCTCTCCGGTGCCGCCCGCAGCCTGAAGGTGGATCATGCAACCGTCAGCCGGCGGCTGGCTGCACTGGAGACGGCGCTCGACGTGCGGCTCATCGATCGGCTGCCGCGATCCAGCCGCCTTACCACCCTGGGCAGACAAGTGTTCGAGCGGGCGCGGGAGATGGAAGGCGCGGCAGACGGTATCGCACGCCTGGCCAAGGCCTCTCGAGCTCCGCTTGTTGGACGGATCGCACTCAGTGCGCCGCCGGTTCTCGTCACGCATCTTCTGGCCGAACATCTGCCGCGCTTCAGGGCGGACTACCCTGACATCCGGCTTTCGCTTTCCGCGCAAGCGGAGCGGGTTTCGCTGGCTCGCCGCGAAGCCGATGTCGCGGTGCGGTTCGTAAGGCCGGATGAGCCCGACAGCGTGACGCGTAAGATCGGCACGATGCCGTTCGGTCTCTACGCACATCGGTCCTATGCTCATCTGGCTTCGCAGGAGCGCTGGGAGTTCATCGTTTGGGCGCAAACCTTTGCCGACATGCCTGCACAATCATGGCTGCTCGGCATTGCCGGCGATCGTCCCGTGGTCTGCGAATTGACCTATTCCAGCGAACATCTGGTCGCCGTCAAGGCAGGGGTTGGCGTTGCCGGCCTGCCTTGTTTTATCGGAGAACACGACCGCGATCTGGTCAGGATAGACGATAGCGCTCCGTCCTTCGCGCGTGACATCTGGCTGGTGGTTCACCGCGATCTGCGAAAGACACCGGCGGTCCGGGCGGTCATGGACTTTGTGACGACTGTCGTTTCAGAACAGCAATATCTGTCTGTCCGGTAATCTTGTCTTTCGCCTGCGCCTATTGTCCGCCGGTGACCACAGTCAGAACCTTGAACGGTGTGGTGATGACGATTTCCGCCACGGATCCGACCGCTTGCCCCAGACCGGTCCCAAGTTGTTCGATCGGCTGGTTGCCGGCGGGCTCGGCCTCCGAAAGCGCCGCCGGCGTCTGCAACTGCTTGCCCAGCAACTGAACCAGAAGCGGATTGTCGGCAAATTTGGCATGGTTCAGCCTGTCGCCGCCGGTGGTCTTGGTCAGGTCGACGACCGTGACGCCATATTGGGCGAGATCGGAGGCATTTCCATAGTCACCCACGCGCGGCTTGGCGCCGGAGATGAAGGAGGAGATCTGAAGCGCGCGATCGTCCGCCGACAGAAGGACCGTAAATGGCCGATCCGGTTTGCCGTAACGGATCATCTGCTTCTTGAACACGTCGACATCGATGTCGGGCGAAGCGAGCACGACATAGCCAAGCTTGCCGGAAAGGTCGCGGTCGCCTGTGATGGCCAACTGCCGCAGGGCCTCCATCGCCACCCAATTGCCCATCGAATGCGCGATGATGTCGATGCTTTTGGCTTTGGTCTTGGCCAGGAGCCGCAACGTTGCCTCGAGGTCGTCGCGGGCGGCGTTGGCGCTTTCCTTGTCGTAGATGTAGCCAGTGGTCTTGCCGGCAGAGGCCCAGGAGAACAGCACCGGCGTGCCGGGGTAGTTCGTATCCTGCACGATTTGGGTCAGACGAAAGACGCCGTCGTCGAAGCCGTTGTTGTAGCCGTGCACGAAGACAAGCACACGTCCGTCGCCGCGGGCGATATCGGCGCTTACCGCCTGTTCGAATTCCTTTGTGTTGCCGTAGAGAACAGCGCGGGTTGCGGTGAAGTGCTTGGCAGGGTTGCTCTGCGCGCGCCCCTTCGCCCGCTCGATCTGGCCGACTTGATGGATCTTCGGCACGGAAACATCGATGCGCGCATATTGCGTGCGCAGTGAGCGTTCACTGGCAAATACCTGGCGTGGCTCGGTTTTTGCAGCCTGACGCGTGGTTGCGACATAGATGTCGTGCGTGGCGGCAATCGTTGAAGCAGGCGCTTCGATCGCCGTCTTGTTGAGCAAGTCGTGCGTGTTGGATCCGGCGCAACCGGTGACTGAGAGCGCGACGGCGACGAAGAACAATGCCTTCCAGCGCATGAAGCCGATCCCGATGCCTTGGCGCCCGAGCGTGGCGCCTCCAATCTCGAATAGAGGCAGAAGCAGCCTCAGTCCAGATTAATTGAGCCGCAGCTTACATCATGCCCAACTGCTTCATGCGATCTGTGACCGAACGGTCACTGGCATAGCCATCGTCCTCGCGCAGCCGCTGGCCGAGCAGCTTGACCATCTCGGGATTGTCCGCGAACTTGTTGTGGTTGAACCGGTCCGTACCGGCCTTGGATGACAGGTCGACGACAGTCACGCCATAGTCGGCAAGCTCGGCGGCGTCCTTGTAGTCGCCAAGGCGGGGTCGCGAGCCGGCCAGCATGCCGGACAGACGCAGCGCCCGGTCGTCATCGGAAAGAAGCACGATGAACGGCTTGTCGGGCTTGCCGTAGCGGCGCATCTGGCTCTTGAACACGTCGACGTCGATATCTGGCGAGGCGAGCACCACGTCGCCCAGCTTGCCGTTCAGGTTGCGGTCACCGGTGATGGCCAGCTGGCGCAGCGCCTCCATCGTCACCCACGTACCCATCGAATGCGCGACGATATCGATGCGGCGGGCGCCGGAACGGGCCAGCGTTCGCAAAGTCACTTCGAGCTGGTCACGGGCGACGCTGGCGCTTTCGCGGTCGTAGACATAGCCGGTCGTCGAAGCCCCGGAGGCCCAGGAAAACAGAACCGGCGTGCCGGGATAACCTGAATCGTTGACGACCTGCGCCAGTCTGTAGACACCGTCGTCGAAAGAAGTGTTGTAGCCGTGCACGAACACCATGGCGCGACCGCCGCGAGCGGCGATATCGGCATTGAGCGCTGCCTCGAACTTCGGTTCGGTGTCATAGCCGACCATCTGCGAGGCCATGAAGTATTTCGAGGGATCATCAGACCTGCCGCGGCTCTTCCGCTCGATCTGACCAACCTCGTGTACCTTCGGCACGGTGACGTTGACGCGTGCGTAGTTCAGCGTTGAAGAGCGGCTTCCGTCGAACCCTTGGTTGGGATCGTCGGAGCGCTTGCGCGTTGTGGTGATGAAGATCGCGTGGTTTCCGACGATGTCGGAAACCGAAGCCGTTACGATGGCGCTGCCCAGAACCTCCTGCGGCCCTTGGCTGGCGCAGCCGGCGGCAACAAGCGTCATCGCAACGATCAGGAACCTTCTCAAGCGCACGATACGTCCAGCCCTGCTAAATCCGACTCCGGTCGGTTTTTATCTTTTGAAAGCAGTCTCCGGACAGGCGAAGTACGGCTAAAGTAAGTCCATGGCCGTGAAAATTACGCCACGGAGTGTCCGTCGGGAGCAAGGTGTTGCACCAAAGCCAAAATGACGGCAGGAACGATTGCTGCAATTTCTACAAGGACTTGCCTCATGACCAGCTTTGCCGACCGGGTCGCCAACGCAGCCGCCGCGGTGCGCCAGATCTTTCCCGAGACGCCTCTGCAGGAGAACGATTACCTGTCGCGCAAATATGGCGCGCGCGTGCTTTTGAAACGCGAGGATCTGACGCCCGTGCGCTCCTACAAGATCAGGGGCGCTTTCAATTTTTTCCGCAAGGCCCTGGCGGAAGGCAACGAAGCAGAGCTGTTCGTCTGTGCGTCGGCAGGCAACCATGCGCAAGGTTTTGCTTTCGTGTGCCGGCATTTCGGTCGCAAGGGGGTCGTCTTCATGCCGGTGACGACGCCGCAGCAGAAGATCGACAAGACGCGGCTGTTTGGCGGCGAGTTCGTCGAAATCAAGCTGGTCGGCGACTTCTTTGACGAATGCTACCGCGCCGCCTTCGAATTCACCGAGCAGAGCGGGGCGCATATGGTGCCCCCCTTCGATCATAAGGACATCATCGAGGGCCAGGCGACCGTGGCTTATGAGATCGCCGACCAGATGCCAGGCGCTCGGCTGCCCGACATCATCATGCTGCCGGTTGGCGGCGGCGGACTTTCGGCCGGCGTTTCACACTACTTCACTCAGGCTGGGAGAGCGCCGCGTTTCGTTTTCTGCGAACCCGCCGGCGCGCCAAGCCTCAGGGAAAGCCTTGCCTCGGACAAGCGCGTGAAACTCGCCCGGGTCGACAACTTCGTTGATGGAGCCGCCGTTGCCGAGATCGGCCGCGAGCCATTTCGTCATCTGAAGGATTATTCGCAGGACGACGTGCGGCTGGTGCCGGAAAACCGGCTCTGCGCCACCATGGTCGAGATGCTGAATGTCGAGGGCGTGGTACTGGAGCCTGCGGGGGCGCTGGCGATCGATGCGCTCAAGGATTTTCCGCGCAAGGAAATCAGGGGCAAGACCGTCGTTGCGGTGGTGTCGGGCGGCAATTTCGACTTCGAGCGCCTGCCCGACGTCAAGGAGCGGGCGCTGCGTTTCGAGGGCTTGAAGAAGTATTTCATCATCCGTTTCCCGCAGCGGCCGGGTGCGCTGCGTGATTTCCTCGAGATGCTGGGCCCCGACGACGATATCGCCCGCTTCGAATATCTCAAGAAATCGGCGCGCAATTTCGGTTCGGTGCTGATCGGCATAGAGACGAAGGATCGCCGCAACTTCGATCTGCTGACCGCCAATTTCGCCACGCACGGGGTGCAGTATCAGGACATCACCGATAACGAGACGCTGGCTGGTTTCATCATATGAGCGGGTTCGTCGCGCTGTTTTCCGGCATCAATGTCGGCGGCAACCGCATTGTCAGGATGGCGGAACTGCGTGCCTTCTTCGAGGAACTTGGCTTCGCCGATGTTGCAAGCTACGTGCAGAGCGGCAATGTGGTTTTCAGCTCGACGCAGGCCGACGTCGTGTCGCTGACGAAGACACTGCAGGACGCATTCGAGAAACGCTGGGGCTTTCATTCGCGCATCATGGTGCGTGACGCGACCTGGTTTGCGCGGCTGGTGGCGGACAATCCCTATCCAGAGATAGCGGAGGATCCGACCAAATTGCATGCGATGGCCCTGGAGCGTGAACCCACCCCGGAGGAGATCGGCAGGCTGGCCGAGAAATGCACAGGGCCAGAGCGCTTCGAGGTGAAGGGCGATATCCTCTATCTGCATGCGCCGGATGGTTTGGGAAAATCGAAATTTGCCGAAATCCTGCCGCGCACGCTCAAAGTGCCCGGCACCATGCGCAACTGGCGCAGCGTTCTCGCGCTGGCCGAAATGATCGGTCGGGCATCAGGCTGAGCTATGCCGCCGCGTGTTGCCAGTGGAATGCCAGTTCTTCGCGAAAGGCAAAACGCTTGATATGGTCTTCCACGACGCGTTCGAGCTGTTCGATCTGAGTTGCGTCGCTCGCGGTCAGCGCGATGTGCAGCGTTGTAGCGTTCGCGTCCATCACTGTGCGACCGATGGTCAGTTCGATTTCGCCGTGGTTCGGGTCGAAAGTGACGGGAAACTTGTGCGCCCAATGCTTGCAGAGCTGCTGCAGGTAGCGGCTGGCGTGTTCGGTGGTGACGTCGGCATTGCTGGTCGACATGGAATTCTCCGTTCGGCTGTCTGGCTGGCGTCACGCTGGCTGATGGAGCGGGGCCGGTTCATATCGGCCGGTCCCGCCGGAAGTGATGGAAAGGCGTTTGCTCCCGCTTTGGAAATTACCAGGTTCCGGTATTCGCCATTGAGGCCCAGGGTTCCGCCTTTTCCTTGGCTGCACCCTTTTGCAGGAGTTCGATCGAAATGCCGTCGGGCGATTTGATGAAGGCCATGTAGCCGTCCCGCGGCGGACGGTTGATGGTGACCCCCTGATCCTGCAGGCGTTGGCAGGTGGCATAGATATCGTCAACCTCATAGGCGAGATGGCCGAAATTGCGGCCGCCCTTGTATTCCTCGGGGTCCCAATTGTGGGTCAGTTCGACCAGCGGCGCGCGTGCCTCGGCGCCACTTTTTTCGTCCTCTGACGCGGCCAGGAAGATCAGCGTGAAGCGGCCCTGTTCGTTCTCGATGCGGCGGACTTCCTTGAGGCCCAGCTTGTTGCAATAGAAATCGAGGGATTCTTCGACATCAGTCACGCGGATCATTGTGTGCAGATAGCGCATATTCGTCTCCAGACCTAAGCAGGTTCCGCAAAAGTGTCCCACGGTTTTGCGATGAGAACCTGCAACAAAAGAAAAGAACAAGCTAAGCTGACGAAGCGTTGGCGAAGCTGCGCAAGTCTGCTTAGGATCGCGCGCACCATAGGGGTGGTCGGTGTATGCTGCAACGCGGAAAAGCAACGTAACGGCAGCCAACAAACAGTCTATATGAGGCTGATTGAATATATCTTAGAATGAGCTGGTGAAAAAAGGCACGTCAGGTCTTGCACACCCGGGAAGCCGAAGTGTTAATCTCGTGTAAAGAATCAGTGGCTGCAGTTTCGGAGAAAGGGGGCATTCTGATGGGGGAAAAAGCCTCTCTGGCCGGTCGGGATGCGCCTCTTGGCGACACCGCTGGACATGACGAGATCGGCGAATCCGCGGATCTGCTGGAGGTTTCCGGCGCGATCAAATGGTTCGATGTTGCCAAGGGATACGGCTTTATTCTTCCTGACGACGGTGTCTCCGGCGATATTCTGCTGCATGTAACGTGCTTGCGACGCGACGGCTTCCAGACGGCGCTGGAGGGCGCGCGCGTGGTCTGCCTCGTCAAGCAGGGCGACCGTGGCCTGCAGGCATTTCGCGTTCTCTCGATGGATACCTCGACGGCAGTCCATCCAGCCGAACAGCAGGAGCAGCGCACGCACGTTACAGTCACGCCGGAAAGCGGGCTGGAGCGCGCGCTGGTCAAGTGGTTCAACCGCACCAAGGGCTTTGGTTTCCTGAGCCGGGGTGAGGGCACCGAGGATATCTTCGTGCATATGGAAACGCTGCGCCGCTACGGTGTGACGGAGCTCAGGCCCGGTCAGGTTGTCCTTGTGCGCTACGGTCGCGGTGACAAGGGCCTGATGGCGGCGGAAATCCATCCGGATATGGGAACGCTGCCGGTGGCTCACTAGGCGCCCCTGCAGCATTCTTGAGAACCAGGCCGCTTATGCGGCCTTTTGTTTATCCAGTACTTGCCGCCGATGCATGGATGTGGCCATTGGCCGACGTCACAATTTTATCGGCCATTGCCTGGCTTTGCTGGGGCACCATATTGCAAGGCGCTTGCGCCGGTTCGTGTGCTGTCTAGAGCGCTTCCATTTTTCACGGAAACGCTCCAACTCTTTGTTTTTACGCAATTCCGGACGCAAAACCGCTACACACTTTTGCCGGAATTGCTCTAGGGTGAGGCCTCGGGTTGGTCTCGAGCAAGGATTGGAAATGGTTCGATTTTCGCTTTGGCAATTCCTGCCGCGGTTCAGCCTCGCTGTCATGGCTGTTGTGTTTCTTCTCGCCGGCAGGTCGATGGCGGCGGAAGGACAGGCGATGATGTTACCCGTCGACCCGGTGCCGCTGGTGGCGGTCACCGCCAAGGGCGACCGTCCGTTCCAGATCGAGATCGCCGACGACGATGCGGAGCGCGAAGCTGGGCTGATGTTCCGCCAGACCATGCCGAACGACCGCGGCATGCTGTTCGTCTTCCCGCAAACCGAAGGCGTCGGTTTCTGGATGAAGAACACTCCGATGCAGCTTGATCTGCTGTTCATCGGGCAGGATGGCCGCATCAAGGCGATCCGCCAGGGTGAGCCGCAATCGGAGGCCGTCATTGCGCCCAATGAACCGGTGCGTTTCGTCCTGGAATTGAAAGCCGGCACCGCTGAGCGCGAAAACATCAAGGAAGGCGACCTGGTCAAGCACCCCGCCGTCAACGCTGTTTCTGGCATCAACTGAAGGTCATTCCACGCAATGCAGTTTTTCAGTCATGACGGCTTCGACCTCGCGTTTCTTGATCGTCAACCTGCCACAGGTAGCGGCGATCCGGTATTGATGATCCACGGCTTTGCTTCCAGCCACTATGTCAACTGGGTCTCGCCGGGCTGGTTCAAGACGCTGAACGATGCCGGCTACCGTGCCATCGCCTTCGATCATCGCGGCCATGGCGCATCGACGAAAAGCTATGAAGGCGCGGATTATACGCCAGACAAGATGGCTTCGGATGCGGCGGCATTGCTCGACCATCTCGGCATCGAGCGGGCTCATGTGATGGGCTACTCCATGGGCGCGCGCGTGTCAGCGTTCCTCGCGCTTTCCAACCCCGACAAGGTCGCCACGCTGGTGCTGGGCGGATTGGGCATCGGTATGGTCGACGGCGTTGGCGACTGGGATCCGATCGCCGAAGCACTGATGGCGCCGGATGCCGCCGCCATCACGCACACACGCGGCAAGATGTTCCGCAGCTTTGCCGACCAGACCAGGAGCGACCGTGAGGCGCTTGCCGCCTGCATCGTCACCTCGCGAGAACTGCTTTCCGAGGACGAGGTTTCGCGCATCGCGCAACCAACGCTGGTGGCGGTCGGCACGACCGACGACATCGCCGGTTCGGCCGACGACCTCGCGGCGCTGATGCCCAACGCGGTGGCATTCCACATCGAAGGACGCGATCACATGCTGTCGGTAGGGGACCGCACCTTCAAGAAGCGGGTGCTGGAGTTTTACGCCGAACACCCGCTCTGAACGGCGTGATGGTCGACCTTCTCGTAACATATCTGGATATGACTGCGTCGCCGTCGGGGGCGGCACTGAGCAGTCCAGATAGCGCGGCCTGCCTGAAGCGCGAAAACCTCCCGCTCGTCGACTACCTGGATCTTTATCGCGCGGTCGGCGCGTCGCTGGATTGGGATCAGAGGCTGCGCATGCCGAAGAATGATCTCGCGGTCCTGTTGGCCAGCCCGTCCACATGGCTGAACGTCCTGCGGGTCGATGGCGTCGCCGCTGGCTTCTGCGAATTCAACGGCGTCGGCGAGCCGGTCGTCGAACTGGCCCATTTCGGCTTGGTCGATGCCTTCCGGGGGAAGAGGTTGGGGCCCTATCTGCTGGACGGTTCGTTGCGTGCGGTCTGGGCCAGCCAGCCGGAGCGCGTATGGCTGCACACCGATACCAATGATCATCCCAAGGCGTTGTCCGTCTATCTGCGCGCCGGCTTTGCCATTCGCGAAAGGCGGATGGAGAGGTTTCCGGATTAACTGCCGGAGCGTGCCTCAAGCACATTGACAGAGCGCCTGAGATTCTTCCGCGCCTGCTCCTCGAAGCGGCTGCGAAAAATGTCGGTGTGGAAAATATGTTCGCGCTCAAGAAAGGTCTTCAGCACCGCACCGCGCCCGGCAATCCACAGCGGTTCCTCCACCCATGCATATTCGCGGCGCACTGCCGCCTCGTAGGCATCGAACGTTTCGGGTGCGGTGCCGAGGATCGACAAATCCATGTCCAGTAGAAGCGCCGCGTCTTGCCTTGCCGTCTCAGGTTCTATGTCTGGAACAGTATGCGTGGCGGTAGCCTCGATGGTCAGGGCAATACGGTTGAGCCGTTCTGCATCGGCGATCCCTGCCAGCTTTTCGCGCGCGAGATCGGCACTACGCGCCTCGTTGTCCTTGGCCCGGCTGTCATAAATCGCGTCATGGAACCAGATCGCAGCCTCTATTGCCTCGGGGTCAGAAAAGGAGGGGCGGTATTCGTCGAGCAAGCCGAGGAGTGACTTGATGTGGTTGATGCCGTGATAATGGCGGTCTTCGGCACGATAGAGTGCCGAAAGTTCGGTCCTCAATGCCGGCGTGATCAAGGAAGCTCTCACTGGCCGATGAACTCCGGCTTGCGGCGCGCCTGGAAGGCGGCACGGCCTTCGGAATAGTCGACGCTGGCGAAGGTCAGGTCTCCGGCCGCACGGGCAAGTTCGCTATCGGTGGCGTCGTCGCTGAGCTCCGCATGAATGGCCAGTTTGGACGCGCGCACCGAAAGCGGGGCATTGGCCGCGATGGTCGCCGCGAGTTCGGCAACGCGTCGTTCAAGCTCTTCCCGGGCGACGATTTCAAGCAGGAAACCCGCCTTGAGCGCGGTCTCGGCATCGACGCGATTGCCGGTGAAGGTAAGATAACGCGCCATCTGCGGCCCAACGGCGCCGACGATGTCGCGCATGGCATCCTGAGGATAAGCAAGGTCAAGCTTAGCGGCCGGCACGGCAAACAGTGCATCGGGCGTCGCAATCCTCAGATCCGCTGCAGCAGCGAGGCCGAAACCGCCGCCGAAGCACACGCCATGCAGCGCTGCGATCACCGGCATGCGGGCATTGCGAATGGCGGCGAAAGCGGCGGAATTGGCGGCTTCGTAGACGCGCGCATTGTCGCCGTCACGCAGCGTGTCGAATTCAGCGATGTCTGCACCGGCCGAAAAATCGGCTCCCGCGCCGCTCAATGTGATGACCCGTACAGACGCATCGGCCGACAGAGCTTCGAATGTGGAGAACAGTGCCTGCCACATGGCGAAGGTGATGGCGTTCTTTTTCTGCGGTCGGTTGATGCGAACGGAGGCCACGTTGTTGGCGATCTTGACAATCAAGGGTTCGTTTTCCATGCCCGATTGAAATCCAGCCACCCAAAACCATTTGAACTAGCAATAAGGAAAATTGAGTTCACCCGTGCTATGATATGGCTTATAGGACCGGCCGGATAAGACAAGCCGCCAGCGGAGACTATCCATGAACAGCGTCGGTATCGCCCGTTCCAGCCTGTTGAAGCCGGTCGACCCGATCTGGCGCTCCATTCGCGACGAGGCCACCGAGGCAGTCAATCGCGACCCTCTGCTGGCCGCTTTTCTCTATGCCACCATCCTGAATCAGGAGACGCTGGAAGAGGCTGTGATCCATCGCCTTGCCGAGCGGCTGGCGCATCAGGATGTCGGCGCAGACCTGATCCGCCAGACCTTCAAAGCAATGCTGGACGACCAGGTCGGCTGGTCCGATGTGGTGCGTACCGACATCCAGGCCTATTTCGACCGTGATCCCGCTTGCGACCGCTATCTGATGCCGGTCCTTTACTTCAAGGGTTTCCACGCGATCCAGACGCATCGTCTGGCGCACTGGCTTTGGAACCACGGCCGCCGGGATTTCGCGCTCTACCTGCAGAGCCGCTCGTCTTCCGTCTTCCAGACCGACATCAACCCGGCGGCCCGCATCGGCAAGGGCATCTTCCTCGACCATGCCACCGGCTTCGTCGTCGGCGAGACGGCAGTCATCGAAGACGACGTCTCCATCCTGCATGGCGTAACGCTCGGCGGCACCGGCAAGGCCGGTGGCGACCGTCATCCCAAGATCCGCCACGGTGTCCTGATCGGCGCAGGCGCCAAGATCCTCGGCAACATCGAGATCGGCCATTGCTCGAAGGTAGCGGCGGGTTCCGTCGTACTCTCGGCGGTGCCGCACAACAAAACGGTTGCCGGCGTGCCTGCGCGTGTCGTAGGCGAGACCGGCTGCGACCAGCCGTCCCGTCAGATGGACCAGTTGCTGCCGTCGCAGTCGATGGAGCATGTCGTTTCATTCGACATCTGAAATCCGGCGCCTTGTTGCGGGAGCTGTTCCATTGCGCGGCAGCCCCTTGTCACCATTAGGGCAGTTCGCCTTTACATCGCCATCCTTACCGTGCCAGAAGCGCGGAACGCCGTGAGCGCCGGGACGGTGCCGGGCAGCCATTTCCTAAGCGGAGAAAGCCGTTGAAACCCGACGAAATCAGAAAGCTGGACGCCTATTTCAAGCGTGTCTTCCAGAATCCGAACCTCGAAGTGAAGGCGCGTCCGCGCAAGGAAGATTCGGCCGAGCTCTACATCGGCGACGAGTTCCTCGGTCTGGTCTACAAGGACGAAGAAGAGGGCGATTACAATTTCTCGATGGCGATCCTCGACATCGATCTCGGCTGATACGAGACGGGCGCCGTCTTCCGGCGCCCCTCACTTCTTCAGCGTCGCGCCTGTCTTCAGCGTGCGTGCCGCAAAGCCCAGGACCGCCGCGTCCAGGGCCGGCCAGTCGGCCAGGAATTCTTTCGGAAACCGGTAAGTGAGGCTCAGCCGTTCGCCGACGAGCACGTCGCGTTCGCAGGGAGCGAGCGACTGCTCTGCGCTTGCGCCGGCAAGACAGCGCGCGACGAATGGCGCCTGGCCGGGACGTTCAGCCACCGCCAAGGTCTCGTTGAGATAGCCGGACTTTTCGGCGAAGTCGTAAAGCGTGGTGCTGCCAGGACCAGGTTTGCCGGGCTGTACGATCAGCGACGAATAGATCGGCGCGTAGCGACCGCTCATGTCGCGCGACATCGCCTGTTCTTCGAAGGTCAAAAACAGGACGGTGCGCTTGCCGCGCGCATTGTTGAAATCGTCCCGAGCTGGGACGCTGTAGCCATCCATCTTGGGGTAGCGCAGATAAAGATCGAGCCGATCGGTGACGCCGTCGCGGCGTGCCTTGTCGAAGCGGATGACATTGGCAGGCATGGCCAGCACATTGTTGCCGATGACCACCTCATACACTTTTGTATCGTCGGAATAGCCGCCCATGGCAATGGAACGGCCCAGCCATTTGCCGGCAACGCTGATAGCCACCGAAAGCAGCGCCACCACCGCGAAGGCGTAAAACACTTTCACCATCACTGCCGAATCGACAACCGTGAATTCGGGCGCGTCGGTTGCGGGTTTGTTCATCTGTATCCCGAAGGTTGTGGCCTGTTCCTCATGTCGCACATGGACGATTCCGGCAGGCCGACGGTCAGGTAGGACTGTGAGGATTTATGGTAAATGGACGGTAAAGACCGGGCCGCGCTTGTCACGCCCGCAGGCCGTCCTCTACTGTCCGCGCGACCTAATTTTCGAGGTTTTGAGAGAACAATGCCGCTTTATGCACTGGACGGAAAGGCGCCGCACCTTGTCGACGCCGAGAGCAACTGGATCGCGCCCGACGCGACGCTGATCGGCGATATCACGCTCGGCCGCAATGCCGGCATCTGGTTCGGTGTGGTGATCCGAGGCGACAACGAGCCGATCCTCATCGGCGACGACACCAATGTGCAGGAACACACTATCATGCACACCGATATCGGCTTTCCGTTGACCATTGGCGCTGGCTGCACCGTCGGCCACCGCGCCATGCTGCATGGTTGCACCATCGGCGACAACAGCTTGATCGGCATGGGTGCCATCGTGCTGAATGGCGCGAGGATCGGCAACAATTGCCTTGTCGGCGCCGGTTCGCTGGTCACAGAGGGTAAGGCATTTCCGGATAATTCGCTGATCGTCGGCTCGCCCGCGCGCGTGGTCCGCAGCCTCGACGACAACGCCGTTGCAGGCTTGCGCAATTCGGCTGCCCACTATGTCGCCAACGGCAAGCGCTTCAAAGCCGGATTGATTGAGATCTGACTTCAGCCAGGGCCGCAGAAGCCGATCGAAGCGCAACTTCTTTTGAAAGGCGGAGCCGGCCCGGGGACTGGGCCGGCTCCTTGACCCGGTCGTCGGGGACGGGGAAGGTGGGGACTCGACCGGGTTTCCGTGACGTTCTTGACCGCGTGAAGCTGGGTTCAGCCTCGGCTGATGTCAGCGGACACTGGCGACCGCATCGGCCCCGCCATCGGTGATCGTCACCCAAACGCCGGAGTTCGTCACGGACTGGCGCTTGAGATAGGTGTAGGGCGTCTTGCTCCAGAGCAGGACCTTCGGCTGCAGATTGTCGAGCACGAAGTCGCCCATCGAAGTGCGTACCGTAAGCACGGCGTGGCCGTCACCATTCGGCTGGCGAGCTACCGTGATCAGTAGATCTCCGGCAGGAACGCCTGCCTTCATCAACTGACGGCGCTTTTCCAGCGCATAATCCTCGCAGTCGCCATAACCCTTGTCCGGATAGGCCCAATATTCCTCGACGCCATAGGCTTCGAGATCGGTGACAGGCTTCACCTTGGTGTTCACGCCATTGTTGATCGAAATCATCGTCGCCCACAGCTTGCGGGAAAGCTCGGTCGGCGCGCCCTTCTGTGTGCGCTGATTGCACTCTTCCGGCATTTGCTGGCAGAGCTGGTAGTGACCGACGGGCTGCGTCGTGCGAGCGCCGGTCGGCATATAGTTGCCGCCAGCCTTTGCGGTCCCCACCGCGCCGACCAGCACCGCTACTGCGAACAGCAGCTTGCGTCCAAATCCGTCCATACTGTCGTCTCCCCGTTTGAAGCGACAATGCCACGGTCGGATTTATTTGACGCAAAACCACGCAGTAGATATTGAGTAAAACGTGGAATGAATTATAAACTATCTCAAATTGAATAAGTATAAAATAGTTACGATTTTTGTTAGGGTTTCTTAACCATATCGCTGCCGGGCTTTTATCTGCGCGATGGAGTGCCGATGGTCTACCGATTGCGTTGTAACGCGATCGTCTTGTCGGCGGTGGGACGCTGGAAAGCGCACAGTTTGAAACGGGGGCTTGCGCTCGCCCGGACATGGGTGCAAGCCTTCAACTGCGATCAGCGATTTTTGCCACTTGAAGTTGTTTGAGGGACAGTCAAGAGACGGCAATGGACAAGGAAACCAAGCAAAGGTCCGGCAGCCCCTGGGCTCCGGTTCTTCCGCAAGGTGATGAGTTGCTGCTCGGCATTATCGACAGGGCAGCTGTTGCGATGGCGTTGCTCGGTGAAGAAGGCCATTGCCTCTATGCAAACGAGGCTTTCTGTCGGTTATTCGGCCGTGATCCAGGTGACTGCGCCGGTCTCCATCTTCTGAATATCGTCCACACCGATAACCGCGATGGCTTTGCCGATCCGCTGGTCGCCGAGTACGGGGTAGAGCGCCGCTATCTGCGCGCCGACGGCAGCGTTTTTCATGGGCTGAACAGCCTGTCCGAGGCCATCGCCGGTACACCTTTTCGCTTCATCCTGCAGATCGTTGACATCGAGGCGCGCAAGCAGGCCGAGCAGGCGGTGGAAGAGAATGAGCGCCGTCTGACCGAGGCGTTGCTCAGTTCCGGGCAAGCTGTTTGGGACAACGATATCCTCGCCGGTCAAATGTGGATTTCTGCGCAGATGCGGACCATGCTTGGTCTCGATCCGGGCGAAATGACGATCGATGCTGTAGAATGGCGGGAAAGAGTGCACCCCGATGATCGCGATCGAGTTGGCCTCGCTACGAAGGACGTTATCAAAGGGCTGCTGCCCGCACATGACCAAATCTATCGACTCCGCCACGAAGACGGGCATTGGGTCTGGATCCGGGCGCGTGGAAAAGTCGTCGAGCGCACACCGGACGGACGGGCGCACCGGCTCATCGGTACAATCGCTGACGTTTCGCATCAGAAGGAGATAGAGGAGCAGCTTGCCAGCGCATCGGAACGGCTCGAGATCGCGCTGGAGGCCGGCGGAATCGGCATTTTCTATGTCGACTACCCGTCGGGGTTCCGGCACTGGGACGCCCGCACCCTCGAATTGCACGGTGTGACGGCGAAAACGTTCGATCGCACGGAGGAGGGGTTCAACAGGTTGCTCCACCCTGACGATGCGCAACGGGTCGAGCAGGTTCGCACCGAAGCGCTTGAAGGAAAGCCCCGCTACCAAGTCGACTACCGGGTGAGGTTACCGAAATCCGGCAAATACAGGCACATCCGTGTGTCCGTGCATTTGCAGCGCAATGCCGATGGCTCGGTGCGCCGGGGCATCGGTGCCTGTTGGGACATTACCGGCGATGTTGAGCGGGCGGACGAATTACACGAAACGCTCGAGCAGCTTTCCGGCGTGACCGATCGTCTGCAACTCGCTCTCGAGGCAGGTCGGATCGGTACTTTCGATGTCGACCAATCAACGGGTCTGCGCAAATGGGACGAGCGTGCCTATGCGTTGCACGGCGTGACTCGGGAGACTTTCGACGGGTCGCGTGAGAGCTTTTTCAATCTGCTTCACCCAGAAGATATCCCGCGCGTGCGAGAGCGGACAAATGCCTTCGCGCAGTCGCGGGATACATTCACTTCGATCGAATACAGAGCGATCCATCCGGTTTCGGGCGAGGTCCACCATATCCGCGTTGCTACCAAGGCAATCCGTGACAGCAATGGTGCCGTTCAACGCTTTGTCGGCGTTTGCTGGGACATCACCGAGCAGATCGAGCGTTCGAAGCAACTGCACGACGCACTCGCGCTTTTGGAAGCGGTCATGGGCGGAACGCCCGATCTGATCTACGCCAAGGATATCGAAGGTCGTTACCTGCTCGCCAACGCATCGGTCGAAGAACTTGCCGGGCGGTCAAGCGCTGACATTTTGGGCCGGGTGGATCATCAGGTTTTTCCGAAATCGACGGCGGATGTGGTGGTTGCACACGACAAGCACGTCATGGAGACAGGCAAGGTGCTTACCGTCGAAGAGACGGTGCTGGTCGATGGCATGCTGCACACATATTCGTCGACCAAGGCGCCACGTTTGAATGAGAAAGGCGAAATCACCGGCACTGTCGGTATCTCGCGCAACATCACCGATGCCAAGGCGGCTGAAGCCGCACTGCGCAGGAGCGAGATGCGCTGGCAATTCGCGGTCGACGGTGCCGGCGACGGCATCTGGGACTGGAACCTGGAAACCGGCTATGTTTTCTACTCCCAGCGCTGGAAGAGCATGCTGGGCTATCAGGACGACGAAGTCGGCAACGCCGTGGATGACTGGTCGGAGCGCGTGCATCCCGAAGACCTACCCCGCTGCATGCAAATCATCGAAAAGCATTTTCGCAACGAGACCACCGATTTTGTGCTCGAACACCGCATGCGTGCCAAGGATGGCACGTGGCGCTGGATTTTCGATCGCGGCAAGGTAATCGAACGCAGTGAGGACGGTAAGCCGCTGCGCTGCATCGGTACCCATTCCGATATCACCGCGCGCAAGGAGGCCGAACAGGCGATCCTGGCATTGAACCAGCGTCTGCAACTGGCTGTCGAGGCATCCGAGGCTGGTATTTTCGATCTCGACTTCGCCACCGGGCATTTCACCTGGGACGAACGCATGTATGAGCTGTATGAACTGTCGCGTGACGGTTTCGACGGTACGCTCGACCACTGGATGACCTTCATTCACCCCGACGACGTGCCGGAAGTGCTGCGTCGCTATGAACTCGGGGTTCTGGAAACATCGATCTTTTCCATGGATTTGCGTATCCGGCGCCAACGTTCCGGAACGATGCGTCACATCCGCTCGCTCGCCAAGTTGACACGAGACGAAAACGGGGCGCCCTTGCGCGCCGTCGGCATGAACTGGGACATCACCGATCATGTCGAGTTGGTCCAAGCTGTGTTCGAGGAAAAGGAGCGGTTGCGCATCACGCTGCACTCGATCGGCGATTCGGTGATTTCGACCGACGCGCAGGCGCGTATCACCTTCATGAACCCGATCGCCGAGGAAATGACGGGGTGGCCGGCCAGCGAGGCGGCTGGCATGGCGTTGCGCGATGTCTTCCGGATCGTCGACGAGCAGACCGGCGATGCGATCCCGGACCCTGTCGAAACCTGCCTCAACCGTTTGCAGCCTTTCTATCTGAACGAGGGGGCAATCCTGATCGGTCGCGATGGCGAGCGCCGCAGCGTCCGCGATTCCGCCGCTCCGGTGCGCACGGCTTCCGGCGAGGTCATCGGTGCCGTTCTGGTGTTCCAGGATGTGACGAAGGCGCGCAGCCTGCAGCAGGCACTGGAGCACTCGGCCAACCATGACAGCCTGACCGGCTTGCCCAACCGAGCCGCGTTCGAACGAGAGCTCAGGATTGCCGGCGAGCAGGCTCGTTCACGCGGGCAAGAGCATGTCATGTGCTTCATCGACCTCGACCGTTTCAAGCTTGTCAATGACACGGCCGGCCATGCCGCCGGTGATGCATTGCTGCGGGACGTTGCCAATGTGATGCGACGGGCCTGCCGCGAAGAGGATATCGTCGCTCGCCTGGGGGGCGATGAGTTTGGTCTGCTGCTCTACGATTGCAGCGCGCCCGATGGCGAAAAGATCACCCAGCAATTGCTGCGCCAACTCGCGGCGCTCAAATTCGTCTGGGATGATCGAACCTACCAGATCGGCGCCAGCATTGGCTTGACCATCATCGGGCCAGAGGCTCTGGGCATCGACGAATTGATGAGCCAGGCCGATATTGCCTGCTACACGGCCAAGACGGCAGGCCGCAACCAGGTCTCCGTCTACGGTGGCGCCGGCAGCGAGGCGCATCGCAACCATCGCCAGGTTCAGGTGGCGGCAGGCATCCGCCACGCCATCGAAGCCAATCGCTTCAGGCTCTTTGCCCAGGAAGTGCGCGATCTGAGGGGACGCTCGGATGGTTCCCACTATGAAATCCTGCTCAGAATGCTCGGCGACGATGGCGACATCGTCGAGCCATCGGCCTTCATTCCGGCGTCCGAGCACTATGACTTGATGGGCAACATCGACCGTTGGGTCATCCACACCACATTCCGCGACTATGGCGAGCGGCTGGCTTCAGCCGAACAACTGTCTTTTGCCATCAACTTGTCAGCCAATTCACTCAACGACCCGTTCCTGTGGCCGTTCCTGCAGGAGGAACTGGGCCGGTCCGGCTTGTCGCCGGGGCGGTTGCATTTCGAGATCACCGAAACGGCGGTCATGAACAATCTGTCGGCGGCGAAACAATTCCTGTCCAAGGCTCGCACGGCCGGCTGCGGTGTCGTTCTGGACGATTTCGGCACGGGCCTGAGTTCGTTCAGTTATCTCAGACAGTTCCCCGTCAGCGGTCTGAAGATCGATGGCAGCTTCATCCGGCAGGTCACGGAAAACGATCTCGACCGCGCCATTGTGGAATCGATCAACGCCGTCGGTCATCGCCTGGGGGCGATCACTGTTGCCGAACAGGTCGAGGACGAAAAGACGCTCGAACTGGTGACAGTCATGGGGCTCGACAAGGCGCAGGGTTACGCCATCGCGATGCCGCTGCCGCTGGAAAGGATCTTCTGACCAGGCGCTGTCGCAGGCACCGATCCGCGTTGGACGCGGGCGGATCGGGGTAGGGGTCACGCCCGTGATCGGTTGAATTCGGAATCGAGGGTTTCCGGCCGCTGCACGACCGCGAATTCGATCGCAATGCCTTCCTCGAAATGGCGCACGACCTGGCCTCGCATGGTGCCCAGTACAACCTGGACGCCCTTCGCCGGCTTGACGTCGATTTCTATTGCCGCGCCCGACAGCGACAGATCGATGATGCGGCACTGATATTGGCGTCCATCCGAAAGATGCAGCACGCTCATCGGGTTGCGTGGTGCGACGCGTTCGTGGCGGCGATCTTCCGGCAGGTCGAGTTCATGCTTGTTGGCGAGCCAGGTCAGTTGCGCCGCCAGCTTGTCGCGCTTGCGGTCCGAGGCCACCACGGTCATGGCGAAGCCATCCTGCAGGCGGCGCGTCACCACCCCTTCGATGCGGCCGATATGGTCGAGATAAGCGATCACCTTCTCGCCGGGATCGCCGACCCGATCGGCGCGAAGGGCCACATTGCCGGGTGACATGTCGATGACCTGGCAGGGGTGCTCGGTGCGGTCCTCGAGCATGAAGCGGCCATAGATCTTCACGCGGACACGCTGAAAGTTGCGCCTTTCAGCCGCCGCCGGCGCCTGCTCGATCGCCGCTGACCTCATCACCGCTTGATACCTCGTTGGCATTCCTGCGCCGTTGCGAGGAATTTCAGCGGAACGCTACATGATGAGAAGTTAAAAAAGCTGAAAATGTTAACGTCGGCTTAGAGCATTTACTCTTCTTCCCGCCCGCCTTCGAGCACGACCAGATGACGCACGCGCCGCGCTCCGCCGAATGCACCGCTCGGGTTGGCGTGCTCAAGTTCCGTTGGCGCCAAAGATGGTGCGGCAATAGGCGTTCTGTTGTTCAACGCAGCCATTTCCTTGTCCGGATCGATGACGCGGACCGATTCAATGGCTGCGTCCGTCATTGGGTCGGCACCTAGCCAGAACGGCTTTTCGGCGGAATTGACGACACCCAGACAGCGTGGGTGCTCCGCACCGCCGTTGAGCGGCAATGCCAGGAGCTCGAACCTGCATGAATAGCCGCCGCGGCTTATCCCTTCGTAGTTGACCAGGACGGCGGATTGCTGGTCGAACACCCCCTGCATCAGGCGCGATACCAGCCGCTGGTCCTTTTCCCGCCAGAGCGACGGAAAGGAGAATCCTTTCAACTCGCGACCATAGGTGGCGCACAGCCGTGTGCCGGCCAACCGGAAGACGGCCTCGCCACGCGTGTCCTTCTCCAGAATAAAGGTGTCGGCCAGCAGTGCCTTGATATCGGCCGGCTCTACCTCGGTTCGCCGGGGTGCCGGGCGACCGTGGCGCAGCCGGTTCCAATATTGGAACAGTGCGATCGATCCATTCAGGTTCATAGTCTATATGCTCCGCGCCATCCTTCCGTCAGATGTGCCATCGGGGAACAGTTGGGTGTTTTCCGATGACCTACATGGGACGCGGAGCATGATGCGTGCCAGCCTGGATGGCATTTGTTAACCGGCCGGGGTCATTAAGGTTAACGAACGGTTTACATTGCTGCTCAAACTTGTCTGTGCGAGATTGAAATCACTCCAGTTTTCGTCGTTGTCCGATTTGGGTGGCGACATTCCGGTCAAAGGCTTTCAGGGGAGCAAGGGGGCTCGACCAGCCGTCCGAGGGAAACCTCGGACGGTTTTTTCTTTGTTTCCTGGACTTTGATTCGTTTCCGGAGCGTTTTCCGTTTTTGCGGAAACGCGGAAACGCTCCAGCCTTTTTTACGCAATTCCGGACGCAAAACCGCAGCACACTTTTCTGGAATTGCTCCGACGACTCCCGTTTGTGTAATGCACCGCCTTGGCTTACATGCTCGCGGACCGAGATTGGGCCAAGAGCGGGAATGATACGATGAACGAGGCGAGAGAGACGGAGATGCCGGAAGACAGCGAAACTCCGTCGCGCGAGCCGATCTTCAATTTGCCGGCCATTGTCCTGGCGATCATCCTGCTGTGCGCGGGCGTTCATCTGCTGCGCCTCTATGTGCTGACACCGCAGCAGGATGTCGAATTGCTCATTCGGGCAGCGTTCATTCCGGTTCGCTATTCTGGTCAGTACGACCTTGATTTTTATGCTTTTTCCAGTCCGTTTACCTACACTTTCCTGCATGGCGGCTGGGCACATCTGATCGTGAATATGATCTGGTTGGCGGCCTTCGGTTCGCCGCTCGCAAACCGCATCGGCGCTTTGCGCTTTGCCCTGTTCTTCGCGGTGACCGGCTTCGCCGCAGCCTTTTTCTTTTTCGTCATCCATCCGACAATGCAGGCACCGCTGGTCGGCGCGTCGGGCTCGATTTCCGGTATGATGGGCGCTGCCGCCCGCTTTGCCTTCCATGTCGACCGTTCGTCCGGCAAAGGCGCGTTCGCCGGGCCATTGCTGCCCTTCGGCGCAGTCTTCCGCTCGCGCGCTGCGCTGACCTTCCTGGCGGTGTGGATGGTCATCAACATCGTCACTGGCGTCGTTGGCTTCGTGCCGGGGGAGGATAGCCAGATCGCCTGGGAAGCCCATATAGGTGGCTTTCTCGCCGGCTTCCTGGGATTGCGTTTCTTCGACCGCAGGCAAGCTTATGGTCGCTGATCGGAATACTTGAAAAGCAACCCATCACGGCGCACCATATCCTTGCTTGACGTCGATGTCCGTCCGCTTGAGGCTGACGGACGGTTGCAGAGGAGGACGCCATGACTGTTAAGGCAATTCTTGAGGCGAAGGGCCACGCTGTGGTCACGCTTGGCCCCAACGCGACACTGACCGAAGCGGTCGGATTGCTAGCCGATCGGCGGATTGGTGCGCTGGTCATCACCAATGGAGATCGCAAGATCGTTGGCATTCTCTCGGAACGCGATGTGGTGCGTGTCATCGCCAAGGAAGGCGCTGGCGCGCTCGATCTTCAAGTGCGCGCCGTCATGACGCCTAAGGTCAAGATCTGCAACGCCAGCCACACGGTCAACGAGGTCATGGAGATCATGACCAACGGCCGCTTCCGCCATTTGCCGGTGGAAAAGGATGGCCTGCTCGACGGCATCATCTCGATCGGCGACGTGGTCAAACGGCGCATCGAGACGGTCGAGCGCGAGGCCGAGCAGATCAAAGCCTATATCGCGACGGCTTGAATTCGTTCCTCCCAAGGGAGGGCGTGAAAAAGCAACGCCTCCCCATGCCGTTGATGGATCGGCGCGGGGAGGCGTTTTTCTTGGGTCGTGCGTCTGCTCAACGGTTGTCGAGCTGTGACCGCACCAGCTTCAGCCCTTCGCGCGTGATGCGATAGGGGCCACCATTGCTGGAAGCGACCGCTTTTCTCCGCTTCAGTTTCTTGAAGAGCGGGATGCTGAAATCCGGATAGCGCCACCCGTCGCGGGTAAGGCAATGCACGGCTTCGATCTTCTGATTGTCGTCTTTTTCGATTTCGATGCGTCCACCCTGCGCGAGCAGGTGCAGGATGCGCTGTTCCAAGCGCGAAATATTCATTGTGGAATGGTCCCGGGAAAACCTGGCCGAAAACGGCCAACAACAAAAACCGCAGCCACGCGAACGCGGCACGGGGTTTCAGGTTTTCACGCCCCGCCTTCAGGAGAAGGTCGGGGCCTCAGCGGGACTCAGACGAAGTAAACATCCACACTCCATGGGATGATCGCCATATAGGCAAAATCATCGGACAATGCCAGCTGGATGTGAGGGCGACCTCAGGCGCGATGATCCAGCCGGATAACCAGCCGGTCGCCAAGCCACTGGATACCGCAGACCAAGACGATCAGCACGGCCACCACGGCGATCATGACAGTCGTTTCGAAGCGCTGGTAGCCATAGCGGATGGCAAGGTCGCCGAGCCCGCCGGCACCGATCGCGCCCGCCATGGCGGACGCGCCGACCAGTGTCACCAGCGTCACGGTGAAGCCGGCGACGATGCCGGGCAGGGCCTCGGGCACGAGCACTTCCCGGATGATCGTCCAGCGGTTGCCGCCCATGGCGCGTGCTGCTTCGATCAGGCCGCGGTCGACTTCGCGCAATGAGACCTCTGCGATCCGCGCGTAATAGGGCGTCGCCGCGATCGACAGCGGCACGATCGCTGCCCAGGTGCCGATGGATGTGCCGACGATCAGCCTTGTCACCGGGATCAGTGCCACGAGCAGGATGATGAACGGCACCGAACGGAAGCCGTTGATGATGGCGGCAAGGATGCGGTTCACCCAAAGGTTCTCCGCTATGCCGCCGCGCTCGGTGGCGATCAACGCAAGCCCTAGCGGCAAACCCGCGACCAGCGAGATCAAACCTGACGCCGCCGTCATCAAGACGGTCTCCCAAAGCGACCGCAGCAGGAGTTGGAGCATGACTTCAGACATAACCAAGCACCTTTGCCCTGGCATTTCGAGCGATCAGGAAATCGAGCGTTTTGGCGACCTGGCCATCCTTGGCGGCGACGCCAAGGAAAAGGCTGCCGACAGGTTCGCCCTGGACATGGTCGACGCCGCCGTGGATCAGCCGGAAGCGGCCGGGTACGGCAACTGCCAGTTCCGAAAGCAGGGGACGTCTCGCGGCATCGCCCGCGACATCCACGCGCAGGATCGCTTCCTTGCCTGGAACGGATGAGAGTTTTTCGGCGATCTCGGCCGGCAATTGGGGGCGGATGCCGCCAAGCAGGCTTTGCGTGATCTCTGATTGCGGATCGGCGAAGACCGACCAGACCGGACCTTCTTCGACGATACGGCCGGCATCGATTACCGCCACGCGGTCGGCGATGGAGCGGATGACTTCCATTTCGTGGGTGATAAGCAGGATGGTCAGGCCGAAACGTCGATTGATATCCTTGAGCAGCGCCAGGATCGATCGCGTCGTCTCCGGATCGAGCGCCGAAGTGGCTTCATCCGACAACAACAGCGCGGGCTCAGCCGCCAGCGCGCGGGCAATGCCGACACGCTGCTTCTGGCCGCCGGACAGGGAGGATGGATAGGCCTTCGCCTTGGCGGAAAGGCCGACCAGTTCGAGCAGTTCGGCCGCGCGTGCCCGGCGCGCGGCCTTCGGTTGTCCCGCGATTTTCAGCGGCAGCGCGACATTGTCCTCGACCGTCTTCGCGGACAACAGGTTGAAATGCTGGAAGATCATGCCGATACGCCGTCGCAGCGGCTGCAACTCGCTTTCGCCAAGCCGGCCGATCTCGCGACCTTCGATATGGACCTGGCCGGAATCCGGTCGCTCCAGCCCGTTCAGGCAGCGGATCAGTGTCGACTTGCCAGCGCCGCTGCGGCCGATGATGCCGAGGATCTCGCCCCTGCGTACTGTCAGCGACACGCCCTCCAGTGCCGGCGTCTCTCCGAAGCGGCGCTTCAGGTCGACGAGGCGCACGATCTCCTCGCCGTCTGCGAGAGCGGGACGGCTTGGCTGAGGAGGTGTGTCGTCGCCCACTATGTCGGCCAAAAACGGTATCTCTGCTAGGACGTGCTGGTTCACGGAATATCCTTTCCGCACCGCCTCTCGTGGCGGTGCATCGAACGGTTGCAAGCCAAACAGCTCGCCGACCCAAGGGTCGCGAGCTGCTCGCCGTTCGAGATAGGGCTGCATCGGCCTTAGTAGGCGACGACGCCTGTGCCTTTGTAGACACGGTCGAATTCAGCTTTCACCGTCGGGTTCTGATAGGCCGCGACCAGCGCCTTCACCCAGGGCTCCTTCTCATTGTCCTGCTTGACGGCGATGAAGTTGCGGTAGGGGTTGTCGTTCACCGCCTCCTGGGCAATGCGATTTTCCGGCGTCAGCCCGCTCTTCAGCGCCCAGTCGGTGTTGACGACGGCCGCGTCGAGGTCTTCCACCGAGCGGCCGACGATGCCGGCGTCGAGTTCCTTGATCTCGATGCCGCTCGGGTTCTCGGCGATGTCCGCGGTGGTGGCGAGAATGCCGGTGCCGTCCTTCAGCTTGATCAGCTTCTGGCTCTCCAGCACGCGCAATGCGCGCCCTTCATTCGACGGATCGTTCGGCACGCCAACCACTGAGCCCTTGGTCAACTCGGCTACCTTGGTGTGCTTCTTCGAATAGAGGCCGATCGGCCACAAACCCGTATAGCCCACCGCTACGATGTGGTAGCCCTGTGTCTTGATCTGGTTGTCGAGATAAGGCTGGTGCTGGAAGGCGTTGGCGTCGACCTCGCCGCGCTCCAGCGCCTCGTTGGGCTGGGTATAGTCGTTGAAGACCACGGTCTCGATGGTCAGACCCGACTTGGCCGCTTCGGCGGTGACGACACGCCAGACATCCTCGTCTTCGCCGGAAATGATGCCGACCTTCACCGTTTTCTTGTCCTCGGCATAGCTGGAGGACGGTGCGGCGAGGCTGACAAGCGTGACGGCGGAAGCCAGCAAGGCGGCGAGACCGGCGCGGCGGGTAATCGGGCTTCTAAGGGCGGTGATCATAACAGTCCTCGATCAGAAATAGCCTTGGGAGGCGAAAAGGGTTGGCGGCGCGGAATGCGAAGCCTGTCCTTATCGTCCACAAAGCCGGCTTTCGGTTCAAAGGACCGCTTTGCCCGACTGGTCGCGACGGCAGGAATTTCGTCTTAAAGATTCCGCGTTGCGGAGCAGAACAAACCTCGCCTTCGCAGGTGCGAGATGACGGTGCGCAAAGTTTTTCCTACACAGGGCGATGCGCGCTGGCGTTTTCGGTGTCTTGCCTCGCGCCGCCCGTTGCGCTAGCCCAATTCGACGATTTTCTCAGCTTCCCGAATGCAGGCCTCCATGACCCTCATCGACACCCGCACGCCCGATCCCAAACGATTGATTCCCGGCGCCACCGGCGACTGGGAAGTCATCATCGGCATGGAAGTCCATGCGCAGGTGACCTCGGAGGCCAAGCTGTTCTCCGGTGCCTCGACTGCTTTCGGCGCCGAGCCCAATGCCAATGTGTCGCTTGTCGACGCCGCCATGCCCGGCATGCTGCCCGTGATCAACGAGGAGTGCGTGCGTCAGGCCATCCGCACCGGGCTCGGTCTGAAAGCCCAGATCAACCACAAGTCGGTTTTTGACCGGAAGAACTACTTCTATCCGGACCTGCCGCAGGGCTACCAGATTTCGCAGTTCAAGCAGCCGATCGTCGGCGAGGGCACGGTGATTGTCTCCGTCGGGCCCGACAAGAAGGGCGAGTTCGAGGACATTGAGGTCGGCATCGAACGCCTGCACCTGGAGCAGGACGCCGGTAAGTCTATGCACGACCAGCATCCGACCATGTCCTATGTCGATCTCAACCGCTCCGGCGTGGCACTGATGGAGATTGTGTCGAAGCCCGACATCCGCTCGTCCGACGAGGCCAAGGCATACGTCACCAAGCTGCGCACCATCGTGCGTTATCTTGGCACCTGCGATGGGAACATGGATGAAGGCTCACTGCGCGCCGACGTCAACGTTTCGGTACGCCGGCCGGGCGAAGGTTTTGGCACGCGCTGCGAGATCAAGAACATGAACTCGATCCGCTTCATCGGCCAGGCCATCGAATATGAGGCGCGCCGCCAGATCGCCATCCTGGAGGATGGCGGCAAGATCGATCAGGAAACCCGCCTGTACGATCCGGTGAAGGGCGAGACGCGATCCATGCGTTCTAAGGAAGAAGCGCACGACTATCGCTACTTCCCAGACCCGGACCTTCTGCCGCTGGAGTTCGACCAGGCCTATGTCGAGGAACTCGCCGAGCATCTGCCGGAACTGCCGGACGACAAGAAGACCCGTCTTGTCGAAAAGCTCGGCCTTTCAGCATACGACGCCTCGATCCTGGTGTCGGAAAAGGCGATCGCCGATTATTTCGAACAGGTGGCAGCGGGCCGCGACGGCAAGATGGTGGCGAACTGGGTCATCAACGACCTGCTGGGAGCCTTGAACAAGTCCGGCAAAGTCATTGAAGAGACTCCGGTTTCGCCTGCGCAGCTCGGCGGCATCGTTGATCTCATCAAGGAAGGCACCATCTCCGGCAAGATCGCGAAGGACCTGTTCGAGATCGTTTGGAACGAGGGTGGCGATCCGAAGGAACTCGTCGAGACGCGCGGCATGAAACAGGTCACGGACACCGGTGCCATCGAAAAGGCAGTGGACGAGGTGATCGCAGCCAATCCGGACAAGGTCGAGCAGGCCAAGGCCAAGCCGTCGATGGCTGGCTGGTTCGTCGGCCAGGTCATGAAGGCAACCGGCGGCAAGGCCAATCCGCAGGCGGTCAACGACCTCGTCAAGGCCAAGCTCGGCATCACGGAATAGTCGCCATGTTCGTGCGCACGGCGAGCGAGCGTGACCTCGAGGCGGTCAAGGCGCTGCTCGCCGAGACCTGGCATGCCACCTATGATGCGATTTATGGCGTGGAGCGCGTGAACGAGATCACCAGCCAGTGGCATACGCCGGCCTCGCTCAAAGCGCGCCTGACCCAGCCAAACTCCGAGTTCCTGGTCGCCGATGACGGCAAGACCATCGCCGGTGTGGCCTTTGCTGCTGCCACGGATGATCCCAAGGTGGTCAAGTTGCGCCAGCTTTATGTACTGCCGGCATTCCAGCACAAAGGCATCGGCAGCATGCTGCTGGAAGAGATCGAAGACAGCTTTCCGGAAGCCCACACGCTGCGGCTGGAGGTGGAGGGGGCCAACGCGCCAGCAATCAGCTTCTACAAGGCCAAAGGTTTCGTGGAGGCCGGCCAGACCGGCGATTGCGGTACTGCCGGGTCTGGCATCCCGGCGCTGGTGTTCGAGAAACGGTTGGGGTGAAGTCGCCTTGCCGGGAAGCGCGCTTAGACGCTTGCCTGTTGCAGTCGCAAGAAATTTAAGACCGCGTCATGTGCGCGGTGCCTGGCCGCTTCGGGGGTAGGCGGCTCGGCAAGGCGAAGCAGCAGTCTCATCAACAGATCCCCCCACAACAACGCCAGGAAGCGCTCCGTCATTTCAGCGGTGTCACCGATTAGCAGGCCGCGCGACTGCGCCTGCTCCATGATCGCTGCCAGATCCTCGCGCGCGGCGGCCCGGCCAATCGAATCCAACGCCTGTGCAATCTCCGGCGCTCGTTCAGCTTCAGCGATCGCCAGCCGAAAAACGCCAAGGACAACCGGATCGCTGACTTCGCGAAGCAGTCGATCACCGAATGCCAAGAGAACTTCGGCGAGGCTTTCGCGATTATGAGGCTTGGGCATCTCGGCCGGTGGTCGCATGCGGCCGGCCCGCTCCGTGATGCAGGCGACGAGCATGTCGTGCTTGTTGCCGACCAGTGCGTAGAGCTCGCGCTTGGAGACTTTGGCACGGGTTGCGATCTCCAGCATGCTCGTCTGAGCATAGCCGTGCACGCCGAAGGCCGCGAAGGCGGCGTCGATGATGCGTGCCCGGGCGGGCTTCTGGTCCACGTCGTCCGGCCGTGAGGTCTTCGACATTGTCGTCAAATCGTCCTCCTTGACTTTGGTACCAATGGGTACCATCATAATGGCCGAAGTTGTCGCATTCCATCATTCATGCTGGTCGGGAGAGTCCCGACGGGAGATGCATATGTCGCCGGCGACTATTTTCACAGTCCAACTCGTTCTTGGCTATGTGCCTTGGCTGCTGGTGCTTGGCACCTATGTGTTGCCTGGACTGAAGTCCATGGAGCCCTGGCAGGTTCAGCGCGCCATTGCTGTGCTGCACAGTTTTCGCTTTTTCGGTTTGGTCTTCATACTCCCTGGTGTCGTCGGTCCGGGACTGCCCGCCGATTTTGCTCCATCCGCAGCCTATGGCGATTTCATCACAGGGGGGCTTGCCATGATTGCGTTGCTGACGGTTCGGATGCGTCCGCTGTTCTGGCTGTTCGTTGTCGCCTTCAACGTGGTGGGAACGGTCGATCTTCTGATCAACTATTATCATGGGGTGCAACTCGGGCTTCCGGAACGGGCGGGCGAGCTGGTCGCGGCCTACTGGATTCCGATCCTGTATGTGCCGGCTTTGATGATTACCCACATTCTGGCGTTCTATATGCTGGCACGGCCGTGGTCCAAGACGGGACAGGCCACTACCGGCGAGCTGACATCCTGATGGCCTGGATTGGGTAACGCACTCAGCTGCGTACGATTTCCACATTGTCGATCAGCCGGGTGGCACCGAGACGAGCGGCCACCAGGATGCGACCTTCTTGGTCGCGTCGCCAGGATGCAAGCGTATCGCTCTCGCGCGCCTCGACATAGTCTACGCTGCCAAAGCCGGCTGCGAGGATTTGCCGGCGGGCTTCGTCCAGCGTCTGTTGCGCATCGGCGCCGAGATGAAGGGCCTGCGCGGCATGACGGAGAATTTTGTTGAGCTCTCGTGCCTGAGCAAGTTCGCCCGGCGAGAGATAGGCGTTGCGTGAGGACATGGCGAGGCCTTCGGCGTCGCGCACCGTCGGTGCGCCGACAATCTCGACAGGAATATCCAGATCGCGGCAGAGCTTTTTCACCACGCAGAGCTGCTGGTAGTCTTTCTCGCCGAAGATCGCCAAGTCGGGGAGGGTCTGCAGGAAAAGCTTGGCCACCACGGTGGCCACGCCCTCGAAGAAGGTCGGGCGGAAATCGGTCTCTAACCCTGCCGAGGGGCCACCGATCGTCACCTTGGCAGCGAAGCCTTCCGGGTACATTTCCGCCGCTGTTGGTGTGAAGGCAAGCTGTACGCCGGCTTGCGCCAGCCGGTCGAGGTCAGCTGCGAGCTGACGCGGATATTTGTCGAGGTCCTCGGTTGGCGCGAACTGCGTTGGGTTGACGAAGATCGACACCACGCAGCGGTCGGCACGCTCGAGCCCAATGCGCATAAGCGAGACGTGACCATCATGCAGGGCGCCCATGGTTGGTACCATGGCGACGCTCAGGCCCTGCTTGCGCCACTCCCGCACGACGGCGCGAAGATCGGAAACGGTTTCAACAACTTGTGGGCGTTTCATGATTCTTTTGTGCCCTTCGGTTGAAAGACATGTTCGGGACCGGGGAAGCTACGCGCGTGCACTTCTGCGGCATAGCGGGCGGCTGCTTCGGCCACAATGTCGCGCAGGCCGGCATATTCCTTGACGAATTTCGGCACCCGGTCGACGGTCAGGCCGATCGCGTCGTCGATGACGAGGATCTGCCCGTCGCAGGCTGCACTGGCACCGATGCCGATGGTCGGGATCGCTGCCCTTCGAGTGATCTCCGCTGCCACCGGTTCCATTGTGCCTTCGATAACCATCGAAAAGGCGCCAGCCCGTTCGACAGCCTCGGCATCGGCCAGGAGTGCCGCGGTTGCGGCATCGGTACCGCCCTTGATCTTATAGCCGCCGTCCTTCTCAACCGATTGCGGCTGCAGCCCGATATGGCCCATGACCGGGATGCCGGCACTGACAATGGCGGCGATCTGCGCTTCGACGTCGACACCGCCTTCCAGCTTCACGGCGTCGCAGCCGGTTTCATCGATCAGGCGACGGGCGGAGGAGAGGGCAATGGCAGGCGATTCTTCATACCTGCCAGCCGGCATGTCCAGCACCACGCAGGCGTGGCGCGAACCGCGCATCACTGCTTGCCCATGCAGGATCATCATGTCCATGGTCGCGCCGAGCGTTGTCTTGTGACCGTGCAAAACCATGGCAACGCTGTCGCCGACCAGCAGAAGGTCGACATGGGGGTCAAGCAAGCGAGCGATGGGATAGGTGTAGGCGGTCAGGCAGACGATGGGCGTGCCGCCCTTGCGGGCCGACAGCACGGCAGGCGTAATGCGGGGTGCAGCCGCAGTCGCATCGGAAGCCATCTTTTCCTCCCTCGACAGACAAGCAGGGCCTGTTCGATAGCCCGGTGGACGCCGGGCATCTCAAGGGATACGGAGCGGCTAATTATTTTGCAAGTGCGAGATGAATTTGAGCAGTTGCGAAATGGAGGCGAGCTTTCCCTGTCTCCCCGGGAGAGGAAGGGGGAGTTCCGCTTCATCGCGACGATCTAAACCCTTGCCTTCCGCCCGACAGGGCGCCATAAGCAGGCAACGGCAAACGCCCGCGAGGACCAGCATGGCAGGCTTTCTGACGCAGTTTTTCACCTGGTGGAACGGCCAGACGCTGGGCACGCGTTTCCATACCTGGCGCCATGGCAAGAAGGTCGGCCAGGACGAATTCGGCAACATCTATTACGAAGGTGGCATCAATTCCGACGGGCAAACACGCCGTTGGGTGATCTATGCCGGAAAGTCGGAAGCTTCGGCCATTCCCCCTGGCTGGCACGGTTGGATTCATCATCGAGTCGACGTCGCACCGGCGAACGAAACCTACAAGCCACGCGAGTGGCAGAAGCCGCATCTGCCTAACTTGACCGGCAGCGCCGCGGCGTACCGCCCGAAGGGCTCGATCCTGGGCAGCCAGCACCGCCCACAGGTGACAGGCGATTACGACGCCTGGACGCCGGGCTCCTGAGTCTGGAACAGTTCGGGTTCTCGCCACATTTGCCGTTTAGCTGGTTCGCTTCGCTGGAACGCTCTACCTTTGGGCGTTGAGAATCACCTGCCCAAAGACGGATCGTCCGTATGAGATCTTTCAGCTGCCTTTCGACCGGCGCCTTGGCAGCGATGCTGGCGGTTGCTTACCCGCTTCATGCTAACGCGCAGCAGATGCCATGGGATCCGCCCTCTGGCGAGACTCCGTCCCAGATGCCGTTCGAGATCCAGCCGGACGATAACCAGGGCCAGCCTATCCAGGAACAACCGGCCCAGGAGCCGGCTCAGCAGGACCCGGCCCAGCAGGACCCGGCCCAGCAGCAACCGGCTCAAAGTGACCAGCCTGCTCAGAAGCAACCTCCTCAGGACAAGCCTGCCCCCGAGACGAAGGTTGAACGCGTCGCCAACCCGGTCGCCGAGTTTTCCGGTATCGACAAGATCACGGGCCGCATCATCAATTTCGATGTCTATATCGACGAAACGGTGCAGTTCGGCGCGCTGCAGGTGACGCCGCGCGTGTGTTATTCGCGGCCCGGCGCCGAGGCGCCGAAGACGGACTCTTTCGTCGAAGTCGACGAAATCACGCTCGACCGCAAGATTCGCCGCATTTTCACCGGATGGATGTTCGCCGAAAGCCCCGGCATTAACGCCGTCGAACACGCCGTCTACGACGTGTGGCTGAAGGGCTGCAAGCAGAAGTCCGACGTGCCGGCGCCTGTGGCGGCAAAGCCGTCGTCCAGCGGCGCGCCCGCAAAGGTCGACAGCAAACAACCAACCAACTGAACGGCGCGTCCGCCTCTCAGTCTGCTTCGGGGTTGAATGTCGCCCCACCTTGCAGGGCGGCGGCGAGCATCTTTTCATAACGGCCGCGCGGTACGTCGACGGCACCGAAACGCTTCAGATGTTCGGTAGTGAACTGGGTGTCGAGCAGGGCAAAGCCCCGCTCCTTGAGCCTCTCGACCAGATGGACGAGGCAGACCTTGGAGGCATCGGTCTCGCGCGAAAACATGCTTTCGCCGAAGAAGACACGGCCGAGTGACACGCCATAGAGCCCACCGACGAGGCGTCCTTCCTGCCAGGCTTCGACCGAATGGCAATGGCTCATCCGGGCTAGTTGCAGATAAGCTTCGCGGATCGGCGCGTTGATCCAGGTCGACTGGCGCTCTTGCCTCTGTTCGGCGCAGCCGTCGATGGTCGCCGCGATATCATGGTCGAAACGAATGTCGAAGGAGGCCTTGCGGATCGTCTTGGCAAGGCTTTTCGGAACATGGAAGCCATCGAGCGGGATGATGCCGCGCTTTTCCGGCCGCACCCAGAATACTTCCGGATCGTCCGCGCTCTCGGCCATCGGAAAGACTCCCGAGGCGTAGGCCTTGAGCAGAAGGTCGGTCGGGATGCGATAGCCGGGTGCGAAAGGGCGGGTCATCTCAATGTTATGCTCAGGCACGATCCCGAAAAGTTGCAGGCTTTTCGAATAAGATCATGCGACAAAACAAAGGGATAGAGCCAGGATTCATCTCAACTGCAGCCGCTCTATCGGTGCGTCCCCGGAGCGAGCCTCGAAGGACGCACTGCCTTTCACTCCGTCTTGGCCAGATATTTTTCCAGCCAGTGGATGTCGTAGTCGCCATTGGCGATGTCGGGGTTGCCGACGAGGTCGCGGAACAGCGGCAGTGTGGTGTTGATGCCATCGACGACGAATTCGTCGAGCGCCCGACGCAGGCGCATCATGCATTCCACGCGGTTGCGCCCGTGCACGATCAGCTTGCCGATCAAGCTGTCGTAATAGGGTGGGATGCGATAGCCCGAATAAACGCCGGAATCGACACGGATGCCAAGCCCGCCGGGCGTGTGGAAATGCGTGATCGTGCCCGGCGAAGGTGTGAAGTTACGTGGGTCCTCGGCATTGATGCGGCATTCAATGGCATGGCCGTTGAACTTGATGTCTTCCTGCCGCACCGAAAGTCCGCCGCCCGACGCGACGCGGATCTGCTCGTGCACAAGGTCGATGCCGGTGATGGCTTCTGTTACCGGATGCTCCACCTGGAGGCGCGTGTTCATCTCGATGAAATAGAATTCGCCGTTCTCGTAGAGGAATTCGATCGTGCCGGCACCCGAATAGCCTAGATCGGCGACAGCGTTGGCGCAGATGCCGCCAATGCGGGCACGTTCTTCCTCGTTAAGAGCAGGGGAGTTGGCCTCTTCCCATACCTTCTGGTGGCGGCGCTGCAGCGAACAGTCGCGTTCGCCGAAATGCACGCCCCTGCCGGCGCCGTCGCCGAACACCTGCAGTTCGATGTGGCGCGGCTTTTCGAGATACTTCTCGATATAGACCGCGTCGTCGCCGAAGGCCGCTCCCGCTTCCGACCTAGCGGTGGCGAGCGCCACCTCGAGATCGTCTTCGGTGCGTGCTACCTTCATGCCGCGGCCGCCGCCGCCGGCGGACGCTTTTATGATGACCGGATAGCCGATCTCGGTGGCGATGCGCTTGGCTTCCTTCTCGTCGGAGACCGCGCCGTCCGAGCCTGGCACGACCGGAATGCCAAGGCGCTTGGCGGTACGCTTGGCCTCGATCTTGTCGCCCATGATGCGGATATGGTCGCCCGAGGGACCGATGAAGGTGATGTTGTGGGCAGCGAGGATGTCGGCGAACTTGGCGTTCTCCGACAGGAAGCCGTAGCCTGGATGTACAGCGTCCGCGCCGGTAATCTCGCAGGCCGCGACGATCTGGTGGATGTTGAGGTAGCTGTCACGCGACGGCGGCGGGCCGATGCACACGCTCTCATCGGCGAGGCGCACATGCATGGCGTCCGCGTCGGCGGTGGAGTGCACGACAACGGTCTTGATACCCAGCTCTTTACAGGCGCGCAGCACCCGAAGCGCGATTTCGCCGCGATTGGCGATGAGGATCTTCTGGAACATTCCGTCCGCTCCCGCGCCTTATTCGATCACGACGAGCGGCATTCCGTATTCGACCGGCTGCGCGTCCTCGACCAGGATCGCTGTCACGGTGCCGGCGCGGGGCGAGGGAATCTGGTTCATCGTCTTCATGGCTTCGATGATCAGCAGCGTCTGGCCTTCCTTCACCTTCTGACCGATTTCCACGAACTGCTTGGCGTCCGGCGAGGGGGCGAGATAGGCGGTGCCGACCATCGGTGACGGCACGGCATTCTTGGCCGCTTCCGCTGCGCTCGGTGCGGCCGGCGCTGTCGCTGCGGCGGCCTGCGGCGCGGCAGCGATGATCGGAGCGGGCGCCGCTACAGCATGCACAGTCGGCGCATGGCGCGAAACACGCAGCTTCAGATCGCCGAGTTCGACCTCGATTTCGGTCAGGTTGGTGTCGTTCAGGATGCCCGCGAGATCGCGGATCAGCTGCTGGTCAACACCGTTTTTTTTCGTCGTCATGTCCGACCCTTCTTGTTGTCCGCCCATTTCAGATGCGGGCGGCGAGCGCCTGCAGCGCCAGCGTGTAGCCAAGCGGCCCGAAGCCGCAGATCATGCCCACGGCGTGCGGTGCGATCCGGGACACATGTCGGAACGGCTCGCGCGCGTGGATGTTGGAAAGATGCACTTCCACGACCGGCAACGGGGCGACACCCCGGATTGCGTCGTGGATGGCGATTGAGGTGTGGGTGTAGGCGCCGGCATTGATGATGACGCCAGCAGCGGCCTCGCTCGCTTCCTGGATCCAGTCGACCAGATGGCCCTCATGGTTCGACTGACGGAAATCGACAGTCAGCCCCAGATCCTTGCCTGCCTTCACGCAGTCGGCCGCGATGTCGTCCAGCGTCTTGTCGCCATAGATCGACGGCTCGCGCTTGCCGAGCATGTTGAGATTGGGACCGTTGAGGACGAAAACCGTTTTCAAAAATGGCTACCTTTATCCCCGCGCCGAACATTGCCGGCGCGCCGGACCTCTATAATGGGCATAACCGGCCGCGAAAAGAGCGCAAGTGCGTTCTTGGCCTGTCCACAGTGCCGGTTTGCCGGGCTTGACCTGGTCAAGTCCGGCATTCGGTTCCCGGGAAGCTTAAAGCGTGGGCTTCGCGGCTTTGATCTTTTCGGTCAGAACATCCGCGCCAAGAGCACCGAACACCACTTCATTGCCGATGACGTAGGAGGGGGTGCCGGTAATGGCGAGCTTGTTGGCGAGGTCGTAGGTCTTGGCGAAGCGCTCCATGATTGCCGGATCCTTCATCGCCTCGCGCAGCTTCGCCTCGTCGGCGCCGAGCTGCAGCGCGATCTTGATGGCGGTATCCTCGGTAGCGCGGGTCTGACCGCCCAGCAGTTCGAGATGGAACTCGCCCGCCTTCTCGGGCATCAGCTTCTGGAATGCCTGCGAGACGACATGCGCCTTCTGGGAGTCCGGCCCAAGGATCGGGAATTCCTTCAAAACGAAGCGCAGATCGGGATTGGCCTTTGTGAGTTCCGCCATGTCCGTCATGGCGCGTTTGCAGAAGCCGCAATTGTAATCATAGAACTCGACGATCGTGATCTTGCCCTTGGGATTGCCGACGACGGTGTCGTAGGAGGCGTTGAAGATCTCGTCCTTGTTTTCCTTGATGACGCCGGTAGCAGAGAGTTTCTGCTCCTCCTTCTGCTTGGTCTCCAAGGCATCCTGCACCTCGAGCAGGATTTCCGGGTTCTTCAGAAGATAGTCGCGCACGATCTCCTCGACCTGGGCACGGTCGAGCTTGGTATCGGCAAGCGCCGGACGGGTATCGCCAGCCGTGAAGCCGAAGGTGACGGCGGCGAAGGCGATGGCCGCTCCGGCGGTGCTGAGCAGATAGGCCTTGTTCATGGTCGTCTTCCTTTGCCTGTCATGGGCTGCGGCTGGGATGATCTCCGCCGTCTTGCCGTTTTCAGTTCGATTTCTTGGTTGGCGCCTTGGCGCCGATGATGTCCTGAGCGCGCACCCAGGCCGGTTCGCCGGGTTTCAGCAGTTTCTGCGCACGCATGGCGAAGATCTTGGCATCCTTGGTGGCGCCTTGGTAATAATAACCTTCGGCGGTCGCCAGCTCGGCCTTGCCGATGTCGCCAAGCTCGCCATAAGCCTGCGCCAGGAAGCGGTAGCCGCCCGCATTCTCGCGGTCGCGCTCGAGGCCGTTGGAGATTTGGGTGATAGCCTGTTTCAAGGTTTCCGGCGTGCGCTGGGCAAGCAGTGCCTGGCCATAGGAGACGGAAAGAAGTCCCGATTTTGCTGGATCGAGCTTGACTGCTTTGGCGTAAGCGGAGGCCGCTTCCTTTGGTTTGTTGACCTTCATCAGGATGTCGCCGCGCAACTCCTGGAGATAGGGGTTCTTGGGCTGGGATTTGATCATCGCGTCGGTCTTGGCAAGCGCCGAGCTCGGATTGCCGTTGAGATAATTCGAGATGGCTTCGCCATACTGCACGGCAACCGGATCGGGATTCTTGCGCAGAAGTCGTGACGTCGCCGCCTGACCTTGCGTGAAGGCGGCTATCTTGACGCGCATCATATTGTGGCGCTGCTGCAAAGAAGGTGGGTCCTTGGCGTCGAGATAGGGGCTCTTGCTGACAAGGTCCTGCAGGTTCGAGATACGTTCCTGCGGCATCGGGTGGCTGACACGGTAAGGGTCGACGCGTGCGCCTGACAGCGACAGCGCGCTCTGGAACCGCTGGAAGGTCTTCAGCATGCCGGCACCCGACTGGCCGGTGGCGTTGAGATAGGTGATGGCCGAACGGTCCGCCGTCATTTCCTCGCCGCGTTGATAGGCGAGCAGCGAACGCTGCGCCAGCTCGGTGCCGCCGGTGGCGAGCCCCATGCCGGCGCCCGCAAGCCCCTTGCTGTTGCTGGCTGCACCCGCCACAAGGGCGCCGGCGCCGAGCAGGCCGGCGACGATCGCCATAGTCTTGGCGCGTTCCAACTGCTCTCGCAGCCTTTGCTGGTGGCCACCTGCGATGTGTCCGGTTTCGTGCGCCAGAACGCCGATTACCTCGTTCGGCGTCTCGGCCTGCATCAGCGTGCCGGTGTTGATGAAAACACGGCGGCCGGCGACAAAGGCGTTGAAACTCGGGTCGTTGACCAGCACGATCTGGATGCGGGCATTGGAAAGGCCGGCCGCCTTGAAGATCGGCATGGCATAGTCGCGCACCAGCGCTTCGATCTCGGCATCGCGCACGACCGGCACGTTCTGGGCGAGGGCGCCGACAGTGCCGGTGACAGCGATGGCAGCGCCGAGCGCCAGTGTCGCCAGCGTACGCGCGGTCCTTGCGATCGTCTGTCCGGGGCGTGAAAAGCTCAACATGATGCGTACACTGGTAGACGAGGCGGTTGACGATGAAAAGCCGGCGCGCGAAAACTTGCTGAACTTGTGATCCCCATCAATCGGGCAATTGTGCGGCGCAGTCCGGCAGCCGGACGCGGATGGCGGGCGTGGTTAACAGGAGTTTCGCCAAGAATGGTTGTTTCAGTGTCACGGCGCGGAGACGTCGAGCCGTTCCATGCCATGGATGTTCTGGCCGGCGCCAACAGACTGAAGGCCGAAGGCGTGCCGGTGATTTCCATGGCAGTCGGCCAGCCATCGGACCCGGCGCCTGTCATCGTGCGCGCGGCCGCTGCCGCGGCGTTGAAGGCCGGCCGCATTGGCTATACCGACGCACTTGGGCTTGCCGAGTTGCGCCGTGCGATTGCGGCCCACTACAGCGACCATTATCAAATCGAAGTCGCGCCGGAGCGCATCGCCGTCGCGACGGGTTCTTCCGCCGCTTTCAATCTGGCCTTCCTCGCCATGTTCGATGCCGGCGACCGCGTCGCCATCGCTGCCCCCGGCTATCCGGCCTACCGCAACATCATGGCAGCCCTCGGCATCGAGGTGGTGGAGATCGAACTGGAGGGTGCTGCCTATCTGCACGCCGAACATCTGGCCAGCGCCCATACCGAGAAACCACTGAAGGGCGTGTTGTTCGCCAGCCCTGCCAATCCGACTGGAGCGGTTATTCCCGTCGAAGCGCTAAAGGCGCTGATCGAAACGGCGGATAGGCTCGGCATAGCGGTGATCTCCGATGAGATTTACCATCGGCTGGCCTATGGCGCGCCCGACACCACTGCGCTGGCCTTCGGTCGCGACGTCACGGTGATCAACTCGTTCTCCAAATATTATTGCATGACCGGCTGGCGCATCGGCTGGATGGTGTTGCCGGAAGAACTGGTGAGACCTGTCGAGCGCATTGCACAGAGCCTCTACATTTCGGCGCCGGAACTCTCCCAGGTGGCGGCCATCGAGGCGTTCAAGGCGACCAAGGAACTGGACGCGGTGAAGGCGCGTTATGCCTGGAACCGCGAATTGCTGATGAAGCGCCTGCCAGAACTCGGTTTTGCACTGGCCGCCCCGATGGATGGCGCATTCTATGCCTTCTGCGATGTCTCGCGCCTTACCAACGACAGCATGGCATTCGCTGGCAAGATGCTGGCGGAAGCTCATGTCGCGGCCACACCGGGTCGCGACTTCGATCCGTTGCAGGGTCATCGTTATATGCGCTTTTCGTACGCTGGCGGCCATGACGATATGGTCGAGGCAATGTTGCGACTGGAGCGCTGGCTGAAATAGGCAAGGGTAGCAACACCCTCATGCTCTTCACGATTTCGCGATTGCGGGAACCGGCTGGGTCAGATCGCGTTTTTAACGTCAGACACAACCCATGGAGGCACCAATGCGCGCCATGAACCTTGTCACCCTCGTCCTGATCATCATCGGCGGCCTGAACTGGCTGGTCATGGGCGCTGTGGGCTACGACGTCCTCGGAACGCTGTTCGGAGGCACCGGCACCCCGCTCGCCCGGCTGGTCTCTGTCATCATCGGCCTTTCGGCCGTATGGCAGCTCATGCCGTTTGTGCAGGCCTTCAGCGAAGGTGAGGTTTCGGCGGAACGTCATATCCGCCATCACTAAAGTCCTCCAGGACGAAAAAGCGGCGGCACAAGTGCCGCCGCTTTTTTCATGCGAAACTTACGGGTCCGACGGTTTTCCGCCAGCGCCGACTTGCTGCCTCAGAAGAAACCCTTGCGCTGCCACCAGCCGGCACGCTTCGGCTTTTCTTCACTGACTTCTTCAGCTTCCGCTGTGGCCGTGGAGGAAACGACTGGTGCTGTGGAAGTTTCCGCGCTGGCGGCCTTGCGGCGTGAAGCGCGTGGTTTCTTCCCTGCCGGGGCATCCTTCGCGACTACCGGCGCCGCCTCGACGACGATGTCGGCCGGTGCTTCGGTTGCAACCTCAACCGCGGCTGCTTCGGCAGCAGCAGCCTCAGCCTTCTTCGACTTTGCGGTGCGGCGCGGTTTCTTCGGCTTCTCGGCCGGAGCCTCTTCTGGAGCAGGCGCCGCTTGCGGCTCGGCCGACGGCACTTCGGCAATGGCTTCGGCGATTACGGTCTCGCTATCGATCGCGACAGCGTCGACCGTATCCTCGGCGGTTTCGCCGTCTTCCTTGCGGCTGCGCTTGCCGCCGCGCTTGCCCCGTCGGCGCTTCTTGGCAGGCTCGTCATCGCTCTCGTCTGCAGCAACGGTCTCGCCTGCAGCAGTGGTCTCCACTGCAGCGGCCTCAGCGACGGCATCATCCGCATCGCTCTCTTCGCCAGCCTCGTCATCGGCTGCCGCGACACCATCGTCGCCCTCGGCTTCCGGGGCGGCCTGGTCACGATCACGGCCGCCGCGACGGCGTCTACGCCGGCGGCGCTTGCGGTCGCGCTGGCTGTCGCCCTCGCGCGCCTGCTGTTCCTGACGAGGCTGTTCCTCTTCGGTCTCTTCCTCGTCCTCGACGATGATCTCGTCTTCCGGCTCTTCGGGTTCGACCGGGATCGGCTGCGGCTTCATTTCGACGAAGCCTTCCGGTTTCTCGGCGATCGCGCCGCGCACGATGGAATAGTGCTGAGAGCCGACTGTTTCGTCAGCCTCGACGGTGATCGTCAGGCCAAAGCGGGTTTCCAGTTCGACCAGCGTGGAACGCTTGTGGTTGAGCACGTAGAGCGCGGTTGCCGCTGGCGTGCGCACTGTGATGTGGCTGCGCGAATCCTTGAGCAGGAATTCCTCGATGGCGCGCACGACAAGCAGCGCGACGGAGGAATCGGAGCGGACATGACCGGTGCCGCCGCAATGCGGGCAAGGTTTCATGGTCGATTCCAGCACGCTGGCGCGGATGCGCTGGCGGCTCATCTCCATGAGACCGAAATGCGAGATGCGGCCGACCTGGATGCGGGCGCGATCGTTCTTCAGGCAATCCTTCAGCTTCTTCTCGACCGCCCGGTTGTTCCGATTCTCTTCCATGTCGATGAAGTCGATGACGATCAGGCCAGCGAGATCGCGTAGCCTCAACTGGCGGGCGACTTCCTCGGCTGCCTCCAGATTGGTCTGCAGCGCGGTGTCTTCGATCGAATGCTCGCGCGTCGAACGGCCCGAGTTCACGTCGATGGAAACCAGCGCCTCGGTCTGGTTGATGATCAGATAGCCACCGCTCTTCAACGTCACCTGCGGCTGCAACATCTTGTCGAGCTGTGCCTCGATGCCGTTGCGCGCGAAGATTGGCGACGTGTCGCGGTAAGGCTGGACCATCTTGGCATGGCTGGGCATCAGCATGCGCATGAAGTCCTTGGCCTCGCGATAACCGTCTTCGCCCGCCACCAGGATCTCGTCGATTTCCTTATTGTAGAGATCCCGCACCGAACGCTTGATCAGTGAGCCTTCCTCGTAGACCAGCGCCGGCGCAGTGGATTTGAGCGTCAGGTTGCGGACATTCTCCCACAGTCGCATGAGATATTCGTAGTCGCGCTTGATCTCGGCCTTGGTACGGCTTTCACCGGCGGTGCGGAGGATCACGCCCATGCCCTGCGGCACTTCGAGGTCAGCAACCACTTCCTTCAGCCGCTTGCGGTCCTGTGCGTTGGTGATCTTGCGTGAGATACCTCCACCACGGGCGGTGTTGGGCATCAGAACGGAATAGCGGCCGGCGAGCGACAGATATGTGGTCAGTGCCGCGCCCTTGTTGCCACGCTCTTCCTTGACGACCTGGACCAGCAGGATCTGGCGGCGCTTGATGACTTCCTGGATCTTGTACTGCTTGCGCACCGGTCTGCGACGATCGCGGATTTCCTCCAGCGCGTCCTCTGCGCCGACCGACTCGATCTCGTGGTCGTCGGAATGGGAGGAGGGGACTTCCTCCAGCGTGCCGCGGTCGGCATCTGCCGGAGGTGCGGTCTCGTCGCTGTTGTTGTCTCGGGCGGTATGGGGCTGTTCTTCACCGCTTTCCCGTGCGATTTCGATCTCTTCCGAGATCACGTCGACCTCGACGCTGGCCGCGATCGAGCCACCGCTGGAACCTTCGTCAGCATCGCTGTCGTCGTTTGATTCGACGCTTTCAACAGCTTCGGCGCCTTCGTCGGCTGCTACTGCCTCGTCACCCGTTTCACCGTCCTCGCTGGCAGCAGCATCACGCTTGCGTTCGCCACGATCGCGATTGCGGCCACGACGGCGGCCGCGCCGCCCGCGATTGCGTTCCTGACGTTCTTCGCCGCCATCACCGTTCTCGTCATCCTCGTCGTCTTCGGCTTCCTGGGCCTCGGCGCGCAGCAGCGCCTGACGGTCGGCGACCGGGATCTGGTAGTAGTCGGGATGGATTTCGCTGAAGGCCAGGAAGCCGTGGCGGTTGCCACCATATTCCACGAAGGCCGCTTGCAGCGACGGCTCAACCCTCGTGACGCGAGCGAGATAGATGTTGCCTTTTAGCTGTTTCTTGTCTTGCGATTCGAAGTCGAATTCTTCGATGCGGTTACCGCGAACAACGACTACGCGTGTTTCCTCCTGGTGGGAGGCGTCGATTAGCATCTTGTTGGGCATTATTATGTTTCCTCCCGGCAGCCGCCAGTCGCGGCCGACGGGGCAATGCCCGCTGCCGTGATGCTGTTTGTGCGTGAGTGCCGGACATTTGTGCGTCCGCCGTGGGCCGCTTCAGGGCGATGGCGGTGCCGCCCGCAGCCATGTTGGCGCGGTTGAATGCGGACCTTTCCATTATAATTCCTGAAACCGTCAAAACCGAACGGACCTTTTTGAACCTAAGCCCGGAAGAAAAACCGGACCAGCTTGTTTTGCTCCTGTAGAGCCGGCGCGGTGCAACCCTTGCCGTTTTCCTGCCGCAGTCATTTCCCCCGCCTCGGGTAAGCGACTGCGAAAATCGTCGCGATCACCTGCATTCCCGCCGCCTTGGCGAAACCTTTACCTCTCACCCGGGCCCAGCACAAAGCTGAGGGGAAAGGTGGTCCTAGGATTGCAGTGACCCACCATCGCTTTTATGATTTGACGCGTAGGAAGGCAACCCCGATTTCCATGCCGGCAAAGGGCCGTTCCGTCAGCGAAATCGCACTTGAAAAGGCTTGGTTAACCTTCTCTGGATACCAATCGTTAATCGAGTTTACCGCTTAAGCGCGTCTTCGATCAAACAACCGGGCCGGTTCGATGAATCGGCAGCGACTGGAACTGAGATGGGGCTGAAGGCAACCACGAACAAGAGGCTCGGCGGCTGGGTAGGCGTATTGTGTTGCGCACTGTTCGTCGTGTTTGCGAGCCTGATCTTGCCAGCAATAGCGCACGCTGCCGAAGTCCCGCTGGCGGCGACCGGCTACAAAATGGCGGGCGACGCCACCAAAATGCGCGTCGTTGTCGATTTCGACCGTGAGCCCGATCCGCGCTGGTTCCTGCTGCGCGGCCCGCATCGTCTGGTCATTGACGTGCCGAACTCCAAACTGGCTTTCAGCGCCAAGGACCTGAAGGCGCGCGGGCTGGTCAAAAGCGTGCGCTACGGCCAGATCGAGGCAGGGGCTTCCCGGCTGATCCTGATCAGCAAAGGGCCGTTCCGTGTCGACAAGCTGGATGTCCTTAAAAATGAAGACGGTTCCGGTTATCGCATGGCGCTCGATATTTCGGCTGTTTCAGATCGCGAGTTCGACGCTGCTCTCGCCGACCAGGCAGTCACCACGGCCTCGACGGTTTCTCCAGACAAGCGCGAGCGTCTGGCCAAGCCGGTGCCGGCGGTAACCTCCCACAAATTTACCATCGTCATCGATCCCGGCCATGGCGGTGTAGACGGCGGAGCGGAGGGGCTGAACGGCACGGTCGAAAAGAACGTCACGCTCGCCTTCGCAAAGGAACTGCGCGACAGGCTTTCCGCCGAAGGCAAATACGAGATCTCGCTCACTCGCGAGGATGACACGTTCCTGCGCCTGGACGATCGCGTACGCATCGCCAGGCAGCGCGGCGCCAATCTGTTCATTTCGATCCATGCCGACACCATTCGCCTGAAGGGCATTCGTGGCGCCACGGTCTACACGGTATCCGACAAGGCCTCGGATCCGGAGGCGCAGGCGCTGGCCGATCGCGAGAACCTGTCCGATCAGTTCGCGGGCATGGAGATCAAGGAAGACAGCCAGGAAGTCACCGACATCCTGATCGACTTGATCCGCCGCGAGACCCATTCCTTCTCGATGAGCTTTGCGCAGACGCTGGTCGGCGAGCTCGCGACAAGCGTCGGCCTGATCAACAATCCCCACCGTTTCGCTGGATTTCGCGTGCTGAAGGCACCGGATGTTCCTTCGGTTCTGGTCGAACTGGGCTATCTGTCCAACGCCAAGGACGAGGCCCAACTCACCAATCCGGAATGGCGTGGCAAGGCGGCTGAAAGCATCAGCAAGGCGGTTTCGGCTTTCGCGGCATCGCGGATGAACGCGGGAGGGTAGGCCTGCCCGCGCAGGCGCGCGCTTCCGTTCACCTTTGGCTTGGCGGCGTTGCGCCCCGACAACATCGGGTGCTAATGTTTTGGCCAATTGGCCAGGAAATTTGCGGTTGCCGCAATTTGTCCACATCGCCACGACAAAGGGTGGCGAACGGCCGGGTGGTTCCCGAGCCTTGCGTGGCAGGCAGTATCGTTTATGGCGTTCTCATGCGCGGCAGTACGCCAGGATCGCCGTAGCGTGTGTAAAGAAGCGCAGGAGCACCGGCGAAATCGATTCCGATTTCCGGGGTCATGCGCTAGGGAAATCCCGGGCCACGGACTGGAGTGGGCATGATTCGTCTTATCGGCTATTTTTTCGGCATCGGCACGATGCTGGCTTTGCTGGCCGCTGCGGTCGTCGCAATCTATGTCGGTAATCTGGCCAAGGAACTGCCGGACTACGAGGTCCTGGCCAAATACGAGCCGCCGGTCACCACCCGCATCCATGCTTCCGATGGTGCGCTGATGGCCGAGTATGCCCGCGAGCGTCGCCTCTATCTGCCGATCCAGGCTGTACCTGACCGCGTCAAGGCAGCCTTCCTGTCGGCCGAAGACAAGAATTTCTATTCGCATCCCGGCATCGACATCACCGGCCTTGGCCGCGCCATCATCGTCAACGTGCAGAACTGGGGTTCGCGTCGCCCGGTCGGCGCTTCCACCATCACCCAGCAGGTGGCAAAGAACTTCCTGCTCTCCGCCGACCAGACGATCGACCGCAAGATCAAGGAAGCGATCCTCGCCTTCCGCATCGAGCAGGCCTATTCCAAGGATCGTATCCTTGAACTCTATCTCAACGAAATCTTCTTCGGCCTGAACGCCTATGGCGTCGCGGGCGCCGCGCTTACCTATTTCGACAAGTCGGTCAACGAACTGACGGTGGCGGAGGCTGCCTATCTCGCAGCGCTGCCGCGCGGCCCGTCCAACTACCACCCTTTCCGCCACACCGAGCGCGCCATCGAGCGCCGCAACTGGGTGATCGACCAGATGGTCGACAATGGCTACGTGACCAGGGAAGAGGGCGTGAAGGCCAAGGCAGAGCCTCTCGGCGTCAAGCCGCGCCGCAACGGCACTTACCTTTTCGCCGGCGAATATTTCACCGAGGAAGTCCGCCGCCAGATCATCTCCCGCTATGGCGAGAATGCGCTGTATGAAGGTGGCCTTTCCGTCCGCACCACGCTCGACCCCAAGCTGCAGCTGTTCGCCCGCAAGGCGATGCAGAGCGGCTTGATGAAATTCGATACGCTGCGCGGCTATCGCGGTCCTATCACGCATATCGACGTGTCCGGCGATTGGGGGCCGGCCCTGGGCGCCGTCAAAGGACTGGGCGATGTACCGGAATGGACGCTCGCCGTTGTGCTCGACAGCTCCAGCGAGGGCCTGTCGATCGGCCTGCAGCCGGATCGCGAAGCTTCCGGCGACATCGTCAAGGATCGTGTCGAGGGCACGGTATCGCGCGAGGATATGAGCTGGGCGATGCGCTACAAGCAGGATGACAAGACCCTGAAGGCGAAGTCCCCGGCAGAAGTCCTGAAGGCTGGCGATGTCATCTTCGTCCAAAGGAAGGGGGACAGCGGTTCCGACTATCTGCTGCGCCAGGTGCCACAGGTCGAGGGCGGCCTCGTTGCCATGGACCCGCACACCGGCCGCGTGCTTGCGATGGTCGGAGGCTTCTCTTACGCGGCCTCCGAATTCAATCGCGCCACCCAGGCGATGCGCCAGCCCGGTTCGTCGTTCAAGCCAATCGTTTATGCAGCAGCGTTGGATAACGGCTATACGCCTGCCTCCGTCATTATGGACGGCCCGATCACCATCCAGTCCGGCAACACCACCTGGACGCCGAAGAACTATGACGGCAACTCGGCCGGCCCGTCGACACTGCGCAACGGTATCGAGCGTTCGCGCAACCTGATGACCGTCCGTCTGGCCAATGACATGGGCATGAAGCTGGTGGCGGAATACGCCGAGCGCTTCGGCGTCTATGACAAACTGGCGCCGTACTTGCCGATGGCGCTCGGCTCGGGCGAAACCACCGTCATGCGCATGGTCTCTGCCTATGCGATCATGGCCAACGGCGGCAAGTCGATCAAACCGTCGGTCATCGACCGCATCCAGGATCGTTACGGCAAAACGGTATTCCGTCAGGACGAACGCACCTGCGAGAACTGCAATGCAACCGAATGGAAGAACCAGCCCGAGCCGGAACTGACCGACAATTCCGAGCAGGTGCTGGACCCGATGACGGCGTACCAGATCACTTCCATGATGGAGGGCGTGATCAAGCGCGGCACCGGCGCCACCGTCGCCGAGCTCGGCTACCCGATGGCTGGCAAGACCGGCACGACCAACGACGAGAAGGACGCCTGGTTCATCGGCTTCACGCCGAACCTGCTGGTCGGTCTCTATCTCGGTTATGACCAGCCCAAGCCGCTCGGCAAGGGTATTACCGGTGGTGGTCTCGCGGCACCGATCTTCAAGGACATGATGCGCGAGGCGCTGGTCGGCCAGCCGAAGATCGAATTCAAGGTGCCGGAAGGCATGACCCTGGTCGCGATCAACCGCAAGACAGGCATGCGCGCCAACGAGGGCGACTCCAACACGATCATGGAAGCTTTCAAGCCCGGCACTGGCCCGGCCGACAGCTACTGGGTCATCGGTATGGGGTCGGACGGTTCGAACGGTCCCGGGACTGGGCTTTCGCCACAGGCTTCGCAAGCGATCCAATCGGGCGGCGGCGGCCTCTACTGATCAGATTAGAGTTGCAAATGGGCCGGCCTTGCGTCGGCCCATTTCGCTTTACAGGCAGCAGAGCGATGCCTATGTATCGCGCCAACTTGGGCGTTTGAGATTCATGCCGGAGTGAGCCGTCATCTGCAGGCCGACATCGCTTGAATCTCAACACGCCCTAAACGGCGCACTGTCGTCACGTTGCAAATCGGAAAAGAAGAGATCATGCGCGCGGAAACGCAGAATATTGTCGACGAGATCAGGCAGGCGATAACCCTGCTGAGGAGGCATCTTTGACTGGGATCAAGCGCTAAAACGGCTTGAATACCTGAACGTTCGCGCCGAGGACGCCAGCCTCTGGAACGATCCGCAGGAAGCGCAGAAACTGATGCGCGAGCGCCAGAGCCTCGAAGAAGGCATCGGCACGGTGAAGGGTGTCACCCAGGCGCTCGAAGACAATATCGGCCTGATCGAACTCGGTGAGGAAGAGGGCGATGAAAGCATCGTCCAGGAAGCCGAGACCGCGATCCGCTCGTTGGCTGGCGAAGTCAGGGCGCGCCAGATCGAGACCATGCTTTCGGGTGAAGCCGACGCCAACGACACCTATCTGGAAGTCCATGCCGGCGCCGGCGGTACTGAAAGCCAGGACTGGGCGAATATGCTTCTGCGCATGTATACACGCTGGGCGGAACGTCGCAAATTCAAAGTCGAGGTGCTGGAAGTCCACGATGGCGAAGAAGCCGGCATCAAGTCGGCGACGGTGCTCATCAAGGGCCACAACGCTTATGGCTGGCTGAAGACGGAATCGGGCGTGCATCGCCTGGTGCGCATCTCTCCTTATGATTCCAACGCGCGCCGTCACACCTCGTTCTCGTCGATCTGGGTTTACCCGGTGATCGACGACAACATCCAGATCGAGGTCAACGAATCCGACGTGCGCATCGATACCTATCGGTCGTCTGGTGCCGGCGGCCAGCATGTCAACACCACGGATTCCGCCGTGCGCATCACGCACATTCCGACTGGCATCGCGGTCGCTTGCCAGGCCGGCCGTTCGCAGCACCAGAACCGCGCCAAGGCGTGGGAGATGCTGCGTTCGCGCCTCTACGAGGAAGAGCTGAAGAAGCGCGAGGCGGCAGCCAGCGCAACGGAGGCGGCCAAGACCGATATCGGCTGGGGTCACCAGATCCGATCCTATGTGTTGCAGCCCTACCAGCTCGTGAAGGATCTGCGCACTGGCGTTGAATCCACCAGTCCCTCGGACGTGCTTGACGGCGACCTCGACGATTTCATGGAAGCCTCGCTGTCGCAACGCATCGAGGGCGGTGTGTCGCAGCCGGTCACGGACATCGACTAGGAACGGTCTATTCATTCTCGACGCCTCCTGACGTTAAGTTGTCAGGGGGCGCTCTCTATGGTGTGTTGCGATTTCAACCAGCACACCGAGGAGAGGCGTGATGATCATCAAGGGAAGCTGTCACTGCAAGGCCACGACATTCGAAGTGTCGGAAGCGCCGCAGACGGTGACGCAGTGCACCTGCTCCTTCTGCTCCAAACGCGGCTCGCTCTGGGCTTACTACACACCGGACAAGTTCAAGCTGACGAGTCCGGCTGAGAATGTGAGCTTCTACCGCTGGGGTTCCAAGACGATCAAGCATGGCTTCTGCGCCACCTGCGGCTGTGGCACCTTCACCGAGACGCCGGACTGGTCGACCGGTGAGCCGGATTTCGACAATCCCAAGATCAGCATCAACTCGCGTCTGTTCGACGATTTTGAGTTGGATAAGGTCGAGGTGGTGGTCATCGATGGCAAGAACCTCTGGTAGGGACGTTTGACCTTTCTTCCTGCTTGGTGCGGTGATCTCGAACGGCGCGGGAAAACCGCTGGGCTCTGCCATTTCGTGTTCCGGTTTTCGCCGCAATTCGTGCTAGAAGGCCCGCTAAGCACGCTCGGCGCGCCGAGTCGCGGTCGCAGTTTGGAGAGGGATATCCCATGAAGAAGATTGTGCTCAGCGTGGTGGCTACGGCAGTGTTGGCCAGTGCCTGCACGACCGACCCCTACACGGGTGAGCAGAAGGTTTCGAACACCGCGGGCGGCGCCGTTCTCGGCGGCCTGGCAGGTGCGGCGCTTGGCACCCTCGCGGGTGGCAATGACCGCCGCAACGCGCTGATCGGCGCCGGCATCGGCGCGCTGGCCGGTGGCGCCGTCGGCTCGGTGATGGACCAGAATGAAAATGCGCTGCGCCAGCAACTGCAGGGCACCGGCGTCAGCGTTACGCGCGTCGGCAACCAGATCATTCTCAACATGCCATCCGACATCACCTTCGCCACAGACCAGGATTCGGTGAAGGCGGGCTTCTATCCGGTGTTGAACTCCGTTGCGCTGGTCCTGAAGAAATACAACCAGACCACCGTCGACGTTTACGGCCACACCGACTCGACAGGTTCGGATCAGCACAATTTCGACCTGTCACAGCGCCGAGCACTTTCCGTGGCGAACTATCTGTCGTCGCAGGGGGTGGATTCACGCCGGTTCGCGGTTACCGGTTTCGGCAAGACCCGTCCGGTTGCACCGAACAACACTGCCGAAGGTCGCGCACAGAACCGCCGCGTCGAAATCCAGCTTTCGCCGCTTACCTGAACCCGGCTTCCACGGATACGAAAACGGCCCCGTTCGGGGCCGTTTTTATTTAAGCGTTCTTTCTTGAAGTCTCGGTCTGGATTGGGGTGGCAACTACCCTGGAAAACACTCAGACCTTGGCGACGATCTTCATGAATGCCGGCACGTCGTCCCCGAAGCCGACCGTCTTTTCGTCTGGTTCTTCACGGTGACGGGCGGGACGCTGATCACGATGCGGGCGCTGATCCTTGCGGTCGGCATTGTCGGCGCGGATTGCTTCCTTGCGTTGCCGGCGGTCGTCACCTGCTGGAGCGGTGGTTTCGGCCGGGGCAGCTTCGCCATTTTCGTTCGCGGCGTGCCTGTCGTCGCGCTTGCCCTTGTTGCGGCGATCATCGCCGTCCTTGCGACCGCCACGACGCTTGTCTCCGCGGCCACGACGCGGCGCCTCGTCGGCATCGTCGCTGACCACCAGTGTGGACAAATCCCCATCGAACCATTCGATCTGCTTGCCGATCAGCTTTTCGATCGCGTCGACATATTTGGTGTCGCCCTTGGTGGCGATGGTGAAGGATTTGCCGGAGCGTCCAGCGCGGCCGGTGCGCCCGATACGATGGACATAGTCCTCGGCGTGGATCGGCACGTCGTAGTTGAAGACGTGGCTGACATCTGGAATGTCCAGTCCGCGAGCGGCGACGTCCGAGGCAACCAGCAGCTTCAGCTTGCCGTCGCGGAAGTTGGACAGCATGGTCATGCGCGCGCGCTGGTCCATGTCGCCATGCAGCGCGCCGGCGTTGAAGTCATGCTTCAGCAGCGAGCGGAACAGTTCCGAAACTTCGACCTTCCGGTTGCAGAAGATGATCGCGTTCTTCAGCCCGTCTTCTTCGGCGTGGATCAGGTCGCGCAGCACAGCGCGCTTGTCCCATGGCTTCGAGCCGGCCTTGACCAGGCGCTGCGTCACCGTCGAAGCGGTCGTCGCGGCCTTGGCAACCTCGATGCGTACCGGTGCGTGCAGGAACTGCTCTGTGAGCTTGGTGATCTCCGGCGGCATGGTCGCCGAGAAGAACAGTGTCTGCCGGGTGAACGGGATGAGCTTGCAGATGCGCTCGATGTCGGGAATGAAGCCCATGTCGAGCATGCGATCGGCCTCGTCGATGACAAGGATTTCCACGCCGGTCAAAAGCAGCTTGCCGCGCTCAAAATGATCGAGAAGGCGACCGGGCGTGGCGATCAGCACGTCGGCGCCGCGTTCCAGCTTCTTTTCCTGATCCTCGAAGGAGACACCGCCGATGAGCAGCGCCACGGTGAGGCGGTGGTTCTTGCCGTATTTGACGAAATTCTCTTCGACCTGGGCGGCGAGTTCGCGGGTCGGCTCCAGGATCAGCGTGCGCGGCATGCGCGCACGTGCCCGACCTTTTTCCAGTCGCGTCAGCATCGGCAGCACGAAGGAGGCTGTCTTGCCGGTACCGGTCTGGGCAATGCCGAGAACATCCTTGCCCTGCAAGGCGTGTGGGATCGCACCGGCCTGGATCGGCGTCGGCTGCGTGTAGCCGGCGTCGGTCACAGCTGAAAGCACCTTGGGCGAGAGGCCCAGGTCGGAAAAAAGCAACGCTTCTTGAGCGGTCTGAGTGTCTGAGGACAAGTTCTGCTGTCTTTGGCTTGTATTGGGAGCGCGGCGGCTTCCGTCGCGGCAGACGCCCCGCGTCTGCGATATCGTGAACGCCGATAGGCGCAAGCCCGCGTTTTGTCAACACAAACGGGCTTGAAAGCCGGCAATCGCGCTATGTTTGGCCTAAGGTAGTGTCGGATATGGCCCCGTCAAGCCGGGCAGGGGCTCAATATCGAAACTGTTCGGCGAGAATGCGTTCGTCCCAGGAATGGTTGGGATCGAACAATACTGTCGCGGTCGCCGTCGACGATTCCCGCACCGTCACCGATGTCACAGCCTTCACCTCGGTATGGTCGGCAGCGGCGTTCACCGGGCGCTTTCCGGCCTCGAGTATGTCGAAACGGACGGTCGCCCGGTTGGACAGGAGCGCGCCGCGCCAGCGCCGTGGCCGGAACGGACTTACCGGCGTCAGCGCCAAAAGCGGCGCATCGAGAGGCAGGATCGGGCCATGGGCGGAAAGGTTGTAGGCGGTAGAACCGGCCGGCGTGGCGATCATGACACCGTCGCAGCTCAATTCCTCCAGCCGAACATGGTCGTCGACGGTAATGCGGATCTTGGCCGTCTGGTAAGACTGGCGCCACAACGCCACCTCGTTGATGGCAAGCGCCTCGACGGTTTCGCCCTCAGCGTTGGTTGCCGACATTTCCAGCGGACGGATGGTTTCCGGCACCGCCTTGGTAATGCGCTCGATCAGGCCTTTTTCCCGGAATTCGTTCATCAGGAAGCCGATCGTGCCGCGATTCATGCCGTAGACGCGTTTGCTGCGGCTCATCGTGTCGCGCAGCGTCTGAAGCAGGAAACCGTCGCCGCCGAGGGCGACAATGGTGTCTGCCTCGTCAATCGGAACCTGCCCATAGCGGGCGCTCAGCCGCTCCAGCGCGGCCCGGGCGTCGGCGGTATCGGAAGAAACGAAGGCGAGGCGGCTTGCGGTATTCGTCATGGCTCCCGGCTGGCGATGGTCCACCGAAACGCGACCGTTCGGGTTTCGCCGTTGTGGGAGGTAGCATGCGTCTATGTGGAAGCAAAGGGCGTCATGGCGCCAGCCTTGTGCCGCTGTCCCCAGGGGTTATCGAATCACTGAGGCCAGCCCGGTAAGCCAGAACATGGTTAAAATCCGTCTTAATTTTTCTGAAATTTGCTTTGGTCATGCTTGGGGCTGCAATCGGTGGGCGGGGGCCAAGTCGAGAGCTTTCCCTGTGTCGATGTCACGTTTGATGATCCTTTTCCTGATGCTCGGTTCCTTCGCCCTGATGTTCTCCATCGTGGTGCGGGCCTCTGATCAGATGAACCAGCGGATCGTGTCGTCGAAATGCACGGGCGTGCTGATGCCGTGCCTGAGCAAACGCTGATAGGGGATCTGAGGAGGCGGGAAGGGCGAGGGCGGGCCCGAGCGCAGAACATCAGAACTTCGAGATGGATCGAAATGGTGCCGGCGGAGAGGATCGAACTCCCGACCTTCGGTTTACAAAACCGCTGCACTACCGCTGTGCTACGCCGGCTCCAGGGCACGGTATTCGATGCCCAATCGGTACTTCATGCCCTCCGATCCCGTTTCCAGCTGCCGGGTCAGAAGAGCACGGCGCACCGGTTAGCATATTTGCCGCGCCAGTAAAGATAATTGTCGGCAAGATGCGCGCTGGAATGGTCGCCTTACCGGGCGCAGAGCATGAAATCGGCCGATTTCATGCTTATATCCCTGGCAACGCCCTTTGATGGGCATGGCTGATGGGGATTGTCCATGATCCGAATCGTTGCTGTCGGTTTGATCGTGTTCGCCGTCTGGATACTGGCAGTGAAATTGCTGCGCGCTCTCAAGGGGGCCGACGTCGACTGGACCGGCATCAGCTTTGCCATCGGCTTCATCGTGCTGGCCTTCTGGCTGCGCCATGTCACCGGCATGGGCTGATGGCCAGCTTCAGCGTTTCGTGCTGCCTCCGATCATCTTGGTGATCTCCACCGCTGCGTCCCGCACCAGCGGCCCAATCTCGGCCAGGCGTTCAGGTGTTACGCGCGCCGTTGGTCCCGACACCGAAACGCCGCCGATCGGTTCGCCGAATTCGTTGAAAATGGCGGCTGCAATGCAGCGCATTCCGAGATTTCTTTCTTCGTCGTCGACGGACCAGCCACGTTCTCGAATATCCTTCAGATCGAGCGCCAGGGCGGGCAGGGTGGCCAGCGTTTTTCCGGTAAAGGCTTCGAGTCCGGTCTTGCGGCTGATGGCGGCAACACGATCGCCGTCGAGATGTGCCAGCACCGCCTTGCCGATGCCGGAGGCATGAAATGGGCTGCGCGTGCCCGGACGGAAGAAGGCGCGGATCGCCTGATGTGTCTCGACCTGGCTGACGAACACGACACAGTCATCCTCGGCCAGGCCGAGGTTTGCGGTCTCGCCGGTTTTTTCCATCAGTTCCTGCATGACGATGCGGGCACGATCGACCAGCTTGCGGCGGCGCAGGAAGGCGGCACCCATGCGGTAGGTTTCCACGCCGATCGACCAGAGCTGGTCGGTCTTGTCGAACTCGACCATGCCGTGTGTTTCGAGCGTCGTCAGCATTCGGTATGCGGTCGAGGCGGCGATGCCGGAGGCGTTGGCAATCTCTGAGAGCGACAGGCCGCTGCCTTCCGCGACAATGGCGAGGATTCGCAGTGCCCGGTCCAAAGACTGCACCTGGGCAGCATCGGCGGGAGCATTGAAGGCGCGTGGGCGCCCGCGCTGACGTTTTTCCGTTTGTTCCATATCCGCATTGTCGCCAAAACCGGCGGGTCGGCAATAAAAAAATTTTTCGAATTATCCATTGGGGTTTCTTTGGAAAACGAAATTTCATTGAAAAACAAAGGATAAGAGAAAAAATACAAAAATGAAAAATTATTCTGGAAAAATTGAAAAATGCGTGAGCCACTGGCAGAGTCCGACCATTCGAACATCACCGTTTTGGAGGGCTCAGATATGGCCAGGATGCGCGCAGTCGATGCGGCGGTTCTCGTTCTCGAGAAAGAGGGGATCAAGTGCGGCTTCGGCGTGCCCGGTGCCGCCATCAACCCGTTCTATTCGGCGCTGAAGGCGCGCGGCACCATCGGTCACGTGCTCGCACGCCACGTCGAGGGTGCTTCTCACATGGCGGAAGGCTACACCCGCGCCAAGGCGGGCAACATCGGCCTTTGCATCGGCACCTCGGGTCCGGCCGGCACCGACATGATCACCGGCCTCTATTCGGCTGCGGCCGATTCGATCCCGATCCTCTGCATCACCGGCCAGGCGCCGCGTGCCCGTCTCACCAAGGAGGATTTCCAGGCCGTCGACATCGCTGCGATCGCTGGTCCAGTCGCCAAATGGGCTGTCACCGTCATGGAGCCGTATCTTGTCCCGATGACGCTGCAGAAGGCTTTCCACCTGATGCGCTCGGGTCGTCCGGGCCCGGTTCTGGTCGACCTGCCGATCGATGTTCAACTGGCCGAAATCGAATTCGACATCGACGCCTACGAGCCGATGCCGCTGGCCAAGCCTGCGCTGACCCGCGCCCAGGCTGAAAAGGCATTGGCCATGCTGAACCAGGCCGAGAAACCGCTGATCGTTGCCGGTGGCGGTATCATCAATGCCGACGCTTCCGATCTGCTCATCGAATTCGCCGAGATCACCGGCGTTCCGGTTGTGCCGACACTGATGGGCTGGGGAGCGATCCCGGACGATCATGCTTTGATGGCCGGCATGTGTGGCCTGCAGACGTCGCACCGCTACGGCAATGCGACCATGCTGGAAGCCGACTTCGTTTTCGGCATCGGCAACCGCTGGGCCAACCGCCACACCGGCTCGGTCGATGTCTACACCAAGGGCAAGAAGTTCATTCACATCGACATCGAACCGACCCAGATCGGCCGCGTCTTCGCGCCGGATCTCGGTTTGGTTTCGGATGCCGGTGCGGCGCTGAAGGCATTGCTCGACGTTGCGACCGAGTGGAAGACCGCCGGCAAGCTGCGTGACTGGTCCGGCTGGGCCAGGGAATGCCAGGCGCGCAAGAAGACCCTGAAGCGCAAGACGCATTTCGAACAGGTTCCGCTGAAGCCGCAGCGGGTCTACGAGGAGATGAACAAGGCGTTCCCGCGCGACACCACCTATGTCACCACGATCGGCCTCAGCCAGATCGCCGGCGCGCAGTTCCTGCATGTCTACAAGCCACGCAACTGGATCAATTGCGGCCAGGCCGGTCCTCTCGGCTGGACGCTGCCAGCGGCACTCGGTGTCCGTGCCGCCAATCCGGATGCCTATATCGTCGCGCTCTCGGGGGATTATGATTTCCAGTTCATGATCGAGGAACTGGCGGTCGGTGCCCAGCACAAGCTGCCTTACATCCACGTCGTCGTGAACAACGCCTATCTCGGCCTGATCCGTCAGGCACAGCGCGGCTTCCAGATGGACTACGAGGTCAGCCTTGCCTTCGAAAACCAGAACAGGAAGGATGATCCCGAGGCAGGCTATGGCGTCGATCACGTCGCAGTTGCCGAAGCGATGGGCTGCAAGGCGGTTCGCGTCCGCAAGCCGGAAGAGTTCGCGGGCGCCTTCAAGGAAGCCGAGCGGCTGATGAAGGAACATCAGGTTCCGGTCGTTCTGGAATTCATCCTGGAGCGTGTCACCAACATCTCCATGGGCACCGAGATCAACAACATCACCGAGTTCGAGGAACTGGCCGAGAAGAACGAAGACGCTCCTACGGCGATCGTGCTGCTCGATTGAATCTGTTTCTTAGAGCGCCGCGCGTCCGTTCGGACGCGCAAAGGACGCTCTAAAACTTTGAATTGACGCATCGTGCTTTCCGATTTTCAGGCCGATGCGTGGTCGTTGACTCAATTTCCAAGGAAGTTCCGCTATGCCACGGTTTTCAGCCAACCTTTCGATGCTCTTCAACGAGCATGAATTCCTCGATCGCTTCGATGCGGCCGCCCGTGCCGGTTTCAAGGGGGTCGAATATATCGGTCCCTACGACCACGCCCCGGAGGTGGTCGCGGCCCGGTTGAAGAAGAACGGCCTCAGCCAAGTCCTGTTCAACCTTCCGGTTGGCGATTGGGGCAAAGGCGAGCGCGGTATCGCCGTGCTGCCGGACCGCATCCACGAGTTCCGCCAGGGCGTCGCCAAGGCCATCACCTATGCCCATGCTCTGGGGTGTGACCAGGTCAATTGCCTGGCCGGCATCGCGCCGAGCGGCGTGTCGCCCCAGGCGTTGGAGAATGTCTTCGTCGAGAACCTCGGTTTTGCCGCTGAAAAGCTGGAACAGGCCGGCATCAAGCTGCTGATCGAGCCGATCAACACCCGCGACATTCCGGGCTTCTTCCTGACCAACACGAAGCAGGCGCTGGATATCATCGAGCGCGTCGGCTCAAAGAACCTCTATCTGCAGTACGACATCTACCACATGCAGGTCATGGAGGGGGATCTCGCCCGTACCATCGAGGCCAATCTCAGCCGCATCGCGCATATCCAGCTTGCGGACAATCCCGGACGCAACGAACCGGGGACGGGCGAGATCAACTATCCGTTCCTGTACGAGCACATCGATCGCATCGGCTATTCGGGCTGGATTGGTGCCGAATACAAGCCGAAGGCCGGCACCGAGGCTGGACTGGGCTGGTTCCAGGCCCTGACGGGCAAGGGCAGCGCCGCAGCCTGACTGCCTGCCCGACAACTACTATACCTCGTCCAGCGGTGCGAGCCGACTGGCCGGAGGACGACTGACATCGAAAGGACAATCACAATGGAAAAGATCGGTTTCATCGGCCTGGGCATCATGGGTACGCCGATGGCGGGGCATCTGCTCGACGCCGGCTATGAGGTGGTGACCACGGATCATTTCGCGAAGCCGGCGCCGGAGCTTTCAGCCAAGGGCATCAAGGTCGTTACCGGCAACGACGCGGTGGCGCGTGCAGCCGACATCATCATCCTGATGGTTCCGGACACGCCGCAGGTCGATGAGGTGCTGTTCGGTGCCAAGGGCGTCTCCGAAGGTCTGTCGAAGGGCAAGCTGGTCGTCGACATGAGCTCGATCTCGCCGATCTTCACCAAGGAGTTCGCCGCCAAGGTCAAAGCGACGGGGGCGGATTATCTCGACGCTCCGGTTTCAGGTGGCGAAGTCGGCGCCAAGGCCGCATCGCTCGCCATCATGGTCGGCGGCGAGGAAATCTCGTTCGATCGCGCCAAGCCGATCTTTGACAAGCTCGGCAAGAACATCACCCTTGTCGGGCCGAGCGGCTCCGGCCAGACAGCCAAGGTGGCCAACCAGATCATCGTTGCGCTTACCATCGAAGCCGTTGCCGAGGCGCTTGTGTTCGCTTCGAAGGCGGGTGCCGATCCGGCCAAGGTGCGCCAGGCACTGATGGGCGGTCTCGCCAATTCGCGTATCCTGGAAGTTCACGGCGAGCGCATGATCAAGCGCACCTTCGCCCCGGGTTTCCGCATCGAATTGCACCAGAAAGATCTGAACCTTGCTTTGGAAGGCGCGAAATCGCTGGGTGTTGCCTTGCCCAACACCTCGACCACACAGCAGCTCTTCAACACCTGCGCAGCCAATGGCGGGGCCAAGGACGATCACTCTGGCGTGGTCAAGGCGCTGGAGCTGATGGCCGGGCATCCGGTGGCCTGATCTTTAGGGAACCTCTCCCTGGGCGCATCCCCCGGGATGCGCCCTTTTTTGAAGCCTGCTTTGAAGCGTCTTCTGGCACGACGTGCCCCAGGAGGAGATGACGCCCGGCGGCTCCGAAGGAGTGAGGTTCCCGATTGCGGTTCAGCTGGGAGCGGCGGACCGCCTTTAGATCCACCTCGCCGAGGCCTCGCGTCACGGCGAGGTGGATCGATCCATCACAACCCGGTTTGGCGGATGCTCGGAAATGCCCGCTTGAACGAGGGTTTCATGTTCAGGCGCAAGCCCTTGCCCTCGGCCCCAACGCGAGGGCATTCTTTTTTGGTGGGTGTGCCTCAGCCCAGAAACCGGCGTACTGCGTAAAGAGCCACCGCGGCAGCATTGGAGACGTTGAGCGAGCGGATGGCGCCCGGCATGTCGAGCCTGGCCAGTGCGGTCACCGTTTCGCGAGTCTTCTGGCGCAGGCCCTTGCCTTCGGCACCCAGCACCAGGGCGATCCTGTCGCCCGAGAAGGTTTTTTCGAGCTCCGCCGAGCCGTCCGAATCGAGGCCGATCGTTTGAAATCCCGCCTCGTGCAGTTCACCGAGTGCGTCCGCGAGGTTCTTCACCTCGATATGATCGATATGTTCCAGCGCGCCGGATGCCGATTTCGCCAGCACGCCGCTTTCCTGCGGGCTGTGGCGCGCGGTGGTGATCAGCGCGCCGGCACCGAAGGCCACGGCCGAGCGCAGGATGGCGCCGACATTGTGCGGATCGGTGACCTGATCGAGCACCAGCACAAGGTTGCTGTCGCCAAGCGCGTCGAGCCGTTTTGGCTTCAGCGGTTCCGCCTCGACCAGAACACCTTGATGCACGGCGTCCGATCCAGTCAGCTTGTCGATGTCACGCGGCTCGACCAGTTCCGCCTTGAAGGGCATGCCGGCTATGTCGGAAATGCCGAGCCGCTCCAGTGCATTGCGCGTAACCAGCATGGAGCGGATGCGGCGGCCCGGATTGTCGAGGGCTGCACGCACTGTGTGCAGCCCATAGAGCCGCACCAGCCCGTCTGCCGGTCCTTCGCCCGGCGCGACCTTTGGGCGGGGGCGAAAACCAGGAGCCCCACCGCTCTTGTCCTCGCGGTGCGCGCGCCGCAGCCGCGCGTAGTGGCTGTCCTTCGGCGTTCCCTTCTTGGTGTCGTTGCTCATCGAGGCGGCTCCGATTGCGCAGGCGCGGTTTATCGGAGATGTCGCGGCTGCGTTCAAAAGTAAACCGGTGCAGCGGCTTTTCTTTTGAGGCAGTCGCAAAGATAGCCAGCTTGGAACGGGAAGAGATCGTTTTGGACCAAGCGTTTCGGCTTGTCCGCCGATGAGCTGCGGCTACGTTGATGCAGCGGGAGGCACTGCGACTTTCATTTCATGGGAGGACTACAGTGTATTTGAACCGTGGATTGCTGGCTCTGGCGTTGACGACGGTTTCCGTCCCCGCTGCGCACGCTGCCGAAACCGTCTCCGTACTGCATTGTGGCAAGCTGTTCGATTCGCGCGCAGGCACGATGCTGGATGCACGTTCGATCGTCGTGCGTGACGGCAAGATCGACGAAGTGCTACCGGGCAAGGCTGAGGTGAAGGATGCAGCTGTCGTTGATTTGAGCGGGCGCACCTGTCTCCCGGGCTGGACCGACCTGCACGTCCACATCACCGACCAGTCCAATCCGAAGAGCTATGAGGAAGAATTCCGGCTGGACGACGTCGATTTTGGATTCCGCAGCGTTCACTATGCCGAGAAGACGTTGCAAGCCGGCTTCACCAGCGTACGCGACCTTGGAGGCGAAGTCGCGCCGCATCTGCGCGATGCCATCAGCCAAAAGCTGGTTCGTGGTCCGCGCATCTTTGCGGCAGGTAAGAGCATCGCCACAACGGGCGGCCATGCCGACCCCACCAATGGCTACAATTCCGAGCTGTCGCACCTGATCGGTCCACCCGGTCCGACGGAGGGCGTGGTCAATTCGGTTGAGGACGCTCGCCAGGCGGTACGTCAGCGCTACAAGGATCGCAGCGATGTTATCAAGATTACCGCGACGGGGGGCGTGCTTTCCGTTGCCAAATCGGGTGACGCACCACAGTTCACGGTCGATGAGGTGAAGTCGATTGTGGAAGCCGCGAAGGACTACGGCTTCAAAGTCGCGGCGCATGCTCACGGCACCGAAGGCATGAAGCGGGCCGTCGAAGCCGGTGTGACCAGTATCGAGCATGGAACCTACATGACCGACGAAATCATGGGCATGATGAAGGAGAAGGGCACCTGGTATGTGCCGACCATCTATGCAGGGCGGTTCGTGGCCGACAAGGCCAAGACGCCGGGTTATTTCCCTGAGGTCGTGCGGGTGAAGGCCGAAAGGATCGGCGCCCTTATCCAGCAGACGGCTGGCAAGGCTTACAAGGCCGGCGTGAAGATCGGGTTCGGTACCGACATGGGCGTCGGCCCGCATGGCGACAATGCGCGCGAGTTCATTTACCTCGTCGAAGCCGGTATGCCGCCAGCCGAGGCGTTGAAGGCGGCGACGATCTCGGCGGCCGAGGTACTAGGCGTCGAGGATCAGGGGGTGATCGAGCCCGGCAAACGCGCGGATATCATTGCACTGCCGGCCGATCCTGTAGCGGATATCAATGCGGTGATGACCGTTGATTTTGTCATGAAGGATGGCGAGATTTACCGTCAGGACGGCCGTCCGGTGATGAACTGAGGGCTTTGGCTCGGCGTGATGCGGCGTCGACAAGACGTCGCATTTTGCCCCCGTCATCTTAGCCGCGACAGGTTTGTACACCCTGGTTTGACGCAGCTGCCGCTCCATATGAAGAAAATCATCCTGGCGGTTGTCGGCCGTGGTTGACAGGCCGAACCTCAACCGCCATAAGGCACCCGGTTTCCGGCCGGCCGATCCCGTAACAGGGCAGGTCACGGTTCAGGGAGAATGTCCCGAGCGGCAAAGGGGGCGGACTGTAAATCCGCTGGCTAAGCCTTCGTAGGTTCGAGTCCTACTTCTCCCACCACTTCTTCTTCACAAGAATATGGTCCGGCAAGGCAGATGCCCTTGCTCAGTCGGCCAAATTTCTTGCGGAACGGGCTTCCGGATCGCCGCCATCTCATCTATGGATGCGGACGCGAAGCGGGTGTAGCTCAATGGTAGAGCAGCAGCCTTCCAAGCTGAATACCCGGGTTCGATTCCCGGTACCCGCTCCAGTTACCTCTGCCAATTTCCAGAAAGACCGCTGCGAAGTGCGCGGCTGATATTTGTCTCCATCAGGAGTTGGCGCCTCCGCTGGAGGAGACGCCAACTGTCAGCGTCGGTTGACTAGAACACCGCCAGATATTTGAGCAGCGAGACGATGCCGATCAGAATCACGATGATCTGCACGATCTGCCGGATGCGGCCGTCGAGCGGTAAACGCTGTACGAGATAAAGCACCAGCACGATCACCAGGAAGGTGATCAGGATGCTGATCAGCATGGAAGCAGCCATATCAATCTCCTCACGCGGTCAGGACAGACAAGGGCTAAAGCTGCCTACCAATAGCTATCCCTGCCGTTGTGGGATCTGGCCAAAGCCATTCCTGCAAGCAGAGCCAGCACGCCGACGACTGCGACAACAGCCGTTGTTGCACGCGGGTTTTCCCTTGCTGTCTCCGAAACCGAATGCGCCTGGCTGCGCAGATGACGCATGGCCCTTGCAGCGGTTGCCGATGCGGCGCGATAGCTGTTGTCGGCGTGATCCAAGGCGTCGTCGACTGCTTCGGTGCCGCGAGCGGCCAGCGACTTGTTGAGCTTTGCGACCTCGCGGCGCAGTTCCGCGAGCTGCCCCTCAAGCGCTGCCTGGATGTCGGTTCCGTTCGTGTGCGTTTGTTTGGATGTAGCAACCATTCCACACTCCTCTGATCGTGATACACAGTCGAAACGGAGGAGATGAGCGGTTCGTTCCTAAATTGAACGAGGTGAGAAATAATTTTATCTGACAACATGTTACAAGGCTGGCGGATGTTTCGGTCCGCTGCAGGCCACAAAAAACGCCGCCACTGGCTGACCAGATGGCGGCGTTATGTGATGGTTTCAGATTTCAGCGAACGTTCGAGGACCTAGGCGCTCAACCGCCCCCATTCCTGTGCCACCGTGAGCGCGGCGCGATCGAGCGCCTCCTCGGTCAGGATGCCTTTGTTGTGTGCAAAGCGCTCGAAGGCATCGCGAGCCTCTGCAGCAGGCTGCACGCGGGCGATGGCGTCGCGACAGGAGGCGATTGCCGCTGCATGGTCGTCGTCGCGTGTGCCGTTCCATTCAAGCAGCACGTCATAAGCTTCGAGCACGTTCTCGACATCGCGCGGAAAGCCGAGGCCCATGAAAATCGAAACAGGATTGTCGAAACGAAGGTCGGTCATGGATATCCGTCTCCTTGATGATGGCGCCTTTTGACTGCCCAAAAGGGGCAAGGAAATGGTCGGCCTCGTCACAAATGGAGACGGGATCGTGTGGATGTGTGATGGAACCGATTTAGTCGCTGCGCTGGCTGGGTGGCAGAGGTCCCAGCGATTAGGAACCAGGCTGCAGGCAGGTCGATCGTTCAAATAAAAACGGGCGCCGAGCGCCCGTCTTCATGCCAAGGAAGAGTTCGAAACTCAGTTGCCGAACAGCGATTCGAGCTGGTTGCGCGAGGGCACCTGACCGTTCGGCGTCAGCTTGTCGACGACACCCGGCAGTGCGCTGGAGAGCTGCTTCAGAAGTTCCTGCTCATCGAGACCAGTACGGGCAGCGATCTCGCGGATCACCTGCGGCCCCAACGCCTTGCCGAGCGTGCCGGGCTCGATCGATTGGTTCTGGCCGGTGCCAACCCAGGAATCCGCGACCTGACCGTGACCGGCATTCTTCAGCTTGTCGAGCAGGCCGCCAAGACCGCCGCCCAGCAGGCCGCCGTCTGCGCCGGTATCGCCGGGTGCTGCGGGTTCAGGCGCCTGCTGCTGTGCCGAACCGCCTCCGCCGAGCATTTTGCCCACCAGCAAGGCGCCCAGCGCGATCATCAGAGGTTTCGTGATGTTGCCGCCTGGAACGGCGTTGTCGAACAGTCCCATCGTGGATCTCCATTGTGAACAGCCCTGGCCCACTCAGTCCGGCCCAATCCGACAATTGCCCCTCTGCACGACAATTTCAAGACGAGCTTGAGCTTTGCGACGTCCTATGGAAGTCTCCGCCTGCCTGGGGGCGAACGGAGCAGCACAATGGGAATCATCAGCTGGATTATCCTCGGCGTCATCGCCGGCTTCATCGGCAGTAAAATCGTCAACAAGAGTGGTCAGGGTTTCCTGATGGATATCGTGCTCGGCATCGTCGGCGCGATTGTCGGTGGTGTGATCTTCAGCGCCTTTGGCGCTTCGGGCGTCACGGGGCTCAATATCTACAGCCTGATCGTCGCCGTGATCGGTGCGATCGTGGTTCTGTGGGGCTATCACGCCATCAATGGGCGACGCGCCTAGCATCTCGCCGTCTCCCCGATGGGACAAGGCGAGGACAACAAGAAGGGCCGCGGACGATAGTCGCGCGGCCCTTCTTCGATCCTGACAAAGCTTATTGGCCCCAGATGCCCTGGCCATAGCCGGGGTCCGGCATGGTGAATGGATCCTGGTCGGTCGGCGAGACGCGTGGCGCGGCCATCGGTGATGCGATTGAAGAGGTGCGCGTATGATCGACCTGTTCGACGACATGGCGGCTGGTCTTCTGCACATGCGTCGTATTGGCGGCGAAGGCACTGCCCGAAGCGGCAACCAGCAGGGCGGCTGCGGTGAGAACGATCTTGTTCATGGACGAAAACTCCTTGATTTCCAACCGGCAGCCGGTTTCTGAAAGCACCGTCCGCAGGCATGACGGATATGTGCCGGAGCTTGGCCGGCTTCCAATCACGACCTGATCGCGCGCCGTCACGAGATCGTTGGTTGTCTGTGAACGGTTCACCTTGCCGAGCGGCTCTTGCGAACTAGGTTTGAATTCCTACATTCCAGGTAAATCCACAGCACTGATCCTGCTCCATCCGGGCGTGCGGTTCCGGCGCCGGCCACAAGAGGCTTGTGTTTTGCGGCCTTTGTCGCTAATCGCCGCGCATCCGACTGAACGTAGGTCCAGGACGTCCAAGGAAAGAGACTATGGCAAAAGGTAAATTCGAGCGTACGAAGCCTCATGTGAACATTGGCACGATTGGTCACGTTGACCACGGCAAGACGTCGCTGACGGCGGCGATCACGAAGTATTTCGGCGAATTCAAGGCCTACGACCAGATTGACGCAGCGCCTGAAGAGAAGGCGCGCGGCATCACGATTTCGACGGCGCACGTCGAGTATGAGACGCCGACCCGTCACTATGCGCACGTCGACTGCCCCGGCCACGCCGACTATGTGAAGAACATGATCACCGGTGCTGCCCAGATGGACGGCGCGATCCTGGTTGTTTCGGCTGCCGACGGCCCGATGCCGCAGACGCGCGAGCACATCCTTCTGGCGCGCCAGGTCGGCGTTCCTGCGATCGTTGTGTTCCTGAACAAGGTCGACCAGGTCGACGACGCCGAGCTTCTGGAGCTGGTGGAGCTGGAAGTTCGCGAGCTTCTGTCGAAGTACGAGTTCCCGGGCGACGACATTCCGATCGTCAAGGGTTCGGCGCTGGCGGCTCTCGAAGACTCCAACAAGGAGATTGGCGAGAACGCGGTTCGCAAGCTGATGGAAGAGGTTGACGCCTACATCCCGACGCCGGAGCGTCCGATCGACAAGCCGTTCCTGATGCCGATCGAAGACGTGTTCTCGATCTCGGGCCGCGGCACGGTCGTGACGGGGCGCGTCGAGCGCGGCATCGTCAAGGTCGGCGAGGAACTGGAAATCGTCGGCATCCGTCCGACGGCCAAGACGACTTGCACGGGCGTTGAGATGTTCCGCAAGCTGCTCGACCAGGGCCAGGCCGGCGACAACATCGGCGCGCTGCTGCGCGGCGTTGACCGTGAGGGCGTTGAGCGCGGCCAGGTTCTGGCCAAGCCGGGTTCGGTGAAGCCGCACAAGAAGTTCAAGGCGGAAGCCTACATCCTGACGAAGGAAGAGGGTGGCCGTCATACGCCGTTCTTCACGAACTACCGTCCGCAGTTCTACTTCCGCACGACGGACGTGACGGGCATCGTTTCGCTGCCGGCCGGCACCGAGATGGTGATGCCAGGCGACAACATCACCGTTGACGTCGAGCTGATCGTGCCGATCGCCATGGAAGAGAAGCTGCGCTTCGCTATCCGCGAAGGCGGCCGCACGGTTGGTGCAGGGATTGTTGCTTCGATCGTTGAATGATCGAAGCGAACAATACCGTCGCTACCAACCGAAATTAACAACTGGCGAGGCGCGAATGCGCCTCGCGGCAGGCGCCGGCATCGTCGAGTAATCGGCGCTCTGGCCGAATAAACAAAAAGGGCGGTCCTCGGACCGCCCTTTTTGTTTTGGCGAGGATATCGAAGCGCTTGGCGGGCCGAAGCCAAATCTGCCCGTACGGCCAGCTTGCGTCCTGGCTCACGTTTCGTGACATTGCGCTTCTTCACATCGGCAAGGGAACGACGGCGATGACCGCGGATGTACCCACGCTTTACGATTGGGCCGGTGGCTCCGAGCGGCTCAATCGGCTAACCGCGACCTTCTATGACAAGGTCGCGAAGGATCCCATTGTCGGACCCGTGTTCCGGCACATGTCGCCGGAGCATCCCGCCCATGTCGCGGCCTTCATCGGCGAAGTCTTCGGCGGACCCAAGACTTATTCCGAGAAGCATGGCGGGCACCGCGAGATGGTGATGCACCATCTCGACAAACATCTGACCGAGGAGCAGCGCCGTCGCTGGATCAGCCTTCTGATGGATGCGGCGGACGAGGTCGGTCTGCCGGACGATCCGGAATTCCGCTCAGCTTTCGCGGCCTATATCGAGTGGGGCTCACGACTTGCGAAGATGAATTCGAACCTCGGGGCAACTTGTGATCCCGAGGAGGAGCCGATGCCGCAATGGGGCTGGGGTGTGCCGGGCGGGCCCTACAAACCACCGGTCGGCTAAGGCATACTCGGCCGGCATTACAGTCAGGGAGCGGCTCGGCCGATGGATAGGACAATCGTCGCGCGATGGCAGGAATGGGACGGCGACGGCACGCAGTATCTGGTGCTGAGCGGCCAGCGCGATGGAATGTCCGTCGATGCTGTCGCGATTTCGTCGGATCCATACCTCTTCGCCGCGCGCTACAGGATCGCGATCGATGTTGACTGGCTGACGCGCCGCCTGGAGGTCTCGTTGGTCGGTCGCGAAGACGTTTTGATCCTGGAGGCGGACGGCAAGGGACACTGGACGATGGACGGCCAGCCGATGCCGACACTGGACGGCGTATTGGAGCCGGACCTGTCGGTAAGCCCGTTCACCAACACACTCCCGATAAAGCGGCTTCGCCTTGCCAAGGGTGAGAGCGCGGAAATCCGCACCGCCTATATCTCTGTGCCGGCGCTCGAGGTCTTTCCGGACCCTCAGCGCTACACTTGCCTGGAAGAGGGCAGTCGCTATCTCTATGAATCGCTGGACAGCGATTTCCGCCGAGAGATCACGTTTGACGAGCACGGCCTTGTGACGGATTACCCTGGGCTGTTTCGCAGGCTTTTCTGATTTGAGCCGGCTTGCCGCTCGCCGTGTGATTTGCACGAAAGCTGCTCTTTACAGACGGCACGGAAGCTTCTAGGAAGCGCCTGCCGCGCAGATGATGCGTCGCGACCTTAGGGGTATAGCTCAGTTGGTAGAGCGGCGGTCTCCAAAACCGCAGGTCGCGGGTTCGAGCCCTGCTGCCCCTGCCAGTTTCCAAATTCCCAGTTTTGCAGATTCCGTGAGAGCGCAGGTCTTGAAATGGGCGCAACCCTTGCCATATGAGCGCTTTTCGGGCATAAGGGCGCCCATAGCCGGGACGGAACGACTGGATGGTTCCGATGCGGCGTTTGGCCATAAAGCGGAAGCTTGCCACTTGCGTGGATCAAGAATCGGTTTTATGTAGACACGACAGACACGCGGCGCGTGGAGCTGGGAACCCAGCTTTGCGCGTCTGATTTGCATGGATCGAAGGCTTGCTGATTCGGCTGGATCTTCGGTTTTGCGGCACGTCCCGGCCAGCGGGATCATCCAGGAGGCCCGGTCAACGGGTCTTGAAAGCAGAGCGGACATGGCGTCGAAGACAACCAATCCTTTCGTCTTCCTTCAGCAGGTGAGGGCGGAGACCGCCAAGGTCACCTGGCCTTCCAGGCGGGAAACGATGATTTCGACGGTCATGGTCCTGGCCTTCGCGGCGATCGCCATGATTTTCTTCTTTGCTGCCGACCAGATCATGGGTCTGGCGGTCGAGATGATCCTCGGCATCGGCAAGTAAGACCACCACGACGGGGATAATTGATAGATGACTGCGCGGTGGTACATCGTTCACGCTTATTCGAACTTCGAAAAGAAGGTCGCTGAGGACATCGAGAACAAGGCCAAGCAGAAGGGCCTATCGGAGCGCATCGAGCAGATCGTGGTTCCGACCGAGAAGGTTGTCGAGGTGCGTCGCGGCAAGAAAGTTGACGCCGAGCGCAAGTTCTTCCCCGGCTATGTGCTGATGAAGGCGGATTTGAACGATGCCGTTATCTCGCTGGTGAAGAACACGCCGCGCGTTACTGGCTTCCTCGGCGAAGACAAGCATACGGCCAAGCCGATGTTCATCACCGAAAAGGAAGCCGAGCGCATCCTGCATCAGGTGCAGGAGGGTGTGGAGCGGCCGAAGCCGTCGGTCACCTTCGAGATCGGCGAGCAGGTGCGGGTTTCGGACGGGCCTTTTGCCTCGTTCAACGGTTTCGTCCAGGAAGTGGATGAAGAGCGCGCCCGCCTCAAGGTGGAAGTTTCGATCTTCGGGCGCGCTGTGCCTGTCGATCTCGAATTCGGTCAGGTCGAAAAGGGCTGACCGGGTTTCTGCCCTCTCTCGAGGGTGGAAGGGGTGGCGCTGGTAGTGCTGCCGTGAACGGGTGGGAGGTGAGGGCGGCTTAGCCGGCCGAACGAGCCGAACCACCAGACTGCAACCGCCGGCGTCGTCCTTGAACCAAGGGAGCCGGCATGACTGAAGGCAGGAAAGAGTATGGCTAAGAAAGTAGCGGGCCAGCTCAAGCTCCAGGTTGCCGCGGGTTCTGCGACTCCGTCGCCCCCGATCGGCCCGGCGCTTGGTCAGCGTGGCATCAACATCATGGAATTCTGCAAGGCGTTCAACGCGCAGACGCAGGAACTGGAGAAGGGTTCGCCCATCCCCGTCGTCATCACCTACTATCAGGACAAGTCGTTCACCTTCGTCATGAAGACGCCGCCGGTGAGCTATTTCCTGAAGAAGGCCGCCAACCTGAAGTCGGGCTCGAAGGAGCCGGGCAAGGTGAAGGCCGGCACGATCGCCCGCGACAAGGTGCGCGAGATCGCCGAGAAAAAGATGAAGGACCTGAACGCCAACGACGTGGAAGCAGCAATGCGCATGGTCGAAGGCTCTGCCCGTTCGATGGGCCTGGAAGTGGTGGGCTAAGACGATGGCAAAGATTGCAAAGCGTGTAGCCAAGACCCGCGAAGGCATCGACCCGAACAAGGCTTATGGCCTGGGTGAGGCCCTGCAGATCCTCAAGGATCGCTCGAAGGTGAAGTTCGACGAGACTGTCGAGATCGCCATGAACCTCGGCGTCGATCCGCGCCATGCAGACCAGATGGTCCGCGGCGTGGTCAACCTGCCGAATGGTACGGGCAAGAATGTGCGTGTTGCCGTGTTCGCACGCGGTGACAAGGCCGATGAGGCCAAGGCTGCTGGCGCCGACATCGTGGGTGCCGAGGAACTGGTCGATATCGTCCAGAAAGGCACGATCGATTTCGATCGCTGCATCGCCACCCCGGACATGATGCCGCTGGTCGGCCGTCTGGGTAAGGTGCTCGGCCCGCGCGGCATGATGCCGAACCCGAAGGTTGGCACCGTGACTGCCGACGTCGCCGCCGCCGTCAAGGCGTCGAAGGGTGGCGCGGTCGAGTTCCGCGTCGAGAAGGCCGGTATCGTGCATGCTGGCATTGGCAAGGTTTCGTTCGAGGTCAAGGCGTTGGAAGAAAACATCCGCGCCTTCGCCGATGCGGTCACCAAGGCCAAGCCCACGGGCGCCAAGGGCAACTACGTCAAGAAGGTGTCGGTCACCTCGACGATGGGTCCTGGCCTCAAGCTGGACGTCGCCACCTTGGTCGTGGCCTGAGATATTTAATGCAGGTCGGCGCCTAAAGCGCTGGTCTGCCTGAAGAATTCCGGTTCCCACGCAAGTGGGGACCGGATGCCGGAAATCGAAAGAGATCCGGCATCCTGTCCGAGATTGCAGGCGGCCTAGTCCCGAAAGGGCGGACCTTAATTGAACGGCCTGCATGAGACGGGGTAGGACCCGACACCGGAGCTTCGGCTCCATGGAAGGTTCGAACCGTGTTTGCCTTTTGTCTGCGCACCGCGCCGGGGAAACCTGTCGGGTGTGGCGAAAGGGGGCAGGATCCTCGAGCGCCGTTCGGGAGATCTGGATTTCTGGATAGCCCGCCCGGCAAAAGGCAACCCGACCATCGTTCCCGCAAATGGGAAAAGTGGTCAACTGGAGATAGGCAGTGGACAGAGCGGAAAAACGCGAACTCGTCACGGACCTGAACGACGCCTTCAAGGGCGCCGGCTCAGTGGTCGTGGCCCACTATGCCGGTATCACCGTCGCGCAAATGAACGATCTTCGCACGAAGATGCGTCAGGCCGGCGGCACCGTCAAAGTCGCGAAGAACCGCCTCGCCAAGATCGCTCTTCAGGGCACGGAATCCGAAAGCATCATCGAGCTGTTCAAGGGACAGACGCTGGTCGCCTATTCGGATGATCCGGTTACAGCGCCGAAGGTCGCGTCCGATTTCGCCAAGGGAAATGACAAGCTGGTCATTCTCGGCGGCGCAATGGGCACGACCGCGCTCAATGCCGACGGTGTGAAGGCGCTTGCCTCGCTGCCGTCGCTCGACGAGCTGCGCGCAAGGCTGGTTGGCATGATCGCCACTCCGGCAACCCGGATCGCCCAGATTGTCAATGCGCCGGCGGCTTCGGTCGCGCGCGTCATTGGCGCTTATGCCCGGAAGGACGAGGCGGCGTGAGGCCGTTCCTCATCACAACAACACGTTCGAACCTTATAAAGGAATATCAAAATGGCTGATCTCGCAAAGATCGTAGACGACCTCTCGAGCCTGACCGTCCTCGAGGCGGCTGAACTCTCGAAGCTCCTGGAAGAGAAGTGGGGCGTTTCGGCCGCCGCTCCGGTGGCTGTTGCTGCTGCTGGCGGTGCTGCCGCTGCTGCTGCTCCTGCCGAGGAGAAGACCGAGTTCGACGTCATTCTTGCTGCCTCGGGCGACAAGAAGATCGAAGTCATCAAGGAAGTGCGCGCCATCACCGGCCTGGGCCTCAAGGAAGCCAAGGATCTGGTCGAGGCCGCTCCGAAGCCGGTCAAGGAAGGCGTGGCCAAGGCCGACGCCGAGAAGATCAAGGCCCAGCTGGAAGCAGCCGGCGCCAAGGTCGAGCTGAAGTAATTCAGGGTTTCGGTGGACGGCATATGCCGTCCACCGGTCCTGAAGGGACGTTCTGGAAACCTCTTTCCTGAGGGCCGAAATACGGCTTTCAGGAAACGGGTTTTCAACCGTTCTGGCCCGGCGCCGCGAGGCGAAGGGCAGCCGAAGGGACCGCCGGGCGGAGGCGGTTGAGAATTGCAAGGCAGGTCGAGGCGAATGCCTGCCCCAAGAGCTAGCCAAGGAGCGACGATGGCCCAGACGCAGACTTTCAATGGCCGCAGACGCGTACGCAAGTTCTTCGGAAAGATCCCGGAAGTTGCGGAGATGCCGAACCTGATCGAGGTTCAGAAGGCATCTTATGATCAGTTCCTGATGGTGGACGAGCCGAAGGGTGGCCGTCCGGACGAAGGGCTGCAGGCCGTTTTCAAGTCGGTGTTCCCGATTTCCGACTTTTCCGGCTCTTCGATGCTGGAATTCGTCAAGTACGAGTTCGAAGCACCGAAGTTCGACGTTGACGAGTGCCGTCAGCGAGACCTGACCTATGCCGCGCCGCTCAAGGTGACGCTGCGCCTGATCGTGTTCGATATCGATGAGGATACCGGCTCGAAGTCCATCAAGGACATCAAGGAGCAGGACGTCTACATGGGCGACATGCCGCTCATGACCATGAACGGCACCTTCATCGTCAACGGCACCGAGCGCGTCATCGTCTCGCAGATGCATCGCTCGCCGGGCGTCTTCTTCGATCACGACAAGGGCAAGTCGCATTCGTCGGGCAAACTTCTGTTCGCCGCGCGCGTCATCCCGTATCGCGGCTCGTGGCTCGACATCGAGTTCGACTCGAAGGACGTCGTGCACGCCCGTATCGACCGTCGTCGCAAGATCCCTGTGACGTCGCTGTTGATGGCGCTCGGCATGGACAGCGAGGAGATCCTGTCGACCTTCTACAACAAGATCACCTACAAGCGTACCGGCGACCACTGGCGCATCCCGTTCAGTGTCGACCGTTTCCGCGGCCTGAAGGCCGTGAACGATCTGGTCGACGCTGACACCGGTGAGATCGTCGTCGAGCAGGGCAAGAAGATCACCGCCCGCCAGGCGCGCCAGTTGGCCGACAAGGGCCTGAAGGCGATCAAGGCGGTCGACGAGGATTTGCTTGGCAGCTATCTGGCCGAGGACATCGTCAACTATGCCACCGGCGAGATCTTCCTCGAAGCCGGCGACGAAATCGATGACAAGACCCTGAAAGTGCTGCTGGGTACGGGTGAGACCGAGATCCAGATCCTCGACATCGACCACATCAATGTCGGTGGCTACATCCGCAACACGCTCAACATCGACAAGAACGAAAGCCGCCAGGACGCGCTGTTCGATATCTACCGCGTCATGCGCCCGGGCGAGCCGCCCACGCTCGAAACGGCTGAAGCCATGTTCAATTCGCTGTTCTTCGACAGCGAGCGTTACGACCTGTCGGCCGTCGGCCGCGTGAAGATGAACATGCGTCTGGAGCTCGACGCCGAGGACACCGTGCGCGTGCTGCGCAAGGATGACATCCTCGCCGTCGTCAAGACGCTGGTCGAGCTGCGCGACGGCAAGGGCGAGATCGACGACATCGACAATCTCGGCAACCGCCGCGTGCGTTCGGTCGGCGAGCTGATGGAGAACCAGTACCGCGTCGGCCTGCTGCGCATGGAGCGCGCGATCAAGGAACGTATGTCCTCGATCGAGATCGATACGGTCATGCCGCAGGACCTGATCAACGCCAAGCCCGCTGCTGCCGCGGTGCGCGAGTTCTTCGGCTCCTCGCAGCTGTCGCAGTTCATGGACCAGACCAACCCGCTCTCCGAGATCACGCACAAGCGTCGTCTCTCGGCGCTCGGACCTGGTGGTCTGACCCGCGAGCGCGCCGGCTTCGAAGTCCGCGACGTTCATCCGACGCACTACGGCCGTATCTGCCCGATCGAAACGCCGGAAGGCCCGAACATCGGTCTGATCAACTCGCTGGCCACCTTTGCCCGCGTCAACAAGTACGGCTTCATCGAAAGCCCGTACCGCAAGATCGTCGAGGGCAAGCTGACCGACGAGGTCGTCTATCTATCCGCCATGGAAGAGGCCAAGCACTATGTTGCCCAGGCCAACGCCGAGCTCGACAAGGAAGGCCGTTTCGTCGACGAATTCGTCATCTGCCGTAACGCTGGCGAAGTGATGATGGCGCCGCGCGAAAACGTCGACCTGATGGACGTGTCGCCGAAGCAGATGGTGTCGGTAGCCGCCGCGCTCATCCCGTTCCTTGAGAACGATGACGCCAACCGTGCGCTGATGGGTTCGAACATGCAGCGTCAGGCCGTGCCGCTGGTGCGCGCCGAGGCTCCGTTCGTCGGCACCGGCATGGAACCGATCGTTGCCCGTGACTCCGGCGCTGCCATCGCGGCTCGCCGCACTGGTATCGTCGACCAGGTGGATGCGACCCGTATCGTTATCCGCGCTACCGAAGATCTCGATCCGGGCAAGTCTGGCGTCGATATCTATCGCCTGATGAAGTTCCAGCGCTCGAACCAGTCGACCTGCATCAATCAGCGTCCGCTGGTGAAGGTGGGTGACCCTATCGAGAAGGGTGACATCATCGCCGACGGTCCTTCGACTGATCTCGGCGATCTGGCGCTCGGCCGCAACGTGCTCGTCGCGTTCATGCCGTGGAACGGCTACAACTATGAGGACTCGATCCTCCTGTCCGAACGTATCGTCGCCGACGACGTCTTCACCTCGATCCATATCGAGGAGTTCGAGGTCATGGCGCGCGACACCAAGCTCGGGCCTGAGGAAATCACGCGTGACATTCCGAACGTTTCGGAAGAAGCGCTGAAGAACCTCGACGAAGCCGGCATCGTCTACATCGGTGCGGAAGTGCAGCCGGGCGACATCCTGGTCGGCAAGATCACGCCGAAGGGCGAGAGCCCGATGACGCCGGAAGAGAAGCTCCTGCGCGCCATCTTCGGTGAAAAGGCGTCCGACGTCCGCGACACCTCCATGCGCATGCCGCCCGGAACCTTCGGCACCGTCGTCGAAGTGCGCGTCTTCAACCGCCACGGCGTGGAGAAGGACGAGCGCGCGATGGCGATCGAGCGCGAGGAGATCGAGCGTCTGGCCAAGGACCGCGACGACGAACAGGCGATCCTTGATCGCAACGTCTACGCGCGTCTGTCCGATGTGCTCATCGGCAAGGAGGCTATCGCCGGGCCGAAGGGCTTCAAGAAGGGCTCGACGCTGGCCAAGGAAACGCTGGACGACTATCCGCGTTCGCAGTGGTGGCAGTTCGCCGTGGAGAACGAAAAGCTCCAGAGCGAGTTGGAAGCCCTGCGCGGCCAGTACGACGACTCCAAGAAGGCGCTCGAGCAGCGCTTCATGGACAAGGTCGAGAAGGTGCAGCGCGGTGACGAGATGCCTCCGGGCGTCATGAAGATGGTCAAGGTCTTCGTGGCCGTGAAGCGCAAGATGCAGCCGGGCGACAAGATGGCCGGCCGTCACGGTAACAAGGGCGTGGTCTCGCGCATCGTTCCGGTCGAGGACATGCCGTTCCTCGAGGACGGCACGCATGCCGATATCGTGCTCAACCCGCTGGGCGTGCCTTCGCGCATGAACGTCGGCCAGATCCTGGAGACACACCTGGGCTGGGCTTGCGCTGGCATGGGCAGGAAGATCGGCGAGCTGATCGAAGCCTACAAGGGCGGTGGCGATATCAAGCCGCTGCGCCAGACGATCGAGCAGATCATCCCGGCCAACGACCGCAACGAGCCGGTCCGCGAATATGACGACGAATCCATCGTTCGCCTCGGTGAACAGATGAAACGCGGCGTCTCCATCGCGACCCCGGTGTTCGACGGTGCGCATGAGGTCAACATCAACGAGATGCTGGAGCAGGCTGGCCTGCACACTTCCGGCCAGTCTCAGTTGTATGATGGCCGCACGGGTGAGCCGTTCGACCGCAAGGTGACCATGGGCTATATCTACATGCTCAAGCTTCACCACCTGGTCGACGACAAGATCCACGCCCGTTCGATCGGCCCGTACTCGCTCGTTACCCAGCAGCCGCTGGGCGGCAAGGCGCAGTTCGGCGGTCAGCGCTTCGGCGAAATGGAGGTCTGGGCTCTGGAAGCCTACGGCGCCGCCTACACGCTGCAGGAAATGCTGACCGTGAAGTCGGACGACGTGGCTGGCCGTACCAAGGTCTACGAAGCGATCGTCCGTGGCGACGACACCTTCGAAGCGGGCATCCCCGAGAGCTTCAACGTTCTAGTCAAGGAAATGCGCTCGCTGGGCCTCAACGTCGAGCTCGAGAACACCAAGGTCGAGAACGCTCCGCAGAGCCTACCGGACGCGGCCGAGTAAGACGGCAATCGCGGGCGCGGACATATCCGCGCCCGCCTGAGATTTTCCGGCTCAGGCCGGGTTTCGCGAGCGGTGGCTCGCAGTCACATGCAAAGGGGTTTTCGAGGACCCCGAAAAGGAGAATGGCATGAACCAAGAGGTCATGAATCTCTTCAATCCGCAGGCGCCCGCGCAGGTGTTCGATTCCATTCGCATCTCGCTGGCATCGCCTGACAAGATTCTGTCCTGGTCGTTCGGCGAGATCAAGAAGCCGGAGACGATCAACTACCGCACGTTCAAGCCCGAACGTGACGGCCTGTTCTGCGCGCGCATCTTCGGTCCGATCAAGGACTACGAATGCCTGTGCGGCAAGTACAAGCGCATGAAGTACAAGGGCGTCATCTGCGAGAAGTGCGGCGTGGAAGTCACGCTGTCGCGCGTTCGCCGCGAGCGCATGGGCCACATCGAGCTCGCCGCTCCGGTCGCTCACATCTGGTTCCTGAAGTCGCTTCCGTCGCGCATCGGCACGCTGCTCGACATGACGCTGAAGGATATCGAGCGCGTCCTCTACTTCGAAAACTACATCGTTACCGAGCCGGGCCTCACCGCGCTGAAGGAGCACCAGCTGCTCAGCGAGGAAGAGTACATGCTGGCCGTCGACGAGTACGGCGAAGACTCCTTCACCGCCATGATCGGCGCCGAGGCCATCCATGACCTGCTCGCAGGCATGGAACTGGAGAAGATCGCGGGCGACCTGCGTTCGGAACTTGCTTCCACCACCTCGGAGCTGAAGCAGAAGAAGCTCTTGAAGCGCCTCAAGGTGGTCGAGAACTTCATGGAATCCGGCAATCGTCCGGAATGGATGATCATGAAGGTCGTCCCGGTCATCCCGCCGGACCTGCGCCCGCTGGTTCCGCTGGACGGCGGCCGTTTCGCGACGTCGGATCTGAACGATCTCTATCGCCGCGTCATCAACCGTAATAACCGTCTGAAGCGCCTCATCGAGCTGCGTGCGCCCGGCATCATCGTGCGCAACGAAAAGCGCATGCTGCAGGAAGCCGTCGACGCTCTGTTCGACAACGGCCGCCGCGGCCGCGTCATCACCGGCGCCAACAAGCGTCCGCTGAAGTCGCTGTCCGACATGCTGAAAGGCAAGCAGGGGCGCTTCCGCCAGAACCTGCTCGGCAAGCGCGTCGACTATTCGGGCCGTTCGGTCATCGTGACCGGTCCGGAGCTGAAGCTGCATCAGTGCGGCCTGCCGAAGAAGATGGCGCTGGAGCTGTTCAAACCCTTCATCTACGCCCGTCTCGACGCCAAGGGCTATTCCTCGACCGTCAAGCAGGCGAAGAAGCTGGTCGAGAAGGAGCGCCCGGAAGTCTGGGATATCCTGGACGAGGTCATCCGCGAGCATCCGGTGCTGCTCAACCGCGCACCGACGCTGCACCGCCTCGGCATCCAGGCATTCGAGCCTACCCTGATCGAAGGCAAGGCGATCCAGCTGCATCCGCTGGTCTGCACGGCCTTCAACGCCGACTTCGACGGTGACCAGATGGCGGTCCACGTGCCGCTGTCGCTGGAAGCACAGCTCGAAGCTCGCGTGCTGATGATGTCGACCAACAACATCCTGCACCCGGCTTCCGGCGCACCGATCATCGTGCCGTCGCAGGACATGGTTCTGGGTCTCTACTATCTCTCGATCGTCAACCAGAACGAGCCGGGAGAGGGCATGGCATTCGCCGACATGGGCGAACTGCAGCATGCGCTGGAGACCAAGGCCGTCACCCTGCACGCCAAGATCAAGGGCCGCTTCCGGACCGTTGATGCGGAAGGCAACGTCGTGTCGAAGATCTACGACACCACGCCCGGCCGCATGATCCTCGGCGAACTGCTGCCGAAGAACGTCAACGTGCCGTTCGAGACCGCCAACCAGGAGATGACCAAGAAGAACATCTCCAAGATGATCGACACCGTCTACCGCCACTGCGGTCAGAAAGAGACGGTCATCTTCTGCGATCGCATCATGGCCCTCGGCTTCGCTCATGCGTGCCGCGCCGGCATTTCGTTCGGCAAGGACGATATGCTGATCCCGGACACCAAGGAGAAGCTGGTCGCCGAGACCGAGGCTTTGGCCAAGGAATACGAGCAGCAGTACAATGACGGTCTGATCACTCAGGGCGAGAAGTACAACAAGGTCGTCGACGCCTGGGCCAAGTGCTCGGAAAAGGTCGCGGACGAGATGATGGGCCGCATCAAGGCGGTCGAGTTCGACCCCAATGGCCGTCAGAAGCCGATGAACTCGATCTACATGATGTCGCATTCGGGTGCGCGTGGTTCGCCCACCCAGATGCGTCAGCTCGCCGGCATGCGCGGCCTGATGGCCAAGCCGTCGGGTGAAATCATCGAGACGCCGATCATCTCGAACTTCAAGGAAGGCCTCACCGTTCTGGAGTACTTCAACTCCACGCACGGCGCCCGCAAGGGTCTGGCCGACACCGCCCTGAAGACCGCGAACTCGGGTTACCTGACCCGCCGTCTGGTCGACGTGGCGCAGGACTGCATCGTCAACTCCGTCGACTGCGGCACCGACAAGGGCCTCACCATGCAGCCGATCGTCGATGCCGGCCAGATCGTCGCCTCCATCGGCCAGCGTGTGCTGGGCCGTACGGCACTCGACGATATCAACCATCCGGTCAGCGGCGATCTGCTGGTCAAGGCCGGCAGGCTGATGGACGAGCGCGACGTCGAGCTGATCGAGAAGGCTGGCGTGCAGTCCGTCCGCATCCGTTCGGCGCTGACCTGCGAGGTCCGCACCGGCGTCTGCGCAGTCTGCTACGGTCGCGATCTTGCACGCGGTACCCCGGTCAACCAGGGTGAAGCTGTCGGCGTTATCGCCGCGCAGTCGATCGGCGAGCCGGGCACGCAGCTCACCATGCGTACCTTCCACATGGGCGGTACCGCGCAGGTGGTGGACTCCTCCTATCTCGAGGCGTCCTATGAAGGCACGGTGTCGGTCCGCAACCGCAGCGTGGTTCGCAATTCCGACGGTCACCTCGTGGTGATGGGCCGCAACATGGCGATCCTGATCCTCGACGAGACGGGCAAGGAACGCGCCACGCACCGCGTCACTTACGGTTCGCGCATCTACGTGGACGACGGTGACAAGGTGAAGCGCGGCCAGCGTATCGCCGAGTGGGACCCGTATACCCGTCCGATCCTCACCGAAATCGAGGGTCGCGTGGCGTTCGAGGACCTGGTCGACGGCATTTCCGTTCAGGAAACGGCCGACGAGTCGACTGGCATCACCAAGCGCGAGGTCATCGACTGGCGGTCCACGCCGCGCGGTTCGGACCTCAAGCCGGCGATGGTTGTTCAGGATGCCAAGGGCAAGGTCGGCAAGCTGTCGAAGGGCGGCGATGCCCGCTTCCTGCTCTCGGTCGAGGCGATCCTGTCGGTCGAGCCGGGTGCCACGGTCAAGCCGGGCGACGTGCTCGCTCGTATCCCGATGGAAAGCGCCAAGACCAAGGACATCACCGGTGGTCTGCCGCGCGTGGCCGAACTGTTCGAGGCTCGCCGTCCGAAGGATCACGCCATCATCGCCGAGATCGATGGTACGGTTCGCTTCGGCCGCGACTACAAGAACAAGCGCCGCATCATCATCGAACCGCATGACTCGACGCTGGAGCCGGTCGAATACCTGATCCCGAAGGGCAAGCCGTTCCATCTCCAGGACGGCGACGTTATCGAGAAGGGCGACTACATCCTCGACGGCAATCCGGCGCCGCACGACATCCTGGCGATCAAGGGTGTGGAAGCTCTGGCTTCTTACCTCGTCAATGAAATCCAGGAAGTCTACCGGTTGCAGGGCGTGTCGATCAACGACAAGCACATCGAGGTGATCGTCCGTCAAATGCTGCAGAAGGTGGAGATCACCGAGCAGGGCGACTCGACCTACATCCCGGGTGACCATGTCGACGTGATCGAGCTGGACGAGATCAACGAGCGCTTGATCGAGGAAGGCAAGAAGCCTGCGGCCGGCCAGCCGGTGCTGCTCGGCATCACCAAGGCTTCGTTGCAGACGCCGTCCTTCATCTCGGCCGCCTCCTTCCAGGAGACGACCCGCGTGCTGACGGAAGCTGCCGTTGCCGGCAAGACCGACATGCTGCAGGGACTGAAGGAAAACGTCATCGTCGGCCGTCTAATCCCCGCCGGCACCGGTGGCCAGATGAGCGCGATCCGTCGCATCGCGACGCATCGCGACGAACTCATCCTCGACGAGCGTCGCAAGACGTCCGGCGCGGAAGTGGCCGAGCCGATGCTGACCGAGATGGTCAGCGCCGCGCAGTAAGCGGTGATCGAAGACTACAAAAAAGGGGCCTTTCGGCCCCTTTTTCTTTGGCGGTTGGGGAAAGGTTCCGACCTGAAGCATGGTGCCGGTGCTCCGCGTCGGATATTGATCACAAGCTCGGTTTCATTGCGAGATGGCCATGAGATACGTTGCCATGAGATACATTGCGTTCGCCGTCGCTCTCTCACCTGCGGCGACTGCCCAGGCCGTGGCTGGCGACTGGAAGCCATACGGAAACGCCCGCTACAACTACTGGATCGATGTTCCGGGAGATTTCTCGGCCATCGAGGAATCCGCAAATGGCGATGGCGGCACCGCGCAATCGCCCGACGGAAACGCCAAACTTGCCGTTTGGGGCAGCTATCCAAGCGAGGGCCGTTTTGCGAAGAAGTGAAATGGCGCATTGGCCAGGAAGAGGCTGAAGGTTGGTCGGTTGCCTACCAGCGACGCAAGTCCAACTGGGCGGTATGGTCGGGTTCGAAGGGTGATCGTGTCTACTACGAACGCGCGATCCCGGTCTGCAACGACGCGGTCGCATACTTCCGCCTCGAATATGACAAGGCACGAGCGAAAGCATTCGATCCTGTTATCGGCCGCCTGGTGAAATCGTTGCGCGGCGGAGACTGCTAACCCATCGCGCGTCTGATGCCTTTCGACAGCCGGGCGAGAAATTTCGGTCGGGACGCGGCGACCAGCTTCCAGGATAGGACCGTCCTTGCCTGTTGTCTCGGCAGCAGGCCGACTGCCATGAACCACGCTGCCTGGGCGGCGCGCCGGCGCAGCGAATACTGCATGTCGAAGCTGGCGGTGGCGCCTGCCGTGGCCAGGCCAAGGCGTGAATCTCCAGGCATCGGATGCAGGGCTTCGTCGAAGCAGAGCGAGGCCAGTCGTTCCTCGAGATGAAACGGATCGCGCAACGCGGGATTGCCCTTGAGTTTGAGACCGACAGCCTTCGTCTCGGCTGAAAGTGCGTTCAGCCGGTGAAGGTCATGCTCGACGCGCCAGCGCGCGCGCTTGGCGAGTTTGCCTCCGAATACCGAGTGGTTGGAGCCATGAATACGATAGGCTCCAAGCGGGCTTTCGAGCGCCTGCACGTCTCCGCGAAGCGGCGCGAGTGTGGCGAGGTAGCCGTCCGCTCCCTGGCGAAATTCCTCTTCCGGTATCGGCATGATCGGCTCCAGCGCCGAGCGGGAAAAGGCAAGTCCACTGGTGACGGTTGTCTGATAGCGGCCACGATGGAGGAGTTTCGCGGTTACGTCGCCGGTGTCGAAAGGCCATTCAGGTGGCGGAAAGACGTCCTTCACCTGCTCCTGCTCATCGACCAGATGCAGCCTGAACTGCAACTGAGCGGTCGACGCTCGCCATGCTTCGACGACCTTGGAGACGGCATCGGGGTAAAGATAATCGTCGGCATCGAGGAAGAAGACGATGCTGCCGTTGCTGATGGCGAAACCGGTGTTGAAGGCCGCGGCGTGCCCGCCATTGCTTGTTTTCAGATGCGGGCGGATCCTGTCTCCATAAGACTTGATGATCGCAGGTGAATGATCGGTCGAAGCGTCGTCCACGACGATTGCCTCGACATGCGGATAATCCTGCTGCAGCACGCTGCCGATACTGCGATCGAGAAAGCGCGAATAGTTGTAGTTGGAGATGACGATCGATACTGGGTCCGGCAACGATACCTCGTTCCGCCCGCCCGACTTCGGTTGTCGTTGCGGGGAACCGTTCCTCCGCCGCTGCCTGGCGATCAGATGTCCCCACAACGGGCCTGTCTGACGCAGGGTGACCTTAAAGGTCCAGTCAGCGATTCCGCAACCTCTGCAATATGATCATTCCATGATCATTTGGTGACGCAGCCATTTGGAGCGGCTTCGCAAGAAACGGAATGCGGCAGGTTTGCGCGAGGCCTAATCTCTGGCGAGATCGTATCGCTCCAGCCATCTGAAGGCGGGAACGCTCCAACGCAAGGAGGCCGCTATGAATGCCAATATCCGCATCCGCCAACGGGCCAGTCAAGTCGCCGATGAGCGGGTGGTCAGCTATGATTGGAAGGCACTCGGTGCCGATCTGGATACTTATGGCTGCGCTGTGCTGGAGAACCTGATCTCACCTGAGGAGTGCAAGGCCACCGCCGATCTCTATCCTCATGAAGAGCACTTCCGCAGTCACATTGTCATGGCGCGCCATGGTTTTGGCAAAGGCGAGTACCGCTATTTCAAATATCCGCTGCCGGGCCTGATCGGCGGGTTGCGCACCGCGCTTTATCCTCACCTGGCTACTGTCGCCAACGCTTGGAACGGGCGTATGGGTATCGATCAACGCTATCCGGCGGCCCATCAAGATTATCTCCATCTCTGTCACGACGCCGGTCAGAAGCGGCCGACACCGCTGCTGCTGCAATATAAGACAGGCGATTTCAACTGCCTGCACCAGGACCTCTATGGTGATCTCACTTTTCCGATCCAGGTTGCCGTGCTGCTTTCCGAACCTGGCCGCGACTTCATCGGCGGTGAGTTCGTGCTGACCGAGCAGCGTCCGCGCATGCAAAGCCGTGCGGAAGTCGTGCCGTTGCGCCAGGGTGATGCCGTCGCTTTCGCTGTTCACAATCGACCGGTGCAAGGCACCAAGGGTAACTATCGCGTCAACCTGCGTCATGGCGTGAGCAGGATCCGCTCAGGACACCGCCATACGGTGGGCATCATCTTTCACGACGCCCGGTGAAAATCTGCGCTCTTTTCTGTGATGTTCCCGTTGCTCCTGACAGGAAACGAAGCGTGAAACGGCTAAGCTCCGCGAAGATGGCGGTCGGCATCGGCGGTTGAAAATGCAGAGGGCTTCTATGACGCGGAAGGGCACGGAGCAGATCGGTTTGATCTCCGGAACGGTTGCGACGCCGATCGGACCGCTCGTCGTGATCGAGGACGAGGCTGACGCACTGTTCATGGTCGAGTTTGCCGACTGCGACGACCGCATGGATCGCTGGCTGAGCCATCGTTTGGCGTCGGGCCGCTATCAACTGAGGGCGGGGACTGTCTCGACCAAGTCGCGGCAAGCTTTCGCGACATACTTCGATGGTGAGGTTGGTTTTCTCCGCACCTTGCCGGTCAGGCTGGACGGTACATCGTTCCAGAACGAGATGTGGACGACCCTGCGCGAGATCGCACCCGGCGAAACGCTTGCCTATGGCGCTTTCGCTGAAAGGCTCGGCCGGCCGAATGCGGCTCGCGCGGTCGGCCATGCCAACGGCTCCAATCCGCTTTCGATCGTCGTGCCCTGTCATCGCCTGGTCGGCGCCAACGGTGCGCTCACCAACTATGGCGGTGGGTTGGAACGCAAGCGCTGGCTGCTCGATCATGAGGCACGCTACGCCGGTCGGTGAGGTCGGCTGGATATCGCCAAACTCGTGGCAACACGGCCGTCGTTCGGGCAGCCAGTGCTGGTCAGGTGCGTCAGTTTGACATCCCTTGTCGCTGCTCCATACTCAACCAGGGGATGAAGGGTGGGTCCAAAGTTTGATCCGTGACCGGAGCGCCGGCCGGCTCATGCGCGAAACGTGGATGCCGTGTCCTGTTCGACCGATGGTCGCGGCACGGCAACGAGGAGGGACCTATGACCGATGCAACCTTGAATCCAGGCCACAAAGACGCGGCGGAGCCCAGTCTCCATCGCGTCATGGGCCCATGGCTGCTGCTGCTGTTCATTGTCGGTGATATTCTAGGCACCGGCATCTACGCCTTGACCGGGCAGGTCGCCAAGCAGGTCGGTGGCGTGGTGTGGCTGCCATTCCTGGTCGCCTTTGTCGTCGCCGTCATCACCGCTTTCAGCTATCTGGAACTGGTCACGAAATACCCTCGCGCAGCAGGTGCGGCGCTCTACACCCACAAGGCCTTCGGCATCCATTTCGTCACATTCATCGTGGCCTTCGCGGTGATGTGTTCGGGTATCACTTCGGCCTCGACTGCTTCGCGCGCTTTCGCGGTCAATTTCTCCTCCGCCTTTGGCCTCGGATTGGAAAGCGGCACCGGAGTCATTCTGCTTGGCCTCGCTTTCATGGCGATCGTCGCGGCGGTGAATTTCCGCGGTGTCGGCGAGAGCGTGAAACTCAACGTGGTTCTGACCTGCGTCGAACTGACCGGCCTGCTCATTGTCATCGCCATTGGTCTCTGGGCGATCGGCATGGGGCAGGGCGATGTCTCGCGAGTCACCGAGTTCCACACTCCGGAGGGTGTCAGCTCATTCTGGCCGGTGATTGCCGCCACCACGCTTGCCTTCTTCGCCATGGTTGGTTTCGAGGATTCGGTGAACATGGCCGAGGAGACCAAGGAGCCGACCAAGATCTTCCCGAAGATACTGCTTGCCGGCCTGCTCATCACCGGCGTGATCTATGTGCTGGTCTCGGTTTCGTCGGTCACGCTCGTCGATCCGGCCGAACTCGGCGAGGGCGAAGCGCCGCTGCTCAAAGTGGTGTCGACCGGCGCGCCAGGTTTCCCGATTTGGATCTTCGCCTTCATCACCATGTTTGCCGTGGCGAATTCCGCGCTCATCAACATGCTGATGGCGAGTCGCCTGGTTTACGGCATGAGCCGTGAGCACGTGCTGCCGCCGGTGCTCGGCAAGGTTCATGCGAGCCGCAAGACGCCTTACATCGCCATCATCTTCACGACGTTGCTGGCCTTTGGCCTCATCACATTCGTCGGTTCGGTGCCGCAGCTTGGCGGAACCACGGCTCTGCTGCTGCTTTGCGTGTTTACCGTCGTCAATATCGCTGTGCTGGTGTTGCGCAAGGACAAGGTCGATCACGCCCATTTCACTGCGCCGACCATCCTGCCGGTGATTGGTGCGATTGCCTGCGGTTTTCTGACGGGCCCATGGACTGGCCGCAATCCAGATCAGTACAAGATCGCCGGCGTGCTTCTGGCGATCGGCGTGGTGCTGTGGGTGGTCACCGTTTTCATCAATCGCGCCACCGGCGTGAAGCCGGAAGCGCCGACGGTGGGCGAGGGCGGTATGCCTGGCCCCGTCAACTAAGGGATCAGCATGGGCAGATGAAAAAACCGGCAGGCGGAAACGCCTGCCGGTTTTTTTGTTTGTGCTGCGTGCCTTCTGTCTGTCAGTCGAAGAAAGCCTCGACCACGTTGCGCCTGCCAAGCATGAAGGCGTCCGCCACATGCTGCAGGGGCGCGAGATCGACATCAGATTTCTGACCGCGCACCAGTTCGGCGAAGCGGCGGTAGAGCATCGGATATTCCATGTCCGGGCCTTCCTGCAGGATTTTGCCATCGACAACAAGCTTGGCGCCGCCGCTGGATAGGACCATCGAACCCTTGTCGGTCTCGGCCAGGATGTCCCAGCTCTGCGGTCCGGTCTGGCGCCAGTCGAAATCGGCGGCGACCGGGATGCCGTTATCGGTGCGGAAGGTTACCTGTGCCGCGATCGGCGCACCACGGTTTTCCGGAAAGTCGAGCGTCGCCTGAGTGATGAACATCGGCGGCAGGATATGGGTGGCGATCGATAAGGCGTTGATACCGGGGTCGAACACGCCGAAGCCGCCGGGTTGCCAGATCCAGTCCTGGTTCGGATGCCAGCGACGGACGTCCTCCTTCCAGTTGATGGCGGCCGCCTTGATCTGCGTCGAAGCGAGGAGGGCTCGCGCTGCCTCCACGGCCGGCGCATAGCGCGAATGCCAGGAAGCAAACAGCGTCACGCCTTTTTCAGCCGCAAGCGTCTTCAACTGCTCGACTTCGCTTACTGTCGCGCCCGGCGGTTTTTCCATGAAGACATGCTTGCCGGCAAGGATTGCCGCACGCGCCGCGTCGTGACGAAACTGCGGTGGCATGCACAGCGACACCGCTTCCATCTCGGGTGCGGATTCCAGGAGTGTTTCAATGTCGTGGAAGTTCGGGATGCCGTCCACCGTTCCGTGCCGACTCGCCGCCGCGACAAGCTGGAAGTCCTCGTCTCCGGCAAGTGCCGGTAGATGCTGGTCACGGGCGATCTTGCCGACGCCGACGACGGCGATGCGAATGGGTTGCGGCATGAAGAGCGCTTTCTCCCTGATAATGATGGTACTTCGGATCCCGCCGCGAGCGAACGGTTGCGATCCGGTTGCTCTGTTGACGGCTAGATCGGCTCGTCGAAAGTGACGATCGAGACTTCGCCCTCGAGTGCGCCCTGGTAGGCCGAAAGATGCGGCTCCTCGTCAGGTTCTTCCTGCATCTCGCCGATCTGGTCGAGCTCAGCCTCGGCATAACCTTCGGCCGCGAGTGATTCCAGGGCACGGCGCACGGCGGAATCATCATCGGGCGCCATCAGCATGACGTGGACACCTTCCGGCTTGCCGCCCTTCTTCTTCCAGATTCGGCCGGTGATGATCATGACCGGCCGCGGTTCGTCATTGTCGTTCAGGGGATCCTGCAAAGACTGATTCCTTCGTATATACCTGTCCAAAGGGACGTTTCGCTCCTTTTTGCACGAAGCTTGGCCGGGTGACAGTCGCAACCCGGTCACTTTCTTCCCTGCATGCGCAAAAAGACGCAACAATATTACATGCATTGCGCGCATGGCAGCCAAGCCTCGGCACTAGCGGAATTTCTGGGGTTGCGGGGTTGACGGTTTGCGATGTTGCGAGTAGAAGCCGCGACGTCTGAACCGATGTGAGGTCAGCTTTTCCGGGGCGTCGCGCCTTGGAGTTTGCCTCAAACAGGGTTCGTTTTACGAGCGAATGACATTTCCGTCACGCATGAAGCGGCAACGCTTCCTCTGCTTTTTGTTCGGGCAAGACCGCAAACGCGCGGTTTCGGCCCGAATTTGCGTATGGAAAGCCGCTTGAAACGGCCCTAACGGGTTTGCGACACGAGATTGAGACACAGAAGGAAGGTTTAATGCCTACCGTAAACCAGCTGATCCGCAAGCCGCGCCAGGTGCCGGCAACGCGAAACAAGGTCCCGGCCATGCAGCAGAACCCGCAGAAGCGGGGCGTCTGCACGCGCGTTTACACCACCACGCCGAAGAAGCCGAACTCGGCTCTGCGCAAGGTGGCCAAGATCCGTCTGACCAATGGTTTCGAGGTGATCGGCTACATCCCGGGTGAAGGCCATAACCTTCAAGAGCACTCGGTCGTCATGATCCGTGGCGGTCGCGTGAAAGACCTTCCGGGTGTGCGCTATCACGTCATTCGCGGCGTGCTCGACACCCAGGGCGTCAAGAACCGCAAGCAGCGCCGTTCGAAGTACGGCGCGAAGCGTCCGAAGTAAGGTTTTCCGGCTTCGGCGCTTTTTTATTTGTGCGCCAAGCCTGCGAGATTGAGAGACAAGAGCCATGTCCCGTCGCCACAGTGCAGATAAGCGTGAGATCAATCCGGATCCGAAGTTCGGCGATCTTGTGATCACCAAGTTCATGAATGCCGTCATGTATGATGGCAAGAAGTCGATTGCGGAGACGATCGTCTACGGCGCGCTCGACCAGGTGCAGTCCAAGACCAAGCAGGAGCCGGTCGCCGTCTTCCATCAGGCGCTCGACAACGTCGCTCCGCACGTCGAAGTGCGCTCGCGTCGCGTCGGTGGTGCCACCTATCAGGTCCCGGTCGATGTTCGTCCGGAGCGCCGCCAGGCTCTCGCCATTCGCTGGCTGATCACCGCTGCGCGCAACCGCAACGAGACCACGATGGTCGACCGCCTCTCCGGCGAATTGATGGACGCGGCCAACAACCGCGGCACCGCCGTGAAGAAGCGTGAAGACACCCACAAGATGGCGGAAGCCAACCGCGCTTTCGCGCACTACCGCTGGTAAGCGCGAACGAGACTTGAGAGGCACCTCCCATGGCCCGCGAATATAAAATCGAAGACTACCGCAATTTCGGTATCATGGCGCACATCGACGCCGGCAAGACGACGACGACCGAGCGCGTCCTGTATTACACGGGCAAGTCGCACAAGATCGGCGAAGTCCACGACGGCGCTGCAACCATGGATTGGATGGAGCAGGAGCAGGAGCGCGGTATCACCATCACGTCCGCTGCGACCACGACCTTCTGGCAGGGCCGTGACGGCAAGATGCGCCGCTTCAACATCATCGATACCCCTGGCCACGTCGACTTCACCATCGAAGTCGAGCGTTCGCTGCGCGTGCTCGACGGCGCCATCGCGCTGCTCGACGCCAATGCCGGTGTCGAGCCGCAGACCGAGACTGTCTGGCGCCAGGCCGACAAGTATCGCGTTCCGCGCATGATCTTCTGTAACAAGATGGACAAGATCGGCGCTGATTTTTACCGCTCGGTCGAGATGATTGGTTCGCGCCTTGGTGCGCAGGCCGTCGTCATGCAGCTGCCGATCGGCGCCGAGAGTGAATTCAAGGGCGTCGTCGACCTGGTCGAGATGAATGCGCTGGTCTGGCGCGATGAATCGCTCGGTGCCGCCTGGGATGTCGTTGAGATCCCGGCCGACCTGAAGGAAAAGGCCGAAGAATATCGCGAGAAGCTCATCGAAGCCGCCGTCGAGATGGACGACGACGCGATGAACAACTATCTTGAAGGCAATCTTCCCGACAACGACACCATCCGCAAGCTGATCCGCAAGGGCACCATTGCGGTCAAGTTCTACCCGATGTTCTGTGGCTCTGCCTTCAAGAACAAGGGTGTGCAGCCGTTGCTCGACGCCGTTGTCGAATACCTGCCGTCGCCGATCGACGTTCCGGCCATCAAGGGCGTCGATGCCAAGACCGATGCCGAGATCGAGCGTCACGCGGACGACAACGAGCCGCTGTCCATGCTCGCCTTCAAGATCATGAACGACCCGTTCGTCGGTTCGCTCACTTTCGCACGCATTTATTCGGGCAAGCTCACCAAGGGTGCGTCGCTCGACAACACCGTGAAGGGCAAGAAGGAGCGCATCGGCCGCATGCTGCAGATGCATGCGAATTCGCGCGCTGATATCGATGAGGCCTATGCCGGCGACATCGTCGCTCTGGCCGGTCTCAAGGAAACGACCACCGGCGACACGCTGTGCGATCCGCTGCACCCGGTCATCCTGGAGCGCATGGAATTCCCGGATCCGGTCATCCAGATCGCCATCGAGCCGAAGACCAAGGGTGACCAGGAAAAGATGGGCCTCGCGCTGCATCGTCTGGCGGCTGAAGATCCGTCCTTCCGCGTCAAGACCGACGAGGAATCGGGTCAGACCATCATCGCCGGCATGGGCGAGCTTCACCTCGACATCATCGTTGACCGCATGCGTCGCGAGTTCAAGGTCGAGGCGAATGTCGGCGCCCCGCAGGTGGCCTATCGTGAGACGATCACCCGTACCCACGAACAGGACTACACCCACAAGAAGCAGACCGGCGGTACCGGCCAGTTCGCCCGCGTCAAGCTGGTGTTCGAGCCGAATCCGGAAGGCGAGGACTACGTGTTCGAGTCCAAGATCGTCGGCGGTTCGGTTCCGAAGGAATACATCCCGGGTGTCGAGAAGGGCATCGGTTCGGTCATGTCGTCCGGTCCGTTCGCAGGCTTCCCGATGATCGGCGTCAAGGCGACGCTCATCGACGGCGCCTTCCACGACGTCGACTCCTCGGTCCTGGCCTTCGAAATCGCTTCGCGCGCTGCTTTCAGGGAAGCTGCTCCGAAGCTCGGCGTCCAGCTGCTTGAGCCGATCATGAAGGTCGAGGTCGTTACGCCGGAGGATTATGTCGGCAACGTCATCGGCGATCTGAACAGCCGCCGCGGCCAGATCCAGGGTCAGGAAACCCGTGGCGTGGCCGTCGTCGTCAACGCGATGGTGCCGCTGGCCAACATGTTCAAGTACGTCGACTCGCTGCGTTCGATGTCGCAGGGCCGCGCCCAGTACACGATGCAGTTCGACCACTATGAGCCGGTTCCGACCGCGGTCGCTCAGGAAGTTCAGAAGAAATACGCGTAATTCCGAGGAATTGCGTCCGTAACTAGGATCAACGCCCTCACGGGCAGGCAGGAAATGGAGACCTCACATGGCAAAAGGTAAATTCGAGCGTACGAAGCCTCATGTGAACATTGGCACGATTGGTCACGTTGACCACGGCAAGACGTCGCTGACGGCGGCGATCACGAAGTATTTCGGCGAATTCAAGGCCTACGACCAGATTGACGCAGCGCCTGAAGAGAAGGCGCGCGGCATCACGATTTCGACGGCGCACGTCGAGTATGAGACGCCGACCCGTCACTATGCGCACGTCGACTGCCCCGGCCACGCCGACTATGTGAAGAACATGATCACCGGTGCTGCCCAGATGGACGGCGCGATCCTGGTTGTTTCGGCTGCCGACGGCCCGATGCCGCAGACGCGCGAGCACATCCTTCTGGCGCGCCAGGTCGGCGTTCCTGCGATCGTTGTGTTCCTGAACAAGGTCGACCAGGTCGACGACGCCGAGCTTCTGGAGCTGGTGGAGCTGGAAGTTCGCGAGCTTCTGTCGAAGTACGAGTTCCCGGGCGACGACATTCCGATCGTCAAGGGTTCGGCGCTGGCGGCTCTCGAAGACTCCAACAAGGAGATTGGCGAGAACGCGGTTCGCAAGCTGATGGAAGAGGTTGACGCCTACATCCCGACGCCGGAGCGTCCGATCGACAAGCCGTTCCTGATGCCGATCGAAGACGTGTTCTCGATCTCGGGCCGCGGCACGGTCGTGACGGGGCGCGTCGAGCGCGGCATCGTCAAGGTCGGCGAGGAACTGGAAATCGTCGGCATCCGTCCGACGGCCAAGACGACTTGCACGGGCGTTGAGATGTTCCGCAAGCTGCTCGACCAGGGCCAGGCCGGCGACAACATCGGCGCGCTGCTGCGCGGCGTTGACCGTGAGGGCGTTGAGCGCGGCCAGGTTCTGGCCAAGCCGGGTTCGGTGAAGCCGCACAAGAAGTTCAAGGCGGAAGCCTACATCCTGACGAAGGAAGAGGGTGGCCGTCATACGCCGTTCTTCACGAACTACCGTCCGCAGTTCTACTTCCGCACGACGGACGTGACGGGCATCGTTTCGCTGCCGGCCGGCACCGAGATGGTGATGCCAGGCGACAACATCACCGTTGACGTCGAGCTGATCGTGCCGATCGCCATGGAAGAGAAGCTGCGCTTCGCTATCCGCGAAGGCGGCCGCACCGTCGGCGCCGGCATCGTCGCTTCCATCGTCGAGTAAGAAGAACAAGAGATCTGTCGCGGGCGGGAATACGCCCGCGCCGCGCCAGAACAAGGAATAGACGCATGAACGGACAGAATATCCGCATCCGACTTAAAGCGTTCGATCACCGCGTGCTCGATGCTTCGACGCGTGAAATCGTTTCGACGGCCAAGCGCACCGGCGCTAACGTCCGCGGCCCGATTCCGCTGCCGACCCGCATCGAGAAGTTCACGGTCAACCGTTCGCCGCACGTCGACAAGAAGAGCCGCGAACAGTTCGAGATGCGCACCCACAAGCGCCTGCTCGACATCGTGGACCCGACCCCGCAGACGGTTGATGCGCTGATGAAGCTCGATCTGGCCGCCGGCGTGGATGTCGAAATCAAGCTCTAAGAGCTGAACCATGAGCCGGCGGGGCAACCCGGCCCGCTCCTCTGAAGGAAGATGAACCGATGCGTTCAGGTGTAATTGCACAGAAGGTGGGAATGACCCGCATCTACAATGATGCCGGTGAGCATGTCCCCGTTACCGTTCTCCGCATGGAGAGCTGCCAGGTCGTCGCGCAGCGCACGCAGGAAAAGAATGGCTACACCGCCGTTCAGCTCGGCGTCGGGCTTGCCAAGGTCAAGAACACGTCGAAGGCCATGCGCGGTCATTTCGCCGCCGCCTCCGTGGAGCCCAAGGCCAAGGTTGCCGAGTTCCGCGTTTCGCCGGACAACCTGCTGGACGTCGGCGCAGAGCTGACCGTCGACCACTTCGTCGCCGGCCAGAAGGTCGACGTTACCGGCACTTCGACCGGTAAGGGTTTCCAGGGTGTCATCAAGCGCCACAACTTCGGTGGTGGTCGTGCGACCCACGGTAACTCGCTGTCGCACCGCGTGCACGGCTCGACCGGTCAGCGCCAGGACCCCGGCAAGGTGTTCAAGGGCAAGAAGATGGCCGGCCACATGGGTGCCACCCGCGTGACCACGCAGAACGTCGAGGTCGTTTCGACCGACGCCGATCGCGGCCTTATCCTCATTCGTGGCGCGGTTCCGGGCACCAAGGGCGCCTGGATCCTGGTTCGTGACGCCGCCAAGGTGGCGCTGCCTGCCAACGCGCCGAAGCCGGCCGCGATCCGCGCCGCCGCCAACAATCAGGCTCCGGCCACCGAGGGAGCGGAATAATGGACCTCAAGATCACCACTCTCGCCGGTAAGGACGCCGGCAAGGTGAAGCTCTCGGAAGAGATCTTCGGCCTTGAGCCGCGCGAGGATATCCTCGCTCGCGTCGTCCGCTGGCAGCTCGCCAAGAAGCAGCAGGGCACGCACCAGACCAAAGGTCGCGCCGACATCGCGCGCACCGGTGCGAAGATGTACAAGCAGAAGGGTACCGGCCGTGCCCGTCACTCTTCGGCACGTGCTCCGCAGTTCCGTGGCGGTGGTAAGGCCCATGGCCCGGTTGCCCGCAGCCATGAGCACGACCTGCCCAAGAAGGTCCGCGCGCTCGGTATCAAGCACGCGCTCTCGGCCAAGGCGAAGAGCTCGTCGCTCATCGTTGTCGACGATCTGAAGCTGGCCGAGGCCAAGACCAAGGCTCTGGTTGAGAACTTCGCGTCGCTCGGTCTGACCAACGCGCTGTTCATCGGCGGTGCGGAACTCGACCAGGGTTTCAAGCGGGCTGCTTCGAACATCCCGAACATCGACGTGCTGCCCATCCAGGGCATCAACGTCTACGACATTATGCGCCGCGGCACGCTGGTCCTTTCCAAGGCCGCCGTCGAGGCTCTCGAGGAGCGCTTCAAATGACCGACCTTCGTCATTACGACGTGATCGTCTCGCCGGCGATCACCGAAAAGTCGACCATGGCGTCCGAGCAGAACCAGGTGGTCTTCAACGTCGCCAAGAAGGCGTCGAAGCCGGAGATCAAGGCAGCAGTCGAGGCGCTGTTCGGCGTCAAGGTGACGGCTGTGAACACTCTGGTCCGCAAGGGCAAGGTGAAGCGCTTCCGCGGCACGATTGGCCGCCAGGGCGACGTCAAGCGAGCAGTGGTGACGCTGGCCGATGGCCAGTCGATCGACGTCGCGACGGGTCTCTGAGCTAGGCCGCGAGGACAACGACAATGGCACTGAAGAAATACAACCCGATAACGCCGAGCACCCGCCAGCTGGTCATCGTTGACCGCTCGGGCCTCCACAAGGGCAAGCCAGTCAAGGGCCTGACCGAGGGCCTGACCAAGTCGGGCGGCCGCAACAACTACGGTCGCATCACTGCCCGCTTCATCGGCGGTGGTCACAAGCGCACGTACCGCATCATCGACTTCAAGCGTCGCAAGTTCGACGTGGTCGGCACGGTCGAGCGCCTGGAATACGACCCGAACCGCACCGCCTTCATCGCCCTCATCAAGTATGAGGATGGCGAGCTGAACTACATCATCGCGCCGCAGCGCCTGCAGGCCGGTGACAAGGTTGTGGCTGGTGAATCGGTCGACGTGAAGCCTGGCAATGCGATGCCGCTCTCGGCCATGCCGGTGGGCACCATCGTGCACAACATCGAGCTGAAGCCCGGCAAGGGCGGCCAGGTTGCCCGTTCCGCTGGTGCATATGCCCAGCTCGTCGGTCGCGACCAGGGTATGGCGATCCTGCGCCTTAATTCGGGTGAGCAGCGCATCGTACACGGCTCTTGCTTTGCTACCGTCGGCGCCGTGTCGAACCCTGATCACGGCAACATCAACGACGGCAAGGCCGGTCGTTCGGTGTGGCGCGGCAAGCGTCCGCATAACCGCGGCGTTGCCATGAACCCGGTCGACCATCCGCATGGCGGTGGTGAAGGCCGTACCTCTGGTGGCCGTCATCCGGTCACCCCGTGGGGTAAGCCTACCAAGGGTAAGAAGACGCGGTCCAACAAGGCGACCGATAAGTTCATTGTGCGCTCGCGCCATCAGCGCAAGAGCTAAGAAGAGGTAACGCCAAGTGACTCGTTCGATTTGGAAAGGCCCCTTCGTCGACGGCTACCTTCTGAAGAAGGCAGACAAGGTTCGTGAAGGTGGTCGTAGTGAGGTGATCAAGATGTGGAGCCGCCGCTCCACCATCCTGCCGCAGTTTGTCGGCCTCACCTTCGGTGTCTACAACGGCCAGAAGCACGTCCCGGTCTCCGTGAACGAGGACATGGTCGGCCACAAGTTCGGTGAATTCGCTCCGACCCGGACCTATTACGGTCACGGCGCGGATAAGAAAGCGAAGAGGAAGTAAATCATGGGCAAGGCCAAAGCTCCGCGCAGGCTTGCTGATAACGAGGCTCGTGCCGTCCTGCGCACGATCCGTATCAGCCCGCAGAAGCTGAACCTGGTTGCTGCGTTGATCCGCGGCAAGAAGGTTGCGACTGCGCTCAACGATCTGGAATTCTCGCGCAAGCGGATTTCGGAGACCGTGAAGAAGACGCTGGAATCGGCGATCGCCAACGCGGAAAACAACCACGACCTCGATGTCGATGCGCTGATCGTGGCCGAGGCCTATGTCGGCAAGTCGATCGTCATGAAGCGTTTCCACGCTCGTGGTCGCGGTCGCGCCAGCCGTATCGAAAAGCCGTTTTCGCACCTCACGATCGTCGTGCGTGAGGTTGAAGAGAAAGGGGAGGCTGCATAATGGGCCAGAAAATCAATCCGATCGGTCTCCGTCTCGGCATCAACCGCACCTGGGATTCGCGCTGGTACGCGAACACCGGCGAGTACGGCAAGCTGCTGCACGAAGACCTGAAGATCCGCGAGTATCTTGAGAAGGAACTCAAGCAGGCCGCGATCTCCAAGATCGTCATCGAGCGTCCGCACAAGAAGTGCCGCGTGACCATTCACGCCGCTCGTCCAGGTCTGATCATCGGCAAGAAGGGCGCCGACATCGAAAAGCTGCGCAAGAAGCTGACCGAGATGACGCAGTCCGAGACGCATCTCAACATCGTTGAAGTGCGCAAGCCGGAGATCGACGCGACGCTGATCGCCCAGTCGATCGCCCAGCAGCTCGAGCGCCGCATTGCATTCCGTCGCGCCATGAAGCGCGCGGTGCAGTCGGCCATGCGTCTCGGTGCCGAGGGCATCCGCATCAACTGCGGTGGTCGTCTTGGCGGCGCCGAAATCGCCCGTATGGAATGGTATCGTGAAGGCCGCGTGCCGCTGCATACACTGCGCGCCGATGTCGACTACGGCACCGCTGAAGCTCAGACGGCTTATGGCATCTGCGGCGTCAAGGTATGGGTGTTCAAGGGCGAGATCCTGGAGCATGACCCGATGGCTTCGGAACGTCGTGCCACCGAAGGCGACCATTCGCAGGGCGGTGAGCGCTCCGAGCGCGGTCGTCGTCGCGAAAACGCCTGATAGGCAAGGGAATTTGGAGTTAGAACGATGCTGCAGCCAAAGCGCACAAAGTTCCGTAAGCAGTTCAAGGGCCGCATCCACGGCACCGCGAAGGGCGGCACCAATCTGGATTTCGGCGGCTTCGGACTGAAGGCGCTGGAGCCGAACCGCGTCACCGCGCGTGAGATCGAGGCGGCTCGCCGCGCGATCACCCGCGAGATGAAGCGCGCCGGCCGGGTCTGGATCCGTGTGTTCCCGGACGTTCCGGTGACCTCGAAGCCGACCGAAGTGCGCATGGGTAAAGGTAAGGGCGCGGTCGACTACTGGGCTTGCCGCGTCAAGCCGGGCCGCGTCATGTTCGAGATCGACGGTGTGTCGGAAGAGATCGCCCGCGAGGCTCTGCGCCTCGGTGCCGCCAAGCTCTCGGTTCGCACGCGCTTCGTGCAGCGCATTGCAGAATAAGAAAGGGCTAAGCGATGAAGGCCTCTGATGTACGTATGAAGACCGTCGACGAGCTCGACGCTGATCTTGCCGATCTGAAGAAGGAGCAGTTCAACCTGCGCTTTCAGAAGGCCACCGGCCAGCTCGAAAAGACCGCGCGCGTGAAGCAGGTCCGCAAGGACATCGCGCGCATCAAGACCATCGCTGCTGAAAAAGCAGCGGCCAAGAAGGCATAAGGACGAGAATCATGCCAAAGCGCATCCTGCAGGGCACCGTCGTCAGCGACAAGAACGAGAAGACGGTCGTCGTCAAGGTCGAGCGTCGCTTCACCCATCCGGTGATGAAGAAGACCGTGCGCATGTCGAAGAAGTACAAGGCGCATGACGAGAACAACACCCACAAGGTGGGCGACCAGGTGTCTATCCAGGAGTCGGCTCCGATCTCCAAGGATAAGCGCTGGGTCGTGATCGGTTCCGATCAGGCGTAACGAAACGAATTTTGGACAGACCGGGGAGGGGCTTTTAAGCCCGTCCCGATAGCGAAGAAGAAGGCGGCCAGTCATGATTCAGATGCAAACAAACCTCGACGTCGCGGACAACTCCGGCGCCCGTCGTGTCATGTGCATCAAGGTGCTGGGCGGTTCGAAGCGGAAGTATGCATCCGTTGGCGACATCATCGTGGTGTCGATCAAGGAAGCCATTCCGCGCGGCCGCGTGAAGAAGGGTGATGTGATGAAGGCGGTCGTGGTTCGCACGGCCAAGGACATCCGTCGTCCGGACGGCAGCGTGATCCGTTTCGACAAGAACGCAGCCGTTCTCGTCGATAACAAGAAAGAGCCGGTGGGCACCCGTATCTTCGGGCCGGTTCCGCGCGAACTTCGCGCGAAGAACCACATGAAGATCATCTCGCTCGCACCTGAAGTGCTGTAAGGAGCCGGAGAAATGCAAAAGATCCGTAAAGGCGACAAGGTCGTCGTGCTTTCCGGCAAGGATAAGGGCCGCTCCGGCGAAGTTCTGTCCGTTCAGCCGAAGGAAGACACCGCCATTGTTCGCGGTATCAACATCGTGGTCCGCCACCAGCGCCAGACCCAGGCCCAGCAGGGCGGTCTGATCCGCAAGGAAGCGCCGATCCATCTTTCGAACATCGCCGTTGCCGATCCCAAGGACGGCAAGCCGACCCGCGTCGGCTTCAAGCTCGAGAAGGACGGCAAGAAGGTACGAGTCGCCAAGCGCTCGGGAGAAGTCATCAATGGCTAAGGCAGCACAAACCGCGCAGAACACGCCGCGCCTGAAGCAGGTCTACAACGAGACCATCAAGAAGGCGCTGCTGGAGCAGTTCAAGTACGACAACGAGATGCAGATCCCGCGTCTCGACAAGATCGTGCTGAACATGGGTGTCGGCGAAGCTACCGCTGATTCCAAGAAGCCTTCCGTGGCTGCCGAGGACCTGGCGCTGATTGCCGGCCAGAAGCCGGTCGTCACCCGCGCCCGCAAGTCGATCGCCGGCTTCAAGGTTCGTGAGAACATGCCGATCGGCACCAAGGTGACGCTTCGCAAGGAGCGCATGTATGAATTCCTGGACCGCCTGGTCAACATCGCGCTGCCGCGCGTTCGCGACTTCCGCGGCCTGAATCCGAAGAGCTTCGATGGCCGCGGCAACTACGCCATGGGCATCAAGGAGCACATCGTGTTCCCGGAGATCAACTACGACAAGGTCGATCAGATCTGGGGCATGGACATCATCGTTTGTACGACTGCGAAGACGGACGACGAAGCCAGGGCGCTGCTCAAGGCTTTCAACTTCCCCTTCCGCCAGTAACGGCAGCGAGCAAAGGAAAAATCTGAAATGGCAAAGACCAGCTCAGTCGAGAAGAACAACCGGCGCCGCAAGCTTGTGGACCAGTACGCTGCCAAGCGTAAGGCCCTCAAGGAAATCGTCATGGATCAGTCCAAGCCGATGGACGAGCGCTTCCGCGCCCAGCTGAAGCTCTCGGCCCTGCCGCGCAACTCGGCCAAGATCCGTATCCGTAACCGCTGCGAAGTCACGGGCCGTCCGCGCGCCTTCTATCGCAAGCTCAAGGTCTCGCGTATCGCGCTTCGCGATCTTGGCAACAACGGCCAGATCCCTGGCCTGGTCAAGTCGAGCTGGTAAGGAGGACATGATATGTCATTGAGCGATCCTCTCGGCGATATGCTGACCCGCATCCGCAATGCCTATGGCCGTAAGAAGTCGACCGTGTCGACCCCGGCCTCGCGTCTGCGTGCCCGTGTTCTCGATGTGCTGAAGTCGGAAGGTTACATCCGCGACTACAGCCAGACCGACTTCGACAACGGCAAGTCGGAAATCGAGATCGAACTGAAGTACTTCGACGGCAATCCGGTCGTGCGCGACATCTCTCGCGTTTCGAAGCCGGGCCGCCGCGTCTACGTTTCGGCCAAGTCGATCCCGCAGGTCGCCAACGGCCTCGGCATCGCCATCCTTTCGACCCCGAAAGGCGTTATGGCCGATCACGAAGCACGCGAGCAGAACGTCGGCGGTGAAGTCCTCTGCCAGATCTTCTGATCGGCGAGTTGAGATAGGAAGGACGAGAGAAAATGTCTCGTATTGGTAAGAAACCCGTCTCCGTACCGGCCGGCGTGACCGCTTCTGTCAACGGCCAGACCGTGACGGCCAAGGGTCCGAAGGGCGAACTGAAGTTCGTGGTCAACGACGAAGTTCTGGTCAAGCTGGACGAAGGCCAGATCGCCGTCGAGCCGCGCGATCAGTCGAAGGACGCCCGCTCCAAGTGGGGCATGTCGCGTACTCAGATCGTCAATATCCTGACCGGCGTGAAGGACGGCTTCGAGAAGAAGCTCGAGATCACCGGCGTCGGTTACCGTGCTGCCATGCAGGGCAAGAACCTGCAGCTCGCGCTCGGCTTCTCGCACGACGTGGTCTATGAGACCCCGCAGGGCATCACGATCACTGTGCCGAAGCCGACCGAAATCACCGTTTCGGGCATCGACAAGCAGCAGGTCGGCCAGGTCGCGGCCGAGATCCGCGAATATCGCGGTCCTGAACCCTACAAGGGCAAGGGCGTGCGTTATGCTGGCGAGAAGATCGTCCGCAAGGAAGGCAAGAAGAAGTAATCGGCTCGGCCCTGAACGGATTGTTCGGACAGGGCCGGACCAGAGAAATGCAACGCCACGGGGTGTTGCCGCGGGAGGAGAGAAACCTACCGCACAGGGCAACCCCCGTCTTACAAGGCAGGAATCACGACTATGGCAACCAAGGAAGCCACTCTGCGCCGCTCGGCGCGTATCCGTCGCCAGATCAAGGCAGTCGCCAACGGTCGCCCGCGTCTTTCGGTGCACCGCACCTCGAAGAACATCTATGTTCAGGTGATCGACGACGCCAAGGGGCAGACCATTGCAGCCGCCTCGACCCTGGAGAAGGACTTCAAGGCCGGCAAGAAGACGGGTGCCGATACCGCGGCTGCCGCTGCCGTCGGCAAGCTGGTCGCCGAGCGTGCGATCAAGGCTGGCGTCAAGGACGTCGTCTTCGATCGTGGCTCGTACATCTATCATGGTCGCGTCAAGGCGCTGGCCGAAGCCGCCCGCGAAGGTGGCCTGAACTTCTAAGCCTGAGCCTTTCCGAATGCCGGCTTCAAAAAGGGGCTGACATTTCGGAACGGATCGTGCAGAAGGCGCAAGTTTTTCGCCGCCGGCGACCTCGAAAAGGGGCGCCGGCATTTCAGCAACCCGTGCTTCCGGAAAAGAACAAGGACTAGGATATGGCACAGGAACGTAGGGAAGGCGGCCGCGAACGTGGCCGTGACCGCGAAGAGCGCGACGACGGCATCGTCGACAAGCTCGTACACATCAACCGCGTCGCCAAGGTGGTCAAGGGTGGCCGTCGCTTCGGCTTCGCCGCGCTCGTCGTCGTCGGCGACCAGAAGGGCCGCGTCGGCTTCGGCCACGGCAAGGCGCGCGAAGTGCCTGAAGCGATCCGCAAGGCGACCGAATCGGCCAAGCGCGACATGATCTTCGTCCCGCTGCGTTCGGGCCGTACCTTGCACCACGATGTCGAGGGACGTTGGGGCGCCGGCAAGGTTCTGCTGCGCACCGCCAAGCAGGGTACCGGCATCATCGCAGGCGGCCCGATGCGCGCTGTCTTCGAAACGCTCGGCATGCACGACGTCGTCGCCAAGTCGATGGGCTCGTCGAACCCGTACAACATGGTTCGCGCCACCTTCGACGCCCTGAAGCGCCAGATGCATCCGAAGGATGTGGCTGCTGCGCGTGGCATCAAGTATTCGACCCTTCAGGCCCGCCGCGGCAATGCCGTTGCGGCTGATGAATAGTCGATAGCTTAGAGGGACCACCAACATGGCCAAGAAAGCTACCAAGACCGTCACCGTTGAGCAGATCGGTTCGCCGATCCGTCGGCCGAAGGAACAGCGCGCGACGCTGGTCGGCCTCGGCCTCAACAAGATGCACCGCAAGAGCACGCTCGAAGATACGCCTTCCGTGCGTGGCATGATCGCGGCCGTCCAGCATCTCGTCCGCGTTGTGGACGAGAAGTAAGCCGCAGGAGAACGACCATGAAACTCAACGAACTGCGTGACAAGGACGGCGCGACCAAGGCTCGCAAGCGTCTCGGACGCGGCATCGGCTCGGGCTCCGGCAAGACCGCCGGCCGCGGCGTGAAGGGTCAGAAGGCCCGTTCCGGCGTTGCCATCAACGGCTTCGAGGGTGGCCAGATGCCGCTCTACCGCCGTCTGCCGAAGCGTGGCTTCAACAACATCTTCGCCAAGAGCTTCGCTACCGTGTCGCTCGCCCGCATTCAGACGGCGATCGATGCGAAGAAGCTTGACGCCAAGGAAACCGTGACCGGTGAGGCACTCGTCAAGGCCGGCGTCATCCGCCGCCTCAAGGACGGCGTGCGCGTCCTCTCCGACGGCGAACTCAAGGCCAAGCTCACCTTCGACGTGGCCGGCGCTTCGAAAGCCGCCGTCGAGAAGATCGAGAAGGCCGGCGGTTCGGTGAAGCTGCCCGAAAAGGCATCTGCCGAATAATATCTCAGACAAGCGGCCGCGCTCGACGCGGCCGCTTGCATCTTGGCACCGCCGAGCCTATGTCCGGTGCTCGGTGATAGGCGCTGCCCGAAGCGGGCGCTCCCGCGTCATCTGGCGGAGAAATTTCCATGGCTTCGGCTGCTGAACAACTAGCATCCAATCTCAATTTCGCGGCCTTTGCCAAGGCCGAGGATCTCAAGAAGCGCATCTGGTTTACGATCGGCGCTCTCCTCGTCTATCGCCTTGGCACTTACATCCCGCTTCCAGGCATCGATCCGGCCGCTTTCTCGCAGGCCTTCCAGTCGCAGTCCAAGGGCGTGCTGGGCATGTTCAACATGTTCGCCGGCGGTGCCGTGCAGCGCATGGCGATTTTTGCGCTGGGCATCATGCCTTACATCTCCGCTTCCATCATCATGCAGCTGATGACCTCGGTCATTCCGTCGCTGGAAGCGCTGAAGAAGGAAGGCGAGCAGGGCCGCAAGATCATCAATCAGTATACCCGCTACGGCACCGTGCTGCTTGCCATCGTGCAGGCCTACGGCATTTCGGCGGGACTTGAGAACGGCAACGGCATCGTTACGGATCCGGGCATGTTCTTCCGCATCTCCACCGTTATCACCCTGGTGGGCGGCACAATGTTCCTGATGTGGCTGGGCGAGCAGATCACTGCCCGCGGCATCGGCAACGGCATCTCGCTGATCATCTTCGCCGGCATCGTCGCCGGCCTGCCAAGCGCCATTTCCGGCACGCTGGAACTCGGCCGCACCGGCGCGCTGTCGACACCGCTGATTCTAGCCATCATCGTGCTGGCCATCGTGGTCATCGCGCTGATCGTGTTCTTCGAACGTGCCCAGCGCCGGCTTCTGATCCAGTATCCGAAGCGTCAGGTCGGCAACCGCATGTTCCAGGGCGATACTTCGCATCTGCCGCTGAAGCTCAACACTTCAGGCGTCATTCCGCCGATCTTCGCCTCGTCACTGCTGCTGCTGCCGGCGACCGTCGCGGGCTTTTCGAGCACGACCAACCTGCCGGGCTGGGCGAACGCTCTCCTGGCCTCGCTCGGTCACGGCCAGCCGCTCTACATGGCGTTCTATGCTGCAATGATCGTGTTCTTCGCTTTCTTCTACACGGCGATCGTCTTCAACCCGAAAGACACCGCCGACCAGCTGAAGAAGCATTCCGGTTTTATTCCCGGTTATCGCCCAGGCGAGCGCACCGCCGAATATATCGACTATGTGCTCACCCGCATCACGGTGATCGGCGCCATCTATCTGGTTGTCATCTGCCTGTTGCCGGAGTTCCTGATTTCGGCCACTGGCGTACCGTTCTACCTTGGTGGCACTTCGCTTCTGATCGTTGTCAGTGTAACGCTCGACACCGTTGCGCAGATTCAGGGTCACCTGATCGCGCATCAGTACGAGGGTCTGATCAAGAAGTCGAAGCTGCGCGGAGGTAAGAGGGGTAGATGAGGTTGATATTGCTTGGCCCGCCTGGTGCGGGCAAGGGGACGCAAGCGCAGCGACTGGTCGAAAAACACGGCATTCCGCAACTCTCCACCGGAGATATGTTGCGTGCTGCGGTCAAAGCTGAAACACCGGTCGGTCTCAAGGCGAAAGCAGTCATGGATGCCGGTGAACTGGTGTCCGACGCTATCGTCAATGCGATCGTTGCCGAGCGCATCGATCAGGCTGATTGCGCCAAGGGGTTCATTCTTGACGGTTATCCGCGCACACTGGCCCAGGCGGATGCGGTGGAAACGATGCTGGCCGAGCGCAAGCTCAAGCTGGATGCCGTCATCGAACTCGTTGTCGACGACAAGGTTCTGGTCGGCCGAATCGTCAAGCGCGCGCAGGAAGCGGCGGCAGCCGGGCAGCCGGTGCGCAAGGACGACAACCCGGAAGTTTTTGAAGAGCGTCTGCGCGAATACTACAAGAAGACCGCACCGCTCATCGGCTACTACCATGCCAAGGGTATGCTGAAAGGCGTCGACGGCATGGCTGATATCGACGCCGTGACCGGGCAGATTGAAACCGTTCTGGCTGCTGCTGTCCAGAAATGAACAATTCAGCTTGACTGGGCCGGGCTGCTGGAGTATGGCGGCCCGTCTCCCTATCAGGCATGAGCTTTGCTTGTCCGTGAGGACAAGGCAGCCGCTTTGAACAGGAACTCCCGCAAGGGCCGGCCTCCACCGGACGCGGGTTCACGTAAAAAGCGCCGGTTCGACGTTGTCGTCCGGCCCAAATGGAGAAAGAGAAGTTATGGCCCGTATAGCCGGCGTCAATATTCCGACCAACAAGCGCGTCGTCATCGCGCTTCAGTATATTCACGGCATTGGCAAGAAGTTTGCCCAGGAGATCGTCGACAAAGTCGGCATCCCCGCCGAGCGCCGCGTCAACCAGTTGACCGACGCCGAAGTGCTGCAGATCCGCGAGGCGATCGACCGCGATTACCAGGTCGAGGGCGATCTGCGTCGCGAAGTTTCGATGAACATCAAGCGTCTGATGGACCTCGGCTGCTACCGCGGCCTGCGTCACCGTCGTTCGCTGCCGGTGCGCGGTCAGCGCACGCACACCAACGCCCGCACCCGCAAGGGCCCGGCGAAGGCGATTGCCGGCAAGAAGAAGTAATTGAGCGAATAGCGAATGGCGAATAGGGAAACCTACTCGCTATTCTCTATCCACTACTCGCTCCGGTGTAGCCGCTGGCATTACGGCGGTGTAGAGATCAACTGAAAGGACTACCATGGCCAAGGAAGCCGCACGCGTCCGTCGCCGCGAACGCAAGAATATTTCGTCGGGTGTCGCTCATGTCAACTCGACCTTCAACAACACCATGATCACCATTTCCGACGCGCAGGGCAACGCGATTGCCTGGTCGTCGGCTGGCGCCCAGGGCTTCAAGGGTTCGCGCAAGTCGACCCCGTTCGCTGCCCAGATGGCTGCCGAAGACGTTGCCAAGAAGGCGCAGGAACACGGCATGCGCATGCTCGAAGTCGAAGTTTGCGGTCCGGGCTCGGGTCGTGAATCGGCTCTTCGCGCGCTGCAGGCCGCCGGTTTCACCATCACCTCGATCCGTGATGTGACGCCGATCCCGCACAATGGCTGCCGCCCGCGCAAGAAGCGTCGCGTCTAACAGCTTTTTCGAACACCGTCGGGAACGCCTCGTGCGTTCCCGAATGGTTTCCAGGTCGCCCGCCACGATTGGATGGTGGTGGGGAAACGGAAGGACAGAAAATGATCCAGAAGAACTGGCAGGAACTGATCAAGCCCAACAAGATCGACTTCTCGTCGAAGGGCAAGACGCTGACGACGCTGGTCGCCGAGCCGCTTGAGCGCGGCTTTGGCCTGACCTTGGGCAACGCGCTGCGCCGCGTGCTGCTTTCGTCGCTGCGTGGCGCGGCCGTCACCGCCGTGCAGATCGACGGCGTTCTGCATGAATTCTCGTCCATCGGCGGTGTGCGCGAGGACGTGACCGACATCGTTCTCAACATCAAGGAAATCGCCATCAAGATGGAAGGCGATGGTCCCAAGCGCATGGTCGTGCGCAAGCAGGGCCCGGGTGCCGTCACCGCTGGCGACATCCAGACTGTGGGCGATGTCGAGATCCTGAACCCCGACCATGTCATCTGCACCCTCGACGAGGGCGCCGAGATCCGCATGGAGTTCACGGTCGACACCGGCAAGGGCTATGTCCCGGCCGAACGCAACCGTGCCGAAGACGCGCCGATTGGCCTTATCCCGGTCGATTCGCTCTATTCGCCGGTCAAGAAGGTCTCCTACAAGGTCGAGAACACCCGCCACGGCGAGGAGCTCGACAAGGACAAGCTGACCATGACGCTCGAGACCGACGGTTCGGTCACGGGTGAGGACGCAGTGGCTTTCGCCGCTCGCATCCTGCAGGATCAGCTGTCGCTGTTCGTCAACTTCGACGAGCCGCAGAAGGAGGTTGCGACCGAAGCCGTCACCGAACTCGCCTTCAACCCGTCGCTCCTCAAGAAGGTCGACGAACTGGAGCTTTCGGTGCGTTCGGCCAACTGCCTGAAGAACGACAACATCGTCTACATCGGCGACCTCATCCAGAAGACGGAAGCGGAAATGCTTCGCACGCCGAACTTCGGTCGCAAGTCGCTGAACGAGATCAAGGAAGTTCTGGCTGCGATGGGCCTGCACCTCGGTATGGAAGTACCGGACTGGCCGCCGGAAAACATCGAAGACCTCGCCAAGCGTTACGAAGACCAATATTGAGCATGAATTCCAAGGATCGGCGGCGTGAGCCGCTCGATCCGACGGTCATGCGGAAAACCATCAGAGGCCGTGGCCTCTTGAACAACTGAAGAAGGAAAAGAGCCATGCGCCACGGTTTCAAAGGCCGTCGCTTCGCCCGCAGCGTAAGCCACCGCAAGTCGATGTTCGCCAATCTCGCCGTGTCTCTGATCGAGCACGAGCAGATCGTCACCACCCTGCCGAAGGCGAAGGACCTGCGTCCGATCGTCGAGAAGCTGGTCACGCTCGGCAAGCGCGGCGACCTGCATGCCCGCCGTCAGGTCATTGCCCAGATCGGCAACGAGCCGGTCGTGAAGCGCCTGTTCGACACGATTGCGCCGCGCTATGCGGAACGCAACGGCGGCTACCTGCGCATCATGAAGGCAGGCTTCCGCAAGGGCGACAACGCCGCCATGGCGGTCATCGAGTTCGTCGACCGCGATACCTCGGCCAAGGGCGCTGCTGACCGCGCTCGCGTCGAGACGGAAGCGACCGAGACCGAAGCGGCCTAAGCCTTTCGGACTTTCTTGAAAGACATTCAGGGGCCCCGAGGGGTCCCTTTTTGTTGCGCAAATCCCACATGAGCTGCGGCCGACGCATCGGTGCGAAAATCGAAATCGATTTTTTTAAGCACGATGCGCGGTTTGAGAGCGTTAGAGCGTCCTTGTGTGAGGCGTGGCGCTCTAAGGGAAAGGTCGCAGAAATGCTCCCGAATATTCTTCGCGTCGTCGTGTTCCTCATCGGACTGATTACCGGCGGCACTGTCGTCGCCGAGGCCAAGGAGGCACCATCCATGTTGATCGAAGCGATCACCAGCGGTGACATTTCGGCACTGAAGGCCGCGATGACAGCGGACACAGACCTGGAACAACGCGACGGCAAGGGTCGCACGGCGCTGCTGATTGCCACCCATGCCGACAATGCCGAAGCGGCAAAGTTGCTCATCGAGGCGGGCGCCGACGTCAATGCCAAGGACGACATCCACGACACGCCGTTTCTTTATGCGGGTGCCGAGGGCAGAAACGACATCCTGAAGGCCATTCTCGCCTCCGGCAAGGCCAATCTGAAGGACACCAACCGCTTCGGCGGTACCGCCTTGATCCCTGCCGCGGATCATGGCTATCCGGAAACCGTCGCGATCCTGCTTGGGACCGATATCGACGTCGACCACGTCAACGATCTCGGCTGGACGGCGTTGATGGAGGCCGTGATCCTGGGGGACGGAGGTCCCGTGCAGCAGCAGATCGTCGACCTTCTGCTCAGTGCCGGCGCCAAGGATATCCCTGATCATGATGGCGTGAGCACGCTCGATCACGCCCGGCAGCGCGGTTACGATGCCATCGCTCAGAGGATTGCCGAGGGCGTACGCTGACTGTCGGGTCGGCCATCCCGACGAACGGGGATGGTCACCGAACCGTAGCCCGGCTGTCATCTGCCGGTCATGGCTTTCCAACAAAACGGTGAGGGCGGGTCTCGGGAGAGATCTATCACCGTTTGAAGGACCGACGACCATGACCACTCTCATCAGGCGTTCGCTGCTGGCTACGGCAGCGCTTTCCGCGCTTCTCATTTCCGGAACTGTTCACGGACAAGATGCCGCCGATGCCTACCTGCAGCGCGGCGCCAAGGGCGACATCACCCAGCGGGGTGGCGCACGGCGTCTGACCGGTGAGGCTACTGCAGAACTTCAGAAGTACATCCAGGGTGGCGAGGTGAAGAACGTCATTCTGCTCATCGGCGACGGCATGGGCGATTCCGAGATCACGGTGGCGCGCAACGTTGCCGAAGGCGCAGGAGGCTTCTTCAAAGGCATCGACGCTTTGCCTGTCACCGGCCAGTACACGCACTATTCGATCGACAAGAAGAGCGGCAAGCCAAGCTACGTCACCGATTCCGCAGCTTCGGGTTCGGCCTGGGCGACAGGCACCAAGTCCTACAACGGCGCCATCTCGGTCGACATCCAGGAGAAGCCGCACAAGACATTGATCGAACTCGCCAAGGCTGCCGGCATCGGCACCGGCAACGTGTCCACCGCCGAGATCCAGGATGCCACGCCGGCCGTGCAGGTTGCCCACGTCACGCAGCGCAAATGCTACGGCCCGGCTGCGACTGCTGAAAAGTGCCCGGCCAACGCACTGGAAAATGGCGGCCTCGGCTCGATCTCGGAGCAGTTGTTGAACACACGCGCCGATGTGGTGCTGGGTGGCGGCGCCAAGAGCTTCGGCGAAACGGCTAAGGCCGGCGACTGGAAAGACAAGACCCTGCTCGATCAGGCCAAGGAGCGCGGCTTCCAGCTTGTTACCAATGCCGACGAGCTCAAGGCCCTGACCGTGGCAAACAACGACAAGCCGGTGCTCGGCCTCTTCTCGGAAGGCAATATGCCGGTACGCTGGAAGGGGCCGAAGGCGACCCACCACGGCAACATCGATCAGCCGGCTGTGACCTGTGAGCCGAATGCCGAGCGCGCTGCCACCGTTCCGACACTGGCTGCAATGACGACCAAGGCGATCGATCTGCTCAAGACCAACGACAATGGCTTCTTCCTGCAGGTCGAGGGCGCTTCGATCGACAAGCAGGACCATGCAGCCAATCCGTGCGGCCAGATCGGCGAGACGGTCGATCTCGACGAAGCCGTGCAGGTCGCACTCGACTTTGCCAAGGCCGATGGCAAGACGCTGGTTATCGTCACCGCAGATCACGCCCACACCAGCCAGATCATCCCGAACGAGACCAAGTCACCGGGCCTCACGCAGGCACTCAACACCAAGGACGGCACGGTCCTCACCATCAACTACGGCACGTCGGAAGACGAGGAGGACCAGGAACACACCGGCGCGCAGCTGCGCGTCGCGGCCTTTGGTCCGCATGCGGCCAACTTCGCCGGCCTGACCGACCAGACCGACATGTTCTTCACGATCCGTGACGCGTTGAAGTTGGCTGATTGACAGGGCCTTGCCCTTTTCCCGCAATACGGGGAGAGGGCACTGACGGCACCTGTCGCAAAGCGCAGGCAGAATTGCGATCTTCGTAAATTTCAAGACGAAATGATTCTGGCTCAACGTGCTGGCGGTTTTCATGACGAAAACCGCCAGTTTTTTATGCCTGTGAGGATTTGGCCGGGTCGCCGAGAAGGCGCATTCGAAGGCATTTTGGCGGCCTTTTACCGAGCGGGGAAAATGGGTGAGGGCGACGCTGTTGGATTCCGCTTCCGCGCTTCCTACTTTGTCGGAAACCCTCTAGCCTCGCGCGCAATCAGAATCGTTAGCCAAGGCCCGCCATGCGCTGCCCCTATTGCCAGTCCGAAGACACGCAGGTGAAGGATTCGCGTCCTGCCGAAGATGGCGCTGCCATCCGCCGGCGCCGCGTTTGTCCCGACTGCGGCGGCCGCTTCACCACATTCGAACGTGTGCAGCTACGTGACCTCGTCGTCATCAAGAAATCCGGCCGCAAGGTGCCATTCGATCGTGACAAGCTGGCCCGCTCGGTCGAGACGGCGGTGCGCAAGCGCAATGTCGATCCCGACCGCATCGACCGCGCCGTCACCGGCATCGTGCGTCAGCTGGAAAGTTCGGGCGAAACAGAAATCCCGTCGGCGGAAGTTGGCCGTCTGGTGATGGATGCGCTGAAGTCGCTGGACGACGTCGCCTATGTCCGCTTCGCCTCGGTCTATCGCAATTTCCGCGAGGCCAAGGATTTCCACGAAGTGCTGGGCGAGCTGAAGGGCGACGAGGACGCTGGATAGGTCGTGATTTCGCATAGCAGTCCAGAACAGCAGGCTCTCGACCGCCGTTTCATGGCCGCGGCGATCCGGCTGTCGCGGCGCAACCTTGGCCGTACTGCCACCAATCCCTCCGTTGGCACCATTATCGTGCGCGACGATGGCGGTGGCCCGATGATCGTCGGTACCGGCGTCACCGCGGTCGGCGGACGCCCGCATGCAGAAACCGAGGCACTGGCCGAGGCTGGCCCGCTGGCCAAGGGCGCTACTGCTTATGTGACACTGGAACCCTGCGCCCACCATGGCCGCACGCCGCCTTGCGCGAATGCGCTGGCAGCCGCCGGCATCAGGCGGGTGGTCGGTTCCGCGAGCGATCCTGACCCGCGCGTGTCCGGCAAGGGCTATGCCATCCTGCGCGACGCCGGCGTCGAGGTCGTCGAGCGTGTTCTTGCCAAAGAGGCGGCCGAGCAGATGGCGGGGTACCTGATCCGCTCCCTCAGGAAGCGGCCGGAAGTGATTCTGAAACTTGCCCTTTCCGCCGACGGTATGATCGGCCGCAAGGGCGCTGGCCAGGTCTCGATCACCGGTGATGCCGCGCGCCGCGAGGTGCACCTGATCCGTGTGGAAGCGGATGCGGTTCTGATCGGCATCGGCACGGCACTTGAGGATGATCCTGCGCTTACTGTTCGCCTGCCGGGGCTGGAAGGACGTTCGCCAGCGCGAATCGTGCTCGATCGTCACATCCGTTTGCCTGAAACAGCCAAGCTGGTGGCCGAGGTGGATCGTGTGCCGCTCTACATCGCAGCCTGCGCCGAAGCCGATCCTCAGCGCAAGGCGGCGTTGGAGCGGCGCGGCGTGCGCTTCATCGGCACCGAAACGGTAGACGGCCGTATCGCCTTGCCGGAGCTGATGGAGGACTTGGCCGCGCTTGGCATGGCGAGTTTGCTGGTCGAAGGTGGTGCGGAAGTCGCAAGGGCTTTTCTCGACGAAGAACTGGTCGACCGTATCATCCTGTTCACCGGGCCGGAGGCAATCGGCGACGGCGGGATCGCTTCACCCATCGATGCCACCGGCATTCCGGCTAGCTTCCGCAAGTTGCGCGAGATCAGCTTCGGCGAGGATCACTGCGCCGAATGGGTAAGGGATATTTTCTGATGTTCACTGGCATTGTGACAGATATTGGCACCGTGGCTGCGGTGAGCCCCCGCAAGGAAGGCGTCGGTCTGCGCATCGACACCAGCTATGATCCTACCACCATCGACATCGGTGCCTCGATCTCCTGCGGCGGGGTATGCCTGACTGTGACCGCGCTGCCGGAGCAGGGCTCCAACGCCCGCTGGTTCGAAGTCGAGGCCTGGGAAGAGGCATTGAGGCTGACCACCGCGTCCGATTGGAAGGCCGGTAGCCGCATCAACCTGGAGCGCGCGCTGAAGATCGGTGATGAGCTGGGTGGCCACATCGTGTCCGGCCATGTCGACGGCACCGCACTGATTGTGGCACGCGAAGACGAGGGAGAGGCCGTGCGCTTCACGCTCGAGGCGCCGCGCGAACTGGCCAGATTCATCGCTCCAAAGGGTTCGGTTGCGCTGGACGGCACCTCGCTGACGGTGAACAAGGTGGAAGGCACACATTTCGACGTGCTTTTGATCCACCATTCGCTGCAGGTGACCACCTGGGCGGACCGGCAGGTTGGCGATCGCATCAACATCGAGATCGACACCATGGCGCGTTATGCGGCGCGGCTGGCGGAGGCTGCGAAAGAGGGACTTTAGGGCCACCTTAGGGGGCGCGATGTCTGAGTTCCGGTTTGAGGCGACGGTGGTTCATTGGCGGGGACCGTCTCCATTTTTCTTTGCGCCGGTACCGCCGCAGTGCGGTGACGAGATAAAACGGCTTTCGACGTTCGTGACCTACGGCTGGGGGATGATACCGGTCGAGGCAACGATCAACGGTGTCACGTTCTCGACATCGCTGTTCCCGAAGAACGAGAGCTACCTTTTGCCGCTGAAAGCGAAGGTGCGGCAAAAGCTCAACCTGACGGCAGGCGATACGATTTCCGTCGAGATGAGAGTTCAGCCGGCGCAGCGTTGATAGCCGGTGCGCGGCTCCATCGCCTTCAGATGGCCGTTCATGGATGCGGTTGCTTCGTGGCCCGTGGTCACGGATCTGGAATCGTACCGGCCAGCACCTGCGAATAGGCCGCCGCATCGATGTTGCCGCCTGACACCACGCAGACAACATTGCCCTTGATCTGGTCGCTGGCCAAGGCAACGGCCAGCGAGGCGGCGCCTGCGCCTTCCGCAACGACCTTCGCTTTCGAGAAGAGCAGCCGCATTGCATCCGTGATCTGGTCGAGGCTGACGGCAACAGCGCCGTCAATCAGTTCGCTCACCACTGGCCACAGCTGCGGCACGAGCGAAGGGCCGCCGATGCTCTTCACGAAGGACGGCTTCGTCTCGATCTCCACGATATTTCCCGCGGCAAGCGCTGCGGTGACGGGAGCGGCACTCTCGTCCTCGGCGGCAACAATCATTGCCTGCGGACGCAGCGCCTTGACCGCGCTGGCGACTCCGGTCGTCAGGCTGCCGCCGCCAAAGGGCATCACCACGACATCGATTTCGGGCAAATCCTCGACGATTTCCAGGCCGATGATGCCGTTCCCGCTCAGCACGGCCTGGTCCGTCACGGGATTGATCAGAAGTTCGTCGAGTTCAGGCTGCTCTGCCTCGACGATGTAGCGCCACCACGTTTCCATGGAGATGAAGCGCACGTCGCCGCCGAGCTTGCGCACGCCATCGATCTTGGTCTGCGGCGCTCCCGAATACATGTAGGCAGCCATCGGCACGCCGAGTCGGTTGGCAGCCCACGCCATGCCGTAGGCCATGTTACCGGAGCTTGCCGTCGCGACGCCGTCGCGCAAGTTTGCAATGTCGCGCGACAGCAGCGCATTCAGCGCTGGCCGCAGCTTGAAGGCACCGATGGGAGAGAGCGTTTCCAGCTTGAGGAATATGCGCCGATCCGGCAAGCCAAGATCGAGATGAACCAGTGGCGTGCGGGGCATGTAGCCGGCCAGCCGGCTTCGCGCCGTTTCGATCTCTTCCAGCCTGGGGCGTCGTGGACTTGTCGTCTCGAAGCTTCCCGATCCCGGTTTCATGCAACGTCCTCGTTCACCACGCGCTTCCACTATGGATTATATTTTATCCTTAAAGGAATCAAAGGTTCGACACGACCGATTGTGTCGAGGCGGTGGTGCCGGTAAACGCGGTGTGTCGGCAGGGCCCCTCAAACGTCGCTTGCGCCCGCCGCCGCTTCGGCCTAAGTCACCGACAATTCCGGAGACCTTCATGGCTGGCACATCCCAACACGGCAAGGCGTTCATTCGGCCAAAGAAAAACGCCCACCTTCTCATCATCGAGGCGCGGTTCCACGACGACCTCGCCGACGCGTTGCTTGACGGCGCGGTGAGCGCGCTCGACGAAGCGAGCGCGACCTACGACGTCGTGACTGTTCCCGGTTCACTTGAAATCCCGGGCGTCATCGCCTTCGCGCTCGACGGCATGGCCGAGGACGGCAGAATCTATGACGGCTTTGTTGCGCTCGGCACCGTCATCCGCGGCGACACCTATCATTTCGACATCGTGGCGAACGAGTCGAGCCGCGCGCTGATGGACCTCTCGGTGCAGGAATCGATCGCGATCGGCAATGGCATCCTGACCACCGAAAATGAAGAGCAGGCCTGGGTACGCGCCAAGAAGAGCGAAGGCGACAAAGGCGGTTTCGCTGCACGCGCGGCGCTGACCATGATCGCGCTCAAGGAAAAACTGGGGGCGCAATCGTGACCGAACCATCGGGTTCCGCCCCACGCCAGGCCAACAAACGCGGTGCCGCGCGCCTCGCGGCCGTGCAGGCGCTCTACCAGATGGATGTCGCGGGCTCCGGCCTGCTCGAAATCACAGCCGAATATGAGGCGTTCCGGCTTGGCAAGGAGGTCGACGGCGCTCTGTACCGCGAAGCCGACGCGCAGTGGTTCAGGGCCATCCTGGCTGGCGTGGTCGAGAACCAGAAGACGGTTGACCCGGTTATTCGCCAGTCCCTGACCGAGGATTGGCCGCTGTCGCGGCTGGATTCCACGCTGCGCGCCATCCTGCGTGCCGGCGTCTACGAGCTGATGAAGCGCGAGGATGTGCCCGTCGCGGTGATCGTCTCTGAGTATGTCGATATCGCCAAGGCTTTCTATTCCGAGGAAGAGCCGAAGCTGGTCAATGCGGTGCTTGATCGTGTTGCACGCCGTGTGCGCGGCGAGGGCAGGGGAAAGGACGCACGATGAGCGTTGTGACGGTCGCCGCGGAAAACGAGGCGCGCCGTACCGCCTTCATCTTGTCCGCTGCCCAGGCGGTGCTGGGGTCGGCTGGACCGATCTGCTTCGCACTCGGCGCGCTGGCCGGTGAATTTCTGCTGGGGCCCGACAAGTCGCTCGCCACCGCGCCACTCACCGGGTTCTCCCTTGGCCTGGCGGTGGGAGCATTGCCTTCGGCAGCACTGATCCGTCGGCTCGGTCACCGCGACGGCTTCCTTGTCGGCACCGGCGTGACGGCACTGGGCGGCTTGATTGCCACCCTGGCGCTGTTCCAGTCGAGTTTCTGGACATTCGTGTTCGGCCTGCTGGTCATCGGCGTGGGCGCTGCCTTCGTGCAGCAATTCCGCTTTGCAGCGGCCGACAACGCACCGCTGGAATTCAAGGCGCGCGCTATTTCCTTCGTTCTGGCGGGTGGCATCATCACCGCCATTCTTGGCCCGCAGGTTGTGATCTTCACCAAGGATCTGCTGGCGCCTGTCCCGTTTGCCGGCGCCTTCGCGTCGATCCTCGGCCTGTCGGCCTTAGGGGGCGCAATTCTGCTCTTCCTGCGTACGCGAGAGCCGTCCGAGGTTGGACACGCTGACACCCATGGTGGCAGGCCGCTGGCCGAGATTGTCAGCCAGCCGCGCTTCTTCATCGCGCTCTTATGTGCCGTCGGTTCCTATACGCTGATGACCTTCGTCATGACCGGGGCGCCGCTCGCCATGGTCGGCTGCGGCTTTTCTTCCGACCAGGCGACGCTCGGCATCTCTTGGCACGTCATGGCCATGTTCGGACCAAGCTTCTTCACTGGCCGTCTCATCCATCGTTTCGGCGCACCTGCGATTGTCGCGGTTGGCTTCGCACTGCTTATCGTCTGCGCCTTGGTTGCGTTGTCTGGTATTCAGCTATGGCAATTCTGGTCGGCGCTGATCCTGCTCGGTCTCGGTTGGAATTTCGGCTTCATCGGCGCCACCGCGATGGTCACTGAAAGCTATCGACCCGAGGAAAAGGGCACGATCCAGGGCTTCCACGACCTCATTCTGTTTGGTTCCGTGGCGTTTGCCTCGCTGATGTCGGGGGCGGTCTACAACGCCTGGGGCTGGGCGATGCTGGCTTGGGTCGTCTTTCCGGTTTCGCTCGTGTGCCTTGTGGCGCTCGGTGCGCTGCGCATAACGGCAGTGCGCCGAGCCGCCTGAGCCGCGCTTTTCATCCTCTGGATGATTTCCGGATGGATGAACTTCAATCTCCCAATGCATTGCGCGCGGCATAGAGCTCCGCGGTGAAGTCGGTGATGAGTGCCGAATTGATGCCGTCCGGTGGGCGTAGGATGAGCGCACGGAAATAGACGGCAGGTTCGAACGGCCTGGCCACGATGCCGGCGATCATGCCATCGGCGATGACGGACGGGTTGACCAGTCCGACGCCCATACCCTTCGCGGCGAGGATGGCGATGGTGAGGCCGTAGGGGGTTTCGATAAGGACGCGAGGCTTCACGCCGTGCTCGGCGAAGATCTTGTCCATGGCAAGCCGTACCGTGTCCTCGGGGGACAAAGCCAGAAAGCCCTCCTCGGCAAGGTCGGCGGGCGTGATGACGAGTTTGCGGGACAACCGGTGGTTCTTCGGCATGATGCAGACGGCACGCGGTGTGGTGAAGACGCTGTGCAGCACGCCGCTGGTATCCACTTCGTCGGCGGCGAGCCCGATGTCGAAACTGCCGGAAGCTACAAGATCACGCACGACATGGGAGGTGCGCACTTGATAGCTGATGCGCACCTGCGGATGTTTTTTCGAGAAGGCAACAATGGCGCGTGGCACCAGCCCGTGCCCCAACGCCGATAGGCTGGCAACGCGGATCGTTCCGGTACCAACTTCCTTGATCTGAGCAGCACGCAGCTTGAGCCGATCGAGCCCCACCAGATTGGCTTTCACCTCGGCGTGGAAAAGCTCGCCTTCGCGCGTTGGGACAAGCCTGCCGCGAATGCGATCGAACAGGCGAAAGCCGAGTTCGGCCTCCAGCTTGGCGAGCGAGCGGCTGATCGCCGGCTGCGAGGTGTCGAGCAGTGTCGCGGCTGCTCCTGCGCCGCCTGTGATCATGATCGCATTGAAGACGTCGACATCACGCAGGTTCATGGCAATCCATATCAAGAATGGATGAACTCTATCGTTCCGGTCATAGAAGGCAATGGGTGAGCCGATTAAGGTTTAGCCATGACCCGACAGGACGACACAGCCCATATTCATCCGCCGAAGCGTTCGCAGGAACCGTTCCAGGCGTTGGCCATGCCGGTGGAACGGGCCTCGACCGTTGTTTTTGACGATCTGGCGGCCTTCCAAAATCGCACCGAACGCCTGTACGACGGTTTCAGCTACGGGCTTTATGGCACGCCGACCAGCCGCCAGCTGGAGGATCATCTTGCCGCGCTGGAGGGTGCCAGCCGCGCGCTTGTCGTGCCCTCCGGCATGGCAGCCATAACGTTGGCGACGATGGCTACCTGTAAGGGCGGAGATCGTGTGCTGATGCCTGAGACCCTCTATGCACCAGCTCGCGACATGGCTTTGCGCTTTCTTGGACCACTGGGTATTGAAGCTCTCTCCTACGATCCTCGGCTTGATGCACGCCTTGGTGAATTGATCGACGAGAGAACGCGGTTGGTGTGGGTCGAGTCACCCGGCTCGGCCACTTTCGAAGTTCAGGATGTACCCGCAATCGTAGCTGAAGCTCACAAAGCTGGTGCACTCGTTGCCGCCGACAACACCTGGGCCTCGCATCTGCTGTTCAGGCCGCTCGATCACGACGTCGACATTTCCATGCAGGCGCTTTCCAAACATGCCGGTGGTCATGGCGATCTGTTGATGGGCTCGGTCGCGGTACGCGACGAAGCGCTCTTCAGGCGTCTGAAAGATGCCGCACGTTTCCTGGGCTATGGCGTTTCGCCCGAAGACTGTGCCCTGTGCGAGCGCGGCCTGATGACCATGCCGGTCCGCATGCGACAGGCCGATGCCACGGCACGGGAAATCCTGGCCTGGTTGGCATCCCGGTCTGAAGTCGTCCAGATACTGCATCCGTCTCAGCCCAAACACCCCGGCCATGCAGCCTGGAAGCGGAACTTCAGCGGTGCTGCAGGCGTATTTTCCTTCGTGTTGCGCCCTGATCTGGCGCCTTTTCAAGCGGAAGCACTCCGCCGCATGCGTCTCTTCAAGCTCGGCGCGAGCTGGGGTGGGGTGCATTCGCTGATCGCGGTCAACGATCCGCGCAAGGGCAGAGTCAGCCTGGATTGGTTGAAGCCCGGTCCAGTCTGGCGACTGTCGATCGGTCTCGAAACAGCAAGCGACCTTCTGATCGACCTTGCCCAAGCTTTCGATCTGTTTGCGGAGCAGCAACCGGGAACAGTGACGCCCGACAAAGCAGCTGAATGACAACAACAACGCAAGAACAAGGGGAATGAACATGGATGCAAACAGCTTCAAACGATTTGCCGCGATGGCCCTCGGTCTGGCTGGGCTTGTGGTGAGTGCACAAGGCGCCGGCGCGCAAAGCGTCGTCGGCAAGATCAAGGAACGCGACTATCTGAGCTGTGGCGCCAGCCAAGGTGTACCTGGGCTCTCACGGCCTGACGAGAAGGGTTACTATCGTGGTTTCGATTCCGACATCTGCCGCGCCTTCGCGGCTGCAATCCTCGGCGACAAGGAAAAGATCCGCTACGTGCCGCTGAATGCCGGCCAGCGTTTCCCGGCACTGCAGACCGGTGAGATCGATGTGCTATCGCGCACCTCCACCATCACCTACAGCCGTGACTCGGTGGTGCGCTTCGTGTGGATTACGCTCTACGACACTGATGGCGTCCTTGTGCGAAAGGCCGACAACATCACCGAACCAAAACTCCTGGACGGCAAGACGATCTGTCTGCAGAGCGGTGGCTCACTGACTGAAAAGGCCATCGAGGAAACCGAGGAGGAATTCGGGATCACCACCAAGAAAGTTTATTACGACACGACCGTCCAGGCTCGTGACGCTTTCTTTGGGGGACGCTGCGATTCCTATGTTACCGACGGCACAGCAGCTGCTGGCCAAAGGGCTTCAGTCGCTAAGAACCCTGACGATTACGACATTCTCAAGATCGGCAGTGCAGCCGAACCCAATGGCGTTGCCGTGGCGCGGGGCGATGACAAGCTCTTCGACATCGTGCGCTGGACGGTGAATGCCCTGCTGTGGGCGGAGCTCAACGGCATCACGTCGCAGAACATCGATGAAAAGCTCGCCTCAGGCGCGCCGGACATCACGCGTGTCCTGGGCGGCGAGGCCGGTTTCGGCAAGGCGATGGGGCTGGACGACAAGTGGGCCTACAACGTTATCAAGCAGGTGGGGAACTATGCCGAGATCTGGGACCGTAACCTCGGCAAGGACAGTCCATTGAAGGTCGACCGTGGCCTGAACAAGCTCTGGAAGGATGGCGGTCTCAACTATCCCTATCCTTGGGAGTGAACCTTGACACGAGGGGGGCGCACTTTCGCGCTCCCCCTGACTTCCAAACGGTTGAAACTGCGAGGCCCGCATGCTGAGCGATGCCAAGACCCGGTCAACGATCATTCAGGCTGCGCTGATGCTGGCTTTCGTTGCCTTCGTTGTCTTGCTGGTCGACACGACCTTCGACAATCTGAAGGCGAGGGGCATTCCGATCGGCTTCGATTTCCTAACGACACCATCTCGGATCGTCATTTCCGAGGCGATTCTCACCTACAAATCGCGTGATCCCTACTATTGGGCGATTGTCGTGGGACTAGCCAATACGGTTTTCATTTCCGTTCTGGTCATCCTCTTCTCGTCTGTGCTCGGTCTCATCGTTGGCGTCACCCGATTGAGCAGCAATCCTCTGGCAGCAGGCACTTGCCGGGTCTGGGTCGAACTGGCACGCAACTCACCGCCGATCGTGCTCCTCATCTTCCTGTATTCCTTGTGGTGGAAGGTGTTGCCGCCTGTTGGCGAGGCGCTCAACCCATTGCCGGGCGTTTATGCATCCATGCGCGGGTTCGTGGTGCCGGCTGTCAGCGTTGATATAGGCACGCCAGGCTTGGTGATCGTTTTGGCGGCTTTGGCGTTGTTGATCACAACACGGATCGCAACGCGTAAGGGCGTGTCATTGCCTTGGATGATGCCGATCGTCCTGGCTCTAGGAGGAGCAGGGCTTTGGTTCGCCGATGTGCGCTTTGCCGTCGACTGGCCGACCTTGGCGGGCTCGAACTTCAAGGGTGGTAAGGAACTCACGCCGGAGCTCAGCACGATCCTTGTCGGGTTGACCATCTACACCACCGGTTTCGTCGCGGAGATCGTGCGCGGCGGGATCCTGTCAGTCGGCCGCGGTCAGTGGGATGCCGGAAATTCGCTGGGCCTGCCGCGTGGCAAGATCTTGCGGCTTATCGTCATTCCGCAAATGCTGCGCGTGATCGTGCCTCCGCTCAACAGCCAGTACATCAACGTTGTCAAGAATTCGACATTGGCGATTGCGGTTGGCTATCCGGATTTCCTTGCGGTGATGAATACGATCATCAGCAAATCCAGCCATTCCATCGAGGGCGTGTTCATCATCCTCGGCGTCTATCTCGCCCTGAACCTCAGCCTGTCGAGCGCGGCCAACTGGTACAATCGCCGCATCGCCATCGTGGAGCGATAACCATGAAGGCCATATCTCTCCCCATGCCTGCAGACACCCAGCCGAGCCGTGCTCGCTTTACGGCCTTGCAACGCACCGGCAAGCTCCTGTTCGGAACGCCGCTCAACGCCGTGTTGACCGTAATCTTCGTCCTGTTGCTGGCCGCTATGGTGCCGCCGATACTGCGCTGGATGGTGATCGAGGCAGTCTGGTTCGATCCCGATCCCAATGCCTGCAGGACAGCAACGGGCGCTTGCTGGAGCTTCATCTATGCGAAGTCGGGACAGCTTCTGTTCGGCATCTATCCGGTCGACGAACGTTGGCGGCCGGCATTCGTCTGTCTGCTAATCCTGTCTCTGCTCGGCTGGTCCGTGCGGCCAGCGAGCTGGGCACCGCGAATGCTCGCGCTGTGGGTGGTCGCGTTCGCGATGATCTTCTGGCTGATGGGAGGCGGCTTCGGCCTTGTCGAGGTGCCAACCTCGTCTTGGGGTGGTTTGCCGGTAACATTAATCCTTACCGTCGTCGCCATCGGTACCGCCTTTCCGATCGGCATCCTGCTTGCTTTGGCCAGGCGCTCGACAATGCCAGCAGTCCGAATTGGCGCTGTTGCGCTCATCGAATCCGTGCGCGGTCTGCCGCTGCTTTCGATCCTGTTTGTTGCATCGATCATGATGCCTCTGTTCCTGCCGGAAGCGCTCCTGCCCGATAAGTTCGTGCGTGCGCTCGTGGCACTCACCATCTTTGCCGCAGCCTATCTCGCCGAGGTGATCCGCGGCGGCCTGCAAGCGATCTCGAAGGGCCAGTATGAGGCTGCGGCTGCACTTGGTCTGCCATTCTGGCGTACGCAATATCTCGTCATCCTGCCGCAAGCGATCAGGGTGGTGATCCCCGCGCTCGCCAACACCATCATCGTCATGATCAAGAACACCAGTCTGGTCTTGGTGGTAGGTCTCTTCGATCTGATCAGCTCAGGCAAGGCCGCACTCGCCGACCCGGAATGGCCATCGCCCGCCGCCGAAACCTTCCTCTTCATCGGCGCGATCTTCTTTGCGCTGTCCTTCTCCTTCGCCCGTTTTGCCGACTTCCTGGAGCGGCGCGGCCCGATTTCGCACTAGGAAACAACAAATGTCATTGACCGCTACTGCCATCAGTCAAGAACGGACCTTGGCTATTGTTGCCGAACCGGCGGCCGTCGAAATCGTCGGCATGCACAAGTGGTACGGCGAATTCCATGTGCTGAAGGACATCAACCTGAAGGTGATGCGCGGCGAGCGCATCGTCATCTGCGGTCCTTCGGGCTCCGGCAAGTCGACCATGATCCGCTGCATCAACCGGCTGGAGGAGCACCAGAAGGGCAAGATCATCGTCGACGGCAAGGAGCTGACCAACGACCTGAAGAAGATCGACGAGGTGCGCCGCGAGGTCGGCATGGTGTTCCAGCACTTCAACCTGTTCCCGCACCTGACCATCCTGGAGAACTGCACGCTGGCGCCGATCTGGGTGCGCAAGATCCCGAAGAAGCAGGCGGAAGAGGCCGCCATGCACTTCCTGAAGCGCGTCAAGATCCCCGAGCAGGCGCACAAATATCCAGGCCAGCTGTCGGGTGGCCAGCAGCAGCGGGTGGCGATCGCGCGTTCGCTGTGCATGAACCCGCGCATCATGCTGTTCGATGAGCCGACGTCTGCGCTGGATCCGGAAATGATCAAGGAAGTTCTGGAGACGATGGTGGGTCTTGCCGAAGAAGGCATGACGATGCTGTGCGTGACCCACGAGATGGGCTTCGCCCGCAAGGTCGCCAACCGCGTCATCTTCATGGATCAGGGCCAGATCGTGGAAGAGAACACGCCGGTCGAGTTCTTCGACCACCCGCGCCACGAGCGCACCAAGCTCTTCCTCAGCCAGATATTGGGCTGAGCCAGACGACTACACATCAAAATCGCAAGGTAAATCGCGCAGCGGCCAATTTCAGTGGGAACCGGCCGTAGGCAGCATACATGTGACGTGAATATTGATTGTCAGCATAGGCGGGAGTTGAACGCCTATTTGCGGATAAAAATATTGCGCTACCCCTCCATCTTATGAAACCGTATGCCCCGACTGCCCGTCTGGGTCGTGCGATAGCAAGGACCGTCATCGGTTTCATCAGAGGGATTTGCCGCCATGTCTTCAACCAGATTTTTAGCCGGTGCGTTCGTTGCGCTCGGCCTTTCGGTCGCTTCAGCGAATGCCGCCGACGTCGTCGTCTCCTCCAAGATCGATACCGAGGGCGGAGTGCTTGGCAACATCATCCAGTCGGTCTTGAACGCCAACGACATCAAGACTGTCGACCGCATCCAGCTTGGCGCCACCCCGGTGGTACGCAAGGCGATCATCGCCGGCGAAATCGACATCTATCCGGAATATACCGGCAATGCCGCCTTCTTCTTCGAGAAAGGCGACGATCCGCTCTGGAAGGATGCCGCAAAGGGCTATGCCGAGGCCAAGAAGCTTGACTACGACGCCAACAAGATCGTCTGGTTGACGCCATCACCGGCCAACAATACCTGGGCGATCGCACTGCGGAAGGATGTCGCCGACGCCAACAAGCTGGTTTCGTTCTCCGACTTCGGCAAATACGTATCGGGCGGCGGCAAGGTCGTGCTGGCCGCGTCTTCCGAGTTCGTCAATTCTGCGGCCGCCTTGCCGGCTTTCCAGACTACCTACGGCTTTACGCTGAAGCCGGACCAACTCATCACCCTATCGGGCGGCGATACGGCAGCGACCATTGCGGCCGCCGCCAACCAGACCAACGGCGCCAATGCGGCTATGGTCTATGGCACCGACGGCGGCATCCAGCCGTCCGGTCTTGTCGTGCTGACCGACGACAAGAATGTGCAGCCGGTCTATCAGCCGACCCCGATCATTCGCGAGGCTGTGCTGAAGGAAAACCCGAAAATCGAGGAAGTGCTCAAGCCGGTGTTCGAGAAGCTCGATCTCGTGACGCTGCAGGAACTCAACGGCCGCGTCCAGGTCGGCGGCGAGCCGGCAAAGGCGGTCGCGGAAGATTTCCTGAAGAAGAACGGCTTCCTCAAGTAGCGAGCGGTTCCGGCGCGCCTTCTGGGCGCGCCGAACCTGAAGGGCCAGGATCGTGGGCATTCGCTTCGACAAGCTGGGCGTGGTGATTGCCGCGATTGCCGCCTATGCGGCCTTTCTCGCGCCCTTCGCCACGTTTCGAGCCAATCGTATCGTGCCGGGCGAGGGACGTTTTATCCTCGACGCGCTTCCGGTCGTCAGCGGACCGTTGCTGCTGGCGCTTGTCATCGCAGCCATCGTCGTGGCGCTGTTGAAGACGCCCCTGGCCTTGCGTCTGATTGCAAGTGTTGTCCTGCTGGTGGCCCTCGCGCTGGCCATCGGCGCGGCTGGCAGCTTCCTCACGCCGCCCGGCAACACGTTCGCCCGGATTTCACCAGCCTCCGGCTTCTGGTTGCTGATTTTCGCCTTCACGCTGCTTCTGGCCGATGTACTGGCGCGGCTGGAGCTGTCGCCGTTTGTGCGCCTCGCCGTTCTTTTGGTTGCCGCGGTGGTGGTCGGCGCCCTTTTGGCATCCGGCGTGTGGGACAGCCTCTCCATTCTCAAGGAATACACAAACCGGGCTGATAGCTTCTGGGCCGAGGCGCGCAAGCATGTGACGCTGGCCCTGGGGTCGCTGGTGGCTGCCGTGGTCATCGGCTTGCCGCTCGGCATTCTCTGCCACAGGGTCGAGGCGCTGCGGGCAGGGGTGCTCAACGTGCTCAACATCATCCAGACCATTCCCTCGATCGCGCTGTTCGGCATGCTGATCGGTCCGCTTGGCTGGGTGGCACTGCATGTGCCAGGGGCGTCCGAGCTCGGCATCCGCGGCATCGGCACCGCGCCGGCTTTCGTCGCGCTGTTTCTCTATTCGCTGCTGCCGGTGGTCGCGAATACGGTGGTGGGCCTGGCCGGCGTGCCGAAGGCCGCCAACGAGGCGGCACGCGGAATGGGCATGACGGACCGACAACGCTTGTTCGGCGTCGAGTTCCCGCTTGCCTTCCCCGTGATCCTGACCGGCATCCGCATCGTTCTGGTGCAGAATATCGGCCTTGCCACCATTGCAGCCCTCATCGGCGGTGGCGGTTTCGGCGTCTTCGTCTTCCAGGGTGTCGGCCAGACGGCGATGGATCTTGTGTTGCTCGGCGCTGTGCCGACGGTCGCCCTGGCCTTCGTGGCGGGCATCGTGCTCGACGCCATCATCGAACTCACCGCAACAGCCAGGCGCAAGGAAGCGATCGCATGATCGAGATCGAACACATCACCAAGCGCTACGACAAGCAGACCGTGGTCAACGATGTGTCGATGGTGATTGAACCGCACACGATTGCGGCGATCGTCGGCACCTCTGGATCCGGCAAGACGACGCTGCTTCGCATGGTCAATCGGCTGGTGGAGCCGACAGCCGGCACGATCAAGCTGGATGGTGTCGACAACCATTCGCTGCCCGGCTACGAGCTGCGCCGTTCCATAGGCTACGCCATCCAAGGCCATGGTCTTTTCCCCCACCGCACCGTGGCGCAGAACATCGCCACGGTGCCGCTGCTGCTCGGTTGGGACAAGGAACGCATCGATGAGCGCGTCGACGAACTGCTGAAGCTTTTCCAGCTCGATCCTGCCGATTTCAGCCAGCGCTACCCGCACGAACTATCCGGCGGCCAGCAGCAGCGCGTCGGTGTCGCGCGTGCGCTCGCCGCCAAACCGAACGTGCTTTTGATGGACGAGCCGTTCGGCGCGCTCGATCCGATCATTCGAACCAAGGCGCAGGAGGATCTGCTCGCCATCCAGAAACATTTCGGCACCACCATCATCCTGGTCACGCACGACATGGAGGAGGCGGTGCATCTGGGCCACAAGATCGCCGTGATGGATGGCGGCAAGCTGGTGCAATACGCAAAACCCGCCGAGATTCTCGCAAAACCGGCCAGTTCCTTCGTCGAAACACTGGTCGGTTCATCCGAGCGGCCGTTTCGGCTGCTGTCGCTCGGTCGCGTCGGCGATGCGGTGGAGAAGGGCAGTGCAGAGGGCGAAGCCATTCCGGCAGACGCCAGCCAGCGCGATGCGCTGGCTGAACTGCTCTGGTCCGGCCGACCGGCGTTGCCGGTCAAAGGCGCCGACGGCAAGGCGCTCGGCCGCGTCACCGTCGACGGCCTGGTAAAACTCGCGGCGAGGCCGGCATGAAGACGTTCCTGCCGGCGGCATTGCGTGTGATCCTGCTGGTTTTCCTGGTGGCGTTCATCGTCAATCCAGCTTGGTTCGAGCCGCTGTTCAAGCCGCTGACAGAAAACAATGCGCCAGCGATTTACAATCAGGGCAGCCTGCTGTCGTTGACCCTGCAGCATCTGGGTACCGTGGCGGTGGCCACGATCGCGGCGATCATCGTCGCCATCGGCCTTGCCATCCTGGTGACCCGGCCCTTCGGCGCCGAGTTCCTGCCGCTGTCGCGCTCGCTGGTCAATATCGGCCAGACTTTCCCACCGGTGGCAGTGCTGGCATTGGCCGTACCTGCGGTCGGCTTCGGGGAAAAACCGACATTGATCGCGCTTTTCCTCTACGGGCTGCTGCCGATCTTCGAGAACGCGCTGACCGGACTCACAACGCTGCCCTCCAACATCGTGGAGGCGGCGCGAGGTGCCGGCATGACCAATCGCCAGAAGCTGCTCAGAGTGGAACTGCCGCTCAGCCTGCCGGTCATTCTGGCTGGCATCCGTCTATCGGTCGTGATCAGCCTGGCAACTGCCACCATAGGGTCCACCGTCGCAGCCAAGACGCTGGGCGAAGTCATCATCGCCGGATTGATCTCCAACAATCTTGCCTTCGTCGTCCAGGGTGGTCTCATCGTGGCTGGCCTTGCCGTCTTCATCTATGACGGACTGATGGCCCTGGAACGTGTCGCTGCAAGACGGATGGGCCAAGCTGCCCACTGATTATCGCCGGCCGATGGGGATTGCCGCTCAGCGCCTCGGAGAGGCCGCCGGATAGTCGAGGGTGATTTCCAAATTTGTGCTGTTTGCGGCAGCGACCCACCGACGCCGGATGATTGAAAAATCATGGCGCACGCCCTTGCCGGCCTCCAGCGATACAAGATCGCCGTTGGCACAGCCTTCCGGTAGCCGCAACAGATCGAGCGCTGTTGCCAGATCATGGTCTCTCACATGACGGTCCGCGCTTGCGGTCAGGACTATCGTCGTGGTGCGCATTGCGTGATCGGCGGGACTCGGTGATCCTGCTTTACCGTGACCAGAATCATCGAAAGCAGAAGGGGCTTTTGCCATGACGTCACGTCTTTCCAAGATCACCATGTGCCTGTGTCTGGCGGCCTTCGCCTTCCTCGTCGCCTTTGGCAACATCACCGACTATGGCTCGAACTTTGCCTTTGTCCAGCACGTGCTCTCCATGGATACAACCTTTCCGGGCAACGCGCTGATGTACCGCTCGATCACCAATCCCACCCTTTGGACTGCGGGTTATTGGCTGATCATCTTCGGCGAGGCGCTGACCTGCCTGCTGTTCCTGATCGCCGCATGGAATTTATGGAGCGCTCGCAGGGGGAGCGGCCAGGCATTCAACAGCGCCAAGAAATTCGCCATCATCGCCACCACCATGGGGTTCCTGGTCTGGTATTTCGGGTTCATGGTGATTGGCGGGGAGTGGTTTGCGATGTGGCAGTCACAGACTTGGAACGGGCAGGAGGCTGCCTTCAAGTTCTACATGACCATGCTTGTCGTTCTGATCTTCATCATGCAACCAGACGGCGATCTCCAGCAGTAATGGCGTAGTCGAACGCACTCGCCAATCTCGCCTGAATAGTCACGGCGTGGCGGGTGACATGCGGGTACGGCCCATAAGGGCGCGGTAAACTGTCGCAGGCAAATGCGGGCAAATGTCGCACGCCGGCTTGACGGTCGAGACCGTGGCTTTGCATAAATCGATCGAGGGGTCGGGATTCCGCTCGGGAATCTCGGTTCGAACGGCCTGGGGAGGAGGTCTGCCGGGCCATAGATCGAGGAATAATCCGCAAATGACCATGCTTTATGTCGTCATCCTCTGCGGCGTGCTTTCGGTCGTCTACGCCATCTGGGCTACACAGTCCGTGCTGGCGGCCGACCAGGGCAACGCGCGTATGCAGGAAATCGCCGCGGCCATCCGCGAGGGTGCGCAAGCCTATCTGGCGCGCCAATACACCACCATTGCCATCGTCGGGGTCGTCGTGTTCCTGCTGGCCTGGTGGCTGCTGTCGGGTACCGCCGCCATCGGCTTCCTGATCGGTGCCGTGCTTTCGGGCGCGGCAGGCTTCATAGGCATGCACGTTTCGGTGCGCGCCAATGTGCGCACGGCGCAGGCCGCGTCGAACAGCCTGGGTGCGGGCCTCGACATCGCCTTCAAGTCGGGCGCCATCACCGGCATGCTGGTTGCCGGTTTGGCGCTGCTCGGCGTCTCCGTCTACTACTGGGTACTGACCGGCCCGCTGGGCTTGGCACCCGGCGACCGTACCGTCATCGATTCGCTGGTGGCCCTGGGCTTCGGTGCCTCGCTGATCTCGATCTTCGCGCGTCTCGGCGGCGGCATCTTCACCAAGGGTGCCGATGTCGGCGGCGATCTCGTCGGCAAGGTGGAAGCCGGCATCCCGGAGGATGATCCGCGCAATCCTGCCACCATCGCCGACAATGTCGGTGACAATGTCGGCGACTGCGCCGGCATGGCTGCCGACCTGTTCGAAACCTACGCGGTGACCGTGGTTGCCACCATGGTGCTCGCAGCGATCTTCTTTGCCGGAACCGATGTGCTGTCGAGCATGATGCTTTATCCGCTGGTCATCTGCGGTGCCTGCATCATCACCTCTATCGTCGGCACCTTCTTCGTGAAGCTCGGCGCCAACAGCTCAATCATGGGTGCGCTCTACAAGGGCCTGATCGTCACCGGCATTCTGTCGATCGTCGGTCTTGGCGCTGCCACGTCGATGACCATAGGCTGGGGTCCGATCGGCACCGGTGCGCATGTCGTGACCGGCACGAACCTGTTCATCTGCGGCCTGATCGGCTTGCTGGTGACGGCGCTGATCGTGGTGATCACCGAATACTACACCGGCACCGACAAACGTCCGGTCAATTCGATCGCCCAGGCCTCGGTCACCGGCCATGGCACCAACGTCATCCAGGGGCTCGCGGTTTCGCTGGAATCGACGGCATTGCCAGCCATCGTCATCGTCGGCGGCATCATCGCCACCTTCCAGCTGGCAGGCCTGTTCGGCACGGCGATCGCCGTCACCACCATGCTCGGCCTTGCCGGCATGATCGTGGCGCTCGACGCCTTCGGTCCGGTCACCGACAATGCCGGCGGCATTGCCGAAATGTCCGGCTTGCCCAAGGAAGTGCGTCAATCCACCGACGCGCTCGACGCTGTCGGCAACACCACCAAGGCCGTGACCAAAGGCTACGCCATCGGTTCGGCCGGCCTCGGTGCTCTGGTGCTGTTCGCGGCCTATTCCAACGACCTGCAGTATTTCGCGGCCAATTCCGCGCAATACCCTTACTTCTCCGATCTCGGCACGGTCTCTTTCGACCTGTCGAATCCCTATGTCGTTGCGGGTCTGATCTTCGGCGGCCTGATCCCATATTTGTTCGGCGGCATCGCCATGACAGCGGTGGGACGCGCGGCGGGTTCGATCGTGGAAGAGGTGCGCCGCCAGTTTCGCGAGGATCCGGGCATCATGAAGGGCACGTCCAAGCCCAACTATGCGCGGGCAGTCGATCTTTTGACCCGGGCGGCGATCAAGGAAATGATCATTCCGTCACTGCTGCCGGTGTTGGCGCCGTTGATTGTCTATTACGGTGTTCTCCTGATCTCGGGCTCCAAGGCTTCGGCTTTTGCTGCCCTCGGCGCCTCGCTGCTCGGCGTCATCGTCAACGGTCTGTTCGTCGCCATTTCGATGACCTCGGGTGGTGGTGCCTGGGACAACGCCAAGAAGTCGTTCGAGGATGGCTTCACCGACAAGGACGGCGTCAAGCACCTGAAGGGCTCGGAGGCGCACAAAGCCTCCGTCACCGGCGATACGGTTGGCGATCCCTACAAGGACACCGCCGGTCCGGCCGTAAACCCTGCCATCAAGATCACCAACATCGTGGCGTTGCTGCTGCTGGCTGTACTGGCGCACAGCTAGTGCCTGTCGGCTGAACAAGAAACCCGCGGGAGCGATCCCGCGGGTTTTGCTTTTGAGGACTATCCTACAGGCTGCGCCAACCCGTTGTGAGGTTAGAGCGCGGCTGCCGGATTGGGCTTGAGCTTGCCGGCACCGGAGATGATCTGGCCGAGGAAGTTCTGGTCCTTGCCGCCGGTCGGCGTCGTGCGCGAAATGAAGTCGAACACCCGGCCGTCCTTCAGGCCGTAATTGGCAAGTCGGGCGACGCGGCCGTCCTGGCCGAAATAGACCGCCAGCACTTTCTGGTCGACGACGCTTGGATTTGCGAAGGCAACCGCGCGGCGGCGGGTCTGCGAGATGTAGTAGAAGACCTCGTTGTCGAAGGTCGCGGTGGTCGACGGCGTGCCGAGCGCCAGCAGCACCTGCTCGCGGCTCGAGCCGACGGGAACCGAATCCAATGTTTGCTGGTCGACGATGTAACCCTGGGTGAGGGTTTCGCCGGGGGTGAGATCCCCGAACATCTTCGACGAATTGCAGCCGGTCAGCGCCGCTGCGATGACAAGCATCGAGGCGACGGAAGCAGAACCTGCCAAGGCGGTCGACTTGAATTTCAATGCGCGCAACGACAACTCCATAGTCCGCTCTCGGGCACCGGCTTGCGCGAGGCGGCAAAACCGGTAAACCAGCTTAGCCGCCGATGCAACAATTGTGCCTTAACAAACAGGTCCCCGGGAGACCGTCCCCAATGTTTCAGCGCCTGTTCGGCCGCGAACGCCATGCCAACCGCGCTATTGTCGAGGCGCTGTACGGACAAATCGTGGCAGCGGCGCGGCAAACTTTCTTTTATTCGCACTGGAATGTGCCCGATACGCCACTCGGCCGTTTCGAGATGCTGTCGCTGCATATGTTCCTGTTCCAACACCGGCTGCATGGCGAGAGCGGCGTACCGGCTGAGCTCGCACAGACGCTGATCGACGAGTTCTTCACCGATGTCGACCATTCGCTGCGCGAACTCGGCATCAGTGACGTTGGTGTTCCGAAACGCATGAAGAAACTGGCCAAGATGTATTATGGCCGCACTGCCGCCTATGCCGATGCGCTGGACCGTGACGACAAAGGCGATCTCGCCACAGCCCTGTCCCGCAATGTCCGCCCCGATGTCGCGGAATGGCCGGAGGCGCCCGACATGGCTGCCTATGTGCTGCGTGCCAGGGAGGCGCTTGCCGCGCAGTCGTCGAAAGCGATCTGTCTCGGCGAGCTTGCCTTTCCGGCTGCCGCTGGTTGAAGGATGACTGCGATGAAACACCAAGAGGAACCACGGAGTTCGGTTTCGTTCGAGGCGCACGTCTCGCGCCTGCCGCAAAAGGGTATGCCGGTGCGCATCGAGGCCGATGCAGCCCAGCGCGAGGCCCTCGCCAGGGAGCATGAGCTTGTCTCCGTCGAACGCTATGTGGCGGATCTCGTGGTCACGCCATGGAAGCGCCACGGCGTGAAAGTGAAGGGCCGCGTCGAGGGCGATATCACCCAGGCCTGTGTGGTGACGCTGGAGCCGGTGACAGCTCATATCGACGAGGAAGTCGAGGGTCTGTTCCTGCCCGAGGATTCGAAACTGGGCCGCCAGGGGTTCGAGGGCGGCGGCGAGATATTGCTCGACGCCGATGGTCCCGACGGCCCGGAAACCTTTACCGGCGATACGATCGACGTCGGCGCACTGGCCGAGCAGTTCTTCGGCCTGGCGATCGATCCTTATCCGCGCAAACCCGGCGTGTCTCTGGAAGCTGCGCCGGAAGAGGCGGAACCCGAAAGTGAATTCCAGAAAAAGCTGAAATCCCTGCTCGGAAAATCCTGAAAGCCAGGGATCGACGACAAAAGCCGGTTGTGCGGTGACTCAAAACCGCTATTTTCGCCGGAAAGTCACGATGGTCCCAAGCCAACCCACGAGATGAACAACGCGTGATAAAAATCTCCATTGATGCCATGGGCGGCGACCACGGTCCCGGCGTGGTCATTCCGGCGCTCCAGACTGTCGCCACCCGCCGCCCGGACATCCGTTTCGTCATCTATGGCCGCGAAGAGATGGTGCGGCCGGAACTGGCGAAATTTCCCGGTCTTGCCGAGAAGAGTGAATTCTTCCATTGCGAGGTTGCCGTCCGTATGGACGACAAGCCAAGCCAGGCATTGCGCCATGGCCGCTGGAAATCCTCGATGTGGAAGGCGATCGAAGCGGTAAAGGCCAACTCCGCCGATGCCTGTGTGTCCGCCGGCAACACCGGCGCGCTGATGGCGATGTCGAAATTCTGCCTGCGCACGATGGCAACCATCGATCGGCCGGCGATCGCCGCCATCTGGCCGACAATGCGTGGCGAGAGCGTGGTGCTGGATGTCGGTGCCACGATCGGTGCGGACGCCCACCAACTGGTCGATTTCGCCATTCTTGGCACCGGCATGGCGCGTGCGGTTTTCGGTGTGGAGCGGCCGACTGTCGGCCTGCTCAATGTCGGCGTCGAGGAGATCAAGGGCCAGGAAGTGGTCAAGGAGGCCGGACGCATGCTGCGCGAGGCCAATATGAACTCGCTTGTCTATCATGGTTTCGTCGAGGGCGACGATATCGGCAAGGGCACCGTCGATGTCGTGGTGACGGAAGGCTTCGCCGGCAACATCGCGTTGAAGACGGCCGAGGGTACTGCACGCCAGATCGGCGGTTACCTGCGCGCGGCCATGGGCCGGACATTGATGGCACGGATCGGCTATCTGTTTGCGAAAGGCGCTTTCGACCTTTTGCGTGAAAAGATGGATGTCAGCCGTTCCAACGGCGGTGTCTTCCTCGGATTGGACGGCGTCGTGGTAAAAAGCCACGGCGGTGCCGATTCGGCAGGGTTTGCAGCGGCGGTGGAACTGGCCTACGACATGGTGCGCAACCGGTTGCTGGATCGCATCGAAGCGGATCTCGATCTGTTCCATGCCCGCAACCCGCAGTCTCCGGCACTCAGAAAGTCTGACGTCGCGGTCGACGAAGAAGGATAGAACAGCTTGATCAGATCAGTCGTGCGCGGCACGGGCCAGGCGTTGCCCCGCCGTATCATGAAGAATGCCGATTTCGAGGGCATGGTCGAAACGTCGGACGAGTGGATCGCCCAACGTACCGGCATCCGCCAGCGTCACATCGCTTCCGATGACGAAACGACGGCTTCCCTCGGCGAGGCAGCGGCGAGGGCGGCACTTGCCGATGCCGGTCTCACACCTGACGATATCGACCTGATCGTTCTTGCGACCTCTACTCCCAACAATACGTTTCCCGCGACCGCAGTCGAGATCCAGCAGCGGCTCGGCATGCGCCATGGCTATGCCTTCGACATGCAGGCGGTCTGCTCCGGCTTCGTCTATGCCGTCACCACTGCCGATGCGTATATCCGCGCAGGGCTGGCCAAGCGGGTGCTGGTGATCGGCTCGGAGACCTTCTCGCGCATTCTGGATTGGAACGACCGCTCGACCTGTGTTCTGTTCGGTGACGGTGCAGGCGCCATAGTGATGGAGACCACCGAAGCGGCGGGTACCATTGCCGATCGCGGTGTTCTGGCCGCCAGCCTTCGCTCCGACGGCACGCACAAGGAAAAGCTCTATGTCGATGGTGGTCCGTCGACCACCGGCACGGTCGGCCATCTCAGGATGGAAGGGCGCGAGGTGTTCAAACATGCCGTCGGCATGATCACCGACGTAATCGAAGCAACGTTCTCGCAGGCCGGCATCACAGCGGACGACCTCGACTGGTTCGTGCCGCACCAGGCCAACAAGCGCATCATCGACGCCTCCGCCAAGAAACTCGGCATCGCCGAAGAGAAGGTGGTGATCACCGTCGACAAGCATGGCAATACGTCCGCCGCCTCGGTTCCGCTGGCGCTTTCGATCGCTGCTGCCGATGGCCGCATCAAGCGTGGCGACCTCGTCCTTCTGGAAGCCATGGGGGGCGGATTCACCTGGGGTGCGGTTCTCATCAGATGGTGAGCGAACCGCACGGTTCGGTTCTTGACCTTGTCGAGTCAATTACTTAGGCTCCGCCCTCGTTTCGTCGATACATTTGAGCACAAGCTGATAGGACGGTCTGATGGGGGGAAAGACACTGACACGTGCTGACCTTGCTGAGGCCGTTTATCGCAAGGTTGGTTTGTCACGCACTGAGTCGGCCGAACTGGTCGAAGCGGTGCTGGACGAAATCTGCGAAGCCATCGTTCGCGGGGAGACAGTGAAGCTGTCCTCTTTCGCCACTTTCCATGTCCGTTCCAAGAACGAGCGCATCGGACGCAATCCAAAGACGGGCGAGGAAGTGCCGATCCTGCCGCGGCGGGTGATGACCTTCAAGGCCTCGAACGTGCTGAAGAGCCGCATCCTGCGCTCGCATCAGGCCGGCAAGACGAAGTCGGGCAAATAGGCAAGAGCCCGACTCTGCGGTTGAAAACCGTCTCCGACTTGATGCCAGGCTTGAATGTCAGGCGATAAATCGCTGAAATAGGTTTCGATTCGACGGGATAGTGTCGAATCTTCGGTTCGTTTGTTCTTTGCGCATTGGATTGACCAACGCATGTGACGACGCGTCCGATCCGATGCCCAGCGCGAGGATCCGCCCATGGACAAGAGCCCCGATGCTTTCCGCACCATTTCCGAGGTCGCCGAAGATCTTGATTTGCCTCAGCACGTCTTGAGGTTCTGGGAGACGCGTTTCAACCAGATCAAGCCGATGAAGCGCGGCGGCGGCCGCCGTTATTACCGGCCGCAGGACGTCGAGCTCATCAAGGGCATCCGCCATATGCTCTACGATCAGGGTTATACCATCAAGGGCGTGCAGAAGCTTCTGCGCGAGAACGGTAACCAGTTCCTGATCGCCATTGGCCATGGCGACGTTGCCGCCGTCGAGGCGATCGCGCAGCGTCGTCAAGCCGAAGAAGTGCCGCTGACGCCTGCGGCGCAGCCTCGCACCGATGACGAGATGCTGGTCGGCCAGCCAACTGCCAAGCCCAACCGCCGCTTCTTTGGTCTCGGCAAGGCCGACGACGAGGGGCCTGTGCAGGCAGGCTCCGGCAAGCTTTCACGTGACAACCGCGCATTGCTGCAGGAAGCGCTGTTCGATTTGCTCGAGTGCAAGCGCCTGCTCGACCAGGTGCGGTGACGGGAAAACCGAACGAAAAATGCCGACTGGCATGAGCCGCTGAGAATTCTCAGTTTTGTCTTCGCAAAATCGCTCGCGAAACAGGTTGACCGGCGAGAGCCTATCACGTACATCGCGACCGGTCCGGAGTGTAGCGCAGCCCGGTAGCGCACTTGACTGGGGGTCAAGGGGTCGTGGGTTCGAATCCCGCCACTCCGACCATTCTTCTCTAAAGCTTGATCCCGTTGATTGGTGGCCGTGAGGCGCTCACGCGTGCGCGTCTGCGAGCGGCTACGCTGCCGGCGCCAGAGACAGAAGCGATACGGATCGCATCGATGTGGCAGGCGCTGGCGAGGAGATCGCCGGGGTGGATTCGGTTGCTTCCATCCTGCTTGGCGGTGCGGAGCGCGGTGCTGGCAAGGTAATCAACCCGCGCTGATAGCGATATTCCAGCGCGATGCCTCCCCAGATCAGGCCGAGAAGCAGGTAGAAGTGGCGCCAGTGATCAGTGTCGATGACGCTGCCGAGCCCGATATGGCCGACATAGACGACGTAGGCGCACAGCACATAGGGTTGCCAGGGCCGGTTTCGCAGCAGCAGGCGGAAGCCGGCAACGATCGTCCACACCGTCAGGATGAGATAGGACACGAATCCCAGCCAGCCATAGTCCATCAGCGTCTTCAGCCAGATGTTGTGGGTGTCTTCGCCATAGATCTTGCCGAACACCAGCGCACCGATGCCGAACGGCTTTTCCAGCGCCAGCATGAAGCCGATGGCATAGCGGGCAAACCGGCCGAGCCGGGCGGTGTCGTAATCTTGCGCCAACTGAGCACGGGTGGTCAGCATTTCGGCCACGCCGGGGATCTGCAGCACGACGATCATCGCAATCATCAGCAGCACCAGTGCGGCAAGGGTCATGACCACTACGCGCAGCCGGAAGCGACCACTGGTGTTTTGCAGGAACACCAGCCCAGTCAGCAGGACGACGGCGACGCCGAACAGACCCCAGGCGCCGCGCGAAAAGGATAGAAAAATGCCGCCGACCACGATCAGCAGCGGCACCGCTATCAGCGGCATGCGCTGCACCGGTCCGGTCAGCAGCCGGTAGAGCAGGTAGATGCCGGGCAGCGCCAGGAAAGGGCCAAAGACGTTCGGATCCTGGAAGGCGCCGGCGGCACGCTCGTATTTGGTGAAGATTTCCGCACCCGGAAAAAGCTTGAAATAGCCGGCGATGCCGAGAACCGACGTGACAACTGCGGCTGTCACATAGGCCAGGAAGATCAGCCTGTAGAGATCGGGGCGACGTTCGACCACGGATGCGAAGAAAACGGCGGTGAAGGCCAGAAACAGTGAGACGGCCAGATAAAGCGGCGTCCATGACAGGTCCGCCATTTGCGTCATGGCGATCATGCCGCCAATATTCATCGTCACCAGCAGAATGAGCAGCGGCACCACGGGTCGCGAAATGTGCAGGCCGAACAACGCCCAGACGCCGATCAGCGCGGCCATGTAGAGCTCATAGGGCGCCGGCTCCTCGATGACGAAGCCGGAGAGCAGGATGCCGAGGATGATGGCACCCGACGACAGCAGCGCGATCAGCTTGGCGTTGACCGCTCCCGATGGCAATTCATGTGTCAGCGCGCTCAATAGGCGTTTTCCGTGTTGAGCAGGCGCACCGGCGTCAACAGCAGGATCTTCAGGTCGAACAGCATCGACCAGTTCTCAATGTAATAAAGATCATACTCGGTACGCATGCGGATCTTTTCGTTGGTGTCCATCTCGCCACGCCAGCCATTGATCTGCGCCCAGCCGGTCACGCCGGGCTTGACGCGGTGGCGGGCGAAATAACCATCGACCACTTCGTTATAGAGAAGGTTGTGCGACTGGGCGGCGACGGCGTGCGGTCGCGGACCGACCAGTGACAGCGTGCCGAACAGCGAATTGAAGAACTGCGGCAGCTCGTCGAGCGAGGTCTTGCGGATGAAGCGGCCGACGCGGGTCACGCGCGGGTCGTTCTTGGTCACGGTCTTCTTGGCGCTGGGGTCGGACTTGTCCGCATACATGGAGCGGAATTTGTAGACCACGATCTCCTCATTGTTGAAACCATGGCGTGTCTGCTTGAAGAGCACAGGCCCTTTGCTGTCCAGCTTGATGGCAATCGCCGTCGCCAGCATGATCGGCGAGAAGGCGATGATGCAGAGGACCGAAAAGACGATATCGAAGGCACGCTTGGCGACCGAATCCCAGTCGTTGATCGGCTTGTCGAAAATATCGAGCATCGGCACCGAGCCGATGTAGGAGTAGGAGCGCGGCCTGAATTGCAACTGGTTGGTATGCGCTGAAAGACGGATGTCCACCGGCAGCACCCAGAGTTTCTTCAAAAGCTGCAGCACGCGTGCTTCCGCAGAGATGGGAAGTGACACGATCAGCATGTCGATCCGGGCGACACGGGCGAATTCGAGCAGTTCCGCGATGGTGCCGAGTTTGGGATAGCCGGCAACCACCGGCGGCGACCGGCTGTCGTCGCGGTCGTCGAAGATGCCGCAGATGCGGATATCGTTGTCGGGTTGTTTTTCGATGGAGCGGATAAGCGTTTCTGCGGCTTTGCCGCCGCCCACGATGACGGCGCGGCGCTCCATGCGCCCGTTGCGCGCCCAGAGGCGCAAAAGGCGTGCCGTAACCAGCCGCATGAGGAAGGTGAGCGCGAAGCCGACAATGAACCATGTGCCGAACAGAAGTCGCGAATAATCCTCGGATATCTTGAGGAAGAACGCGGCGACGGCGAGGGCGGCGAAGGTGCCAGCCCAGATCGACAACAAGCGGCCGAAATTGGAAACAGGCCTGAGCAGCCGGGGAACCTGATAGCAGTCGGCAATTTCGAGAAGCACGATCGCAAGCAGCGAGGCGGAAGCAAAGGTCAGCGTGTATTGCCAGGCGAGATTCCGGAAAAAGCCTTCGTAGAAGACGTAGAGGGTCAGGCCAGACAGGAACAGCAGCGAAAATTCGATCAGGCGCAGCGTGCCGATGACCATCACCGGAGACATGGTGTCGCTGCGGTACTGAGCGGCCACCTGGCGGGCAAGTTCGCTCAAACCGCCAGGGGACGCCTTGTCCGCGGCCGGATTTTCGAACTTGCGCACCGCATCGGCTGAAAAGCGGCTCGCCGGATCGCTTTTGTTCATGGAATAGTCCCCAAGCTGGCTCTCTCTAGCACAGGAGAGCTAATATTCCCTTCCCGGAACCTTTTAAGTTCAAACTTTCAGACGGGTGCCGCCGCTGGCATGCTAGCAGAATGCCGGAGGCTTGTCGCGAAAGCACGAATCAGTTCGGGCTCATGAATGGGCCTGCTTGGGCAGTGCGTCGGCGAGGGCCGGCACGCTGTTGTTTTGGTAGAGATGCGTCGCCTTGTCAGCCTGCAACGACGCCACGCGCTCGCAGTGCCTTCATCACCCGGTCGTGCGGTAATGCTGGGCTGCGGTGGCCATCGCGGCCGATCATCTCGGCATTGGCGACCAGCGCGTTGACGACGGCTTCCTCGGTCGCCTGCACGACCGCGGTATAGAAATCGTCCATGCGGCCCCAGGGAATGAAATCCATGTGGCTGTAGGTGCCGGCGTCGGGCTCACCTCTCGGGAAACGGCCGTTCAGCGCATCGCGATTGCCGGTTGAGAAGGCCAGGAAGATATCGCCCGAGAAATGCGAGCCGGCCGTGCCGGTGCGCGCGAGCCCCAGCGGCACACGCCGGGCGAGTGCCTTGCATTGGCCGGGCAGGAGAGGGGCATCGGTGGCGACGATGCCGATGCAGGAGCCGGCGCCGGCCGGCAGGCTGGCCGCGAAGCTTTCCATCGGGTTGTCGTCCGCAAGTTCCATGCCCAACGGCACGCCGGCAATGGTCAACTCGTTGCGGGACCCGAAATTGGTCTGCAGGAAGACACCGACCGTATAGTCACGATGGCCGTAGTTGACGATGCGCGAAGCGGTGCCGTTGCCGCCCTTGAAAGCATAACAGTTCATGCCGGTGCCGCCGCCGACCGAGCCTTCTTCGATCGGGCCGTTCGTCGCTGCGTCGAGCGCAGCGACGGCATGGCTGCTGGTCACATGTGGCCCGTTGATGTCGTTCAAGTAGCCGTCCCAAGTTTCCGCTGCCACCGGCAGCATCCACTGGCTGGCCACTTCCGGCTTGTTGCGCACCATCCAGTCGATTGTGCCGCGATGGCAAGGGCCGATGGCGTGGGTGTTGGAGATCAGGATCGGCATGTTGAGTGCGCCGGCTTCTTCCAGCCATGACACGCCGGTCATTTCGCCGTTGCCGTTGAAGGAATGATAGCCGGCGGCGATCGCCTGGCCGGCGCCTTCGCGTCCGAGCGGCAGAATGGCGGTGACGCCCGTGCGCACCGGCCCCTTGCCGATTTCCATCTTGCCGTCGCCTGAAACCAGTGTGGTGTAGCCGACCTCGACCGTTGGCACGTCGGTGATCGCATTGAAGCGGCCCGGATTGCCGGTGAAGGGAATGCCGAGCGCCCGGCCGCGCGGTTTGCCAGCGGGCGTGACATGCGAGGTCTCACTCATACGATTTGTCCTTGAGTTCGGTTGTTCAGAAACGATCAGGAAAGGCGGCAACCTGTCGCCGTCTCGGCGTAGGCTGTGAGGATGCGAAGGGCAGTCGGATAGTCGACCGCCGGCACGACGTTCAGAAGGTGGAGGCCGAGGCCGTCCTCGAGAACGACGAGGCTGCGCGCCAGCGTGTCGCTGGTATCGGCAAGCTTGAACGTGCCGGTGATGGCACCCGCTTCCAGGATGCCGACATAGATGGCGACCTGCCGCTCGAACAGAGTGATGTGGCGCGCAGCATAGGCGGCATCGGAGCGGGCATAGGCACCTAGCTCCATCAGCAGTCGGCAGAGCCGGTCGCCGGGATCTTCCGGAATCCCGGTGCGGATCATGGCCCTAAGACGTTCGCGCGGGTCCGAGATCTGCGCGATCGCCACGGCTCTGACCGTGCAGAACCGCTCCACGGCCTGTTTCTGCACATCATCCAGAAGATCCTTCAGGCCCGGATAGTAATAAAGCGCGGCGCTTGAACTCATGCCCGCCTCGTTGGCGACGGCGCGGAGCGTTACGCCGGTGAGGCCATGCTTGGCGATCATCGTTTCGGCCGCATTGATAAGAGTAAGCCGGCGTTCGGCTTGGGCGACGGGTCGGCTCATGTTTCCTCCTGAACGATGTTCAAATTAAAATCGATGTCATGAGCATTGCAAGTGGCTTTGATGGAAGTTTGTTGACGAAATGTCGACTCAAGCGTAGCGTTTTGATGGGAACGTTATTTTAATCATATCAAAATGGGAGGGCTTGATGCCATCACAGGATTCGCCGTCAAGCGGAGGGCTTGACCGCGCACTCAACGGACTGGGCACGCTGATGATCGTGTTGTCGGCGGTGACGCCGGCATCGTCGGTTTTCATCATCGTACCCGGTGTCATCGCACTGGCTGGCACGGGCTCGTTCCTGTCATTCCTCTTCGCCGCCATCATTGGCCTGTTCATGGCCTTCGTTTATGCCGAATTGTCTTCGGCCTATCCGACCGCCGGTGGCGAATACACCATGATCGGTCGCACGCTTGGCCGCTTCTGGGGGTTTGTCACGCTGGTGCTCGTTTTCGTCTCCATCGTGCTCATCATTGCGGTGGTGGCGCTGGGCGTCGGCACCTATCTGGGCGTGCTGTTGCCCAATCTCAGCGCGCAATGGGTCGGCGTGGCCACGATCGTCCTGGCTGGCATCGTGGCGGCACTGCGCATAAAGCTCAACGCCTTCGTTACCGGCATCTTCCTCGGCATCGAGATGCTGGCCCTGCTGATCTTGGTCGTGCTCGGCTTCATCAACATCGAACGACCGCTTTCCAGCCTGTTCACCTCGCCGCAGATCCTCGATGCCGCGACGAACTCGCTGGTGCCGGCCTCGACCGGACTGATCCTGGCTGCCACGGCCGTCGCCATCTTCGCCTATAACGGCTATGGCGCTGCCGCCTATTTCGGCGAGGAAACGCAGGACGCCAAGCGCAGCATCGGCAAGGTCGTGTTGTGGGCGCTGGTCATCACGGTCGCAGCGGAACTGATCCCGCTTACCGCCGTGCTGCTCGGCTCGCCCGATCTCACCGCGCTGCTCGCGGCGCCCGCCAAGATCGAGTATTTCCTCGATGCCCGGGGCGGTCATACGCTTACCGTTCTGGTCAGCCTGGCGATTGCCGTCGCCATATTCAACGCAGTGATCGCCATCGTGCTGCAGGCATCACGTCTTCTGTTCTCCTCCGGCCGCGACAAGACCTGGTTCGGGCCGATCAACAACGCGGTTGCTTCCGTGCACGGCACCTATGCCTCGCCCTGGGTTGCCACCATCGTGGTTTCGGTTCTCGCAGCCATTGCATGCTTCATCGACCTGAATCTGTTGCTGGTGGTCTCGGGTACCTCATTGGTCGTCATCTATGCGCTGCTGTGCCTGGGCGCGGTTGCCGGTCGCCGCAACGGCGCTACCGCGGAAGGGCATTACCGCATGCCGTTGTTCCCGCTGCCGCCAATCCTCGCCTTCGTGGCGCTGGTCTATGTCGCCTATCAGAATTGGCTCGATGCGGCTTTCGGACGGCCAAGCCTGATGGCGACGCTGGCGATCGTGGCCGTGGCGGCAATCTATTATGTGGTGTTCCTGGCGCGGCGCGCGGACTGGACGCTGCATGCGCCGGAAGAAATCGAAGAGATTGCCGGATAAGTCGTCCTCCTTCGACAAATCCAGCAATAACCCCGGCCGCAAGGCCGGGGTCTTTTTTTGCTTTCGGCCCAGCACTCGGTCTGCCGATGACCAGTCTGAGTTAGTAGAAGGCTGGTTGGCGGGCAGGGCGTGGCGTTTTTGCATCGCCACCTCGCCATAGAAAAACCCCGGCCGAACGACCGGGGTTCTTTTATCCAGCGATGAGAACCGCTTAGACCGAGTAGTACATGTCGAACTCGACCGGATGTGGGGTCATTTCGAACCGCATCACCTCGGCCATCTTGAGTTCGATGAAGGCGTCGATCTGGTCGTCGTCGAAAACGCCACCAGCCTTCAGGAAGCCGCGATCCTTATCGAGGCTCTGCAGGGCCTCACGCAAGCTGCCGCACACGGTCGGGATCTTCTTCAGTTCCTTTGGCGGCAGGTCGTACAGATCCTTGTCCATTGGCTGGCCAGGGTGGATCTTGTTCTTGATGCCGTCGAGGCCGGCCATCAACAGCGCCGCGAAGCCGAGATAGGGGTTCGCGCCCGGATCGGGGAAACGAACCTCGACGCGCTTCGACTTCGGCGAGTTGCCGAACGGAATGCGGCAAGACGCCGAACGGTTGCGTGCCGAATAGGCGAGCAGAACCGGAGCTTCGTAGCCCGGCACCAGGCGCTTGTAGGAGTTGGTGAGCGGATTGGTGAAGGCATTCACCGCCTTGGCGTGCTTGATCACGCCGCCGATGAAGTACAGGCAGTTCTCCGACAGGCCGGCATACTCATTGCCCGCGAAAGTCGGCTTGCCGTTCTTCCAGATCGACATGTGCACGTGCATGCCCGAGCCGTTGTCGCCGAAGATCGGCTTCGGCATGAAGGTGGCCGTCTTGCCGTAGGCGTTGGCGACCTGGTGCACGACATACTTGTAGAGCAACATCTTGTCCGCGTTGCGCACCAGCGTGTCGAACTTGATGCCGAGTTCGTGCTGGGCGGCAGCCACCTCGTGGTGATGCTTTTCGACGCGCACGCCCATGTCGGTCAGCACGGTGAGCATTTCCGAACGCATGTCCTGGCACGAGTCGATCGGCGGAACCGGGAAGTAGCCGCCCTTGACGCGGGGGCGGTGGCCAAGGTTGCCGGTCTCATAGTCGGTGTCGTCGTTGGACGGCAGTTCCGAGGAGTCCAGCTTGAAGCCGGTGTTGTACGGATCGGCCTTGTACTTGACGTCGTCGAACACGAAGAATTCGGCTTCCGGGCCAACAAAGATGGTGTCGCCGATGCCTTCGGCCTTCATGTAGGCCTCAGCCTTCTTGGCGGTGCCGCGCGGGTCACGGTTGTAAGCCTCGCCGGAGACCGGGTCGAGGATGTCGCACAGGATGACCATGGTCGACTGAGCGAAGAACGGATCCATGTGGACCGTGTCGGTGTCCGGCATCAGCACCATGTCGGACTCGTTGATCGCCTTCCAGCCGCCGATCGAGGAGCCGTCGAACATGACGCCGTCGGCGAACATTTCCTCTTCGACCTCGGCGACGTCCATGGTGACGTGCTGGAGCTTGCCCTTCGGGTCGGTGAAGCGCAGGTCGACGAATTTTACGTCGTTATCCTTGATCTGCTTCAAGATGTCTTTGGCTGTCGTCATGTCTCTTTCCTGTGTGATGACGTTGAAACTTGAAAACTAAAATGGTGGGGCGGAGCGTCAGATTGCGTCCGGCCCGGTCTCGCCGGTGCGGATACGTACAACTTCCTCGATATTGGAGACGAAGATCTTGCCGTCGCCGATGCGCCCCGTTTGAGCGGCCTTTCGAATCGCCTCGATGGCGACTTCGACGGACTCGTCGCCGAGCACGACCTCGATCTTCACCTTGGGCAGGAAGTCGACGACATATTCGGCGCCGCGATAAAGTTCGGTGTGGCCCTTCTGCCGGCCGAAGCCCTTGGCTTCGGTGACGGTGATGCCTTGCAGGCCGGCTTCCTGAAGCGCTTCCTTCACTTCATCCAGTTTGAAAGGCTTGATGATCGCTTCGATCTTTTTCATGTCGATATAGGGCCTCCACTGCCGGTAAAACGGGTTGTCGGTCCCGCTCGCGCATCCTTCAAGCATGAAGCGTGCCAATTGCCGTGATGGGGTAGCTCGGCGGTGAATTTTCTTTGGGATCTCATGGCGGGAACGGTTTTGCGGCACTGCTTTGGTCATGAGCAACCCGTATTGCCAAAGCGCGAGGCAGCGAACTTTCAATGCTTTGCCTAATCTTTGTGCAACGTGCACATAAATTGGATGTTTGCCTCCTATCCCAAACTGTTCGAATGTCCATGCGGGCGCCAATGGGAGATGTCACATGAACCTCGAATTGCTCACGCCCGCCGAAATGGCTGAGGCAGATCGGCTGGCGATCGCCACAGGACCGTTCGACGGCATCGGGTTGATGCGCAATGCCGGCGGGGCCGTTGCCGCCGTGGCGCTGGAGCGTTTTCCGGACGCGAAGCGCGTTCATGTGCTGGCCGGGCCGGGCAACAATGGCGGCGACGGCTATGTGGCGGCGAAGATCCTGCATGAAAGCGGCATCGCCGTTTCACTCTGGGCATCGGGCGCTCCACGCGATGGTACCGATGCGGCGATAGCAGCTGCCGAATGTCCCGTACCAGAGCGGCCTCTTGCCGATTTCGACGCCGAAGCCGGTGAACTCATAATCGACGCGCTTTATGGCGCCGGCCTGTCGAAGCCGCTGGTCGATGCCGCTGCGCGCGCGGTCGCCCTTGTTGCGACCAAGCGCTTGCCGGTCATCGCTGTCGACTTGCCGTCCGGTGTGTCGGGCGAAAGTGGCAAGGTGTTGGGCGATGCTTTTCGTGCGACACTCACCGTCACCTTCGCACGCAAGAAACCCGGCCATCTGCTCATGCCGGGCCGAGAGCTGTGCGGCGAGCTGATCGTCGCCGACATCGGCATCTCCCCAGATGTCATTGAATCCCTTGCCGTAATCACGTCCGAGAATCAGCCGTCCCTGTGGCGACGGGCCTTTCCTTCCCCCGCGGTCGATACACATAAATACCGTCGTGGCCATGTCGGCATCTTTTCCGGCGGTCCGACCTCAACGGGTGCGGCACGACTCTCCGCCTTGGCGGCGGCGCGCGCCGGAGCAGGGGCCGTGACAGTGTTCTCTCCAGGCAATGCTCTCGCGGTCAATGCCATGCATCTGACCTCGATCATGCTGCGCAAGGTCGATGATGTCGCCGAGCTTGCGGCGGTCTTGGGCGAAGGGCGTTCCTCGGCCTTCGTGCTGGGCCCAGGCTTCGGCGTCGGCGAAAAAGCTCGTGATTTCGCGCTGGCCATATTGGCAGCCGGCGGCCGCTTGGCTGAGGCCGGCGCAAAGGGGATCGTCCTCGACGCCGACGGCATCACCGCCTTTCGCGACGCGCCGCAATGGCTGTTCGAAGCGGCCGCCCGTCCCGAGGCTCCAGCGCTGGTGCTGACCCCACACGAAGGTGAGTTTGCGCGTCTGTTTTCCGACATTGCTGGAAATGACGACCTGTCGAAGCTCGGCAAGGCGCGCGCGGCGGCCGCGGCGGCACATGCGGTCGTCATCTACAAGGGCGCCGATACGGTCATTGCTGCGCCTGACGGCCGCGCCGCGATCAACGCCAACGGCGCACCCTGGCTGGCAACGGCTGGCTCCGGCGACGTGCTGGCCGGCATTGTCGCGGGATTGATCGCGCAGCGCATGCCGGCCTTCGAGGCTGCTTGCGCTGGCGTGTGGCTGCACGCCGAAGCCGGCAGTCGCTTCGGTCTGGGGTTGATCGCTGAGGATTTGCCGGCTGCTCTGCCGCCGGTGATCAAGTCGCTTTCCGGGCAAGATTCCGTGAGCGGTTCGCAGCATTAGCTGCGATCGACCGCCAGGTTCGGATTGCGATCCCTGATCGTCCGCTGTCCAGTCACCACGAGTATGACCGATGCCAGCAGACCGAATGCTCCGGCACAGGCGACCGCCAGGGAAAAACCCTGGCCTATGGCTTCGGCGAGCAGCGATCGGAACAATTCGGGCGCCATATCGAGGCCAGCGGGCATCGCGTGCTGCCTGACCGCGATTGTCGCGAAGCCAATTGTATCGGCTGTATTCGTGCTCGACAGATAGTCCGTCATTGAGGAGATGGCGCGCGCGCTCATCAGCGTGCCGAGCAGCGCGATGCCGATCGTCATTCCTCCCTGGCGAAGGGCATTCATCGTGGCCGAGGCTGTTCCGCTTCTTTCTCGTGGTGCGGCCGCCATGGCTGCTGCACCGGTGGAGGGCACGGCAAGACCCATGCCTATGCCCAGGATCGCGAAAACAACCGCAACGATCGAGTAGGGGGTACCCGGCGTAAACAGCGCCATCGCCAGCATCGAACCGCCGAGCAGGGCATAGCCGACAATCATCGGCCAGCGGGTTCCACACCAGGATGACAACTTGCCGAACAAGGAAGAGGTGAGCGCCATCGCAATGAAGACTGGAGCCATGCGCCATCCCGTCGCCGTTGCCGACAAGCCCTGCACTTGCTGGAGAAACAGGGAAAAGAAGAACAGGCTGCTGTAGCCCGAAAAGCCGAGTGCGAACGAAGCGAAGTTGATGGCGGCAAATGTGCGGTCGCGGAAGAGATCGACAGGCAGCACCGGGCGCGCCGCACGCAGCTCGATCGCGATGAAAGTGATGAGCCCGGCAATCGCTATCGCAAGCGCAATCGTAGTCTTCAGGGATGTCCAGCCGGCATGGCCCGCGTTGATCAGCGCATAGGTCAGCGCGCCGAGAAAGACGATGGACAGCGCCTGCCCTGCGGGATCGAGCGCGGCGTGATCGGGATCCGCGCTCTCGGTGATGCCCCTCAGGCCGAGCGCTATCGTGAGCACGCCAATCGGTATGTTGATCAGAAAGATACTCGACCAGCCGACATTGTCGACCAGGAGGCCGCCGAGCATTGGTCCCAGGATCAGCGATACCGCGCTGAAGGAGGCCCAGCCACCGATCACATGGGCGCGTTGTGCAGGATCGGTAAATGCTTGTGTCAGGATGGACAATGCGCCGGGAATGACCAGGGCACCAGCAATGCCTTGCAACGCGCTGCCGGCGATCAGGATGCCAAGCGACGAAGCCGCGGCCGAGATCACCGATCCAATCGAGAACAGCGCGACGCCGATCAGCCAGACGCGTTTGCGTCCATAGCGGTCACTGATCGGTCCGGCCGACAACATAAAGGCGGAAAGGCAAAGTGCATAGGAACCCACCACCCATTGCAGCCCGGAAAGGTCGGTCCTGAGTGCTGCCTGAATGGCTGGAAGAGCGACCGTAACGATGCTGATGGCCAGCGTTGCCATGAACGTGCCGAGGTAGACGGCTGCGACGAGACCGCGTCTGTGCGTTGATGGCATGGGGTTAATCCTGATGATTTTGCTCAACAATATATTCTGACCGACCGTCGGTCAATACGAGAAGCTTTTTGAAATCGTTAGAACTATGCGAGGAGGGACAGGAAGTCGTAGAATGACTCTGCCTCAGCCGCGGGAACCGCAATGAACGGAAACGCAAATCTGTCCGCTAAACGCCGTTCGCGACCTCGGCGGCGTACCTTGCCTGCCGAAGTGCGCACGGACGATCTGATGGCGGCCGCAGCAGCGCTGTTCATCGCGAAAGGCATCGAGGCGACGACGATCGACGAGATCGTTGCGCGTGCCGGCGTGGCCAAGGGCACTTTCTATCATTATTTCGCAACGAAGACGGATGTCGTCTTGGCCCTGCGGGAGCGTTTCTCGCGGGATTTCGCGAGAGGCGTGAACGAGGCAATCGAGGCCTGTCCCGCGGCGGATTTCCCGGCGCGATTGTCAGCCTGGGTTCACGGTGCTGTGCGAGCTTATCTCGCCAATTTCAAATTGCATGATGTGGTCTTTCACGATTTCAGCCACTCACGGCGGCATTCGAAGGAAAAGGATGCCGTGATCGCTCAGCTTGGCGCCTTGCTAGACGCTGGCCAGGCGGCGGGTGCCTGGTCTGTGCCCGATATCCGCATGACCGCGCTGGTTCTATTCGACGGCATGCACGGTGTCGTCGATGACGCAATTGCATCCGAAAGGCGCGATCCGCAGCCACTCTGCGACATCCTGCTGGAATTGTTCTCGAAGATGCTGTCGGTCAGCCGAGGCACTTTTCCGCTAGTCCCCAGCTGATCGAACGAGGAGGAGCCGCTCGCGTATGGCGCCAGCTCCCTGGATGCCGATCACGGGTTGGCGGCGAAGCAGACGAGGTTGCCGTCGGGGTCGGTCACGATGAATGTGCGGGAGCCCCAGGGCTCGGTTTTGAGTGCCTGGAAGAACGGCACATCGGCAGCCTGGTAGTCGAGGAACAGTTTCTTGATACCGTGGTCCAGCACGATCGTTGCCACCACAAGGTGTTCCGGCACGATCCTGGCGGTATCCAGCACCGGTCTATCAACATGGCGCAGGTTGAGGCGCGCTCCATCCCGGAAGACCTGCGCGTAGAAGGGCGGCTCGCCATAGGTGAAACGAAGGGTGAAGCCGAGCTTGCCGGTATAGAAATCGCAGGCACGGCCTATGTCGGCAACGAACAACTGTGGCTCCGAAAGAGCGAGAAACGGTTCTTTTTCGGGTGCGGTAGAGGTGCTCATGACTGCAGGTCCTTTCTTGAGCGCCTCCCAATTCTCGAAACCCGCCTTGCGGGCAACAAGCTCTTGCGCATCGGCGAGCTTGAACTCGCGTTCAAGGATTTGCCGGTCGCTGAGACCTCGATAGCGTGGCAGCAGCGACCGGATCGCCGCGGCCGCGGGATAGCGGCCCTCGCGATGCCATTTGAGATAGAGCTTGGCCTGTTTGCGGAAATGTTCGAACTGGGACATGGGCGCATTTCGGGTTGAGGTGTCGTAGGCGGGCAATGCCCCTTCGGCCGAAACCGGTGCGCCCTACAGCAGCGGAAGGATCGTAAGCGGAGCCAAAGCGTGAGACAAGAGCACTGCAGGACCTTGGTTGAGTCATTGCGGGCTCTTATCTGTCGGATGGCAGGCCTTAGCGTGGTTGACTTGGCCAAGCCCTTCCGATTTACCGTCACCAGCAAATCCCGACACTGCGGACGCCCTTTCCATGCTCGAAAAAACCTATGACGCGAAAAGCGTCGAGCCTAAGATCGCCAAGATTTGGGAGGAGGCGGATGCCTTCCGCGCCGGTGCCGGTGCGGAGGAAGGTGCCGAGCCGTTCTCCATTGTCATTCCGCCGCCCAATGTTACCGGCTCGCTGCATATGGGCCATGCGCTCAACAACACGCTGCAGGACATCCTGGTGCGCTTCGAGCGCATGCGCGGCAAGAATGTGCTGTGGCAGCCGGGCATGGACCATGCCGGAATCGCCACGCAGATGGTGGTCGAGCGCAAGCTCATGGAAAAGCAGATTCATCGTCGTGACCTCACGCGAGAACAATTCGTCGAGAAGGTCTGGGAGTGGAAGGGCGAATCCGGCGGCGTCATTTTCAACCAGCTCAAGCGTCTGGGGGCGTCGGCGGACTGGTCGCGTGAGCGATTCACCATGGACGAGGGCTTGTCAAAGGCGGTGCTCGAGGTCTTTGTCACGCTGCACAAAGAGGGCCTGATCTACCGCGGCAAGCGTCTGGTGAACTGGGATCCGCAGTTCGAGACGGCGATCTCCGACCTCGAAGTCGAGAACAAGGAAACCGACGGCCATATGTGGCATTTCAAGTACCCGCTGGCCGGCGGCGAAACCTACACCTATGTCGAGAAGGACGCGGACGGAAACGTCATCCTGAAGGAAGAACGCAATTACATTTCCATCGCGACCACCCGTCCGGAAACCATGCTGGGCGACGGGGCGGTTGCCGTTCATCCTTCCGACGAACGTTATGCGCCAATTGTCGGCAAGCTTTGTGAAATTCCGGTCGGCCCGAAGGAGCATCGGCGCCTGATCCCGATCATCACCGACGAATATCCCGACCCGACCTTCGGCTCGGGTGCCGTGAAGATCACGGGTGCGCACGACTTCAACGATTATCAGGTCGCCCGTCGCAACAACATTCCACTCTACCGGCTGATGGACACGCAGGCCGCGATGCGCGCTGACGGTGAGCCCTATGCCGACTATGCGGCGCAGGCACTGGATATTGCCAGGACCGGGAACGTGCCGAGCGAAGCCGAAGTCGACGCCATCAATCTGGTTCCGGACGAATATCGTGGCCTCGACCGCTACACCGCTCGCAAGCTGATCGTCGAGGCGATCACTGCGGAGGGGCTCGCCGTCACGGTCAAGGATGCCGAAGGCAATGACATTCCCTTCGTGGAAAAGAAGAAGCTCATGCAGCCCTTCGGCGATCGCTCCAACGTCGTGATCGAGCCGATGCTGACGGACCAGTGGTTTCTTGACGCCGAAGTGCTGGCAAAGCCAGCGCTGGCCTCGGTACGCGAAGGGCGCACGAAGATCATCCCAAGCAGTTGGAACAAGACATATTTCCAATGGATGGAGAACATCGAGCCCTGGTGCATTTCGCGCCAGCTATGGTGGGGACATCAGATTCCAGCCTGGTATGGACCGGATGGCCGCGCCTTTGTCGAGAAGACCGAGGAAGAGGCGCTCGAGGCCGCAATCCAGCATTATCTTGCCCATGAAGGTCCTTGGAAGGCCTGGGTGGAGGAGAAGTTGGAAAACTTCCAGCCGGGCGAGATCCTGACGCGTGACGAAGATGTGCTGGACACATGGTTCTCATCTGCGCTGTGGCCGTTCTCGACGCTCGGCTGGCCGGACAAGACACCGGAGCTGAAGACCTACTATCAGACGGACGTGCTGGTCACAGGTTTCGACCTCATCTTCTTCTGGGTCGCCCGCATGATGATGATGGGCCTGCACTTCATGGACGAGGAGCCGTTCCATACCGTCTACATGCATGCACTGGTGCGCGACAAGAACGGGCAGAAGATGTCGAAGTCGAAAGGCAACGTCATCGATCCGCTCGAACTGATCGACGAATATGGCGCCGATGCTCTGCGTTTCACGCTGGCGATCATGGCGGCACAAGGGCGCGACGTGAAGCTCGATCCTGCCCGCATCGCCGGCTACCGGAACTTCGGCACCAAGCTTTGGAACGCCACGCGCTTTGCCGAGATGAACGGTGTGGCCCGCGACGATACTTTCTGGCTGCAGGATGCCAAGCTTGCGGTGAATCGCTGGATCCTGACCGAGCTGACCCGTGCGGCGCGCGAGATCACTGACGCGATCACGTCCTACCGCTTCAACGAAGCGGCAGGTGCCGCCTATCGATTCGTCTGGAACCAGTTCTGCGATTGGTATCTGGAACTGCTGAAGCCGGTGTTCATGGGCGAAGACGAGGCGGCGAAGGCCGAGAGCCGCGCCTGCGTCGCTTTTGTGCTCGACGAGATCTACAAGCTGCTCCATCCGATGATGCCGTTCATGACGGAAGAGCTGTGGGCTGAGACGGCGGGAGAGGGCAAGGAGCGTTCGTCGCTGCTTTGTCACGCTAGCTGGCCGTCACCGGATTTCGAAGATGCCGAGGCGGCCGACGACATCAACTGGCTGATCGATCTGGTCAGCGGCATTCGTTCGGTGCGTTCGGAGATGAACGTGCCGCCGGCAGCGATCGCGCCCTTGGTGGTCATCGGCGCAAATGCCGCGACCAAGGAACGGCTGGTTCGGCACGAGGCAGCGATCAAGCGGCTGGCACGGGTCGGCGAGATTTCGCACGCCGACACGGCGCCGAAAGGCTCGGCACAGATCGTGTTGGGTGAGGCGACGGCCTGCCTGCCGCTGGGCACTCTGATCGACCTTGTCGCTGAAGCCGCGCGTCTCCAGAAGGAACTGGCCAAGGTGACGGAGGAGATCGCCCGTCTGCACAAGAAGCTGTCGAACGACAAGTTCGTCGCCAATGCGCCGGAAGAGGTGGTCGAGGCCGAACGCGAGAAACTCACCGAATACAACGAGCAGCAGCAGAAGCTGTCGGCTGCGTTGACCCGGGTACGCGACGCCGGTTGAGCTCACGCCATCCCGACCGTTTCCGGCGCGCATTGCGATGCGCCGGAGACCCGATTCTGACGTTGCGTTCAGGGCGTTCCGAGGCCATCGAAAACCCGCCAAAAAGGCATTCCGCTGCGTCACAATTGACGTAAACGGAAACTTTGAACCGCATTGTTGCCATAATGTAACAATTCTGGTTGAACCCGCCAAAATGAGGCTTTTTCGTGCGTTTGGTACGAATTTTGGCGACGTTTTTCTTCGCCGGCCTTCAAAAACAGTGGCTTTTTGGTGTCCGAGCCAATGCTGCGATGAGTAAGCGCGGTGTATTCGGAGCCACGGAAAAAAACTGTACTTGTACAGCTTGAAATTCCTTATTGCCTCATTAACGCGAATTGGCTCTAGCTTGGTGCACGAATTTCCGGGGAGAGGATTTCATGACCAATTTGCGTATCAAAGCGCTCCTGGGGGCAGGGTGCATGTCGCTGGCGATGATCGGCACGGCAAACGCCGGCGGTTTCTCGCGCGGCTCGGCCGATACGGACATCATCTTCGAGCAGGGCAACTTCAACATGCGCTCGAGCGTCACCTATGTGACGCCGAAGCGTAAGTTCAATAAGAACGGTAATCCGCAGCTGATCGGCACCGACTATGCCGAGGATTACGTAATCCCGTCGGCGGCAGTGAAGTTCAACCTGACCGAAAATTTGCGCTGCGCCGGCACGTTGGTGAACAACAACGGCGGCAATGCGAAGTACGATTTTCCGACTTCAAGCGGAAAGATCTCCGAAGAATTCACGACGTATGAATCGGCGCTGACCTGCGGCATCGGCTTTGATGCGGGGCAAGGCAAGCTCTGGCTGCTCGGCGGCGGCTTCATGGAGAAGTTCGACTATAATCGTGTGAATTCGTACGCGGCACAGGGCTTGGGCAACGCTACGTTGCGCCTGGACGGTCAGGAATACGGTTACCGCGTCGGCGCGGCCTACGAGATTCCAGATATCGCCTTCCGCGGTCAGGTCATGTACCGCTCTGGCACAAAGTATGGAGCGGACGGTTCATTGACAGCGCCCGCTGCTGTTTTGGCTCAGGCGACGGCAGGAACGCCGTTGCAGGCCCAGTTTCTCAGAATCATTCAGCAGGCTGGTCCGAACGCACCTGTTCCAGTAGATGCAATCGGTGTTGGCAATCTGCCACAGAGCGTTGAGTTCAAACTGCAGAGCGGCATCGCGCCAGGCTGGCTTGCGTTTGGTAGCGTCAAATGGACCGATTGGAGCCAGCTGACGACACTTGACGTTCGCTCCAAAATTGGTGGTGTGACCGTTTCTTCTGACAAGTACTTCTGGAAAGACGGCTGGACCGTCACTGGCGGTGTTGGTCATGCCTTCAACGACCAGGTTTCCGGTTTCGCCAGCCTGACCTGGGATCAAGGTGTCGGTACCGGCTGGGATGTCATCGGCGACACCTATACGCTGGCAGTGGGTGGTTCCTTCAAGGATGGTATCGGCGGAGAGTTCCGCGGTGGCGTCGGCTTCAGCTATCTCGGCTCTGGTGAGGAAACTCAGTACGGCGCTAAAAACCAAGGCGTCGAGTCAGGCTATGCTATCGCCTTCAACGGTGGTTACAGCATAAAGTGGTAAGCTCCTCATTCTGATTGAAAAAGCCGGGCATCCTGCCCGGCTTTTTTGTTGCATGGAATCCGGCCAGGTCCATCCCGTGCCGTAAATGCAACATCAACATCCCCATTCATAATTGTGACGTTTCGGCAACAGTTTCGAAACAAGCCATCGGCTAAGAAGTCGAGGCGGGCGCGATGCCCATTTCCCGCCATAAACCCGGAGCACCTCAATAAGGCCCGGCGAGACCGAAGACGGTTGGCGCGAGAGGTGGGCCGCAAGGCCGCGGCAGGAATAGCAATGAACGCTCACGTGTTTGTCAGTGCCAGCCAGTTGAAACGCAGCGCGATTGCCATATCGCCGCGCGGTTTCAACCGCAGTTTGGCCGGAAATGCGTGGCAAAACTCGATGAAATGTGAGTCCCAGCGCAACGTGCCGCGCAAAAGCGTGGCTGCGAGGTCGCTGGCTTGTACGGATTCGATCGTCCGCATGGGCGACGCGAAAGAAATGCGCAGTCATGCGGGTTGGTGAGTTGGCGAGATCTTCTGTCCTGACGGTGCTGGTCGCGATGGCGACCCTCGGCGCCGCAGGCCAGGCTTTTGCCTTTGATGACAAGATTTTCGACGACAAGAGTGGTGTGAAGCCGAAATCCAGTCCCTGGGAAGTTTTTCAGTTCGGCTTCTCGGCTTACAAGAACGGCCACAAGGAACAGGCTGTCGAAGCCTACAAATATGCCGCCGAGAACGGCCAGATCGGCGCGACCTGGAAGCTGGCGCGCATGTATGCCGAAGGTGATGGCGTCGCGCAGGACGATTACGCGGCCTTCAAGTTCTTCTCCGAAATCGCCGATCAGGACGTTGAGCCCGGTTCACCGGAAGAAAGCTATGTTTCTGATGCGCTGGTGGCGCTGGGCGATTACCTGAAGCAAGGCATCCCTGGCAGCCCGGTGAGCGCGGATCCGATCACCGCGCAGGAATATTTCACGCGCGCCGCTGCCAATTACCGGAACCCGAATGCCCAGTACGAATTGGGCAAGATGTTCCTGAAGGGCGAAGGCGGGGCAAAGGCCAGTGTCAGGCAAGCCGGCCGCTGGCTGCAGCTTGCTGCCGAAAAGGGGCATGCCGGCGCACAGGCGACGCTCGGCAACCTGTTGTTCCAGAGCGGCAAGGTGGTGCGGGGGCTGGCCATGATGACGGCCGCTCTTTCGCGCGCGACACCGACCGATCAGCCGTGGATTCGCTCCATGCAGGAAGAAGCTTTCGCCGTTTCCGGTGAAGCAGACCGTCGCACTGCCATCTCGTTGGCTGATGATATGCTGGCCAAGGGCGTTACCGGCGCCGAACAGCAGTAACCGCAGGCGATTTTTGTCTCCAGCCTACCGTGTCGAAATGACCTGCTTTCTGGCCGCTCACGCTGCCGTCAGCGTCAGATCCACCGCTACCGGAACATGGTCGGAAGGCTTTTCCCACGCCCGCACATGCTTTTCGATCGACGCCGACGCGAAACGGTTTGCTGCTTCGGGCGACAGGAGCAGGTGGTCGATACGAATGCCATTGTTTTTCTGCCAGGCTCCAGCCTGATAATCCCAGAAAGTATAGACGCCGGGCGCATCGGTGACGGAGCGCACTGCTTCGGTGAAGCCGAGATTCTGCAGCCGGCGGAATGCCTGCCGGGTTTCTGGCTGGAATAGCGCGTCACCCAGCCATGCTTCCGGTGTCCTGGCGTCGATCGCTTCGGGAATGACGTTGTAGTCGCCGGCGAGGATCAGCGCCTCCTCCAGCGCCAGCCGCTCCGCCGCCCACCGCTCCAGCCGCGCCATCCAGGAGAGTTTGTAGGGAAACTTCACCGGATCGCTGATCGGATTGCCGTTCGGCAGATAGAGTGACACGACACGCAGCGCACCTCTGTCGGTCGAAAACACGCCTTCGATGAAACGTGCCTGTTCGTCGGCATCATCGCCGGGCAGGCCGCGATTGACCTCGTCGAAGCGCAGCTTCGACAGGATGGCAACTCCGTTGAAACCCTTCTGGCCGTGCGTCTCGACATGGTAGCCGAGCGCTTCCACCTCAAAGCGTGGAAACTGGTCGTCGACAGTCTTGATCTCCTGCAGGCAGACGATGTCTGGCTGGCTCTCGTTCAGCCAATGGACAAGGTTCTCGATACGAGCGCGCACGCCGTTGATGTTCCAGGTGACGATTTTCATGAAAATCTCGCGACTAGTTCAGGCAGATCAAGGATGGCGCGATCCGCGTTCCGATTCGATCCTGCAATATCCTTCACAGGAAAGGAACCCGGCACGGAACGACAGGCGCGATAATGGGAACATCGTCATGCCATCAACCGTCAAAAGGCTGCCAGAGGAGGCGGCTTTTTATTGCTGGGCACCTTCCAGGGTAGGTTTCTTTTGGAACTGGCGGCGATAGCTGGCTGGCGAGATCGAGAAGGTTCGCGTGAAATGCTGGCGCAGCGACACGGTCGAGCCAAAGCCGGCCATCTCGGCCACATGGTCGATTGAACAGGATCCTGTTTCCAGCAGGCGCTGTGCCGCAGCAAGGCGGTGGTTCAGCAGCCATTGCGTGAAGGTCGTGCCGGTCTTGTTGCGGAAATGCCGGGTGAAGCTGCGAAGGCTCATGCCAGCTCGCCTCGCAAGCTGATCGAGGCTCAGCGGTTCGTCGAGATGCTCTATCGCCCAGCTGATCGCAGCCCCGATCTGGTCCTCACTGCCGCTCGTTGGCAGCGGTTTTTCGATATACTGCGCCTGGCCACCATGACGGTGTGGCGCGACCACCAGACGCCGTGCGACGCGATTGGCGATCTCCGCGCCATGATCGCGGCGCACGATATGCAGACAGCAGTCGAGGGCGGCTGCTGTCCCCGCCGAAGTCAGGATATCGCCATCGTCGATGTAAAGCGCGTTCTGGTTCAAGGCGACATGTGGATGGCTCCGCTCGAACTCGCCGGCCCAGGCCCAATGTGTGGACACCGTGCGCCCATCGAGCAGGCCGGCTTCGGCCAGCACGAAAGTGCCCAGGCACAGGCCGACCACACGCGCGCCGCGCGCATGCGCCGCCTTGAGAGCTTGCAGAAGGGCTTCGGACGGGCGCTCGTCGGGATCGCGCCAGGCGGGTACGATCACTGTGTCTGCCGTCGCCAGGCTGGTGAGGTCGTGCTCCACCTCGATCCGGAAACCTGACATGGTGGCCACCGAACCTATGTTCTCACCGCAGATCTGCAGACGGTAGCGTGGTGCGCCCAGCTTCAGCAGATCATCCCCGAATACGATGCAAGGCACCGAGAGATGGAAAGGGCTGATGCCTTCGAAAGCGATGATGGCGATTGTGTGCATGCGTGATGACTTCAAGCGATGGGTTGGCCGGAACCTATCACATATTGTCATTCAGGCCACTTTCGCAGATCCGCGGATTTTGTGACCAAGCGCCAACGGAAATGGCAAAGAAAGGAAGTTCCCATGGCACAGCACCCAACCATTCGCACCATCGCCGGTGCTCAGGCGCCTCAGCATCTTGATCCGGCCAGGACGGCTCTGCTGGTGATCGATTTCCAGAATGAATATTTCAACGGCAGGATGCCGATCCCGAATGGAGAAAAGGCGTTGGCGAATGCCCGGCGCTTGATCGAACGCGCGGACGCCGAGGGCACCACAGTTTATCACGTCCAGCATGTCGCACCGGCAGGCAGCCCGGTTTTTGCTGAAGACAGCGAGACCTCTGCATTCCATCGTGACAGCCAGCCTGCAGCCAATCATGCGATCTTGCGCAAATCGTCGGTCAGCGTGTTCCCGACAACGGATATCGATCAGCGCCTGAAGCAGTCCGGGATAGAGACGCTGATCATCACCGGCCTGATGACGCATGCCTGCGTTGCCGGTGCCGCGCGCGATGCCGTGCCGTTGGGTTACAATGTGATCGTGGCCGAGGATGCCTGCGCGACGCGTGATCTCGATACCGACAATGGCCAGACCATCGCTCACGATACGTTGCATCGCGCAGCGCTTGCCTCGATCGACGACACGTTCGGCGACATTCTGACGACCGAACAGATCCTGAAACTGCCACGTATGGCGAAGTAGCGCCTGCCGCTTCTTCGCTGCGGACGCGAGCGAGGAGGTCCTCCCGATACCCTGCTTCGGGAGGACCTCCTGTTGTCACGGTTTGCGATAGACCTCATTGCCGGCAAGGTAGGTCGCCTCGACCTTGCGCTGGCGGATCGACCGGTCGAGCGGGTCCGGGAGCGTGCCGTCAATGAGGACAAAATCAGCCCATTTGCCGACACTGATCGAGCCGATCTGGTCGCCCCATGGCGTCATGTTGGCTCCGGCCTGCGTGTAGGAAAACAGAGCCTGGTCGAAACTCACCGCCTGCTCGGGATGCCATGGTCCGTTGCCGAGCCCGAATGGGCTTTCGCGGAAGACGGCATCGTTGATCTGGGTGAGGGGGCTCAGCGGTGAGGTTGGCCAGTCCGAGCCGAACACCAGTGGCACGCCGGCTTCGAGCATGGAATGCCAGACATAAGCTCTGGGCTCGCGGTTTTCGCCGATGCGTTCGGTGATGTATTTGCCGATCGTGCCGGTGGCATGGTTCGGCTGCATGGAGGCGGCAACACCGAGGTCCTTGAAACGCTTGATGTCCGGGGTTTCGACGACTTCGATATGTTCGATCCGGTTCGGCTGCGCGCGCGGAACGGAGGCTTCGGCAAAGGCATCGAGCACCAGGCCGACGCTGCCGTCTCCGATGGCGTGCACAGCGGTGGGGAAGCCGTTCTCGTTCGAAGCGCGGATGGCGGCGGCAAGTTGCTCCTTGGTCTCGAACGGCTTGCCCTTCCAACCCTTCTGGTCCGAATAGTCCTCGTGCAGATAGGCCGTGCGGGTGGACAGAACGCCATCCATCACCGACTTGGTGTAGCCAAGTTTCAGCAGCGGTCCCTTTTTCTCCTGCTCGCCTGAATCGGTGGAGATCTTGTCTACCGCTTGCCGGTCCACGACTGCCGCGGCGATCTTTTTCGGATCGCCTTCGAAGAAGCCGTACCAGACGCGCAGCGGCATTTTCTTGTCTGCAACGAGTGCAGCATAATCGTGCACGGCCGCCAGATCGGACATGTCGTTGACGGTGGTGATACCAAGGCTGTTCGCGAATTTCAGTGTTTCCAGCAAGCCCTCGCGCCGTTCGGTGTCGGTGGCAACCGGCCGATGCTTTTCCACCAGTTCTCCGGCCGCTTCCAGCAGGATGCCGCTCGGCTCACCCTTGTCGTTGAGCAGGACCTGGCCGCCTTCCTTGACTTCCGACTTGGCGGTGACAGCGCCCACTTCGATCGCTTTGGAGTTGACCCAGACAGAATGGAAGTCGATGTCCCGCAGGATCACCACGCGGTCCGGAACGACCGCGTCGATATCCTCTTTCGTCGGCAGCTTGCCTTCGCCCAGCGTGTAGTCCCAGCCGCCGCCGGTCAGCCATGCGCCTTTCGGCAAGCGCGCATCGGCTTCCTTGATCTTGTCGAGCCAAGTCTTCTTGTCGGGAATGTAGGAAAGATCGACCCCGACGACCATGTCGGTGCCAGAGGTTAAATGCGTATGCCCATCGATGAAACCTGGCGTCACGGTTTTGCCGCCGGCATCGACGATCTCGGTGTTGCCGTCGGCCTGCGCCTTGATCTCGTCATTGGTGCCGGTGGCGGTGAATTTTCCGCCCTCGATCGCGAATGCCTGGACCTTTGGCTTGCCAGGATCGACCGTACGCACATCCGCGTTGACGACGATGAGGTCGGCGGCTGCCATGGCATGTCCCGCGCTTGAGACAAGCGCCACCAGGCAGGATGTCAGAAGCAGGCCCTTCCTTGGATCTCTGTTTTTCATGTTTCCCTCGATTTGCAGCCCCTCGGGCGCAACTCCTGACGAGGCGCGGGGCTTGCGCATCGGGCATTGTGGAGCGCTGTTGGGAAATGAAAAATACGCCTTCGGGCTAGGGTGTTGTCGCGGGTGGGTTCAAGCAATGTCGGGCTCGGATGTTCGCCGTTGCTTGCCGCTATTTGGGCATTGTCATACGCTGCGCATGGGAGAGGAGATTTCAAAATGAACGGCGATGATTTCGCCCAACGACCCGCTGGTGGCGCATCGGCGACAACAAACCTGGCGCTGTCATTGCTGGCCGGGGTCGGTTCGCTGGATTTTCAGGAGCGGCTTGCACAGTCGCTCAAACAGCATGTCAAGGTCGACGCGGGCCTGATCCTGCTTTACCGCCGCGATACGGCACCGAAGATACTCTTCAACGACTGGTGCACCGACAGGGGACTTTCGGACATTCGCGCCTACCTGCACGGTTCCTATCGGCTGGACCCATTCTACCGTCTTGCCCTCGACAATGGGGACGACGGACTTTATCGGCTCAACCAGATCGCGCCGTCGCTCGACCGCTCACAATATTATCGCGACTATTATCGGCATTCCGGGCTGCACGACGAGTTCAACATCTTCGTCAGCCTCGACACGGATACCAAGGTTGCGATCTCGCTGGCCCGGCGCAGGTCACATGAAATCTTCAGCGGCGAGGATGCCGAGTTCCTGCAAACCGTTGCGCCGCTGCTGAGCCAGGCTGTGCTCAAGCACTATCGCGACTTGCGGCCTGAAGTCCTTGAAGATCAAGGATCATTGCTGCAGAGCGTGCTGGCGCAAGCGTTGAGAAATTTCGGGCGCAGTGTGCTGACCCCACGTGAATGCGAAGTCGCCCAATTGATCCTGCGAGGCTTTTCCGTGAAGGGCGCTGCTTCGCGGCTCGGCATTTCGCCAGCGACGGTGAAGCTGCATCGCCGCAATCTCTATGCAAAACTCGATATCGCTTCCCAGACCGCGCTGTTTTCGCTGTTCATCGATGCCGCCGCATCGGCAGGCAATGCGTCGGAAGATCCCCTGATCGCTTATCTCGGCCGGCGCGGCCAACTGACGGGGCAACTGGCGCCTCATTGAGGGATCGGCAGGACCGTCCCGATCGCTACGTCACATGTTCACGCCTCTGCCGTTGCCTTGCTGCGGCTGGGTAAGGAGGTCATCGCAACAACTCCGGCAATGACCGTCACCAATCCGATTGCAGCTGTTGTGGTAACAGTCTCTCCGAGGAAGATGACGCCGATCGCCACGCCGATGGGAACCCTAAGATAGGCCTGTGCGGTGGCGCCGACCGAGCCCAGCGTTTGCAGCAGCCGGAAGTAGATCGCGAAGGCAAGCGCGGTTGAAAAGACGGAAAGGCCGAGCAGCGCGAGTAAAGAGTGCGTCGAAGGCGCCAGTGACCAGGGGTGATCGACGACCAGGCTGAGCGGTATGAGCATCATCGCTCCCGCAATCAGCGAGCCAGCGGCGGGGATCATCGGGTCCGTCCCCTTGAAGCTTTTGCCCGTAATCGCTGCGGCGCCGTAGCAGATGGTTGCAGCCACCATCGCAAGCTGCGCCCACAATTGCGTGCCCAGCCCGTTCAGCGCCTGTATCCCGATGATCAGGCATGCGCCGGCAAGCCCGGCAACGACACCGAACAGCTTGCGGCTCGTTACCTGTTCATGCCTCGTGATGAGTGCGGTGAGCAGGAAGGCGAAGATCGGCGTCAGCGAATTGAGGATGACGGCGAGTCCCGCATCGATCGAGCGTTCGGCCCAGGCGATCAGCGTGAAGGGCACCGCGCTGTTCAGCACCGCCTGCAGCACGAACCGGCCCCACATCGTCGCTTGCGTCGGCAATCGCAGGCCACGCCAGTGCAAGACCCCAAGCAGGATCAGTCCAGCGATCAGGGTTCGCGCTGCGATCAGCGTCACCGGTGGAATGGTCTCCACGCCGACCTTGATGAAGGTATAGGAGGCGCCCCACAGCGTCGACAGAAGGACGAGCAAGGCAAGTTCGGGAGCGGTCTTGGCGGGCATGGCGGGTCGTGCTGTCCTTGTGACGTTTCATCGTCCTCTAGCGTGTTGCCGTCATGCAATGTTTCGATTTGGATCGAACTGTTGGGCCACGCTTTTCGCAAGGAGCCGCGATCTGGAGGCAGCAGCCGGTGGTACTTAGAGCATTTTCCGTTTTTTCGAAAACGCTCTAAGTCTCTGTTTTTACGCAATTTCGAACGGAAAACCGTTACGTATTTTTCCTGGAATTGCTCTAGCCCGCTTTGCGTTCCACCAGCCCGATGGTGTTGCCGGCAGGATCTTTCAGGAAAGCCATCCACTCACTTTCGCCGGCCGGGCCGAACAGGCCATTGATGTCGTGGTGCACCATTGCCGGCGCAGCGGTGAACGGTACGCCGGCGGCTTTGGCTTCAGTGTGGAAGGTCTCGATGTCGGTGATGTCGAGGTAAACGGTGCCTGCCGGCACGCCGTCGGCGAAATAGAGCCGCACGTCACCTGCCATGATGAAGGCCATGCCGGGTGGATCGAAACGCGAATGCAGGGACAGACCCAGCACCTCGTGCCAGAAGGCCAGCGTGGTATCGAGATTTCGCCCGGCCGACAGCGCGACCTGACGGACCGCGCCGATCGAAGGCATGTTAGATCGAGAAACTGGTCCCGCAGCCGCAGGAGGCAACGGCGTTGGGATTCCTGATCTGGAAGGACTGGCCCATCAGATCGTCGACGAAGTCGATGACCGAGCCGCCCATATAGATCAGCGAGATGTCGTCGATGAGGATGGTGGCGCCGTCGCGCTCGATGGCGACGTCGTCGTCGTTGCGGGTGTCGACCAGGTCAAATTTGTACGAGAAGCCCGAACAGCCGCCACCTTCGACGGCAACGCGTAATGCCGTTTTGCCGGGTTCGTCGCCAACGATCTTGGAAATCCGCTTCGCGGCGGATTCCGTCATCTCGACCTTCATGGCGGTTTTGGCGTCGGCACCCATGGGCGTCACCTTGCGTTCGGTTCTGCATGATAGGTATGAAGCGGGGCGGGGCAAGTCAACAGCGACAGGGGCGATGACCAGCGAGCTTGGCGATATCGGCTTCGGCTACAGGCCACGCGCAGCCTATGCGTGCGACCCGGCGCGTTCGCGCGGCCGCCTGTTCGACGAGGCGGAAAGCCCGACGCGCACGCCTTTCCAGCGTGACCGGGACCGGATCATCCATTCTACTGCGTTTCGCCGGCTGAAGCACAAGACGCAGGTCTTCGTTGCGCATGAGGGCGATCACTACCGCACCCGACTCACCCACACGATCGAGGTGGCGCAGATCGCGCGGGCGCTGGCCCGTGCTCTCCGCGTCGACGAGGATCTGGCCGAAGCGGTGGCGCTGGTTCACGATTTCGGCCATACGCCCTTTGGCCATACCGGCGAGGATGCGCTGAACGAGAAGATGACGCTCTGGGGCGGTTTCGACCACAACGCGCAGTCGCTGCGTGTCGTGACGCGGCTGGAGCGCCGCTATGCCGAATTCGACGGGCTGAACCTGACCTGGGAAACGCTGGAAGGGCTGGTCAAGCACAATGGTCCGTTGACGGATGCCGCGGGCAGAGGGTTGAAAGGGCCGGTACCAAGGGCGATCCTTGACTATTCGGAACTGCACGACCTCGAACTGTCGCGCTACGCCAGCATCGAGGCGCAATGCGCGGCCATCGCCGACGACATCGCCTACAACACCCATGACATCGACGACGGTATTCGCTCGGGTCTCATCAGCCTCGACATGCTGGAGGCCGTCGGCCTGCCGGGGTCGATCCTCAAGGGCGTCCGCGAGCGCTATCCGGCGCTTGATGCGGTCCGCACCGGTCACGAACTGATGCGGCGCCAGATCACCATGATGGTCGAGGACGTCATCGTCACCGCCAAAACCAATCTCGCCCGTCTTTCTCCCGGCAGCCCGGACGCTGTGCGGGGTGCCGGTGAGACCGTCGTGCGTTTCTCCGACGAGATGGCGCTGGCGGAGAAGGAGTTGAAGACCTTTCTCTATGCGCGGCTTTACCGTCATCCCGAAGTGATGCGCGTTCGCGCCGATGCCGAGCAGATCGTGAAGGACCTGTTCGACGCCTATTTCGCCGATCCGCGCGCCATGCCGGATGGCTGGCGTGAAGGGCTCGATCGCGCCGAGGCCCGCATCAAGGCGCGCGACGTGGCGGATTTCATTGCCGGCATGACCGACACCTATGCGTTGAAGGAGCACCGACGTTTGTTTGACCGAACGCCTGATTTGAGCTAGGCCGGGCACGATTTTCGCCGGCCAAAGACCGGTTCTTCTCGCATAAACGCAGAGCAGTTTTCATGAATATCTTCGCCGACTTCACAGCGCGGGTCATCAAGACCGTGAAAAGCCTTGATCTGAAAGACAAAGATGGTGGTACGCTCGATCTTGGCCGCATCGCTGTCGAGCCACCGCGTGACGCCAGCCACGGCGATCTCGCAACCAACGCCGCGATGGTGCTGGCCAAGCCCGCAGGTCAGAATCCGCGCGCATTGGCCGAGCGCATCGTTGAAGCCTTGCGCGGTGATGCCGACGTCTCCGGCGCAGAGGTGGCTGGACCGGGTTTCGTCAACCTCAGGCTTACGGACGCGTTCTGGCACCGGCATCTCACCGGTCTGATCGACGAAGGCCAGGATTATGGCCGCTCGAAGATCGGCGAGGGTCTCGCGGTCAATGTCGAATATGTCTCGGCCAATCCAACCGGGCCGATGCATGTCGGCCATACGCGCGGTGCCGTCGTCGGCGACACGCTGGCCAACCTGCTCGCCTTCGCCGGCTACAAGGTGACGAAGGAATATGTGATCAACGACGCCGGCGTGCAGATCGACGTGCTCGGCCGCTCCGCTTTCCTGCGTTACCGCGAGGCGCTGGGCGACGAGATCGGCGAAATCCCGCCAGGCCTCTACCCCGGCGATTACCTGGTGCCGGTAGGGCAGGCGCTGGCAAAGGAGTTTGGCCGTAACCTGCTGCAGATGCCGGAAGATGAAGCGCTGGCCATCGTCAAGGATCGCACGATCGATGCCATGATGGTGATGATCAAGGAAGACCTCGCGCTGCTCAACGTCCATCACGACGTTTTCTTCTCCGAGCGCACGCTGCATGCCGACAACGCCAAGGCGATCCGCGCGGCGATCGCCGATCTGACGCTCAAGGGGCACATCTACAAAGGCAAGCTGCCGCCCCCCAAAGGCGAGAAGCCTGACGACTGGGAAGACCGCGAGCAGACGCTGTTCCGTTCGACGGCGGTCGGCGACGACATGGATCGTGCGCTGGTCAAGTCCGATGGCTCCTTCACCTATTTCGCCGCCGATGTCGCCTATCTGAAGGATAAGGTGGAGCGCGGCTTCGACGAACTGATCTATGTGCTCGGCGCCGACCACGGTGGGTACGTCAAGCGGCTGGAGGCGCTCGCCAAGGCGGTTACCGACGGTCGCGTGAAGCTCACGGTGCTGCTGTGCCAACTGGTGAAGCTGTTTCGTGATGGCGAACCCGTGCGCATGTCGAAGCGCTCCGGCGATTTCGTCACGCTGCGCGAAGTGGTCGAGGAAGTCGGCCGCGATCCGGTGCGTTTCATGATGCTCTATCGCAAAAGCGACGCTCCGCTCGACTTCGACTTCGCCAAGGTCACCGAGCAGTCGAAAGACAATCCTGTCTTCTATGTGCAGTATGCATCCGCGCGCTGCCATTCGGTATTCCGGCAGGCGAGGGAGCAGCTCAACATCGTCGATCCGTCGCGCAAGCAACTGTCGGCCGGGCTTGATCTGCTGAAAGACGAGGGTGAGCTTGCGCTGATCAGGAAGCTCGCTGAATATCCACGTTTGATCGAGCAGGCGGCGCAGTCGCAGGAGCCGCACAGATTGGCTTTTTACCTGTATGATCTGGCCAGTGGCTTCCATGCACAGTGGAACCGTGGCAACGATCATGTAGACTTACGTTTTGTTAAGGTTAACGACCCACAATTGACCTATGCCAGACTCGGGCTGGTGCAGGCTGTTCTGGACGTATTGTCGTCTGGCCTGGCGTTGATCGGAGCGGATGCCCCGACCGAAATGCGCTAGGTTCGACCGAAAAGCCTGTCACCATTTGCCCACATTGCGCTGGTAGGGGCCAACCTTCCGCGACGTCCATGGCGTCCGATGAGTGCGAGTTCGGGAACGACAATGGCAGACAGAACCCAGGCGCGTGTAGCCAACCACAACGACATCGCAAGTGACGATCCGTTCGCGGAACTGACCCGCATCATGGGCTTTGATCCGCGTGAGCCGGTGCAGCGCCAGGCGGCGCCGCAGCCGACTGCCGGGCAGGCCGAAGATTTCGACATCGACCTCGAAAAGGAATTGATGGGCGAATTCGAGGCTTACGATGAAGAGCCGGTCGCTGCGGCGCAGCCGCTCGCCGCCCTTCCGCCGCAGGCCACCGAGCCGCATGCCGATGAAACGGTCGACGACGATTTCGTCGCTTCGATGGAGCAGGAGTTCCGTGCTGCCGAACCTGCGGTTTCAGCCGTAGCTGCTCCGGTCGAGGATGATGCTCCAGACTTCGATTTCGCTGCCGCCGCTGAAAGCCTGGACGAACAGGCCTTTGACGAGGCTGTCGTGATCGATGATGAGGTTCAGCCGCAAGCCACGCCGACCGGACAGCAGTTCGAAGATTACGAAGCCGCGATGAGCGACGTTGATTTCGGCGATCTCGACTTCGCGGACGAAACGGCCGGGGATCCTGTCGCGACGGTAGAACCCGTCGTTGCCGAGCAAGTTTCTGCCGAGCCTGTTGCCGAGGAGTCGGCATCATTTGCCGTCGAGCCGAGCGCTGCCGTTGCTGGCGATGATTTCGATGCGCATTTCGACACAGCCATGGCCGATGTCGATATGGATTTCAGCGCACACGATGAGGCGCCGGTTGTTGCGGCGGAGGCGACTGAAGTCGAGGCTGTCGAAGTCGAGCCGACGCAGTCCGAGCAGACATTCATGCCAACCTTTGGCCATCATGCGCAGCCGGCGGATGTCGTTGCCGAGGATGAGCCTGATTTCGACGTCGATCTGGAGGACGCCTTCAACGACGAGAGCGAGGCCGTGGCGATTGCTGCCGCCGAACCCGTTGCCGCAGTGGCCGCTGAAACCCCGTCCCTCGCTGCGCAGGACCGCAGCCTGGAAGACGAGCTCAACGCGCTGCTTGGACGCATGACCGCACGCCCTGCTGCCGCCCCATCTGCTGAAGCCGAAGCTTGGCGCCCGCAGTTTGCCGCGGCTCCAGCCACGGTTGAACTGCCGGCTCAGCACGAGGTCGAAGCCGATCTTGACGCTTCGTTGGTCGAGGAATTTGCCGCTGCCGATATCGAAGCTGTCGACGAGATCCCGCACGCTGAAGACGACATCGATTTCGACACCGATGCCTTTGATGCGGCGATGGCCGGCGGTATGGATACACTCGACGAGGAACCGGTCGAGCAGGTCGAAGAAGATCCGGTCGAAGCGCTGAAATGGGCGGCTCCAGCCGCGGCTGCCGCTACCGCTACCTTCGCGCAGCCCATGCGGGCCTGGAGCCGCGGCAATCCGGTGGCGCCTTCGTCGCAGCCATACTCCGCGCCTGCGCAGCAATACTCTGCATCCGTGCAGCAGTTCTCGACGCCGGCGCAGCTGCCCCCGGTTCAGCCGGCCATGCAAGTCGAACCACGCGCGGAGGCCGCGCCGCAGCCGGTTGTTCAACCTGCCGCCGCGTCCTGGCAAAAGCCCGCACAGCCGGTTCGCGAAGACGTGCCGGATATCGAGACCATGGATGTGCCGGAGCGTGTCGTTGCACTTGCGGACGATCTTGATATCCCGGAAGTTCCCTTCGAACAGGACAAGCCCGAAACCTCGAACTTCGACGAACTCGACGCCGAATTCTCGACGCTTCTCAACGAGATGCTACCGGGTGAATCGGCGGCGCCTGCGAAGACGGCTCAATATGACGACGACGCCGTCAACAACTACAAGCGCGACCGTGTCGAGATGCCGGCTTACGCTGACACGCCGCAGGCCGCTGCCGCGGCTGCCGCTTACGCTGATCTCGGTTACCAGGGCTACGATTCCCGCAATCCGGGGCATGCCATGCCAGCCGAGGGCGGCCAGATTGCCGACGACGGTTTCGACTATGATCCGGACCTTGAAGAGGGCATGACCATCCCGGACGCGGCTGCTGCCGAAGCGAATGAAGCGCCGCGTCGTCGCGGTCTGCTGATCGCCGCTCTGGTCGGTGCGGTCGCCGTAGTCGGCGGCGTTGGTGCCTTCGCTTTCTCGTTCGGCGGTGGTTCGAGCTCGGATGCGCCGGCTATCGTCAAGGCTGACAGCCAGCCGATGAAGGTGAAGCCAGAAAATCCGGGCGGAACCGTCATTCCCAACCAGGACAACAAGGTTTATGACGCCGTCGCCAAGGGCGCCCGTCCGGCTACACCGACCCAGCCGAAGCTGGTCGCGAATGCCGAGGAGCCGGTGGATGTCGTCGCCAAGGAGCAAGCCGACCGGGCTGAGCGCAATGCCGCCTTCTCGGGCACGGACGACAGCGAAGGTGATGCGCAGGGGCAAAATACCGCGCAACAGCCGGTGAAGTCGGAAGACCGCGTTGCTCAGATTGCACAGGAAAACGCCGGCACGTCGGAAGGCGCGCTGGTAACGCCGCGCAAGGTTCGCACCATGGTGGTCAAGCCAGACGGTACACTTGCCCCGCGCGAGGAGCCGGCTGCAGCTCCTGTGGCGGCTTCCGAACCGACCGACCCGACGCCACAGCGTGTCGCGCAGGATCAGACAGGCACCGTGCCGCAGGCCGGCGCCGATCAGCCCGCACTGAAGCCGGCGAAGCCGAGCACCGTTGCTGCAACCCCGTCCGCTGCCCCGCTGGCGCCGCAGCGCCCGTCTGACCAGCCGGTCGACATAGCCGGCGAGATCAAGCCGCAGGCACAGCAACAGCAGCAGGTCGCTTCGGCACAGCCCCAGGCTCCGGCGCCTGCAACTTCTGGCTGGTCCATGCAGATCGCCTCGCAGCCGACTGTCGAGGGTGCTCAGTCGACCTATCAGGATCTGGCTCGCCGCTATTCGAATGTGCTGGCAGGCCGCAGCGCCAACATCGTCAAGGCCGACGTTGCCGGCAAGGGCACCTTCTACCGGGTGCGCGTGATGGCGCAGTCCCGCGAAGACGCCATCAAGCTGTGCACCAGCTACAAGGCGGCTGGTGGCAACTGCTTCGTCTCGAAGTAAACCGGACGAAACCTTCCGAACACAAACGGCGCGGCTTTGGCTGCGCCGTTTTCTTTTGGGAGCCCGGCTTGTTCGTTCATGCGACATGCCGACAAGCAGACCGCGAGGCTAACAGTGGCAAGCCTCAGTTGCTCTTGAGTGACGTTCCTTTCACTTGCCTTGCGCGGTAGGCGCGGCGCACGCGCTCGCGGTTGCCGCACAGATCGCTGGCGCACCAGATGCGCGAGCGGTTGTTGGTGTGGTCGATGAAAATGGCCCGGCAATCCTGCGCATGACAGGTGCCCAGCTTCCTGAGGTCGTCGGAGACCAGCAGCGTAGAAAGTGTCCACAAAATCGGCCAGAGCGGTTCTGCCAGGTTCCGGCCCGGGAGGTCGTAGGCAGCGCCTTGGCCGCGCGCCGTTGGCAGCAAACGGGGCGGGGAGACGAGGCGTGCGAGATGGGCATTTATCCCAGGCAACAATGGAGAAAGATCACCGCCTGTCTGAACTGCCTCGGCAAGCTGGCGGACAGCGCTGCGCAATTCAAGCGCATCGGCCAGCGCATGGTTGGCATCGGCTGGTGCTGCATTCGCCAACCTCAGGAGTTTTTTTCCTGTCGCCGGCATCATCGTGGCTCGCGCCACACTCCAGGCAATCAGCGCACCGTAATCGGCAACCAGATCGCGTTCTTTCGGTGTGCCCGGCAGATCGATCGTATTGATGAAGTCGAGGCACAAGCTGCCTGCGATAAAGCGATGCGGCCAGCCTGTCTTGGTGTCGGCAAGCAAATGAGCCTCCTTTGTCAGGATGGTTGCGTCGGTTGGCGATCTTTCCTTGCTAATGCATGTAGCCATTAGTATCCTGGAAATATAGCTCAGGCAACAGGCCGTTGCGCGCCGGAAAACGCTGGCGCCGGGGCATGGGGCGCAAGCGACGGAGGAAACGATGACGCAGGAAAACCAGACGGCACGGATCGTGCGCGTGTGGCGCGGCAGCACTACAGCCAGCCGGGCCGATGATTATGAGGCTTATCTCTATGCCGAAGGCCTGCCGGATCTGAAGAAATATGCCGTCGGGGTGCAGATGTTGCGGCAGGATCGTTCAGGCGAAAGCGATTTCATGGTCATGTCCTTCTGGAAGGACATCCCGTCCATGTCGAATTTTGCCGGCAGCGATCCAAAGAAAATCCGGCATCTGGAGCGAGACGAGGAGTTTTTGACCGTCTTGCCCGAAGCTGTCGAGATATTCGACGTGAGGGCCAGTACCTTGCCCGCGCCGTTGACACTCGCTTATTCGGCCAAGGCGCACTGATGGCATCCGTCGTGGTCGATCCTGCCAAGGTCAGAGAATTTCCGGATGCTGACAGCTTCTATGGTTGGCTGTCGCTGAACCATGCCAACGAGACGGAAATCTGGATCAAGATCCACAAGGTCGGCTCGGGATTGCCCTCGATCACGCCGCTTGAAGCCATCGACGCCGTTTTATGCTGGGGCTGGATCGATGCCATCCGCAAGGGGTTGGACAAGACCAGCTATCTGCAACGCTATACGCCGCGCGGCAGGAAAAGCATCTGGAGCCAGATCAATGTCGATAATGTCGCCCGACTGATCGAGGAAGGCCGCATGACCGAGCATGGGTTGCGGCAAGTGGATGCCGCCAAGGCCGACGGACGATGGGCCAAGGCTTACAAGGGCAGCAAGGACATGACGGTTCCGGAAGATCTCCAGGCCGCCATCGATGCCGAGCCGGCGGCGGGCGCGATGTTCGCCAGGTTGAGTTCGCAGAACCGCTTCGCACTCGTCTTCCGCATCCACAACATGAAGACGGAAGCCGGCCGAAGGAAAAAGATCGCGGATTTCGTCGCGATGCTGAAGCGCGGCGAAACGATCTATCCGCAAGGCAGGAAGTAACAACTCTCCCGCGCGGCGGTGCCGCGCGGGAGAGGGCCGTCAGCGTGAATGCTGCCGATCCAACGTCAGCGCCGCCAGCACGACGGTCGCCATGACGGCCATGTACGCGACCAATGGCCAGGCAGTGTCGCCGTTGAATGCCAACACCGCCAATGTGCCGGCAACGCCGACGATCAGGCTTTCTATGCAGAAATAGAGAGCCACGGCTGTGCCTGCGCGATCGCCGAAATCGGCCAGCGCGCCATTTGCCGTAACCGTGCCGGTGAACACGATGCCGGCAGCTGCCACCCACATCGGCAGGATGAAGGTGACGAAGGACGGTTCTCCGAGTGTTTGCCCGAGGCTAAGGAGCGCCGCCGCAAGCAGCAGCAGCACCATGCCACGTTTCGCACAGCCACGGGTACTCCATCGGGCCACGAAGCGCTTGGCGAAGCGTGTCGTCACAATCATGACCCCGGCCACGGTACCGAATGCGAGGCTGAAGACCAGTTCCGAATAGCCAGCCTGGCCGATCAACACACGTGGTGCCGTCGAGAAGAACACGAAGAAGCTTCCCATCGCCGCACTGAACGCCAGCGTATAGGTCCAGAATGCCCTGCTGAGCAGTATGGGCAAGATGGCCGGATGGCTTGCTCTGGCGGTTGCCGGTCGGGTTTCATGCCACCGCATCGAGGCGTTGACGAGTGCCGGCATCGCCAGCAGGCCCAGTGCCGCGAAGACGGCACGCCAACCGCCCTGGTCGGCGATCAACGCACCCAGGATCGGCCCAAGTGCTGGCACGAAGGCCAGCATGGCGCTGAACAGGCTGTAGATGACGGCGCCCTCTGGCCGCTCGGCATAGACATCGCGCACCGTGGCGAAGGTGGCGACAAGCGCCGCCGATGCCCCCACGGCCTGCAGCAGGCGCAAGCCGAGGAAAGTCGGCCCGTTCGTCGATGCGGCGAGGCCGAAGGAGGCAGCCGCGAACAGCATGGCGCCACCAAGCAAGATTGGCCGGCGGCCGATGCGGTCGGACAGCGGCCCGAATACGATCTGGCCGGCGCCCAGCAGGATCATGTAGAGGCTGAGCGTGAGCTGGATGAGGGCAGGGCTGGTGCCGAGCTTTTCGGGCATCGCCGGCACAACGGGCAGGTAGATGTCCATCGCCAGCGAGGCGAGAAGGTCGAAAGGGGCCATCAGCAGCAATGCCGCCGGCAGGCCCTGGGCCCAAACGGGATTTTTTCTAGACATGACAAAGGGTCCACTCAAAAAGAATTCGAGCGGCGTCTGTCGGTCAGTCCAGTCGATTGGATGAGAGTGGACAGCGCGCCGCAACAACGAAAGCGTCGTTGCGGCCTATCTGTCTGACTGCGGTAAGGCCCCCATGCCGGTGCTCCAATGGAGGGTCGCGAAGAGCGGCATTTAGCACCCCGTACATCCTCGGGCAACGCACTTTGGCATGGCGCGCATGGCAGCCATGCGCACCAAGCTCTTGCTCCCATACGTAAAAAACCTAAATTGCCGGACAGAGGACGACCTCCCCACATCGGGAAAGAATGTCCGGGACGGCCCGGCTCTCCAAAGGAGGGTCGTCATGGCCTGGGTTTATCTCGTTATCGCTGGATTGTTGGAAGTCGTCTGGGCCTTCTCGATGAAGAAGTCGGAAGGTTTCACTTTGCTCACGCCTACAATCATCACCATCGTCATGATGATCGCCAGCTTCGGGCTGCTGTCGGTTGCCATGAAGACGTTGCCGCTCGGCACTGCTTACACGATCTGGACCGGCATTGGGGCGGTAGGAGCCTTTGCCGTTGGCGTGATGGTGCTCGGCGAAGCGATGACGCCGATGCGCGTGCTGGCCGCAGTCCTCATCGTCAGCGGCCTCGTCATGATGAAGCTGTCAAGCAGCCACTAGCGCTGCAACGGGCAATCCGCTGTCAGGTCATGGCAGTTGTCTTTGCTTTCGAAAAGAAAACCGCATCCAATAATGTCGGTGGCCACCGTCTCGAAACGTCATTTTGATGACGGCGGGCCGGTGGTCGGCACGCCTTCGGCAGTTTCCTGCTTTTGGGAGGCGGACGGATATGGCTACTTCTTATCGTTGGGTGATCGTCGCCGCGGGTGCGTTGATGACCTGTGTTGCGCTGGGTGCGATGTTTTCCCTCGCAATTTTCCTTGAACCGATCTCGGTCGACACCAATTGGTCGCGGGCCGGCATTTCCAGCGCGATGACGCTGAATTTCCTGGTCATGGGCGTTGGTGGCTTCATGTGGGGGGCGGCCACCGATCGCTTCGGACCGCGCATTGTGGTGCTGATCGGCGCGGTGCTGCTCGGGCTGGCGCTGGTGTTGGCAAGCCAGGTCCATTCGTTGCTGATCTTCCAGGCTATCTACGGCGTGCTGGTCGGATTGGCGGCGAGCGCCTTCTTTGCGCCGATGATCGTCGCCACCACGGCCTGGTTCGACAAGCATCGCAGCCTGGCGGTTTCGCTGGTCTCCGCCGGCATGGGCGTGGCGCCGATGACGATTTCGCCCTTCGCGCGCTGGCTGATCACCGCCTATGATTGGCGCACCGCCATGTTCTATATCGGCGTGATGTCCTGGGTGCTGCTCATCCCGGCGGCCCTTCTGGTACGGCGCGCGCCGGATAGCCTTGTCTCCGATGGCGAGGGCGCGAACATCGCCGGTGACGGCATGACCGTTGGCCAGGCCTTCAAGTCCATGCAGTTCCTGGTCCTGGGGCTGACCTTTTTTGCTTGCTGCATGGCTCACTCCGGCCCGATCTTCCACATGGTCAGCTATGCCATGGCTTGCGGCGTCGCCCCGATGGCAGCCGTATCCATCTACAGCGTCGAAGGTCTGGCCGGTCTCGGCGGTCGCGTCGTGTTCGGCATCCTTGGCGACCGGCTGGGTGTGAAGCCGGTCCTGATTGCCGGCTTGCTCATCCAGTCGGTTGTGATCGCTGCCTATCTGATGGTCAGCAAGTTGGGTGAGTTTTACGCCCTTGCGGTGATCTTCGGTGGCACCTATGGCGGCGTCATGCCGCTTTATGCCGTGCTGGCGCGCGACTACTTCGGCCCGCGTATCCTTGGCACCGTCTTCGGCGCAGCCACCATGCTCTCCTGCATCGGCATGGCTTTCGGTCCGCTGGCCGGCGGCTGGGTATATGACGCCTATGCGAGTTACGCTTGGCTGTTCATCGGCTCGGCGATCGTCGGCCTGGGTGCCGTGGCCATTGCACTGGCATTCCCACCGCAGCCGAGGCAGCAACTGCAGCCGGCATGAAACCGGATCATGTTTCAGGTTCGCGCGGATAGTCTGGACAGTTACTTCGAGTTCGACCCTCAACGCAGGGACGAACTCGAAGCGATTGATGGGTTGATCCGTCGTGCAGCTCCAGGCCTTCGCCGATATTTTCATGAAGGCACGCCGGCCGGTCAGGCCGGCATGCGCATGAAGATGATCGGCTACGGCCAGTTCCTCTATGCGATCAGGAGCGGAAAACAGACGCCTTGGCCGGTGATCGGGCTGGCGCTGCAGAAGAACTACATCAGTCTCTACTGCGCGGTCACCGTCGACGGACACCCGATCACCACGCTTTACGCCGATAGGCTCGGCGCGTTTCGCGTCGGACGCAACAATTTCAGCTTCGACCGGTTTTCGGACCTCAACGCCGACGCGTTGGAGGCACTTGTTTCCCGCAGCGCTGAAATCTTCGAAGCTGAGCCTGATAACCCTGTTCGCTACAAGCAAGGTGCATGACGGCGGAAATCGTCAGTTTCGGCTCCGTGCCATGGAACCAGACAGCAGTGGCCAGCCGAGATTGATCGCCAATCCGGCCAGCAGGATGAGGACCAGCCCGGCGCCTTGGGTGAGTGTGATCGAGCGCCCGAACACGACGAGATCCGTGATCAACGCGGCGGCAGGGTTGAAGAAGGCGCCAGCCGCGATAACCGGGGTCGGTAGCTTCGGATACGCGGAATAGAGCAGAACGTACACGATGCCTGTATGGACGAGGCCGAGGCCTGCCAGCCATCCCCACATCGGCAGGCCGCCGGTCAGCGTTGCGGTCCCCATAAACGGGGCAAAGGCGACGAGGCCGATCGTGCAATGCAGCGTGCTCAGCACATCCGGCTTTACCGATTTGACGGCGCGGGTGGTCAGAGTCGTCGCCGCGTAGAATAGGGAAGCGACCACCGCCAGGCCGACGCCAATCAGCCAGTTCCGGTCCGTCTGCATGGCGCCGATCTTGGGCAGGATGGTCAGCACGAGGCCCGTGAAGGCAACCGCGATCCAGCCAAGCTTGTCGCGCGACAGTCTTTCCCCAAGAAACAGACCCGCGATCAGCACGATCCAGAAGGGTTGAAGGTGATAGATGATCGTCGCAAAGCCGATCGAGGTGCGATTGAAGGCTTCAAACAGAGCTAGCCAGTTGATGACGAGGCACAACCCGCTGATCAGGATAAGCGGCCATTGGCGCCTGGCGATGCGGAGATAGTCGCCATAACCACCGCGCAGGCACACCCAGGCAAACAACACGAGCGCGCCGAACAGGCAGCGGAAGAAAACAACGTTGAACGTCGGTTGGCCTGACATGATCGAGAACAGCCCTGCTGTGCCGGACAATGCCATGCCGGCCGACAGCATGATGGTGGGTCGGGCGAGATCGTTTTTCATCATCGTCTGGTTCTGGACTGGCATCATCTACGTGGCACAAGACCAGTATGCCAATCGGGCTCGGCGCGTCTTCTATCGGGCCAGACGATCGTCTGTCGTTACGTCGCCCGTGCTTCGCCGATCTCGTAGACGCGAAGATCACGGTCGGTGATGCCGAGTTCCGGCCAGGTAGCGCGCCAGGCCATGATGTGGTCGGAAGCGAAATGCGCGTCGAGCGAGGGCTGGTCGCGCCAGATCTCCTTGACGTGGATACGCCCGGCGATCAGCACGTCCTCCGCGTAGGAATATTCAAGGCAACCGGTTTCGGCGCGGCTGGCGACGATCATGCGCTCCATTGCCGGGCGCGCTTCGGCCAATTTTTCGGGCGGCAAGCGAACGGTGCCGATGATCAGAAGCATTTTTCGGGCCTTGGATGTTGGTGTGCCAGCATCCTATGTCAGACCGAGTATCGCCTGGATTGCAACCGGAGACGTTCGCCTCTGTTCGCTCCCAGATTCCCTTGAGCTTGCGAAAGCTCTAAGCTCGGGCCATGACCGAATCACAGACCCTCATCCTCGGCTGCGCCGGAACATCGCTCTCTCGCGAGGAGAAAAGCTTCTACCGGGGCGAATGCCCGTGGGGTTTCATCCTCTTTGCCCGCAACATTTCCGAGCCGGAGCAGATCCGCGATCTCGTCGCCGAGATACGCGATTGCATCGGCCGCCCGGAAGCGCCGGTCTTCATTGACCAGGAAGGCGGGCGTGTTCAGCGGCTGCGGCCTCCTCTGGCACCGAACTATCCGGCCGGAGCGGCGTTTGGCGCGCTTTACCGCGACGACGAAGAGATCGGCTTGCGTGCCGCCTGGCTGCTTGCTCGCCTGCACGCCTTCGACCTGCTGCGCTACGGCATCACAGCCGACTGTCTGCCGGTTCTCGACGTTCCGGTGGAGGGAGCCAATGACGTGATCGGCGCGCGCGCATACGCCAAGGACCCGTCGATCGTCACCGCACTCGGCCGTGCCGCTGCTGAAGGTCTGATGTCAGGCGGCGTCATCCCGGTCATGAAGCACATTCCCGGCCATGGTCGGGCCTTCGCCGACACGCATTTCGAGCTGCCGACGGTGACGACGTCGTTGAAAGAACTGCGTAAGCATGATTTTGCCCCATTCCAGGCGCTCAACCACCTGCCGATCGCGATGACCGCGCATGTCATCTTCAGCGCGGTCGATCCGGATAATCCGGCGACCACCTCCGGCAAGGTCGTGGAGGAGATCATCCGCGGCGAGATCGGTTTCGACGGGCTTCTCGTGTCCGACGACACGTCAATGAAGGCACTTTCTGGGGATTTCCAGACAAAGGCGGCCTCGATCCTTGCGGCGGGCGTCGATCTGGTCCTTCACTGCAATGGCGTCATGGAGGAGATGGTCGCCATTGCCTCGCGGGCAAAACCGCTGGAAGGCAAGGCGCTGGAGCGGGCCAACCGGGCGCTCGCTTCGGTCAAGGGGCATGACGACAAGGAAGAGGCTGAATTGCGGGCCGAATTCGCGGATTATTTCGAGGCGGTCGCGTAACCGCATGGAGTGAGAGAAGAGGCAAGGTGGCGGAACTAGCGGAGAAAAAAGCCGGCAAGGCCGCGCCGATGGACCGCCTCTGGGCCGAGGGTGACGACGATCGTGTCACTGGCGATCCCGAGCTGGTCGTCGACGTCGCCGGTTTCGAAGGGCCGCTTGATCTTCTCCTTCATCTCGCCCGCAACCAGAAGGTCGATCTCGCCCGCATCTCGATCCTGGCGCTGGCGGAGCAATATCTGGCCTTCGTCGAGAAGGTGAGGGCGCTGCGGCTCGAACTCGCCGCTGACTATCTGGTAATGGCAGCATGGCTGGCCTTCCTGAAATCCAAGCTGCTCATCCCCAAGCAACCCGGCGAAGAAGGCGAGAGCGGCGAGGAAATGGCGGCGGTGCTGCAATTCCGGCTGCGTCGCCTGGAAGCCATGCGCGACGCAGCCGCACGCTTGGTCAATCGCAACCGGCTTGGCCGCGACGTTTTCCAGCGCGGCTTGCCCGAAATGGTCATCGTCGAGAAGCGCAACGAATTTTCGGCGACACTCTACGACCTGCTCACCGCCTACGCCGGACAGCGCCAGCGGCAGGCGATCTCCACTGTGCGCATCGCCAAGCGCGGGGTGTGGTCGCTCAAAGAGGCGCGTACCATTCTAGCCCGGCTGATCGGCGTATCGGGGGATTGGACTGCGTTGGATTCCTTCCTGATCGAATATCTGGCGAGCCCCGAGGAAAAGCGCACCGCCATGGCGTCCTCCTTCGCGGCGACATTGGAGCTTGTGCGCGAAGGCAGCATGGAAATGCGCCAGGATGAGGTGTTCGCCCCGCTCTACTTGCGAGGGCGTCAACGCGTGAAGGCAGTCGAGGTCGTGCAATGAGCGAAAGCAGCAACGCTTCGGTCATCCCCTTCAAGGTGGAAGACGAGGACGAGGACCAGAACCCGGCGGAGCGCCTGCATCAGGCCGAGGCCGTGCGCATGGCCGAGGCAATCGTCTTTGCCAGTGCGGAGCCTGTGACCGAGAAGCAACTTGCCCAGCGCCTGCCTGACGGCGTCAACGTCGCGGCGGCCATGGCGGAGCTGCAGGACATCTATTCGCGCCGGGGCGTGAACCTTGTGCGTGTTGGCGATAGCTGGGCCTTCCGGACCGCGGGTGACCTAGCCTTCCTGATGAGCCGGGATTCGGTTCAGCAGAAGAAGCTGTCGCGCGCAGCCCTCGAAGTGCTGGCTATCATCGCCTACCATCAGCCGGTCACGCGCGCGGAGATCGAGGATATTCGCGGTGTCGAGACCTCGAAAGGCACACTGGACACGCTGCTGGAAACCGAGTGGATCAGGATGCGTGGTCGCCGCAAGACACCGGGTCGCCCGGTCACTTACGGCACCACCGACAAGTTCCTCGATCATTTTGCGCTGGAGGAGATCCGCGATCTGCCCGGTATCGAGGAGCTGAAGGGGGCAGGGCTGCTTTCCACCCGCATGCCGGCCAATTTCTCGGTGCCGCAGCCCCCTGCCGATCCGGACGAATTGACCGAGGACGAGGATCCGTTGACCGACATCGATCTCGAAGAGCTTGGCCTTTTGACGCCGCGCGTCACGGAAGAGTGATTGGCCAGCTCACCGAAAGCCGTTCATGCGCTGTTTGGTAGCGGCGTATTTTCGGGTGCGCTCAACAAATCCGGCTGACAATTGGCCGCACGTGATAGAAGCTGTCGCGGTTCCGTTTGAATCCGGATGCGAAAACGCATAGATCAGCGGCAGGGAAACAGTTCAAGAGAGATAAACAATGGGTTCGTTTTCGATTTGGCACTGGCTGATCGTGCTGGTCATCGTGCTCCTGGTGTTCGGCCGGGGCAAGATTCCGGAACTGATGGGTGACATGGCCAAGGGCATCAAGAGCTTCAAGAAGGGCATGGCTGACGACGAAGCCGACGATTCCCGCACTGTCGAGCACCGCTCCGACGAAACCGTCTCGAAGATGAAGGAAAAGGCCGGCAAGAGCTGAGCCGCTGCTTTTCCGGAGACATCGTCAGGCATTAGTCGGAACTCAGAGCCATGTTTGAAGTCGGCTGGACCGAGATGCTGGTGATTGCGATCGTCATGATCGTGGTCGTCGGCCCTAAGGATTTGCCGAACATGCTGCGTACCTTTGGCCGCACGGTGGCCAAGCTGCGTTCCATGGCCGGTGACTTCCAGAAGCAGTTCAACGATGCGCTGAAGGAAGCCGAGCTCGACGACGTCAAGAAATCGGTCGACGAATTGCGCGGTCTCAATCCGGCGGCTCAAATCCGCAAGCAGCTCAATCCGTTTGAGCAGGCCGCCGCCGATGTGCGCGCTGGTGTCGACAACATGATGAAGCCGAAGCCGGCGGAAGATCCGACGGCTCCAGCCGCAGGTGAACCGCAGGCGACGGAGCCACTGAAGAACGGCGCTACCGTCCTGCCCGGCGTGAACGGCCCGGAAAGCATGCCGGCAGCGCCAGCCGTTCCGGCAGTGGAACCTGTTGCGTCTGCAACTCCGGCAGCGCCGGCAAGGCGCAAGCCAGCCGCCAAAGCGTCTGATGCTTCGCCGAAAACTGCTTCCAAGCCTGCTGCTGCAAAAGCGGCACCCAAGGCAGCCGACAAAAAGGCATCGGCCAAGCCGGGTGCAACCAAGCCCGCTCCCGTCGCCAAAACCTCAACTGCGGCCAAGGTCGTAGCGAAGGCGACGCCAGCTCAGAAGGCGGCGGCCAAGCCGACAACTGCAAAGGCGCCCGCTCCCACAAAGAAGACGGCGAGGACCGCCAAGTGAGCCTTTCTGAAAAGGACGAGATCGACAAGTCGTCGGCCCCGCTCATCGAACATCTGATCGAGCTCCGTCGCCGGCTTATCTGGTCGATCGGCGGTTTCTTTGTCGCGTTCCTGGTCTGCTTCTTCTTTGCCAAGAAGCTGTTCAACCTGCTGGTCGTCCCATTCAAATGGGCGACGCAATGGGCCGGGCTCGATCCGCATAAGGTCGAGCTGATCTATACCGCACCGCAGGAGTTTTTCTTCACGCAGGTCAAGCTCGCCATGTTCGGCGGCATGGTCATCGCTTTTCCGCTGATTGCGACGCAGATCTACAAGTTCATCGCACCCGGTCTCTACAAGAACGAACGCGCTGCCTTTCTGCCGTTCCTGATCGCCTCGCCGATCCTGTTCCTGATGGGTGCAGCCCTTGTCTATTTCTTCTTCACACCGATGGTGATGTGGTTTTTCCTCGCCATGCAGCAGGCCGGAACGGACAGCGAGGTGCAGATTTCGCTGCTGCCCAAGGTGTCGGAGTATCTCAGCCTCATCATGACGCTGATCTTCTCCTTCGGCCTGGTTTTCCAGTTGCCGGTGGTGACCAGCCTGATGACGCGCGTCGGCATGCTGTCCTCGCAAGCGCTGGTCGATAAGCGCCGCTGGGCGATCGTCATCGCCTTTGTCGTCGCAGCCGTGCTCACACCGCCCGATCCGCTCAGCCAGATCGGTTTGGCGCTACCCACCATCATCCTGTACGAAGTCGCGATCTGGACAGCGCGTATGATCGAGAAAAGCCAGCAGCGCGAAAAACTGGCACGGGAGAAGCAGGAAGCAGACGACTCCACTGGGGAGCAGTCTTCCGAATCTTCTGCGGATCCTGCGCAACAATCCTGATCCAGCTCTCCGGTCGCCACCGTCTTCTGGCCCATGGTCGCGAGTCGTATCTCGTTGGCGAAATTTCGGCATCCTGCGGCGGACCGAATGATGGTGCCGCCTGGGGCACGAAGTCTCGATTTTGATTTTCCGTTCCGGGCGCGCCAGGCCGTCCCACCCTTGCATCCTGGGCCGAGGAGAGTTACCCCACGGCTCCCTCTTCAGGATGGATGGACATGCTCGATATCAGATGGATTCGCGAAAACCCGCAGGCCCTCGTTGAAGCGCTGGTGAAGCGCTCGTGGTCGCAGGCCGATGCGCAGTCCACCGTCGAGGACATCATTGCCAGGGATGAAGCCCGTCGTGCGCATCTCGGCCGGCTGCAGGAGGCGCAGGAGCGCCGCAATACCGTGTCCAAGGAGATCGGCAAGGCGCTCAGCATGAAGGATGCCGAGCTGGCTGAAAAGCTGAAGACCGAAGTCGCCGAGATCAAAAGCTTCATCCAGGGTGGTGAAGCCGAGGAGCGCCGGCTTGATGAGGCGCTCGAGGGTCTCCTGGCTGTCATACCCAACGTGCCGCTGGATGACGTTCCGGTCGGCAAGGACGAGCACGACAATGTCGAGGTACACAAGGTCGGCAAGGTCGCCACGCGGCCGAACTGGGTCAAGGAGCACTTCGAGATCGGCGAGGCGCTGGGCCTGATGGATTTCGAGCGCGCTGCCAAGCTGTCGGGCTCGCGCTTCACCATTCTCCAGGGGCAATTGGCAAGGCTCGAGCGCGCGCTCGGCCAGTTCATGCTCGACCTGCATACGACCGAGCATGGCTACACGGAAGTGCAGCCGCCGCTTCTGGTGCGCGACGAAGTGCTCTTCGGCACCAACCAGTTGCCAAAATTCGAAGAGGATCTTTTCTTCACCCCGCATGGCGAGAGCCGGCTGGGCCTGATCCCGACGGCTGAAGTGCCGCTTACCAATCTGGTGCGTGAAGAGATCGTCGCGCATGACAGGCTGCCGTTGCGCCTCACCGCACTCACGCCATGCTTCCGCTCGGAAGCCGGTTCGGCCGGCCGTGACACGCGCGGCATGCTGCGCCAGCACCAGTTCTACAAGGTCGAACTGGTCTCGATCACCGATCAGGAGGCGTCGTTCACCGAACACCAGCGCATGACGCAGTGCGCCGAGGAAGTGTTGAAGCGGCTTGAATTGCCGTTCCGCACCGTGGCGCTATGCACCGGCGACATGGGCTTCGGCGCGCGCAAGACCTTCGACATCGAGGTCTGGCTACCCGGGCAGAACGCTTATCGCGAAATCTCGTCCTGCTCGGTCTGCGGCGATTTCCAGGCCCGCCGCATGAACGCCCGCTATAAGGACCGCGAAGGCAAGGGCAACCTCTTCGTGCATACGTTGAACGGGTCGGGCGTTGCTGTCGGGCGCGCACTCATTGCCGTCATGGAAAATTATCAGAACGAGGATGGCAGTGTAACCATTCCTGAAGCGCTCAAGCCTTACATGGGCGGCCTGGAAAGAATCGAATCGAAATAATGCGTATTCTTCTGACCAACGACGACGGCATCCATGCCGAGGGACTGGCTTCGCTGGAACGCATCGCCCGAACGCTTTCGGACGATGTATGGGTCGTGGCACCGGAAACCGACCAATCCGGCTATGCGCATTCGCTGTCCATTTCCGAGCCGTTGCGCCTGCGCAAGATCGGTGATCGCCACTATGCGGTGCGCGGCACGCCGACCGACTGCGTCATCATGGGTGCACGCAAGATCCTGCCCGGACTGCCGGACCTCATTCTGTCCGGCGTCAATTCCGGTGCCAACATTGCCGACGATGTCACCTATTCGGGCACGGTGGCAGGGGCTATGGAGGGCACGCTGCTCGGTGTGCGTTCCATCGCCATCAGTCAGGCATATTCATATGTCGGCGAGGATCGCGTCGTCCCTTACGAAACGACCGAGGCACTGGCACCGGCATTGCTGAAGAAGCTGGTTACTACGCCCTTGCCGGAAGGCGTGCTGCTCAACGTCAATTTTCCGAACTGCGCGCCAGAGGAAGTCTCCGGCACGGTAGTGACTTCGCAAGGCAAGCTGGTGCATTCGCTGTGGGTTGATGAACGCCGCGACGGCCGGGGTCTGCCTTATTTCTGGCTGCGCTTCGGCCGCGAGCCAGCGGAAGGCAAGGCTGGCACCGATCTTCATGCCATGCGCAACAAGCTGGTCTCGGTAACGCCGCTCCACCTTGATCTGACCGCATACGAAATCCGCGACCAACTGACGAAGGCGCTTGCATGACCGGTGGTTTCGACGAACGCGAGGGGTTTGCTGCCTTTTTGCTTCGCCTGCGCGGCAAGGGTGCCGTTCCGAAACCGCTGATCGCTGCGTTCGAAGCGACGCCACGCCAGGCTTTCATTTCCGGCCAGTTCCATTCCATCGCCTGGACCGATCGCATGTTGCCGATCGAGTGCGGCGAGGCGATGGAAGGAGCTGACCTGCAGGCCGCCGTCATTACCGCGCTGAACATCGAGCCCGGCAATCGCGTGCTGGAGATCGGCACCGGTTCAGGCTTTACCGCGGCCGCCATGGCGCGGTTGGCTGCGCGTGTTGTCACCGTCGATCGCTACAAGTCGCTTATCGAACTTGCCAAGCAGCGCTTCGAAGCACTCGGCATTACCAATGTGTTCGCGCGTCATGCCGATGGTTCGAACGGACTCGTCAATGAAGGGCCATTCGATCGAATCATCGTCTGGGCAGCCTTTGACACTTTGCCGCGTTTTCTGCTCGACCAACTCTCCAGTGGCGGTACGGTGATCGCTCCGATCGGCCCGGAAGAGGGGGAACAGGTGCTGGCCAAGTTGATCAAGGTGGGCAGCCGTTTCGAACGCGAGGATATCGGTACGGTGCGTTTCCAGCCGATCTTGCCGGGGGCTGCAGCGTTCATTTGATCTCCGGTGCACGTACCGCCCCGATCCGGACAAACATTTTAAGAAAAATTTCGACGGATTCTAACGGCTTAACCGACCAGTAACATTAACGCGCTTTAATCAGGTACAGTGAGTACCGGGTAAGTGCGGGTTGTTGCGATGCAGTTCAAATCCTTGAAGGCAAACAAACGCAATTTGACGCGTGGCTGCGCCATGTTGCTGGTCATCGGAGCTGTTTCTGGGTGTAGTTCCCAGGTTGCCCGCTTCGGTGGTGTCGATACGATGGCGACGGCCTCGACCGACAATCAGCGTTCAATCATAACCAAGCCGGCTGCTTCCCAGCCTTATCCGGGAGACGCGCAGTATCAGGCATCCAATGTCAACTATTCGCGCTCGTCGGTCACCCGTTCCAGCCTGTCGCCGGTTTCGTCGCAGCCGCTGCCGACGGTAGCGCAAGCGACTGCGCCGGCTGTCAACAAGGCCCGTTCTGTCGCTGAACCGATCATGGCGCAGGGCGCGGCGAAGGTCGCCAAGGTCGATCAGACCGTAACTGGCGGCGTCAATCAGCTGCAGGCGCCGGTGAATTCCACGATTGCCAGCACGCAGATCGTGGCAGAGGAAGTGAAGGGCTGGTCGCGGGCCGGCGGTACGCAGATCACCGCACGTGAGGGCGAGACCGTCTACAACCTCTCGCGCCGCTACGGTGTGCCGGCTGACGTCCTGATGAAGACGAATGGTCTCGCCTCGGCCGACGGACTCAAGAGTGGTCAGAAGCTGGTCATCCCGACCTATGTCTATACCAACAAGGCACCGGTTTCCGCGCCGGATAATGATCCGAACGTTGCCGATGCCAAGTCGTCGCGCGGCACCAAATACGATGTGCCGGCCGACAAGGTGCCTCTGCCCGGCAACGCGCCGGTGGAAAAGGTAGCTGTTCTGCCGCAGCAGCCGAAGGTCAAGGAAGGCAAGGCTGCAGCTCAGGTCGACACCTCGGCTGCCGCGAGCGATCCGAAGGCGAAGTTGGCCAAGGAAGCCCAAGTCGCTGCCGCGCAGCCGAAGGGTGGGGCAGGCGGCTACACCGTCCAGCAGGGCGACACACTGTCTTCGATTGCTCGCAAGACCGGTGTTTCGACCACTGCGCTGAAGCAGGCCAACGGCATGCAGGACGGCCTGCTGCGCATCGGCCAGACCTTGAAGGTTCCTGCTGCGGGTGCCGCGCCTGCGGCAGCAGTGGCTGCCGCCAAGCCCGCGGCTGCGGTCGATGCCGTCAACACGGCTTCAATCCCGGCACCGGAGAAGCCGAGTGCCACGCTGGCCACCTATACACCGCCGAAGAAGGACCAGAAGGTCATTCAGCAGGCCGAGAGCGACGCCGCCGAGGCTCCCGATGCCACCGGTATTGGCAAGATGCGCTGGCCGGTGCGCGGTCGCGTCATTTCCGGCTACAAGTCGGGAACGGGTGGTATCGACATCGCGGTTCCGGAAGGCACACCGGTCAAGGCTGCCGAGAACGGCGTCGTCATCTATGCCGGCGACGGGTTGAAGGAATTCGGCAACACCGTGCTGGTGCGGCATGAAGATGGCCTTGTCACGGTCTACGGCCACGCCTCCTCGCTGGAGGTGCAGCGCGGCCAGAAGGTCAAGCGCGGCCAGGAAATCGCACGATCCGGTATGAGCGGCACCACCGAGTCGCCGAAGCTGCATTTCGAGGTACGCAAGAATTCGTCGCCGGTCGATCCGCAAACCTTCCTCGAGTAGGCCGGGCCTCGAATAGAAGAACAAGAAGATCGCGGGTCGTCGACCTCCAGTCCGGCCCGGCAGCTTGGCCCGCTCCTCGAGGAGCGGGCTTTTTCGGTTTATGTCGATGAATCAGCTTGTTAGAGCGGCTTGCCGAGGCGGCCGGCCAGATCCTGCGTGAACTGCCAGGCGACACGGCCGGAACGGCTGCCGCGCGTCGTTGCCCATTCCAGTGCCTCCGCACGCAGCGTGTCGGCATCGATGTCCAATCCGAAATGGGTGACATAGCCGTTGACCATGTCGAGATAGTCGTCCTGCGAGCATTTGTGGAAGCCGAGCCACAGGCCGAAACGGTCTGACAGCGACACTTTTTCTTCTACCGCCTCTGACGGATTGATCGCTGTCGAGCGCTCATTGTCGATCATGTCGCGCGGCAACAGGTGACGGCGGTTCGAGGTGGCATAGAAGATGACGTTGTGCGGCCTGCCTTCGACGCCACCTTCCAGCGCTGCCTTGAGCGACTTGTAGGAAGTGTCGTCATGGTCGAAGGAAAGGTCGTCACAGAACAGGATGAAACGATGGGGGGCGATCTTCAGCATCGCCATCAGCTTCGGCAAGGTGTCGATGTCCTCGCGATGGATCTCGATCAGCTTGAGCGGGCCGCCTGGTTTGCCGGATGCGTTGATCGCAGCATGGACAGCCTTGACCAGCGAAGACTTGCCCATGCCGCGCGCGCCCCACAGCAGCACATTGTTTGCAGCATAGCCGGAGGCAAAACGCTCCGTGTTGTCGAACAGGATGTCGCGCACGTGGTCGACGCCACGGATAAGGGAGATGTCGACCCTGTTCACCTTGGCGATCGGCTCGAGATAGCCGGGATCGGCCTGCCAGACGAAGCAGTCGGCCGCGGCAATGTCGGTCCTCGGCGGCGGTGGCGGTGCCAGCCGGGCAACGGCTTCGATCAGGCGATCGAGTTTTTCGGATAGCGCTTCGATGTTTTCCTGGGGCAAGGGACGTCCTCGGCATCGTGATGATGTACGCATCTGCGTGCGTACCGTACCGTACGGTTCTCTCATGAGGTTCCGCTTTTTGCAAGCATTGGTGCGACCAAAGCGACACGCTGGCACAACAGTGGTGGGAGCAGGGTGGGGAATGGTTGCAATAGTGGCTTTACCGACTATATTCCGCGCAAATTTCGTGGGCCGGATAACGGCTTTCCTCTACGTCTCAGGAGTTTTCGATGTTCGTGACACCGGCATACGCCCAGGGCGTTGGCGCTACCCCTGATGTCTTCATCAGCATTTTGCCGTTTGTCCTCATTTTCGTGATCATGTATTTTCTGATCATCCGTCCGCAGCGTACGCAGATGAAGAAGCGCGGCGAAATGCTGTCCGCGATCCGCCGCGGCGACACGGTCGTCACCGGCGGCGGTTTTGTCGGCAAGGTTACCAAGGTGGTGGACGACAACGAACTCGAGGTTGATCTCGGCAACGGCCTGAAGGTCACCGCTCTGCGCAGCACCATCGCCGACGTGCGGGTCAAGGGCGAGCCGGTTGCCAACCAGAACGCCAAGAACTAAGCGCTGCGGCGTGCCCGGCACGCCGGATCGGCCCACTGGATCGTAGAACATGCTCTATTTTTCGCGCTGGAAGGCAATCCTGATCTGGCTGGCTGTTGCCGTCACGTTCGTCCTTGCCGCGCCCAATCTTATTCCGGCCGACACTTTGGCCAAGCTGCCGAGTTGGGTGCCGAAGAAGCAGATGACCCTGGGTCTCGACCTGCAGGGTGGTTCTCACATTCTTCTCCAGATCGATCAGAACGATCTGATCAAGGATCGGCTCGAAGCCAGCCGTGACGAAATCCGGACACTGCTGCGCGATGCCAAGATCGGCTACACCGGTCTGTCCGGTTCCGGCCGGGTCGTACAGGTGCGCATCCGCGATGTTGCCCAGGTGGATGCCGCCAAGAACGCGTTGAAGGGGCTGACAGCACCGATAACGTCAGGCCTGTTCGGCGGTGGCACCATCACCGAGTGGACGGACGACCAGCCGGAACCCGGTCTGCTGCGCTTCACCATGACGGATGCGGGCATTAAATACCGTTCTTCGACAGCGCTGACGCAGTCGATCGAGGTCGTTGACCGCCGTGTCAACGAACTCGGCACCACCGAACCGATCGTGCAGCGCCAGGGCGACGACCGCATCGTGGTGCAGGTGCCAGGCCTGCAGGACCCTCAACGGCTGAAAGAAATCCTCGGCCAGACCGCCAAGCTGACCTTCCAGATGGTTGATCAGACGATGCCGGTGCAGGAGGCCATCAATGGCCGTCCGCCGGCAGGCTCGAGCGTGCTCTATTCGAAGGATGATCCGCCGGTTCCGTATTTGATCGAGAACCGCGTCATCGTCTCTGGTGAAAACCTCGTCGACGCGCAGGCGACGTTCAACTCGCAGAACAACGAGCCGGTCGTCTCGTTCCGTTTCGATTCCAAGGGCGCTACCCGCTTCGGCCAGGCGACCCAGCAGAATGTCGGCAAGCTCTTCGCCATCATCCTCGACAACCAGGTGATTTCGGCACCGCAGATTCGCGAGCCGATCCTTGGTGGCACGGGCCAGATTTCCGGCAATTTCACCGCCCAGAGCGCCAATGACCTCGCGGTCCTGCTGCGCGCCGGCGCGCTGCCCGCAACGCTGACCGTCGTCGAAGAACGCACCGTCGGTCCAGGCCTTGGGCAGGACTCGATCCAGGCCGGCAAGATCGCCGGTATCATCGGCTCGATCCTGGTCGTCGGATTCATGTTCGTGGCCTATGGTTTCCTCGGCTTCCTCGCCAACATCGCGCTGGTTGTGCATGTCGCCATGATCGTCGGGTTGCTGTCGCTGCTCGGCGCCACGCTGACGATGCCGGGTATCGCCGGTATCGTGCTTACCATCGGCATGGCGGTCGATTCCAACGTGCTGATCTACGAGCGCATTCGCGAGGAACGTCGACAGGGGCGGTCGGTCATTCAGGCAATCGACACCGGTTTCGCCAAGGCACTGGCGACCATTGTCGATTCCAATGTCACGTCTTTCATCGCCACCATCGTGCTGTTCTGGCTCGGTTCTGGCCCGGTGAAGGGCTTCGCCGTGACCTTTGCGATCGGCATCCTGACCACTGTCTTTACCGCCTTCACCTTTACGCGCCTGCTGGTCTCGATCTGGCTGCGTCGTGCCAAGCCGAAGGAACTCCCGCGCGCGCCGGTGACCTTTGTTCCGCCTGGCACCAACATCCCGTTCATGGGCGTCCGCCGCTGGACTTTCGCACTGTCCACGCTGCTGTCGATCATGTCTGTGGTGCTGTTCATGACAGTCGACATCAATTACGGCGTCGACTTCAAGGGCGGTTCGACGATCGAAGTGCAGTCGAAGAGCGGGCCGGCGGACATCGCCGATATCCGCGGCAAGCTGTCGGAACTCAACATTGGCGACGTACAGGTCCAGCAGTTCGGCAGTCCGACCGATGTTCTGATCCGTGTGGCGGCACAGGAAGAAGGCGACAATGCCGAGCAGAGCGTCATCGACAAGGTGCGCGCGGAGCTACAGGACAAATATGATTTCCGCCGTGTCGAAGTCGTCGGTCCGACTGTGTCGAGCGAACTCGCCACGCAGGGCACGATCGGCATGCTGGTCGCGCTGGTTGGTATCCTGATCTATGTCTGGTTCCGCTTTGAATGGCAGTTCGCCGTCGGTGCCATCGTCGCGACCGTACACGATATCGTCATGACGATCGGATTCTTCTGTGTAACAGGCATTGAGTTCAACCAGTCGTCGATCGCCGCGATTCTGACCATCATCGGCTATTCACTGAACGATACGATTGTCGTCTATGACCGCGTCCGTGAGGATCTGCGAAAATACAAGAAGACGCCGATGCCGCAGATTCTGAACACAGCGATCAACGAGACGCTGTCCAGAACGACGCTGACGGCGGTCACCACCATTCTGGCCTTGCTGGCGCTGGTGCTGTTCGGTGGCGAGGTGATCCGGTCGTTCACGTTGGCAATGCTGTTCGGCGTCGTGTTCGGCACCTATTCGTCGATCTTCATCGCCGCGCCGTTGCTCATCCTCTTCAAGTTGCGTCAGGCTCCTGATGCTTCCGGAGAGAAGCCAGTGAACGGCAAAGCGATCACGACTTGACGGATTAGGACCTGTGGCGAAAGGCCTCTTCGGCGGCAAAGGCATCATTATCCGCGAGGCGCATTTTCCAGGCCGCGCGGCGATCGAGGCCTACGGCAATGGCGGCTTTCGCTTCGCCGACATGTCGCATCGCGGCTCGCTGCTCTGCCTTCCATCCGGTATCCACGGCTGGCAGCCGACCAATCCCGCCGCCTTGATGGCGGCGGATTTCGACAAGGTGTTGGCCGAAGCCGCCAATATTGAAATCCTGTTGGTTGGCATGGGCAAGGATTTGCGGCCGCTGCCGGTGGCGCTGAAAGCTGCGCTCAGGGAGGCCGGGATTTCGGCCGACCCGATGTCAACCGGGGCCGCCGTCCGCACTTATAATGTGCTGCTAGCCGAAGACCGCGCCGTCGCCGCTGCCTTCATAGCGGTCGACTGACCGTGAGCGACACCCACGGGACCGTCATGGATACGGTGCGAGCCGCCGACCATGACCGCTATCTTTCCGCACTCTACGCGCCCGCCGACAAGCGCGATGCGCTTCTGGCGCTCTATGCCTTCAATGCTGAAATCGCCAGCGTGCGCGATCGCATCCGCGAGGCATTGCCAGGTGAGGTCCGCCTGCAATGGTGGCGGGACGTCATTGCGTCGGACGCGCCGGATGCCGGCGCGGGCAATCCACTTGCGGAGGCGCTGACGGCGGCGATCCGCCAATACAACCTGCCCAGGCAAGCCTTCGATAACTATCTCGAAGCACGCACCTTCGATCTCTATGACGACCCCATGCCGTCTCGCACCGATCTCGAAGGTTATTGCGGCGAGACGGCGTCGGCATTGATCCAACTGGCCGCTCTCGTGCTCGACCCGGGGCAGGCGCCGCGCTTTGCCGAACTTGCCGGCCATGCGGGTTGTGCACAGGCGATCGCCGGTTTGCTGCTTCTGCTACCGCTGCACCGGGCTAGGGGACAGTGCTATGTGCCCGCAGATATTCTGACCGCGGTGGGTACTTCGCCGCCGGAATTCCTGGCCGGCGACGGTGGTCCGGCGGCCGGACGAGCCGCAACGGCGATGATTGCCCTGGCGCAGGAGCACCTTGCTGCCTTCGAACGTGGGGCGGCGGTATTGCCGGCCTCCTTGCGTCCGGCTTTTCTGCCGCTGGCACTGACGAAAGCCTATCTGGCTTCGATGAGCCGTCGCGATGCGGCAGCACTGCTTTCCGGGAACGTGCGGCTTTCGGCTCTGAAACGGCATTGGCTGTTGTTGCGCCAGGCCGGCCGTGGCTGGATCTGAGCGCGCTTTCTCGAGCCCACAGCAGCGAAAGGCTATGGTGCTGCTGGTCGCCGCGTTTTCGCGTCGATTTTCTTTGACGTAAACGTCAATCATGATAGCTTTCAAGCCGGGGTTTGGGCGCGGGGAGGCGTTCGCCCGGAGGAGCGCCTTTGATCAGCTTGCCGGTTCTCGTGGTGATGGTCGTCGTCGGCATTTCGATGGCGGTTGCGGCCGTGCATTTCACCGGTGGCAGCCGCACCACGCGGCTGGCTGATGCCAGGCAGGCCCTGGACCGGTTTGCTGTGGATTTTCCCGATCTCAAGCCGGGCACGGTTCAACTCACTGGAAATGGCGATACGGCTTTCATCGAACTCGCTGACGGGCATACGGGTGTCGTCCATGCCATCGGAGACCGCTTTTTGACGCGTATTGTGACGCCGGCCGAGATCGAATTAGTCAAGCTCGACAGCAACAATGTGCTGACGCTGCGCTTCAGGGATTTCACCTGGCGGGGCGGGCGCTTCGCCTTCGCTGACGCCGCCACGGCGCATGCGGTTTTCCAGCCGCTCGATCCAAACAAGCAGTCGGTTCGGCAGGAGGCCGCCTGATGGAGATTTATCAGTTTCCCGATGTCACCAAGCTCGCCATCCCGTTCTTCGTCGTCGCCATTCTGCTGGAAGTCTGGCTGGTGCGCACGGGCCGAGCCAAAGGGGAGTTCGAAACCCGCGACACCCTCACCAGCCTGATGATGGGGACCGGCAACGTCGCGGCCGGAATCCTGCTCGGCATTGTTTCCTTTTCAGCGCTGATGTGGGTTTGGCAATTCCGTTTCTTCGATCTCGGCGTGTCGGTTTGGACCTGCATCGCCGCTTTCCTGATCGATGATCTGCGCTATTACGTCTATCACCGCATCGCGCATCGGTGCCGCTGGGTGTGGGCCGAGCACGTCAACCACCATTCCAGCCAGCACTACAACCTCTCGACGGCGCTGAGGCAGAGCTGGACAGGCCTGTTCACCGGCATGTTCGTGCTGCAGGTGCCACTGGTGCTGCTTGGTTTCCATCCGGCTGTCATTGCCTTCGTCTACGGCTTCAACCTCATCTATCAGTTCTGGATCCACACCGAGACCATCGGCAAAATGTGGAACTGGGTGGAATTCATCTTCAACACGCCGTCGCACCACCGTGTGCATCACGCCACCAATCCGCGTTATCTCGACGCCAACTATGCCGGTACGCTGATCATCTGGGACCGCATGTTCGGCACCTTCGTCGAGGAACTGGAAGAGGATCGGCCGCGCTTCGGCATCGTCAAGAACATCGGCACCTTCAATCCATTCAAGGTGGCGTTCCATGAATGGATCGGCATGTTCAAGGACGCGTTTTCTCCTGGTCTGACACCCGGTCAGCGGCTGCGGTATCTGTTCATGCCGCCTGGCTGGAGCCATGATGGTTCGCGCGACACCTCCGAAACGCTGAAGGCGGCCTATGTCCGCCGCAATCCTGCTGAAGCAGGCAAGCCGGGACTGCCGGGTCAGAAGATCGAGGCTGCCGAATAGAAGGTCGGAGCGCAGAAAGCCGCCAAGCCGGTTTCCTACCGAGCCCTGGTTAGCCGGCCTTCGGCTGTTGAACGCCGACCATTGGAATGCCCCATGAAGACAACGGCATGTCGCTGGACGTCCGTACCAGCGAATCGTAGACGGCAAGGCTTTGCAGGCGCTGTGTTTCGCTGCTGCATTGCTGGACGAAACCGCCTGCATACCAGGTGCAGCCCAGCCGCTCGCCTGGTAAGGCGCCTGTCGCCCAATCCTTGACGACACCGTCGGAACCCACACGGAAATAAGCGAGCCGGTAGCGCGTGCCGACGCTTTCGCGCTGCATCAAGAGCCCTGCGTTCACACCCGTTCGCGTGGATTCGACATTGTCGATGTGCCGGTAAACCGTATCGCCGTCGACCAGACGGTATTCGCCGATCATCGGCCCGTAGATGGTCGCGCCTGCCAGGCCTTCGACGGACATTTGGCTTTGCGACGCGATCTGTGCATAGGGCTTGCCCGTCGCATAGCGCATGTAGTTTCGGTCGCCGAGCGACTGCAATGCCTCGGGTGCTGTGGTGCAGCCGGTGAAAGCCGCCAGAAGGACGGCAGCAAGGACAGTTCTTTTCCGAAGCATGATGGTCCCCCGACCACGAGGGACGCAGACTAGTCTGCCGGGGCCTGAAGGTAAATCCGCTACTCTGCCGCCTGCGCCTGCGCTGGCAGGCCGAGCCATGCACGGCAGTCGGCCAGCGCGCGCGCTGTCGTTGCCTTCTTCTTGGCAATCGATTTGTCTTTTCCCCGGAAACGGCCTTCGAAACCGTCGGGGCGCAGTTTTGTGCCAGCCTCCAGCGCCGGAAACAGGCCGAAATTGACATTCATCGGTTGGAACGAACGCTTGCCCGGTTCGTCGTCGGACGTGATGTGGCCGCCGGTGATGTGGTTGAGCAGCGCGCCGAAGGCCGTGGTGGCCGGTGGCAGTGAGATCGGCAAGCCGAGCCGCTCGGCGGCAGCGAAGCGGCCGGCGAGCAGGCCGATCGCGGCACTTTCGACATAACCTTCGCAGCCGGTGATCTGGCCGGCAAAACGCAGGCCGGGCCGGCTTTTCAGCTGCAGCGAGTCATCGAGCAAGGTAGGCGAGTTGATGTAGGTGTTGCGATGCAGTCCGCCGAGCCGTGCGAATTCGGCATTCTCAAGTCCAGGGATGGTCTTGAAGACGCGTACCTGCTCGCCATGCTTCAGCTTGGTCTGGAAACCGACCATGTTGTAGAGCGTGCCCAAAGCATTGTCCTGCCGCAGCTGCACCACGGCATAGGCCTTGACCGTCGGGTTATGCGCGTTGGTCAGGCCCATTGGTTTCATCGGCCCATGCCGCAGCGTTTCGGCGCCGCGCTCGGCCATTACCTCGATCGGCAGGCAGCCATCGAAATAGGGTGTGCCTTCCCACTGCTTGAATTCTGTCTTGCCGCCTTCGATCAGGGCCTGCACGAAAGCGTCGTATTGCGCCTTGTCCATCGGGCAGTTGATGTAGTCCTTGCCGGTGCCGCCAGGGCCGACCTTGTCGTAGCGAGACTGGAACCACGCAACATCCATGTTGATCGTGTCGAAATGCACGATCGGCGCGATGGCATCGAAGAAGGCCAGCGCATCTGCACCGGTTTCGGCGGCGATCGCCTCCGCGAGCGATGGCGCCGTCAACGGTCCTGTTGCGACAATGGCCTGACCCCATTCCGCGGGCGGCAGGCCAGTCACTTCCTCGCGCTGGACGGTGATGAGCGGGTGTGCCACGAGCCTGGCGGTCACCGCAGCCGAAAAACCATCGCGGTCGACGGCAAGTGCACCGCCGGCCGGAACCTGGTTGGCGTCGCCCGAAGCCATGATCAGTGAGCCGGCCAGCCGCATTTCGGCGTGCAGCAGTCCTACAGCATTGGATTCCGCGTCATCGGATCGGAAGGAGTTCGAACACACCAGTTCGGCGAGATCCTGGGTCTTGTGTGCATCGGTGCCGCGTACCGGACGCATTTCGTGCAGGATCACCGGCACGCCTGCCTCGGCAGCCTGCCAGGCGGCTTCCGAACCGGCGAGACCACCGCCAATGATGTGAATGGGGTTCTTGCTCATGCGGCCCGCAATAATCCTTCAGCCGTGCGAATGCAATTGTCGCAATGGCGGTTGGGTCCCATAGGCTTCGATGGAGTTGAAAAACACAACACCCGCCGGGGGAGGAGGTCCGGCGGGTGTCGTTTTGGTGACCGACCTCAGGGAGGAGGAGGAGGCCGGTCTTATTCGTCGTTGCCCGGGAGGAGGTGGGCTTCGACGAAATTCCTTTCGCCAGATTGGAGAGGGCGAAACTCTCTTTCGGAAACAATGCCCGCCGCTGGGAGGAGTGCGGCGGGCACCGTTTCGGTGGTCGGCCTCAGGGAGGAGGAGAGGGCCGACCTATTCGTCATCGCCGGGGAGGAGGTCGGCTCTGACAAAATTCCTTTCGCCAATTGGAGAGGGCGAAACTCTTTTCGGAAACAACGCCCGCCGCTGGGAGGAGGAGTGCGGCGGGCGCCGTTTCGGTGGTCAACCCTTGGGAGGAGGTAAGGGGTGACCGTATCCGTCAGGGTCTGGGAGGAGGTAGACCCTGGCGAAATTACTTAGCTTGCCTTGCGAGCAGCCTGCTTGATCTCCATGCGGAACAGGCCAATGTCTTCCAACTGGCGGTTCGACAGGCGACCCAGCTGTTCAACCGTGTCGCGATAAGCGCGCCAATTACGGTAGTTGCGGATCAGGTTCATTGTCTTGTCTCTCAATTCGGTTCGGGCCGGGCTCGGCCCGATTGGTTACGCAGCCTTGCGGGCCACGTAGGCGATGTCGCTGCGGCTGATGCCGATATCGCTCAGCTCACGGTTGCTCAGGCGGCTCAGCTCGGAGACGGTGTCCCGGTAGCGGCGCCAGTTGCGGTAGTTGCGGATCAGGTTCATGATATTTGCTCGTTTACGTCTTTGTTCGTTCGTTCATCTTTTCTGTACGGTGCTAAAATAGGTGGACCCATATCGATTTAAAAGTGCGATTGACGCATGGCAGCAATGCGTTTTGTGCAATGCAACATGGCAACCATTTCACACCGTCGTCATAAAGAAACCAGAATCGGAAAATGACGCCCTGCCAATGATTTGCCCTGGCTGGCTGGTAATCCGACTAAAATAGTGGAGTGACACCCTTGGCAAGCTATGCGAGCAAGGTCAGGCAGGATATCGCGCGTTGGGTCGAAAATGGGCTGATCGATGCCGGAACCGGCGAAAAGCTTAGCCGCGACGTCGATGCGAATATCCGTCGCTCGTTCTCCTTCGGAACAATACTGGCCATGCTGGCGGCTATCCTGCTCGGCGCCGCGATCCTCATTTTCATTGCCGCCAACTGGGAAACCATTCCACGCATAGCGCGGGTGCTTGCCGTCTTCGCGGTCATTGCGGCTGGCTATGTCGGTGGCGCATGGCTGAAGCTGCGAGAACACCCTGCCTTCGCGGAGGCGGCGTGGGTGGTCGCTGCGACTGCCTTTGGTGGAGCGATCGCGTTGATCGGCCAGATGTATCATTTCTCCGGCGACGAATCCGGTGCGATCCTCACCTGGTGCGCGGGCACCGCGCTTGCCGCCGTGGCACTGCGCTCGAATCCGCTCACTGTCATGGCTGTTGCCATCGCCGACGGTTGGCTGGTTATGAGCCTGCTCAACGGTTTCGATTTCCGGAGCGGATTCGACTTCCCCTATCTTTATGTCTTGATGGCGATAGCGCTGTTCCTGATCTCTTATTGGACGCGCAGCCAACCCGCGCGCCATCTGATCATTCTGTCGCTTATCATCTATGCGGGCTTCGTCGCCTTGGACGACGATTGGGATGCGATGGCGATCCAATTGGCGATCGGCTCGGCGGTGGTCTTTGCCGCAGCTGTCTACGCGTCCGAGCCACTGGATGGCTTGCTGCAGCTTGGCGGGCGGCTACCGCTTCATGCCTTTATTGGTTTCCTAGTCGGCATGGCAATCTTGCAATTCAAATATGACGAGGGCGGCGGCCTGGTTCTCACCTCGGCGCTGATGCTCGCCGGTATCGTTGCTGCCATCGTGTTGGCCGGGCGCGACAGTCGAGGCTTGCGCTGGCTCGCCTATATCGGTTTCGCCTATGAACTGGTCTGGATCTATCTCGTCATGATGGGGACAATGCTGGACACTGCCAGCTTCTTTCTGGCGGCGGCTGTGATCCTTGGCCTTCTCGCCTTCGTCATCATCCGCGTCGAAAAGAGCATGCGTGGGCGCGCCGCGGCGGGAGGGACTGCGCAATGACCGGTAAGAAGCTCATTATCTCTGCAGTCGTCCTGGCGCTTGTACAGATCGGCTTTCTGAGCTGGATCATTGCCGGCCGTGCCGCCATCCTGCGCAACGGCACGGAGGTTCTGCTGAAGGTCGAGCCTGTCGATCCGCGCGACCTGCTGCGTGGCGATTATGTGCGGTTGGGTTACGAGATCTCTACCATTCCGGCCAAGCTGGTTGCCGATCTGGCGCCAGGCCAGACAACGACGCCCGGCGGCCGCATGCTGGTCCGGCTGAAGAAGGATGTCGATGGCTACTGGCGTCCGGTTTCAGCCTTCTTCGGCACGCCGGCCACTGTGCCAGGTTCGGATGAGGCTGATATTGCCGGCACGATTTCCGGCGGCTGGTCGCTCGAGGCCGACGCTACGCTGTCGCCGGATTATGGTATCGAGCGCTTTTATCTGCCGGAAGGCGAGGGGCGGGCTATCGAGACCGATATGCGGGTTCGCCCGTTTGGCGTGCGCGTTGCGCTGGCCAAGGATGGTACGCCGCAGATCAAGGCGCTGGTCGATGGCGACAAGACGCTGTTCGAGGAGCCACTTTATTAGGAGTCTTGTCGGGAAAAAGTGGTGCGGATGAAGGGACTCGAACCCCCACGCCTTTCGGCACCGGAACCTAAATCCGGGGCGTCTACCAGTTCCGCCACATCCGCATACCGGGCCAAATCCCACGTAGCCATCATTCTGTCAATGTCGCCGGTCAAGACACGGCTTGTTGCCGGGCGCGAAGATAGTTGAAAATCGGCCTCGCCTGTGACAAAAGGCGTGTCGAATGTGACGGGATGCGACGATCCGCTTCTGCTAAATGTGATATGAAGTAGGAAAAACAAAGACTTAATCACATTTTGGGGCGTCGTTGGGAGAATTGAGCCGCCGAAGCGGCCAAGGGCTCCAGCTTCCGTACCAAAGCCACTCCCGGCAAGACTATTCCGGCAGGCTGCGAACGGCGGATCCGTTTGCCAGTCTCATTGGTGAAGATAAAGGTTTGATGATGCAGGTCACCGAAACGCTCAATTCCGGCCTCAAGCGCGAGATCAAGGTCGTCGTGCCCGCCGGCGACATGGAGGCCAAGCTCCTGGCCCGTCTGTCGGATGCCAAGGACAAGGTCCGCATCAATGGCTTCCGTCCGGGCAAGGTGCCCGTCCAGCACCTGCGCAAGGTGTACGGCAAGTCCTTCATGGCCGAAGTGGTCAACGAGATCCTGAACGAGTCGCGCACCATCATCACCGGCCGTGGCGAAAAGGCCGCCATGCAGCCCGAGGTCATCATGACCGAGGACGAGAAGGAAGCTGAGAAGATCCTGGCTGGCGGCAGCGATTTCGAGTTCAAGCTGAACTACGAGGTCATCCCGGCGATCGAGATCAAGGATTTCTCCGACATCAAGGTGACCCGCCCGGTCTATGACGTGCCGGAAGCGGAAATCGACGAACAGGTCCAGCGTGTTGCCGAATCGTCCCGCTCCTACGAGACCAAGTCGGGCAAGGCCGCCGAAGGCGACCGCGTCACCATCGACTATGTCGGCAAGATCGACGGCGAGGCTTTCGCTGGCGGTGCCGGCACCGACCAGCCGCTGGTGCTGGGTTCCAAGGAATTCATCCCGGGTTTCGAGGATCAGCTGATCGGCTCTAAGGCCGGTGATGAAAAGCAGGTCACCGTCACATTCCCGGAAAATTACCAGGCGCCGCACCTGGCCGGCAAGGAAGCCACTTTCGACGTCACCGTCAAGGAAGTCGCCGCTCCCGGCAAGCTGGAGGTCAACGACGAAACCGCCAAGAACCTTGGCCTGGAATCGCTTGAGCGCCTGCGCGAAGTCGTAAAGGGCCAGATCGAGAGCCAGTTTGGCTCGATGACGCGCCAGAAGGTCAAGCGCCAGCTGCTCGACCAGCTCGACGGTTCCTATTCGTTCGAAGCGCCGTCCAAGCTGGTCGAGGCTGAGTTCACCAATATTTGGAACCAGGTCAACCGCGATCTCGAAGCCGCTGGCCGCACCTTCGCCGACGAAGAGACGACCGAGGAAGAGGCCCGCGCCGAGTACACTCGCCTTGCCGAGCGTCGCGTCCGTCTCGGCCTTGTGCTTGCCGAAATCGGTGAGAAGGCTGGCGTCACGGTCTCCGATGACGAGCTGCAGCGCGGCCTGTTCGAGCAGATCCGTCGCTTCCCGGGCAACCAGCAGCAGGAAGTCTACGAGTTCTACCGCTCCAATCCGGATGCGCTGAACACGCTGCGCGCGCCGATGTTCGAGGAGAAGGTCGTCGACCATCTGCTCGGCCAGATCTCTGTCACCGACAAGAAGGTGAGCAAGGAAGAGTTGATGGCCGAGGACGAGGAAACCGAGACCAAGGCCAAGCCCGCCAAGAAGGCCGCTGCCAAGAAGGCGGAAAAGGCCGAAGAAGCCGGCGCGGAAGAGCCGAAGAAAAAGGCTGCTCCGAAGAAGAAAGCTGCCAAGGACGCCGAATAAGCGTCAAAGGTTCAAGAATGAAGGCCGCCGCGAGGCGGCCTTTTTCTTTGAACGATTGTGCTCGATACGGTCTGCCGGCATGAGGAATTGCTCTGCGGCTCTGGTTTTCCCGACCGGTATGTACATGCAGACTACTGGCGGTAATCCGAGGTGCCACTAAATCACCACTAATCACTTGGTAAGTTGCCGTAGCGTAGCTTACCGCAGAGTCGCGGCTGTTTTCGCGGAGGGCAAATTGGCAAGGTCGGTCGTCGGACTTCGTCCGGTGCTGGGTATGGTGTTGCTGGCGTTGGGCGGTGGCGCCGCGCGGGCGGACGATATCGCCGACCGATGGCGGTTTGGCTCTGCTCCCGACGGCTCGATCACCGCCTCGGTCTCTGCCGACAGCATTATCGCCATCGGCAGCGGCGCGCTTGGGTACCGTCCGGTCCTGACCATTGCTTGCCGTCCGGACGGCGAGCCGCAATGGAGTGAATGGCTGCAGCTGAATGACGGCGTCGCCGCGGGGGACACCATCACTGTTGTCGTGTCGGTCGACGGTGGCCAGAATTTCAAGGAAGACTGGTCGGTGTCCAACGGGTCGCGAACATTGATGCGGCCTGGCACCGATGCGGTCAGCAGGTTGGCGTCCGCCAAGCACCTCAGGCTTTCATGGCGTTTCGGCGTGATCACCGGTCGTGCCAAGGCCGATTTCTTCCTGGGCGGCGCAGCTGCCGCCATCGATCGGCTGGCAGCCGAATGCAAGATCGCCACGCCCTGATCGCTTTAGATCAGCAGCAGCCCCTTCATCGAGGCATGACCTTTCTTACCGATGACGATGTGGTCGTGGACTGCAATTCCCAGCCGCTTGCCCGCCTCGATGATCTCCTTGGTCATTTCTATGTCTGCCCGGGACGGGGTAGGATCCCCCGATGGATGGTTGTGGACGAGGATGATCGCCGTGGCTGAAAGCTCCAGCGCCCGCTTCACGACTTCGCGCGGGTAGACAGGCGTATGATCGACCGTTCCAGTCTGTTGGACTTCGTCGGCGATCAGCATGTTCTTCTTGTCGAGGAAGAGGATGCGAAACTGCTCGCGGGCCTCGAATGCCATGGCTGCACGGCAATAATCGAGCAGCTGCTGCCAGGAGGACAATGATTCGCGACCGGTGACTTCGCTGCGCAGCGAACGATGCGTGACGGCGGCGATCACCTTGAGGTCGAGCGCTACTGCGGGGCCGACGCCCTTGACCTCTTGAAGCAGCGCGATCGGCGCACCCAGGACCTCGGCCAGACTGCCAAAGCGGGCGAGCAGAGCTTTGGCCATGGGCTTGGTGTCTGTGCGCGGGACGAGGCGGAAGAGCAGAAGTTCCAGCAATTCGTAGTCGGGCAGGGCGCTGTGTCCTGCGCTGGCAAACCGCTCGCGCAGCCTTTCGCGGTGACCAAGATAATGCGGCTTGTCGTCAGCGGTTTTCCGCTTCTCAAGCGCCAGCACCGGCTGTTCGGCCAGGAACCGGCGCTCATCGTCCCCGTTGCTCATCAAGCCCCCGCTTCGAGCCCTATCCCGCCTCCTCGGCGCGTCGGAGTGTAGTGGGAGTTCTGTGGCTGGGATAGGGGCTACAATGGCGGAAGACCCGGCCTGTCGAGCCCCTTCGGCGACAGCGTGAAAATCTCGCAGCCGGTCGAGGTCACGCCGATCGTGTGCTCATACTGTGCCGACAGCGAACGGTCGCGGGTGACCGCCGTCCAGCCGTCGGAAAGAACCTTCACATGCGGTCGACCGAGATTGATCATCGGCTCCACCGTGAAGATCATGCCGGGGCGCATTTCCACACCTTCGTTGGCATGGCCGTAGTGCAGGATGTTCGGCGCGTCGTGGAACAGCCGGCCGACGCCATGGCCGCAAAAATCACGGACCACGGAACAGCGCTCGCCTTCGGCATAGACTTGGATCGCCTGGCCGATGGCGCCCGTGCGCACGCCGGGGCGGATCGCGGCAATGCCGCGCATCAGGCACTCATGCGTCACTTCCATCAGCCGCTCGGCGGCGCGCTTGACGGTACCGACCGGATACATGCGACTGGAATCGCCATGCCAGCCGTCCAGGATGTAGGTGACGTCGATATTGACGATATCGCCGTCACGCAGCGGCTTGTCATCGGGGATGCCATGGCAAACGACATGATTGATCGACGTGCAGGACGACTTCGTGTAGCCGCGATAGTTGAGCGTGGCCGGCAGCGCGCCATGGTCCATGCCGAACTCGAAGACGAAACGGTCGATGGTATTCGTGGTGACGCCAGGCTTCACGATGTCGACCAATTCATCCAGGCATTGCGCGGTCAGCAGGCAAGCCTTGCGCATGCCGGCAAAGCTCTCCTCGTTGTAGAGCCTGATCTGGCCGGTGTTGCGCAGCGGGGCTGTTTCTGCGTCGAGATAGGTAACCATGGTATCCGGAAGCGTTTGTTTTCGGGCAGATTATCATGTGACACCGATGGCGTCGTTCTTCAACCTCTTGCATTGCATTGGCAGCGAGACAGGCGGCATTGACCGTGTTAGATGCCGATGGTTGGGGGAGATAGGGCATCTAGACGGGACGGTATTCCGTGTCGAGTATCTTCAGGCAGCTGCTCGGCTGGCCGGGCTGGCGCGCATCTCCCGCGCAATGGCAGATCAACATGTTGGAAGGGTGGGCCAGATGCTGGCTCCTGTTCGTACTTGGCGCGGGACTCCTCCTCTATTTTCCCTATCTGGGGTTGCGCCCGCTTCGTTTCGAAGAAGGTCGGCGCGCCCTGCAGGTTTTGGAGATGCTGGATGGCGACGCCTGGTGGCATCTCAAGTTTATCGGCACGCCCTACGTCAACAAACCGCCCTTCACGCCCTGGCTGATGGCAGCGGTGGCCGCGTTACGCGGCGTTCTGGATGAGGTGTCGATCCGCTTGCCGGGCGTGATTGCCGCGTTGGCCGGCGCGCTTTCGGCCGGCGCTGCTGCTCTTGTCCTTGCGCCGCGTGACCGAAAGGTAGCGGCCCTGACGGCGGGACTGGCCTTTCTCTGCTCGGTGCAGATTCTGCTGAGGGCACGCATCGGCGAGACCGACGTCACCGTCACCGCTCTGTGCGGCATGGCGCTGGCGCTCTGGTTGCATGGTCGTGCGCGACGGTACTTCACCCTCGTGCTCTGGCTCGGCATCGCCGCACTTCTCGCATGTGCGGCGATGACCAAAGGCCCGATCCCGGTTGCCTTTTCAGCTCTGCCGATGATTGTCATCCCGCTTGTTGAACGGAAGCCGCGTGATGCTCTTGCTGCCATCGCCGTGGTTGTGCTCGCGCATCTGCCGATGCTGGCTTGGGTCTGGTCGAACCACCCCGATGCCGGCGCCGCGCACTGGATCAGCGAAATGCGGCTGGGCGGCGAGGTGGGTGGTGACAATCAACTGACCCGGTTGCTGCATCTCAGCGATCTGCCCCTGGCGATACTCTACCAACTGCCATTCCTGCCGGCTGCGGTTGCCATGGTCTTTGCACGCTCCGATTTGCCGCAGGAGCGGCGCTGGGTCGTCGACGCATTGCTTTTGGCTGCCGTCCCGATGGGCGTGCTGACCACAATCCTGCCGATCGGGCGGACACGCTATTCGATGCCTGCAACATGGCCGCTGGCCGTCATGGCAGGGCTGTGGGTGTCGATGAACTGGCGCCGGCTCTATTTCGCGCATTTCGTCATCGGCGCCGGCCTGACCGTCGCGGTTGTCGTGCAACTGGTGCAGATCGTCCTTATGGATGGGCGCACCGGCGGTCAGCGTCAGCTGCGTGCCGATGTCGAAGCTTTTTCAACGGTGATGAAAGACCTGCCGCCGGGATCGATGCCCGTAGTTTGGGATCGTGACCATATGAACGAGAACATTCTGGTTTACGGCCATCGCAAGATGTTCGAGCTGGGGCACGATGAGCTCGATTGCCAGGTGACAAGCGGCTATCTGGTTGCTGGTGCTTCCGATCTCGCTGTGTTGGATGCTTCGCCCAACTGGACAAAAGTGCAATCGTTGTCGGATTGGGGAGCGCTTTACAAACGGGTTCCTGATACGCCGACGCGAAACTGCAAACCGCGCTTCGCTCCTGCTTGATCGACGCTGCAACCGGACGCTTGTTTCTATTCGAGCGGAAAACGACCTCGGCGGGGCTGCATCGGATATGTCTGTTGCAGAGATACAACCAGTGGTCGCGCTCTTGCCACAATTCACCATAAAAGCCTCTGGCAAGGAACTTCCACTCAGAAAAGACGTTCACGCCCGGGTGGAGGCAGTTCAAGAGGCGTCGTCATGCGCGAATTGCAGTTTGCCATACCCGTTCGCATTGTTCCGGTCCCCGACCAGCCGGTCGAGGAGATCTATGGCGTGGAACAGGCGATGGACTTCTTGTCCGAATGGCCGACAGGCAAGCAGGGCAAACTCTATCAGACGGCCTTCAATGCCTGTTTTGGGGCCAGTGTCGGTGTCGCGACGTCGGAAGATGCCTGCCGGGCCTTTGCGGCTTTCTGCCGTGCCAGCGGCATCATGGCCAAGGACATGATGCGGCCGCGCAAGCGTGGCGAAGGATCGGAAATGCTGCCGATCTGATTCAGCGATAGGACTAAGATTCTACCAACGGGAGAATACGCCTTAGCAGGAATTCCGTCCTGATCTTCCTGACGCCAGGAAGTCTTGAAAGGACGTTCCGGTGCAACCTATCGAACTCCTGCATCTCACTGACTGAGACAAACAACAAATAGTCCGGATTGCCGGCGACCGCATAGCACTCCTTGATCTCAGGATGCTGCAGAAGGGAACGTTCGAACAATTCCACTGATGCTGTTGTGAGCGCTTCCAACTCGATCCAGATTGGAATTTTCGTGGCTTCGGACAGGCTCGCCTGTCGCACCTTGTCGCCGCGTCCAGGCAAAGCCCGCACTGTCGTTTTGCAGAAGCTAGTTCTGCCTGGCCTCAGCGAGTGAGGCAAAGTAGGAAGCCCCGTAGGGCAGCACCTCGTCGTTGAAATCGAACCATGCGCTGTGAAGTATGCAGCCGTTGTTATCCGGTCCATTGCCGATCCAGCCGTAGCATCCGGGTCGGTCCTGGAGCATGAATGCGAAGTCCTCAACGATCATCGTTTGTGGCGGGTTGGTCTCGATCCTATTGAACACCGACGACCCCGCAGCCTCTGCTGATCGGGCGGCGGATTGCGAATTGATGAGTGTCGGATATTGCTGGACGTAGGCAACCTTGCACCGGGCGCCCGTCGAAAACCCGATGCCTTCCACGATGCGCCGTATCGCGGGTTCGGCCGCTGCGCGCGCCTCGGGAGAGAATGCTCTTACGGTGCCTCGAATGGTGACATTGTTCGGCAAGACATTGTAAGCGTCACCGCCGTGAATTTGCGTGGCGCTCACTACGATTGCATCCAGAGGGTCGGTGTTGCGTGCCGAAATCTGCTGGAGTCCGACCAGGATATGCCCGGCCGTCATAACCACATCGACGCCTTTCTGCGGTTGAGCAGCATGCATTCCGGTGGACATGACCTCGATTTCGAAGGCATCGCCCGACGCCATCATTGGCCCCGCTTTCACGGCGAAGGTTCCGACGTCCATTCCCGGCCAATTGTGCAGTCCGTAGATTTCATCGCACCCAAACGACTGGAACAGACCTTCCCGGATCATGCGCGCAGCGCCGCCATCTTCACCGCCCATCTCCTCGGCGGGCTGGAAGATGAAGATCACACGGCCCTCGAAATTTCTCGTCTCCGCAAGGTAGCGCGCAGCTCCAAGAAGCATTGTGGTATGCCCATCGTGTCCACAGGCGTGCATGACGCCCTTGTTCGTCGAGCGATGCGCAAAATCATTGCGCTCCTCGATCGCGAGCGCATCCATGTCGGCCCTTAACCCGATGGAGCGAGCGCCTTTCCGGTTGCCGTAGAGGACGCCTACAACACCCGTTCCGCCGACACCTTCGGTTACTTCGATTCCGTAGGAACGGAGTTTTTCGGCGACGAATCTGGCGGTCTCCTGCTCCTGGTAGGAAAGCTCCGGGTTGGCGTGAAGATGATGCCGCCACTGCGTCATGTCATCGTGAAACTCGGCGATCCTGTTTATGACGGGCATCGCTATTCTTCCCGGTTTCGTATGTCGTGGTGGGCGAACCGCAAGTGCTCGCTCAGGATTGACATCGCGCCGGCTTCGTCGCCATTCCGGCAGGCCTGAAGCAGTTTCCGGTGTTCGGCGGCCGATTTTTCCGGGCGAGCGACAATGGAACTCGCGATCACCTCCGCGAGCGCCGACGCCCGGTTAAGCTGCTCGATGGTTTTCAGAAGTGTCTGCCGATTGGATGGGCGGTACAGGGCATGATGAAAATCCCAGTTCAGCGCTGAAAGCTTCGACGGTTGCCGTTCTGCTTCCGCTGCGTCGAGCGCCATCTCGGCTTTCGCAAAATCAAGCTTGGTATGGTGTTGAAAGGCGGATTTGAGCGCCAGCGGCTCAAGCAGGAGCCGCATCTCGAACAAGTCGTCGACCATCCCAGGGTCAAGTGCTGCGACCCTTGCTCCCTTGTAGTCTGTTGCCTCGACCAACCCGTCCTCGACAAGTGACTGTAGGGCGTGCCGCAACGGTGTACGACTGACGTTCAGCTGTTCCGACAACGCTTCCTGCCGCAGCGGCTGACCCGGTTGAAAAGTGCCATTCAGGATCAATGTCCTGATCTGGGCTGCGGCTGCTTCAGCTTGCGTTATGTTTGTATCCGAAATCATGATTGTATCCAATATTAATAGAGGCACGTGTTGTCAACACTTGGGACTTCGCTGCGCACCGGGATCTGCGCATGTTTCTCTGGCGGGCCTGGAGACGATGGAAAGGTAAGATATCCGCAGTTGTCTCGGCGACGCCAAGCGGAACCATGCTGCCGTGTGCGGCAGAAAAAGCCGTTATCTCTTTCAATCGATTGATATTGTTTCTTGGCCGGGAAAGCTTCTCTCCGGGTCTTGCTGTTGTCATGAGGCTTTGACACAAGAAGCGCGCCTGCGCCTATTGGCGCCTTGCAAATGAGGATTTCCACTTCATGAATGCTATTCAGAACACGATCGCCGGTCTCGACCGAATTCTCACCATGGAACTGGTGCGCGTCACCGAGCGTGCTGCCGTCGCGGCGGCGCGGCTGCGCGGACGCGGCGATGAGAAGGCGGCCGATCAGGTCGCGGTCGATGCCATGCGGTCTGAACTGAACCGCCTCAACATCAAGGGCACCGTGGTGATCGGTGAAGGGGAGCGCGACGAGGCGCCGATGCTCTACATCGGCGAAGAGGTCGGCTCAGGCAAGGGACCGGCGGTCGACATCGCGCTTGACCCGCTGGAAGGCACAACGATCTGCGCCAAGAACCTGCCGAATGCGCTGGCCGTCATCGCGATCGCCGAAAAGGGCAGCCTGTTGTTCGCGCCTGACGTCTACATGGACAAGATCGCCATCGGTCCCGGCTATCCGGAGGGCACCATCGACATCGACGCTTCCCCGGCTGACAACATCGCCAGCCTGGCCAAGGCCAAGGGCGTGCCGGTGAACGAGGTCACCGCCTGCATTCTCGACCGGCCTCGCCACGCCAAGCTGATCGAAGCGGTGCGTGCAACCGGTGCGGCCATCCGCCTGATCGGTGATGGCGATGTCGCCGGCGTCATCCACACCACCGACCCGGAAGAAACTGGCATCGACATCTATATCGGCTCCGGCGGCGCACCTGAAGGTGTTCTGGCCGCGGCAGCCTTGCGTTGCACCGGCGGCCAGATGCAGGGCCGGCTCATCCTCGACACGCCGGAAAAGGTCGCGCGTGCCGCCAAGATGGGTATTTCCGATCCGAACAAGGTCTACCGTGTCGATGAAATGGCACGTGGCGACGTGCTGTTCGCGGCAACAGGCGTCACTGACGGCAACATGCTGGCCGGCGTGAAGTTCGGCCGCAATTACATCACCACCGACACGATCGTGCTGCGTTCCTCCTCGCGGACGGTGCGTGAGATCAAGGCCCGTCATCAGGACCTCGATAAGTTTTGATTTTTGCCGGTTTCGCCGTATTGAGCCGTCATGTGGCTCAATACGGCGAACGGTAATCCCGCATGACCGGTGAAAAGCGGTTCTTCCTTGATGTCAGGCGATCGGCTACCGGGCTTGCCTGGATGCATCGGCTGTCCGAGCGGCAGGATATGACTGCGCTTGCCATTGCCCAGGGCCATGGCGTTCCGGACATCGTTGCACGCGTCCTGGCGGGGCGTGGCGTGACCGCAGTGGGCACCGAGCGTTTTCTTGACCCCACCATCCGCGATCTCCTACCGGATCCCGCATCGCTGACCGATATGGACAAGGCCGCCATACGGCTGGCCGAGGCCATCATACGCGGTGAAAGGGTCGCCATTTTCGGTGACTACGATGTCGACGGTGCCGCCTCCTCGGCACTGCTCAAGCGCTTCCTGGCGCATTTCTCGGTGCCGTCGGAAATCTACATTCCCGACCGTATCTTCGAGGGCTACGGTCCCAACCCCGATGCGATGCGCGAACTGGTCGGGCGTGGCGCGAAACTCATCGTCACGGTCGACTGCGGCACCAACAGCGCGGCTTCCATAGACGCCGCCAGGGAGGCCGGCGCCGATGTCGTGGTGCTCGACCATCATCAGGTCGGTGGCGCGCTGCCGGCTGCGACCGCCATCGTCAATCCGAACCGCGAGGATGATCTTTCGGGGCAGGGGCACCTGTGTGCCGCCGGCGTGGTTTTTCTGACGCTGGTGCAGACCGCCAAGCTGCTGCGCGAACGGGTGCCGGATGCGCCGAGACCGGATCTGCTCGCCATGCTCGATCTCCTCGCCCTGGCAACGGTCTGCGATGTCGTGCCGCTGGTCGGCGTCAACCGCGCTTTCGTCGTCAAGGGGCTGCAGGTCGTGCGCCAGCAAAGGAATGTTGGTCTGGCCGAGCTGGCGCGCGTTTCACGCATCGGCGAACCGGTCAACACCTTCCATCTCGCTTTCCTGATCGGTCCCCGTATCAATGCCGGCGGGCGCATCGGCGATGCGGCTCTGGGCAGCCGCCTGCTGGCGACGGACGATCCCGTCGAAGCTCGCACCATCGCTGAAACGCTCGACCGGTTGAACCAGGAGCGCCAGACCATGGAGCAGGAGATGCTTGCCCAGGCTCGCGCCGAGGCCGATGCCGAATTGACCGGCGGGGACGGGCCGGCGGTGGTCGTTACAGCCTCCGACAGCTGGCACCCAGGCATCGTCGGGCTGATCGCCTCGCGGCTGAAGGAGCATGCGCGGAGGCCGTCCTTTGCCATCGCCTTCAATGCCAATGGCATAGGCACGGGGTCCGGTCGCTCTGTCGTCGGCTTCGACCTTGGCCGGCTGGTGCGTGAGGCCGCGGACGCTGGCCTGATCGTCAAGGGCGGTGGCCATGCCATGGCGGCAGGTATTACCGTCGAACGCGAAAAGCTTGGCGCTTTGCGTGCCTTCTTCGAAGCGCGCGCGGCTGCCGACGTGTTCCGCCTGCGCGACGAGGAAAGCCTTCTGGTGGATGGTGCGCTCGCCGCGGAAGGGGCAACGCTCACATTGCTCGACACGCTTGAAAAGGCCGGACCGTACGGCACAGGCCATGTGCAGCCGCTCTTCGTGCTGCCGCGTCATCGGCTGGTTGACGCGCGTACGGTTGGTACCAACCACATTCGCGCCGATCTGGCCTCCGAAAGCGGTGGACGCATCCAGGCGATGGCCTTCCGCGCGGTTGACACCACCCTGGGTGAATTCCTCTTCAAGAACAGGGGAAAGACCCTGCACGTGGCCGGCTCGGTTTCGGGAAACTACTGGAACGGCAGCCGCAGCGTGCAATTCCGCATCACCGATGCGGCGATCGCTTGATCGATAAAAAGGTTGGCGCAGGCCAGCTAGGCCAGAACGGCCTGCAATCGTTTCAACTCCTCGACATGCGCCATCGTGGCTTCATAGCCGAGGCGGATCGCCTCGTCGGCGCGATGGAATTCAGTCAGGCCGACATGGCCGAGCTTGGGCTGCAACGACAAGTCCGGCGGGTCGCCCGCCATGCGGGCGCGCGAAATGCGATCCTGGATGATGTTGAAGGCTTCAACCATCATGCCGGTAATGCCGAGCCGCGTTCCTTGCGCGGTGGCATTGGGGTCGAAGCGGCCAGATCTCGGCGCGTCTTTCTGGACCACCAACTCACCGGCATTGTGCTTGATGACGGCGGCGCGGCCGAACAGGTCGTAGTGGAGGTTCACCGCCACCACCATCGGTTGCTCGTAGGCACGGCATACCGATACCGGAACCGGATTTACCAGCGCTCCGTCGGCCAACACGCGGCCATTGCAGTTGACCGGTTCGAAAACGCCGGGCAGGGCATAGGACGCACGCATTGCGGTGACCAGCGAGCCCTGATTGATCCAGATCTCGTGGCCCGTCCTGACTTCCGTTGCGACGGCAACGAATGACTTGGGCAGGTCTTCTATGCGAAGCCCGTCGAGATGCTCGCGCAGCCGGGCGTCGAGCTTCATGCCCCCGAACAGACCGCTGCCACCCAGATTGATGTCGAGCAGGCCGAAAATGCGCCGCCGGGTCAGGCTGCGCGCGAATTCTTCCAACTCATCCAATTTGCCGGCAAAATAGCAACCACCGACCAGCGCACCGATTGAAGTCCCGGCAATCATCGAGATTTCGAGGCCGACCTCATCCAGCGCGCGCAGCACCCCGATATGGGCCCAGCCACGTGCTACGCCGCCGCCAAGAGCCAGTGCGATACCGCATTTCTTAGGATGCTTGAGCGCTGGTGCCCCGTCCGATGACGACGGGTCATTCGCTTCGCGAACAATTCCCCTGCCACGCAATGACGCCCATTCGAGCATCACAGTCTCCCTTATCCCACGGCCATCTTACACAATGGCCGTATCGAAATCATGAATCGGGCAAAGTTGGGTCCCGGCGGGATAATCAACGAGGCGTCCGATAGGTTTCCTGCGCATCGAACAGTGGCTCGGAGCCATCTCCGGCGAGCGTCCCCTTGCCGTCGACAAGCACCACCGTCCGATAAAAACAAGAACGCCGGCCAGTGTGACAGGTTGCATCGTGTCCTGTAACTTTTACGCGAAGCCAGACCGCGTCCTGGTCGCAATCCGTTCTGATCTCAACGACATGCTGGAAGTTTCCCGACGTCTCGCCCTTCTTCCACAGCGCCTTGCGCGAGCGCGACCAGTAGTGAGCGATGCCGGTCTCCAGCGTAAGGGCGAGCGCTTGCGCGTTCATATGCGCGACCATCAGGAGCATGCCGTCATCCACGTCGGTGACGACGGCCGTGACAAGGCCGCCGGCGTCGAAACGCGGGGTAAAGTCACCACCTTCCTCCAGCTGGCGCTTGTCGCTGGATGGTTCGGAAAACTGCAAAGTCGTCATCGCCGGATCCTGGAAATCTGGAGCCGGAGAAGCGGATCAGGCTCCGCTGCCGGCGCGCACCATGGTAACGAACCGGATCTGTTCCTCGGGATTGTCCCGGAAGCTGCCGGTGAAGGTGGAGGTGAGGGTCGTCGACCCCTGCTTGCGGATGCCGCGCATGGCCATGCACATATGCTCGGCCTCGATCATCACCGCAACGCCGCGCGGATTTAGCACATCCTGAATGACACCGGCAATCTGCGCGGTCATCGCTTCCTGCGTCTGCAGGCGGTGCGCAAAGATATCGACGACACGGGCGATCTTCGAAAGCCCGACGACCTTGCCGTCCGGCAGATAGCCGACATGCGCCTTGCCGATGATCGGCACCATGTGGTGCTCGCAATGTGAATGGAACTTGATGTCGCGCACGATGACGAGGTCATCATAGCCGGCGACTTCCTCGAAGGTCCGGCCGAGTTCTTCGGCCGGGCACATATCGTAGCCGCCGAACATCTCGCGAAAAGCCTTGGCAACGCGTTTCGGCGTGTCGACCAACCCTTCGCGGTCCGGATTGTCTCCGGTCCAACGCAAAAGCGTGCGAACTGCCGCCTCGACTTCCTCCTGGCTCGGCCGGTCGGTAACCGGCTTCTCCATATAGGCCGACTGCGGCATCATCTTCTTGATGGCGGCATCCATGAAAGGCATCTCCCGTAGTTCCCTTCATAGAGGGAACGAGTTGAACGGACCACTGCCTTTTACGGTAGCGGGAATCCCACCCGGATTCCCGCCCGGAGGCGGCGTGAAAAAGGCCGGCTGACGCGACTGCCCGTCGCCTTGTCGATACCGGACCCGAAGCATTATATATGGTCGTGCCGAGCGAATGAAAGATACGCCAGCAGCATTCGATGATCGTGCCAGCATGGCAGGCTGAAACATTATGATCGACGACGTCTACAACACGAAAATTCTTGGCTTCGCGGGAAATATCGGCCGCATCGGTCGGCTGGAGAATCCTGACGCGACAGCCAAGGCCCATTCCAAGCTGTGCGGTTCGACCGTGGTGGTCGATGTCGCCATGCAGGATGGGATCGTCACCGATTTCGCACACGACGTGAAAGCTTGTGCGCTCGGCCAGGCTTCATCTTCCATCATGGCCGCCAATGTCGTCGGCGCAACCGCGGAAGAGCTGCGCGCCGTACGCGATGTGATGTGGAAGATGCTGAAGGAAAACGGCGCGCCGCCCGAAGGGCGTTTCGCCGATTTGAAGTATCTGGAGCCGGTACGTGATTACAAGGCGCGTCATGCTTCCACGATGCTGACCTTTGACGCTGTCGTGGACGCGATTGAGCAGATAGAACAAAAACGCGCCGAAGCCGCCGCCTGAATTCAGGACTAACCGGCCAGAGCCGCGAAATAGGCTTTCTCGATTTCCGCTGCCATGACGTCCGCACCGAACCGCGACTTGAGTTCGCTCGTTTCTGGCATCGCCTGTCGATAGGCGTCCAGATCGGCAAGCGCCTCGTCCATTTTCTCGCTGATTTCGCCGACATCCGGTTGCACGAGAGCGGGTGAGCCTGCACCGAAGATTTCCGGTATGCCGCCGACCGCGCTGGCGATCATCGGCTTTCCTGCCGCCAGGGTTTCGAGCACGATGTAGGGCATGGCCTCGGCGCGCGACGGCACGACCACAACATGCGCCAGCGCGAAAGCCGCGCGCGCCGGCATGGGCGGGAAGAAGCGGATGCGGCCGTCGAGGCCAAGCCGCTTCACCTGAGCGTGGTAGCGCGGCAGGTCGTCACCATCTCCGACCATGACCGCGCTGATGCTGCGGTCGGAGCGAACCTCGGCCTGGGCGAGGGCATCGATGAAGATGTCCGGCCCCTTCAGGTCGCGCATCATGCCGATATAGAGAAGGTCGGCGGCGTCCGTGTCCGCGGCGACCGGCTCGAATTCGATATCGCGCAAACCGTTATACACCAGCACGTTCGGAATACGCGGTTCGCCGACCTTGCGACGATAAGCCTGTCTCTCATAATCGGAAACGAACAAAAGATAGTCCGTAAAGAGTGCCATCGTCCGCTCAAGCGCGAAGAACAGCTTTCCGGTTGCCGTGCGCTCGTCATAGTGCAGGCTGCCGCCATGCGGCGAATAGAGGCGGGCCACGCGAGACCTTGAAACCCGCAACAGTGAGCCGAACAGACGCGCATAGGCGCCGCCCTTGGCGCCATGGCCATGGAGCACGTCCGGCTGCAATTCCTTGATGATCTTGAAGGTTCGCCAGGCCGAGGCGGCGTCCCCAGGACCGATATGCCTTTGCATGGGCGTGCGATGCACGCCAAGCGCCAGCGTTTCTTTCATGTCTTCGAACAGAACTTCCTCGAACGCACCGCCTGTCGTCGAATCGCAGACGATGCCGACGAGATGACCGGCTGCCGCTTGCGCATCCGCGAGGTCGCGCACGTGGCGGAAGATACCGCCTACGGGTGAGCGGAAGCAGTGAACGATGCGGAGAGAGGAAGGAGATGCCACGTGCTCAGAACAGGCGTTCGCGAACGTAGATCGTATCACCTGGCAGCAGCGGGTCGGACGTAACGACCCTGCCAGTCATCACCTCTCCATTGATGTCGCGCGTAACGTCGACTTCTGATTGATTGGCACGCGCCGAAAAGCCGCCGGCAATGGCGATCGCTTTCTGTACGGTCAAGCCCGGCACATAGGAATATTGGCCGGCCGCACCGACTTCGCCCATGACGAAGATCGGCCGGTAGCGGTCGATCTCGACTGAAACGTCGGGATCGCGCAGGTAACCCTGGCGCAGCTTTACAGCAAGGGCCTTTTCAAGCTGCTGGGCCGTGCTGCCTCGCGCAGGCACCGTGCCGACGAGCGGAAAGGATATGAAGCCGGACTGGTCCACACTGTAGGTGTTGGTCAAGCCATCCTGTTCGAAGACGGTTACCCGCACGCGATCGCCGGCACCAAGCCGGTAGGGCTGTGTAAGCGCGTCGTGGAAAGCCGGTGGTGTCGGTCGATAACTGGTGCAACCCGCCAGCAGCGACACTGCAAGCAACGCACCAAGGAGCGGGGCAGGGCTTCTCATCACCAGATATATGCCTTCGGCTGGTCGCCGGGTGGCCGGCTGACGTTCAGGATCGAGTCTTGTTATCGGTCTGTTAGGGTTAATGGCCGGTAAAATTCAATGGCGCCGAATATGCGTAAGTGCTGATTTTATAGTCGAAGCGCTTCGTGTCGGCTGGGCCTGAATGAATCTGGGCGCAGGGGAAATCACCGCCGGCTTATTGAGGTGCGGCTTTTTTAACGGCTGAGTTACCATGGTTGTTTACCATGCCTGCAACCCAAAGCGGGAGCGGGATGCATGTCGAGCGTACAATCTAGCGCGGCAGATGTTGATGTTGATCTGAGGCAGCTCTTCGCGAGTCTTGCGCGAAACTGGCTATGGATTCTCTTGGGTGCGCTGGTGGTGGCTGGCTTGGCCCTGGTTCTCACATGGCTCGCGACACCGCTTTATAAGTCCGAAACCCGGTTGTTGATTGAAGCGCGTGAGTCGATCTTCACGCGGCCCAATACGGGCAACGAGGCTGACCGTCCGAATCTGGATGAAGAGACGGTGGCCAGCCAGGTCGAATTGATTTCCTCGACGAACATCCTGAAGCAGGTGGCCCAGCAGCTCAATCTCGCGAAGCTGGCGGAGTTCGATGAGACGGTAAACATGTCGCCGATCAGTCGATTGCTGATCCTGGCAGGATTGAAAAGCGACCCCAACGAGATCCCTCCGGAAGAGCGCGTCTTGAAGAAGATGCGCGAGAAGCTCAACGTCTACCGTGTTGAAAGATCTCGCGTTATCGGCATCGAATTCTCGTCGCGCGATGCGAAGCTCGCTGCCGATGTGCCGAATGCCATCGCCGACGCCTATATCTCCATGCAGCGTAGCGCCAAGCAGGAATCGAATTCGGAAGCCACCGATTGGCTGGCGCCGGAAATCGCCGATCTTTCCAAAGGCGTGAAAGACGCCGAGGCGAAAGTCGCGGAGTTCCGTGCGCAGTCCGATCTTCTGATCGGTCAGAACAACGCTGTTCTGGCCACCCAGCAACTTTCCGAAATGTCGAGCGAGTTGTCGCGCGTGCGCGCCAATCGCGCCTCCGCCGAGGCGACGTCGCAGGGCGTACGCAAGGCCTTGCAGAGTGGTGGGTCGCTGGATTCCTTCCCGGAGGTGCAAGCCTCGGCGGCAATCCAGCGCCTGCGCGATCGGGAAGGTCAGATCAAGAGTGACATCGCCGATCTTTCGACGACCCTGCTTGAGAATCACCCGCGCATTCGCTCGCTTCGGTCCCAGCTTACCGACATCGACCGGCAGATTCGCGCGGAAGCACAGAATGTGCTGTCGAGCCTCGTTACTCAGGCGCAAACCGCGCAGGAGCGCGAGAATCAGCTCGTCACGGACCTTAACCGCCTCAAGGCCGAATCGGCGCGTGCCGGCGAAGAGCAGGTCGAACTGAATGCGCTGGAGCGGGATGCTGCCGCCAAGCGCCAGCAGCTTGAAGACTATCTCGCCCGATATCGGGAAGCCGCTTCGCGTCAAGGTCGCAACTACCTGCCGGTGGATGCGCGTATCTTCTCGCGCGCCGACGTGCCGATCGAACCCTATTTTCCGAAGATCGTCCCGATCGTCAGCGCAGCATTTGTCGCTTCACTGCTGATCATGTCGATCTTCGCCCTGCTGCGTGAGCTGTTCTCCGGTCGCGCCATGCGCCCGGCGCGTGGGCCGCAGCCTGAACCGGTCAGGCAGGTGCCGATGCCTGCCGCGCAGGTTGTTGTGGAGCCGGAAGCCGGGGAGATGCATCAGTCCATCGTGGAACCCCCGGCGCCGGTGAGGCAACCATCCGGCGACGAACGCGCAGCGGCTGTGCGCAAGGCTGCGGCGCTGATTGAGAACGCTTCGGCAGGACGCTCGCCTGTCGATGAGCCCGAGGCGGAGATATCGAAGCCGGAAGTGCCAAGCCTGGGTCTCGGCGAAATCGATGTCGAAAAAGCTGCCGACAGGCTGATTACCAGCGGCGCTGCGCGCGCGATCTTCATCTCGCCTGAAGGTGATGAAGCCGCCGCCAGCTCCATCCTGGTGGCCCGCGAGGTCGCGGATGCGGGCCTGCGTGTGCTGCTGCTCGACCTTACCGCCTCCGGGGCCGCTTCACGCCCGATGCTGGATGGCAGCAGTCAGGCTGGCGTCACCAATCTGCTGGCTTCGGAAGCTCAGTTCAGCGATGTCATCCATGCCGACCACTATTCGGATTGCCATGTGATTCCGGCTGGTACTGCCGATCCGGTGCGCGCCATGCGGGCGGCCGATCGGTTGCCCATCATTATGCAGTCGCTGACCACCGCCTACGATCTCGTGGTGGTGGAATGTGGGCCCGCCGATGCCGATGGTATCCGCCGCCTCGTTGGTGAGGCGACGGAAGTCTTCGTCAGCGTGTTGGAACCGAGCGATGCCGTCACCGATGCTGCTGTCAAGCTGATCGAGAGCGGCTATCCGGATCTGGTTCTGGTGACGCCCGCGGGCTATGGCAGGCCAGGTGCCCCGCTTGGGCGATCTGCTGCCTAGAGGGCACCAGAGCAATTCCAGCAAAAGTGCATAGCGGCTTTGCGTTCGGAATTGTGTAAAAACAAAGAGATAGAGCGCTTCCGTTAAAGCGGAGACGCTCTAGTTTTCTTCGGCGCCTCGTGGCGGCTCCTGGCCTTGCGCTCTGCGGCGCAGGGCCTTTGTGATCTTCCAGATCATCGGATTGTTCTTGATGAAGGCCTTGGTCCGCGCACCTTGATGCAGGATGCCGGCCAGCGCACGGCCTTTTGTCGTGAGCGGCAAAAGTGCATCGCTCTGCCGGATCTCAACGTCACACCACTGTCGCTTGTACGGCTCGTCCCCAACGGAGAAGTCGTAGAGAACATTGCCCTGCCGGCAGGCTTCCTGGATGTTGTCGAAGAACAGGAAATCGCCGGGACTGGCAAAGGAAAGTTCGTCTTCGAGGATTGCGCCGAACTCGCAGACGAGCCGCTTTGGCGAATGGCTGGAGCCGGTCACGGCACGCAGCTTGCCGGCGACTTCGAGCCCATGCAGGATGAAAGCGGGGTTCTTCTCGTCGAGGGCGCTCGTAAACAGCGTCTGGAAGAAGCTGCGTACGCGTTCGTCACCAAAGACGTTGCTGATGCCCATCTTGCGGAAACGCTGTTCTTTCATGGCAAAGAAGGCATCGAGCAGACGGCGTGCGTCCGCCGTGGTCCTGGCTTCGATCCTGGCGAAACCGCCAGCAGCCTCGAATTTGCGTGCCTGAGAGCGATGTTTCTTGCGTTTGCGTTTACCGCTGGCGCGTTCCAGAACACTGTCGAAGCCGCCGTCCAGATCGACGGCAAGAGCCAGGTTGGGGCTGGGAAACGAAGGAAGTGCCGCCAGCGGATTGCTGATGCCGTCGAGGTCGGGCTGCAGACGCTGCAGGGCAATGAGATCGATGTCGGGGCGGGCGGACTTGATGGCCGCAAACAGGGTCGGCAGCCATGAGGGCACGAGGTTTTGCCCAAAAACCACTGAGATAGCTGGGAAATTACCGTTGGCGTGTCGTCCGCCAAGAAAGCGGGCGACGCGGAACGGACCGCTGCGTTCGATTTCCAAGGCCAAGGCAAACATGGTTTGACCGTTGGCCATCAGTGACGCGATGATGGCATCTGGGCGCAGATGTTTGACCCAATGACGCACCCAGAGCGGATCCTGCGGTGGCGCGTGGAGAGCGGTCTGGCTGAACTCCGCATAAGAAGCGATCGCGTCTTCAGTCGCGGCTTCTACGGAAGCCGTGATCGCCGCTGCAGCCGGAGCCGGGTGAGGCGCCGTACGTGACGCGAAAGCCTTGTTTTCCCCCGACGCCGTTGCGTCCGCCATGCCTGCATCGTCCCGTTGGCGCCGTGCAGTGAGCCTGCATCAGACGGACGCAAAATGATGTAGGCATATTAGACTAAAAAGATAAATGAATCTTGGTCTTGCTTGCTAGTTCTTCGGGCGCGGCTCGAGGATAAGCCACTTGATGATGCCCATGGCAGGCAGGATCCAGAGCAGGCCGCTGAGAGCGAAGAAGGCGAGATGAGCCAGCGGGCCGGACTGCGAAAGCTGTGCGACGGCAACGATGGTTGCGACAATGGCGTAGACGACGACGAGCGCCACCAGGAGCACGGCTCCGATCAACTTCTTCAGGCGCATGGGCATGGCGACAATCCTTTGTGATCTTCGGATTATGCCGAATGGCAGTGACGCGCAACCGGCCAGCGCCGGCGCGACGGCGTGCCGCGCCGCGCTGCCTTGCCAGTTTTGGTGCTATGGTTCACTTGAGACCGCAAGACCAATGCTCGGACCAGCCATGGCAGCCACGACCGAAATTGCCGCTCCAGTTGCCGAACAGAACCGCGAGCTGCGCAACCGCGCGCTGGTGCGCGGCTGGCTGTATGTCGTGCTTCTGGTGCTTTTTGCAATCGTCATGGTGGGTGGAGCCACTCGCATGACCGGTTCTGGTCTTTCGATCACTGAATGGAAGCCTATCCACGGTGTCGTCCCACCGCTCAACCAGGCCGAATGGCAGGAAGAGTTCGAGAAATACCAGCAGATCCCACAATACCAGCAGATCAACAAGGATATGACCTTGAACGAATTCAAGGGCATCTTCTGGTGGGAATGGGCGCATCGGCTGCTGGCGCGCGGCGTCGGCTTTCTCGTTGCCGTTCCGCTCGTCTTCTTCTGGGTGACGCGCCGGCTGGAAAGCCGCCTGAAACCGCGGCTGATCGGCCTTCTGGCGCTTGGCGGACTGCAGGGTGCGATCGGCTGGTGGATGGTCGCCTCCGGCCTCAGCGAGCGCGTTTCGGTTAGCCAGTACCGGCTGGCAACGCATCTGACACTCGCCTGCATCATCATCACGGCGGTCGTTTACATCGCACGGGGCCTTGCGCCGTATAGCGAGCCGCCAGCCCGGCGCGGTACGCAGCGGTTCGCCGGCATCATGGTGCTGCTGGTCCTTATCCAGATCTATCTCGGCGCGTTGGTCGCCGGCCTGCATGCCGGCCTCACCTACAACACATGGCCGCTGATGGACGGCGCCATCATCCCCGGCGACCTGTTCATCCTCGACCCTGTCTGGCTCAACCTCTTCGAAAACCCGAAGACGGTGCAGTTCGTACACCGCATGTTCGCCTATTCGGTTCTGATCATCGCGTTGTGGCACGCGCTCTCGACGGTACGCTCCGCGCCCGGCAGCACGCACGCGCGCCGCGCCTGGGTTCTCTTTGGGCTCATTGTCGGCCAGGCCGCCATCGGCGTTGCCACGCTCCTGTTGCAGGCGCCGATCGACGTGGCACTGACCCATCAGGCTTTCGCGATGGTCGTGCTGATCTTCGCGACCGCGCATTGGCGCGGCACCAAGGGAGCTTATCCGCTCGAGACCGAGGTCGTCGTCAGAAGCTGACGGCAGCGGCGCTTGGCCGACATTCAGAAAGCGCTGTCGCGCACTGAGCGTACAGCCTCGACGATCGACAATTCCCGCGCTTCCTCGACGTCGTTCTTGTCCTGATTGTGCCAGGATGACGACAGGCAGCCATATGCAATGGCATGGTCGAGCAGGCGGCGGGGATCCTGGCCCATTGAGCGCGAGAAGATCGTTGCCATCGTCGCGATACGCTCGGGTTCGGTGCACAGCCGATCCAGCGGATTGAAGAACATGTTGGCGGCGTCGAAGCCCGGATCGCCCAATATGCCCTTGGGATCGATCGCCAGCCAGCCGCGCGGTGACTGGATGATGTTGTCGTGATGGATGTCGCCGTGCAACGGGCGCACGTCCAACGGATCGGAGAGCAGGCGCTCGGCGATTTCGGCAGCTTCGGCATAAGGGCTTTCAAGGCCGTCGCGCTTGTCCGCCTTGGCCTTGTCGAAGAGGCTGATAAAGCGTTCGCGCAACGGCTGCAGGTCGCTCGGCGCCGGGTGCCGCGACGGCGAATGCAGCCGTGCCATCACTTCGGCCGAGATTTCGGTGGCGGCGGTATCGCTCGCGTCATCAAGAACAGCGCGCAAGTGACGCTCTCCGGCATATTCGATCAGCATCATCTTGTCTTCGCTGTCGAGCAGGCGGACGAGGCCTTCGCCGCGCCGCCAGGATAGCAGGTGAACGCCGCGCAGTTCGTCTTCGACGTCGTCGAAGTCCTTCAGCGCCTTGACGATGGCAGGCGTGCCGTCGGCCTGACGTACCTTCCAGATGCGGCTGGAGAAGGTTTCGGTGACAAGAACAGGCTCGCTGACGTTCCAGCGCGCCGGCAGGGCAGGCGGGTGCATGGCTTCTTTCCAGGTGTTGAAAGCAAGGCCGCGCCATCGCGCGGCCCGGTTCTGATATCAGGTAAGATCAGCCGTGGAGGCCGAGCATCAGGTCCAGGTTTTGCACGGCTGCTCCCGATGCTCCCTTGCCGAGGTTATCATAGACGGCCACCAGCAGCGCTTGCGCGCGGGCATCGTTGGCAAAAACGTAGACCTTCATGCGGTTGGTGTCGTTGTACTGCTCCGGATTGAGTTCCGGCACGCGGTCGACAGCTTCGTAAGGCGCCACTTCCACCACACCGCCCTCGATGCCGGCAAAATGGTCGGCGATCGCCGCATGCAGCTCGGCGCCCGTCGGAATGTGGTCGAGCTGGGCCAGTTGCAGCGGCACGACGGTGATCATGCCCTGCGCGAAATTGCCGACTGCCGGCTGCATCAGCGCGTCATGCTTCAGCTTCGCATAGGCCTTCAGTTCCGGAAGGTGCTTGTGCTTCAAAGAAAGCGCATAGGGCGTGAATTCCGATGCGCTCTCGCCTTTGGCCTCATAGTCCTCGATCATCGTGCGGCCACCGCCCGAATAGCCGGAGATGCCGTTGAACGTGACCGGATAGTCGGCCGGCAGCAGGCCGCCTTCGACCAACGGCCGCAGTGTCGCGATTGGTCCCTGCGGCCAGCAGCCGGGATTGGCGACGCGCTTCGCAACCGCGATGCGCTTCATCTGCTCCTTGTCCATTTCCGGGAAACCGTATTCCCAGCCGGCAGCGACGCGATACGCGGTGGAAGCATCGATGACGCGGGTCGTGTCGTTTTTGATGAGCGACACGCTTTCCCTCGCTGCATCGTCCGGCAGGCACAGAATGGCGACATCGGCGGCATTGAGGAACTCGGCACGGGCTGCGGTCTCCTTGCGGCGCTCGGCCGGTACGGAGATGATCTCGAGATCGCCGCGGTCCGCCAGCCTGGCCCTGATCTGCAGGCCGGTGGTGCCGTGTTCGCCGTCGATGAAGATTTTCGGTTTCATTGCCTTGTCTGGTCCGATCTTTCTGGCCGGGACGTCAGATGTCCTGACCGGCATGGGTCTGGTTGGTGTTTTCTTCGGCTCTCGCCTTTCGTTCGGCCAGCAAGCCGAGATAGTGCATGGCGATGGTCGAACCGGCGATGGCCGTTATATCGGCATGATCATAGGCTGGCGCAACCTCCACGACATCCGCTCCGACCATATCGATCTGGCTGAGCAGCCGCAGCGTCGACAGGATCTTGGACGAGCTCGGGCCGCCTGATACCGGCGTGCCTGTGCCCGGTGCGAAGGCTGGGTCGAGGCAGTCGATGTCGAAGGTGAGGTAGGTCTTGCGGCCACCGGTGCGTTCGACAATGGCATAGGCGATATCGGCTGCGCGCATCTCCTCGATTTCGTAGCCGTGCAGGATCTTGATGCCGAAAGTGTCCGGCGCATGCGTGCGGATGCCGACCTGGATCGAGCGGTCGGGATCGATCAGGCCTTCCTTGACGGCGCGGCCGACGAAGGAGCCGTGGTCGATGCGCTTGCCGTCGTCCGGCCAGGTGTCCTGATGCGCGTCGAACTGCACGAACGCCAGCGGACCGTGCACGGCGGCGTGGGCCTTGAGCAGCGGGTAGGTGACGAAATGGTCGCCGCCTAGCGAAAGCAGGAACGCGCCGCTCTTCAGGATCTTGGCGGCCTCGCGTTCGATGATGCCGGGTGTCTTCTGGTGGTTACCGGTGTCCAGCAGGCAATCGCCATAGTCGATCACTGCGAGATGCTCGAAGAACTCGCGGGAGAACGGATATTGCGGATCGTTATCGAAGATGGCGGAGGCGCGACGTATCGCCTGCGGGCCGAAGCGCGCGCCCGGACGGTTTGTAACCGCGGCGTCAAACGGAATGCCCCACACGACGGCATCTGCACCCTTCACGTCCTTGGTGTATTTGCGGCGCATGAACGACAAGGCGCCGGCATAGGTCGGCTCGTAAGAGTGTCCGGTTTTACCGCGGGCGGTAAAAGCGTGATCGATGTTCTTGTTCGCCATCGCGTGTTCCTACGGTTATTCGGGCAGCGACACATAACGGACCGCTAAGAAACTTGCCAGTCACGAGACAGGAACGCTCCTGGCCCTAGCCGTGCCGGCGCGCCAGGATGCCGATCGAGGCCCGAGCAAGTCCCGCGTCTCGATTCGGCCTGGGAGCTTGCAAGCCTGCCGGACGCTTCGATCACGGTTTCATTGCACGAAGACGACAGGTCGTAACTACGCCCAAAGGGTTGGGTCTGCTCTTGTCACCTGGCCTTATCCTCGCGTGTCGCCTGTCCGGTTGATCTCGGTCAACACATACCCACCTTCTCTATGGGAGATTTAACTGACCAATGGAGATTGCGATGTACAAACATATTCTTGTTCCGACCGACGGTTCCGACCTTGCCGGCAAGGGGGTCAAGCAGGGTTTGGCGCTTGCCAAGGCACTGGGCGCCAAGGTGACGGTGGTCACCGCTACCGAGCCGTTCCCGGTGTCCGGCTTTGCGCTCGGCGCCGGCTGGGTTCCATCTGGCGCCGATATGCAGGAGTTCAGTGCCGCGCAGAAAGAGGATGCCGAGAAAATCCTGGCTGCCGTCAAGGCGGAGGCAACCAAGGCCGGCGTCGATGCCGACCTCGTCCATGTGCCTGATCAGCGCGCAGCCGATGCGATTTTGGAAGCCGCCAAGGCGCACAAGGCCGACCTTATCGTGATTGCGTCGCACGGTCGGCGCGGCGTCGAGCGTGTGCTGCTTGGCAGCCAAACCTCGGAAGTGCTGGCGCACTCGTCAATTCCGGTCCTGGTGGTGAAATAGGCTTTCGCCACCTTACCAATCTGTATGGTGGCGGCAATGCGCCCGCGAGATACGGCCTTCAATGTGGTGGTGCCTCAACAAAAGGAGTTGCCCTCATGAGGAAGTACATTGCCGCTACCGCCATCGTGCTCGCACTCGCCGGCGTCAACGGCGCCGTCGCCAAGGACCTCAAGGCCACTGTCAAGAAGGTCGATGCGTTGACCAGCTCGGTGACGCTCGACAACGGCCAGACGGTCAAGCTGCCGGCGGGCGTCAAGGCTGCCAGCCTGAAGGCCGGCGACAAGGTGTTGGTCAGCTATTCGACGGACGCCGCAGGCAAGACCACAGTACAGAGCATCAAGCCGTCGAAATAAGCAGCAGAGGCGTCTATTTCCGGCGCCTCGGACTGAAATTGTCATGGTAATTGACACGAAAAGGCCGGGTCGACGACCCGGCCTTTTGGTTGGCCCATAAGGTGTGCGGCAGAAATAGAAAGGCCCGCCGGGAAGCGGGCCTTTGTTATGCGAACTCTTACGCGACGTGCACTCGTACAGAAAATCAGAACCGGTTATGCGGAATTTTCCGCGCGGATGGTTTTCAATGCAGGCCGGTGTGTCCGGCTTGGTGTCAGGCAGCCTTCTTGTCGAAGGTGTAGAGCTTGCCGATTTCGGCCTGAACGGTCTTGGCGCCTTCGACGACGGTCGTCTTGGCGGTCTCGGCAGCGCCACGGACTCGCTCGATGTTGGCCGAGGCGTTTTCGCGCACGAAATCGGCCTGGATCTGAACGGCTTCGTTGAAGGACTGCGCACCGGCAATCTTCTCGACCGTGGTCAGGGTATGCTGGACATTGGCCAGCGTCGCATCGAGCAGGCCACGGGAGAAGTTGGCATAGCCGGCAACGAAGGAAGCGGCGAATTTCTCGACGCCGTCGGTCAGCTTGGCAGCGCCACCATGCACAGTCTCGGCGCGCTCCTTGGCCGTCGACGCGCCACGCTTCACGAAATCGCGGGCAGCAGCAGGAACTTCAAGCTTCGACTGAACGCCATCGAATGCGTTCTTGATCGAGGAAAAATAGTTGGAAGCAGGCGCGGTGGTCTTGGCGGTCTTGGTCATGGCGATTCTCCATCCTCATAAAGGAGCTATGGGTTGCACTCCGTTCAGGATCGACCCGGAGCATGGCGAGCATATAGAGATGATTTTTGTGCATTGCAACATGGTTGTTTGTTGCGGTGCAATAATATGCGCAACCCATTGTCAGAAAAGCATTTAATTTATTTCTGGCTAAGCGATACGGGGTTGAGACTGCTGCAATATGGCTCGGCTTGTGGCCGATGTCGTATGGCAATCGGCATGCGCAATCCCATTTTCCGATGCTAAGCTTATGTCATCGAGACAGGCAGGAGCAGACCGTCAATGTCGCAACAGGATGCTACCGCCACGGGATTTCTGGGCACCGACAAGGATGCCGAGGTAAAACTCGCTGCGCTGCGACGCACGAAGTTCGTGGCGGCCGCAGCGCTCGCGCTTTGTGTGGTGATTTTCGCCATCTCGAAGTCGCTGGAGGGGAGCTATCCCTGGCTCGCTTTTATTGCTGCTTTCGCCGAAGCGGCCACCATTGGCGGCCTGGCTGACTGGTATGCCGTGGTGGCGCTGTTCAAGCGACCGCTCGGATTGCCGATCCCCCATACGGCGATCATCCCGGAGAACCAGAACCGTATCGCCGACAATCTCGGCCGTTTCATCGAGGTCAATTTCCTGGCGCCCGGTCCGGTCCGGGAAAAGCTGAACGAAGTCGACTTTGCTTCCCTGGTTGCCGACTGGCTGGCCAACGAAGAGCGGGCAGCGGGCCTGTCACGCTTCGTCGTACGGCTGGTGCCCCAGACGCTCGGCGCCATCGAGCAGTCCGGCCTGCGCGGTTTCGTCACCCAGCGCATGCTGGAACAGATGGAAAAGGTTCAAGTGGCCCCGCTGGCTGCGGAATTGCTCGAGGCTTTCACGGAGGATCGCCGCCACCAGAAGCTGTTCGATGAATTCACCCGGGTCATCGGCCGCTTCCTTAATGACGAGCAGGCACTGGCAGCCATGCGTGAGAAGATCCGCGAGGAGTTGCCTTCGCTGTTCAATCTGTTTCGCGCCGACGCTTATCTCCTGAAGAAGATCGTCGCCTCCGCCGGCTCGCTGCTGGAGGAGGTGAGGGCCGATCCCGATCATCCGATGCGCGAGGAGTTCGACCGTTTCGTCGGCAAGTTCATCGAGCGGCTGCGTCAATCGAAAGAATATGCCCGTCGCGCCGAGCGGCTGAAACGCGGTTTCCTGGCGCGACCGGAAATCCGCGATCTGGCGCATGACATGTGGGACAGCCTGCGTCGCTTCATCGAGCAGGATGCGCTCGCCGAGAATTCGATGATCCGGCAACATCTGACCGGCATGTTCGTCGAGGTTGGGCGGCACCTGGCCAGTGATCCGCAGATCAGGGCCGACATGAACCAGGGATTTGTCGTTGCTCTTGCCTCCTTCGTGGAGAGCCAGAAGAGCGGTGTCTCCAAATTCATTGCCGATCAGGTCAAGCGCTGGGATCTCACGCAACTTACCCGGTTGATCGAAATGAATATCGGCCGCGACCTGCAGTACATCCGGTTCAACGGCATGATCATCGGCGGCCTGGCCGGCTTGGCGCTCTACATGATGGAACGGTTGTTTCTCGTCAATTGACGGTTGTATTCCCTGGTCTATTCTGACCCTGCGGCAATGGCGCCAGCGATAAAGGAGGAGAACACGACCATGGCCAAACAGTCCGAACCCGAATCCTTCATGGACATGTTCAGCAAGCTCGGCCGCGACCTGAGAATGCCGCAGGTGGACATCGACGCCATCCTCAGCCACCACCGCAAGAACCTCGAGGCGCTGGAGAAATCGGCAAGGGCCACGGCAACAGGTGCTTCGTCAGTCATGACCAAGCAACGTGAGGTGCTGCAGGATTCATTGCGTGAGATCACGGAACTCGTCCAAAACTACCGCGCTCCCGGCAATCCGCAGGAATTGGTGGCCAAGCAGGCGGATTTTACCCGCAAATCCTTCGAAGCGGCAGTGAAGAACGCCGGCGAGGTGGCCGACATCGTCAAGAAATCGGGCACGGAATCGGTCGATATCCTGCGCGCCCGCATCAAGGACGCGATGGACGAGATTCGGCAGAGTTACGAGAAGAAATAATCTCTTCAGCATTCCATGAACACCGAGCAGAAAAAGCCGGACGTCAGCCCAGGCCGTTTGCGCCAGATGCAGATTTATGTAACCGGCGCGGGCGGCAAGCGCCCAGCCGTCCCGGTTGCCCCCGATCTTCTGGAACAGGCAGCGATCCGCAAGATGACGCCGGAAGCGGCTGCCTACATCGTCGGAGGTGCCGGCGGTGAAGCCACGATGCGGGCCAATCGAGCCGCATTCGATCGTCATCAGATCGTTCCGCGCGTGCTGCGTGATGTTTCCCGCCGCGACCTTTCAGTTACGCTCTTTGGTCGCTGTCACGCCGTTCCTGTCCTGCTCGATCCGGTCGGCGTGCTGGAGATGGTGCATCCGGAGGCGGACCTTGCCGTTGCCCGCGCCGCAGCTGCGGAAAATATTGCCTATGTCTTTTCCAACCAGGCATCCGTGCCGATGGAGCAATGCGCTGCCGCCATGGGCGATACGCCGCGCTGGTTCCAGCTCTATTGGTCGAGTGACGATGATTTCGTGCGTTCGGTGGTCGCGCGGGCCGAGAAATGCGGCTGCGAGGCGATCGCCGTCACGCTTGACACCACGCTGCTCGGCTGGCGCCCGCGCGATCTCGACGCTGCCTACCTGCCGTTTCTGCGCGGTCTGGGGCTCGGCCAATATCTCAGTGATCCCGTCTTCAAGGGCAAGATTCCGCCCGGTTCTCCGGAAACCGGAGTCAGGCCGCGCGGGTTCGATCTGATCTCGACTGCGCTCAGCTTGCGCCGCAAGGGCAAGGAGTTCGGCTTGTCGATGCAGCAGATGCGGGCTGCCGTTGCCCATTTCACCGCGACCTATTCGCGACCGGACTTGAACTGGGTTGATATCAAACGGCTGCGCGACATGACGAAGATACCGATCCTCCTGAAGGGCATCCGCCATGCCGACGATGCACGGCTGGCGCACGAGCACCGCGTCGACGGCATCATCGTTTCCAACCATGGCGGCCGACAGGTCGACGGCGAGATCGCCACACTTGATGCCTTGCCGAGCATCGTTTCCGCAGCCAACGGCTTGCCGGTCCTGCTCGATTCCGGTGTCCGCTCGGGCAGCGACGTCGCCAAGGCACTGGCACTCGGCGCGACCGCCGTGCTGATCGGCCGGCCCTATGTCTACGGATTGGCGCTCGCGGGTGAGAACGGCGTGCGCGAAGTGATCCGCAACATCGTCGCTGAGTTCGACCTGACGCTGGCGTTGGCCGGACTGACCAAGGCGAGTGACCTCGACACGTCGATTCTGGCGGGGTAGGGCAGCTCTTCTGTGGGTTTCGCCATTCGTGCCCTGCACCGCAAGCCGGCGGGATGTTAGACGTCGCCTCCAAATGTCTGGAGCATGGTCTCGAAAAGTTGCAGACTTTTCGGGAAAGAATCATGCGCAAAACAAAATAGAGCGGAGTGCCGATTCATGGTGATCGTGCTCCGCTTTAGAGCAATTCCAGCAAAAGTGCGCAGCGGTTTTGCGTCCGGAATTGCGAAAAAACAAAGAGTTAGAGCATTTCCGACAACGCGGAAACACTCTAGAATTGGGCCGGGGTTTTGAATGAAGGTAGCCATCGAGATGGGGACGGCGTCGGGCGCGGCCGCCACGCTCGATCTTGAAGAATTGCTGGCGACGCGCCTGCTGGTGCAAGGCAATTCCGGCTCCGGCAAATCGCATCTCCTGCGCCGTCTGCTCGAACAGAGCGCGCCCTGGGTTCAACAGGTGGTGATCGATCCGGAAGGTGATTTCGTTACGCTCGCCGACCGTTTCGGCCACATCGTGGTCGATGCGCAGCGCACGGAGGCTGAACTCACCGGCATTGCCGGCCGCATTCGCCAGCATCGCGCCTCCGTCGTGCTCAATCTGGAAGGTCTCGACGTCGAACAGCAGATGCGCGGCGCCGCCGCCTTTCTGAACGGCATGTTCGATGCCGAGCGCGACTACTGGTATCCTGTCCTGGTGGTGGTGGACGAGGCTCAGCTGTTTGCACCGGCGGTGGCCGGCGAGGTCTCTGACGAAGCACGCAAGGTCTCGCTCGGCGCCATGACCAATTTGATGTGCCGCGGCCGCAAGCGTGGCCTTGCCGGCGTCATCGCCACGCAGCGCCTGGCCAAGCTGGCTAAGAACGTGGCCGCGGAAGCCTCCAACTTTCTGATGGGACGCACCTTCCTCGACATCGACATGGCCCGCGCTGCCGATCTGCTCGGCATGGAACGGCGCCAGGCGGAGATGTTCCGCGATCTGGCGCGCGGTAATTTCGTGGCGCTGGGCCCGGCCATGTCGCGGCGGCCGCTGCCGGTCGCCATCGGCACGGTCGAGACGTCGGCGCGCTCGGTCAGCCCCAAGCTGACTCCGCTGCCGGAGGCGATCGAGGATGTCGAGAGCCTGATCCTGACACCGAGCCCGGAGGAGTTGCGCCAGCCGCCGGTACGCCGTCCACGCCCGCCGGCGCCGACACCCACCGCTGACATCCTGGAGCAGCTGTCGCGTGCATTGCCCGAACAGGCTGCGACTTCAGAGCCGCCACCAACCCTGTTCGACGAAGTCGAGCGTGAGGCGCTGATCAAGGCGGTTCTTGCGGAGATCGTCGAAGATCCCGATGCGGCTTTTCGAGCGGATTCATTGCTTTACCAGGATTTCCTGGTGCGCTGCCGCATTCGCCGCGTACCAGGCGAACCCCTTGGGCTTTCGGTCTTCCGGCGGCGGCTGGCCATCGCCAAGACCGGTATCGACGAGACAACGGCGGCAAGCGATGTCTGGCAGCAGGCGCTGGCGCTGTCCGCCGACGTTCCCGAGGATCTGCAGGCGGTATTTCTGATTGTCGCGCAGGCGGCGGTGACGGGCTCGCCCTGTCCCTCCGATGCCGCGCTGGCGCGGGCCTATGGCACGCAGTCGGCGCGCCGCGCACGCCGGCTCCTGTCTTTCTTCGAAGAGCGTGGCCTGGCTGTATTGCGCACCGATTTCCACGGACGGCGCGTCGTTGCGTTTCCCGATCTCGGTTGCGAGACTGCGCCGGGAGACCCCAACCGGCTGGACGACGTGCCGGAACAGCAGGCGGCCGAGTAGCACGGCCTGCTTCTTGGGCCAATAGCGGCCGGTCTCAGTTCCGTTTCGGGTCGGGAAAGAACAGGCTCTTGAAGCCGCTGCGGTCGAATGGTCTCCATTCGCCCTCGATCTGCGCCAGTCGGTCGGCAATGGCATAGACCGCTGCAGGGTGATGGCCGAGGCCGCAATGACTCGCTTCAACCTCGATGCTCTCGGTATGCGGCAGTTCGTTTTCCATGCAGGCCTGCCAGGCACAGATGCCGTCGGTACGGCTGTAGATTGCCGTCGTCGGCACCTCGGGTGATTCCGAGATTGCGCCGCCCATATGGCCTTCGCGGTCATCAACCTTGTGGCCGGAGGTAAACTCGTAGAGTTTCCAGGCGTTGGTTGCGCGCGGATCGCCGTTGAACGGACTGCCCAAGGTGATCACCAGGCGGACTTCGTCGGGCAGCATCTTGGCGAGTTGCCGCGCATAGATGCCGCCAAGGCTCCAGCCGACAAGGCTCACCTTGCGGCCATGCTTGTCCGACAGCGCCTTGAGGCGGTCGACCAGCTTGCGCTCGACCCCAGGCAAGGGGCCGTAGTTTCGGCCGAGATCCCAGCCATAGGTGGCGTAACCCTTGGATTTCAGGAAACCGCGTAGCGCCACCGTCGAGCGATCGCTGGTGACGAGGCCCGGTAACACCAGCACGGGATGTCCGTCGCCGCGTGGCGCCAGCGCCGTCAGAAGTGGCAGTGAGGCAACGAAACCGCCAAGTTCGGGCAATGCCCTGAGTTCCAGCGCGAACAGCAGTCGCGAAGGCGGTTTCAGCGTATCAGCGTGGGCCATAACGGCTCCTGTCGGTTGCGCATCGGCCCGAAAATCGAACGATTTTCGGTAAGCACGATGCGCAGCTTTAAAGTTTTAGAGCGTCCTTTGCGCGTCCTGAAGGACGCGCGGCGCTCTAATTCCGGCTGCACTCAACGCAGATTATGCCGCTTTTGTTCACAAAACTGCAATATTGCGCACGGTTTCCGCAGCGGCAGCGGGTTCATCGTTTTTCATCTTTCGGCGAAGGCGGCGGCAGCTTTTCGGCTACCGCCTTGAGCTCCGCCATCGCCGTGATCAGCAGGTCGCCGAGGTGATCGATGTCGGGAACGGCGCGACGGTCGGCGGTGATGCCGAAATCGAGCCGGTCCTGATAGCTCTGCACGGTGATGTTGAGTGCGATGCCGTGGATGGGGATCGAAACGGGGAACATCGCCAGCACCTTGGCCCCGGCACAGAAAACCGGGATTGGAGGGCCAGGAACATTGGAGATGGTCAGGTTTGTGGTCGACGGCATCACGTCGGCGAGGCCGGTACGGCCATAGAGCTGGGCGAGGCCGGGGAACAGGATCGGCGCACCAAGCAGCGTATAATCCTTCGGCGAAACGTCTTTCACTGTGCCAGCCAAGGCCTTGGAATCGCCGCTGTTTTTGCGGATCGCCATCAGCCGTTCCAGCGGATCGGCAAGTTCCGTGGCAATCGGGCAGAACATGCCAAAGACCTGGTTGGAGGCATCCATGTCGCCCGGCTGGCGCAGCGAAATCGGCACGAAAGCCACCAGCGGTTTTTTCGGTAGTGCTTCGTGATCTTCCAGATAGGCACGCAAGGCGCCGGCGCTCACAGCCATCACCACGTCGTTGATCTTGGTGCCCGTCGCCTTGGCGATCGTCTTGGCATCGCTCAGCGACAGGGCGCGGGCTGCAAAGGACCGCTGCGCGGTAATGGTGACATTGAACGGCGTCTTTGGTGCCAACAGGTCGGGAATGCCAGGCAGGCCTTCGCCGCCGCTTTTGGCGATGAGAAGGTCTGTCAACGTTCCGAGGACCTGCGGCACGGCTTCCAGCGCTTTGATCTGCTGGCGCATAACATTCTGCACCACATCATTGATGCCGAGGATGGCACGTTCCTCGATCGTCGGCTTGCGGTTGGCCGGTTTTGGCTCCGGCGGCTTCACCTTTCGCGGCTGGGGCGACATGTCATAGAGGGCTGCCGCAATCGCCATGCCGGCACCGCCATCGATGGCGGCATGATGCACCTTGGAGTAGATGGCGACATTGCCATCCTCGAGCCCATCGATCACCGTGAACTGCCACAGCGGCCGCGAACGGTCGAGTAGGGTCGAATGCAGTTCGCCAACCAGGTCCTCGAGCTGTTTCCAATTGCCCGGCGAGCCCAAGGTCACGCGGCGCAAATGATACGAAACGTCGATCTCGCCGGCATCGACCCAGGCCGGGTGGTCGAGTTCCAGCACCGTGCGGGCGAGCTTCTTTTCGAAGATAGGCGCGAGATGCATACGGGTGAGGAAGAATTCCTTGAAATGGTCGTAGAACGAGCCTGAAAGATCGGCGGGCGGCTCATAGAGCGTCAGCCCGGCGACATGCATCGGCGTTTCCGGCGTCTCCATGTAGAGAAAGGTGGCATCGATGCCGCCGAGCTGCTTCATGCGTTCCTCCCCGCCACCGTAGCGCTCAACAGCCGCTCCGGCCCTCCTTTCAAATCATTTGCCGGATCGTGGGCAAAGGCAAGCTGCCGCACGGTGAGGTCGGGTTTTGCATATGAAGTGGCGCCGAGGCCGATTCAAATGCTGCCGCAACACGTTTCCGCTGGGTAATCACTGTGAGCCGCCTAAGACACTATGTGCCGCTTCCCAAGCATTTCCTGCGCGTCTAGATTGTAGGAAAGCGCGATCCAGGGGAGGAGCGCATGGAGCGTATCTGGGTAAGAAATTACCCTGCCGGCGTGCCGGCCGAGGTCGACATCAATCAGTATTCGTCGGTCGTTGCGCTGTTCGAAGAGAGCTTCGCGAAATACAGGAACGAAAAGGCCTATGTCTTCATGGACAAGGCCCTGACCTTCGGCGAAGTCGACAGCCTTTCACGCGATTTCGCGGCCTATCTGCAGGGGCTCGGTCTGAAGCGCGGCGATCGCGTCGCCATCATGATGCCGAATGTGCTGCAATATCCGATCGCAGTCGCGGCCGTCATGCGCGCCGGTTTCATCGTGGTCAACGTCAACCCGCTCTACACGCCGCGCGAACTGGAGCATCAGCTCAACGATTCCGGCGCGCAGGCGATCGTCATCCTCGAGAATTTCGCAGCCACTTTGCAGGAGGTCATCCGCAACACGCCCGTCAAGCATGTCGTCCTGGCCAGTGTCGGCGATTTGCTGGGTTTCCCGAAGGGCATGGTCGCCAATCTGGTGTTGCGCAAGGTCAAGAAGGCGATACCAGCCTTTTCGTTGCCCGGCGCGGTGCGCTTCAGCGCTGCGTTGGCAGCAGGCAGGGGCAAGAAATTCGATCGGCCGGAAATCGGGCCGAACGATGCGGCGGTACTGCAATATACTGGTGGCACCACCGGCGTTTCCAAAGGGGCGACGCTGCTCCACCGCACCATCATCGCCAATCTGCTTGCTTCCGAAGCGTGGACGCAGCCTGGTCTCAAACGCAGGCCGATCAGCGGCCAGCTGACCTTCATCACCGCGCTGCCACTCTATCACGTCTACGCCTTCATCACCTGCGGACTGCTTGCGATGCGTACCGGTGGGGTCAATGTGCTGATCCCCAATCCGCGCGATATCCCGGCGACGATCAAGGAAATGGCAAAATACCGCTTCCACGTCATGCCGGGCGTCAACACGCTGTTCAACGCGCTCGCCAACAATCCGGAATTCGCCAAGCTGGATTTCTCGCAGTTCCGCATCGCCAATGGCGGCGGTATGGCTGTGCAGGAGGCGGTGGCCAGGAAATGGCTGGCGGTGACCGGTTGTCCGATCGTCGAAGGCTATGGCCTGTCTGAAACCTCTTCCGGGATCGCCTGTAATCCGACCGACAACGATGCCTACACCGGCACGATCGGCTTGCCCTTGCCAAATGTCGAGATCAGGCTCCTCGATGATGACGGCAATGATGTGCCTCATGGTCAGCCCGGCGAAATCGCCATCCGTGGGCCGCAGGTCATGTCCGGCTATTGGAACCAGCCCGATGAGACCGAGAAGGTGATGACGCCGGACGGCTTCTTCAAATCCGGTGATGTCGGCATCATGGACGACAAAGGCTACGTCAAGATCGTCGACCGTAAGAAGGACATGATCCTGGTTTCAGGGTTCAACGTCTATCCGAACGAGGTCGAGGCCGTCGCCGTGCTGCATCCGGGTGTCCTGGAAGCTGCGGTCGTCGGCGTGCCGGACAAGAATTCCGGCGAGGCGGTGATGATGTTCGTGGTGCGGAAAGATCCGGCGCTCAGCAAGGAGGCGCTGGCGGAATTCTGCGTGAAGCATCTCACCGGCTACAAGAAGCCGAAATACATCGAATTCAGGGACGATCTGCCGCGTACGAATGTCGGCAAGATCCTGCGCCGTGAGCTGCGCGACCAGATGATCAAGGAGATGGCGGTGCCACGATGAGTGCTTTGTGGCCGAATTGACAGGGCGGCGCGTTCATGGTCGGACGGGGCAGCTGAAACAATCAGGAATGATGGAATGAGCAAGTCACCTCCGACCTACGAACAGCTCCGGGCCATGACCGGGCAGGAGCTTGGCGTTTCCGATTGGGTGGAGGTCGATCAAACCCGCATCGACCAGTTCGCCGAGTGTACCGAGGATCGGCAGTGGATCCACACCAGTCCCGAGCGAGCGAAGAAGGAAAGCCCGTTCCGTACGACAATCGCGCATGGCTATCTGAGCCTGTCGTTGATCGGCGGTCTCAGCCAGCAGATGAACGTCGTGCCTGAGAACACCCAGGCCGTCTTCAACTACGGCCTGGACAAGGTGCGTTTCCTGGCACCGGTCAGGGTCGGTACGCGGGTCAGACTGCGTGCCTCGCTGATCTCGGTGGAGGACAAGGCCCCAGGTCAGTACCTGATGAAATTCGCCAACACGATCGAGATCGAGGGTGAGGAGAAACCGGCGCTGATGGCCGAGACTCTGGCCATGTTCTACGAGCGGCGGAGAAAAGCGGGAGGATAATCCATGGCGAAGGCGCCGGCGAAGGACAGCAAGGACGGCGAAAAGCGTGGCGGTGAGGAAAGGGCGAGAGACACGCGCCCGCTTGCCGAGCAGATTGCCGATGAGGCAGCCGAAAACACGCTGGCGCTCAATCCGCTTGTCGGCCTGCGCACGCAGGATATCGCCGCTGCAACCGGCTCGGTGCTGAAAGCACTGGCCAGCCACCCGCAGGCGTTGGCCGAGCAATGGATCACCTTTGCCAGCGAGTTCGGCAAGATCGTCACCGGCCAGTCCGAAATCGCCGCCGATCCCAAGGATCGTCGGTTCGCCGATCCGGCCTGGAAGTCGAGCAGCCTGCACAAGGCGGTGATGCAGTCCTATGTCGCCTGGAGCAAGTCAGTGACAGAGTTGGTCGCCAAGACCGATCTGCCCGAGAAGGACGCGGCGCGTGCGCGGCTGATCACATCCATCTTCGTCGACACGATGGCGCCTTCCAACAACCCTGCCTTGAACCCGACCGCCATCAAGACCCTGGTGGATACCGGCGGGAAAAGTGCGGTCAGCGGGCTGAAGAATTTCCTCGACGACATGACGCGCAATGGTGGCCTCCCGTCCTCGGTCGATGCCTCCAAGTTCAAGGTGGGCGAGAACCTTGCCAACAGTCCAGGCACGGTCGTGTTCAGGAACGAGGTATTGGAACTCGTCCACTACACGGCAACGACCGAGAAGGTTTATCAGCGGCCATTGCTGGTCGTGCCGCCGCAGATCAACAAATATTATTCGGTCGATCTTTCGCCGGACAAGAGCATGATCAAATTCCTGCTCAGCCACGGCATCCAGCCTTACTGCGTTTCCTGGCGCAACCCGACGCCGGAACAGCGCGGCTGGGGCCTCGACACCTATATCGCTGCGCTGGATGAGGCTTGCGACGCTGCGCGCGAGATCACCGGCGCCGATACAGTCAACATCATGGGCTCGTGCTCCGGCGGCATCACGCTGTCGACCTACGTTGCCTGGCTTGCCGCGCAGAAGAAGGAGAAGATCAACGCCGTCATCCTGGCTGTCTGCGTGCTCAACACCCAGGCCGACACGGATTCGGATTTCGCGGCCCTGGTGACGCCCGAGACGATCATGGCGGCCAAGCAGATGTCGAAAGCGAGGGGCATCCTCGATGGCCATGAAATGGCGAAGATGTTCGCCTGGATGCGGCCGAACGACCTGATCTGGAACTATTGGGTCAACAACTATCTGCTCGGCAACGCCCCGCCGGCTTTTGACGTGCTCTACTGGAACGCCGACACCACCCGCCTGCCGGCCCGGCTGCATGGCGACTTCCTGGATCTCATCTTCACCAACCCGTTCATGAATCCGGGCAAGATGTCGATCCACGGCGTGCCGATCGACATGGGCAAGGTGAAGCACGACACTTATGTTATCGGCGGCACCACCGACCACATCACGCCTTGGAAAGCCGTCTATCAGACCGCGCGGCTCTATGGCGACAACACCACCTTCATCCTCTCCAATTCCGGCCACCTGCAGAGCCTGCTCAACCCGCCCGGCAATCCGAAGGCCTGGTATGTGAAGGGCAGGACGAAGGAAAAGGATGCCGATGCATGGACGGCAAAGGCAGAAAAGCACGAAGGCAGCTGGTGGCTCGACTGGGCGGCCCATCTCAAGGAGCGCTCAGGCGCCGAGGTCGCAGCGCCGAAAACGCCGGGCAGTGCCAAGCACAAGCCAATGGGGGCAGCGCCGGGCACATACGTGTTCGAGCCCTGATTGCTCAGGGACGTCGCAAAAGCTTTGAAACGAACGGGGACGGACTGAATGGCGATGGCTGCACGCAAGGCCAAGGCGGACTGCGCGATGGACATCAAGATGTTCGATGTCGACGGGCAGCTGCTGCGCGTCGGTATCCGTCACGGTAGTTCCAACCGTTCGCCTTTGATGATGTTCAACGGCATCGGCGCCAATCTTGAACTGGCTGCACCGTTCATGGCAGCGTTGGAGGACACCACCGGCATCATCTTCGACGTGCCGGGCGTCGGCGGCTCACCCAATCCGGTCTTCCCATATCGCCCTTCGACACTGGCGCGGCTTGGAAAACGCCTCGGCGAAATCCTCGGTCATGACAGGCTGGACATTTCGGGCGTGTCATGGGGCGGCGGGCTCGCCCAGCAATTCGCCTTTCAGTACCCGTCGGTCTGCCGCAAGCTGATCCTGGCAGCCACCGCGCCTGGGATCACCATGGTGCCGGGCGCTCCCAACGTGCTTTCCAAGATGGCGAGCCCGCGCCGCTACACCGATCCCGGCTACATGCGCTCGATTGCTGCCGATATCTACGGCGGCGATTTCCGCAAGGATCCGACGCTAATCAACCGCCATGCGTCGGCCATGAAGGGAGCCTCGCAATACGGCTACTTCCTGCAGCTCTTCGCGATGAGCGGCTGGACCAGCCTGCCTTGGCTGTGGATGCTGCGCCAGCCGACATTGATCATGGCCGGTACCGACGATCCGTTGGTGCCGGTGATCAATGCCAGGATGCTCAACACGATGATCCCCCGGTCGCGGCTTGAATTGCTCGACGACGGTCATCTGTTCCTGGTGACCAAGCCGAAACAGTCAGCTGAGATGATCGAGGCTTTCCTGAGGGAATGACCGATCGGAGCGTCGCGCGGCCTTTCGGACGCGCGAAGGACACTCTAACACTTTTATCTACGCATCGTGCTTTCCGAAAATCGACTCCGATTCTCGGGCCGATGCGTCAGAACCGTGTCACCACCCCAATGCCGGTGCCCTCGAAATTGCCCATGGCCATCAGCGCCGCCGGTGCTTCGTCGAGGCTGTAGGTCTTGCCGATCAGGAGGTCGGGCCGCAGCTTGCCGGTCTTGATCATTTCCATCATAGCGCCATAGCGGAACGCCTGCATGCCGTGGCTGCCACGGATCTCGAGTTCATGGGCGATGACCTTGGCCATCGGGATCGCCGCCTTGGCGTGGTCGCCGAGCATCAGCCCGACCTGAACGTGCCGGCCGCGGCGGCGCAGGTTCGAGATCGAGTTGTAGGACGTGGTCGGGTGACCGAGCGCGTCCATCGACATGTGGGCGCCGCCATTAGTGATCTGCTTGACCGCTTTCACCACATTGGGCGTCTCCGCAGCATTGATCGTGGCGACAGCCCCCAATTTCTTCGCCAGCTCGAGTTTCTCGTTGGTGAGGTCGATCGCGACGACATTGGCGCCCATGGCATTGGCGATCATGATGGCCGACAAGCCGACGCCGCCGCAGCCATGCACAGCTACCCATTCACCCGGAGTGACGCGGCCCTGGTCGACGACGGCACGGAAGGACGTCACGAAACGGCAGCCGAGGCTGGCCGCGGTGGCGAAATCCATTTCTTCGGGAATGGAGACGAGATTGGTATCGGCGTGATCGATCGCGACATATTCGGCATAGGAGCCCCAGGCCGAAAATCCGGGCTGGAACTGGTGCTCGCACACCTGGTGATTGCCGGAGGCACACTCGAAACAATGTCCGCAGGCTGCAACGAAGGGCACGGTCACACGCGACCCGGCCTTCCAGTTGCGCACCTGGCGGCCAGCCGCCACGACGGTGCCGGCAAGTTCATGTCCCGGCACATGAGGCAGGCGGATGTCGGGATCATGCCCCATCCAGCCATGCCAGTCGCTGCGGCAGAGCCCGGTCGCGGCGACCTTGATCACGACGCCGTCAGGCGAGGGAACGGGATCCGGCACCGTGCGGATCACGGGTGTTTCCCCGAATTTCTCGAACACGACGGCCTTCATTGGTAGTCTCCGTTCAAAGTCTTTTCTTCGGGAGTGCAGTGAGCTGCCCTAGCCCTCCGCGTCTGGCTGGTTCTGCGGTGCGGCCTTCTGGAAGGCGGGTAACTCCAGGCAGGCGGCGTTGATGCGTGAGATGACCGGATAGGGGCTCATGTCAACGCCGAAGCGGCCGTTGTTGGTAACCTGCGCGACAAGGCAGATGTCGGCCAGTCCTGGCGTGTCGCCATGACAGAACGTTCCCGTCTGCGGAGAGGAAGACAGCATCTTTTCAAGAGGTTGGAAGCCTTCATTGACCCAATGCCGAAACCAGTTGACGACGTCCTCGTCGCCTGCGCCGAACACTGTGCGAAGGCTGGTCAGCACGCGCAGATTGTTCACCGGGTGGATGTCGCAGGCGATCATCTGGGAAAGCATGCGCACGCGGGCGCGGCCGGCAGCATCTTTGGGCAGCAGTGCAGGCTCCGGTCTGATCTCGTCCAGAAACTCGATGATGGCCAGCGATTGCGTCAGCAAGGTGCCATCGTCCCAGATCAGCGCCGGCACGAGCCCCTGCGGATTGACCGAGAGATAGGCTGGCTCGAGATGCTCGCCGTGGCGCAGGTGGTGCGGCACATAGGTGTAGGTGATGCCCTTCATCTCCAGCGCAATTCGGACGCGGTACGACGTCGAGGAGCGATAGTAATTGTGCAGGACGATTCCGCTCATCGCGCTTGTCCTATTGTGAGTTGGATCGTGCCGATGCCGTCGACGCCGCCGTTGATGCGATCACCTGCAACCAGCGGACCGACGCCGGCTGGCGTGCCGGTGAAAATGAGATCACCGGGCTGAAGCTCCACCGCCTCGCTGCAGATCGCCACGATGTCGGCGATTGGCCAGATGAGCTCGGCAAGATCGCCCTCTTGCTTGACCGTGTCGTTCACCGAGAGCCAGATGCGACCCTTTTGAGGGTGACCGGATTGCACCGCCGGTGTCAAAGGCCCGCAGGGGGCCGAGAGGTCGAAAGCCTTAGCCCAATCCCATGGCCTTGCAGCCTTTTTTGCTTCCTCCTGCAAGTCACGACGGGTCAGGTCGATGCCGACGCCATATCCCCATACATGATCCAGGGCTTGCGCCGCAGGGATGCGGAAGCCGCTCTTGCCGATGGCGGCGACCAGCTCGATCTCATGATGCAGGTTTTTCGTGAGGGTCGGATAGGGGATCGTTTGTCCCGAATCGACCACGGCATCGGCAGGCTTGGTGAAGAAGAAGGGCGGATCGCGCTCGTCATTGCCAAGCTCGCGGGCATGAGCGGCATAGTTGCGGCCGACGCAGAAGATGCGCCGCACCGGGAAACGCTTGGAAGAACCGGCGATGGCGACAGACGGTGTCGATGGTGCCGCCAAGGCAAACGCGCTCATGCCTCATCCTTTCCCTGCCGAAACCCGGCATGTCGAACGCGCGCACATTCGTTTGTTTTGGATCGAGGGGCAAGGCATCAGCTTTCGCAAAAGGCAGCTTCCGCGATCAACAGTTGATTATGGCTGGCACACTGGCGCGATCTCTTTGCCAATGTACTATTGGCTAATGAACGGATTGTCGGTGCGGGCGTATGCTGGCCCATGACGACCGAGATCAGGGCGAGTGCGGCCATGAGTGCAGCGAGCGAAGTCGCAAGATTTCTGATTATCGACGACCACCCGCTGTTTCGGGAGGCTTTGCACAGCGCCGTGCGCATGGCCTATCCCGAGGTCGACACCGTCGAGGCCCGTTCGATCGGCGAGGCGGTTGAGTTGCTGGCCGAGGCCCTGCCATTCGATCTGGCGCTGCTGGACCTTTCCATGCCGGATGTTCACGGTTTCGAGGGTTTGCTGCAGCTGCGCACGCGTTATCCTCACCTGCCGGTCGTGATCGTCTCCGGTTACGAGGATCCCAAGATCATTTCCGAAGCCCTGTCTTATGGTGCGGCGGGCTTCATTCCGAAATCGGTGCGAAAGGACGATCTTGCCGCTGCCATCCGCTCGGTGATGGAGGGCGCGATCTATGTGCCCGATACTTACACCGCCGAGCAACCCGATTCGGAAAGCAGCGATCGTGCCGATATGGTGCAGCGGTTGTCGCGCCTGACTCCGCAGCAATTGCGGGTGCTGCAGATGCTGCGCCAGGGCATGCTGAACAAGCAGATTGCCTATGAATTGCAGGTCGGCGAGACGACAGTGAAGGCGCATGTCTCGGAAATCCTGCGCAAGCTCAACGTCTACAGCCGCACCCAGGCCGTGATCGAAGTGTCGAAACTCGACAACGCCGAGCTGTTCCGGGATCAGCAGGGGTTCTAGGGGGAGGCAGTAGGGGAGTAAGGCAAAGCACCATCTGCCTTATTGCCCTATTCCCTTAACTGCCCTTCTACGCCAGCAAATGCGCCAGCAATGCCCTCAACTGTGCTGGTTTCAACGGCTTGCGCATGAATTCGATGCCTGCGGCACGGGCGGCGTTCATGACACTTTCCGAGGGATCGGCAGTCACGAGCAGGGCGGGCACGGCACGGCCGAGATAGTCGCGCACTTGTGAAACGGTCATGGTGCCGAGGTCGCCGCCTTCCAGATGCTGGTCGGCAATGATGATGTCGGGCACCCAATCGGTATCGCCCAACGCGTCCAGCGCCTCGTCGGTCGACGTTGCCGCGCGCACCGTGCATTGCCAGCGTTCCAGCAGTGAGGTCATGGCAGCCAGCACTTCGATATCGTTTTCAACCAGCAGGACCCTGGTCCCGAACAGGCCGTAGCCAGGCTGGCGTTCGGTCTCGACCGTACCGGGTTCTGGAACTGAATGGGTGGAAACCGGCACGTCGATATGAAAGATCGTGCCGCGGCCGACCTTGGAAGAGAAGGTGACCGGGTGGCCGAGCGCGCCGGCCATGCGCTTGACGATGGCAAGTCCCAGCCCGAGCCCGCCGCCAGCCAACTCGGCATCGGGCATGCGCGAACCACGGTGGAATTCCTCGAACACCGCCTCGCGCTGATCCTCGGGAATGCCGCAGCCCGTATCTGCAACGTCGATGCGGATCACGTTGTCGCGCTGGCGTGTGCCGACGAGTACGCCGCCTTGCCGCGTATAGCGGAGCGCGTTGGACAGGATGTTTTGCAGGATACGGCGCAAAAGCGTGCGGTCGGACCGGACAGCGATCGCCACTGGCCGGAATCGGAGCGACAGGCCTTTTGTTTCGGCGATCGGCTGGAAGTCGGAGCGCAGTGCCGAAAACAGCGTTTCCAGATTGACGTCGGTCGTTTCAGGTTCGACCACGCCGGCATCGAGTTTCGAGATGTCGAGCAGTGTATGCAGTAGGTCTTCCATGGTCTGCAGCGAACGCTCGACCTGACGAACCAGTTTGCGGCCTTCTTCCGAAGTCTGCAGTTCGGCCAGCGCCGAAACAGACAAATGGGCCGCGTTCAGCGGCTGCAGCACATCATGGCTGGCAGCCGCCAGAAACCGGGTCTTTGAAAGGTTGGCATGTTCAGCGCTTTCCTTGGCGACCGAAAGCGCCATGTTCGACTGTTCCAGCCGGCGCAGCGTGGAATGCAGTTCCTCGGTGCGCATGCGCACCCGGTTTTCCAGCGATATCGCCGTCTGGAACAGCGAGAAGGCATTGCCCTGCTGGTCCATTGAACGTTCGACGCGGCTGACCAGAGCTGCGTTGATCTTCTTTAGCCGTTCGATATCCTGAATGTCATTGAGCGGCATCCGGCTTACTCCGCTGCCTGCGGTTGCCCGAACGCGATGCCGGTGAAGGTCTGGTTGAGGTGCATGGACCGGTATTGCTCGCCATAGGTCCCGAAGCCGATCACCTTGTTGGCGCGGTAGAGCTCGGAAATGTCCCGGAACACCTGGCGGTTGCGGGCATCGAGCCGACGCAGGACGCAATCGAAGCCGAGGATCATGTCGATGCTGCCCAACTTGGTCTCGACATCCTTGAGTGCGGCCTTGGTGGTCTCAACCATGCCCAAGGGCTGGGCGACCGACAGCACCACGCCATCGTCGATGGCACAGAAGAAGGACAGCGAGCCGTCCGAATTCATCTTCTGGATGGAGCGGCAGTAATACTCGCCGCCCACCTTTACCACGACTGGATGCGAGGCGAAGGAGAATGGCGTCAGCGTCTGCTGCACGATGCCGACCGAAGCGGCATATTCGGTGGCTGCGACATCGGCGTTGAATTCGCGCACGATGCGGTGATCGGGGTCGGATGCCGTCACCACCAGCTTCTCGTCGGTCGGCACGAAGTTGTCGGTCTTGAAGACCTGGAAGGGGATGGTCGTGGCGATCAGCACGACAATGGCGCAGTCGGACGCGACATGGCCGTTGCTGATCAGGGTGGTGGTCTCGAATTTGAGGTCGTCGCCGGCCGAACCGCCGAGCAGGGGAATGTCGTCGAGGCCCCAGTGGATCGCCGAAGTGACCGCTTCCTCTGCGTAGGAGAGACCATCGATGAAGCAAAGCGCGAAGGTGTTGCCGGTTCGCGCATATTTGCTTGTTGCGCGCAGTGTACGCCGCAACGTCTCCACTTCGCCGGTGATACCGTCCATTGCCGAGGATGACAGGTCCCGCACCATGGAGCTGGCAACGGTGAAGGTCGCCGAGGGAAGCAGCATCGCCAGCATATGGCCTTCTTCCAGGCCATCTGGCGTGATCTCGCCGGCGGTCGAGCAGGCAGCGTAGTCCAGGGTAGGGACATGGCGCTTCAGGGCGGCAGCAAGCGTCTGCGCATCGATCAGGCTCTGTGAGAAGAACAGCAACATGAAGCCTGCGCCGATCGCCTCGGCTTCCCGGGCGATCTCGGCCGCAAAATGTTCCGCATCGGGTTCGCTCGAGGTGAGCGCCGACAGGCCGCACACATAGCGCGTCCGCGAAGCGACCAGCTTTTCCTCCCCAATCCTATCGGCGCTCCTCAACGCCGTTCGTATTGTTGCAATAGCCTCCTCGATTGGCAATGGGCGCGCCCTCAAGCCCATGACCGAAAGTACAATATACGGCGTATTGGACGGATTGCATTCTCACAAAACAGGGATTGTCCGGAGTGAATTTTCAAGCGATTCCAAAACACAAAATACGGTCTGCCGGTCCGTCCGGAGGAAGCCGGCAGTCACACCGAGGTTGAATACCCAGGGAGGCTTCATGTCGGACATTTCGTTGACCGTGAACGGTAGGCAAGTGCGCGCCACTGTCGAGGACCGCACGCTTCTGGTTCATTTTCTACGCGAACATCAAGGACTTACCGGTACGCATGTCGGTTGCGATACCTCGCAGTGCGGCGCCTGCGTTGTCCATGTCGACGGCAAGGCGATGAAGTCCTGCTCGATGCTCGCCGCCCAGGTCTCGGGTTCGACCATCGTAACGATCGAAGGGATCGCCAATGGTGCGGATCTGCATCCCGTGCAGGCGGCCTTCAAAGAACACCATGGCTTGCAATGCGGTTTCTGCACACCGGGCATGATCATGACCGCGACCGATATGATTGCCCGCCATCCGGAAGGACTGGACGAGGCGACGGTGAGAGTGGAGCTCGAAGGCAACATCTGCCGCTGCACCGGATACCACAACATCGTCAAGGCGATACTGGCCGCTTCTCAAGCGATGTCGAAAGCATCGAAGCCGAAAGCGAAGAAAGCAGCCTGAGTCGCGACAAGGGCGAAACAACCGGCTGGCACGTCTTCGTCGATCAGGGACTTGGTCGCCAGGGCGACTGAACGGCCAAAACGAATTCACTTCAGGGTTCGGAGGAGAATTTTGATGGGTATGGAAGGAATTGGCGCTCGCGTCACCCGCAAGGAAGACAAGCGCTTCATCACTGGCGCGGGCCGCTATGTCGACGACATGGTGGTGCCCGGCATGAAACATGCCGTCTTCGTGCGCAGCCCGCACGCGCATGCGCAGATCAAGAAGATCGATGTCAAGCAGGCACAGGCCATGCCTGGCGTCGTCGCCGTTTTGACCGGCAAGGAATTGAAGGCCGATGGCATCGGCAATCTCATCTGTGGCTGGATGATCCATTCCAAGGATGGCTCACCGATGAAGATGGGCGCATGGTCGCCACTCGCCTTCGACCGCGTTCGCTACGTCGGCGACGCGGTGGCGATTGTGATCGCCGATACCAAGGGCGAGGCGCGCGACGCGGCCGAGGCCGTTGAAGTCACCTACAAGGAATTGAAGGCCGTCGTCGATGCGGTGAAGGCGCTGGAGAAGGGCGCGCCGCAACTGCACCCCGAAGCCGATAACAATCTCATCTTCGACTGGGAGATCGGCGATGCCAAGGCGACCGACGCGGCAATCAAGGCGGCGCATCACGTCACCCGCATGAAGATCGTCAACAACCGGCTTGTTCCCAACGCCATGGAGCCGCGGGCAGCGCTTGGGCACTACGATCGGGGCGAAGACCATTACACCTGCTGGACGACATCGCAGAATCCGCATGTCGCCCGCCTCGTGATGAGCGCCTTCTACAATGTCGCGCCGGAAAACAAGCTGCGCGTCATCGCCCCCGACGTGGGCGGCGGTTTCGGCTCGAAGATCTTCATCTATCCGGAAGAAGTCGTTTGCCTGTGGGCTTCCAAGAAGGCTGGTGTGCCGGTGAAATGGGTAGCCGACCGCACCGAAAGCTTCCTGACCGACGCACATGGTCGCGACCATCACTCGACGGTGGAAATGGCTTTCGACAAGAACAATCGCATCACAGGTCTGAAGGTGGACACCGTCGCCAATCTTGGCGCCTACATGTCGCTCTTCTCGTCTTCGGTGCCGACCTATCTCTACGCCACGCTGCTGTCGGGCCAGTACAACATCCCAGCCATCCACGCCAATGTGCGTACCGTCTATACCAACACCGCGCCCGTTGATGCCTATCGCGGGGCGGGGCGACCTGAAGCGACCTATCTGCTTGAGCGCACCATGGAGACGGCCGCGCGGGAACTTGGCGTATCGCCTGCCGAACTCAGGCGCAGCAATTTCATCACGCAGTTTCCTCATCAGACCCCGGTGATCATGTGTTACGACGCCGGCGATTATGGCGCCTCCCTGGACGCCGCGATGAAGGCCGCCGACTATGCCGGTTTCGCCAAGCGGCGCGACAAGGCCAGGAAGGCAGGCAAGCTGCGCGGCATCGGCATGAGCTGCTACATCGAGGCGTGTGGCATCGCACCCTCGGCGGCGGTTGGCTCCCTGGGAGCTGGCGTCGGGCTTTGGGAATCGGCGGAAGTGCGCGTCAACGCCGTCGGCACCATCGAGGTGCTGACCGGCTCGCACAGCCACGGCCAGGGCCACGAGACCACCTTCGCTCAGTTGGTTGCGGGTCGCTTCGGCGTGCCGATCGATTCCGTCAGCATCGTGCACGGTGACACCGACAAGGTGCAGATGGGTATGGGTACCTACGGATCGCGCTCGGGTGCTGTGGGCATGAGCGCCATCGTCAAGGCGCTCGACAAGGTGGAGGCCAAGGCCAAGAAGATCGCCGCGCACCTTCTGGAAGCCGACGAGGGCGACATCGTCATCGAAAACGGTGCGCTGAAAGTGGCCGGCACCGACAAGAATGTGCCGTGGTTCCAAATGGCGCTTGCCGCCTACACCGCGCACAACCTGCCGAGTGGCATGGAGGCCGGCCTGAAGGAGACCTCCTTCTACGACCCGACCAACTTCACCTTCCCAGCGGGCTGCTACATCTGCGAGCTCGAGGTCGATCCGGAAACCGGTCTGACCGAGATCATCCAGTTCGTGGCTGCCGACGATTTCGGCAACATCATCAACCCGATGATCGTCGAGGGGCAGGTCCATGGCGGCATCGCGCAAGGTGTCGGCCAAGCCATGCTGGAAGGCGCCTTCTACGATGCAAGCGGCCAGCTGCTGACGGCGAGCTACATGGACTACACCATGCCGCGGGCCGACGACCTGCCGTCTTTCAAGGTTTCGACCTCGAACACGCCATGCCCGGGCAATCCTCTCGGCATCAAGGGCTGCGGTGAGGCCGGTGCCATCGGCTCGCCGCCCGCGGTCATCAATGCGCTTACCGATGCGTTGGGCATCGCCGATTTCACCATGCCGGCCTCACCTTCCAGGGTGTGGGCGGCGGCGCAGAAACATTGAGGAAGCGAATAGTGAATAGGGAGTAGCGAGTAGGGTAGCCGAGGTGGAGTGGGAGAAATTCTCTACTCACTATTCGCTACTCTCTACTCGCTCCCGAAGGGAGAAAGAACCATGTACTCCGTCAACTACCATCGCGCCAATTCGGTCGCGGATGCGGTGAAACTGCTGAAGACCGGCGATGCCAAGCTGCTTTCGGGCGGCATGACGTTGATCCCGGCCATGAAAACCCGACTGGCGGCGCCGTCTGATCTGGTTGATGTGTCCAGGATCGCGGCGCTGAAGGGCGTCAAGGTCAGCGGCAAGACCGTGACCATCGGTGCAGCCACCACGCATTACGAGGTGTCGACCGACGCCAAGCTGCAGAAGGCGTGTCCCGCGCTGGCCGAGCTTGCCTCGATGATCGGCGATCCGGCGGTGCGTCATCGCGGTACGATCGGCGGCTCGATCGCCAACAATGATCCGGCCGCCGACTATCCGGCCGCCATGGTGGCGTTGGGGGCGACGATCGTCACCAACAAGCGGGAGATCGCCGCCGACAAGTTCTTCAAAGGCCTGTTTGAGACGGTGTTGAAGGATGGTGAGATCGTTACCGCCGTCACGTTTACCGCACCCGCCAAGGCAGCTTACCAGAAGTTCCGCAACCCGGCCTCACGCTACGCCATCGTTGGCGTGTTCGTGGCCAAGGGCAAAGCGAATGGCAAAGATGACGTGCGCGTTGCTGTCACCGGCGCGGGCGATGATGGCGTCTTCCGAGCCAAGACGATTGAGGCCGCGCTGGCCAAATCGTTCGATCCGGCGGCTGTCGCCGGCGCCAGGGTATCGGCCGATGGCCTGATGACCGATATCCACGCTTCGGCCGATTACCGCGCAAATCTGATCGGCGTCATGGCAAAACGCGCCGTGGCTGCCGCCAACGGCTGATGGCACTCGCAATCACCGTAAGGAGAAGGGGCCGGAAGGCTCCTTTTTCATTTCAGCGAGCATTTTTCACCAGGTCGTCGACGTAGCTTTGCAAAGTGGTGCGACCCCGTTTGACATTGTCGAGTTTGGTGGTGGTCTCGTCGACCACGGTGCCTGTCATGCGGGCGTAGGATTGTGCGGCAGGCTTGGAAAATCCGAACTGCTCGAAAGTTTCCACCCACCTTTCGCGTGGAATGACTTCGACGTCTATCGTCTTGTCGAGAGCTTCGGAAAAGGCACTTGCGACGTTGCGCGGCGTGTAATGTTCAGGACCTTCGACATAGCGTAGATCGGTCTCGTCGACCGGTTCGAGCAGGCGCGCGGCAGCGGCTTCGCCGAGGTCTTGTGGGGCCACCATCGGAATGGAAAGATCTGCCGGCAGGAAGCTTGGCAGCTTGCCGCTGGCTTGAACGGCATCGAGCATGCCACCCCAGTTGCTCATGTAGTAGGCGCCGCGATTGATGGCCGTCGCAATTGGTTGAGCTTTCAGCGCCTCCTCGAACTCGTGAAGAACGGTCAGGTCGCCGCATCGCTCGCCCGGTCGGGCACCATAGGTCGATGCCAGGACCACCTTCTCCAGCCCTGAGCCGTCGAGTGCCGTCACGATGGCTGCCAGATTGGCGCGTTCTTCCTTGTCGGTGTCGGTCGAGGGAGCGGCTGGCGGGTTGAGGAGAAATGCACGCCTGCCGGTGCGGAACACCTGTCGCAACCCATCGGTATCGCGAACATCGGCAACAACGATCCTCGCACCGGCCTTTTGCAGGTCTGCGCCGTGATCGGCATTGCGCGTGACTACGGTTACCGGCTTGCCGCGTTTAAGAAGTGTGCGTGCCGTTGCCGAACCAACCTGGCCTGCTCCGCCGACAATGATGTGCATTATGCTTCTCCTTGTCCTGAAACCACCATAGCGGTGGCTGTTGTCGGAACGTGTCAGGAGAGTACGGGTTCATTTGCATTCGTGATCGGCAGTCGGGTTCACGCGTTTCAGGGACGATGATCGCGGGCGCAATGTTCGGGTAATGCGAATTGCCTTTGATGGACAGGAGCCGATAGCTGCATGAGGAGCCTTCGCATGAGCGTTGCGAACGACGCCCGCTTCTGGGATCGAAGTTCGCGGGATTATGCCAAATCGGCGATTGCGGATGAGGACGGATACAAGCGAACGCTTGAGCGGACACGTTCGCTGCTCAATTCAGACGATCGTGTTCTTGAGCTCGGCTGCGGCACTGGAACCACCGCATTGCGGCTGGCGGGTGTGGTGAGGGGCTATCTAGCGACAGATTTTTCATCGGCCATGATCGCGATCGCCGAGGAAAAACACGCGGCCGCATCCACCTCCGGGCTGGAGTTCCGCACGGCGACCGTCGAAACCCTGGGCGCCGATGTTGGGTGGTTCAACGCTGTTCTCGGCTTCAACTATCTCCATCTTGTACGAGATCTACCGGGCACGTTGCGCTGCATCCACGGCCTGCTCGCTCCAAATGGACTGTTCATCTCCAAGACGCCTTGTCTCGGCGACATGAACCCGCTCATCCGCCTGGCGCTTCTCCCGGCGATGCGTCTCATCGGCAAGGCACCTTATGCGGGCTCCTTCAGCACGAAGGAACTCGGCCTCTGCATCGCACTCGCCGGTTTCGAGGTTCTCGTAGTTGAAAACCATGCCGCAAAGGGCAATGACAGGCGCCCCTATATCGTGGCACGCAAGAGATAGGCTGTGTCACCGACCACCGTAGATCAGCTGTCTGCGATGCAAACACAGCCGCAACGCTTCTGATCGCCTCATCGCAAAGCGACGAAACCGAGCCGCTGGCCTGGCACCATGGGAACGGTTTTCGCAATGCCGGCAGCGTCTCGTTCGGGCATTTGCAGTCCATCCCGGAAGTGTTCCTGGTGAAGGATCTGCGTTAAGGCCGAGCATCCAGCTTCGTATATTAGCAATGTCGCAATTAGACATTGGTAGTGGTGAGGGCATTCGCCGTTGCTTGCTCTCGTCGCAGTTCTATCCTCCCGGCAACTGAAGAGGGAGGAGAGAGATGCAAGCCAGGACGGAAGCCCCAGGCAGCTGGCTCGACCGTGCGCATACCGTCGCCGAACCCGGTTTCAACCGGTGGCTGGTGCCGCCAGCGGCCCTTTGCATCCATCTGTGCATCGGCCAGGCTTATGCCTTCAGCGTCTTCAATCTGCCGATGTCGAAGCTGATCGGCATCGCCGAATCCGCGCCGGACGACTGGAAATTGACCAGCCTCGGCTGGATTTTCTCGATCGCCATCGCCTTTCTCGGGATCGCAGCGGCCTTCGGCGGCGGCTGGCTGGACCGGGTCGGGCCACGCAAGGCGATGGCGCTTGCCGCCTGCTGCTTCGGCGGCGGCTTTCTCATATCGGCACTCGGCGTCTATCTGCATCAGCTCTGGATCATCTACCTGGGCTACGGCGTCATCGGCGGCATTGGGCTCGGACTTGGCTATATCTCGCCTGTCAAGACACTGATCACCTGGTTCCCCGACCGGCCAGGCATGGCGACCGGCATGGCGATCATGGGTTTCGGCGGTGGCGCCTTCATTGCCTCTCCGCTCTCGGTCTATCTGATGAAGCTTTTTTCGACCGAAACCCACGTTGGTGTCGCCGAAACCTTCCTGGTACTGGGCGTCGTCTATTTCATCTTCATGATGATCGGCGCCACCCTCGTGCGCGTGCCGCCGGAGGGCTGGCGGCCAGCAGGCTGGACCCCTCCGGTGAAGCAAAGCGCGATGGTGACAAATGCCAACGTGCATCTCGACGATGCGTTGAAGACGCCACAGTTCTGGCTGCTATGGGGCGTGCTCTGCCTCAACGTCACCGCCGGAATCGGGGTGCTTGGCCAGGCATCGGCGATGAGCCAGGAAATGTTCCCAGGCCGCATTTCGCCGGCAGCAGCGGCAGGTTTTGTCGGCCTCCTGTCGATCTTCAACATGCTGGGCCGCTTCTTCTGGGCCTCGACCAGCGATTTCATTGGTCGAAAAACAACTTATGCCATTTTCTTCCTGCTCGGTGTGATCCTCTATGCGGCCGTGCCGTGGACGGGCCAGACCGGCAGCATCTTCTTCTTCGTGCTGTTCTACGGTGTCATCCTGTCGATGTACGGCGGTGGCTTTTCCACCGTACCTGCCTATCTGCGCGACGTGTTCGGCGTTCGTTATGTCGGCGCCATCCACGGTCGTCTGCTGACCGCCTGGTCGGTCGCGGGCGTGCTCGGGCCGGTTTTGGTCAATTATATCCGCCAGTACCAGATCGACAGCGGGGTGGCGAAGGCCGACGCCTACACGGTCACCATGTACATCATGGCGGGCTTGCTCGTTGTCGGCTTTGTGCTCAATCTTTTGATGCGGCCGGTGAACGAACGCTTTCATATGAAAGTCGAACAACCGGCTTGAGGGAGGATGGTATGGCCAACGAAACGCAAGGCGGTTCGATCAAGCTGCTGCTCGCCTGGCTGCTGGTCGGCGTCCCGCTGGTATGGGGCTTCTGGATGACATTGGTCAGTGCCCTGCCGCTGTTCCGGTAGCACTTGGAGAGATGAAGCGTAAGCAGCGGCGCTCTATCCCGGATTTCAGGCCTTCAGCTGCTTGGCATAGTAGCGAACGGCTTTCTTGCCGCCATGGATGACGGCTTCGCCGACTGCGCGGAAACCAAGGGCGGCGTGGAAGGCATCCGAGGTCGGATTGGGCGGGTCCAAATTGACCTCGCAGGTGACGATGTCGTGGCCTGCCGCCGCGGCGCGCGCGAACAGGTCTTCGTAGAGCCGGCGCGCATGACCGCGTCCCCGAGCGCTGGCTGCCACCACGATGCGGTCTACATAGACAAAGCGCGGATAGCGCCCCCGAAACCACAGGAAATTCGGACTGTCGTAGGCGGCTGTCTGGTCGAAGGTCAGCAGGAAAGCCTCAAGATCACCGATGCGGCTTGCCGAGAACGACGTGCCGATCAATGCGGAGAGTTCTTCCGGTTCCAACCAGGATAGTTCGGCGGCGTTCTCATTGTTGAGAACGAGCACTGCCGCTTCGTCGGCACCCCCGAGGGCCTCGATGGGAAGAGAAATCGTCATGCCCGCGCGGCCCTGATGGTGGCCGCCACAAGCGCCTCGTCGGTAACGGTGTTCCGGTATTCGCGGTCGAGATCGTCACCGCCCATGCCGACATGCGAATTGCGATAGAGCATGCCGCTGGCTTCTTCCCTGAGCGATGCGAAATGCATTTCGGTCAGCCCGGTCTTTGCCCGCACTGCGCCGATATTGTCGGGATCAAGGGCACCGCACCCCATGATGATGATGCGGCCGGCTGCTTGCTTGACCAGCGCTGCCAGAAGATCCGCCCCTTCCATGGCCGTGTCGCGCTGGCCGGAGGTGAGCACTCGTCCGACCTTGCAGCGGATCAGGGCTTCGAGCGCCTCGGTCGGGTCGCGTGTCATGTCAAAGGCCCGGTGGCAGGTGACGGCGAGCGGTCCAGCCGCGTCGACCAGGCCGACCATGCGCTCTTCGTCGATCTCGCCATCGGCGGTGAGGCAGCCGACCACGACGCCGGCGACGCCGAGTTCGCGAAGCGCTGCGACATCGGCCAGCATCGAGCGATACTCGGTCTCGCTGTAGAGGAAGTCACCGCCGCGAGGTCGCACGATGACGTGGAAGGGGATCCTGGCCAGTTCCAGCGCCAGGCGAACCGTACCGAGGCTCGGCGTGATGCCACCCTCCACCAGGCTGGCGCAGAGTTCCACGCGATCGGCGCCCGCGCTCTCTGCGGCGAGAAGGCCATCGATGCCCTCGACGCAGATTTCGATCACTGGGAGTTTCTTCGTCACATCGGGGCTGGCCAAGATCCGTTTCCAGTTCGGTTAGAGAGTGTCGATGCCCTAGCACTGCATGCCGTGAGGAGGAAGCGGGCAGGGCGATGAAATCAAGCTGCCAGTGGGCCAGCAATGATCGTTCAAACTTCGACGAGACCCGCTTGGGCGTCCGCGAGAACTCTTCACCGCTGGCGTCACCTTCGATCTCTCCGGCAGCATACCGCATACCGAGGCGAATTATGTCGGTTCGTCTTTAGCCGGCCCGGGGCGCGCCATTCCCCATATCGAACCCGGGTTCGGCATTTCGGTGTGTCGTTAGATAGATCGTTCGCATGTGCGGCGACATTCGCAAAAAGCTTTCTAAACTAATTCTACAAATTCAGTAGCGTTTAAGCCGATCAGCGACGTGCGCTGAGTTTCGAGGGCTAAACCTCGATCATGGAAAGGGGTAAACGCATGCGCAAACTCTTCACCGCCGCCCTCGCGGGGCTTTCGCTTGGCGCTTCCGTCTCGCTGGCTTTCGCCGCGGACGACAAGAAGGTGGTCATCGCCTACCAGACCGGCTCGATCCCTTACTTCGTCGGCATTGCCAATGGCGACATCGCCAGAAAAACCGGCTGGGATATCGAATTCCGCCGCTTCAATTCGGGCGCCGACATCTTCGCCGCCATTGCCTCCGGCGCCGTGCAGATCGGTGATGTCGGTTCCAGCCCCTATGCCGCCGCTGTCTCCAAGGGACTGGACGTCAAAGGTTTCTACATCTCCTCCGTCTCGCGCGACGGCGAGGCGCTGGTGGTTCGGCCCGAGATAACATCTCCGAAAGACCTGAAGGGCAAGAAGCTGGCCGCAGCGCCGGTTTCCACCGACCACTACCAGCTGCTCGCGGTGCTGAAGCAGGAAGGCATTGCCGAGAAGGATGCCCAGGTCATCGCCATTCCTCAGCCCGAGATCGTCGCGGCCTGGAAGCGCGGCGACATCGACGGTGCCTTTGTCTGGGATCCGGCGCTCTCCGAACTGAAGAAGAACGGCAAGGTGCTGTTGACGGCGGGTGAGGTGGCCGACCGTGGCGCCCCGACCTTCAGCGCGCTGGTCGCGACCGGCGAATTCGCCAAGGAGCATCCCGACTTCCTGACGCAGTATGTGCAACAGGTGGATGGCTACTTCACCTCCTTCGCCAACGACAAGGCGGCATGGGGCGCGGATTCGGAAAACATCAAGCTGATCGCCGGCCTGCAAGGCGGTACACCGGCCGACCATGCCGAGCGCATCAAGACGACCGTCGTGCCGCCGCTCGCCGAACAGCTTTCCGACAAGTGGCTGGGCGGTGGTGAAAACAGCGGCGTTGCCAAGATACTCAAGGACACCGCCGGCTTCCTGAAGGAGCAGCGCAAGATCACTGCTGTGAAGGACGACTACGGCGTCTTCGCAGACCCGCAATACGCGGCTGCTGCCAAGGTCTCTAACTGACGAATTGACCCGGCACGGGCTGAAAGCGGTTCGTGCCTGGTCTTGAGGGTTCACCATGCTCCAGATCCGAGACGCCAGCGTCACTTTTCCGGCCTCAGACGGCAGCGCCGTGCATGCGCTCGATCATGTGTCGCTGGATATCGCTCCCGATTCCATCGTCGTTGCGGTCGGCGCATCCGGTTGCGGTAAGTCGACGCTGCTCAACGCCATCGCCGGCTTCCTGCCGTTGACCGAAGGTTCGATCACGCTCGACGGTGAGGAGATCAATCGGCCTGGTGGCGATCGTGGCGTCGTCTTCCAGAAAGACACGCTGCTGCCCTGGGCAAGCGTTGTCGACAACGTCGCGCTGGGGCTGAAGTTTGCCGGCGTCTCGAGGACGGTACGGCGCGAGCGCGCTCGCGAACTGCTCGACCTTGTTGGTCTTGCCGATTTCGCCGACAAGCCGCCTTATGAGCTGTCGGGTGGCATGCGCCAGCGTGTCGGTCTGGCGCGTGCCCTGGCGACGGATCCGAAGATCCTGCTCATGGACGAGCCGTTCGGCGCCTTGGACAGTTTGACGCGCGAGACGATGCAGCAATTGCTAGCTTCAGTCTGGGCTCGCACCGGCAAGCAGGTCCTGTTCATCACCCATTCCATCGAGGAAGCGCTGACGCTGGGCACCACCGTGGTGGTGATGTCGCCGCGGCCCGGCCGCATCGTTGCGCGCTTCAAGGCGGGTTTCGTGCGCGAATTCGCCGAGACCGGTGACATCGGCCCGATCCTCTCCAACCCGCACTTCATCGAACTGCGCGAGGAAATCCGCGCGCTCATCCATCGGCCAGCCGGCAAAGGAACCTTGCAATGACGCTTGCCGCAGATCCACGCGCTGTCTTCACACACGTCCAGCCGGCGGCGCGTCGTCCGCCAACGAACCGGGCAAGCAAAACGGTATCGTCCGGTACGCTTCTGATAAGCACGATCACCTTGCTGGCGTTGCTCGCTCTGTGGTTTGTCGCGACCCAGCTCGGTTGGGCCACACCGTTGTTCCTGCCGTCGCCGGCGGAGGTGTTGACGCAGTTTCAAGCCGTCGCTCTTGACGGCTATGCTGATGGCACGCTCCTCCAGCACACGTTGGCGAGCCTCGGGCGGATCCTCGTGGCGCTCGGCATCGGCGTGGTGCTTGGCGTTCCGATCGGGTTGCTTATGGGGCTGAACCGCTGGGTACGGGGCACCCTGTCTGTGCCGATCGGGCTCTATTGGGGGCTGCCGCCGCTTGCCTATCTGCCGCTGCTGATCATCTGGCTGGGGATAGGTGAATCCTCCAAGATCGTTCTGCTTTCGCTGTCCACCTTCGCGCCGATCTGCTTCTCGGCGCAGGCCGGCGTGCGCTCGGTGCCGGTCGAGCGCATCAACGCGGCGCTTTCACTCGGCGCCACGCGGTTGCAGCTCTTCACCAACATCATCCTGCCTTCGGCGCTGCCCGAAATCCTGACCGGCCTGCGCATCGCGGTCGCCGCCGGCCTGTCGTGCCTCGTTGCGGCCGAACTCATCGCCGCCCGCTCCGGGCTTGGCTACATGATCATGTCGGCCGCGAACTTCCTGTCGACCGATGTGGTTTTCGTCGGCCTCATCCTCATTGCAGTCCTGGCTTTCCTGTTCGCCATCGGCATGCGCTGGCTGGAGCGCAGGCTGGTGCCCTGGAAGGGCAAGATCTGAACAATCGATACAAGCGATCGCAGAAGGAACATTCCATGTCCAACGCGCCCCTCGACGTCTACTGGTATCTGCCGACTCATGGCGACGGGCCATATCTCGGTACCGACGAGCGGCACCGCCCGGCAACCTTTGGTTATCTCAGAGAAATTGCACAGGCAGCGGACAGGCTCGGTTTCAAGGGTGTGCTTCTTCCCACGGGCACGCGCTGCGAAGATGCCTGGATCACGGCGGCTGCGCTGATCCCGCAGACCGAGCAATTGCGTTTCCTGGTGGCTCTGCGGCCTGGGAGCGGCACGCCTGCGCTGTTTGCGCGCCACGCCGCGACGCTCGACCGTATCTCGAATGGTCGTGTCCTGCTTAACGTTGTCACCGGCGCCGACCCCGCCGACCTTGCTGGTGACGGCAACAAGCTAAATCACACCGAGCGCTACGCACAGACCGATGAGTTCCTGACGATCTGGCGTGACATGCTTTCGGGTGAGGAGGTGGATTTCGAAGGTCAGTATCTCTCGGCGAAGGGCTCGGACATTTCGTTTCCGCCGGTGCAGAAGCCTTATCCGCCGCTCTGGTTCGGCGGTTCGTCGGATGCCGGCATCGCAATCGCCGCCAAGCATGTCGATGTTTACCTGAGCTGGGGCGAGCCGGTCGATCAACTCGCTGAAAAGCTGGAACGCGTGCGCGTGGCTGCGGCCAGGGAAGGACGCAGCATCCGCTTCGGTTTGCGTATCCATCTCATCGTACGCGAGACCGAAGAAGAGGCCTGGGCCGCAGCGGACCGGTTGATCAGCCATGTCACCGACGAGGTGATCGCCGAGGCGCAGAACAATTTCGTCAACGTTTCGGAATCGGTTGGCCAGAAGCGCATGTCGGCACTGCACCAGGGACGCCGCGACAAGCTGGTGGTCGGGCCCAATCTATGGGCAGGGCTTGGACTGGTGCGTGGTGGAGCGGGGACCGCGTTGGTCGGCAGCCCCGACAATGTCGCCGCCCGTATCCGCGAATACCAGGCGATCGGCATCGAAACCATAATCGCTTCGGCCTATCCGCATCTGGAAGAGGCTTACAACGTTGCCGAACTGCTGTTCCCCAAGCTCAATCTGCACGGTGAAACCGCGCCGGCACTGCGCGGCTGGGATGTCGAATTCGGGCGCGGTGCGCGCCCCCGCGTCGTCGCCTCGGCATCCTGAGGCGCATTAAAGTAAAGGAGACTATCCCATGACCCGCGCGCGCATTGTCGGTTTTTCCGGCAACATCACCCGGCCGTCCAAGACCTCGGCCTTTGTCGACCACATCGTCCAGGAGATCGGCCGCCGCAACGGTTTGTCGGCAAGAAGCTGGGACATTGAAGACCTTGGCCCCTCGCTTGTCAGCGCACGCAGGGCGGGCGCGCTGGACGATCCGGCGCAGGCGATCCTGCAGGCGATCACGGAGGCCGATCTGCTTGTGATCGGTTCACCAACGTATAAGGGCAGTTACACTGGTTTGTTCAAGCATTTCTTCGATCTGCTTGACCCGACGGCACTTCGAGGCAAGCCGGTGCTCCTGACCGCGACCGGCGGCGGCGACCGTCATGCGCTGATCGTCGAACATCAATTGCGGCCACTGTTCGGCTTCTTTGAAGCCTTTGCTTTGCCGACCGCCGTCTATGCCACGGACCGCGATTTCGATAACGGTGTGCCTGTCTCCGAACCCTTGCTGCGGCGGGTGGCACAAGCGATCGGTGAGGCGGAGACAGTTCTCGGCAGCCGAGCGCCGCTTGCTGTAGCGGCTGAGTAAAGCGCCGCTCGCCACTGCGTTCCTGGTCTAGGCGGCCGCCTCTGCGTTGAAGTCGATCGAAGCGAATGCCGCCTTCAGCACGTCCGGTCCTGCGCCCGGGCGTGTGGCATCTGTGGACAGGATCTGCCGCCAGCGGCGCGCGCCCGGCAGGCCATGGAACAGGCCGACCATGTGGCGTGTGACATGGCCAAGCCGGCCGCCTTGTTCGATGTGGCGCGCAGTATAGCCGGCCATGGTGTCGATCAGGGCAGTAAAATCGAACGCCGTCGCCTGTTCACCGGACAAGGAAGCATCGACGGAAGCCAGAATGCCAGGCGTGTGGTAGGCGGCCCGGCCGAGCATCGCGCCATCGACATGGTCGAGATGGCCAACGGCATCTTCAACCGACGGGATGCCACCATTGATGCCGATGAAACGCTCTTGCAGCCGGGCTTTCAACCGATAGACCCGCTGATAATCGAGCGGCGGGATGTCTCGGTTTTCCTTCGGGCTCAATCCTTCCAGCCAGGCCTTGCGTGCATGCACCCACAAGGCGTCGGCGCCGGCGGCAAAGACGCCATCGGCCAAGGTGTCGAGCGCCGGCTCCGGGTCCTGGTCGTCAACGCCGATGCGGCATTTGACGGTGACGGGGACTTTCACCGCTGCCTTCATTGCGGCGACGCAGTCGGCAACGAGTGCCGGTGTCTTCATCAGGCAGGCGCCGAACGTGCCGGACTGAACGCGATCGGAGGGGCAGCCGACGTTGAGGTTGATCTCGTCGTAGCCGAAATCCTGGCCAATGCGCGCCGCTTCGGCCAGTTTCCGAGGGTCGGATCCGCCAAGTTGCAGCGCGACCGCGTGTTCGACCGCATCGAAACCCAGCAACCGTTCGCGCTGGCCATGGATCACCGCATCCGCCACGACCATCTCGGTGTAGAGTAGCGCGCGTCGTGTCATCTGCCGATGAAAGAAGCGGCAATGACGATCCGTCCAGTCCATCATTGGGGCAATGGAGAACACGCGCTGTCCGTAGAGCGTGCTTTCTTTCGTTTCAACGGTTTGCAGCATCACGCTGATATCTGGTCCTTCGGCGCTGTCGAGGCGTCGCCATGTAGCAGATTAAGCGGTCGCACGTAACCATGGCCTGCCTTGAGGCCTGGTGCGCCTCAATCGCGCAGGATCATGCGGTCGCCGCGCACATCGAAACCGGACAGCGAGCTGATGAAATTCATACCGAGCAGGCTCTGACCGAGTGTGCCGGGCGCGGCGATGAGGACAGGCATGTCGCGCCTTGCGATGCCGCCGAGCGCCAGTTCATTGGTGCGCACCGCTGCCGTGTTGGCGTTGCCGTTGGCCGTCGAAACACGCACGGTGTAATTCAAGCCATCCGGGTCGATCCCGGCAGCGCGGGCATCCTCGGCGGTGAGCACGGTTGTCGTCGCACCCGTATCGACGACGGCGTCGATCGGCTTGCCGTTGACGAGGATACGCGCTTGGAAATGGCCGTTGTTGCCCTTGTCGAGCGTCACCGTCGCGCGGCCGTCTTCCATGCCGAGCGCGAGCGGACTTCCGGGGACGAGGCCGGCGGTGATACGGCTGGCCACATCCTGCAATTCATAGCGGTACTGATAGCCGGCGATCAGCGCCAGCACGATCACGGCCCAGGTGCCGAGATTGCGCGCCATGCTGCCAAGCGGCTGACCGGAGCGCAAAAGACCGGCACCGATCACAGCGCCGATGATGCCAAGCCAGACCAGGTTGCCGAAATCGTAGTTTTGGAAGCCGAATGTGCTGCCGGCTGAATCATTGTAGGCGAGCAATGCTATCGCGGCCGCAATGACTACCAGGATGATAACAAGCGAGCGATTCATAGGCGTTAGGTCACCTCGCCGCGTTCGCGTGCCATGCGCGTGCGTCGCGTTTCGCGGCGCGGCTTGCGTTCCACCGTCGCGAGCCTTGCCGGCAGTTCGGCCATAACGGCCCGACGCCTTTCCGGCGCCATGTCGAGCCATGCCGAGATTTCATCGCGCGTACGTCCGCAACCGAAACAATAGCCGGTCTTCATGTCGATCGAGCAGACCAGGATGCAGGGCGATTCGATGGCCGTCATGGGAATATCCTAGGGGCATGCTCCCACATGGTGCAACGAATGTGGCAATGCAAGGTCTTGGGCTTGCGCCACTTAAGGTCGCCATCCGGCGTCCTTGCCGGCCGCTGTACGAATTTCGAAATCACACCGGGGTTGTTTTCGTGACCCATATGGTTGTGCGGGGCGGGCAGGGCGGCTATTGCCGGCTTCGAACAGGAACCTGTCATGACCAGCGCGCTGCCTTTCGACGATTTCCGCAACCTGATTGCCAACCTGCCGCCGATAGACGACGCTGCCGGCGAGCGGGTGCGCGTGCTGTTTGCCAAGGCGGACAAGTCGGTCGGGTCGCTGGGGCGCATGGAGGACATCGCAGCGTGGCTGGCCGCATCGAGCGGCAAGGCGCCGCCGGTGGTCAATCGCCCGCTGGTGGCGGTCTTTGCTGGAAATCACGGCGTGACCAGGCAAGGCATTTCACCTCGTCCCGTCGCGGCAACTGCGAATGCCGTCGAGCTATGCGCCGCTGGCGGTGCAGCAGTAAACCAGGCCTGCATCGCCTATGATCTCGGCCTCAAGGTCTTCGATCTCGCCCTGCACATTTCGACCGGTGACATCACCGGGGAAGCTGCGCTCGACGAGCGCGGTTGCGCCGCCACCATGGCTTTCGGCATGGAAGCAACAGCGGGCGGGACTGATCTTCTGTGTTTGGGTGATATCGGTGTCGGCAATTCCACAGTGGCGGCCGCACTTCTCGCGGCCGTGCTGGGCGGGAAGGGCGCTGACTGGGTTGGTCCTGGCTCCGGCGCTGACAAGGCCATGCAAGCGCGCAAGGTGGCTGCCGTGGATGCGGCGCTGGCGTTCCACGGCAGCAATCTGAAGGATCCGTTGGAAGCGCTGCGACGCGTTGGAGGACGGGAATTCGCGGCCATAGCGGGGGCGATCCTGGCAGCACGGATGCAGAATGTTCCAGTCGTTCTGGACGGATTTGCCGCGACCGCTGCAGCGGCAGTGCTCCATGCCGCCAATCCCACTGCGCTCCACCATTGCCTGCTCGCAGGCCTCTCCCGGGAGCCCGGTCACGCCGAGGCAGCCAGGTTGCTGGGGCTCGAGCCGCTGCTTGACCTTGGCATCAGTCATGGCGAGGGATTTGGCGCGGCGTTGGCAGCAGGCCTTGTCCGGGCCGCGGCCTTGACCAGTTCAGGCATGGCCGCAGCGGTTCGCTAATTGGATTAGAGCAATTCTAGGAAAAGCGTGCTGCGGTTTTCTGTCCGGAATTGCGTAAAAACAAAGAGTTAAAGTGTTCCTTGTTTCCGAGAAGACGAAAACGCTCTAGCGGCGGCGGCCTCCGGCCGCGATCTTGGTTGGCAGCGCGGGTAGTTGTTCCATCACCCTGGTCGGCGGGAAGATGGCAATTGCCTCGGTGCCTTCGCGCAGCTTCGAATAGAGTTCGAACTCTCCGCCATGCATGGCCATCAATCCCTGAACGATGGGCAATCCAAGGCCCGTCCCTTGTTCCGCGCTCTTGATGGCGATCGAGCCTTGGCCAAAGGCCGACAACACGACAGGGATTTCATCCGCTGGAATACCGGGTCCATTGTCCTTGATCGAGACGTATTGGCCGCCGCCCGCGGTCCAGCCCACACGCACGCGCACCTCGCCGCCGGTCGGCGTGAATTTCACCGCATTGGACAGAAGATTGAGAGCGATTTGGCGTACCGCCCGTTCGTCGGCGAACAGGCGCGGCAATTGGTGTTCAAATTCCTCGACGATGCGGATATCCTTGTTGCGTGCCCGCAATTCCATCATGTGGCAACAATCCTCGACGATCGTCAAAAGCGTCACCGGCTCCTCGTTGAGCTGGTAGCGGCCCGCCTCGATACGCGACAGGTCGAGGATTTCGTTGATCAGGTCGAGCAGGTGTCGGCCGGAATCATGCACGTCCGAGGCATAGGTCTTGTAGGTGTCGTTGCCCATCGGCCCCAGCACCTCATTGGCCATCACCTCCGAAAAGCCCAAAATGGCGTTGAGCGGCGTGCGCAGCTCATGGCTCATTGAGGCAAGAAAGCGCGACTTGGCGAGATTGGCTTCTTCTGCCCGCCGACGCGCCTCATCCGACATCGCCTTGGCCGTTTCGAGTTCAGCGATCAGCGAATCCTTCTCTGTGCGGAAGGACAAGAGCATCACCGAAGAGCGGTTAAGGTGATGTGCCACATAGGCGAAGAAAGGCAGCGCCACGACCAACAGCGCGACCATGATCGGCTCTGCCGGCATCCACCCGTTGGAGCCGACATAGGCATAGGTAGCGACGGGGATGGCAAACGTGGCGAGCAATGCGCCACGCAGCGAGGATGCCATGATCGCGGTGGCGGCCATTGCCATCAACAGCACAATGGCCTTGATGACCGAAAACTGGTCCAGGGTGCAAGCTCCGCAGCCGAGGGACGCGAAATAGGCCCAGCCGAGACCGCTCACGACGTGAGCAGCTAGGAATGCGTTGCGGATTGGCGCTGGCTTGATGTCTGCAGCTTCGCTGCGGTCTATGCGACGGGCGATGAAAGCAAGGCCCGCATAGCAGCCCATAGTGATCAATGCCCATGCCAGCGTATCGGCATTCATGCCAGCCAGCACGCCGGCAATTGCGATTGTAAGTACCAGCAACGGCACTGCGGCGGCACCATTGACGATCGCGCGAGCGTGGAGCTTCAGCAATTCGCGGTCGAAATCAGGGATGCCGGCCTGCTGGGAAAGACGGTCGCGCGTGCGCCGCACAGCGCGCGCGACATCGCTGTTGCGATGCGGCTTGCTGCGGTCCACAATGTTCTTGTCCGCCGTGTTCGAGCTTAGCAGTGGCATGAAACTTCAGTTATCGCGGGCAGCGGCTCCAATCTGGACGCTAAGGCGGAATGATTAAGAACTTGTTTGCCATATGAGCCGGTCGTGGTCGCAAAGGTCCGGGCGACGGCCTTATCCGCCGCGTCCGCGCAGTGCGTGGCGCAAGTTCTTCGACTATGCGCTGGCTTTTTTGTTCCTGGCGCTGATTGCACTGATCGTGGCGCGGTTCGACCGTGTTTCGACACGTCAGGAAAACGGGAAGGCGACCGTCAATGACGGCGATACGATCACGCTGGGCAATGAACGCATCCGCCTTCGGGGTATCGATGCGCCGGAATACACGCAACTGTGCCGCAAGGATGGGGTGGACTATCCCTGCGGGAAGCTGTCGAGACAGGCGCTGGCAAAACTGATTGGCGGGCGCGCGGTTTCATGCAGTGGATGGCAGCGTGACCGCTATGACCGGCTTCTAGGTGATTGCAAAGTGGATGACATCGATCTCAATGCCGAGCAGGTCCGAGCCGGCTGGGCGGTAGCCTTTGGCGACTATGAACTGGAGGAAGCGTCGGCGCGTGTGAAGCGTGCTGGCATCTGGGCCGGCAGTTTCGAGGAGCCGCGCGATTGGCGTCGCATCCATGACGGTGCCGTGGAGCCGAAGCATGGGACGCTGGCGAGTGTCGGTGACACCGTGCGAGAATTGTTTCGCTTCCGCTGAACCCGGTTCTATGGTTGGCACCGACGAAACAATCAGGAGCAGGCAATGAAATTGTTCGACGGAGGGCGCGCGCCCAATCCTCGTCGGGTCCGTATCTTCCTGGCCGAGAAGGGGCTGAGCGTACCGCTGGAACCTGTCGACATGGGGGCAATGGGACATCGAAGCGACACGGTCACTGCCCGCAATCCGCTACAGCGACTGCCGGTGCTGGAACTGGACGACGGCACGGTGCTCACCGAAACCATCGCCATTTGCCGCTATTTCGAGGAATTGCATCCCGAGCCGGTTCTGTTCGGCACGGGTGCGCTCGGCCGAGCCACGGTCGAGATGTGGCAACGGCGCATGGAGTTCAACCTGTTCACGCCAGTGGCGCAGGCCTTCCGGCACATCCATCCTGCCATGAAGGAATGGGAAGTGCCGCAGGTTCCCGAATGGGGCGAGGCCAACAAGCCCAAGGCAGTGGAATTCCTGCGCCTGCTCGACAAGGAGTTGGCCGGGCGCGAATTCATCGCCGGTGACAGCTATTCCGTGGCCGACATCACCGGTCTGGTCGCGGTCGATTTCATGAAACCCGCCCGGGTCCAGATGCCGGAAGACTGCATGCATGTGCAGCGCTGGCACAAGGCTGTCTCGGGACGACCAAGTGCCAGTGCCTGAACTGCATGAAGGCTGAATTGGAACAGCTTGTCTCCCAGGTGCGGGCTTGTCGTATCTGCGTCGAAATGCCGAGCGGCAGGCCCTTACCGCATGAGCCGCGGCCTGTGCTACGGCCGTCGTCGACCGCGCGCATTCTCTTGGCCAGCCAGGCACCGGGCACGAAGGTACATCTTTCCGGCTTGCCGTTCACCGACGCTTCCGGCGATCGGCTGCGGGATTGGTTGGGTGTGACCTCGGAAGAGTTTTACGACACTGAAAAATTCGCCATCGTGCCGATGGGCTTCTGTTTTCCGGGCCAGGACGCCAAGGGTGCCGATTTGCCGCCGCGTAAGGAATGTGCACCAGCCTGGCGTGCGCAACTCATGGCGGCAATGCCGCAGATCGAACTGGTTCTGACGATCGGTATCTATGCGCAAAGCTGGCATATGGGCGCGGCACGCCGCGCTTCGCTGACCGAGACCGTGTACGATTGGCGCAAGATCTGGAACGCTGCGGCTGGCCCGAAAGTGCTGCCGCTGCCGCATCCATCCTGGCGTAACACTGGCTGGCTGAAAAAGAATCCCTGGTTCGAAATGGAGTTGCTGCCATTCCTGAAATCGGAAATCCGCTCTCGCATTGATTGATTTCAGCGCAAATTATCACTCGTTTCACGGCGATTGGGCAGAATTCCTTTCTTGTCTGTGACAGAATTTCGAAGGAATATGGGGAAATATTTTCCTCGGGAGCCCAAGATGGATCGCCTTGATAGAAAAATCCTCCGCCTTTTGCAGGAGGACGCGACCCTTGCGGTTGCTGACGTCGCCAAGAAAGTTGGCCTGTCGACGACGCCGTGCTGGCGCCGCATTCAGAAGCTGGAGGAAGAGGGCGTCATCAAGCGGCGTGTCGCGCTGCTCGATCCGGAAAAGATCAACGCACGCGTGACGGTGTTCGTGTCCATCCGCACCAATTCGCACAGCCATGAATGGCTGCGCCGTTTCTCGGAAGTGATCCAGGAATTCCCGGAGGTGGTCGAGTTCTACCGCATGAGCGGTGATGTCGACTATCTGCTGCGTGTCGTCGTGCCGGATATCGCCGCCTACGACGCCTTCTACAAACGTTTGATCGCCAAGATCGAAATCCGCGATGTTTCCTCGGTCTTTGCGATGGAGCAAATCAAGTTCACCACTGAAATGCCGCTGGATTACATGACGCTCGATCGCGAGGCTGGCCAGAGCGCGGCTTGATTTTGTTCAGGCCGCTGTCAGGCGCATGATGTGCCTGCGGGAGCCCGCCGTGCCGGTTTCAAGGAAACCGCGGGCAAGAAACATGTCACGGAAGCCCATGAAGCGGTAACTTGGCGAAGCCTGCTCGACAGGATAGGCTTCAACCGCCCGAGCGCCTTTTGCGAAGGCATGTTCGACCGCCGCATCCAGCAGCGCCTTCGCAAGTCCGGAGCCGCGCCGTGCGCGCGGTACATAGAAGCAGACAATCGACCAGATGCCTCGTTCGGTATCGTCCTGCAGGCGCGAAAGCCTCCGATAGGTTTCTCGTGGTGCGACCGAGCACCAACCAATGGGATCGTCGGCATCGTAGGCCAGGATGCCGACCGGCGTTCCGCCGGCAATCCTCCCCACCATCAGACGTTTCTTTTCAGCATTCTCAACATGCTCGCGCGTATGCATGTCGCGCCATGCCATGCACCAGCAATAGCTCGGTCCGCCCTTGGCCTGGAACAGAGCTTCGAAATCGGGGCGGGTTTCTTTGGTCACTTCGGCGAAACGCAGACCCATGGCGTTACTTTCGTTTGTCCAGCCTTTCCAATATCTTCGGATTGGTCAATTCACGCACGGCATCTTTACCGATCCAGCGTTCGGTCTTGTCTTGAGAGGCCGCGAGTTTTTTCGCCAAAACAAGCGCAGGGCCATGCAGTGCCATCGAGCGTTTACCAATTTGGCGCAGGGCCCAGTTGATTGCCTTTTTCACAAAGTTGCGGCTGTCTTTTGCATGCTTTTCAATCAGCGGCAGCAAGCTTTCAAACGTGACGTCCGGTTCCTTTTTGCGATGTACGGAAGCCCAGGCGATCATGGCAAAGGCTGCGCGGCGAACAAACTCGCGATCGTCCTCGGCGAATTCGGCGATGAGCAGTTGCCAGTGTTCGGTGTCGACGAACAGATCCGTGACACCATCGACAATGTCCCAGGAATCGAAGGTCGCTGCCCAAGTCCTTGCATCGTCGGCGGAAAAGCGTTTCGGATCCGCCGTCGCCGAGGCGATGAACTGCGCCTCGACAATGCCGCTTTCCCAGAGTTCGAAAGCGCGTTCGTGATTGCGCTTGATCTTCCTTGCGATGTCGCGCTGGGGGCCATGCGGAATGCCCAGCGCTCGCTCCACCTTGATGCCGAAGCGCTGCATACCCCGGCGATTCTCTTCGGAGGAAAGGGTATGCAGATGAGCAAGGACTTCCGCGGCGGTCGAGGCCGGTGACAGGTTGTTCATGCACCAGCCCCTCCGCGGACTACTTCTCCAATCGTGCGAGCAGCGAGGAGGTATCCCAGCGGCTGCCGCCCATCGCTTGAACGTCCTTGTAGAACTGATCGACCAATGCGGTGACCGGCAATCGCGCGCCATTGCGATCGGCTTCCGCCAGGCAGATGCCGAGATCCTTGCGCATCCAGTCGACCGCGAAGCCGAAATCGTATTTGCCGGCATTCATTGTCTTGTGGCGGTTCTCCATCTGCCAGGAACCGGCCGCACCCTTGGAGATGACATCCACCACCTTTTCGACGTCGAGCCCCGATTTCTTGCTGAAATGAATGGCTTCGGCGAGGCCCTGAACAAGGCCTGCGATACAGATCTGGTTGATCATCTTGGCGAGTTGGCCTGCACCGACCGGCCCCATCAAACCAACCATGCGGGCAAAGGCGGAAATGACTGGTTTGGCTTTCTCGAAGGCATTGTCGGCGCCGCCGACCATGACGGTGAGCACGCCGTTTTCGGCACCAGCCTGTCCGCCTGAGACCGGTGCGTCAAGGAAGGAGAAACCGCGCTTTTCTGCCTCTGCCGCGAGTTCGCGTGCAACTTCGGCAGAGGCGGTGGTGTTGTCGATGAAGATCGAACCCTTTTTCATTCCATGGAACGCGCCGTCCGGGCCTGTCGTGACGGAGCGCAGATCATCGTCATTGCCGACGCAAGAAAAGACAAAGTCCTTGCCCTCGGCGGCTTCCTTTGGGGTGAGCGCCAGCGCGCCGCCATGTTCGGCAACCCATTTCTCGGCCTTGGCGGCCGTGCGGTTATAGACGGTCACGTCATGACCGCCCTTGTTCTTGAGATGCCCGGCCATCGGGTAACCCATTACGCCGAGTCCCAGGAACGAAACCGCTGCCATCGTCTGATCCTTTCATATTGCTTGCGGCCGCAGTCTTAGCCGATTGCGGCACCGTTGAGCAATTTGGCGGTTGGTCCAGTCGAAGACCCGCGACCCCGTCAGCGGCGCAGATGACGAGTGATGCGCTGTTCGATCCATTCGATCGCATGGCGCAGAACTTCGACTATGATCAGGTAGAAGATCGCAGCCCAGATGTAGGCCTGGAAGTCGAAGGTGCGCGAATAGGTCAACCGTGTGATGCCCATCAGGTCATAGACCGTGATGATGGCGACGATGGCCGATCCCTTGATCATCAGGATCACTTCGTTGCCATAGGGGCGAAGCGCCACGATCAGCGCCTGCGGCAGGATGATCCGGCGCAACGTCTGCAATTTGTGCAGGCCCAGCGATGCCGCTCCTTCCCACTGTCCCTTTGGCACACTTTCGATGGCGCCGCGCAGAATCTCGGCCTGATAGGCTGCCGTGTTGAGCGCGAAGGCAAAGACCGCGCAGTTGAAGGCTTCGCGGAAGAAGCTCCACAGGCCGACCATTTCAAGTTGCGGCCGGAACGAGCCGAGGCCGTAGTAGATCAGGAAGGTCTGGGCAAGCAGCGGCGTGCCGCGGAAGAAATAGACATAGGCATAAGCGATGCCGGACAGAACCGTGTTCTTCGACATGCGCATATAGGCGATTGGAATCGATAGCAGGGCGCCAATCACGCAGGAGATCGCCACCAGCTTCAAGGTAACGACGATGCCCGACAGATAACCCGGAGCATATTTTTGGATGAGTTCGGGGTTCCAGGAGGAGGCGAGGAACCACACCAATCCCAGGCCGAGAAGCGCCCAGAGGGTAACCAGCACATGGCCGGCTATACGAGCGTTGGTCCAGCCTCGCGGCGGCTCCGGCGGTTTTTCGACCGTGGCGATATCGGCGGCGCTCATCGCGAGGCCTCCCTGCGTCCAACCGCCCGTTCGATGGCGTTTATGCCAAAGGATGAGATGATGGAGAGCACCAGATAGATCAGCGCGGCATAACTGAAAAATAGGAAAGCGTGCTTGGTGACGCGTGCGGCAACGCCGGTCTCGCGCAAAATGTCGGGGAGGCCGACTGCGGAAACAAGGGCGGTGTCCTTGAGCAGGATCAGCCACAGATTGGCGAGACCGGGCAGGGCGATGCGGATCAACTGCGGCAGAACAACAAGCCGCATGGTTTGGCCCTTAGTAAGGCCTACCGCATAACCGCCTTCATATTGACCATGCGGAATGGCGCGGAAGGCCGAGAGGAAGACTTCGCTGGCATAGGAAGAGAAGACGACGCAAAGTGCGATCATGCCTGAGATGAAGGCGTTGACCTCGACTGTTGCGGTTGGATTGAAGAGTTGGACAAGCTTCTGCAAGGCGATCTGCGCGCCGAAAAACACCAGGAACAGCGTCAACAGTTCCGGCAAGCCGCGAAAAATGGTGGTGTAGAGGTTGCCGGCGAGCCTGAGTGAGGGTTCTTTCGATCGCTTGGCCAGCGCGATCAGGAAACCGACGGCAAGGCCGAAGGGCAGGGTGGCAGTCGCAAGTGCAATCGTGACCAAAACGCCATTGAAGATGTTATCCGACCAGCCATCCGGTCCCCAACTCAGAAGCGTCCAAACGCTTTCCATACGCTCGCCTGTTCCCCTTCTTTTGAAACCCGTCGCGTCATCCCCTCATGACACGGCCGGTCAGGACAGGAAAGGCGGGAATTTCCCGCCTTTCTCCATTTCAACAATCAAACGATCAGGAATCGGCGCCGAAAACGTCGAACTTGAAGTATTTGTCGTTGATTTCCTTGTACTTGCCATTGGCCCGGATGGCCTTGATGGCGGCGTTCAGCTTGTCCTTGAGTTCGGTGTCGCCCTTGCGGATGGCAATTCCTGCACCTTCACCGAAGATTTCGACAGGCTGAGGCGAAGGCTGGCCGAGCAGCTTGCAGCAGGCGCCGTCCTGGGTTTCGAGCCACTGGCTGAGAACGACGATGTCGTCCTCGACCGCATCGAGGCGGCCATTGGCGAGGTCGAGCTGGTACTCTTGAGCGGTCGGATAGGCCTTGACGGTCGAGTCCGTGAAGGTCTTCGATGCGTAGTTGAAGTGGGTGGTGGACGATTGCGTGCCGATGGTCTTGCCGGCGAGGTCTTCCTTGGTCACGCCTTTCAAGGCGCTGTCCTTCAACACCGCGATAGCGGATGGCGTGTTGTAATATTTGTTGGTGAAATCGACCTTCTGCTTGCGCTCGTCCGTGATCGACATGGACGCCACGATGGCGTCGAACTTGTTGGCCTGAAGGGCGGGGATGATACCATCCCAATCCTGGGCGACGAATTCGCACTTGACCTTCATCTCGTCGCACAGCGCCTGGGCGATATCGATGTCGAAGCCGACGAGCTTGCCGTCGGATGTCAGGTTGTTGAAGGGCGGATAGGCACCTTCGGTGCCGATCTTGACGACCTTCTCCTGGGCCTGGGCGGCGCCCAACGCCAGCATGATCGCCGACGTGGCGAGCGCGATACGCATTGCAATACGCATGATGATCCTCTCTGTTGGTCCCGGCCGCTGTCCAAGCGGCTCGTTCGGGCGGGGCTGTTGACCGCCCGCTGGACCAAATACTGGAACTTTTTGCCAAGTGAAAGCAACTGTAAAACCGCTGAGAATACCTTTCAGCGTCGGCAAAAATACGGGGTTTTTCGGCATATCGTTGGGGAAGCTTCTGCCGTTCGACGGCACGGTCAGCGGTTTAGGCCGACTCGCTCTTCGATGAAGTCGGCTATCGAAGCGATGTCGTCGAGGTCAAAGACGGGCAGCGTCTCATTCGGCTGAGGGTGGTCGGCCGCGACGGCGATGATGCTGGGATCGGATGGCGCAAGCGGTGCACGATCCTTCGCGGCGGTGCGCCGTGCCTCGATCTTGAAATGGCTCTCGCGTTTGTAGCCTTCGACGATGACGATATCCGCCGGCGCCAGCCTCCCAAGAATGTCGGCAAGTTTCGGCTCCTCTTCGCCGCGCAACTCGTGCATCAGTGCCCAGCGGCGGCCAGAGACGATTGCGACTTCGCTGGCGCCGGCCTGGCGATGACGAAAAGAGTCGGCACCTTCCTTGTCGATGTCGAAGTCGTGATGAGCATGCTTCACGGTCGACACGCGCCGGCCGCGCCGCACCAGTTCGGCCACCAGTTTTTCCGTTAGCGTCGTCTTTCCGGAGTTCTTCCAGCCGGTGATGCCGAAGACGCGATTGCTCATGCGGGAAGCTCTTTGAGGATTCGCTGCGCCTCCGTGAGATCGGCGGGCGTGTTGATGTTGAAGAACGGGTCGAGCGTATCGTCGCGCAGTGGAAGCAGCGGAAAGTCCACCTCGATGAAGCGATGCCTCTCTATGAAGGACAAGACACGACGGTTTCCTTCCTCGACGAGGAAGTGGCGTAACGGCTCCCGGAGGCCGATTGGCCAGAGTGCGAAAGTCGGATGCAGGCGGCCCGAAGAGCGGGCCACCGCGATCGTGTCGTGATCGACGGCATTAGCCAGCTCGCTAACCAGGTTTTCGGGAAAGAAGGGGGTATCGGCAGCAACGCTAACGATTGTCGAAGTCTTCGTTTCCGAGGCAGCCCACTCCAAGCCGGCGAGAATGCCGGCGAGGGGGCCGGGAAAGCCTGCGACGGTGTCAACCAGGATCGGATGCTGAAAGCTTGAAAAACGAGCGGGATCGCCATTGGCGTTGAGAGCAAGCGGACCGACTTGTGGGGCGAATTGAGCCGTCACCCACTCAAGAACGGATTTGCCTCCCAGTGACAGCAGGCCTTTGTCGCCACCGCCCATGCGGCTCGACAGTCCTCCCGCCAGTATGACACCGGCAACTTCGACGCTCATGGCGCGTTCTCACCTCCTGGCGATTCAATTTCGACATTCGCATCTCGCTGGCCACCGTGCGAATGTCGAAATCAAAAGACCGCTGGCAACTACGTGTCTTCTGGTGGAGCTTTGAACTTCGCTGCTTGGCTCGAAACGCCAAGCGGTTGATCTGCAAGATCGCGTCTCACCCGCCGGTGACGCTCATGTGCCGCGATACGGACGGCCGATTGGTGCGGCGGTCGATGACGAAGTCATGGCCCTTCGGCTTGCGGCCGATCGCTTCGTCGATGGCGTTCGAAACCAGCTCGTTGCCCTCGGAGGCGCGCAAAGGAGAACGCAGGTCTGCGGCATCTTCCTGCCCAAGGCACATATAAAGCGTACCGGTGCAGGTCAGCCGCACGCGGTTGCAGCTCTCGCAGAAATTGTGCGTCATCGGCGTGATGAAGCCGAGCCGACCACCGGTCTCGGCGACCTCGACATAGCGGGCAGGGCCGCCGGTCTTGTAGGGGATATCCTTCAGCGTGAAGTCGCGTTCCAGTTCGGCGCGCATCAGCGACAGCGGCATGTACTGGTCGGTGCGGTCGCCATCGATCTCACCCATCGGCATGGTTTCGATGAGCGTCAGGTCCATGCCGCGGCCGTGTGCCCAGCGCAGCATGTCGGGGATTTCCTGGTCGTTGAAGCCCTTCAACGCTACGGCGTTGAGTTTCACCTTGATGCCCGCCGCCTGTGCGGCATCAATACCAGCCATCACCTTGCCGAGATGGCCCCAGCGGGTGATGGCGTGGAATTTGTCGGCGTCGAGCGTGTCCAGCGAGACGTTGATACGGCGCACGCCGCAATCAGCCAGTTCGTCGGCGAAGCGGGCAAGCTGCGAGCCGTTGGTGGTGAATGTCAGCTCTTCCAGGGCGCCGCTTTTCAGGTGACGCGACAGTTCGCGCACCAGATGCATGATGTTCTTGCGTACCAGCGGCTCGCCGCCGGTGAGACGCAGCTTGCGAACGCCCTTTTCAATGAAGATGGTGCAGAGCCGGTCGAGTTCCTCCAGCGTGAGAAGGTCCTTCTTCGGCAGGAAAGCCATGTCCTCGGCCATGCAATAGACACAGCGGAAATCGCAGCGGTCGGTGACAGACACACGCAGGTAGCTGATCGTGCGGCCAAACGGATCGATCATGGGATTGGCAAATTGCATTCTGTCGCCTTCAGTCCGCGGTCTCGGCAATCGAAAACTCGTTAGTCGAATGTCGGGCCTTGGTAACTATCTTTCAAGCCCGGCAAAGGTGCCATTTGGTATCACTTGCTGTTTGTCAGACGCAACCACGACCAGGTCGCGTCTGGGACATCCAACGCTTGTGGTGATCCGTAGCACGAAGACGTCGGGCGTCATCCTTATCAGCATTGGGCCAATGGGGACCGGAGTTACGGTCTTCCCAAGGAAGACGAACAGGCGTAGTCGGAGCCAACCTAAAAAGGGATGTCCATGACCGCTCCGAAGGAACTCCGGGTCTCCAAGGACCGCAAGCTGCTGACGGTGACATTTCCCGATCACCGGCCATTCGAACTGTCGGCGGAGTTGCTGCGTGTTCTTTCACCTTCGGCGGAAGTACAGGGCCATTCGGCCGAGCAGCGCGTAACCGTCCCCGGCAAACGCGAGGTCGCCATCCTCAAGATCGAACCGGTGGGCAACTATGCGGTTCGCATCACGTTTGACGACCTTCACGACACCGGCATCTTCACCTGGGCCTACCTGCACACGCTGGGCCACGAAAAGGAAAGCCGTTGGCAGGGTTATCTCGATGAATTGGCCGGGAAGGGCCTGCGCCGCGACCCTTAGCCGGGTAGGTCCTGTCGTCAAACCGTCATGTGGCTGCGATAGCCGCAGGCTTCATGGAGCAAGGACGATGTCGAGAATAGATACGGTGGAACAACTGGAAGCTCTCTACGGGCTGCCTGGCGAAGCATCGCTGGTCAAGGAACTCGATCACGTCATTCCCGAGTACGCCGCCTTCATCGAGGCCTCGCCCTTCGTTGCCCTGGCAACATCGGGGCCGGAGGGGCTCGATTGCTCCCCACGCGGCGATCTGGCCGGCTTCGTGCGCATTCATGATCCGAAGACGCTGATGATGCCTGATCGCCGTGGCAACAACCGTGCAGATTCGTTGCGGAATATCATCCGCGATCCGCGAGTCGGTTTGCTCTTTCTCGTGCCGGGGTCGGGAACAACCTTGCGGGTGAATGGCACGGCATCCATCACGACCGATGCCGAATTATGCACTTCCTTCACCATGGAGGGAAAACCGGCACGGTCGGTCACCATCGTCGCGGTCGAGACGGTCTATTTCCAGTGCGCCCGCGCCATTCATCGCTCCGACCTGTGGAATGCGGAGAAACATGTCGATCCGAAGAACCTGCCGACACCCGGGCAGATTCTCGAGGTCACCAGCCGCAAGAGCATCGACGGCACTACTTACGACAAGGAATGGCCGGAGCGAGCGAAGAAGTCGATGTGGTGAACGCGTCGGCCGCGCGTTTTGAATGCCGCGTCCTGATAGCGGGCTCTATTCCACCTTCATGGCTTCGGTGATGCGCAGCATCATGGCACCCATGCGGTCACATTCGGCAGCTGTCGACTGCGCCATCACGCGTTCTATCAGCGTCGTGTAAACCCGTAGCGCTTCCATCAGCAGTGTTTCGCCGCTTTCGGTAAGGGTTAGCCGCATCACACGCTTGTCCTTGGCATCGTTCTCGCGCGTGACCAGGCCGCGGGTCTCCAGTTGCGGCAGAAGCATCGTGATGTTGGAGCGTCCCACCAGCAGCCTGCGGGCGAGATCGTGCTGCGACATGCCGGGATGCCGGTAGAGGTTCATCAGCATGTCGAGCTGGGCGATCTTCAGATCGAGAGGCTGTAGAGCCTTGGTAAGCGCTGCCACCACGGCCTTTTCGGCACGCACCAGCGCAATCCAGTTGCGGAATCGCGGATTGTCCCAAGGCAAGTCTTGTTTTTTGTTCATTCTTGAACTAACATGTTCACGGTTGAACTAATCTGTTGGATCGCCACTATGGCATCATTTGGTTTGAAGGTCATCCGCGGCCTGTTCGGGCTCGGTGAGCACATTGCACCCGGCTTTGCCGGCCGCGCCGCGTTCGAAGTGTTCTGCCGCACGCCCAATGTCAACAAGGTGAGCGACGGCGAACGCCGCGCTATCGACCGTGCTGCCGATTTCATGTCTGGCGCTCGCCATCATAGGCTGAAGACAAGGGCGGGCTGCGTGGTCGTGCACGAATTCCGTCCGGACCAGGGCAGGGGATCGCGTGGCACGATTCTCGCCATTCATGGTTGGCGCTCGCGTACGGAATACATGCGCTCGCTGATCCAGGGGTTTCTGGAAGATGGTTACAGGGTGGTGTCGCTCGATCTGCCTGGCCATGGCGCCTCTTCCGGGCGCCGGCTCAACATGATCAATGCTGTAGAGGCGGTGCGGCTCGCCGGCGACTGGTTTGGTCCCTTCGTCGCCACTGTCGGCCACTCCTTCGGTGGAGCCGTTGCGACCAACGCGGCAGTAGGGTCGGTGAAGGGATATCTACCGGTCAACACCGAAAAACTTGTGCTGATCGCGGCCCCCAGCTCCATACCGGACCTGTTTGCGGAATTCAGCCAGGTGCTCAACGTTGGCCCACGCTCCCAGACAAAGATGGCGGGTCGGGTGGAGCAGCTTTCCGGACGACCGCTGAAGGAGTTCCAGGGAGGCCGCCAGCTCGCCCATATGCCGGTTCCAACCCTTGTCATTCACGCGCCTGACGACAAGGAAGTATCGGCCCGGCATGCCGATCTCTACGCCAGCGCCGGAGACCATGTTCGCCTGCATTGGGCGAACGGCCTGGGTCACCGCCGCATCCTGGCAGATCCCGGTGTCGTCCAGAAAGCGGTGACCTTTGTTGCCGAACGCACCCGGCCGGAGCTCGTGCATTGACGAGGGGGCGGTCGGTTACTTTTTGTCTTCAGGCGCTTCAATCGGCAGGCCGGCATCTTTCCAGGCGGTGAAGCCGCCGAGGATATGTTTGACCGGCGTGAGGCCCATGTCCTGCGCGGTCTTGGTGGCAAGCGCGGAACGCCAGCCGCCGGCGCAGAAGAAGACGAAGCTCTTTCCGGAAGCAAAATAGGGTTTGTGGTAAGGGCTCTCCGGGTCGATCCAGAATTCCAGCATGCCGCGAGTGCAGTGTTTAGCACCAGGAATGCGTCCGCTTCGCTCAACTTCACGCGGGTCACGCAGGTCGATGAAGATTGTGCCGTCGTCTTCCAGCAACGCCGCCGCCTCGTCCGGCGAAACCGCCTCGATCTCGGCATTGGCCTCGTCCAGCATCTGGCGAAACCCTCTTTTCACGGCCATCCTCCGCAAGATTTGACACCGCAGCGTCCCTGCGGATTTCCATCACACCACGGCGGCTTTGTCACGGGCCATGAGGCGCATTGGCCTTGTCCACCAATGGCTGGAACGCAGCCATGGCTCCATCCGCGACAGCGGCGAGCGCCTCTCGTGAGGCACCATCGCGTGCGATGATGGACATGCCTTGCTGGGTTGTGGCGTAGAACAGGGCCGCCGCATCGCAATCGAAACCTGCGGGCAGGTCTGCCTCTTCCACGCTCCGCCGGAACCGGCGCCGCAGGGCGTCGATGTTTTCGGCGCGCAAACGGCGTAACTCGCTGCAAATAGCGCCCGAGCTTGAATCCTGATGCAGTGCGGCCAATGCGATCAGGCAGCCCTGCGGGGCATCAGTCCTGGAATAGGCCTCGACCGTAGCGTCGAGAAAATCCCGCATTGCGTCGTGTGCTGTCGAGGCTGTCTCGACCGCATCCCAAATCTCCGTGCCAACCACCTTGTTGTAATGAGCGATTGCTTCGAGGAAGAGACCTTCCTTGCTGCCAAAGGCAGCGTAAAGGCTGGGGCAACCTATGCCCATCGCCGCTGTCAGGTCGTTCAGCGATGCGCCTTCATAGCCCTTTTTCCAGAACACCCGCATGGCCCGCTCGAGGGCCTCGGTGCGATCAAAACTGCGTGGACGTCCGCGGTCCGCCATGGGAGTTCCATTTCTGTATTAATCAATACATAAATCGCTTGACGGCTCTGCGCAACCTTGTCAGAGATTTCTGTATCGATCGTTACAGAAAGGAAAATGTCGATGACTTCCACTAAATTGCAGGACAAGACGGCTCTGGTGACCGGCGGTAGCCGAGGCATTGGCGCGGCGATCGCCCGCCGGCTCGCCGCCGAGGGCGCGGATGTGGCGATCACCTATGTCAACGGTGCCGAAAAGGCCGAGGCAGTTGTGGCGGAGATCAGGGCAGGCGGTCGTCGCGCGCTCGCGATCAAGGCTGACAATCGCGACGCCGATGCCGTCGAACGTTCGGTAAAGGAGGCAACCAAGGCTCTCGGCCGACTGGACATTTTGGTCAACAGTGCCGGCATCTGGCGCGCCGAACCGGTGGACAGTCTGTCGCTCGCCGATTTCGACGAATCGATCGAGGTCAACCTGCGTGCACCCTTCGTGGCGTCGAAGGCTGCCGCTGCCCTGATGGGCGAGGGCGGTTCGATCATCTCGATCTCCAGCAACCTGGCTGACCGGATTACCGATCCGGGACTAGCAGCTTATTCCGCCAGCAAAGCCGGTTTGGTCGGTCTTACCAAGGCGTTGGCGCGCGATCTCGGCCCCCGTGGCATCACCGCCAATGTCGTCAATCCGGGCTCTACCGACACCGATATGAACCCGGCGGACGGGCCGCATGCCGAACATCAGCGCCAGAAGATGGCGACACCGCGCTTCGGCGATGTGGCGGAAATCGCGGGTCTCGTTGCCTGGCTCGCGGGCCCTGAAAGCCGATTTGTCACCGGTTCTGCGTTCACGATCGACGGCGGCGCCAACACCTGACGCAACCGCTTTCCATCGATTTTCGTTATTGTGGCGGTGCGGAACGTTTCCGTGCCGCCACACTGTCTTTGTGGAAGTGATCGGCTGATCTCGACTTGTTTAACGAAGGCTTAAACAAATGCGCGTGAAACGCTATCATCCTGTCACAGAACCGCTATGCGAATGATCACAACATTCGCGGCGGTATTCGGAGCCCGAGGACGGGTCGGAGAGGGTGGTCCATGAAGTCGTTCGCGAAGAGATCCGCGTTGCTGCCGTTTGCTGCCTTGGCTGCGACGTTGCTGGGATCTCCGCACGCAAATGCCGAGGGCCTGTTTGATATGCTCTTCGGCGGTGGCGTGCGCCACCAGTCGCCGTCGATGCGCGACGGCGACTATAGCGCTGCCAACAGGCGTCCTGCACAGAGACGCAGCGAGTTCCCGCCGCCGCCCAAGACCCGCACGGCCGTGGCCATAGCCAAGATCACCGGGCCGACCTACAACACTTACAAGGCCGATCCACTGGTGAGGGTCGATTTCTCGCCGTTGTCGGCAGTGCCGCAGAATGCAGCCTTCGAACCAACGCAGGCAGCCGATGCCTTCCACGAGGCGCTGGCCGGATTGGCCGACTATGACTTGCGTGCCGAGGCGGCGAACGCGAAGGCCCTGACCGCCTACTACGCCGCCAATCCCGATTTCATCTGGGTGACCGACGGCGAGCCGAACGAACGCGCCAGGCAGGCGATGCGCGTGCTGGGCGATGCCGCAACCTATGGGTTGGCGCCGGAGGATTATCTCGTCGATGTGCCGGCATTCAGTTCCGTCGACACGGCGACCCGCGCGAAGGAGATGATTCGGTTTGAGATGGCGCTCTCGTCGCGCGTGTTGCGTTACGTCGACGACGCGCAGGACGGCCGCATCGATCCGAACCGCATCTCCGGCTATTACGATTTTCCGGCCAAGCCGCTCGATCGCGAAGGCGTGCTCAAGACGCTCGAACGCACGCAGGAGGTGGGCACTTATCTGGAATCGCGTCATCCGCAGAACGCCGAATACCAGGCACTCCGCGTCGAGCTCGAGGCGCTCAAGGCGAGTGAGGAAAACGAGGTCGTCGTCGATTCCAAGCTCAAGCTGAAGCCGGGCGAAACCAGCCCGGAACTGCCCAAACTGCTGTCGCTGATCGCGCATGACCTCGATGACGACATGGGCGGCGACTACGGTGAGGTGCTGGCCAGGCTCGTTACCAGCGAGGTCTATGTTCCCGAACTGGTGCCGGTCATCAAGGCAGCGCAGAAGAAGGCCGGGGAGAAAGACGATGGGGTCATCGGCCCACGCACGGTCGCAGCGCTTGCCGGCACCTCGAAAGCTGACCGCATAGCCAAGGTGCAATATGCACTTGAGGAACTGCGCTGGCATCCGTCCGAACTTGGAGATCCGCGCGTCTTCATCAACCAGCCATCCTTCAGCGCGAGCTACATCGAAGGTGGCGAAGAGAAGCTGAGGATGCGCACCGTTATCGGCAAGGTCGCCAATCAGACCAGTTTCTTCTACGACGAGATCGAACAGGTAGACTACAATCCCTATTGGGGCGTGCCGCAGTCGATCCTGGTCAATGAGATGTTGCCGCGGCTGCGCCGCGATCCTGGTTATCTCGACCGCGCCGGTTACGAAGTGACGGATTCGCGCGGCAAGCGCATCCCGTCTTCCGCGGTCAACTGGGGCGCCTATGGCGCAAAAATCCCCTACAATGTGCGCCAGCAGCCAAGCGAGGCCAATTCATTGGGCGAGCTGAAGATCCTGTTCCCCAACAAGCATGCCATCTACATGCACGACACGCCGCAGAAGGCGTTCTTCCAGCGCGACAATCGAGCGTTGAGCCATGGCTGCGTGCGCCTGCAGGATCCACGCGGCATGGCTGCCGCCGTGCTTGGCACGTCGGTCGACTATGTCGCCGGCAAGCTGGCCAAGGGGCATTCGTCCGAGAAGGTAAGCCGCAAGATCCCCGTCTACGTCGCCTATTTCACCGCCTGGCCCGACATGTCCGGTAAGGTCGAGTACTACGACGACGTTTATGGCCGCGACGACCGCCTGCAGCAGGCACTGGAAGCGGTTGCAGCGGTGCGTGGTCCCGTGGGCTAGTCGATCGACCGGCTATCCTGCACCGGACCAGTGTTTATTCCGTCGGCGTTTCGATGCGGCGCGACCAGTCCTCGGTCTGGCCAGATGCCAGGCGGGCGGCAGCCAGCCGTTTCCAGCTGTCCGTCAAGCCGGGCATGGCAGCTAGTTCGACAAGTGCCGGCCGATTCATGCGGTCGTGGTAGAGAAGGTGGGAGACACGGGCGACCGGCCAGTCCGAATGCGGTCGTTCAATCAACATGCCTTGATCGCCCGCAGCGATCGCGCCGGCCTCCAGCACTCTGAAATACCAGCCGCTGCGTCCGGTATCCTGCACGCGGCGCGCCATATCCGGCAGATCGAAACGCACGTTGAGCTTCCAACAGGGCTGCCTGCCTTGGCTGACTTCGAGCAAGGCCTTTCCCAGCCGCCAGCGGTCGCCGAGGCAGAAATCGGCCTCCGTAATGTCGTCGACGACCAGATTCTCTCCAAACGCACCCGCCTGGAAACGGTCCGCGCGATGCGGCAATTCCGCGGCCCATCGGGGCAGATGTGAGCGGGCGTAAGCGTGGAGCGCCTTGTTCGGTCCGCCATGCAGCTTGCGGTCACCTTGTTCGTCACCGTCAAGGCCGAGCGGTCCAGCGTGGATTGATCCTCGAACAGGCTGCTTGTCGATCGCGCTGAACTTTCCGCCGGGGCCGTACGGGACTGCTTTTCCAACACGTATCTCGGCCACTTTGAAGGTGTTCACAGCGAGATTCCGATCGATGCTCTGCTACCTGACGTAGTTTGCCGATTGGAGGCATGTCTCCTCAAGCCGCCAACCCGCGCAAAGAGATAGCCCATGCTGGTTTGTGACGATGCGCAACATCAGTGCGTACCGCATGCGAAAGATGGTCTGAGAGCTGGCGAGTTTGGGTAAAGCGGAATGGTGGGCGATGTAGGGATTGAACCTACGACCCCACCCCGTGTGAGGATTACTTCTCGATGGAGAAGGAACCAGCCGACCGCCGCGCGCGAGGCGCATTGCTAAGATAGCAGTTATCGTACCCAGTTGCAGACGGATTTCGAATTGGTCTCGTCGAAAGACAAACGCCGATTCCATCAGGAACCGGCGTCGACTTTAAACTAAGAGTTGGAGACTAAGCAGCGCTCCAAACTTGGCTTGAAACTGCAAGGTGATCTGGCTTCCAAGCTCCGATCGTTTCGCTGCCATCCTGGCTCAGTTCAGTTGTTCCCGCAGAAGTGTTTGCTCCGAACGAAGCCATCGCCGCAACCAGGCTGTCGACCTTGAGATTGGCCGGCATCGCCCCTGTGCCATTGGCCAGAGTCGGTTCTGTCGCAGGTTCAGGTTCGGCAGGGCGCGACACGAGCTTCACGTCTCCGACCAAGTTTCTGGTCCCGCCAACAGTCTCAAACCAACTCGTCCCATAAATCTCTGAGCCGTCAGCAAACTGCTCCGAGCCTTGTGGATCAGCGACCAGTCCAATCCGCATTACACCAACCTCAGCGAGCGTCATTAACTCGCCAGCATCTGTCACGCCGTTCTGGTTGGCGTCGCGCCAAACTCGGAACTCGTTCCAGCGCGCATCGCTGCTGTCGAACACATTGTCTTGGTTCGTGTCGAAAATAAGCCTCAGAGCATCGAGATCCGTGGCGTCAGAGGTGGCGCCGTTCTCACCGTTGATCCAAAGATTGAATGCGAGTTCCTTGGCTTGATCGATAACACCGTCTGGGCCTGCCGATCCGTCTGCGGCCAAATCGATCGCCAGGAACGCATCGCCAGCGCTAGCCCACGAAGTCTGGTCGCGGAGACCGTCTCCATTCCAGTCGAAGCGAGGCCCAGACTGATCGCCTTGGGGAGCTAGTGTTTGAATGCCAATGCTTCCGTCTTGATCCAAATCGAGAACGACAGGACCGTGCCCTCCTCCTCCTCCTGGTTTGACAGGGCCTGTAGTCGATCCGACAGAACCGTTGTCATAATAGATCTTGTCAGACATCAGCACATTGTCGCTGCTGTAAAATCTCTCCCACCTAGTCCAGCTATACTGACTGTAAACGTCATAATCTGTTGCAGTGTAAGTGTTGTTGTAATTGGTCAGTTTTGTATATGTCACCCGCCCATCAGAAAGTGAATTTTGTTGGTAGGTCTTATACGTTTGTCCAACAAGCGCGCCCTGCCATATGTCAACCCTCGAGTTATCGTCGTATATTGTTGTCTCCTGATAGTATTGATTGCTGGAATTGTAGAATACCGTGTAGCTATACCAGCTGTTCGCATTTGTGGCGTCGTATGCCGTGCCAGATTTCGAGCCGTCGTCGTTGTATTGGTTCTGGGCGGTAATTCTATTCGATGAATCAAAATACTGGGTGATTAGGTTCCACGATTGGGTATTGGCCGCATCGCGGTAGTCGTAATAGCGCGTGCCGTCGTCATAGTAGATTGACTCATTCGTAACTCGGCCGGCTGTATCCACGTAATAGTATACGACGGAGTAGTTCTGCGCGTTCGTGGGGTCGTAGTAAATTTGTACGCCGGTGCCATCATCATTTGTTTGGATATGATCTGTTTGCTGGCCATAAACGTTGAAGTGTTGAACAATGGTTGACCATGATGATGCGTTTGATAGGTCTCTGAATTCGATATACTTAGAGTTGTCGTCGTAGGTCAAATTGTACTGAATAAGTCGTTCGGCAGAGTCGTAGTAATAAGTGAATTCTTTCCAGGTTTGAGTGCTCGCGACGTCATAGACGGTATACGATTTTGTACCGTCATCATTGAACTGATATTGTTCTAGAAGCGCATTGGTGCTGCTTCTCCACTGAACGATATTTGTCCAAGCGTTCGCATTGGTGGCGTCTTTGTAGTCGTGGCGAGCTCTGCCGTCATCGTAGGCAATTGAGTTTTGGATGAGCCGGCCGGCGATGTCGTAATAGTTGGTTGTTGTTGTCCAAATCTCGGCATTAGCAGGGTCAAAGGTAATCTCAGCACGCGTCCCATCATCCATGAACTGCTTTTCGAGAGAGACCTTCGTTCCATCGCTGGTGTAGGTCTGCTCGACGCGGGACCATGACTTGGCGTTTGCCGGGTCGTAGAGAACGTTGCTGGCCAAGACGCCATTTGAGTAAGTCGCCTGGGCGATCAAGCGATTGGATGTGTCATAGGTCAAACCTTGGATTTGCTTGCCGGTTGACACATCGAAGGTGATGTCGACCCGAGTGCCATCGTCCATGAACTGCTTTTCGAGTGTCTTCTTGCCATCGGCATTGAAGCTCTGTTCGATGCGGGTCCATAGATCGGTGTTCTTTGGATCGTAGAACGTGCCGCCTACCAATTTGCCGTCTTTGTTCAGACTGTGACTTGATCGGATAGCCTCGTCTGCGCCGACATAGGTGTATTGCGCCGCTGTCCCAGTGCTCCAGAGCAGATACTCTTCCGTTTTGTGGCCAGCCCCGTCCCGGACAGTGCGATGGGTGAGCTTGCCCGTGGAGGTTATGTTCTCGCCCGTTGATTGCTTCAAAGTACCATCTGCATTGTAGTCCGATGTCGTCCGGACAATCGTCCCGTCGATGAACAGTTCAGTCTTTTCGCCATGGTCGTAAAGGCCGTCGTTGTCGGAGTCCTTTGACAGGATCTTCGTCCGGCCATCGTTGCTAACGGTAAGCGTGCCCTTTGCAATGACGCCGCCACTGGCGTTCACTTCCGCGAATTCGGTGACCACTGAGCCGTCAACGCGTGTCCTGGACACTGCCGTCGTTTCCAACGTGCCGTTGCCGTCAAAATCCGATTGCTCGGTAGTGGTCAGCCCATCGCTGCTCACGGTCGTGACAACCTTCGCCGCGATGGCCTGTTTCCAGTAGATCTCACCAAGAACCAGATTTTCAGCCTTCTGGGCCTCCGTATTGTTGGTCGTCGTGGTCACCGCACCGCCGCTGGCGTCGATCTTAGTCAAGGCGACTTTGTCGAATACGCCATCGCCATTTGTATCGATGGAGAGCGTTTTCGACCTTCCGTCAGCGCTGACCGAGCTCGAGACAATCCTGACGCGGGTGTCGGCTGAGCCTGCAACGATCTTGTAGTCTGTTGACAAGCTCGTCTGGCTGCCGTCGGCCTGGAGGCTGTTGGCGGTGATGCGTCGCCTGTCGACTGTACCGTCAAGATCCATATCCCACTCGACCGTGGACGAAAGACCATCGGCGCTGGTCATAAAGGTGGTCTTGTCATAGCTGCCGTTGCCGGTGATCACCGTCTTCGTTGAGCCATCGACATATTTGGTGCGTTGCTCGAGCTGATCGACAGTACCATTACCATCGATGTCGCGTTCTATGATCACTTCACGTCCGTCAGCGCTCGTCGTTGTAACCCGCTTTTCAACAACGCCGTTGGTGGTGTTAGTGAGTGTCGTCTTCTCGATTGTCGAACCATCGGCCAACGTTGCGACACTGGTTGTGATCGTGCGGTTCGAGAAGCCTAACTGCGGGCGTTCTTCGACCGTGGTCACGGTGCGTCCATCGGTGCTGGTCGTGGTAGTGGTGCTGGATAGCTTCGTGCTGCCCGCGAAGGCGGTGACGGTTCGAGTGGTACCCTGATCTGTAACAGCTATGGTCTCGGTGGCAGTCTGGTCCACCGACCCGTTTCCGTCGACGTCCCATTCTTTGAGGTTTGACCTGCCGTTGCCGCTCGTGGTTGTCTGGTAGCGCGACTTCACGACCCCACCGATGGACGTCTCCATGGTTTCAGTCGTTGCAAAACCGTAGCCGGCACGCTCACCGAAAGTCGTTGAGTAAGCTTCCTTCTTGTCGACCGTGCCGTCAGCGTTGAGATCGTAGCTGTCAGTGCGGGTTTTCCCATCGGCCGAGACGGCGATGACGGTGCGTTCTATCGCCTGTGACGTGCCGCTGAAGCGTGTAATTGTCGTCGTCTTCGACCCATCGGCATTGAGCACGGTAGCTTCGACGACACGGTTGTCGACCGTGCCGTCACCGTTGGTATCAAAGTCGGTGGTGACGGTCAGGCCGTTGGCACTTTCAGTGACTATCTTCTTCGCCGTTACCAGGATGCCGTCGGAACCGAGATCGAGATAGGTCGTGGTGACGCTACCGTCCGCATTGACGACGCCCGTCGATTTCTGATCGATGACCCCGTTGCCGTCCGTATCAACGGCCGTGGTGACGGTCTTCTTGTCGGCGCTCGTTGTCGTCACCGATTTGCTTTCGAGAGCGCCGCCAGCCTTCTTGTAGGTAAGGCTGCGCACAGTGCTGCCATCGGCATTCAGTGTTGTTACGTCGTCAAGCGACCGCGTAACGGAGGTTCCCTTCGCCATCCACTGCGTGGAAACGACAAGCCCATTGGCGCTGGTGTCGACGATCGATTTGTCTTTGATCGATCCGCCGGTGTCAAAGTTGGTGAACGTCTGGGTCTTGCTTCCGTCAGCATTCAACACTGTCTCGGATCGGCTCGAACGATCGGTCGTACCGTCGCCATTGGTGTCGGTTTCGATGGTCGTGACCAGGCCGTCGGCACTCGTGGTCTTGATAGATAGCGAGGCGAGGGTCCTTGTCAAATCTGTCCCAACGTATGTGGAGACAGTTTCGGTCACCGATCCATTCGGTTGGTTGACGATTGACTTAACAACGTCGTCGTTTCCATCGCCATCCAGGTCATTTTGGGTGGTGACCTGCTTTCGATCTGTGGAGGTCGATGTCGACGTCTTAGAGATCAGACCACCACTACCACTCAACACCGAGGACGAGTCAGTAACACTTCCGTCCGAAGCCAATGTCCTGACAGTCGTCGAAGTCCTGTCGACGGTGCCATTTCCGTCGAGATCACTTGCCGTTGTGACGGAGTAACCGTTGGCGCTGGTGGTTGTGGTCGTTTTATCGCGCAACCCGTTCGCGCCATCGAAATGCGAGACAGTACGCGCCCTCGAACCGTCAGCATTCAGCGTGGTGACGTCGGATGACGATTCATCAATGATCCCGTCTCCGTTCAAGTCAGTGCTGGTGACCGTTGCCAAGCCGTTTCGACTGACGTTGGTCTCGGTGCTGGCGGTCAGGGTTCCATTGCCTGTCCGCCACTGCGTGGTCGTCTTACGGGAACCATCGGCATTGAGTATTGTCGTCTCCGACATGCTGTCATCGTAGGTTCCGTCCCCATCGATATCTGTCTGAACGGTCTTGGCCAGGCCATCGGCACTGACGGTCGCCTTCTTCTGGCTGATGGTCGAGCCGTCGACCGCGGTTAGTTTGGTGATTTTCTCGACGCTGCCATTGTCAAGCAAAGCAGTCGTTTCGGTCGAATCGATTGCACCGTCACCGTTCGCATCTGTCGTCGTTGTGACAGTGCGCCCGTTGCCGGATTGAACAGTCGTTTTTTGCGAAACCAGAGTATCATTGCCGCTGCGGGTCGTGACTGTCTGGGTCTGACTGCCGTCGCTTCCGAGCGCGGTCCGGTCGACGACCTTCCAATCGACGACGCCATCGCCTGTCGAGTCGGTGAGTGTCGTGGTAACCAGTCCATTCCCTGACGTCGTCGAAACGGCCTTGCCGATAAGGCTGCCGTTTGAACTCGATGTCGAGATCGTGCGGGTCCTGCTGCCATCCGTGTTGAGTACCGTGGCATCCGTCTCAGTCAGGTCATAGACGCCATCGCCGTTGATGTCGGTTTTCTTGGTTTTGGCCAGACCGTTTGCTGACGCGGTGATCAGCGTTTTCGCATCACGCGAACCATTCGCATTGAACGTTTCTTCTGTGACCGAGGTTGTCCCATCTGCAGCGATGCTCGTGGTTTTGACATAGTCATTCTGGCCATCGCCATTGGCGTCGGTGGAAGTGATGCTGAGGGTCTTGTCGGCGCTGACTACTGTTGTCGTCTTACCCAGCAGACTGCCATCGCCACTGCGAATAGTGGTCGTTTCGCTACGGGAGCCGTCCGCAGCAAGTACTGCGGCGACGGCCGTGGTCTGATCGATCGTACCGTTGCCGTCGAGATCGACCTGGGTCGTCGAGGAGAGTCCGTTCGCACTTGTCGTCGTGATCGAATTGCGGACGAGGGAGGTGCCGGCAAAATCGGAAACTGTCCGTGCTTTCGAGCCATCTCCATTGAGCACCGTGGTGTCGGTGGACTTGACGTCATAGATACCGTCGCCATCGGCGTCCGCTTGCGTTGTGACGCTCAACCCATTTGCAGATGTCGTTGAGGTCGACTTGCCAATCAACGCGCCATTGCCGGCAGTCTTTTCAACTGTGGTGGTGCGGCTTGCGTCGGTTCCAATGATGGTCTCGGAACGCGTCGTGACGTCAAACGCACCATCGCCGTTGAGATCCAGTTTTTCGGTAACGATGAGCTCGTTGCCCGACCTGACTGTCTCCGACTTGGCATGCTGAACGCCGTCGGCGCTGGTATCAACGACAGTGATCGTATGGCTGCCGTTCGCCGCTTCGATTTCCGTCACGGTACGGTCAATGTGGCCGTCCCCGTCCGCATCAAGCGTCGTTGTGGAGGTTTTGCGATCTGCACTGACCGCAATTGTTGTCTTGTCGAGCAGGGAGCCGTTGGCGTTGTAGGACGATGTTGTCTCTGTGCGGCTGCCATCGCTGGCCAGCACGATCGATTTCGTCGTCACCAAATCCGCTGTGCCGTCTCCGTCCAGATCCTCACGCAACGTCTGGGTAAGGCTGTCCGCACTTGTAGTAAGGACTTTGCCGCCGACTACAGTACCATTAGCGCTGGTTACGTTGAGTATCCGGACTTGGTTGTTTGAGCCATCGGTGGTTGTCACATCGGTTGCTATGACATCATAGACACCGTCGCCATTAAGGTCGGCCTTGGTTGTGACCGAAAGCCCGTCTGCGCTCGACTGATCCCAGGTGCTGCCTTTTACGCTTCCGTCAGCGTTGGACGCCGTTTTGGTGGTCGTGGTGACGCCGCTTGCATCCACCACAATGGTTGTCGTCGCGTCGGTCTTGCCGTCGCCATTGCTATCGGAAATGATCGAGATCGACTTACGATCCGCACTGGTGGTCGTGACGGTTTGCCCCAGCAGCGTGCCAGCGGCGCTCTTGGTATGCTCTGTCTGGGTTCGAGAGCCATCACTCGCAACCACAGTCGTGTCGGATGCAGAAACATCAAATGTCCCGTCGCCATCCACATCGGTCTGCTGTGTTTTGACCAAGCCATCGGCACTTTGTGTCGCTACGGTCTTGCTAATGAGGCTGTTCGTGCCCGAGAAGGTGGAGACGGTCGTTGTCACCACGCCGTTGGTGTCGACGTTGATCGAGCTTTCATCTCGCGTTTCGAAGGCGCCATTGCCGTCCAAATCATGCGACACGGTTTTGGTGCGTCCGTCCACAGACGTGACTGTCGTTTCGCGGCCAATCAACGTGCCATCGTTGCCACGACGTTCGACGGTCTTCGTGCGGCTGCCATCGCCCCCAACGACCGTCGTCTCGCCAACGACCACGTCATAAGTCCCATCGCCGTCGCTATCGGTGCTTGTGGTCTTCGACAGCCCGTCACTGGAGGAGGTGATGGACACCTTCTTCTGCAGCGTGCCGTCGACGGCAAACTGAGAAATGGTCGTCGTGGTCGAACCGTCGGCATTAACAACGTAGATCTGGGTTTGATCCGTATTGCCATCACCGTCCTGATCAAGCGAGGTGGTGACCGTCTTGCCGTCTGCACTTGTGACGGTTGTGATACGGTCCTTTAGTGATCCATCGGCATTGAAGTTGCTGACAACGCGCTGGCGTTCACCGGCGACGAGCGTGGTGATATCGGTTTGCGACCTATCCCAGGTTCCATTGCCATCATCATCGAACTGAGTAGTCCTGCTTTGGCCGTCGGCACTTGTGACTGTGCGGTTACGGAATGCAAGCGTACCGTCCTTGTTGTAGCCAGTAAGGTCGACTGTCTTTGAGCCGTCCGCATCTGTCGTGGTAACGGTCTTGATGACATAGCCATTGGGATCGACTGCGAGCACGGCATCGCCTACCGTGCCGGTGGTGCCATCGGACTTCGTGTACTCAGCAGTGCCGGTGATCGAGGATCCGTCTTCGAAGTTCTGGCTGCTTCCTTTAGGCGTCAGGCCGATCGAGGTGATGCCAAGCGAATCTAGTGAAACCAACTGGCCGTTGATCATGACTTTGAAGTCGGCCCAACGCAGGTCGCCGGCATCGAGCAAGCCGTTGTGGTTGGTATCGAAGACGTTCTTGATCGCTTCTAGATCGCTCTGGGCGGTCTGATCCCACTCCGTGAACATGAACTCGCTGGAACGGCTGATCTTGCCGTCACCATCGGCATCGAGGACAAGAACGCCGGTGCCGTCGCCAGCCCAAGCCGTGCGATGCTGATAGCCATCGCCGTCAAGATCAATGAATTGTTGTGACGAGCCAAGCGTGTCGATCGACAAGCCTTTGCCTGAAAGGTCAAGCAGAATGGGCTTGCCGGCCCAACCGGCACGACCGCTGCTGCCGTCGCCATAGCCACCCATGGACGAGGAGCCTTTGCTGCCGCTGGAAGAACTGCTGCTATGACCGCCTGCCTTGCCGCCGCTTCCACCGCCGAAGGCTGAACTGAAGGCTTTGCCGAGCCCTCCTAAAAGGCCACCAATTGCTCCGAAAACTGCGCCGACTAGGCCGCCAAAGAATGCGCCAACTTGCCCTAAAACACTTCCGATAGTCGAAGGCTGACTGAATGATGACGGGTAACCGAGGGCTGAAGTCTGGGTAGTGGTTTCTATATAAGAAGTCGGGATAGGTTTTGGGGCGTGGAACTTCTCCTCGGTCGTTAGGGGGCGGGTTGCTGGGGTCGTGCCAAATCTGTCAGGTTTATTGTCTGGGCTCAAAGGCGTCGAAGCAGGATGTGCATTGGGGCTGGTATTAGGGCTTGGTTGAGACGTGCTAAAATTCCCGGGAGTTCCTGACCAATAGCTGTGATCAACGACGTGCGCAGATGGGGTAGTTCCTGGTGCGCTGTTTTCCGGTCCTGGCGCGCCGACATTATCGGGTTTATTTCCCCAAGATGGCGACCCAGATGGCCCCGGCCGGGGGGAAGGAGTGGGGCCTACCGAGGGAGTCGAAGGCCCTCTCGAACCGGATCCGATTGATGAACCGTTGGGATTTGAATTACCTGATCCTGAAACTCCTCCCCAATTAGGTGACGAGTTCGGATTGAGAGAGCTGCCGTTACCTGTCGATGACGAAGTACCACCACCGGCATCCGATCGCCCGCCAAACTCACTTCCGCCTCGCCTGCCGCCACTGTCATTGCCGTTCCATGAGTTTGGGCCGATCGGACCCCATGCCGAAGGTGGAGCGCTTGGTATCGTAGGTACCATTGGCTGTGGCGGGGAAGATGCTGGAGGTTGAATTGGATCGCTCGGATTGAATCCTATTGGCGCAGGGTTCGCCTGTGGTAAATCCGTTGGCCTCGGCGTAGGGACTGGTGGGCTAGTTCCCACAGTGCTGTCTAAAAAGGAGGAATTGGCTCCAATTGCATAGGAGCCAGGCGAGGGGAGTCCAAATTTCTGCTGGGACAGATCAACTCCAAGACCGGGGGCGCTTCCGCTGTAAGACAAAGATTTTGGATCTATCCCCAAAATGCGCATCATAAACGCAGCTGCAGAATTAGAATTTGCGGATCGTCCCAGCACGTTCGGTACCGGCTCGTATGGAATGCCACGGTTATTCACATCTTCCAGAAATTTATCAATCTGGTCTATCAGCGCAGCACCCAAGCCGCCGTTTACAGTGATGCTGCCGGCTATTCGGGAATCCATGGCCATAGAGTTCTTTATTCCACCCAGGGTGTCTCTGGGGTCGCCTGGGAGGCCAAACGCTCTATAGGTCCCATCGAGAAATGACCCGAAATTCCATTCACCAACAGGGGTGCCGTTTTCAGTTGTCGCCCTGACACCCAGGTGAGAATAATTGCCGAGAAGGTCGGGTAGTGCGATGTGATATTCGATCACCGAAAAAGTGATGCTGCCTGTTCGACTGCTAGTATTTTCCATTTCCCATGTACCTCCCGCTTAGAAGATCTTGCTGTAATCGTAACGTACCAATTCTGCTGCTCGGACATTTTCCGTCAATTTTAGCGAATCGTCTCTGGATGGACGGGTATCTAAGCTTCTCGTCGTCGTAGAAAATTAAGTTAATACCCGAAACGTCATCTTTTATCGATCCTTTATTGCAAATCAAACTTAAGCAATGAATCGATTTGTCGAAATCCGAGTGAATGCAAGAGAAGCCATTTTCTTTTAGATATTCAGATATCCTTGATGTATTTCTTTCGAATCGCTTAAGTATGTAAGAAAAAAACTCTTCTGTATCTTTCTGATTTGTGATCACCGGCTCGGTGTGGTTTTTTGACCAAAGTAAATCATTGGAGAATGAAGGTGTTGTTTGCCCGAGCGCGAATAGCGCGGACGCGATCTGGAGCGCCTTTTTCAAATTTCTTTTATTGCTCATGGAATGCCTCGTCTTTCATCTCCATCAGCGGGTCGAGCAGGAATTCGATGACTCGGCGGTCGCCCGTTTTGATCTCTGCTGTGACCGACATGCCGGGTGTTAGTTGAACATCTTGGCCATCTGCGCGAATGGACGTTTCCTTCAGTGTTACACGCACAGGGAAGACGAGGGGGCCCGCGGTATCCTGCGCGGCCTCATTACCACCTGCGCTCGGCTTTGCCGGGATGGCGTCGTTTGAGACCGACTGCACGGTTCCATTCAGCGTACCGTAGCGCGTGAACGGGAAGGCCTCTAGCTTGATCCGGGCATCCTGGCCCTCGCGCACAAACCCCTTGTCCTTGTTGAGCAGCATCGCCTCGACTTCGAGCGCCGTGCCATCGGGCACCACCACCATCAGCCGCTGGCCGGTCTGCACGACTTCGCCGAAGGTGCTGACTTCCACCTGTTGCACACGGCCTGCTACGGGCGCCTTCAGTGTGCTGGCGCGTTCAAACAGTTCGGCCTTGGCGAGGTCTTGGCGCAGGGCGCCGATATCTCGCTCCGTGTCAGTGAGTTCCGTCGTAGCTTTGTCAAGGAAGGCCTCGTGACGCTCGTGTTTCCGGGCTTCCAGCGCTGATTTGGTGGCCTCCAGTTCAGCGATGCGGCCTTCATCTGTCACGACGGCCAGCAGCTGATCCTGCTGGCTTTGGCGAGCATCGATGGTGCGCGACTTGATACCAAGGCCGCGACCCTCGAGCGTTTCGAAAACATCGAGCCGATCGCCGGTCAATCTGACCAACTTCTTGCGTTCAGCCAGCGTCCTGGCACCACGTTCGATTTCAACCGACTTCTGCGCAATGTCCGCTGCGAAACTAGCTTGCTCCGCCTCATAGGCCGCCAGCGCCTGTCGCATACGTTGCTGCTGCAGGTCGATGACCGAAGAGGGAGCGTTCAAGGGGGCAACAAAGCTGGCTTCGGTCAGCGCTGTACCACTGTTGATTCCGTTGATCATCGATCTAAGCCGAGCGGCCGAGACCTCGGCAACTGAAAGGTTGCCTGCAAGCTTTTGACGTTCAGCGACCTGTTCCGCGGGGTCGAGCTCAAGGAGCGTCTGACCGGCGGCGACGTGGTCACCGGATTTGGCGTGAATGGCTTTGATGCGGCCGGTGATCAGCGGCTCGATGACTTGCACCTTGCCGATCGGTATGATCTTGCCCTGAACCGTGGCAAAGGTGTCGATGCGGCCGAACCACGACCAGGCAAGAGCGCCTGTGGCGAAAACGATGATCAACCCAGCGAAAATCCTTGCCGTCGGCGATGCCGGCGTTTCAAGAATTTCGATTGCCGCTGCCTGGAACTGCCGTTCATTCGCATTGAGGCGAGGGCGCTTTTCCAGACGCTCCCTGGCGATACCATGTCGTACGGCTTGCCAGATGCGTCCCATGGCCTCTACTCCGCAGCCTCTGACAGCGTCCCGCCCTGGAGGCGGTATAGCTGTGCGTATCGACCGTTCTTGGCAAGGAGTTCGTTGTGGGTTCCCTGTTCGGTGAGGCGGCCTGCCTCGATGGTGATGATGCGGGTCGCGTCTCTCAGGGCTGCAAGCCGGTGCGCGATGATGAAGACGGTGCGGCCTTGTGCCATGCGCTTCATGTTCTGCTGGATGACATATTCAGATTCATAGTCGAGTGCGCTTGTTGCCTCGTCGAAGAGCAGGATGCGCGGGTTGGTGACAAGCGCTCTGGCGATCGCGATACGCTGACGCTGACCTCCAGAGAGGTTGGCGCCGCGCTCTTCCAGCACTGTGTCGTATCCCGACTTCAGCTTGACGATGAATTCGTGCGCTCCCGAAAGCTTTGCTGCCTCGATGACGCGGTCGAGCGATAGGGAAGGGTCGGACAGGGCGATGTTCTCGCGCACCGTGCGCCGGAACAGCACATTCTCCTGAAGTACGACACCGATCTGGCGGCGCAAGCTGCGTGGGTCGATGAGAGCCAGGTCGACACCATCGATCATGACACGGCCACGCTCCGGCACATGCAAGCGCTGCAGCAATTTGGCAACCGTGCTCTTGCCCGAACCTGATGGACCGACAATGCCAACGATCTCGCCGGCGTCGACCGAGAACGAAACGTCGGAAAGGATCTCGCGCTCACCCGGACGATAGCGGAACGTGACGTGGTCAAAACTGGCCTGCCCGACGATCTTGCGGATCGAGCCTTGTCCAGTGCTACCGGTGAGTTCAGCGGGTGCGTTGAGGATGTCGCCAAGGCGGTCGATGGAAATGCGAACCTGCTGCAGGTCCTGCCACAGTTGTGCCAGTCGCAGCACCGGGCCTGAGACCCGCCCGGCCATGATGTTGAAGGCGACGAGTTGGCCGACCGTCATGTCGCCAGCCAGAACGGCTTTGGCGCCGAACCACATGGTCAGGACGATGACTGCCTTGGAAATGAACTGGGCGGTGTTGGAGGCGATGTTGCCGAGGTTGGAGGTGCGGAAGCCGGCCTGTACATAACCGGCAAGCTGGTCCTCCCAACGGCGTTGCATCTGTGGCTCGACCGCCATCGCCTTGAGCGTTTCGACCCCGACGATGGTTTCAACCAGGAAAGTCTGATTTTCCGCGCCACGATTGAAGCGCTCTTCGATGCGCCGTCTGAATTCCGGAGTCACCGCAACGGACAGCAGCACATAGACTGGGATCGAGCAGACGACTATGAAAGTCAGCCAGGGGCTGTAGAGGTACATCACAGCCAGGAACACAAAGAGGAAGAAGACGTCGAGCAGGACAGTCAGCGCTGAGCCGGTGAGGAAGGCGCGGATGTTCTCAAGCTCATGCACGCGAGCAACTGTTTGGCCGGTCTGGCGAGCCTCGAAATAGGCGATCGGCAAGCCGAGCAGATGATTGAACAGCTTGGCGCCCAGCGCGACGTCGATGCGGCTGGTGGTGTGTGTCGTCACGTAGGTGCGCAGCCCCGTCAGCAGCACCTCGAACATAGACACGACCGATAGGCCGATCACCAGCACTTCTAGTGTGGTCAGGCCGTTGTGGACCAAAACCTTGTCGATGACGAGCTGGAAGAAGATCGGCGAAATCAGGCCGAGCAATTGCACGAAGAACGAGGCAAGCAGCACTTCGGCGAAGATCCAGCGGTAGCGAATCATCTCCGGAATAAACCAGGAAAAATCGAAGCGCCGCGCAAATCCGTCGGCAAACGCGCGGCTGGTGATCAGGATCGCATAGCCATTCCAACCCGCCTCAAACTCTGAGCGTGTCAGTTCTTGCGCTGCGCCGACCGCTGGATCCTGAATGAGAACCCTGTCGGCGGAGAGAGCGGCAAGAATGGCAAATCCGCCACTTGATTTCTCAACAATGATTGGAAGCGCCAGGTGATCCAGTCGTTTGGCGGCCGGACGGACGATGCGCGCTTTGAGCTTGAGACGCTTTGCAGCGCGGACAACATCTTCGCGGCCGGCGACGTCGACCACAAGTCCAAGGTCATGCCTGATGACTTCCGAATCTGCGGGTTTGCGCAAATACTGAGCGATTAGCGCCAAGCAAATGACGCCGGTGTCGACGACACCACTCTGCCCCCCGAACCCGTCCACACGCCCCCGCGCAATAGAAAGTTGCCAGACAGCAACTGTCTACATCGGGTTAAAGCGCTTGCAAGTAACATTGTGAAACATAGGGCCCAAACCATTAGTCCAGCCCCCTAAGCATATTCTAATGATAATTTACTGAGTTGAATATTGGGTCGGATTCCAGAAATCGAGAACAGGGGAACATTTGTATCTGAAAGTTTGAAAATGTAGTTGCGATCTCGCCAAGGTGGCGTGATCATGTGAAACCGCTCAAAGCGGCGAGAATGAACATCAACTGCCTGAGAGCAGGCCACACGACAAAGTACAGTGCTGCAACGATTGCGACGGCGATGGCGAGAACCTTCAATGGTCGTTTTGGAGCAAGTTCCATAGCGACGCCTGTCAGGTGGGTGGAAGGCGCATGCGCGCTCGCATTATGGGCCAACTCGGCCTCAAGTTCGGCGTTCGCGTCATTCGAGAGGTCGCTCGCAGAAAGAAGGCCGATGAGTGCCGCGCGCACTTCCTCCCGTATCCAGCCGACGGCAGTCAGTTCTTCGTTCAGGATTTCAAGGCCGAGCGTAAGGCACAGAAAATGGTGGGCGATGTAGGGATTGAACCTACGACCCCACCCGTGTGAAGGGTGTGCTCTCCCGCTGAGCTAATCGCCCGCTCCATGCCCGAAGGCCAAGCGCGCCGCGATATAAGGTGGGTGATGGTCGGAAGTCAACCGTCCCATCCGCGCTTCCAGGCTACGAAAGCGCGGATACGGCAAAAGATTTTTCAGCGCGCCGCCACGATCAGTTTTTCGACGAGGGCAGGGGTCAATTCATCGAAGTGCGAGATGACGACGGATGGCTCGAATTCGCTGACATGGCGGTCGGTGTAGCCGAAATCGACCGCCACCACCGGGATGCCAGCCGCTTTGGCGGTATCGATATCGGTCTGCGAATCGCCGACCATGACAGCGCGTTCCGGGTCACCGCCGGCCAAGGCGATGGTTTCGAGCAGATGGCGGGGGTCCGGCTTGCGGAAGGCGAAGGTGTCCTGGCCGGCGATCGCGGCGAAGTGTTCGTTCAACCCGAGCGCTTCGATCAAAGCCTTTGAGTTCGCTTCATATTTGTTTGTGCAGACTGCGAGAACATAGCCTGCTTCCTCCAGCCGGCCGATCGCGTCCACGACACCTGGGTAAGGCAAGGACTTGCCGGGAATATTCTGGGTGTAGTGGGTCATGAACAGGCCGAGCAGGCGGTCGAGTTCCTCCACCGCCAATGCCCTGCGCTGCGCCGCATAGGCGCGTTCGATCATGACGCGTCCGCCCTGGCCGACAAAGCGCTTGAAGCCGATATAGTCCACGCTCTCCAGCGCGCCATCGACCAGGCTGTGGTTCAGACTGTCGAGCAGGTCGGGAGCGGTGTCGACAAGCGTTCCGTCGAGGTCGAAAACGATGATGGGGCGCTTCATGATCCAGTCCGTAGTTGCAGTCGCAGCAGGCGATAGCTGTTCGCTCGCCTCGATACAAGCAGTGTGACCGGCCGCAGCCTAATGGGCTGCGACCAAATGGCCGTCGCCGACATCCTGCAGCAGCAGTTTCACGGGTGGGTCGCCGACCCGACGAACCGGACTTGCGATCTCGCTGTCCAATCGGGCGAACCGTGTCCGCCGACGAGCAGGATCGGGCACCGGAACCGCCTCGATCAGCCGTTTCGTGTAGGGATGGCGCGGATTGGCGAAAACCTGCTCGCGCCTGCCCATCTCCACGATCTGGCCGAGATACATTACCGCCACCTTGTCGGAAATGTTCTCGACTACAGCCATGTCGTGCGAAATGAAAAGATAGGCGACGCCGAACTCGCTTTGCAGTTCCTTGAGGAGTTTCAGCACGCGCGCCTGAACCGAAACATCGAGTGCCGAAACGCTTTCATCGGCGATGATCAGTTTAGGCCGCAGCGCCAATGCGCGCGCGATGCAGATGCGCTGGCGCTGGCCGCCTGAGAATTCATGCGGATAGCGCTCCATCTGGTCGGCTGTGAGCCCGACGCGCTCGAACAGTGCCGCAACGCGCTCCGTCCGTTCTTTTGGAGTGCCGATCCCGTGGATCAGCAGGGGCTCCGCGACCAGATCGCCGACAGGCATGCGCGGATCGAGCGAGGCGTACGGGTCCTGGAAGATCATCTGGATGTCACGGCGCACCGCCTTGCGCTCGTCTCGACCCAATCCTGCAAGGTTCCTTCCGCCTATGGCAATGTCGCCGCTATAGGGCAGGAGCCCGGCAAGCGCCTTTGCGGTTGTGGATTTGCCGCAGCCGGATTCGCCCACCAGCGACAAGGTTTCGTTCGGCGCGATCGAGAAGTTGACGCCTTCCACGGCGTGAACGCGGCGCGTGACGCGGCCGAAGAAACCGCCGTGCAGGTCGAAACGCACATGGAGTTCGCGGACTTCGGCAACAGCGGCAGATTTTGCCGGTTCCTCCGATTTGCCCGATGCCGCGGCGCGCCCAGAACCCATCCTGGGCACGGCGGCAAGCAATTCGCGTGTGTAGTCGACCTGCGGCCGCTCGAAGATGTCGGTGATGGTGCCTTGTTCGACCATGCGGCCGTTGCGCATGATGATAACCCGATCCGCCATCTCGGCGACGACGCCCATGTCGTGGGTGATCAGGATCACGGCGGTGCCTTGCTCGCGCTGAAGGTCGCGCAGCAATTCCAGAACCTCGCCCTGCACCGTGACATCGAGTGCCGTGGTCGGCTCGTCGGCGATCAGCACGTCCGGCTTCAAGGCGAGCGCCATGGCGATCATGACGCGCTGGCGCATGCCGCCGGAAAGCTCGTGTGGGAACTGTTTCAGCCGGCTCTCGGCTTCGGGAATGCGGACTGCCTTCAGCGCTTCGATGGCGCGGGCACGTGCATCGCCTCCGCTTAAGTTGGTATGGACCTCGATTGCTTCGATCAACTGGCGCCCGATCGACAGAACCGGGTTCAGCGAGGTCATCGGTTCCTGGAAGATCATCGCGACGCGGTTGCCGCGAACGGCCTGCATGCGCTTTTCGCTGAGTGCCGTGAGGTCGAGATCGCCCAGCCGGATCGAGCCGGCCGAAACGCGTGCTTGCGGCTGCGGCAACAATCCCATGATCGCCAGCGAGGTCATCGATTTGCCGGAACCGGACTCGCCTGCGATGCACAGCGTTTCGCCGCGAGCCAGCGCAAACGAGAGATCGGAGACCACCGCCCGTTCGCCCTCTTCCCCGCGTACGGAAACAGTAAGGCCAGAGACGGTTAGCACCGGCCTCTTCTCTGGATCTTCAGACGCGGCAACTGCCGCGCCTGCCTTTATATCGGCGGCTGCGATCATTCGAACACGCAACGCGGGAAGTAGAACGACACCACCCAGTTCGGCATGTCGACAATCTCGCTGATCCTGAGGTCGCCACAGACCGAAACCAGCATATAGGCATCGACCGGATCCATCTGGTAGCGGGCCGCGAGCAGGTCGACCATTTGGGCAACCGCTTCCTTGGCGCCCGTCATCAGGTCGGGCCCGATGCCGGTCGTGACCTCGTAACCCTTGGCGTCGAGATGGCGCGTCACCGGACCCGGCGTGGTGAAGCGCGGCATCTTCAGCCGGGCATCCTTGACCAGATCAAGGGTGAGCACGACATCCATCGGGCTTTCGATCGCGGTACCGCAGACTTCACCGTCGCCCTGGGCGGCATGCGTGTCGCCCACCGAGAACAGCGCGCCGGCCACTTCTACCGGAAGATAGAGCGTGGTGCCGGCGGCAAGGTCGCGGATGTCGAGATTGCCGCCGACGCGGCGCGGCGGCACCACGGAATGCAGGCCCTTTTGCGCCGGCGCATTGCCGATGGTGCCGGCGAAGGGCTTGAGCGGCACACGACCATTCTTGCCGAACAGCGCCGGTTCCAGCGAATTGACGTCATACTTCCAAACTGCCAGAGCCGGCTCCTTGAAGTCGTCGGCAAGCAAGCCAAAACCCGGAATGTTCGCCGTCCAGCCGAAGCCGGACGGTTTGAACTGCTCGATGGTGATTTTCAGCGCGTCGCCAGGTTCCGCCCCTTCGACATGGATCGGCCCGGTTACAGGGTTGATCTTGCCGAAGTCGAGCCGGGCGATGTCCGCGACCGTGCTGTCGGGCTGCAACTGGCCGCCGGAGGAATCCAGGCAGTTGAACTCGATGGTGGAGCCGGGTTCCACCCGTTCGGCCGGGACGAAGGAATTGTCCCAGCCGAAATGATGATGACGCCCGTGGATCGTATAGTTGCAGTTATTGCACATCGTTCACATACACATAGTCGTAGTTGATCGGGATATGGACCGGGTCGACGTAGAGCTTGTCGTCGCCCGCCATGCGTGGCGAGCGCATGGTGAAACGCTGTTCGTTGAACACCGGCGCCCACGGCGCGTCTTCCATGACCTTGGCGTAAATCTCGCCCCACAGCTTGTAGCGTTCGTCGGCCTTGGCTGGGTCGACGATGGAGTCGGCCTTGGCCGCCTTGTCATCAAGATCCTTGTTGCAGTACCAGGCCCAGTTCCAACCACCCTGAACGGCGCCGCCACAGCCCAGGATTGGGCCGTAGAAGTTGGATGGATCGGGGAAGTCGGCGATCCATGCCATGCCGCCCGACCAGATCATCGGAGCGCCGGCCTTGTCGCCGCCGGCCGCGATCACATTCGCCTGCGCCAGAGACTGGATCGACGCCTTGATGCCGATGGCTGCGAGATCCTGCTGGATCGCCTGGGCGATGCGCGGATTGGGATCGGTGTTCATGACGAAAAGTTGTGTCTCGAAGCCATCCGCATGACCGGCCTCGCCAAGCAGCGCCTTGGCCTTCTCGACATCGTATTTGTAGCCGGCGAAGTTCTTGTCGTAGCCAGGCATCGACGGCGGAAGCGGCTGGTTGGCCGGTACCGCACGGTTGTTGATGATCTTGACGATGCGTTCCTTGTTGATGGCCATGTTGACGGCCTGGCGCACCTTCACATTGTCGAACGGTGCCATGGTGGTGTTCATGGTGACGTAGCCGGTCTGCAACTGGCCGCCTTCGACCACACGCGCCTTTTGCGCGGGATCGGCCATCACTTCCTGGAACTTGGCTGGCGGGATGCCGTCGCCCGGCACGTCGACTTCGCCCTTCTGCAGGCGCAGCAGCGCCACGATTGGCTCCTGGCCGATCTCGAAGGTGATCTTGTCGAGATAGGGCAGGCCCTTGTGCCAGTAGTCGGCATTGCGCTCGAACACGAGGCGCTGGCCGAGCGTCCATTCGCCAAGCTTGTAGGCACCGGTGCCGACCGGATGCTTGCCGAAGTCGGCGCCGTATTTCTCGACCTCTTCCTTCGGCACGACATGGCTGAAATTGATCGCCATCACGTGCAGGAAGGTGGCGTCCGGCCGCGACAGTTCGATCTTGACGGTCGCGGGGTCGACCACAGTGACGCCGGCCAGGCTTTCGGCCTTGCCGCCTGCTACGTCCTCGTAACCCTTGATCGAGGCGAAGAAACCGGCGCCGGGGCTCTGCGTCTTCGGATTGGTGACGCGGTCGAGCGAATATTTGACGTCGTCGGCCGTCATCTCGCGGCCATTATGGAATTTCACGCCTTTGCGCAGCTTGAAGGTGAAGGTCGTACCATCCGGCGAGATCTCGTAGCTTTCGGCAAGTTCAGGCCGCAGATTGGTTGTGCCGGGTTCATAGTCCATCAGGCCGTCGAACAAGCTCTTGATCATCGACCAGTTCTGCCAGTCATAGCCGATCGCCGGGTCGAGTGTTGCGACATCGTCCTTGTAGGTGATGGTGATGGCGCCGCCCTGCTTGGCGTTCGGGTCGAGCTTCTCATCGGCGGATGCGGGCGCGAGGCCAAGCACCAGCGCCAGCGCCGAGGCGGCTACGGTTGAGGCCAGATATTTCTTCATGTTCTGTTCCCTTCTTGTCTTGTTTGTCGTTGGTTGCTGTTGTCAGCGCAGCTTGATGCGCGGATCGATGAACGGGGCGACGATGTCGGCAAGCAGGTTGCCCAGCACGATGGCGCAGGCTGAAACCAGCGTCACACCCATGATGATTGGAATGTCGACACGCTGGATCGCCTGCCAGGCGAGTTGGCCGATGCCCGGCCAGCCGAAGACGCTTTCCACGACCACGATGCCGCTCATGAACAGGCCGATGTCGATGCCGATCATGGCGACGACCGGCAGGATGGCGTTGGGCAGCGCGTGGCGGAAAAGGATGGCGTGGCGCGCGAGCCCTTTGGCGCGAGCGGTGCGGATATAGTCCTGACGCAGCACGTCGATCATCGACGAGCGCATCATGCGCGAGTACCAGCCGGCCCCGAGGATGCCGAGCGTCAGCGAGGGCAGCACCGCGTGCTGCCAGGTGCCGTAACCGCCGATCGGGAACCAGCCGAGTTGGACGGCAAAGACGTAGAGCAGCAGCAGGCCGACCACGAATTGCGGCGCCGAGACACCGATGAAGGAACCGACCATCAATGTCTGGTCGGTGGCACTGCCGCGTTTCGCGGCTGCGATCAGACCCATAGTCAGGCCGATCGCCAGTTCGCACAGGATCGCACCCACCATCAGAATGAGGCTTGCCGGCAGGCGCGAGACAATCAGTTCGGTGACTTCGGAGCGCTGGATGTAGGAGCGGCCGAGATCGCCCGAGAGCAGATTGGTGAGATAGCGCCAGTACTGCACGACAAACGGTTGGTCGAGACCGAGTTGCTGGCGAATGCTTTCCACTGTCTGCGGCGTGGCGCTGCGGCCGGCGATCTGGCGCACCGGATCGGCCGGCAGCAGATAAAGCAGGGCGAAGGTGATGATCGAGACGCCGAGAAGAATGAGTGCGGCCTGGATCAGGCGGCGGGTAAGATAAGCGATCATGCCCGTCCCCTCTGCGTCGGATCGAGAATGTCGCGTAGCGCATCACCAACCAGGTTGAAGGCGAGCGCCAGGGCAAGGATGGCCGCACCCGGGAAGAAGACCAGCCAGGGGGCAGCCTGGAAGTAGGTCTGGTTCTCAAAGATGATGTTGCCCCAGGACGCGGTGGGCGGCTGTACGCCGATGCCGAGGTAGGACAGCGTTGCTTCCAGCAGCACCGTGGTCGAAATGCCGAGCGTACCCCACACGATGATGGTGGGCAGAAGGTGCGGCAGGATGTGGCGGAACAGGATGCGCGGTGTGCTGGCGCCGATGGTGCGCTCGGCATCGATGAATTCGCGCTCGGCCAGGGAACTGGTTTCCGTGAACACGACGCGAGCAGTCTGTACCCAGTTCACCAGGGCAATGACCATGGCGACGATCCACAGGCTCGGCTGGAAGACGGCGGCGAGGCAGATGGCGAGCAGCAGTGCCGGAAAGGCCATCATCAGGTCGGTGAACCGCATCAGCGTGCCGCCGATCCAGCCACGGAAGTAGCCGGCGGTGACCCCGACCAGTGTTCCTATGAACAGGGCAGCCCCATTGGCGACGATGCCGATGATGAGCGAGGTTCGTGCGCCGTACAGGATGCGGGTCAGAAGATCCCTTCCAAGCAGATCGGTACCCAGCCAGAACGCGGCATTGGGCGGCAGCGGTGCGCCTTCGAGCGTCAACCCGTCAAACAGCTGTTCGTTGGGATCGTAGGCCGTCAGCCATGGCGCGAAGATCGCGCCGAGAACAGTGACGGCGATGATGATAAGTCCGATGACGGCGAGGGGCCGTTTCAGCAGCCGACCGAGCACACCCACCCGACGTTTCGCCGGCATGGGTGCCGTGATCGGCGCGTCAGGCGCGATAGGGGTGGTCAATGCCGCCCTCCTGTTCGGTCATGGCGACAACCCGGCGCGCAGCGTCTTCGAGGTTCACCTGCCAACTCATGGCGAGCGAACGCAGTTGCGCATAAGCGCGCTCGTCGTCGATGCCCTGGCTGGACAAGGCTGCTACGGCGCGCACAATGGTCTGGCGCTCGGCCACGCGCGCCTGCAGCGTGGCAATCTCGTCGGCCAGCTGCCGACGCGCGGCAAAACTCTGACGGGCGATCAACAGCGCCGAATAGACACCGGAATTGCCGACCGGTTTCAAAAGCTGGGCATCGGCATTGTGCGACAGTGCCCATTCGATGCGCCCCGGTGCTTCGGAGCCGATCAGCGCGATGATCGGCATCGGCGCTTCGCCTGGTACCCAGGGAAACTGCTCGTCGAAGCCGAGGTCGACATCGAAGAAGACGAAATCCGCACCGAGCGCCTCCGACGGCAGTTCCGGCCAGCAATCGGTGGCGGAAAGCCCGATAGCGGAAAGCTGGCGTAGGATGGCGTTGAGGTTGGCATGCGGCCGATGCAGCACGAAAGCTTTCGCACCACCAAGAATGGGAATGCGGGCGGCGCGCTTCATGACACCACCTTCAGCTTGCGACGGCCGAATACCTTGGCGCGGTCATAACGCGACAGGTAAGGGTCTGGCTCGACTGTCTTGGCAATGCTGACTTTTTCGAAGCCGCCATTGGCGATACGGCCAATTTCGACGGGCAGCGTCGCATGCTGCGTTTGTGGATCGATGCTGATCGCGCCGAATGGCGTGTTGAAGCTGTTCTGTGCAAAGGCGGCGGACAGATCGCTCGGGCTGGCGTCGCCGTTTGAAGCGAGGGTCGATGCCAGAACCTTCACGCAAGCATAGGCAGAGGCCTGGAAGGAGGAGGGCCGCGAACCGTCATGTTCGGGTTGGCCAACCAGCCAGACTTCCTTGACGGAAGCGTCATGGAAATAGGGGCCGGCGGAAAGATGACCGTCGCCGGCGGCACCAATAGCCGGCAGCTCGCATTCGGTCAGGTTGCAGGAGACGATCGGACAGCGCTGAGGCGTGAAATGATCGTCCTGCCGCGACATTTCCGCATAGGCCTGGAAGAAGGCATAGGAGGAGGGGCCGATGAGATTGTTGAGGATGAAGTCCGGTCGCGTTGCACGAATTTCTTCGATCAGCCGCGATACGTCTGTTTCTCCGAGCGGCAGGTAGCGTTCGCCAAGCACCCGTCCGCCGGCATCGGCAATCAGATCGCGGGCCACGCGATTGGTTTCCCAGCCCCAGATGTAATTGGAGCCGGTCAGGAAGCCGTTGGCGCCGTAAAGAGGTATGATGTGTCCGAGCAGCGGCACGAGATGCTGATTGGGGCATGCATGCATGTAGACGACATGCTCATTGGCCTCGAAGCCTTCGTAAGGGCACGCATACCAGAGCGTGCCGCCCGCTTTTTCGAGAACCGGAATGATTTCCTTGCGGCTCCAGGAAGTCACGCCGCCGATGATGTGGCGGGCGCTTGAATTGCGCAGAATGTCTTCCGTGAGCGTCGCATAGCGGTCTGCGTTGCCTTGCGGGTCGCGTTCGATAGGAACGAACTCTATGGGGGAAAAAGGGTCGGCGTTGATCGCGGCGACGGCCTGCATGGCGCCGCGATGACAGGCTTCCGAGACGAGCTGGTAATTCCCGGAACGGGAATACAGAATGCCGATCTCGACGCGGCGTTTCACCAGCGATACCCCCCAAAAACGAAAAATGCCCCGCAGCCATCGCCGTCGGGCGAGGCATACGAGGCACGCTTGCCGTCCGGCTAACAAGGCCGGTATTTTGTCCTTAAACTATCCCGTGCTTCTCTACAGTCAAGAGTGGGCGGACTGATTTCCGCCTTGGCGGCAACGAACGGGTAGCGAGGCGCTAATCGACCCGTTCGCCGTTTTTAACGCGGTAGGTGGGTTTGTACATGGTGACGAGCTCTTCGGCTGCAGTCGGGTGCACAGCCATGGTGCGGTCGAAATCGTCCTTGGTCAGGCCCGCCTTGATCGGAATGCCGAGAAGTTGCGCCATCTCGCCGGCATCGGGGCCGAGGATATGCGCGCCGAGCACCTTGCGGCTCAGTGCATCCACCACCAGCTTCATCAGCATCTTTTCGTCTCGCCCGGCCAGCGTGTGGCGCATCGGCCGGAAGACGGCGCGGTAGACTTCCAGTTCGTCGAAACGCTTGGCGGCGTCGTCTTCCGAAAGGCCTACGGTGCCGATCTCCGGCTGCGAGAACACCGCGGTGGCGATGGTGTCGTGATCCGGTGAGATCGGATTGTTCTTGAAGGCCGTCTCGACAAAACACATCGCTTCGTGAATGGCGACAGGGGTAAGTTGGACGCGATTGGTGACGTCCCCCACCGCCCAGATGTTGTCGACATTGGTGCGGGAATACTGGTCGACGATGACCGCGCCAATCGGCGACAGCTCAACGCCAGCAACCTCGAGGCCCAGCTTTTCGGTATTCGGTTGCCGACCGATGGCGAGCATCATCTGATCGACGGTGAGCACGTCACCTCCCGTCACCCGCACGTCGAGCCGACCGTCGGGGCGGCGCTTCACCTCTTCGGAAACCGTGCGGCAGAGGATGCGGATGCCCTTCTTTTCCATGGTTTCGTGCAAGGAGCGGCGCAGATCCATGTCGAAGCGGCTGAGGATTTCCGTGCCGCGGTAGATCAGGGTCGTTTCCACGCCAAGCCCATGGAAAATGTTGGCGAATTCGACTGCTATGTAACCGCCGCCTTCGATGGCGATCGCCTTCGGCAGTTCGGCCAGGTGAAACGCCTCGTTGGAGGTGATGCAGTGCTCATGGCCAGGCAGTGCCGGATGTGCGGCCGGGCGCCCGCCGGTGGCGATCAGGATCTGGTCGGCAGTGATGGTGCGGTTTTCTGCCTCGAGCCTGATGGTGTGGCGGTCGATAAGGGTGGCGCGGGTCTGGAAGGTTTCACCGCCGGCGCCCTGGACGCCTTTGGCGTAAAGTCCTTCCAGCCGTGCGATCTCACGGTCCTTGTTGGCGATCAATGTCTGCCAGTCGAAACTCGCCTGCGGCACGGTCCAGCCGTAACCGGCGGCATCCTCGAAATGCTCCGGAAACTGGGAGGCGTAGACGAAGAGTTTCTTCGGCACGCAGCCACGGATCACACAGGTGCCGCCGAAACGGTATTCCTCGGCGACGCCGACCTTCTTGCCAAGCGCCGCCGACACCCGTGCCGCCCGCACGCCGCCCGAGCCGCCGCCGATAACGAAAAGGTCGTAGTCGTAAGCGCTCATGGCGAAATCCTGGTTCCTTGTGCGACGCAGGTCACAGGTAGGCGTCGAATCGCCAAAAGAAAAGCCCGGTCGTGGCCGGGCTTTTGATCCAGTCGCGCTGACAGGCAGCGATCAGTTGGCGCTGCCATCCGCAGGCGCGGCACCTTCGGCCGGAGCCACTCCACCGGCTGGCGCGGCACCCTCTGCCGGAGCGGTTCCGTCGGTCGGGGTCGGGGTGGGAGCCTTAGCGCCTGCCGCAGCCTGCAGCGCTTCGCCAACCTGCTGGGCGAGGTCGCGGGCGACGCCGTTCTGCCAGATTTCAGCAGCTTTCACGAGCTCGCGCGTCACGATCGGGCCGCTGTCGAGCAACTTCTTGCCGGTCTCGGACTGATAGAAGGTAGCGATGTTGTTGAGGTCCTGCTCGGAGAACACCTTGGCATAGGCTGTCGCCGCTTCCTTCTCCAGATCGGCGCGGCGCGAGGCCAGCGCGAGGGCTTTGGCATTGATCGTCTGACTGATCAGTTCCTGCAGGTCGGGGTTCTTCTGGATCAACTGTGCCTCGAGGGCGGCAGCCGCCTGCGGAAGGATGGTGTCGAACGGGTCGGTCGCACGAATGGCGCTTACGGCGGCGCGTGCTGCCTTGAGGTGCGATTCGGAGATTTCCTGGGCGAAGGAAGGAGCTGCAAAGGCAACGACAGCAGCGGTCGCCAGCATCATGGAAAGACGACGAACCCGGTTATTCAACATCATGATCGGAAAGACTCCCTTGTTTATCGGGGTGCGTGGACAGTTTCGATGCCATTGGCACCTGCAACGACCGCCGCGGACGCCAGCCCGATGAAAAGACCGTGCTCTACCACGCCAGGAATGGCATGAAGGGCATTCGATAGCGCTCTTGTATTCGGAATGCGGCCAAAAGATGCATCGAGGATGAAATGACCGCCGTCTGTAACAAATGGCTGGCCCTCCGTCATCCTCAATGTGATCGGCCCTGAAAGGCCGAGTTCGCGTGCCGCCGCGGCAACCGCGATCTCCGTGGCGCGCAGGCCGAAGCGGTTGACCTCGATGGGTAGCGGAAAGCGGCCGAGCGTATCGACAAGCTTCGAACGGTCGGCGATCACGATCATGCGCTGCGAGGCTGCGGCTACGATCTTTTCACGCAGCAAGGCGCCACCGCCGCCTTTGATGAGAGTGAGTTCAGGATCGATTTCATCGGCGCCATCGACGGTGAGGTCGAGTTCGGGCATCTCCTCGAGCGTCGCCAACGGTACGCCGAGTTCGGCACATAGCGCCGCCGTCCGTTCCGAGGTCGGCACGCCGATGACGGAAAGGCCCGTCGCAACCTTTTCAGCCAGCAGACGTACGAATTCCTCTGCCGTCGAGCCGGTGCCGATGCCCAGCCGCATGCCATCCGTGACATGGGCAAGGGCTACCCTCGCGGATTCGATCTTCAATTGCCTGGCATCCATGGTCGGAATTCGTCGCTCCGCGCCTTCGTTGCCGGGCTCCTAGCATTTTTGTCTGCACGGTCAAAGGGTATGCGGGCAGACGGTGCGCCTCTAGACGTATTGCGTAGGCGGGCTGCCTGCGGTGAATTCCGTGCCATCGAGCAACCAGGCTAGAAATGGCGGCCACAGTGTCTCGGCGAAGCGCGACCGGAAGAAACCGAGATGGCCGATGGAACTGCCTGCGTCCTTCGGCGAAATCCAGCGCCTTAAGATCGGCGCACGGTCGTAGTGCTTCATCAGCGAAACCACGGCACGTTCCGTTCCCCATGGATCGTCTGTCATGCGCAGAGACAGGATCGGCGTGTGCACCTTGGCAAAACGTGCGGTTTCCTCGAGATCGGGATCGTCGAAGAAATAGTCCGGCATCGAACACCACCGTGCCCAGTCGCGGAAAACCGTCGCAGGGATCGGTTCGCCCAGACGCATCCATTTCGGCATGTCGCGAAACAGGAGGGAAAGCGGCACGCCAAGCAGGAACATGCGCGGCCCCGCCCATCTGTCGTCAAGGCCTCGGTGATAGCCCGACATGACCGCAACCATTCCATAGCGGGCGAATCGGTCGGAAATGCCGCTCAAACCCAGCGCCTGGCCGCCATAGGATTGTCCAACGCCGACCATGGGATGCCCGAGGGCAATCGCGTCGAGCGTCTTGGCCGCCGCCGGCATGTCGTGCAGTGCCCAATCGGCCATGCCGATGCGCTTCGACCAGCTCCTGGGGCGGATGGAATCGCCTGTGCCGCGATAGTCATAGATGAGAACGCCGCGCGCACCGGCCTTTACAGCCGCCGTGGCAAAGGCGGCATAGAAGCCGCGTGGCACTGCGGTGGCAGATGAGATCAGGATGAGTGGCTTCTGCCCGTCGCCCTCGAACAGCGTACCGGCAAGAGGAAAGCCATCGTCGGCCTCAAAGCGGATATCGCGTTTGCGTGCTTCCAGAGCGTTCTGGTGCGCGTTGGCTTGGGCGGATTGCGCGAGGGAAGGTGTCATCGATCCTGCCTCCCATGATCGAAGCCAACGCTACCATTGACGTGAACGTCAAAGTCAAGATGATGACGAAGGATGAATTCACTGCCCTCGGGCAGCTCTGTTGGTTTGAGAACCAGCAGAGCAGTCGCCAGCTTGTCAGCGGAAGAAGTCAAGCCAAAGCGATTGAAATGACTTACGGTCGAGCTGTTATTTCTGCCTGAGCCGCATGCGCGTAATGCGGGCCCAGCCATCCTCCAGCATCGGCGTCCTGGCGATTGGCCGAGCAGGTGGATTGGCAAGGATCGTGGTGATTTCCCGTGGCAGGGTCGGGACGAGCGGCTTCTTGGTGGCGACACCATCGGCGATGCTGAGCACGCTGTTGTAGAATTCCTCGCCGGTCGCCGAGCGCGGCGGGATCGCCTCGTGCATCACGCTGATGACGATAACGTCCGGGCAATTGTCCTTGATCGCCTGGTGGAAGGCGACCTTGCCGTCTGGGTCCAGTGCAGCTGTCGCCTCGTCCAGGAACAGCAGGCCCGGCTGTTGCAAAAGGATACGCGCAACGATCAACTTCTGCTTCTGGCCACCAGAAAGGATCTGGTCCCAGCTATGATTGTCGCGCGTGCCTTCAGACAGATATTCGATGAATTCGCCGAGCCCGGCACGGTGCAGGGCGGCGGCGGCCTTGGTGTCGGAATGGTCGTCCGGAGAATCCGGCAGACAGACCAGTTCCTTCAGCGAGACCGGCGGCAGCTTCACCTCCTGCGCTGCATAGAAGGTTTTCACGCCTTCCGGGAAGACGACCGTGCCGCGTCCGTAAGGCCACAGGCCGTTGATTGCTTTGATAAGCGAGGTTTTGCCGCTGCCGGATTCGCCTTTGAGGAAGGTCCATTCGCCGCGCCGGAAGCGCAGCCTTTCCGTCGTCACGAAGGGAGCGGCATCGACGCCTCTCTGCATCAGTTCGAGATGCTGGATTGTCAGGCCAAACACCGGGTTCTGATGCGTGTAGCGGAAGTCAGAGTGACCGCTCTGGCGGTAGAAATCGGCTGGCTGCTGTACGTTTTCGATGGCTTCGGCCAGTTCGATGACGCGGCGGCTGTTGGCCCTGAGCGCTGCGATCGCCGGCATCACATGGATGAACCATGAACACTGGCTGATCAGCGAATTGACCAGTTCGGCGCCGGTTATATAGCCCTTGAGGTCGACCTTGTTGTGAATGAACGGGATGAGGCCCGGTCCATAGGCAACGATGCGGGCGCCGATGAAATTGTAGACCAGCTCAAATGACGAATAACCGGCATTGACGCGGTTCAGGCGTCCCCATGTCTGATCGATATCTTGATAGAGGCGGCCGTGCATGGCCTTTTGCACCTCTTCGCCACGCGCGGCGGCGACGTGGAAGGAGCGGCGCAACAGCGTCGTCAATTCGCCGCGATAGCTGCCCTCGGCCTGCTGCATCCTGACAGACAGCCGCTCAAGCATGCCGCCGAGCTTCATGGCGATCCAGGTATTGAACGGGACATAGATCGCAACCGCAGCCAACGCGAGTACGGCGCTGCCATAATCGCCGAGGAATTCCAGGCCTGCGACTTCAGTAGAGTCCGCGATCAGCTTCTGGCCGACAAAGAACAGCGAAGTAGCCACCGCCAGCACGCCCATGGCGAGCCCGATGGCACCGCCGGTCATGTCCTTGATCGATTCCTGCACACGCTGATCGATGTTGTCGGGCCCGCTGCCTTCGGCTCCGTTCTGGGCATGGAAATGTGTGTGGTTGGCATCGAGCAGGGCGTCATTGAAACGGCCGTTCAGCCAGCCACGCCATTTGCGATGCAGCGTCGCCGAAACCAGAGTGCGGGTGCCGGTGATGCCGACGTCCTTGATGACAACGAGCAGAACCAGCCAGCCCGCATTGCTCAGCAGCGAGGTGAGGGGCGTGGTGTTGGCCGCATCGTGGAAGAAGGCGATGGAGTTGACCAGTTCGCCAGACGCTACCGCAAACCATACGCCTGTTTTGCTGGAGAGCGCCGTCAACAGAGCGATGATGACGGCTAGCGCCCATGCTTCTTGCCACCGGTCCGAGAACCAGTAGGCCCGCATAAGGCCCCAGAAACCGCGCATCGATGAAACCGGCGTCTGGGTTGACGGTGCTGCCGGATCGTGGCGCCGCCGTCTCAGCATTGAATGTTTCGGTCTGTCGGCCCGAATCACTTCCCGCCCAAACCTCTCTAGTTTTGTTACGCAGAGTAACACCAATTGATCATTTTCCGTTAACATTCTCGCCAAATGCCATGCAAGGGTCTGTGATTGGCTTCACCTGCGTGGCCTATCGGCCACAGTGACGCTCCGGTGAGATCTTATCCAGACAGCTGATTTGAGGCGCCTAGCGCAAATGGCGTAGGCCTCAAGAGGGGCACATAAGCCGTTCGCGTCCCTGCCAAATCCGGGGTAGAATAGGAAACCGGCTTCCTGTATGGAGCCGCATCTCCTTTATGGGGAGCGAAGGGCTTGGGCGATGGTGCCGAAGCGTGAAAAGCGCGTTGGGTGCGACAAAATGACAAAGTGGTCCCCGAATTCCTGGAGAGCGAAGCCTATCCAGCAGGTTCCTGCCTATCCGGATCTTGCTGCTCTGAAGGAGACCGAGGCTCGCCTTGCCAGCTTTCCACCGCTGGTTTTCGCCGGTGAGGCCCGCAAACTGAAGAAGCAGCTTGCGGCCGTGGCCAATGGCGAGGCTTTTCTGCTTCAGGGCGGCGATTGTGCAGAAAGCTTTGCGGAACATGGCGCGGACAACATCCGCGACTTCTTCCGCGTGTTCCTGCAGATGGCGGTCGTGCTCACCTTCGCGGGATCGCAGCCGGTGGTGAAGATCGGCCGCGTTGCCGGTCAGTTCGCCAAGCCGCGCTCATCCGACAATGAGACCAAGGGCGAACTCACGTTGCCCAGCTATCGTGGCGACATCATCAACGGCATCGAATTCGACGAGAAATCACGCGTGCCGGACCCCGCCCGCCAGGAAATGGCCTATCGTCAATCGGCGGCGACGCTCAATCTTCTGCGTGCCTTCGCCCAGGGCGGTTACGCCAGCCTGGAAAACGTGCATCGCTGGATGCTTGGCTTCGTTGCCGATAGCCCGCAGGCCGAGAAATACGAAGCGCTCGCCAATCGCATCACCGAAACCATGGATTTCATGCGGGCGGTTGGCATCACCTCGGAAACCAACTTCGCGCTGCGCGAAACGGATTTCTACACCAGCCACGAAGCGCTGCTGCTCGGTTACGAAGAGGCGCTGACCCGCGTCGACTCCACCTCCGGCGATTGGTATGCCACCTCCGGCCATATGATCTGGATCGGCGACCGCACTCGCCAGCCAGATCACGCGCATATTGAATATTGCCGCGGCATCAAGAACCCGCTTGGCCTGAAATGCGGCCCGTCGCTGACGCCGGACGGATTACTGGAACTGATCGACCTGCTCAATCCGGAAAACGAGCCGGGCCGGCTCACACTCATCGCGCGCTTCGGTGCTGATAAGGCTGGCGACCATCTGCCGAAGCTGGTGCGCGCGGTGAAGAATGCCGGCCGCAGCGTGGTGTGGTCGTGTGACCCGATGCACGGAAACACCATAACCGCCGCCGGCTACAAGACACGGCCGTTCGAGCGCATCCTGAAAGAGGTGCAGACCTTCTTCGAAGTACATCAGGCGGAAGGTACGCATGCGGGTGGCATTCATATCGAGATGACGGGCAAGAACGTCACCGAGTGCACCGGTGGTGCCCGCGCCATCATGGCGGAGGATCTGCAGAATCGCTATCACACCCATTGCGATCCGCGCCTCAATGCCGACCAGTCGATCGAACTGGCGTTCCTGGTGTCGGAATTGCTCAAGAAAAGCCATGTCCGCCAGCCGCATACGCAGGCGGCTGAATAAAACCGTTGGACGGCATGGAAGGAAAAGGCGCCGAAACCGGCGCCTTTTTTATGTGATCAACCGACCTGCGTGTCGTTCTTGACGCCCAGGCGCGGCTTCATGGGGCCGGAGCGGGTGTTGCCATTCTCGCCGACCGGCGTTCCGCCTGTGCCGGGAAACAGGACCTCGAGGGCAGGTGGTTCGCGCAGCCGCAGATAGGTTTGCTCGTCGCCTCGCCACAGGCCAATGTCGCGCAACTGCGCATCATTCATCCCGTTGAAGGAGCCTGCGCTATCGAAGCGGCGCACGCCGGCAATACCGCGGCGAGAAAAGGCCAATCCGGCGATAAGTCTTCCCAACAGCGCTTTCATCTTGGCCTCTGGATTCGGCAAATCGTGCGAAAGCAAAGATGGTGGGTATCACCCGGTCTGACAAAGCGAATTATCGCAATCTGCCATAAAGAATGCTTATGTATCGGCATGAAGCTGCCGCCTATTGCCGCCATCCGGGCCTTCGAGGCCGCTGCCAGATATCAAAGCTTTACGCGCGCGGCCGAAGAGCTCGGCATGACGCAGGCGGCGGTCAGCTATCAGATAAAGCTGCTGGAGGAGCGCATCGGCGTTCCGCTGTTCGTGCGCGAGCCGAGGCAGGTCACGCTGACGGCGGCCGGCCGCAAATTGTCGCCAAAGGTCACCGAAGCTCTGGATCTGCTTGGATCAGCCTTTGTCGAGGTGGCCAGAAAGCCTGATCTCCATCTGATCATATCGACGCTGCCGACTGTCGCTTCCACATGGCTCGTGCCTCGCCTGCCGTCTTTTCAGGCCGCCAACCCGGAGATCCGGATCAAGCTGCATACATCGAACGACAGTTTCGATTTTGCCAGGAAAGACATCGACGTGATGATCCGGGGCAGCGATAGCGTGCTGCCCGAGCACGAGGTCTTTTCGCTGTTCCCAATGGAATATGCACCGGTCTGCACAGCCGAATATCGTGAACGGCATGCCATCGTGCATCCCGCCGACCTTTTGAAGGTCCGTCGCTTCGGTGCCCAGAGCTGGTGGGCGCGCTGGCTCCAGGGCGCCGGCGTGGAGAAAGGCGGCGATGACAACCGCATGGATCTGGTGATCGGTGTTCAGACGATCGATGTCGGCCTGACTCTTCAGGGGCAGGGCGTTGCCATGGTGATGCCGATATTCTTCGCCGAGGAACTGAAAAGCGGCCACCTGATACGTCCCTTCGACCATCTCGGACGCGACGACCGCAGCTATAGCCTCGTTTACCCGAAGTCGCGTAGACAGTCGCGAAAGATCGGGCTTTTCCGGGACTGGGTCATCGCCGAAGCGGAAGCGACACGATCAGCCTTTGCCGCGATCCCATTTTAACGCGACAAGCCGTGGATCGCCGGCAAAGGCGGTGCGATCGAAGCCTATGCGACGCGATGGGAATTCACATAGCGCCTGCACGCCGGAAGCGCTGAGGCGTACGCGCCAGGTCTGCCATTCCGTCGGTTCCGGCTTGCCGAAGATCGTGCAGGTGAGCAGCGCGAGATTCTTGCCCTCCGGGTCCCGTACGGATTGATAGCGGATGGCTTTGACGCTCATCTCTCGTGCGCTATCCGCCAGGGTTTGACAGGCCGCATAGTCGGTTGGATGCGTCCATGCGGCCGCGTCGCGTTCCAGCGGCGGTCTGGTGAGATCCAGCGCCTTGTCGGTGCTGAACGTGGCTGAAAAGGCAGTGTATTCGGCGGCGTCGCGCGGCCAGGGTGTTTCGGGGGATTCCGCGAAGAACAGCAGCCGGTAGAACGACATCTCCGCCACTGCTGTCGCGATGGTCTCCGCGGCGTAGTAGACGCCAAGCGTTCGACCGGCACGGCGGAAACGCGAGCCGTAAGGATAGACCGAACCGTAACGGAACGGCGTGGCGAGCAGATAGTGCAGGTGCCGGCATTCGAAAGGGATATGCGGCTTGGTGTCCTCGATCAGCTCTTCCAGAAGTGTCTGCTCATCCAGCGTGTCGACAAGCTTCAGCGTGGAGACGTGGTGCTGCGCCTCGACCATGCGCCAGCATTGTCCGCCGAGGCCGATTGCCTCAGACGAGAGCGCGGCGGGCGTCCAGATAGGCGATGACATCGACAAGTCCGGTAACGGTCAGGATTTTCTCCAGCGGCTTGCCGCCCAGCGCTGTGTTGGCGTTGCGCAACCATGCACGAGCCACTGTCTCGTCGCCACCGGTGATGGCGTCGAGCGACCGGAACAGGCGTATGAACAAGACCGCCAGTTCGAACGGCTTGGAGCCCTTGTCGAGCAGGAACTCGCTCTTGCGCATGCGCGAGACGGTAGCCTCCGACACACCGATGACCATCGACAAGACCCGCGCCGTCACGTCCAGTCGTTCGGCGGCCCGCAGTGTCGCCTTGGTGATAACGGCGCTCTGTTCGGTGCGAGGAACTGCTGCAATCCGGGTCGACATGATTCTTCCTTTCTACTGCAAATATAAGGAAGAGAAATTCATAATGAAAGGTTTTTCGTTTGATTTAAGAACAAAACAAGAACAAGCAAGCCAACAGCAATGCCATGGTTGTTCAACATCGCCCGTGCGATAGTTGGCGGGCTCAGTCTTTCTTGTAGATCAGCCAGTTCTTGCTGGCACGACCGCCCATAACCGAATGGCGGGTGACGCGGTTGCGACCCTCTACCTTGGAGCGGTAGAGGGCGCGATCAGCCTTGGAATAGAGATCTTCCGGTCCGATTGCCTCCGAAGCCATGCAGATGCCCATTGAAATCGTTACCGTGCCGTAGCTGGTGCCACTCTGGCTGCTGACGAAAGGGGTCTGCTCGATCAGGATGCGGATACGCTCGGCGATATCGAAGGTGGCTTCCTCGCTGGCTCCTTCGAGGATGAGGGCGAATTCCTCGCCGCCGGTGCGAGCGACAAACATGCCGCTGGAAACGCTGGTCTGGAAGATGTCGGCGATGTCCTTGAGGATCTTGTCGCCCACCGGATGGCCGTAACGGTCGTTGATCTCCTTGAAACGATCGATATCGGCCAGGATCAATGCGCTGAACAGGATGCCCTTGTTGCTGTTGTATATGCGAGCGATCTCGGCGTCGAAAGCACGGCGGTTCCAAACCTGGGTCAAGGGATCGGTGTCGGCGAGCAGCTTATATTCCTCGAGCTTCGACTTGACGCTTTCGAGCTCGGCAGTCTTGTCGCCCAACGTGCTCGCCACCTGCTTGCCGTGGTCGATGGTCGACGTGGTCGCCGTAGAGACCGCGCCGACGATCTTTTCCAGGAGCTCTTTGGAAATCGCGCTGCGATTGGCAAGTCCGTCGGATGTCTCATCGAGGATCTTGCCGTATTTTTCGATATGGCTGCGTTCGTTGCGCAGCAGCGAGGCGATGTCTTCCAGTTCGCGTGCGAGCACGTCGCGCACGTGGTCGACGATGCCGTGTCTGTGGTTTTGCGCGAAGAATTTACGCCCGATGCGGTCGAGATCATCCTGCGTTGGCCGTTTGCTGAGGTCGAGCACGGCAAGGCTCAGCTCCGGATTTGTTCCGGCCAGCGCCTCATAAAAAATCTCGTAGTTGCGCGGCATCGCGATGACACCGAGTTGCCGCATCGTGGCCACGACAGTGGTCGCAATATCGGAACTCCGCTCAGGCGTGACGGCTGCCGGCTGCATTTGGACCCAATTCCCCCATCAGAACCGACACGAGAACAAAAATCTCTAAGCTGCCGGTTGCAGAACCATTTCGAAGCCGAATCCACACGAAAGACGTTCCGCCAACGACTTTCGCTTGCAAGACCTTAGATGTACTAGCGCTAAAGTTTTCTTAACCTGCCGGGTATTCCGGCGCATTTTTCTACTTGAGGCTGTACTGGCTGCGCAAGTGCAGGGCGAGATATTTTTGTCGGCTTTCAACTTGAACGCGGAAGAATGGAATCGGCAATCTTGGTTGCGGATGACTGAAGGATATTGGATAAGCGCGCCATTCCATCGAAAAGGCGAAATCGAACGAAGCCGATCGTCGGAAAAGGACAGGACCCCATGAAGCGGCTGATCGACGCCTTCCACAACTCCGTTCGCGCGTTCCGCCGGCTCGCGCAAAGCGAAGCCGCCTTCCAGCAGGAATTGATGCTGCTTGTGCTGGCCATTCCGCTTGGCTGGTTCGTCGCGACGAGCTGGAGTGGCTACGCGCTGCTGATTGGCGTGGTTCTTGTGCTCATCATGGTCGAAGTCTTGAACACGGGTATCGAAGCGACCTGTGATGCCATCAGCCGTGAGTTCAACATCGACATCCAGCTCGCCAAGGATTGCGGCTCGCTCGCCGTGCTGATCTCCATCGTCCTTGCCGCTGGTGTGTGGCTGTTCGCTATCGTTGAACGCGTCTACGGCACGTCGATCTGATTTGCGCCGGTGGTTCGGCTTTCTCTTGCCTTTTCTCGGTGAAGCAGGGTCCGGCCAACGGTGACCGCGATCGTCATCACGATGACGCCGATTGCAAATGCGACCAGCAAGCGTTCGTGATGAAGCAGGGCACGGCCGACGATCTGTTCCGCGCCGAGGCCGAACAGATAGCCCAAGCTGCAGAAGAATGTCGCCCACACGGCAGAAGAAATAGCATTCAGAACGAGAAACCGGGCAGCCGCGATACCGGAGAGGCCGGCGACGATGCCGCCCAGAATACGCATGCCGTAGATGTAGCGGTTTGACAGCACGTAGATGTTCGGGTGGTCGGTAACGAGCTGGTAGGCGCGATTGAAGCCGGGCTTGCGACTGACGCTTTGTACAAATCCGGCTTGCGCGAAGCTTCGTCCAAGCACGAAGAAGGCGCTATCGCCGAGAAACGCGCCGGCAAAGACGGCCAGCAGCGTCTGCCAGGTGGCGAAGACGTGCTGGTGAGCAAAGAAGCCACCGAGCATCGCAACGGTTTCGCCCTCCGCCAGACAGCCGAGGAAGACGGCCAGCAGCCCATAGTGTTCAATGAACCGATGGAGCGTTTCCGTCATTTGCGGGAACGGCTGCTGGCCGGTTTCTGGATCAGTTTGTTTTCGATCCGCTGCATCTTTTCAGCAAGGCTGGCAATGTCATCGCGCATCGCCATGATTTGGCTGTGCCGTAACTCGTCCAGCTTCTCGTGCAACGCCATGATCTCGATTTCGGCTTTGAGATTGACTTCATAGTCGTGCGCGGCAGCGGCACGATCGCGTTCGGCCTGCCGGTTTTGTGACATCATGATCACGGGCGCCTGGATCGCAGCCAGCATCGACAGCACCAGATTGAGGAATATGTAGGGGTAGGGATCGAACGCGCCGCCGACCAAAAGAACGCTGTTGAGCAGCGCCCAGGCGACCAGGAACACCAGGAAGGAGATGATGAAGCTCCACGAGCCGCCGATTCTGGCCACCGCATCGGCAATGCGCGCGCCGGCCGTGGTGCTCTGCTGTTCGGTATCCCCGGCATAGAAAGACACCGTCTTGCGATCGATCGCACTCTGCAGCACGCGACGTTCGCTGTCGGTCAGCGCATCGGCATTGCGTGACAGCCAGCGGCCGGCCAGTTCCGCCATGGTCCTACGTTGCATGGGCTCCTCCCTTGCCGGTGCTTGCGCGTTCCGGCGAACTATAGAAGATAGCGCGAACATTTCACCGCGGCCCGCGCCGCAGCTCGGGGAGGGCGAGGCATGCTCGAGTTTCAGCAGATTCGCACCCGCGCCGCAAAGCGCAAGGGTGGTGATGCAGTTCTCGCATCGCTGCTGGGTGCTCCGCCCGACAATGCGGCACTTGCGAAGGTGCCTGACGATCGTGTGCTGTCGATCATGGCAGAGCGCGTTTTTGCCGCCGGTTTCGTCTGGAGCGTCATTGAGCAGAAATGGCCTGGATTCGAGGAAGCCTTTCTCGGTTTCGAACCCAGGCGGCTGCTTTTCCAGCCCGACGATTTCTGGCACGACCTTGCCGCCGACAGGCGCATCGTGCGCAACCCGCAGAAGATCCGCTCTGTGCGCGACAACGCCGCTTTCGTCGAGCGAGTTTCAAAGGAACATGGCTCCTTCGGCAAGTTCGTGGCGGCATGGCCGGCGGACGATCAGATCGGGCTGACCGCCTATTTCGCCAAGCATGGCAGCAGGCTCGGCGGTAACACCGGCCAATATCTGTTGCGCTGGCTGGAATGGGACACCTTTATCATTTCGAAGGACATGTCAGCGGCATTGCGGGACGCTGGGCTGGATATTGCTGAAAGCCCGACCTCGAAGCGTGACCTCGACAAGGTCCAGGCGCAGATCAATATCTGGGCGAAGGAGACCGGCCTGCCGCGCAAGCACATCTCCCGTATTCTTTCGATGTCGATCGGCGAGAACCACGCGCCGGAGACCATTCGTGAATACACCGGTGAATGACATTCGAAGCCAAGAGAGCGGGGGTATTATGCTCACATTGAGCATTGGCATAAACAGTCTCCGGCCTTGTCCGTTGCAGGCGCAAGGTTGCCACGCTAAACCCCTGTCATGACCAAGACCGCTCCCGATACGCTTCGCATCGCCATCGCCCAGTTGAACCCGACCGTCGGCGACATCGCCGGCAATCTCGCCAAGGCGCGCGAGGCGAGGGCGGATGCTGCCCGTCAGGGCGCCGACCTCGTCTTGTTCACGGAACTCTTCATCTCCGGATATCCTCCGGAGGATCTGGTGCTGAAGCCGGCCTTTCTGGAAGCTTGCGAACGCGCGGCCAACGAATTGGTCAAGGATACGACAGACGGCGGTCCGGCTGTCATCATCGGCACGCCGCTGAAGCGCAAGAGCGGCACCCACAACTCCATCCTCTTCGCGGATGGCGGCAAGGTTCTGGGCGAACGCTACAAGATCGATTTGCCAAATTATGGGGAGTTTGACGAGAAGCGTGTCTTCCAGGCTGGGCCTGAGATCGCCGGACCGGTGAATTTCAGGGGCGTCAGGGTCGGCGTTCCGATCTGCGAGGACATCTGGGGCGAACTCGGCGTATGCGAAACGCTGGCCGAAAGTGGCGCCGAAATCCTGTTGGTGCCCAACGGCTCGCCCTATTACCGGGCCAAGATGGATGTACGCCACCAGGTGGTGATCAAACAGGTCATCGAAACCGGACTGCCGATGATCTACGCCAATCAACTCGGCGGGCAGGACGAACTGGTGTTCGACGGGGCCTCTTTCGCCATCAATGCCGACAAGTCGCTGGCTTTCCAGATGAGCCAGTTTGAAGAGACGCTCGCCGTCACCGAGTGGAAGCGCACAGCCGACGGCTGGCTGTGCACCGAAGGGCCGATGTCGAAAATACCCGAGCGGGAGGAGGCTGACTACCGTGCCTGCATGTTGGGCCTGCGCGACTACGTCAACAAGAACGGCTTCAAGAACGTCGTTCTTGGCCTTTCCGGCGGCATCGATTCCGCGATCTGCGCGGCACTTGCCGTTGATGCACTGGGCGAGGAACGGCTGCGCGCGGTCATGATGCCTTACCGCTATACTTCCAAGGATTCCCTGAAGGATGCAGAAGACTGCGCCCGCGCTCTTGGCTGCCGCTACGACATCGTGCCGATCTTCGAGCCGGTCGACGGCTTTTCCCATGCGCTGACGCAGCTCTTCGAGGGCACCAAGGAAGGTATCACCGAAGAGAACCTGCAGAGCCGCGCTCGCGGCACGATCCTGATGGCAATCTCCAACAAGTTTGGCTCCATGGTCGTCACCACCGGCAACAAGTCGGAAATGTCGGTCGGCTACGCCACGCTGTATGGCGATATGAACGGTGGCTTCAATCCGATCAAGGACCTCTACAAGATGCAGGTCTACGCACTCTCGCGCTGGCGCAACGCGCATGTGCCTCCGAGTGCGCTAGGACCTTCGGGGGAGGTCATCCCAAGCAACATCATCGACAAGGCACCCTCTGCGGAATTGCGTCCAAACCAGACCGACCAGGATTCGCTGCCGCCTTATCCGGTTCTCGACGACATTCTGGAGTGTCTCGTCGAAAACGAGATGGGCGTCGACGACATCGCTAAGCGTGGCCATGATCGCGCTATCGTCGAACGCATCGAACATCTTCTCTACATCGCCGAATACAAGCGCCGGCAGGCCGCGCCAGGCGTGAAGATCACCAAGAAGAATTTCGGCCGCGATCGCCGGTACCCCATTACCAATCGCTTTCGTGACCGGGCCTGAACATGGCCGAAGTCGAGATTTCTTTCGACCCCGGTCGCATCGATTTCGCCGCGACATCCGAGGTCATCAAGGCGAGTTACTGGGGCGCGCAACGCAGCGATGAGATCCATCGCCGAGCCTTTGGCAATTCGCTCTGTGTCGCGGCTTTCATGGATGGCGAGCAGGTGGGATTTGCCCGCGTGGTCACCGACTATGCCTGTTTTGCTTATCTGTGCGATGTCATCGTCTGGCCGGAGCGCCGCGGTGCCGGTATTGGCAAGAAACTGATCCGCGCGCTGCTCGATCATCCGGATCTCGCCACGGTGGGAGGCTGGAGTCTGCGCACCGCCGATGCGCACTCGCTCTACGCCGGTTTCGGCTTTGAGGTTTCCGAAGACGGCAAGGCCATGCTCCTCAGACGCAGCAGATGAACCCTATCGCCCGCGCCCCGAGTGTTGCAGCATAGCCTCACCGGTTATGCCAAGGCACTTTTGTGACAGAGGCGGGGTTGGCGCGACAAAACGCCTCTCCTATAAGGTCTGCATCCGCGATTCCCTGACCGGGAGGATACGAATGATGGCATTTGAAAACTCTATACGAGGTAACGAAGCTTAGGTCTTCGATGCTGTTCCCGCAGGAACACGTCATCGCAGAATAGGCCTCGGAATACCTCGACCACCGCCTGTACAGGCTGGTCAGATCCATTTTCGCATCCGCATCCAGGGCGGCTTTAGCTCTCCACCGCGGTGTTTTCTTTACGCTTTTTCGGGATCAGGCACGATTGTGCCTGCAAACATCATGACTCGTTTGAAGATCGATTTGCGCGCTGGCGCATTCGGCAGCGTTCTTGGCTTCACTCTGATTCACTGGCGGCGCCAGCCACTCAGGGTGCTGTTCATCATGTTGATGATTTTGCTTTCGACGCTGGCCGACGTCCTGACGCCGCTCTATTCCGGCCGTCTCGTCGATGCTGTTGCTTCGGGCGCTGCATCGAGTGATGAGGCGTGGAACGCCGCCATTGCCGCATTCGTGGCACTGGTTGGACTGGCATTGTCGTCGGTCCTTTTCCGTAACTTTGGCTTCTACGCCATCGTGGAACTGACGCTGAAGATGATGTCGGACATCTGTGCCGATGCATTCCATCGCGTCCAGCGCTTTTCGACCGATTGGCATGCCAATTCTTTTGCCGGCTCAACCGTGCGCAAGGTCACGCGCGGCATGTGGGCGCTCGACCTCTTGAACGATACGATCCTTATCGCGCTGTTCCCGTCAGTGGTCATGCTGGTGGGCTCAACGGTGCTGCTCGGCTGGTATTGGCCGATGATGGGCCTCGTCGTGGCGATCGGCTCGTTCGTTTTCATCGCCGTCACGGCGATCCTGTCGCTCGCCTATGTCGCGCCGGCTGCAAGGCTTGCCAACTCCTGGGACACGCGGCTTGGCGGTGCTCTTGCGGATGCCGTGAGCTGCAACGCCGTGGTGAAGGGTTTCGGCGCGGAGGCGCGGGAAGAGCAGCGACTGAGCGAGGTCGTCACCAAATGGCATCACCGCACGGGTCGCACCTGGAACCGCGGCACGGTCAACGGCACCACGCAGGGTGTGATGCTGCTGATCCTGCGCACCGCGGTTATCGGTGTCGTGCTGTTGTTGTGGTTGCGCGGCCAAGCCTCGGCAGGTGATGTCGCTTTCGTACTGACGTCCTTTTTTGTGCTGCAGGGCTATCTGCGGGATATCGGCATGCATATCCGCAATCTCCAGCGCTCGATCAACGACATGGAGGAGCTGGTCGATTTTCAGGCACAACCGCTCGGCATCGAGGATGTGCTGGGAGCTGAGCTGTCCCATATCACCGATGGCGGTATCGTGTTCGATCACGTCACCTTCCACTACGGCAGCCATCGCGAACCGCTCTACCGCGACTTCTCGGTGGCGATCGAGCCGGGTGAACGGGTTGGCCTCGTCGGTCACTCGGGATCGGGCAAGACGACCTTCGTCAAGTTAATCCAGAGGCTTTACGATATCAGCGGCGGGCGCATCCTCATCGATGGCCAGGATATCTCGCAGGTCACGCAATCGTCGCTGCGCCAGCAGATCGCCATCGTTCAGCAGGAGCCGATCCTGTTCCACCGTTCGCTTGCCGAGAACATCGCCTATGCGAGGCCGGACGCCACCCAGGCCGAGGTCGAGGAAGCTGCGCGCCTTGCCAGTGCACACGACTTCATCACGAGGCTGCCCAAGGGCTATGGCACGCTGGTTGGCGAGCGTGGCGTCAAGCTTTCGGGCGGCGAACGCCAGCGCGTGGCGATCGCCCGCGCTTTCCTTGCGGATGCGCCGATCCTGATCCTGGACGAGGCGACTTCGAGCCTCGATTCGGAATCGGAGGTGCTGATCCAGCAGGCGATGGAAAGGCTGATGGTCGGCCGCACCACGCTGGTCATCGCTCACCGTCTGTCGACGGTCAGGGCGCTCGACCGCTTGTTGGTCTTCGACCGCGGCAAGATCGTCGAGGAAGGCTCGCACGAAGATCTGATCCGTCTGGGCGGCGGTATCTATCGCCGGCTGTTCGAGCGGCAGGCGCTGGAATTGACCAAGGGTCTCGTCTGAGACCTGCGGGCTGAAGATATGGAACGGATCGCATCGAACGATGCGGTCCGTTATCTTTATCTGAATTGCGTTGCCCTATTTCCGGCCGATCGAGCTTTTAAGGCGATCCTTGCCAAGCTCCAACGCATCCGCTACGCCCCCTTCATGACAGTTACCGTCCGTTTTGCTCCGTCGCCCACTGGCCGCATTCACATCGGCAACGCGCGCACCGCGCTTTTCAACTGGCTGTTCGCGCAAAAACACAGAGGCCGCTTCATCCAGCGTTTCGACGACACCGATACGCTGCGCTCGAAGCAGGAATATGCCGATTCCATCCTTTATGACTTGCATTGGCTGGGCATCTTCCCGGACGCCACAGATTATCAGTCGCGCCGCGTGCATATCTATGATGCGGCGGTCGAGCGCCTGAAGCAGGCGGGGGTACTCTATCCTTGCTATGAAACTCCTGAGGAACTGGACCTGCGGCGCAAGATCCGTCGCACGCGTGGCTTGCCGCCCGTCTACGGACGGGAAGCCCTGACATTGACCGCCAAGCAGCTCGCTGACCTCGAGGCTGATGGCCGTCGTCCGCACTGGCGTTTCCTGCTGCCCAACTTCAAGAGTGATCCTCAGGAGCCGGAGCGCACCGATATTCATTGGAACGACCTTGTGCGCGGCGAAGAGACCGTCGATCTGGCTTCCGTGTCGGACCCGGTTCTGGTGCGCGAGGATGGCACATACCTCTACACGCTGCCTTCGGTGGTCGATGATGTCGAGATGGGCATCAGCCATGTCATCCGCGGCGACGATCACGTCACCAACACCGGCGTGCAGATTGCCCTGTTCAAGGCGCTCGGCGCTGATGTCCCGATCTTTGGGCACCACAATCTTCTGACCACCACGACAGGTGAAGGGCTTTCCAAGCGAACTGGCTCGCTGTCGATCGAAGGGCTGCGGTCGGACGGCATCGAGCCGATGGCGGTCGCCTCACTCGCGGTTCTGATCGGCACGTCGGAAAACGTCCAGCCGATGCCGAACATGGGTGAGCTTGCTGCGCATTTCGACCCCGCGACGACATCCAAATCCGCCTCCAAATTCGATCCGGAAGAGCTGGTGGTGCTCAATCGTGGCCTGATGCATACGCTTTCCTTCGCCGATGCGCGCGATCGCCTCGCGGTGCTTGGCGTGTCCGGCGACAAGGCTGAACAGTTCTGGAACGTCGTGCGTGGCAATCTGGACCGTTTGAGCGATGCGGTCTCCTGGTGGCGCATCGTTCATGACGGGCCGCTCGACAAACCTGAGTTCGAACCCGAAGAGCGCCAGTTCCTGCGCGATGCGTTTGATCTTCTGCCGGAAGAGCCCTGGACGGCAACGGTGTGGAAGGAATGGACGAACAAGGTGAAAGAAGCCTCTGGCCGCAAGGGCAAGGCCTTGTTTCTGCCATTGAGGCTTGCGCTTACCGGGCTTGCTTCTGGGCCGGAGCTTGCAGATCTATTGCCGCTTCTGGGTCGGGAAGGAACGTTGGCCCGACGACCCTGACTTTGCGTTGTTCCGGCGGCAAGGCCGAGGCCGGCGAGGCGTCGGGTTTCTTCAGCAATTGGCGGATGGCCGCGATGTCGAGCTGTCCCGATGCATTGGCCTGCGTCTCGGGGTCCTCGGCCGGGTCAGGCTTATTTGTCGGGGTCGGCAGGAAGGCGCTGCTGGAACTGGCATTGGCGCCAGACTGGGCTGCCGGCGGGTTGCCGGCGATGATCTTGAAGTTCTGCGCGGCATTGCAGCCACAGCCTTGCGGCAACGGCTGGTCGGGGCGTTTGTAGAGAAAAGCTGCCGGAAGGTCCGAATAGGGACGGCCGGTCCTCGATGAGGTCATGGTTGCGGGATCTCCGGCCACGCCGCGTGAATAGAAGACCTGTATTTCTGTTCCGGGGCAGCCTGCTTCGCAGCGGCTCTGGTCGCGCTGGAAGTCGCTGACGGTGGCACGATTTGACATCGGGAAGAAATAGCCGTCGCAGGTGCGCACGCACATCGTGCGGAACTCGCCGGATGGTGAAGGCACGAAGGCTGCACCGAGTGCCGCATCTTCCGCCGCGGCTCCCGTTTCCCTGCCTTGCCCTCCACTCGCCTGAATGCGCGTTTCGGTGGTCGGCTTGCCATCGCATTCGTTGGTTTCAAGCGCTGCCAGCAGGCGGCTGCGATCGCTTCGCGGGAAACCTTTTCCCATTTGCGCGCGTTTGCGCTGAAGCTTGTCGAGATTGGTGTTCATCCTGTCGATGGCGGCATTGAGGGCCGCACACTGACTGATGCTGTCGCCAAACAACGAAAAGCCGCAGCCAGCGCCGCGCACCTGAGCGCGTGCCTTGGCCAATTCGTTGTTTTGACGAGCAATCGCACCGTCATAGCGGCGCTGCTGGCCAGCACTGCCACCTTTCTGCAACGAAGCAAGTTCCGCTCGCAGCTGACGGCAGATGCCCGAGGCGGCCTCTGTCTGTTTCGTGGAACAAAAGACAAGCGCGATGACGCAAAGCAACGTCCACGCAAGCGCCTGCCTTCGATCTGCCCCGGTCATCGCCCCATTGCCCGCCTGTATCGGGCAATGAAGATAGGTCGGGCCGGTTAAGCTTCTCTTGAACCCGTCAACCCCGCGGCGCGTGGAGCGCTGCCTGCGCCTTGTGCGAGGCTTCGACGACGGCCAGTGCGGTCATGTTGACCACGCCACGTGAGGTCACCGAGGGGGTCAGGATATGCGCTGGCTTGTCGGTGCCAAGCAAAATCGGGCCGACATGAAGCGCATCCAGCATGGTCTTAAGCGCCGTCAGCGTGATGTTGGCCGCGTCGAGGCTCGGGAACACCAGAAGATTGGCTTCGCCCTTCAGCCGCGAATGCGGATAGACACGCTGGCGCAGATGTTCGGAGAGGGCCGAGTCCGCGTGCATTTCGCCATCACATTCCAGTTCCGGCGCCATGCGGGCCAGGATTTCGGCGGCCTTGCGCATCTTCAATGCACTGGCCGCGTCGCGCGAGCCGAAATCCGACAGCGAGAGCAGGGCAGCCTTCGGTTCGATGCCGAAGCGGCGGATCTCCTCCGCTGCCAGGATCGTCATTTCGGCGATCTCCTCGGCGCTTGGATCGATCGAGACATAGGTATCGGTGAGGAACAGAACGCCGCGCTGCGAGATCAGCATGGAGAGCGTCGAAAGGTCATGATCGCTGATGCCGGGGCGGGCCCCTATGATCAGCGTGACGTTGCGCAGGTGACGCGCGAACCGGCCTTCGAGGCCGCAGATGAGTGCGTCCGCGTCGCCGCGTTTCAGGGCAAGGGCTGCAATCACTGTGTTGTCGGTGCGCACCATGGTACGGGCTGCCTCCGGCGTGATGCCACGGCGGCCGCCGAGTTCGATCAGAAGATCGACATAATGGCGATAGCGCGGGTCTTCTTCCGGATTGATCAAACCAAAGTCGACGCCTGGTTTGATACGCAGGCCATAGCGTTTGAGACGAACCTCGATGACATGCGGACGACCGATCAGGATCGGTTCCGCAATGCCTTCCTCGAGTACGACCTGCGCGGCCCGTAGCACGCGCTCGTCCTCACCGTCGGCATAGATGACGCGCTTGGCACTCGAACCGCGGGCGGTGGAGAACACCGGCTTCATCACCAGGCCGGAGCGGAAGACGAAGCGGTTCAGCTTGTCGAGATAGACCGCCATGTCGGAGATCGGACGCGTTGCCACGCCGGTATCGCAGGCTGCCTTGGCCACCGCCGGCGCGATGCGCAGGATGAGGCGCGGGTCGAAAGGCGAAGGAATCAGGAAATCCGGGCCGAAGATCGGCGTTTCGCCGGAATAAGCGCGCGCCGCAACATCCGAAGGCTCCTCGCGGGCAAGCGCTGCAATCGCGCGCACTGCCGCCATCTTCATCTCTTCGTTGATGGCGCTGGCGCCGCAATCCAGCGCCCCCCGGAAGATGTAGGGGAAGCAGATGACGTTGTTGACCTGGTTGGGGAAGTCCGAACGGCCAGTGCAGATCATGGCGTCGGGGCGGGCGGCGCGGGCAACTTCCGGCATGATCTCCGGCGTCGGGTTGGCCAGCGCCAGGATCAACGGTTTCTCGGCCATTCCCTTGAGCAGTTCGGGTTTCAATACGCCGGCGGCGGATAGACCAAGGAAAACGTCGGCGCCCGCGATGACATCGGCCAGAGTGCGTGCTTCGGTGTCCTTGACGTAAGGATCCTTCCAGCGGTCCATTTCCTCGACGCGGCCTTTGTAGGCAACGCCGAAGCGGTCGGTGACCCAGATGTTCTCGATGCTGGCGCCCAGCGAAACGAGCAGGTTGAGGCAGGCGAGCGCTGCGGCGCCCGCACCGGAGGTGACGATCTTGACGTCCTCGATCTTCTTGCCGGCGAGTTCTAGGCCGTTGAGGACGGCGGCGGCAACGATGATGGCTGTGCCATGCTGATCGTCATGGAAGACCGGGATGCCCATGCGGGCCTTCAGCCGTTCCTCGACCTCGAAGCACTCCGGCGCCTTGATGTCCTCCAGATTGATGCCGCCGAAAGTCGGCTCCAGTGCCGCCACCGTTTCGACCATGCGGTCGATCTCCGGCGCGTCGATCTCGATATCGAAGACGTCGATGCCGGCAAATTTCTTGAACAGAACGGCCTTGCCTTCCATCACCGGCTTGGAGGCGAGCGGACCGATATTGCCGAGACCGAGAACGGCCGAACCGTTTGAGATCACTGCGACAAGATTGGCGCGCGCAGTGTAGTCGGCGGCTGTCGCGGGATCATCCTTGATGGCCAGGCAGGGAGCCGCGACGCCTGGCGAATAGGCGAGCGCCAGGTCGCGCTGGTTGCCGAGCGGCTTGGTGGCCTGGATTTCCAGCTTTCCGGGAATGGGATACTTGTGGAAGAAGAGCGCGGCCTCGTCGAGATCCGAACGTGCCGTTTTGCCCTTGTCGCCTGCCATGCTTTCCCGCCTCCTGTTGCGTCACTCCTTGTAGCATGCGGCGACGGTTTTTCGAGACGGGATATCGCTCATTTAAGTATTTCTAGAATTGGTAGAAAATCATGCAGGATCAAAGCATTGAGGAGAGAAGTTGCGGGCAGGCCCGCAACCTCCCCAGATCAAAAGGCGCTGACATAAAGCCCGCCGTCGACCGGAACGTTCTGCCCGGTCAGGTAGCCCGCATGCACCGAGCATAGGAAGGCGCAGATCTGGCCGAATTCCTCCGGCGTGCCGAGACGCTTGGCGGGAATATCGGCGGCAAGACGTGCCTTGCGCTCCCTGGCCGCTTCCGCTGTCTCGACTGAACCCGGCTCGTGCGGGCCACGCAGGCGGTCGGTGTCCAGCTTGCCGGGCAGCATGTTGTTGATGGTGACGTTACGATCGATGACGGTGCGGGCGACACCGGCGAGGAAAGAGGTCAACCCGGCCCGCGCGCCCGAGGACAGATCGAGACCAGGGATCGGCACATAGACGGAGAGCGACGTAATGTTGACGATGCGGCCAAAGCCGCGCGCCGCCATGCCGTCAATGACGGCTTTCACCAGTTCGATCGGCGTGACCATGTTGTTGGTGACGCCCTCCAGGATCTTCTCGCGGTCAAGTTCGCGGAAATCGCGATAGGGCGGTCCACCATTGTTGTTGACGAGAATATCCGGGTCGGGACAGGCGACGATCAGCGCCTTCTGCACCTCGGGTTTCGACACGTCGCCGACCACTTCGACAACACGCACGCCGAACCGTTCGCGGATTTCCGCCGCGGTTTTAGCCAGAAGCACGGGATCGCGCCCATTGACCACCAGGTCGCATCCGGCGTCGGCCAGCGCGATCGCGCAGCCGCGCCCCAGTCCCTTGCTCGATGCGCAAACGATCGCCTTCTTGCCGCGAATCCCAAGATCCATGTCCGAAACCTCCGATTTGGTACCCAAGGCTAGAGCGTTTCCGTTTCCACGGAAACGCGGAAACGCTCTAGTTCTTTGTTTTTACGCAATTCCGGACGGAAAACCGCTACGCACTTTTCCTGGAATTGTTCTAGCGAAAGGACTGGCCTAATCGCAACCGTCATACGGTTGTTGCATGAATCGATGCATAGCCAGCGCGAAAGGTGAGATCGCGATGTCCGGCGCCAAACCACGCATGTTCCGCTCCATCTTCATCTCGGATGTGCATCTGGGATCGAAGGCGGCCAAGGCAGAGTTTCTGATCGATTTCCTGCGTCATCACGATGCCGATACGATCTTCCTTGTCGGCGACATCGTGGATGGGTGGCGGCTGCGCCGCAGCTGGCATTGGCCGCAGGCTCATAACGATGTTGTGCAGAAACTGCTGCGCAAGGCCCGCAAGGGCTCTTCGATCACTTACATCGCCGGCAATCACGACGAATTCGCCCGCCAATTCCAGGGGGTGCATTTCGGCGGCATCGTGGTGGCAGACCGTGCAGTCCACGAGACAGCGGACGGCCGGCGCATGCTCGTCATCCACGGCGATCAGTTCGACACGGTCGTGCACAATGCACGCTGGCTCGCCTATTTCGGCGACTATGCTTATGACGCAGCCATGCTGATCAACCGGGGTGTCAGTCGCTTCCGCAAAGTCTTCGGCATGCCCTACTGGTCGTTCTCGTCCTGGGCCAAGGTCAAGGTGAAGAAAGCGGTGAACTTCATCGGTTCCTTCCAGGAAGTGCTCACCGAGGAAGCCCGCCGGTCCGAGGTCGACGGGGTAATCTGCGGTCACATCCACCACGCGGCCATCGAAACCGTCGATGACGTTCAGTACATCAACACTGGCGACTGGGTGGAAAGCTGCACAGCGGTGGTTGAGCATTTCGACGGCCGTTTTGAAATCCTGCATTGGGCGCACGTCATGCCGGAAGCGATGCAGGCGGAACCGGTACTGGTGCCGGTGACTTTTGACGCCTTGCCGAAGAAGGTCAGGGCGGCAGAAGCCGCTTGAGCGGCTGGCGATCTCTACAATTCGCATACCCAGGCAATATTTGACATAAATCGATTAGGCCAACCAGTTTCTGACAACTGGCAGGCATGGTAGAGCAGGCGGCTGGCCGGTCATTTTGCCGGCAGCACTTGCCGATTGCCTTTCATGTCATTGCCTCCGCTTTCGCCTGAACAGCAGATCAAGCCGCGCAACTATGAACTGCGCATGGCACTGCTCTTCTTCACCGTTCTGGTGCCGAGCGGTATCTATCTGCCTTATTTCCCTCTCTGGCTGGAGGCGCATGGTTTCAGCCCGGAGAAGATTGCCGTCATTCTCTCGGCACCGATGTTCCTGCGCGTGGCGACGACCCCGCTGTTCACGTCCCTGGCCGACAAGGCAAACGACCGGATCAACGTCTACCTGACACTTGCTGCCGCCTCCGTGGTTGTTTCGGTGGGCTATTTCCTGCCGCCGAGCTATGCGACGGTGCTTGCCGTCTCGCTGGTGCTGGCTGTGGTCTGGACGCCGCATTCGCCCATTGCCGATTCGCTGGCATTGTCGGGCGTACGTCGTTTCGGTGCCAATTATCCGCGTATGCGCATCTGGGGATCGATCTCCTATTTCTGCGCCAATCTGGTCGGAGGCTTCATCCTGACCTCGACCGGAGCAGGCGCGGTACCGATCATGCTGTTCGTGTCGTTCCTGGCCATCGTCGCGGTTGGGTTGATGGCGCCACGCCTGGGAAGGCCGAGGCGTGCGTCGCCTCTCTCCGCAACCGACCTGCAGCAGGCGGTGCCCAGCCTGCGCAACCCGTATTTCCTTTATTTCGCCACCGGCGCCGGCGTCCTGGTCGGCAGTCACGGCTTTCTCTACGGATTCTCATCCATCTATTGGAAGTCACTGGGAATCGGCGATTCCGTCGTTGGCTTCCTGTGGGCCTTCGGCGTGGTGTGCGAAGTCTGCATGTTCATGGCCTTCAACCGGCTGTTCAGCCGTGTCCCGGTGGTGCGCGTGATGGGATTGGCGGCCATCGGCGCGGTCGTGCGCTGGATTGCGTTTCCGTTGATCTGGCCACTCGGCCTGGGCGTACCAGGCTTCTTCGGTCTCCAGGCACTGCACGCCATTTCCACGGCACTCGTGTTGATCGGTCTGCAGAAGATGATCGGCGAGACAGTAGCCGAGGACCGTACGGGGGCGGCGCAAGGCATTGCCTTCTTCGCCAACGGCTTCTCCATGGCCGCCGTCACGCTGGCTTCCGGCCCACTCTACCAGAAATTCGGGGGCGATGGCTTCTATGCCATGGTGCCGGTGGCATTGCTGGGCCTGGCACTCATCCTGCTTGCGGCGCGTTCAGCCCCACAGCACGCCGCTGGGCGGTGAAACCAGCGAACCTTCGTAGACAAGGCCCGGGTCGCGATCGCGCGCCAGCAGCAATGGTCCATCGAGATCGACGTAGTCGGCGCCTTGCGCCAGAAGCACCGCCGGCGCCATCGCAAGTGAAGTGCCGACCATGCAGCCGACCATGATGCCGAGGCCGCGCGCATGGGCATGGTCGCGCAGTTTGAGGGCTTCGGTCAGGCCGCCGGCTTTGTCCAGCTTGATGTTGACGGCATCATAGAGGCCGATCAGCGCATCGACGTCCTTTGCCGCATGCACGCTTTCATCGGCGCAGATGGGGATTGGACGAGCAATGTGCCTCAACTTGTCGTCGCGGCCGGCGGGCAGGGGCTGTTCGATCAGCGTAACTCCAAGTGCCGCGGCAGCAGCGATGTTTTCCGCGACATTGTCGTCGGTCCAGCCTTCATTGGCGTCCAGGATCAACCGGCTTTCAGGTGCTGCCTCGCGCACGGCGCGGATGCGCGCGGCATCGTTGTCACTGCCGAGTTTGACCTTGAGCAGTGGCCGCGTCGCGTTGGCGCGAGCTTGTGCAGCCATAGCCTCGGGCTCGGCAAGCGAGAGAGTATAAGCGGTTTCGAGCGGTTCAGGCGCGATGCCCAGCAGCGTGGCTGCCGAAGTGCCCGTCATCTTGGCTTCAAGGTCCCATAGGGCGCAGTCGATGGCATTGCGTGCCGCGCCGGCGGGCATCGCTGTTTGCAGCCTTCTGCGGTCCAGGCCAGCTTCAAGCGTCGCGCGCATCGTCTCGATCGCTGCCAGAACGCCCTCGATCGTCTCGCCATAGCGCTTGTAGGGCACACATTCGCCACGTCCGGTATAGCTGCCCTCGCTGATCGTGCAGGTGATGACTTCAGCTTCGGTCTTGGAGCCGCGTGCGATGGTGAAAACTCCGGCGATCGGAAAACGCTCGGCTTCGACCGAAATGACACGCGCCATATTTTTCTGCTCCGGCAATGCTGGGGTGACGCTGGCGATAAATCGACAGACCAGCGCCGTCAGGCTAAACAGGATCCATGTTGACGATCCGCAAACGCGACGCAAGCGACAAGGCCGCCGCAGCGGCCGTCGAGCCGCGCGTTGTCGTCAGCGACAGCGACGGAACACTCGCCTGCGCCTTTCACGGCAATTGGACGACGAGACGTGTGGCGCAAGTCGATGCTGAAATGCGCAAACTTGAAAAGCGTAATGACTTCAAGGTCCTGTCGCTCGATTTTTCCGAAATCGGACGGATCGACACAGCCGGTGCCTGGCTGATCGAGCGCCTGATCAACGCCCATGAGACACGCGGGGCCGAGATACAGCAGATCGGGCAGAGCGAGACGGTGACGACCCTGATCGCCGCCGTCTGCGACGCGGTGAAACGAAGCGAGTCGGTACAACCGATTCCCCAGCCGAACATCATCCTGCGGGCGCTGGAACTTATCGGGCGGCGGGTCTATGAGGCGGGGGACGATTTCCTGGCCGGCATGAACATCCTTGGTGCCACCATCCGCGGCGCTCAGATGAAGCTCGGACGCGGTCACGCGGTCAATCCGGCGGCCATCTTCAATCAGCTCGACCGCATGGGCGTTGGCGCCGTACCGGTGGTTCTTTTGATGTCGACCATCGTCGGCGCGATTGTGGCGCAGCAGGGCGCCTATCAACTGCGCTATTTCGGTGCCGATATCTTTGTGGTTGATCTGGTCGGGGTGCTGGTGCTGCGCGAACTCGGCGTGCTGATGACAGCCATCATGATCGCCGGCCGCTCGGGCAGTGCGATCACCGCCGAAATCGGCTCGATGAAAATGCGCGAAGAGGTCGATGCGCTGAAGGTCATCGGCCTCAACCCGATCGGTGTCCTGGTTTTCCCGCGTCTGGTTGCTCTCGTCATCGGCTTGCCTTGCCTCACCGTTCTCGCCAATTTCGCGGCCCTCGGCGGCGGTGTTTTCGCGGCCTGGCTCTATTCCGACATTCCACCTGCGGCCTTTATTGACCGGCTCAAGGTCGCGATCGATCTCAGCACGATCTTTGCCGGTCTGATCAAGGCGCCATTCATGGCCATCATCATCGGCACCATCGCTTCAGTGGAGGGCTTGAAAGTCGGCGGAAGTGCCGAATCGCTGGGCTTGCATGTCACCCAGTCGGTGGTGAAATCCATCTTTGTCGTCATCATCCTCGACGGGCTTTTCGCCCTGTTCTACGCGGCGATCAATTTCTGACATGACCCTCGTCGACGAAAACGCCGATCATACGGACAACGATCATGATGGCATCGTGCTGTCGGCAGACGATATCAAGGTGGCGTTCGGGGAAACGGTTATCCTCGATGGGCTGTCCTTGAATATCCGACGTGGCGAGATCCTGGGTTTCGTCGGCGCCTCCGGCGCTGGCAAATCGGTGCTCCTGCGTACGGTGCTCGGCCTTGTGAAGAAGCAGGCCGGCGTGATCAAACTGTTTGGCGTCGACGTCGACAAAGCCAGCGACGCCGAGCGACTGCGCATCGACATGCGGTTGGGCGTCCTGTTCCAGCAGGGAGCGCTGTTTTCGGCGCTCACAGTGCTGGAGAACGTGCAGGTGCCGATGCGCGAATATCTCGATTTGCCGAAAAAGTTGATGGACGAACTCGCCATGCTCAAGATCGAGCTGGTAGGTCTGCCGCCGGATGCCGCGCGCAAATACCCATCCGAACTTTCGGGCGGCATGATCAAGCGTGCTGCGCTGGCGCGCGCGCTGGCGCTTGATCCCGATATCGTTTTCCTCGATGAGCCCACTTCCGGCCTCGACCCGATCAGTGCTGCCGAATTCGACGAGTTGGTGGTCAAGCTGCGCGATACGATGGACCTGACCGTCTACATGGTGACGCACGATCTCGATTCGCTTTTCACCGCTTGCGACCGTATCGCCGTGCTCGGCAAGAAGCGTGTGCTGGTTCAAGGCACCGTCGAAGACATGTTGAAGAGCGAAGAACCCTGGGTGAAGTCCTATTTCCGCGGAAAACGGGCGCGGCAGCTTGATCTTGCAACGCGCGCGCAGCCATAAGTGAAGCAATGGAAACCCGAGCCAACTACGTCATTGTCGGCATTTTCACGCTGGTGGCGATCCTGGCGGCCTTCGGTTTCGTCTATTGGACCGCGAACATAGGCGACCGTGGCGAGACGACGAGCCTGCAGGTGCGTATTCCAGGCTCTGCCTCGGGCCTTGGGCGCGGCAGCTTCGTGCTGTTCAACGGTGTCAAGGTTGGTGATGTGCGCCGGGTCTATATCGACGTGGACGATCCGACCATTGCCGTGGCCGATACAGTGATCGACCGGATGACGCCGATCACCCGCTCGACGCAGGCGGACATCGGCCTTGCCGGCCTGACCGGGCAAGCGAACATCGAGTTGACCGGCGCCAATCCGAAAGAGCCGAAGATCCTCGACGAAGCGGAGAAGGATGGGCGCGTGGCGGTGATCGTCGCCAAGCCCTCTGCCGTGACCAATCTTTTGCAGACTGCACAGGACATCGCCACCCGCACCGACAAGGTCCTGGGTGAATTCGAGGGCTTCGCCAAGGATGTACGCGGGCCACTCACGCAGACTGCACAGAACGCAGCAAAATTTTCCGACGCCCTGGCCAAGAATTCGGATGGTATCGACAAATTCCTGTCGAGTGTCAGCGCGCTTTCGACGGAATTGCAGGGGGTTTCGGGAAAGCTTGATGGTGCGTTGAAGGCAGCGGAAGGGCTTCTCAATTCCGTCGATCGCGACAAGGTCAGGAACATCGTCGCCAACGTCGACGAATTCACCCGCAATCTGAGCAAGACGAGCGACCAGTTCGATTCGACCATCGCCGAGGTCAAGCAGGCGGTGGGGTCGATCAACGATTTCGCCGCCAAGACACAGGTGACGCTCGACAAGGTCAACGGCGTGCTTGACGGCGTCGATCCGGCCGATGTGCGTGTCGCGCTTGCCAATATCAAGGATGCCAGCGTCAATGCCGGCAAGGCTTCGGCCGATATCGCCAAAGTAACCGAAAAGGTCGCCGCGCGCTCGGATGACATTCAGCAGACCATCGAGGATGCGCAACAGCTTGCGGAGCGCCTGAACAACGCCTCCGTGCGCATCGACGGCATTCTGGCCAAGGTGGACGGCATGCTCGGTTCCGGTGACACCAAGGGTCTGGTTGCGCAGGCAAGCGAAACGCTGAAATCGTTCAAGCAGGTGGCCGACACGCTGAACAAGCACGTCGGTGTCATCTCCGACAATCTGCAGCGCTTCTCCGGCCAGGGGCTGCAGAATGTTGAGGCTCTGGTGGGGGACACCAGACGTTCGGTCAATCGCATCGAAGAGGCGGTTTCCGATTTCCAGCGCAACCCGCAGCGTATCCTGTCGGGTGGCGATGGCGAGGTTCGCCAGTATGACGGAAGGGCACGGCGTTGACGGCGCGGTGCAGTTCCATCGATAAATACCGCCCGGAAGGGGACCTGCCGGCTGTGTTCAGTGGGGACGTCGCGTGAAGTCGATCCGAGTGCATGCGGGCGCGTTGCTGCTCGCGACTATCCTTGCGGGATGTGCGGCGCTGCCGGGCGGTGGTCCGGCGCCGCTCGATACATTTGAGCTGTCGACGCCGAGCGTGCAGACCGGTGGCCAAAGCAAACGACAGATCCTCGTCACGCAGCCGGTAGCGCTGAAGGCGCTGGACAGCCAGAACATTGTCATCAAGACCGGCCAGCGCTCGATCCAGTATCTCAAGGGCGCGCAATGGGCTGACCGGCTGCCGGTCATCGTGCAGGCAAGGCTCGCCGAAGCGTTCCAGCGCACCGGCCGTTTTGCAGGGGTCGGCCGGCCGGGCGAAGGATTGGCGATCGACTACCAGATCATCACCGAGATCCGTGCCTTCGAGGTGCGCGCCGAACAAGGTGAGCAGGCGCACGTCGAACTCTACGTGCGCATCCTCAACGATCGCAACGGCGAAGTACGCGCCTCGCGCAGCTTCCGGGCCAGTGCACCGGTTTCCGGTGGCGGTGGCAATTCGGCTTATGTGAGCGCACTTGACCGCGCCTTCGGTCAGGCGGTGAGCGAGATCGTGAGCTGGTCGGATTCGACGATCTGAATTTTCTTCAGTTTCACTTGTTGGGAACGATCGTTCCCTGATGGAAACTCATTTGCCAGCGACCATCGATCTGCTGCCAGATCGAACTGCGCAGCGCGTGCCTTTCTATCCCGAGCTCGGATGAACGACTGACGGTGCGGTAGGTCAACAAGACTGCATCCGCGGAAAGAACCCGCATCCTGAAATCATCCGATTCGATTGCCGCATCGGAATTGGCTATCGGTTCCTTGGCCAAGGCGTCGAGTATGGTCGGCTTGTCATAGATGGAGCCGGAACTGCCAAACTCGACAAAGTCGTCCGCGAGCCATTCACCAACAGCGTTGCGCGAACGCCGGATGTCCGGACGGTGCAGGCTTTGTTCAAGGGAGCGGAAAAACGCGATGTCGGGTTGGCGATCGGGCATTGCATCCTCCAACAATCAAATAAAACAAAAAAAGGCGGGAATGGCTCCCGCCTTTTTAGCTTATTCGACGTGATCTCAGCGCAGGCGACCGCTGGCATGAGCCAGCATGGTGTAGACCTTGCCGGTGTCCGAGGTGAGGTAGGTCTGCGAGATCATGTTGTCACGATCGTTGCGCGAGACATCCTTGAGAAGCTTCTCGAAATCATCGCAGTAGCGGTCGACGGCAGCCCGGAACTCGGCTTCCGACTGATACTTGCGACGGATGTCGTCGAAGGTCTGCTGGCCCTTCAGCGTGTAGAGGCGACGGGTGAACACGTCGCGTTCACCGCGCCGGTAACGGTTCCACAGTTCGATCGAGGCATCGTGGTCGATGGCCCGGGCGATGTCGACGGAGAGCGAGTTGAGCGACTCCACGACATGCAGCGGTGAACGTTGCACCGGCGTTGCCCGGGGCTGGGCCGGCGTCGGCCGGGCACCGTCATCTTCCGAAGCGCCGGTCAGCAGGTCACGCACCCAGCCGCCTTGTGGCGTACGGGCGCCAGTGTCACCGCGTGGCCGCAACGCCGTCTCGCCAGCGTCCAGCGAGCCGCGCAGACCGGTTGTTGGGGCGGCTGGCGCTTCAGGGGCACGACGCTGCGGTTCCGCCGGACGCCGCAACGGCGGCTCCGATGGACGTGGAGCAGGCGTTGGGGCAGGGCGCAAGTTACGCGGCTCCGAAACGTCAACGGTGCGGCCTGACTTGGCGACGATGTCCGATAGTTCCTTGAGTGCGTTGATCTGCTCGGAAACCGCGCGGCGGATCGCCGTGGTCGATTCCTTCGCTTCTTCCGGCATCTCGATGACACCCTTGCGCAGTTCGGCGCGAGTCAGATCCAGCTCGCTCTTGATCGAGCCGGCGGTGCGACGCATCTCCTCGGTGGCGTCCGAGAAACGCTTGGTAGCGGAATCGACCACCTCCGAAATGGCGACGCGGATCTTGTCGGCCGATTCCAGTGTCCTGCCTTCGGCGCTTTGCAGCGTCTGGCCGACCAGCGTTTCGAAGGAACGCATGACCTTTTCCAGATCTTCCGACTTCTTGACCAGGCCAACCGCAAGGTCATCGAGCGAGGACTGACGTGCCAATGTGTGCTCCAGATTGCTCTGTGCGGAGCCGAGCAGGTCCGAGGCACTGGCAAGCAGGCGGCTGTGTTCGTCGAAGCGGGTGGCGATGGAAGCCACTTCGCGCAACGTCGCCGAAGACAGTTCGGTCAGTCTGGTCGTGTTGGAATCGACCAGGCGAGCCGAGCTGGCGAAGGTTTGCGAAGCCTTCTCCGTGGTCGCCGCGAAGCTCTGGGTCGAACCGGTAAGGCGGGTCTCGACCTCACCGAGATTTTCCGAAGCCTTGGCGATCAGCGTGTTGAGCTGGTCGGCCGAATTGGTCATGCGACCGATGAGATCGGCAACATTGTCGGCCAGAGACGAACGGGCGCCGTCGACTGCCGCGAGCGTTTCAGCCGTGCGGCTGGCCAGCGCGTCCGCAAGGGCGGCGTTTTCGCGCCGCAGCGTCGAGGTGGCGCGTTCGGTCGCTTCCTCCATGCTCTTCTGCATCTCGATGCCGCCTTCCGAGAACTTGTCGACCAGCGGGCGTGCCGTCTCGTCGAGGATCTTGGACAGTTCGGCGGAACGGGCCGCCAGCATCGAGTTGAGCTCGCGTGTGTTGGCACCGATGGTCTTGGCCGCTTCATTCGTGCTCTGACCGATATGCTGGCCAACGGCGGCGAAGGTTTCGGCGATGACATTGGCGCGCGAGGCGAGCTGGCCTTCGGCCTGCGTGATCTGCTGCTCGAGCTTCTGACCCATCGCATCGGCCGATGCCGCAAAGCGGTTCTCGACACTGGCGATCTGGTCTTCGACACGTGTTGCAGTGGCAGCCGCGCTGGAGGCCAGACGCTGGTCGGCGCTGGTCAAGGCGCGCTCGATCTCGACGGCATGGCCGGCAAGCTCCTCGCCGGTCATGCGGGCGCGGTCGGCCACGCGGCGCTCGGTATCCTCGAAGGCTCCGACGATCTGATCGGCATGGCTGCCGATCGCCGAAGCGCTGTCGGAAATGCGGGATACCATGCGGTTGTCGGCTTCGTCGAAGACGCGGCTGATCTCTGCGGCACGTGCCGACAGCGCGTCCGAGCCTTCCGCAATGCGGGCTGCCAGCTGCTGTTCGACCGTTTCGAAGACACGGCCGAGATCGGTTGCACGGGCGGCAAGCGCATCAGCGGATTCGCCGATACGGATGCCCATGCGCTGATCGGCATCCTCGAAGTTGCGCAGGATGTCGCCGGCGCGGGCAGCCAGGGTCTGTGCCGTCTCCACGGCACGGGCCACCAGCTTCTGGTCCGCGCTCTCGAACGTCTGGGCGATGTCTTCGGCACGTGCGAGCAGGGCGGCCGAGGTCTGTTCGGCGCGCTCGGCGATCTTGCGGTCGGCATCGGTGAAGGCAATGCCGGCCTGCTCGTGCAGCGTGTTGGTGACCTCTAGAACCTTTTCGCGCAGCTGGCCGGCAACATAGAGCGCGCTCTTTTCCAGCGCACCGCGAATGTTGTCGACGCCGGCATTGAGCGCGCGCTCCATCGTGCTGGAACGCTCCTCGATGACGCCGATCTGGCGAGCGAAAGCCTGCTCGACCTTGTCGATATCGGCTGCGATGGCGTCCGAAATGCTTGTGGAAGAGGTCGCGATCTGGTCGATGTGTCCAGCCAGGGCGCGGTCGATGTCGCGGCGGGCATCGACCAGCTTGGCGAGGTCTTCCTCGAGTGCCTGGGTGAGGGCCGAACGATCCGCCGAGAGCCGGTCGTTGTGGCCCGAAATCAGGCCCTGAACGTGCTCCAGGCTGCCTTCCAGCGCTTGCGCGAAGTCGGCGCGGTTGTCGGCCAAGCGCTGGGCGTGGCCGCCGAGCGCGCCGTCGATGGCGGCGAGGTCGGTTTCCAGCGCGCGGGTCAAGAGGTCACGACCTTCGGCCAGCTTGCCGACATGGTCGGCGATGACGGCATCGATGCCACTGCGGCTCTCGTTGAGCTTGGCGAGGTCGGCATCCAAAGCGCGCCGCAGGATATCACGGCCCTCGGCCAGCTTCTCCACCTGGCCGGCGACAAGGCCGTCGATGGACGAGCGGCTCTCGGCGAGCTTGGCGAGGTCGTCTTCCAGCGCCGAGGTGAGCATCGAGCGATCAGCGGCGAGCCGCTGGCTGTGGCCGGCGACGATGTCGTTGACGCGCCGCAATTCATCGTCGAGCGCCTGCTGGAAATCGGTGCGGGCATCGACAAGCTTCTGCGACTGGCCTGCCATGACGCCGCCGATTGACGACAGATCGGCTTCCAGGGCGCGCTTGAGGATATCGCGGCCTTCGGCCAGCTTCTCGACCTGAGCAGCGACAAGGCCATCGATCGCGGCACGGCTTTCGGCGAGCTTGGCGAGATCGTCTTCCAGAGACCTGGCAAGCAAGGCGCGGTCGCTGGCCAGTCGTTCGCCGTGGCCGGCCACCAGGTTGTTGACCCGGTTCAGGTCGGCATCCAATGCCTCTGAGAACTGAGCTCGGTTGTCGACCAGCTTCTGCGATTGATCGGCAATCGTCGCACTGATGGTATTGAGGTCGCTTTCCAGGGCGCGCTTGAGGATATCGCGGCCCTCTGCCAGCTTCTCGACCTGACCGGAAACCAGTCCGTCGATGGATTCGCGGCTTTCGGCCAGCTTGGCAAGATCCTCTTCCAGAGCGCGGGTGAGCATGTTGCGGCCTTCCGCCAGCCGGCCGACATGGCCCGCGATGGCCTCGTCGATGCCGCCGCGGCTTTCGCCGATCTTGGCGAGATCGGCTTCGAGCGCACGCTTCAGGATATCGCGGCCCTCTGCCAGCTTTTCCACCTGGCCGGCGACCAATCCGTCGATGGACGAGCGGCTGTCGGCGAGCTTGGCGAGATCGTCTTCCAGTGCCCTGGAGAGCAGAGAGCGGTCTGCCGCCAGCCTGTCGCTGTGGCTGGCCACGAGATTACTGACGCTCGAGAGGTTCTCTTCGAGTGCCTTGGAGAGCAGGGAGCGATCGGCGGCGAGCCGCTCGCTGTGACCGGCGACAAGATGATTGACGTTCGCAAGATCGGCATCCAGTGCCTGCGAGAACTCGGCGCGGTTATCGGTCAGTTTCTGTGACTGATCGGCTATCGTGGCCGTGATCGTGTTGAGGTCGGCCTCCAGGGCGCGCTTCAGGATGTCGCGACCTTCGGCGAGTTTCTCGACTTGACCGGCGACCAGTCCGTCGATGGACGAGCGACTGTCGGCAAGTTTGGTGAGATCGTCTTCCAGGGCCCTGGCAAGCAGGGAGCGGTCCGCGGCGAGCCGCTCGCTGTGGCCGGCGACAAGATGATTGACGCTCGCAAGGTCGGCATCCAGCGCCTGCGAGAACTGGGCGCGGTTATCGGTCAGTTTCTGCGACTGATCGGCAATCGTGGCCGTGATGGCATTGAGATCGGCCTCCAGGGCGCGCTTCAGGATGTCGCGGCCTTCGGCCAGTTTCTCGACTTGACCGGCGACCAATCCGTCGATGGACGAGCGGCTGTCGGCAAGTTTGGCGAGATCGTCTTCCAGAGCCCTGGCAAGCAGGGAGCGGTCCGCGGCGAGCCGCTCGCTGTGGCCGGCGATCAATTGATTGACGTTGCTGAGATCGGTGTCCAGCGCCGAAGAGAACAGGGCACGGTTGTCGGCAAGCTTCTGCGACTGATCGCCGATCGCTGCCGTGATGGCATTGAGATCGGCCTCCAGGGCGCGCTTGAGGATGTCGCGGCCTTCGGCCAGCTTCTCGACCTGACCGGTGACCAGACCGTCGATAGACGAGCGGCTGTCGGCAAGCTTGGCGAGATCGTCTTCCAGAGCTTTGGCAAGCTGCGAGCGGTCGGTTGCAAGCTGTTCGGCATGCCCGCGCACGAGTTCATTGACGCTCGCCAGATCCTGTTCCAGCAGGCGGGCGAATTGCGCGCGGTCGTCGGTCAGTCTCTGCGACTGGTCGGAAATGACGGAGCTGATCGTGCCGAGGTCGGCCTCCAGGGCACGTTTGAGGATATCGCGGCCCTCGGCCAGCTTCTCGACCTGACCCGCAACCAGCCCATCGATTGAAGCGCGGCTTTCGGCCAGCTTGGCAAGGTCCGATTCCAGTGTCTGCGAGAGCAGGCTGCGTTCGTTGACGAGCTGGCCGGAGTGGTCGGTGACCAGCCGGCGGATGCTGGACAGATCTGCGTCGAGCGCGCGACCGAGTTGGTCGCGATCGTCGGCGAGCTGCACGGAATGGCTTTCCATCAGCGCCTTGATGCTGTCGACGTCGGCCTCCAACGCACGTGCCAGAACGGCGCGGCCTTCGGCGATCTTGGCAACCTGGCCGGCGACCAAATTGTCAATGTCTGCGCGGCTTTCGGTCAGTTTGTTGAGATCAGCATCGAGAGCGCGAGCGAGGATACCACGACCCTCGGCCAGCTTGCCGACATGGCCGGAAACCATTTCATCGATGATGGTGCGGGCATGCACCAGCTTGTCGGCGTCTTCATTGAGAGCATGGGTCAGGCGCGAACGGCCTTCCTCCAGGCGCTCCAGATGGCTGCCGAGCGAGGCATCGATGGCCGCGCGCGACTCGTTGACCTTGCGCAGATCCTCTTCCAGAGCGCGGCTGATAAGGTTGCGTCCTTCGGACAGCAGGTGCACTTGCGAGGTGACGGCCTCGTCGATAGCGGCACGGCCTTCGGAGAACTTCTCCAGATCCGCCTGCATGGCGGAGGCCATGCGCTCGCGGCTCTCTTCCAGCTTGCGGCTGTGGTTCTCGACCGCTTCCTCGATGCCGGCGCGGGCGTCGGCGAGACGAGCGATATCGGCGTCGAAAGTGCGCGACACTGCGTGGTGCGCGGCCTCCATGCGGCCGGCAAAGTCGGTTGCGCGAGCCTCCAGCATCGTCGAGGTCGAGGTAACGATATCGGCCATGTCGGCGCCGATCTGCGCCTTGCCCTGATCGATGATGGCGGACAGCGTATCCTTGCCGTCGGTGAAGGCGTTGGCGATATCGCGCGCGCGATCGACCAGCGTTTCGTTGATCTGGCGTGCGCGTGCTTCCAGAGCGGCGTTGAGCTTCTGAGTGCCCGTGTCGAGCGCTTCTGCTCGGGTCTGGAATTCGCTGATCAGCGCCTGGCCGCGCTCGGCCAGCGTACGCTCGATGCCGGAGAGGCTGGATTCGAATTCGGAACTCAGCGTACGAGCGGCACCACCCAGCAGCGAGACCATGCCTTGCGTCCGGTCGTCGAGCAGTTCCGTCAGCGAACGGGTCAACCCGTCGGTGCTGTCGGTGAGCTTGGCGATGCGCGTGTCCAGCAGGCTGGCGAAGGCTTCGCCGGATGTGGAGAGGCGATCGGTGATCGTGTCGAGGCGGCTTTCGACGGAATCGAAAATCGACATCGAGCTTTCATTGATGCGGTCGATCAGCTGATCGCCCGACGAGCTGATGGTCATCGACAGCTTGCTCGAAGCGCCGAGGATATTCTCGCGGATGACGTCGCTGGCCGAGTTGATCTCATCGCGCAGGGTCTCATGCGCGCCCGAGATCGAAGCCCGCACACGCTCGGCATGGCCGATGACGGCCTCGCGTTCGCTGCCCAACCCGTCGACCAGGTTGCGGATGCGGCTCTCATTTTCCGTATAGGAGCGTTCGAGCTGGCTGACTTCGCTGTGCACCAGGCTTTCCAGTTCGACGGCACGCGCGAGCGTGCGTTCGATACCTTCGCCCATGGCCGCGACCTCGCGGCGTACGGCCTGGCCGATCATCATCACGCGGTCTTGTGCGATGTTCTCCGGCTCGGCGAGACGGAAGGCTACTTCCGTCATCGATTGGGCGGCCAATCGCATGTCCTGCGCGCGGCGGACCATCGCGGCGAAAGCCCAGAACAGGACGATCGGAACAATCGCCGCAACGGCGATGCCGATCAACTCCGGTCGCTGCAGCAGCTGCGCGAGCGAGCGAATGTTCCAGATGTCGGGACCGAAAAGGAGGTTGGCGAGTGCCGCGGCACCGGCGATCCAGGCGATCGAGACGAAAGCCACCACCCAATAGATGGTGTTGGAGGCGCGACGATTGAGACCGTGCAGCAAGGAGCGATAGTCCTTCTGGCGATCGTCATTGGCGGGAGAAAATCCAGCTGGCTGGGCTGCACCGTTGCGCGGCTCGGCGGGCCGAAGTTCGGCAGGCTTGGCTTCAGTCGTTGCGGCCTTGGCGGGCTGGGGGGCCTCTGCCGGTGCTGCCTTTTCGGCGCGGCCGGCGCGCGCGAGTTCGTCTGCAGCCTGTGATATCTGGGCTTCCAGATCTTCCATGGAGGCAGCGATGTCGAGGTCTCCCGACTGTCCGGAGAGGTCGAAATCAAGAGCTTGCTCGAGCTCCTTCGCAACCTCGGAATCGAGATTCTTCGTCGTGCTGGTTTTCTTCGCCATGCCTTCGCTACCCTGTACTAGCTGCTGCGAGAGCGGTCGTTATTGTCTTTTTTCGTCCCGCGCCGAGGCCTGATTTTGGACCCTCGTATCGTAATGACACAGGGGGGTAAAGAAAACATGCATTCGGCGGCATACGTAAAACTTTAAATATAAGGTTAACGGAGGCGTGAGCCGGGCACGCGTTGCCAAACATTTTTCACAACTCCTTGTTAACCCGCCATCCATCGGAATTCGTTAGCTTGTGCGGCCTCAGGCTGCTGCGACAATGGAGTTGAGTGTTATGCGTAGCGTAAACGTGGCGTTCTCGATGCCCGGTGGAGAAGCATCGGGCCGGGCCGGAAACAGGCCTGTGGATATGGAACATCTGTCTCGACAAACCATGGGCGATCGAGATCTCGAGCGTGAGGTGCTGGCACTGTTTGTGCAGCAGGCGCTCTCGGTGGATGAGAGGCTGCCGTCTGCGGACAAAAGTCAGCGTCTCCTTTTGGCACACGCACTGAAGGGCTCTGCGCGCGGGGTCGGTGCCTTGGCCATAGCCGATTGGGCGGCCGCATTCGAGCGCCAGCCGGAAGACGATCGCCTTGTGAAGAAACTCGGCCCGTTGGTCGAGGATGTCCGCGATTTCATCGCCGCGATCAGCCGATAGGGCGGTCTGCCGGCTGGATGGACGATCACTGTCCTCTGGCCGAAGCCCGGTTTTCCCAAAAGCGTCACTTTGAGGCGGTTTCGCGCGACAGTTGACTTGCGCCGCTGAGTGATTATCTCGGCTGTGACTTCTCAGGTGACCAAATGACAAAACTGACCTACATCACCCATGACGGGACGCATTTTGACGTCGATGCCGAAAATGGCTCGACGGTCATGGAGAACGCCATCCGTAACGCGGTCCCGGGTATCGAGGCCGAATGCGGCGGTGCCTGCGCATGCGCAACCTGCCACGTCTATGTCGATGAGGCCTGGACAGGCGTGGTCGGCGAGCCCGAGGCGATGGAGGAGGACATGCTCGACTTCGCCTATGAGGTGCAGCCGAATTCGCGCCTGTCCTGCCAGATCAAGGTTCGCGACGAACTGGACGGGCTGGTGGTGCGCATCCCCGCGCGCCAGGGCTGATGCCTCAGCTTAAAGCTGTAATGCTCTGTTTCTAAACGGCTTATTCCGCAATCATCGGCGCTTCGGCTTCGCGGCGGCCGCGTAGCGGCTTCTCCGGCATCATCGCGAGGGCGGCAAGCGTGGCGACAAGCAGCGCCGCGCTGACGAAGAAGATCGCGGCAAACGGAATGACCGACGACAGCTGCGCCTGCGTCTGGATGCCTTCACCCATCAATGGCAGGCCATAGGCGACGCCGACCGCACCCAGCAGCGCGACACCAAGCGCGCCGCCCAGAGACCGCATGAAGGTGAGCACGCCTGTCGCCACGCCGAGATAATTGTGCTCGACCGCATTTTGCACGGATATCGTCGCCACCGGGAAGGTGGTGCCTGCGCCATAGCCGACGCACGTGGTCAGCACGATCACCGAGATCAGCGAGGTGCTGCCGGCAATGATTGCGAGCGCTGCCAGGGAAACGATGCCGAAACAGACGCCAACCAGCGCGAGCCGCTTGTAGTGGACAAAGCGCGGGATCAGGCGTCCTGAGGTGGTGGCGCCAGCAACGGTGCCGAGCAGAATGCCGAGCATCGCGATGCCGGATTCGGAAGCAGTCAGGCCGAGATGGGCCTGCAGATAGACCGGCAGGTACACGGATAGTCCGACATTGGCGGCCTGCAGAAGGAACAGCGACAGCGTACCGGCAAGGACGATCGAATTACCGAGCACGTCCAGCGAGATCAGCGGCTCGATTGCCTTGACCAGTCGGAGTGCGAAGATGGCCCAGACTATTGCCGAGGCGGCAAACAGGCCGAGGATTTGCGGAGAATCCCAAGGGTAGGTGCCGCCTCCCCAATTCAATGCGAGAAGCAGCAGCGAGGTGGCGATGACAAGCAGCGCGGCCCCCAGCCAGTCGATGCTATGGCGATGGGCCGCGACCGGGAGTTTTTTCAGCGGCTTGTTGATGATGGCCATTGCCAGCAGTCCAAGCGGCAGGTTGATCCAGAAGATCAGCGACCAGTGCAGATGTTCTGCAAAAGTGCCGCCGAGCAGAGGGCCGGCAATGCTGGCGACAGCCCAGGTGCCAGAAATCCAGGCTGCGTAGCGAGCACGTTCTTTTGGCGGCACCAGATCGCCGATCACCGTTTGCGCCAGGGCGAACAGGCCGCCACCACCCAGCCCCTGGATCGCGCGACCGATGATCAGCACCAGCATGTTGGGCGCAAGCGCCGCCACCAAGGAGCCGGTGAGGAAGATGAGGATCGCCGCATAAAGCGTCGGCCGCCGGCCATGCACGTCGGAAATCTTGCCGTAGAGCGGGGCCATGGCGGTGGCTGTGAGCAGGTAGCCCGTGACGATCCAGGGGAGATACTGCGCATGACCGAGCGCCGCCGCTATGGTCGGCATGGCCGGTGCCACGATGGTCTGGTCAAGTGCTGCCAGCAGCATCGACAGAAGCACGCCGCCGATGATCGCGTTCTTTTCGCGTTCCGAAAGTGTGCCGCCTTCAACCGCTGCAGGCTTGGAAACGGTCTGGTCCATGGTCATTCACCTGTTTGCCGGGCACACCTGCCTGAAGCGAACCCAGCAGGGTCGGGTAATGTGTGCGGCTTTAATCGTCCGTCGAGAAGCCTGTACTGGCCGAACTTATGTCGCGCGTGCTGTGCTCGTTTCGACAGACGGCAGAATTTTTTATCTTGAGCGCAACGAATACGCCTCGTCAGCGATCTCGTTCCCTATATAGCCCGCGAGTCTCAAGGACCAATGGTTTGCTTCCGTTGATCCTGTTTCGCAAAATCCAATAAAATCTTGAGATTACCATTCAGCCAGGCAGGCGTCCGGCTTCGATCTGCTGGATACGGTATCGCATCAGCCGAATGATGCGGCTTTCGAAGTTGACCATTTCCACCCGGTCGAATTCAACCTGGGCTTGATCGTGCTGGGTGAGGATTTTTGCCGTCACTTCCTTGGCCTTCGCAGCGGCAACCTTGCAATCGTCCGCTTGGCCGATGCCCATCAATGCACTTTCAAGGCGATGCCCATAGTCCTTGGCTATCTCGACATGCCGATCCTCATGTCGCTTGATGTCGGCAGCAAGCGTATTCCAAAACAGCCGCACATCTGGTCCCACCTTGCCGCGCGGTTTCCATCTGGGCAAAACAACTCCGGTCTTAACAGTTACGACCGCTGACACAATTCGGCATGATTGCTCGAGCTTTCCATAGCCCGTGAATCTGCAGAACAGATTGGATGCGCCGTCCGAAGGGCAAGAATTTGCCTCATCAGCGTAACCAATGCGGCTGGTGAAAGCCATGCGAGTGGCCCCTGGGTGGCGCATGCCGGTGGATTTCACCGACGGTCCACGTTTCGACAGTTCGGATTGGATCTGCTCCAGCGAGCGCCCGCCGATTGAAAAATAGCTGTAGGTTTTCACCAGATTCGCCGCATCGGCCGTCGAAACGGCGAAAAGGAGAAGCAGCGCGGTGAGCAGAGTTCGATTCATTTTATTGCCTCTTGCCCCACCTTGCGTTACGGCCCTTGCCGGCGCAACGAAATACGTATCGCCAGCACAGCTTGGCGGGCAAAGATGAACAGACGATGGCAATTGGCGCATGGACGCCATCTCGACCTTGGCGAGAGGTCTGTCGTCATGGGCATCCTCAACGTGACGCCTGACTCATTTTCAGATGGCGGCCAGTTCGACGCGCTGGAGCTGGCGGTCGAACAGGCGTCCCGTATGGTGCATGAAGGGGCCGCCATCATCGACGTTGGCGGGGAGTCGACCCGGCCAGGCGCTGCGCCCGTCACGGCGCTGGAAGAGCAGCAGCGCGTGCTGCCGGTCATCGAGCAGTTGGCAAAGCGCGGCGAGGCGTTGATCTCCGTCGACACCTACCGCGCCGAGACCGCGCGTCTGGCGCTTGAATATGGCGCCCATATTGTCAATGATGTCCATGGGTTGCAGCGTGAACCTGAAATCGCAGATGAGGTTTCGCGAGCCAGTGCCGGTGTGATCATCATGCATACCGGTCGTGGCCGCGAAAAACTGCAGGATGTCATTGCTGATCAGCGCATCTTCCTGGAGAAGTCGCTGGAGATCGCGCGAAAAGCCGGTGTCGACGACGAGCAGATCGTGCTCGACCCCGGTTTTGGCTTCAACAAGGAAACGGCTGAGGAAAACCTCGATCTGATGGCGCGCTTCGAGGAATTGTCCGACCTTGGTTTTCCGCTCATCGTCGGGACATCCCGAAAGCGCTTTGTCGGCACCGTCACGGGCAAGGATGCCGCAGATCGAGCGGCCGGCACCGCGGCCACCAGCGTCATTCTGCGGCTCAAGGGCGCCGATCTTTTTCGCGTCCATGATGTCGCAATCAACGTGGATGCGTTGGCCGTTGCGGATGCTATGTTGGCCCGTAACAACACCCGGCAGGAACCTCGCTAATGTACGTCATCCGCATGAAGAACTGCGCCTTCTTTGCCAGGCACGGCGTGCATGACGAGGAAGAGCGGCTCGGCCAGCGCTTCTATGTCGACGCGGTACTGACCGTCGACCCTGCCAAGGAACTGGATGAAGATGCCATCGACGGTACCGTCGACTACGGCATTGCCTTCACCGTCATCGAAAAGATCATCACGGGCGAACGGCGTTTCCTCATCGAGGCGCTGGCGCTCGATGTCGCCAGGGCGCTGACTCAGCGTTTCCCGCAGATCAAGACGGCTGAAATCACCGTCCGCAAGCCCAATGCGCCGGTGCCCGGCGTGCTCGATTACGTTGAGGTCACCATTGTCTGGCCGCAATAACACCGTTTTTCTCAGCCTCGGCGGCAATCTCGGCGATCCGGCCCAGTCCATCGCCTCGGCCTTGCGTATGTTGAACCGGGATGCCGGAACACGCGTGGTGGCGGTCTCCTCGCTTTACCGTACGCCACCCTGGGGCAAGACCGACCAGCCGGATTTTCTGAATATCGCCGCGGAGCTGACGACCAACCTCACGCCGCATGTGCTCCTGGAACTGTGTCTGGAAACCGAACGAAAGCTGAAGCGGGTGCGCGAGGAACGCTGGGGTCCGCGCCTCATCGATATCGACATCCTCGTCTTCGGCAACCGCGCCATTCACGAAACCGAATTGGCAGTCCCGCATCCGCGTATGCTGGAGCGCGCCTTCGTCATGGTACCACTGGCCGAAATCGCGCCGCAGCTCGTCCTGGCCGGTAAGACTGTTTCAGAGCGGCTTGCGGCCATGGATATCGAGGGTATTGAACGGTTGCCGTCCGGTCGCGATTGGTGGCAGGCCTAGAGCGTTTCCGTTTTACGGAAACGTGGAAACGCTCTAACTCTTTGTTTTTACGCAATTCCGGACGAAAAACCGCTACGCACTTTCCTGGAATCGCTCTAATCTCGGCGGGCAGCGAGTTCCTTCAATTCAGCCGGAAAACCCACCGTCGTCGAGAAATGCCTTTTCCTGCGCGGTGGTTTCGCGGCCGAGTGGCGGATTGCGATGCGGAAAGCGGCCAAAACGCTCGATGATGTCACGGTGCTCGATGGCATATTTGAGATAATCCGGCGCATTGGCCTCTGTCAGCTCGACGCTGCGCTGCTGGTCCTTCAGATTCTCGGAATGCTCGAAGGGCAGGTAAAAGAACACTCGGACATCAACGTCAACCGTCATGTCGTGCCCTGCTGTCACGGCTTTGGCCGCGAAATGGCGGGCGAGCGGATCGGTAGCAAACATGTGCGCGGTGCCGCGGAAGCAGTTGCGCGGGAATTGATCGAGCAGGATCATCAGCGCCAGCGCACTTTCAGCGTGGTCAATCCAGTCGTCTAGTTCCCGCCGAGCCGCCGCATAATGCAGGTCGAGGAACCGGTTGCGGAGCTCGGTGTCGAAGGCCTCGTTTTTCAAGAACCACGCATCCGCGCCTGCTTTGCGCCAGAAGGCCGTGATGCCAAGCGCGCGTTCGTCCATCATTGCTATCTATTTCCTCTGTTATCTCAGTAAATTGCCTGGAAAAGTTTGAGTCTATGACGAGGCGGCGGAGCTCGCGTTTTTGAGGACCTCTGCCGTCTCCTCGCTGAGCGCCTGGGCCGGGCGGCGCGGCTGCGTCACAGGCGCTGGAGCTGGCGTCGCCAGATTGCCCTTCAGGAAGTTGCGCCCATCGCGAATATCTCCGGTGAGCTGCAGGTCGAAGCGTGCCGCGTCGCGCCGACGCACGTCCTCGATGACCTCTGCGACTTCGTCCGGATCTTCACCCAACGCTTCAAGCGTCGAACCGCCAAAGACCAGTGCCGATTCGAAGGTCTCACGCAGCTGAAAGTCGACACCGGCTTTGACCAGTTGCAGCGAAGTGCCGCGGTCGAAGGCCCGGGCGAAAACCGTCACCAATGGGAACTCCGCCTTGACCAGTTCAGCGACGCGTACGGCGGTTTCCGGCTTGTCGACGCAGATCAGCACCGCGCGGGCGCGTCCGGCACCTGCTGCGTGCAGGATATCAAGCCTGGTGCCGTCGCCGTAATAGACCTTGAAGCCGAAATTCGCGGCGGCCTGGATCATCTCGACATCGTTGTCGATGATCGAGACGTCGACGCCGCGCAGGATGAGCGGCTGGCTGGCGATCTGGCCGAACCGGCCGAAGCCGATGATGAGCACCGAGCCCGACAGGCCTTCAGCGACATCGACACCGTCAAGCGAGGGCTCGTCGCGCGGTGGGTACAGATAGCGAAGCGCTATGATCACCAAAGGCGTCAGCACCATTGAGATGATGATGATGGCGGTAAGGATCGCGTTCGCCGGACCGTCGATGATGCCCGCCTGGCTGGCGGAGGAATAGAGCACGAAAGCGAATTCCCCGCCCTGCGCCATCACAGCGGCACGTTCGATCGCCTCGCGATGCGACGCCTTCAACAATCGTGCCACTGCGTAGATGCCGAACGCCTTGGCAACCATGTAGGCGACGACATAGATCGCGACCAGTTGCCAGTTCTCAGCCACGACGGCGAGATTGAGCGACATGCCGACGGCCAGGAAGAACAGGCCGAGCAACACGCCGCGAAACGGTTCGATATCGGCCTCGAGCTGATGGCGGAAGGTCGATTCAGACAACAGCACGCCGGCCAGGAAGGCGCCCATCGCCATGGAAAGGCCGCTCATCTGCATGACAAGCGCCGATCCCAGTACGACCAGCAAGGCCGCGGCCGTCATCACCTCGCGAGCACGCGCATCGGCGAGGACGCGAAACAACGGATTGAGCAGATAGCGGCCGGCGACCACCAGGCCGACGATCGCGGCGACGCCGATGCCGATCTCGGCGACACGCTGTTGCAAGGTGGTGTCGGCGCCGCCCGGGGCCAGAAAGGCCACCAGCGCCAGCAGTGGCACGATGGCCAGGTCTTCGAGCAGCAGGATCGAGACCATGCGCTGCCCCTTCGGGGTGGCGATTTCGCCTTGTTCCTCGAGTAATTGCATCACGATGGCGGTCGAGGTCAGAACGAAGCCGGCGCCGGCGACAAAAGCCTGGGCGACCGGGAACCCACCCGCAAGTCCGCACGCCGTCAGCAGCAGCGCACACAATCCGACCTGCAGCGCGCCCAGCCCGAATATGTCACGACGCAGACCCCACAACCGCGACGGTTGCATTTCGAGGCCGATGATGAACAGGAACATCACCACGCCAAGCTCCGCCACATGCAAGATCGCAGCGGGGTCGGAAAAGATGCGCAGGCCGAACGGGCCGATGGCCAATCCTGCTGCCAGGTAGCCAAGGATCGAGCCGAGGCCGACGCGCTTGAAGATGGGTACGGCGATGACCCCGGCGCCGAGAAGCGCGACCACGTTCACCAATTCGCTGCCTGAAGCCTCAACCGCCATCGCTGTTCCTGCTTTTTGCTGTGTCGTTGGAGGGAGGAGTCCCTTGGTCAGGATAGAGCATGATGCCGAAAAGTTGCAGACTTTTTGGACAAGGATCATGCGACAGAACAGGAGCCGGAGTGGAATGCCATCTCTGCTGATCGCATTCCGCGCTGGCGACTTCATTGCGCCACGAACAGCCCCGAATCAGCGTCCTTCAAGCCGCGCCGATGGACGGGGTCACGGCCGGTAAATCCAATATTTCCAAGGGCTGTACGTTGGTGAGTTGCAGCAGGCCTCAGTGGCGCGCTATGGACGACGAGGGCTGGGGCTATAAACGCAGGGCGGACGGGATCGTCGCCATTATGGAGAGGACTACCATGAAGAAGATTGTGCTGGCTGTTGTCGGCGTGGCGGCGCTCGGTCTTTCAGCCTGCTCGAAGGCGCCCGAATGCACCGCCGAAGTCATCGGCAAGAAAACCCAGGAATTGACGACCGCAGTCCAGGAATCTGTGACCAAGAACCCGGCCAAGGCTTCGGAGTGGGCGGCCAAGGTTCAGGAAATCGCCACCAAATATTCGGGTTCGAACAACCAGGCCGACGCTTGCAAGGCCTATGACGAAATTATCGCCGAAGTGAAGAAGGGCTGATTGCTCATTCTTGCACCTTGTGCACGGTGAAAACGAAAACGGCGGCCATGGCCGCCGTTTTTTTTGGGGGGTCGTTCCGTCAGTTGCGGGCGATTGCGCCCACGGCCACTCCGTCGACGCGCTTCAGGTTCATGCCGATCACCGGAACCATCTGTTGGTCGACCTTCACTGAAACGGTGACGATCATCGAATTGTCGTTGGGCACGCGCGCCTGCATGACGCCGCGGAGCTGATTGCGGTTGATGGCGAAGACCACCTTGCGATTGTCGACGACGTTGCCGGAAATGATATCGAGCCCCGAGCCTGACGAACCGCCCATGAAGGAGCCCTTATAGCCTTCGCGCCCTTTGCGCTCGACCGTGGCGCCCATCTTCTGAGAGAAGACGCCGACGCGGCAATCACCGTCCAGCGACATGCCAACCTTGCTGCCCTCGGGTGTGGAACCCTTGAAATTGCAGGTAAACTTGGTTCCCTTGTATTTACCGGCAACGATTTCACCCGGTCCGACCCACTGTCCCTCGACCGATTGGAAGAACTGCTTGTCGCGGTCGGCACCGGATGCCGAGGTGGCCCCTGCAATCGAGGCAACAGCCGCGAGTGCGAAGGGCATGGCGGCAGACAAGAGCATGCTTTTCATGGATGACACCCGGCAACGAGGACGCTGTGTTGGAACCAGGCCAACCATGAAGAAGATTGGTTAATGCTTCGTCACCCGTTCGCGCCTGAAGGGCGGAAAACCTAGGAACTGGTGCCGCTACTGCGGTCCTTTCCACCGGCAAAAGAGGTCAGCGCGGTAAGGAAATCGCTCATGCCGGGCCGTTTGACCGCGGTGAAAGGCAAGGGGCGGGCGGTTTCCATGGCAGCAATACCGATTCGTGCCGTCATCATGCCGTTGACCACACCTTCACCCAGTTTTGCCGACAGCCGGGCCGCCAGGCCGTGACCGACGATCTGCTGGACAAAGCTGTCGCCGACGGCGATCGAGCCGGTAACGGCGAGATGCGCGAGCACGCTGCGGGCAAGCCGGAAAAAGCCCAGCGTGCCTGGACGGCCCCCATAAAGCTCCGAAAGGCGTCGGATCAGCCGTCCGGCCTCGAACACGACATAGGCAACATCGACCAACGCGCGTGGGCTGACAGCGGTTACCAGCGACACGCGCTTGGCTGCGTCCAGAATCATCGTCTTCGCCTGAGCATCGAGAGGGCCGAGGATTTCGGTCTCAGCCAGTCGGACGAGATCGCCGCCGTCAATGATCTCGCCGCGCAGTTCGGCCAATGCACGGCGGCCGGCCGCAGTCTGTGGTCGAGCCGCGACGAAAGCGGACAGTTCGTCGACCACCGCGCGTGCGGCGTTAGGATCGTCGCGGGCAATGGCATCCAGAGCGCGGCTTTGCAGCTTTTCCACCTTGGCAAGTCGCGCAATCGCAAGGAATTCGCGGGCCAGGATGACCAACAACGCCAGCAGAGCGACCGTCGCGACGCCGGCGGCCAACCAGCCCAGCCAGTCGGCACGCGTGAACAGGTCACGGATCAGCCGGTCCGTCCATAGGCCGATGGCCAGTGATACCAGGATGCCGATGGCGCCAAAGAAAAGATTGGCAAGCAGCGAACGTTTGCGCGGTGCCGGCGCAGGGGGCGGTTCGGCGGCGACCAGGTCCGGCTCGTCGAAAACGTCGACTGCATCAGGCACGACGACGGCTTCGGCTTTCATCGCACGCGGTTTGCGCGTTGGTTCCGTCGACTTCCCGATGGGATTCGGAACGGCTTCCGACTCGATGCGGAACGCCGCCGGCTTGCGGGACGTGGTCATGCGAGGCGGTCTCCGATCAGGAACTGCAGGGCACGGTCAAGACGGATGTGCGGCAGCGACAATGTCACGCCTTCGGCGGTGCGCTCGAGTTTCGGCGGCCGGAAGCGCACGAAGCGGATGGCGGGATCAGTCTCGCCGGCCTGGTCCGTCGCGGGTTCTTCGAAAACGGCATCAACACTTCTTGGTAAGTCACCGGGAAATATAGCTGTTTCTGTGTGCCCATTGAAAGTCTCGTCACCAATCCGTTCGCCTTCCAACGGTGTGCCGATGATCACCGGCAAGGTCTCTCCACCTTGCTTGACCGTACCTTCACGGGTGGCGCGAACAGCAGCCATCGCAACGACATCGACGGCAGCGCCGGTGAAACTTGCTTTGGCTATGGCGCGATCGGCGAGGCGTCGCACGATCGCCTGCAGGCGATCGTGGCTTTCATGGTGCAGATGGTCGGCCTTGGTCGCCGCGATCAGGATGCGATCGATGCGACGGGCGAACCAGTCGGTCAAAAAATTGCCGCGCCCCGGGCGGAAGCAGGCGAGGATCTCCGTAACGGCGCGTTCGAGATCGGCCATCGCGGCAGGCCCGGCGTTCAGCGCCTGCATGGCATCGATCAGCACGATCTGGCGGTCGAGACGGGCGATGTGCTCACGGAAAAACGGCTTTACCACATGCGTCTTGTAGGCCTCGTAACGACGCTCCATCATGGCATGAAGCGAACCGGGTCTCGCCCGCTTTCCTGCGATTCCGGGCAGTGGCGCAAAGGTTAGTGCCGGAGAGCCTTCGAGGTCGCCGGGCATCAGGAAACGACCGGGCGGCAAGGTGGAAAGTGCACGCTCATCGAGTTTGCACGCCTTGAGGTAGGCCGAAAAGCTTTCAGCCAGCCGCCGCGCTGTCAGTTCGTCGGCATCCGCGTCAGGCACTGCGGTCGCCGAAAGCGCGCGCCATTCACGGGCGAGGTCTGCGCGAACCGGCAGCGCAGCCAGCTCGAACGCTTCGTTGGAGAAATCGGTGAAGGATTTGCCGAGCAGCGGCAGGTCCAGCAACCATTCGCCAGGATAATCGACGATGTCGACCGAAAGTTTCCCAGCCGAAAACATCCGGTTCCAGCCGGAGGCCGATTCGAATTCGATGGTCAGTCTCAGTTCCGAAATGGCGCGCGTGGAGTCTGGCCATATGCGCTGATCGACCAGCGCGGCGATATGGTCCTCGTACTGGAAGCGCGGAACTGCGTCGTCCGGCTGCTCCTCCAGGAAGGCACGCGCGATACGCCCGGACTTTTGCGCGTCGAACAGTGGCAGGCGTCCGCCATGCACAAGGTTGTGGACAAGGGCCGAGATGAAAACCGTCTTGCCCGCGCGGGAGAGTCCGGTGACACCGAGCCTCATCGAGGGCCGGAACAGACCCGCAGCACGGCCGGTCACGGTGTCCAGCGCGATGCGGGCCTCATCGGAAATGGTGGTCAGCGATGAAGCCAATCGGTGTCTCTCGCGCTCCGCTCGTCCTGTCACCCGCGCTATGCGGGAACCCCGATATAGGCTGCGGCGGACGGCTTTTGAATGGCTGTCGCGTCGTCACACCGTGACGGGCGTCAGAAACGCTTCCAGATAACCCTTGCCCGGCGCTGCGTTCGTCAGGTTGCCATCGAAACGGACGACCGCAAGTCCTGAGGTCGGGAAGCCATGTTCCAGAGTTGCGCGCGCGCCTTCGTCACCGTCGCTGGATACAGCCATGGCAAGGTCTTCCATCATCGGATTGTGACCGATGACCAGGAGAGAACCGTAGCCGCCGTGGTCCCGTATGATCTCCAGGTAACCGGCGGCGTCCTCGCTGTAGAGTTTGTCGAAATAGAGCACGCGGCCGGTATCGGTGTGGCTGGCGATGCCGCCGAGGGTCTCGCGGGCTCTGAGTGCGCCGGAACATAGCGTCAGGTCCGGGACATAGCCATGAGCGCGCATGGCGGTTCCTATCATCTCGGCATCGGTAACGCCGGAAGGGTCGAGCGCCCGGTCGAAATCGCGTGTACCGGGCGCTGCCCATCCAGCCTTGGCGTGCCTGAGAAGATAAAGTTTCGCCACGCAGATCCCTTTCCAACCGGCGCCGTCCGCCGATCCTACGGTTAAGAATTAGCCAGCCGGAAGCCTCGACGCAACGGCTGGCCTGTTGGCAGATATGCCAAGAACGGTACGACCTGAGGTTGACCGCCAAGATGGCGGTGTGGGGCAGGGCTTGTATTAACAAATGCGTGACGGCACGACGGATTGCGCTTGTTAAGCAATTGCGTCGCGAATATATAGGCGCCAAATTTGGGGCAGTCGGGTGAGTCGAATGAGCGAAATAGTAGCTTCCGATTACGTACCCTCCGAAGACGAGCCGTTCATGAATGAACGGCAAAAATCATACTTTCGGCATAAGTTGATTACCTGGAAGAATGATATTCTGCGCGAGGCGCGCGAAACTCTCGAAATCCTTCAGCAAGAAAACGCCAACCACCCGGACCTCGCCGACCGAGCATCGTCGGAAACGGACCGGGCGATCGAACTGAGGGCCCGTGACCGTCAGCGCAAGCTGATCTCCAAGATCGACTCCGCTTTGCAGCGTATCGATGAAGGCACTTACGGCTATTGCGAGGAAACAGGTGAGCCTATCTCACTGAAGCGCCTCGATGCCCGCCCGATCGCTACGTTGTCGATCGAAGCGCAAGAACGCCACGAGCGCCGCGAAAAGGTCTACCGCGACGATTGATGCCTATTTGCGTACTATTTTGTCTTCGGAGATTTGGCCGGCTTAGCCGGCCATTTTCTTTGGCGGCGGGCGACTGCGCCGATCACCGCTTATGGCTGGAAAGCTCGCCGAGCAGTTTCGCCATCTCGTCGTCCAGCGATGGCTTCGCATTGGTTTTCACCGGCGGTACGTCGTCCTCTTCCAGCGAAACTTCGAGTTCGTGCATCAGCGCGTCGTCGAGCGGATCTTCCACCGGCTCCGGCGGGGTGCGAAATGGTGGTTCGGCACGAACGGGCTCCTGGCGTGCCGCGGCTTGCGCAGCGGGCTGCTGAACCTTCGGCGGCGAAGACAATGGCAAGGTTGGTTCTCGATGTGGTGTGGGTGTGCTGGACACGACCTGCTGGCGCGGCGGTTCAGGGCGGCGCGCTGGCGCAGGTGCCGGTTGCGGCTGGCGCTGCTCACCAGACGCCCGCGCTGCTGCCTGCTGTGGCGGGGCATCGCCGGTCAAAACCGGGCGGCGCGACGGCACCATGCGGATGTCGCGCTCGACCACGACGTCCGTCGGTCCACCGATAAGGATCAGATGTTCTATGTCGTCGCGGCGCACAAGGACAAGGCGGCGGTGGCTGTCGACGGCGGTGGCGTCCATGACGGCCAAGCGCGTCTTACGGTTCTTTCCGCCGGCGACGTAGGTGCCGAAGGTCAGACCGCGGATCAGCTTGACGATGACCAGCAGGAAGACGAGCAGGACCAGGGCCGCGAAGGTCCACAGAATGGCAGGCGCATAGTTCGGCCCTGCCATGCTTTCCAGCCAACTCAGCATAGATGTCCCCAAAAATGATCCGGCCCCCAGCGTCGGCGACACTAAAGGCGGTGTCCGGTTGTCGCAAGGCGCGTTTCGCGCTTTGTGAACAGGGTGCAGCGGAACGTCTTCTGGTTAGCGCCGTGATGGCGTCGTTTTTGGCGTACATTTGCCAGCAGGGTCTTTTCCGGGCAGGGAGAATATGATTCAACCGGGCGAGTCGGGCGCCGGTGGCTGGAATTGGTGAGCAGGGGGCATATGGCCAAGGAAACGGGCGGCGAGTTTTATCCCATGCCGATCGTCGACCAGGGTACACGGCCGGGCGCAGTCACGCGGCTTATCATCTTCATGGTGGTTCTGGCTGTAGCTGCCGTCGTCTTCGGCATTTTCCGCGAACGTTTCGGCGATCCGTTTTTGCTTGGCATGCTGGGCGTGCTAGCGATGATCGGCGTCGGTTTCCTGTTCGCGACGGCGATCGGTTTCGTGCAGATCGCGCCGCGCTCGACCAGTGACGAGCTCTCGAAGGCCTTCGTCGATTCCATGTCGCAGGGACTTTTGGTGACCGATGCCAAGGATCGCGTCATCTACGCCAACCGTGCCTATGCCGACATGACAGGCGCTACCTCCGCCGCGGACATCAAGACCGTGGAGGGGCTGCTCTCCGATATTCCCGAAGCAACCAGCACCATTTACCGGCTTTCCGCCGGCTTGCGCGACGGACAGGCTGGTGACGGTGAATTTCGCCTGGCGCAATCGGTCCGCCCGGGCGCCGAACCCGGCGCACGCTGGTATCGCACGCGGGCGCGCACGTTCTCGGTGCCGGGCCTGCGCCAGCCCCTGTCGGCGTGGCAACTCGCCGACATTTCGGTCGAACGCGCCGAGCAGGAGCGTTTCTTTCTCGATCTCCAGCAGGCAATCGACCACCTCGATCACGCGCCAGCGGGATTCTTCGCCGCCGACCAGGATGGCCGCGTTACCTATATCAATGCCACCTTGGCTGAATGGCTGGGCATCGATCTGGCATCCTTCACCCCGGGCGTGATTGCGCTGTCGGATATCGTCGCCGGCGATGGGATGGCGCTGATCCGCTCGGTGCGCGCCGATCCCGGCACCACGCGCAACGCCGTGATCGATCTCGATCTCACCACCATGGCCGGCAAGGCGCTGCCGGTGCGCTTCATGCATCGTGTTTCGGCGAGCCGCGAGGGGCTTAACGGCCCCAGCCGTACCATCGTGCTCAACCGTACTCAGGGTGAGGATGCTTCCGCCCAATTGCGGGCCTCTGAGATCCGCTTCACCCGTTTCTTCAATTCGACGCCGATGGCAATCGCCGGCGTCGATCATGACGGCCGCATCCTGCGCACCAATGCGCCGTTCCTGTCACTCTTCTCGCCCGCGGTCGATCGCGATGCGCTCGACCGCAAGGTGCGGCTCGACACGGTCATCCATGAGCGTGACAGGCCTGCCTTTGCCGCCGCGCTCGAAAAGGCACATCAGCGTCAGGCTGAGATCGCGCCGATCGACACAGTTCTGCCCGACAACGAGGAGCGCCATGTCCGCTTCTACGTCAACGCCGTGGCCGATGGCACCGATGGCGACGGCGCCGAAGAAGCGGCCATCGTCTATGCCGTGGAAACCACCGAGCAGAAGGCGCTGGAAGGCCAGATGGCGCAGAGCCAGAAGATGCAGGCCGTGGGTCAGCTCGCTGGTGGCATCGCGCATGACTTCAACAACGTGCTGACTGCCATCATCATGGCATCCGACCTGCTGCTGGCGAACCACCGTCCGTCGGACCCGTCTTTCCCGGACATCATGAACATCAAGCAGAATGCCAACCGGGCGGCATCGCTGGTGCGTCAGCTTCTGGCCTTCTCGCGCAAGCAGACGTTGCGGCCGGAGGTGCTCAACCTCACCGATGTGCTGGCCGACCTGCGCATGCTGCTTGCCCGTCTCGTCGGCAACAACATCAAGCTCAAGGTCGATCACGGCCGCGATCTCTGGCCGGTCAAGGTCGATATCGGCCAGTTCGAACAGGTGGTGGTCAACCTTGCCGTCAATGCCCGCGATGCCATGCCCTCGGGTGGTGATCTCGCCGTGCGTACCAAGAACATCACGGCCAACGAATGCGCCGCCTTTTCGTATCGCGAACTGCCAGCCGCCGATTATGTCGTCGTCGAGGTCGAGGACAGCGGCTCGGGCATTGCGCCGGATGTGCTGAAGAAGATTTTCGAACCCTTCTTCACCACCAAGGAAGTAGGCAAGGGCACGGGTCTCGGTTTGTCGATGGTCTACGGTATCATCAAGCAGACCGGTGGTTTCATCTTCTGCGATTCCGAGGTCGGCAAGGGCACGACCTTCCGCATCTTCTTGCCGCGCCATGTCGCCGAGGCTGCAAAGCAACCGGTTGAGGGCAAGCCGGGCGATACCAAGGCGATGGCAGCAGACGGCTCTGTTGCGGCCGAACCCGCCAAAAATGGCGACGCAGCCAAGGCCGGCGATGCCAAGGACCTCTCCGGCTCGGCTATCGTGCTGCTGGTCGAAGACGAGGACGCCGTGCGCATGGGCGGTGTGCGTGCGCTCAAGTCGCGCGGCTATACCGTGCACGAGGCGACATCGGGCGTCGAGGCACTGGAGGTATTCGAGGAACTCGAAGGCAAGGTGGACATCGTCGTCTCGGATGTCGTCATGCCCGAAATGGACGGACCGACGCTGCTCGGCGAATTGCGAAAGCGCCAGCCGACCATCAAGTTCGTTTTCGTGTCGGGCTATGCCGAGGACGCCTTCGCCAAGAACCTGCCGGCTGACGCCCAGTTTGGCTTCTTGCCGAAGCCGTTCTCACTGAAACAGCTCGCCACCGTCGTGAAGGACGTTCTCGAGGGTAAATCTTAGAGCCGCCGCCTCCCGGCCGGATGGAACGGGCGGCTTTTCCAAAACCTCAGGCCGCCTGGCGGCGCAGCGCTTCGAGATCTTCCGCACAAGGGCGGTGGCCGCGCAGATAAAGTGCACAGGTCGTGCGTAGCATCGAGGCGAAATTCGGGATTTCACCATTGATCTCAATGGCTTCGTCATAGAGCTTCGAGATGAATTTCGGCGTCGTCAAGCCTTGGCTATCGGCTATCTCGTCCAGCAATTTCCAAAAGGTGGCCTCGAGTTGAATGCTGGTCGAATGACCGGCGATGCGGATCGATCGATTAATCTGGCGGTACCCTTCCGGGTCCTGCCCGGCAAACACCCTGCACATCGAAAACCTCCCGTCTGTTTCTTGTTACCCATTGGAGCGCGTCGCGCTGTCGGGCTTTCGAACCATCTTCCGCCGAAAACACCAAGCCGGCAATCGGACTTTCGGCCGCGACGCAACATCAGAATCGTCAAAACCATAGGCGAGAGCATGGATTTGCGCGTGGTAACGGGCTGCCACCAAACTCTTTTCGCCGGGCGCATAATTCCTGCCAATCACGACGCGAACGGAGCTTTTCTTGGCCAAGGCAATCCACACCATGATCCGGGTTCTCGACGAGGCCCGCTCCGTTCAATTCTACAAGCAGGCCTTTGGTCTAGACGTTGCTGAACGGCTGGATTTCGAGACGTTTACGCTCGTTTATCTCGCCAACCCGGAAAGCGATTTCGAAGTGGAACTGACTGTCAACAAGGGCAGGGTGGAACCCTATGCGCTTGGCGACGGCTATGGTCATTTCGCGGTGTCTGTTGCCGATCTCGATGCCGAACATGATCGTTTCGGCGCGCTCGGTCTCAATCCGAAGAAGATCGTCGAATTCAATCGTGACGGCACGCTGCTGGCCCGCTTCTTCTTCGTCGAGGACCCCGACGGTTACAAAATCGAGGTCCTGCAGCGCCACGGCCGCTTCAAATAGGAGGAAAAGCCGTCGCATCCAGGGAGGGGTGCGACGCCAGCCACAGCGCCGGGAGGCGTACATAGCAAGCACGGGAGGAAAAAATGATCACGATCTATGAGGGCAAGCCTGGCTTGTCACGCCGCGAGCTTCTGAAACGCGGCGGCATCGGCGCGCTGCTGGTTGTTGCCGGCAACGCCGTCATCAGCCCCGAGAACGCCTGGGCCCTGGAAACTGCGACGCTGAAGCCCGAAACCATGGCAACACTCATCCAGATGGCGCGCGATATCTATCCGCACGATCAACTGGCCGACAAGTTCTATGCGGTCGCCGTGAAAGGTCATGACGAACAGGCCGGCAAGGATGGCAAGCACAAGGAGCTGATCGAGGCCGGCATTGCCGATCTCGACAAGCGTGCCGGCACGAGTGGCTACCGCGGGCTCGGATGGGAAGAAGAGCGGGTCGCTGTGCTCAGAGCCATCGAGACGACGCCGTTCTTCCAGGCGGTGCGCGGTGGGCTTGTCGTCAGCCTCTATAACCAGAAAGAGATCTGGCCGGTGTTTGGCTACGAGGGCGAGTCCTACTCGAAGGGTGGCTACATCAGCCGTGGCTTCGATGACATCGAGTGGCTTTAAGCCGCGCCGCACGACACCAGCACGAAACATGGGAGGAAACCATGGCAGCACCATTTGACCTGAAGAATGATGGCGTGGTCGTCATCATCGGCTCGGGCGCCGGCGGAGGCACGCTCGGCAACGAACTCGCCCAGAAGGGTATCGACGTCGTCATCCTGGAAGCTGGCGGCCGCTATGAATATGACGACTTCATCAACGATGAATGGGACAGCTTCGCCCAACTTGCCTGGAAGGATATGCGCACGACTTCCGGTGATTGGCGCGTGGCGAAGGACTTTCCCAATTTGCCGGCATGGATCGTCAAGGCAGTTGGCGGCACCACCACGCATTGGGCCGGTGCTTCCCTGCGGCTCCAGGAACACGAATTCAAGACGCTCACCACTTACGGCAAAATCGAAGGCGCCAACCTGCTCGATTGGCCCGTCACCTTGGCCGACCTCGAGCCATATTACGCCAAGGCCGAGGACAAGATGGGGGTGACGCGCACGAATGACATTCCAGGTCTGCCCGGCAACAACAATTTCAAGGTGTTGAAAGCCGGTGCCGACAAGCTTGGCTACAAGGAATGTCACACCGGCCGCATGGCCATCAATTCGCAGCCCCGCGACGACCGCAATTCCTGCCAGCAGACCGGATTCTGTTTTCAGGGCTGCAAATGGGGCGCCAAATGGTCGACGCTCTACACCGAAATCCCCAAGGGGGAGGCGACAGGCCATCTGGAGGTACGGCCGAATGCCATGGTCATCAAGATCAACCATGATGCGTCGGGCAAGGTGACCGGTGTCGTCTATGCCGACAAGGACGGCAAGCTGCAGGAACAGAAGGCGCGCATCGTTGCCGTTGCCGGCAATTCGATCGAAAGCCCGCGTCTGCTGCTCAATTCGGAATCGTCAAAGTTCCCGCATGGGCTCGCCAATTCCTCGGGGCAGGTGGGCCGCAACTACATGCGGCACACAACCGGCTCGGTCTACGCCATCTTCGACAAGCCGGTGCATATGTATCGCGGTACCACCATGGCCGGCATCGTGCGCGACGAGGCGCGCAACGATCCATCGCGTGGCTTCGTCGGCGGCTACGAACTGGAGACGCTGGCGCTCGGGCTGCCGTTCATGGCCGCTTTCCTCGACCCGGGTGGTTGGGGCCGCTCCTTCACCACGGCACTCGACCACTATGATCATATGGCGGGTCTCTGGATCGTCGGCGAGGATATGCCGCGTGCCGAAAATCGGGTGACGCTGCATGCTTCCGAGAAGGATGCCCACGGCATGGCAGTCGCCAATGTCCATTTCGACGATCATCCCAATGACACTGCAATGCGCGATCATGCCTACAAGCAAGGCACGGCGATCTATGATGCAGTGGGCGCGACGCGGGTCTTCCCGACGCCGCCCTATCCTTCCACACACAATCTCGGCACCAATCGCATGAGCGAGAAACCGGAGGATGGCGTCGTCAACAAGCATGGCCAGGCACACGACATCAAGAACCTGTTCGTGTCCGATGGCAGTCAGTTCACCACCGGCGGTGCAGAGAATCCAACGCTGACCATCGTCACGCTTGCGATCCGGCAGGCCGACTACATCGCCAAACAGATGGCCGCAAAGACGATCTGAAAACTCCCGAGCCTCGCGCGGGACACTCTGAGTGTTCCGCGCTCTTTTTTCGAGAATATCGGAAGGATAGCGGACTCTCCGGCCTTCAAGGCTTGCGGATCGTGCAGGTTGCCGCACTGAAAGCACCGTCCGGCTGACGCATGACGATGTCGAAGGACGCGTCGGTCGGGTCGTCGGCTGTCACCTGGGTCACCGATATGCCATTGCCGCCGGAGGTGAAGCCGCCGACGGGGCCGAGCCAGCTGATCTCGCCATTTTTGTCCATCTCGTAATTATAGCCCTGCATTACCGGCCCATAGCTTGGACCGCTGTAGACGCGTCCCTTGATGTTGATATCGCCGAGGCTGAGGAAAGCGCCGAGCAGATAGACCTCGCAATGATAGCTGCCGTCGGGAAGCGTGCCGTCGGCTATGGCGGCGTGCGCCCCGCCGGTCAAAAGCCCTGCAGCCAAGAGCGAACGTACATAGATCAGGTAACGCGTCATCGACCAATCCGAATGCGGCTAGCGCATGCTAGCATCACTTTTTCGACAATGCCGCAACATCGCCGAATGTTGTCTCTTGCGCAAAGTTCACCGTTCAAATCATATATTGACGACTGCTAATATTGCTACGCTTTGGCCGAGCCATGGTATCCTTCGGTCGGCCTTGGTGAGTCGGCCATATTTTCCGCGTCAAACTTGATTTGGGGGCAGATCGAGGAAGACCTCGTCGGCGCGGGCAAGTTCCGCGCAAGCGATCCGCTATAGTCTTTCTTCCGAGATCTGGGCGTTACTGGGCGCATCGGGCAAGGGACGGGCCGGTGGAGACGTTTTTCGAAGACTACCAGAAACGGCGCCTCGTGGAGCGCGTCGATATCCTGACTGCCATCAACATCCTGAAGTCGCAGGGTTATGACGAGGACGAGATCATTACCGAGATCACGCGCGTCTTCTATGTCGATCTGGATGAATACAACGATCTGGTAAGAGCAGCCTGAGGTTGTTCTACGGTGCGTACGCCGTTTGGCGTACGCCGGATGATCTGCCGATCGCCGCATGGCATCATGCTACCGTGCTCCATCCAGCGGGGGCTCGCGGCGTGAAACATCTCATTCTCGTTCATGGCAGGGATATCAAGCCATCCGGCTCAGCTCTGGCCACCCTGGCCAAGCGCGCCATCGTCAGGGGATTGCAGCGGACTGGACGAGTCGACATAGCGGACAGCATCGAAAGCGGTGCTGTCAAATTCACCAGTGCTTACTACGGTGACATCACCAATCGTATCGAGGCTTCCTACGATGCCAAAACCGCCGCCCTGCTGACCGCGCAGAACGAGCCGATCTACGATTTCAAACCATGCTTTCCTGCCGGCGCGCTGGACGCTGCCTTTGCCTTGACCGACGCGCTGCGTACCTTCAACAAGGCAACCTATCGGCATGTGCTCGACATTGCCGAGGATTGGCGTTTTCTCGACGAGGCGATACACGCCGCCTCCATGTTCGGCGAACTGCTCACTTTCGGCCTCGTCAACTCGCTGGTCGAAGTATCGATCAAATGGGATCTCGCCGTCTATCTTACATCGCAGCGTGTCGGCTCCGATATCCGCGCGCGGCTGCAGGATGTGCTGAAGCAAGCCCTGGCAGAGGGTGATGACGTCTGTCTCGTCACCCACAGCATGGGCTGCATGGTCGCCTATGACGTGTTCTGGAAATACTCGTTCCGGTCCGAATACGAAGACAGACGCGAGGACGGCGCGAACCCCGTCAAGCTGTGGCTCACATTAGGCTGTCCGCTCGGCGAAATAGGCATTCGGCGCAACCTGCTCGACGCCGTTGCGCTGGAGGAGGAGAAATATCCGCGCAACCAGTTCCTCGACTGGATCAATGTCCATGCCGAGGATGATTTCATCGCGCATGCGCAAAGCATGCGCACGGCCTTTTCAAGCATGCGCAGCAAACATTACTGCCGTTCGATTACCGACAAGAAGATCTACAACTGCTGGCACTATCGAGACGCTTCAGGCGGTCAGCTTGTCTCCAATCCGCACGATCTCTACGGATACCTGATGAATCAGGACACGGCCAAAATCATTGCCGGCTGGGCGGGGTGAATTTGATGATCTCGAAGAAAACGCAAAGCCCGCCGATCAAGCTTGCCGAACTGCGCAGACGCTGCCGGGAAGCGTCGCTGAGTGAGCAGGAACTCACCGACTATTTCCTGGCCGACGAAGAACACAGCAAGCCCTTCGCGCCGGCCTTGAAATTCAACGAAGCGCTCGTGGATGTCGGCCGCGCCAGGCCAAGCCCTGAGGCAATCTCCAGACTCTATGCCGAGGCAACACGAGCGCAAGCGCCACTCCCGAAGAAGCCACGCCAGCTCACGCAGACGCTTCGCAAGGCGGCACGCACCAGGCTGCTGGCCGAAGGCGATTCCTGGTTCAATCTGCCCGACTATATCTATCCCAGGACTGCGATCGATTTTCTTGGCAGCGACTATGACTTCAATGTCAGCAACATAGCCCTTTGGGGCGACGAACTGGAGGCCATGGTCAGGGCGAAGCAGTACCGCCAGCCGCTGCGTTCCGGTCTGTTCGGCCATTTCCTGTTCTCAGGTGGAGGCAACGATGTTCTGGGCTCCATTCCGACCTATGTGAAGCCGCGCAAGGCGGGTGATACCGATCCGGCGCACGCCGCCGACTACATCAAGGCAACCTTTTCGCAGAAGATCAGCCAAATGATGGGTTTTTACCGCACGCTGGCCAACGATGCGCGCGACGCCACCGGCGGCCGTGTCGTGCTTTATGTACATGGCTATGCCAACGCCATCCCGAAGAAAGGTGGGCACTATCTGGGTGATCCGCTGGATGCGCTCGGCTTCGATCCTGTCGATCATGCGCCGCTGTGCCGGGCGATCGTTGCTCGCATGGTGGAGCTGTTCAACATCGCCTTGCAGTCCTTCGCGCAGGGTACGGCGCATGTCGTCTACAACGACATGAGGCCGGTCATGACCGAGCGCGACTGGCATCGCGACGAAATCCATCCGAACGAATCCGGTGCTAAAAAGATCGCGAAGGTCTTTTCCGAAGCGGTGCGAGCCAACACGCCAATCGCTTGACGATCCGACTTTTTTGCTCCTGCCTGCCGTGATACGGCTGCCACCAAGCGTCGCCGTTCCACCCTCACAGCGGAATGTTGTCGTGTTTCTTCCAAGGATTCTGCAGGTCCTTGTTGCGCAGCATCCTGAGGGCCCGCGCCACGCGCCGCCTTGTCGAATGCGGCATGATCACCTCGTCGACATAGCCGCGCTCGGCCGCCACGAAAGGTGACAGGAAACGATCCTCATAGCGCTTGGTATGGGCCGCGATCTTTTCGGCATCGCCAATATCCTTGCGATAGATGATCTCGACCGCGCCCTTGGCGCCCATCACCGCGATCTGCGCTGTCGGCCAGGCATAATTCATGTCGCCACGCAGGTGCTTTGACGCCATGACATCGTACGCGCCACCGAAGGCCTTGCGGGTGATCACCGTCACCTTCGGTACAGTCGCCTCGGCATAGGCGAACAAAAGCTTGGCGCCATGTTTGATCAGTCCGCCATATTCCTGTGCCGTGCCGGGCAGGAAGCCAGGCACATCGACGAAGGTGACGAGTGGGATGTTGAAACAGTCGCAGAAGCGCACGAAGCGTGCCGCCTTGCGGCTCGCATCGCTGTCCAGCACGCCGGCCAATACCATCGGCTGGTTTGCGACGAAGCCCACTGTGCGACCCTCGACGCGGCCGAGGCCGGTGACGATGTTTTTGGCGAAGGACGACTGTATCTCGAAGAAGTCGCCTTCGTCCGCCGTCTTCAGGATCAGTTCCTTGATGTCGTATGGTTTGTTGGCATTGTCAGGGATCAGCCGGTCGAGCGACATGTCATGCTCGGTCACCGACTGGTAGCATTCGACTTCCGGGATCTCGGCGGTGTTGGAGGCCGGCAGGAGATCGACCAACCGCCGCATCTGCAGCAACGCCTCGACATCGTTGTCATAGGCGCCGTCTGCAATCGAGGATTTGGTCGTGTGCACGGAAGCGCCGCCGAGCTGTTCGGCCGTCACCGTCTCGTTGGTCACCGTCTTCACGACATCTGGACCCGTGACGAACATATAGGAGGTGTCGCGGACCATGAAGATGAAGTCGGTCATGGCAGGCGAATAGACGTCACCGCCGGCGCAAGGGCCCATGATCAGCGATATCTGGGGGATGACGCCGGAAGCCAGCACGTTGCGCTGGAAGATTTCAGCATAGCCGCCCAGTGCCGCTACGCCTTCCTGGATGCGGGCGCCGCCAGCATCATAAAGCCCGATGATCGGTGCGCGGTTGCGCAGCGCCATGTCCTGCACCTTCATCACCTTCTCGGCATGCGCTTCTGAAAGTGAGCCGCCGAACACGGTGAAGTCCTTGGCGAACAGATAGACGGGGCGGCCGTTGACCGTGCCCCAGCCGGTGACGACGCCATCACCGGCGATCTTCGACTTTTCCATGCCGAAGTCGGTCGAGCGATGTTCGACATACATGTCGAATTCCTCGAATGATCCTTCGTCGAGAAAGATTTCGATGCGCTCGCGCGCAGTCAGCTTCCCCTTGGCGTGCTGAGCGTCGATGCGGACCTGACCGCCGCCCGAACGGGCGATGTCGCGCCTGCGTTCGAGTTCCTTCAGCACTTCCTTCATTGGGTGGCCTCCCTTAGATGCTTAGAGCGCCGCGCGTCCGCAAAGGGCGCTCCAGCCCTTAGAAACTGCGCATCGTGCTTTCCGAAAATCGATTCCGATTTTCGGGTCGATGCGCTGGTCCGCTTTTGGTATCGGCGCGGGGCGGGGAGCGCAAGCAGGGCTTTGGTTTCATGATGCAAACCCGCCTTTCGCTCCTTCGATCGCGAACCACCGGCAACTGGCATCAGCAGGTCGGGTAATGCCGCGATGCTGCATTGCAACATGATGCTCTTGCATTTCTTTGCGAACTCCTCCATATGCGGCCCATAGGCGCTCGGGCCGGGTCTTTTCCGGCTTTCTCCCTGATTGAGACTGGTTGCGTCTGTTCCCCTTGCTTCGGGCAAGGCGGTGTAAGTCCCGCGGCAAGAGGCCGGCGGGCACGACAGCGCAGCCGAGCGGGCTTTTTTGCCCGCCCGCCTTGTCGTCCCATTCCTGTTTTTGACGGCGGGTTGCGCCCCGCCGCCATCGCTGTTTGCGGCAACGCCGCATGAAAGAAGATTATTTTGACTACTGAAATCAATGCGGAGCTGAACGGCTTCGCCAAACTCGGAATTTCCGGCCAACTCCTGAAAGCCACCAACACGGCAGGCTTCACGGAGCCAAAGCCTATCCAGGAGCAGGCCATCCCTGCACAGCTGGCTGGCCGCGACATCCTGGGCATTGCCCAGACCGGTTCCGGCAAGACGGCTGCTTTCGCGCTGCCTATCCTGTCCAAGATCATCGCGCTCGGCACCAAACGCCGACCGAAGACAGCACGCGCCCTGATCCTGGCGCCGACCCGCGAACTGGCTGTCCAGATCGAGGAGACGATCAAGGTCCTCGCCAAGGGCGCGCATATCTCCACGGCACTGGTTCTGGGCGGCGTTTCGCGCTTCAGCCAGGTCAAGAAGATCGGTCCTGGCGTGGATTTCCTGATCGCGACGCCCGGCCGCCTGATGGATCTTGTGCGCGAGAAGGACGTCATCCTGTCGGAGACCACCTGGCTGGTGCTCGACGAAGCCGACCGCATGCTCGACATGGGCTTCATCAACGACGTCAAGCGTATCGCCAAGGCCACGCATCCTGCCAGGCAGACTGCGCTGTTCTCGGCCACCATGCCGGCTGAGATCGAACAGCTGACGCAGAGCCTGCTGCGCGAGCCGGTGCGTGTGGAAGTCGCGCCGCAGGGCACTACTGCCGCCGAGATCGTTCAGAGCGTCGTGCTCGCCCGCACCAAGCAGAAGCGCAAGGTTCTGTCCGACATGCTGGCCGACGACGCCATGAGCTCAGTCATCGTGTTCGCGCGCACCAAGCACGGCGCCGACCGCGTTACCAAGGACCTCGAGCGCGACGGTTTCGAAGCCGCCGTCATCCATGGCAACAAGAGCCAGAATGCCCGCCAGAAGGCGTTGAACGGTTTCCGCGACGGCTCGGTGCGCATTCTGGTCGCTACCGACATCGCTGCACGCGGCATCGACGTGCCAGGCATCAGCCATGTCGTCAACTTCGACCTGCCGGACGAAGCCGAAAGCTATGTCCACCGCATTGGTCGCACCGGCCGCAACGGCCGCGACGGCATTGCCATCACGCTGGTCGATCCGTCCGAGAACGGCAAGCTGCGCCAGGTCGAACGCATCATCCGCATGAAGCTGCCGGTGCTCGCCGACCATCTCGGCCAGCCTGATCCGGCCCGCGAACCGCGTCCGCAGGGCGAGCGCAATTTTGCCCCGGCAAACGATGGCGCGCGTGAGGACCGTGGACAGCGCCGTGACGGCGGGGCGCGCAATGACGGCTTCGGCAAGAAGCGTTTTGGCGGCAAGCCGCAGGGCGGACGTCCGTTCTCCGGCAAGTCGGATGGTGAACACAACGCTCAGGGCGAACGCAGCCAGGGTGGGGACCGTCCGTTCAAAGGCAAGCCCAGTGGCGAGCGGCATTTCCACGGCAAGCCCAAGGGCGGCGACCGCCCGTTTGGTGACAAGCCGCATGGCGAGCGCAAGCCGGAGGGCGGCAAGCCGTTCCGCAACAAGCGCCGCTTCAACCGCAAGCCGGCGGCGCGCGCTGCTTGACCAACAGAATGAGGCCGTCCGGTTGGGACCGGCCCCATTCTCTTATTGTCCCGGGCCACACTCCATTGCCAGGCACCGTCTGATCCATGACCGCTTCCTTGAGCCGGCTGGACTTGCAAGACATGGCTCGTGTCGCTGTCGTTTTGCGGCAGGCGTTTGACGAACGGCTGCCATGGCTGGCGGGAATTCACACGCCGCAAGAAGACCGGCGTTTCTTCGAAAATCATGTCTATGCCAAGTGCGAAATCTGGGGTGCCGTCGACGGTGAAATCGTCGGCTTCATCGCTTTCCGCGAAGGATGGGTGGATCAGCTCTATGTGCTGCCGGGTCATCAGAAGCGAGGCATCGGTGCGGCACTGCTCGGTGTGGCGAAGGCGGCCTGGCCGATATTGCAGCTCTGGACGTTCCAGAAAAACATGGCCGCGCGCCACTTCTATGAGAAGCATGGCTTCGCGGCCATCCAGGAGACAGACGGTCGCGACAATGAAGAACGCGAGCCCGACATCCTCTATCTGTGGCGGCAGCAGGCTAGGTTGGAGAGCTGACGCTCAACCCTGCGATGGCGCAAAACGCGCGACCAGCTCGTGGCTTTCGGCAGCATAGACGAAGCGCACCTGGGTGACCGGGCGTTCAGCATTCCAGGTTCGTCGCTCCACGACAAGGCAAGGCGAACCGACCCTGATATCGAGCGCCGAGGCAACATCCTCATCGGCCGCCATGGCGCGGATGCGGTGCTCGGCCGCATTCCAGGGCACATGCCCGACCAACCAGGGATTCGGGCTGATCTCCAGGAATTCCTCCTCCTCAGCCTCCGGAACGGCGCTCAGGTTGATGAGCCGTTTTTCCTGGCAGAACGGCCGTTTTCCGGCGAAATGCCTGCATTCCACCGCCAACACCGATCCCGTCGCATCAAGGCCGAGTAGCTCACGGTCCTCGGCGCTGGAACGACGTTTGTGGCGCGAGACGCGCTCGAAGTGATAGGGCAGGCCGGTCGCCTCCACCTCGGTACGGATATCGTGGATCTCAAGGATCGCAGCCTGCGAATGTGGCCGGCGCACGAAACTGCCGGAACGCCGGCGCCGCTCGATCAGGCCCGCCTTGGCAAGCTGCGACAGCGCCTTGTTCACCGTCATGCGCGAGCAATTGTACTCGGCGGTCAGTTCGTGTTCGAAGGGAATGCGGTGGCCGGGTGCCCAGACGCCGGACAGGATCTTCTCGCTGATGTCGGACAGGATGCGTTGATGCAGGGATCCCGGTTCCGCTGTCATGGTCATCAGCCTGTCGTTCCCCGCTCTTCGAATCCCCGCGGCCTTCAGTCGGCCGACAACCGCATCATCACATTCCGGAAGCGTTCGGCAATGGCCTCGCGCGCGAAATGCCGGCCGTTCTCGACCAGCTTACTACCATGCACCCATGCACAGTCGATGCGCGTGCCACCTGCGAAGATCCAGGTGTCGAGGATCGCATTGCCGGATTTGCCGGCCAACGAAGGATGGTTGGCATCGAGCGAAACGAAATCGGCGGGTGCGCCGGTTTCAAGACGGGTTGTTGCAACGCCGAGAGCCACGTTTCCGCCGATCAGGGCTTGTGCGAACAGATTTTCGCCGTTGGATTGGCCGGGCACCGCTAGCACATTGCGGGCGCGGTGGAAAATGCGCTGGGAATATTCGAGTTGGCGCAATTCGTCTCCAACCCCGATCAGCACGTTCGAATCGGAACCCACCCCGTAGCGGCCACCGTGACTTGAGAATAAAGGCGCAGAAAAGGTGCCATCCCCTAGATTCGCCTCGGTGATCGGGCACAGACCGGCAATCGCGCCGGACTTTGCCATGGCGGTTGTCTCGTCATCCGTCATGTGGGTGGCATGGATCAGGCACCAGCGACTGTCGACGGCCTGGTTTTCGAGCAGCCATTCGACGGGCCGCTTGCCCGACCACGCAACGCAATCCTCCACTTCCTTGACCTGTTCGGAGATATGGATGTGGATCGGTGCTTGTGGTTCCAGCTTGGCGACAACCGACAATTCTTCCGGTGTGGCCGCGCGCAGGCTGTGCGGCGCGACGCCGACGACTGCACGATCAAGTCCCCTTACTGCTTCCTTCGATTTTTCGAGAAGCTTGGAAAAGCTGCTCAGATCATTGATGAAACGGCGCTGTCCTTCGTTCGGGGCACCGCCGCCGAAACCCGAATGTGCATAGAAGACCGGCAGTAGCGTGAGCCCGATGCCGGTTGCCTTGGCCGCTGCCGCAATGCGCTCGGCCATTTCGGCGATGTTGGCATAAGGGCTGCCGTCGCGGTCGTGATGCAGATAGTGGAATTCGCCGACCCGCGAAAACCCGGCCTCCACCATCTCGACATAGAGCTGGGCCGCGACCGCCTCGACATCGTCGGGCGTCATCGACAGCGCGAAGCGATACATCACCTCGCGCCAGCTCCAGAATGAATCGGCGCCCGGACCGCGCGTTTCTGCAAGGCCGGCCATGCCGCGCTGGAAGGCGTGGCTGTGCAGGTTCGGCATCCCGGGAACGACGATGGCGTGCCGCTCGTCACCGGCTTGAACGATCGCGTCGGGTTCGACCGTGACCAGCACACCATCGGAAACCACGAGACGCACATTCTTGCGCCAGCCGTTGCTCAGAAAAGCCTGTTCCGCAAAGATCGCCGTCACGCCTTCGTCCTCCGCTTGCCGTAACCTGTGCGACAATAATGCTTGCGTCGCGTCTTAATATGTATATACATAATTTCGACGGAGTGAAGTGGAAAAAGACTATGGCTGAGGAGGAGAATGGCCGGGCAGGGGCAAGCCGTGTCTGGCGCAATGCGCGCCTGGCGACGCTGTCCGAGAATGCCGCCGGTCTTGGTGAAGTCGAGCATGGCGCCATCATGGCGAGCGGTGGCCGGATCGTCCATGCCGGCCCCGAGAAGGATATGCCGGCGGTTCCGGCCGGGGCCGAGATCATCGACTGTGAGGGGCGCTGGATCACACCCGGCCTGATCGACTGCCACACACATCTCATCCATGCCGGCAATCGTGCCAACGAGTTCGAGATGCGGTTGGCCGGTGCCACCTACGAAGAAGTGGCCCGCGCCGGCGGCGGTATCGTCTCCTCAGTCAAAGCGCTGCGCGCGGCGAGTGAGGATGAACTTGTTGCCCAGACACTGCCGCGTCTCGATGCCCTGATGGCCGAAGGTGTCACCACGATCGAGGTGAAATCCGGGTACGGGCTCGATCTCGACAATGAGAAGAAGTCCTTGAAGGCGGCCCGGCGCCTTGGCGTCGAGCGCCCGGTGACCGTTCGCACGACATTCCTCGGCGCTCATGCCCTGCCGCCTGAGGCCAATGGCGACAAGGACGCCTATATCGACCTTGTGGCGAAGGCGATGCTGCCAGCGATCGCTGCTGAAGGGCTGGCCGATGCCGTCGACGGTTTCTGCGAAGGCATTGCTTTCTCGCCAGAACAGATCGCCCGCGTCTTCGATGCGGCGAAGGCCGCCGGCCTGCCGGTGAAACTCCACGCCGATCAGCTCTCCAATCTGAATGGTGCGGCATTGGCAGCAAGCTATGGCGCGTTGTCGACCGATCATCTCGAATATACCGATGAAGCCGGTGCCGTAGCGATGGCCAAGGCGGGGACCGTCGCCGGTATCCTGCCCGGCGCCTACTATTTCATCCGCGAGACCCGAAAGCCGCCGATCGCGCTGTTTCGCCAGCATGGCGTGAAGATGGCGGTGGCTACCGACAACAATCCCGGCACATCGCCGCTGACTTCGTTGCTGTTGACCATGAACATGGCCGCGACGCTGTTCGCCATGACCGTGCAGGAATGCATTGCCGGCACGACACGCGAAGCAGCTCGCGCACTCGGCCTGCTTGGTGAGACCGGAACGCTGGAAGCCGGGAAGTGGGCCGACCTTGCTATCTGGGACATCGAGCGGCCGGCAGAACTCGTTTATCGCATGGGCTTCAATCCGCTCCATGCCCGCATCTGGAGGGGACAATGACAGAACTCGTATTGAAGCCAGGCAACGCCACGCTGGCCGACTGGCGCGCCATCTATCGTGGCGCCACGCCGGTGCTCGATCCTGCCTGCAAGGCTGCGATTGAGGCCAGCGCCAAGGCCGTGGAACGCATCGTCGCCAAGGGCGAGCCGGTCTATGGCATCAACACCGGCTTCGGCAAACTCGCCAGTGTGCGCATTCCTGCCGCCGATCTCGAAACGCTCCAGCGTAACATCGTGCTCTCGCACGCCGCTGGTGTCGGCGAGCCGATGCCGGTTGCTGTGGCGCGCCTGATGATGGCGCTCAAGATGGCGAGTCTCGCACAGGGCGCCTCCGGCGTGCGGCAGCAAACCGTCGATCTTCTGCAGAAGATGCTGGCAAACGACGTTATTCCAGTCGTGCCCGCCCAGGGCTCGGTCGGCGCTTCCGGCGATCTGGCCCCGCTTTCACACATGACTGCAGTCATGATCGGTGTCGGCGAATGCTTCACCCCGCACGGCCGGGTGCCGGCTAGGGTCGCTTTTGCGTCGCACGGGCTGGAGCCGGTGACGCTGGGCGCCAAGGAAGGCCTGGCGCTGCTCAACGGCACGCAATTCTCGACCGCCTATGCATTGGCGGGACTGTTCGAAGCCGAAGTGCTTTATCAGTCGGCGCTGGTCGCCGGTGCGTTGTCGACCGACGCCGCCAAGGGCTCCGACGCGCCGTTCGACCCGCGCATCCATCTTCTGCGCAAACATCGCGGCCAGATCGAAACGGCCGATGCACTGCGCAACCTGATGGTCGGCAGCGCCATCCGCGAATCCCATCGTGTCGGCGATGAACGCGTTCAGGACCCATACTGCCTGCGCTGCCAGCCGCAGGTGATGGGTGCGGCGCTGGATGTGCTGCGCAAGGCAGCCGATACGCTGGAGACCGAAGCCAACGGCGTCACCGACAATCCGCTGATCTTCGCCGAGGACGATACAGCACTGTCGGGTGGCAACTTCCATGCAGAACCGGTGGCATTCGCCGCCGACATGATCGCGCTCGCAGTCTGTGAGATCGGCTCGCTGTCGGAACGACGCATCGCCATGCTGGTCGACCCCGCACTGTCGGGCATGCCAGCGTTCCTTACGCCGAAGCCGGGACTCAATTCGGGCTTTATGATCCCGCAGGTGACGGCAGCAGCGCTTGTTTCGGAAAACAAGCAGAAGGCCTATCCCGCATCAGTCGATTCCATTCCGACTTCTGCCAACCAGGAAGACCATGTCTCGATGGCCGCCCATGGTGCGCGTCGGCTTATCGGCATGATCGAGAACGCCACCGCCGTCATCGGCATCGAACTGCTCGCGGCTGCGCAGGGTTGCGACTTCCATCAGCCGCTTGCGTCCAGCCAGCCACTCGAGGCTGTGCGCAAGGTGCTGCGGGCGCAGGTGCCGCATCTCGATGACGACCGTCATTTCCATCCCGACATGGAAAAGGCGATTGCCCTGGTGCGGGAAGGTGCGCTTGCGAAGGCTGCTGGAGCAGTCACGCTTCCGGCCGTCAGTGGAGCCGCCGCGTGACCCAACCTTCATGGCTCGACGTCCAGCGTGGCGAGGCGCCGCTACTGGTCAGTATTCCACACACCGGTATCGATCTGGCCGGGCTCGACGATCGTTTCGTTTCGCCCTGGCTGGCCCGTCGCGATGCCGATTGGTGGATCGAGAAGCTCTACGATTTCGCAACCGATCTCGGCGCGACAATCGTGCGCACCACCATCTCGCGTTCCGTCATCGACGTGAACCGCGATCCGTCGGGTGTGTCGCTCTATCCGGGACAGGCGACGACCGAGCTTTGCCCGACGACGACTTTCGACGGCGAGCCGCTTTATAAGGCTGGTCAAGAGCCTGACGCCGACGGTGTCGCCGAGCGCCGAAAAAGCTATTTCGAGCCATATCACGCCGCGCTCGACGCCGAGATCTCGAGGCTGCGCGGCCTGCACGGCAAGATCGTGCTCTATGACTGCCATTCGATCCGCTCGGTCATTCCCCGGCTGTTCGAAGGCAAGCTGCCGCTGTTCAACCTCGGTACCAATTCCGGCAAGAGCACGGACCCTGTCCTTGAAAGACAAATCGCGGACATCATGGCCGCGACAGGACGACCTTGGGTGCTCAATGGCCGCTTCAAGGGCGGTTGGATCACTCGCCATCACGGTCGGCCGGAAGATGGCGTCCATGCCCTGCAGATGGAGCTTTCGTGCCGAGGCTACATGCTGGAGCCGGAGGGCAAGGTCGCTCAGGCGAACTGGCCGAGCCGCTACGATCCCGACTTTGCCGCGCCGATGCGCAAGACGCTGACCGAAATCCTGACGACCGCACTCAACTGGGCGAAGGCCTGATTTTCGAGGGAACATTCGCATGACCCAACACACCCGTATCGACAACTCCCGCACCATTCGCGCCGCCACCGGCACCGAGCTGACCGCCAAGAGCTGGCTCACCGAAGCGCCACTGCGCATGCTGATGAACAATCTCGACCCGATCGTCGCCGAAAAGCCGGGTGAGCTGGTGGTCTATGGTGGCATCGGCCGTGCCGCGCGCGACTGGCAGAGCTTCGACCGTATCGTCGGCGCGCTGCGCAATCTGGAAGCCGACGAAACGTTGCTGGTGCAGTCGGGCAAGCCGGTCGGCGTCTTCAAGACCCACAAGGATGCTCCGCGCGTCCTGCTCGCCAACTCCAACCTTGTGCCGCATTGGGCAACCTGGGATCATTTCAACGCCCTCGATAAGAAGGGCCTCATGATGTACGGCCAGATGACGGCCGGCTCCTGGATCTATATCGGCTCGCAGGGCATCGTTCAGGGCACTTACGAGACCTTCGTCGAACTGGGCCGGCAGCATTACAACGGCGATCTCTCCGGCAGATGGATTCTGACCGCTGGCCTTGGCGGCATGGGTGGTGCACAGCCCTTGGCCGCGACCATGGCGGGAGCATCCTGCCTTGCTGTCGAATGCCAGGCCTCGCGCATCGAAATGCGCCTGAAGACCGGCTATGTCGACGTGCAGGCCAAGGATCTCGACGATGCGCTGGCCATTCTTGACAAGGCCGGCAAGGAAAAGAAGGCAATATCGGTTGCGTTGCTTGGCAATGCTGCCGACATCTTCCCGGAACTGGTTCGCCGTGGCGTGAAGCCGGATGCGGTCACCGACCAGACTTCTGCCCACGACCCGGTCAACGGTTACCTGCCGCAGGGCTGGACGGTTGCGGAATGGGAAGAGAAGCGCGAGCGCGATCCCAAGACCGTTGCCAAGGAAGCGAAGAAGTCGATGGCAGTTCACGTCAAGGCGATGCTCGACTTTCACAAGATGGGCATCCCGACCGTCGACTACGGCAACAACATTCGCCAGATGGCACTGGAAGAGGGTGTCGAGAACGCCTTCGATTTCCCCGGCTTCGTCCCGGCCTATATCCGCCCGCTGTTCTGCCGCGGCATCGGCCCGTTCCGCTGGGCGGCACTTTCGGGCGATCCGGAAGATATCTACAAGACCGATGCCAAAGTGAAGGAGCTGCTGCCTGACAACAAGCACCTGCACAACTGGCTCGACATGGCGCAGAAGCGCATCAAGTTCCAGGGATTGCCGGCACGCATCTGCTGGGTCGGCCTGGGCGATCGCCACCGCCTCGGCCTGGCGTTCAACGAAATGGTTGCCAAGGGAGAACTGAAGGCGCCCGTCGTCATCGGTCGCGACCATCTCGATTCCGGTTCGGTCGCTTCGCCAAACCGCGAAACGGAAGCGATGAAGGATGGGTCGGACGCGGTGTCCGACTGGCCGCTGCTCAACGCGCTGCTCAACACGGCCTCGGGTGCGACCTGGGTGTCGCTGCACCATGGCGGCGGCGTTGGCATGGGCTTCTCGCAGCATTCCGGGATGGTCGTCGTCTGCGACGGTACTGAGGATGCAGCGCGCCGTCTCGAGCGTGTGTTGTGGAACGACCCGGCAACTGGTGTCATGCGTCATGCCGACGCCGGCTACGACATCGCCATCGACTGCGCAAAGGAGCATCAGCTCAACCTGCCGGGCATTCTCGGCTAAGCCGATGCGCATCCTTCGCGCTAGCGACTATCGCTCCATGCCGTGGAAGAACGGTGGCGGGACGACGACCGAGATCGTTGTCTCGCCGGCTGGCGCTGGGCTGGATGACTTCGACTGGCGCATCTCGATGGCGCGGGTCGAGGCGGGAGGGCCATTTTCCGTCTTTGTCGGCATCGACCGCACGCTTTCGATCCTTGAAGGCGAAGGCATGCGGCTCTCCATCGCCGGTCATGATTCTGTAGACCTGACGCGGGCCAGTGAACCCTTGTTCTTTCCCGCGGACGCCGCCACCGAAGCAACTTTGGCGGCGGGGCCGATCACCGACCTCAATGTGATGACCCGCCGCAGCCGCGCGCGCCACACCGTGCGCCGTGTATCGCTCTCCGAGCCACTTGATTTCACAACCGAAGCGACCGCCACGCTTTTGTTCTGCCACAAGGGCAGCATTCAGATCGGCGAATCGCCGACAGTTGCGCTTGGCGCTCGCGATACGTTGTGGCTCGACGAGGCGGGACAGACATTATGGCTCCGTCCGCAGCCGCACGCGGTCGTTTTCCTGATCGCCATCCAAAACGATTAAAGGTTGTTTCCAAGCGTTATCGAACCTGACCCGAAATATCGGGCCGAGCGGTTGCGCCATCACGAAATTGCCGGAATCCTTGCCATTCGCTCCTTTCCGTTGTGAGCATGAGTGCAAGTATCACAGTTGTCGGCAACGCCACGGCCGCTAATCTTGACGGGAAGACAGAACAAGCTCGTCCGACCCGCTTTGCTATGCAATCAATCACCTGTAAATCGATATTAAACACCGGGGACGAGGCGGTTGCGCCGCGACCGGTCCCCACCGCATGGATTGCTTGATGAATATTCAAACCAGCCCCGCCGACATCCGGACCGCCACCGCGCGTTCCCCTGAGACAGCGGAAGAGCCGATCCGGTCACAGTTTCTGCCTGAAGACAGGTTGCGGGCGCTGGGTGAAAGCCTCGCCAGAGGCGACATCTCCGATCTTGCCGGGCTGCAGCCTTTCGATTTCCAGAAGCGCATCCGCGAAAGTGCCAAGAAGATCCTTGAGGTCTACAAGCTGACCAATGTCGCCCAAGCCAGGGGCGAGACGGTGACGCCGGCCGCTCAATGGCTGCTCGACAACAACTATCTGGTCGAAGAAACGATCTACCAGATCAAGCGCGATCTGCCGCGCCGTTTTTACAGACAACTGCCCACGCTGAAACTCTCCGACGGCACCAGCGTGCCGCGTGCTCTTGCATTGGCCTGGGCTTACGTCGCGCATTCGGACAGCTCCGTCTCGGCTCAGATGTTCAAGGCGATCGTCGAGGGTTTCCAGTCGGTCGAGCCCATGAAGATCGGCGAAATCTGGGCGCTGCCGTCGCTGCTGCGTTTCGTGCTTATCGAGAACCTTCGCCGGCTTGCCGTTCGGGTCAACCGGTCGAGGGACATGCGCCTCATTGCCAATGACGTGGCCGACCGGGTTCTGGCGGCCGGCGACAGTGCCGACCGGCAAGCGATCCTGGACAAATATCAGGCCCAGGCTGCCGACACCTCATTTGCCACGCAGCTCCTCTATCGCTTGCGCGACGGTTCGCAAAATGCGGGCAGGGCGCTCGAGTGGCTGGAAACCGAGCTGGAGAAGTCCGGCACCGACGCTGAAAAGATCACCATTGCCGAGCATCAGACTTTGTCGAGCGGCAACGTGACCACCGGCAACATCATTCGCGGTTTGCGCCTCATCAATGACGTCGACTGGACGATCTGGTTCGAGGGCGTCAGCCGCATCGATGCGCTGCTGCGCGAACGCACCAATTTCAGCGAGCTCGATTTTCCATCCAGGGATCAGTATCGCACCGAGATCGAGGATCTGGCCAAACGTTCGAAGCAGTCCGAATACCATGTCGCCGAGCAAGCGACCGATATGGCGGATGCGGCGCGACAGGCGACGGGCGAAGCGACGGATGCTGCCGATGCCACCGATATCGGCTTCTTCCTTGTCGGTTCACGCCGTCCCGAACTCGAAAAAGCGATAGGTTATTCGCCAAGCCTGGCGCGCCGTCTCCTGCGTGGTTTTCGCAGGACCGGTTGGCTTGGCATCGTGTTGCCCGTCTTTCTGCTCACCGCGCTTCTGCTTTGGTTGTCCGGCAATGCGCTGGCCGCACTGGGGCTGCCGCTCTGGGGCATAACGTTGATGCTGGTGCTGTTCGCGGTGCCTGCGAGCGAAGGCGCTCTGGCCTTTTTCAACACCGTCATCCTGTTGTTCCTGAAACCCACGCGCCTTGTCGGCTATGAGTACAAGGACGGAATCCCGGCTGAGGCACGGACCCTTGTCGTTGTGCCGTCGCTGATTGGCTCGCGCGACGATGTCGAGGAAAATGTCCGCAACATCGAAGTGCACCATCTCGCCAATATGTCGGGTGAGCTTCATTTCGCGTTGCTCTCGGATTGGCCGGACAGCAAATCGGAAATCAGCGCCAACGATACGGAAATCCTGGAATTTGCCCGCGATCAGATCGCGGAACTCAACCAGCGTTACCCGAACGAAGGCGCACCTCGCTTCTACCTCCTGCACCGCCGCCGTCTCTACAATCCGGCGCAGGGGCGCTGGATGGGCTGGGAGCGCAAGCGCGGCAAGCTGCATGAACTGAACCTGCTGCTGCGCGGCGACAAGGACACCACCTTCCTGCCGTTGGAAACGCCGCTGCCCGACAACGTCGTGCATGTCATGACGCTTGACGCGGACACCCGCACGACGCGCGATGCCGTATCGAAGCTGATCGGCAAGATGTGCCACCCGATGAACAAGCCGCATTACGATGCGGAGAAGCGCCGGGTTACCGCCGGCTACGCGATCATGCAGCCGCGCATCACGCCTTCGCTCACCACCGGCGATGAGGCGTCATTCTTCCAGCGCGTATTCTCTGCCAATCGCGGCCTCGATCCTTACGTCTTTGCCGTCTCTGATCTCTATCAGGACGTGTTCGGCGACGGTTCCTTCACGGGCAAGGGCCTTTACCATATCGACGCCTTCGAAGCCTCGCTCAAGGGGCGCATAGAAGACAACACCGTCCTCAGCCACGATTTGCTCGAGGGTGCCCTGGCGCGTTCGGCACTCGTCACCGACGTCGAACTGGTCGAGGATTATCCGACGCGATACTGGGTTGACGCTTCGCGCAACCATCGCTGGGCTCGCGGCGATTGGCAGCTCCTGAGCTTCATCTTCGATCCGCGCTCGGGCGTCCCGGCACTGTCCCGCTGGAAGATGATCGACAATCTGCGTCGCTCAATTACCCCGATCTTCTGGGTGATGGCTGCGATAGCCGGTTGGACCTTGCTGCCCTTCACCCAAGCCGCCCAATGGCAAGGCCTGCTTATCCTGACGTTGTTCATGGCGCCCACCTTCGACATCGTCAACGCGATCATCCCGAAGAACAGCGATGCCACTCCGCGCGGTCATTTCTCGGCACTTGTGCACGACATAGCCTTCGGCACGGCGATGGTGGCGCTGAAGATCGTGCTGATGGCGCATCAGGCCTGGATGATGGGCGATGCCATTATTCGCACGCTCTATCGTCTGTTCGTCAGCCGCAAGGACCTGCTCGAGTGGCGTACCGCTTCGCAGGCGCATCAGGGCAGCGGCAACGACATCGGCTCCTATTATTCCATGATGTACGGCGCCGTGATCATCGGCGCCGTCGGCCTCGCCATTCCGGTTCTCGACGATTCAACCGGAGCCTTCGTCGCTTTCGCCTTTGCAGTGTTCTGGATCGGATCGCCGGCATTCGCCTGGCTGGTCAGCCGCTCCGCGGAAACGGAGGATCGCCTGCACCTGCTGCCGCAGGATGTGCACGCGCTGCGTATCGCAGCACGCCGCACCTGGCATTACTTCGAGAACTTTGTCACGGCCGAACAAAACCATCTGCCGCCCGACAATTTCCAGGAGAACCCGAAGCCGATCATTGCGACACGCACGTCGCCGACCAACATCGGCGTCTACCTGCTGTCGGTCGTTTCGGCGCGAGACTTCGGCTGGATCAGTCTTTCGGAGGCCATCGCACGTATCGACGCCACCATGTCGACCGTCGAGCGCATGGAGCGCAGTCGGGGGCATCTCTACAACTGGTATGAGACGACGACGCTCAACCCGCTGCGTCCAACCTACATCTCCGCAGTCGACAGCGGCAATCTCGCCGGCCATCTGGTGACGGTCGCTGCGACCTGCACCGAATGGGCGGAGGCTCCTTCCGTGCACCTGCATGGCGATGTCGAAGGCGTGCTGGACACCGTCGCGATCCTGAACGAGAGCCTGGACGAACTGCCGGACGACCGGCGTCAGCTCAGGCCGTTGCGCCAACGTCTGGCCGACCGGTTGGACGGCATGCGGCGTGCCGTGCGTACCATAAAGGCGCAGCCTGAAATGGCTTCGGCCCGCACCGTCAACCTGACCGTCCTCGCCGGCGAGATCCGCAAGCTCGCGGCTGCCATACATGCCGAAGCAAAGTCGACGGCCAGCGACATCATCGTCGATTGGGCCGCGCGGTTGGAAGCCACCTGCGAGGCCCATGTGCAGGATGCTCAGGCCGATGAAAAGACGGTCCAGGCCATGCGCGCCAAATTGCTCGAATTGCATGAGCGCACCCGGCGCTACGCCTTCGAGATGGAATTCGGCTTCCTGCTGCGCCAGGACCGCAAGCTGCTGTCGATCGGCTACCGTGTCGAGGAGCGTCAACTTGATGAGGCCTGCTACGACCTGCTCGCCTCCGAATGCCGACTGACCAGCCTGTTCGCCATCGCCAAGGGCGACCTGCCGACCGAGCATTGGTTCCGCCTGGGTCGGCCGATCGTCGAGATCGGATTCCGGGGAGCCTTGATGTCCTGGTCCGGCTCGATGTTCGAATATCTGATGCCGCCGCTGGTGATGAAGGAGCCCCAGGGCTCAATCCTCAACCAGACCAGCCAGCTCATCATCAAGAGGCAGATCCAGTACGGTCGCTCGAAGAGTGTGCCGTGGGGGATTTCCGAAGCCGCCTACAACGCCCGCGACCGCGAGATGAACTATCAGTACACCAACTTTGGTGTGCCCGGTCTCGGCCTCAAGCGTGGTCTCGGCCAGAATACGGTGATTGCGCCGTATGCCACCATCCTCAGCGCGCAATTCCTGCCGCGTGAGGCCGTTGCCAATCTGAAACGCCTGAAGGAGATCGGTGCGCTCGGTCGACACGGTTACTACGACGCGGTCGACTTCACACCGCAACGTGTACCGGAAGGCGCGACCTGTGCCGTGGTGCAGAACTACTTCGCCCACCATTCGGGCATGTCGATCGCAGCTATCGCCGATGCCGTTTTCGAAGGACGCCTGCGCGACCGCTTCCACAGTGATCCGGTGATCGAATCCGCTGAATTGCTGCTTCAGGAGAAGGCGCCACGCGAGATTCCGGCCGACACGGTGCGCACCGATGCCGAAGAGCAGGCCGTTGCCGACGAGACCGAGGCGCAGACCCCCGACATGCGTGTGGTGCTCGACCCTGCATGGGCCCTGCGCGCAACCAATTTGATGTCGAACGGCCGCTATTCCGTGATGGTGACGGCGACCGGTTCGGGCTATTCGCGCTGGGGCGATTTCGCCGTAACGCGCTGGCAGCCAGACCCGGTCGAGGACCGGCTCGGCTCCTATATCTTCCTGCGCGATGCCGACACCGGCGACTGGTGGTCGGCGACTGTCGAACCGAAGCGCGCGCCTGGTGAAACCGCGCAGGCACAGTTCTCGGATGACAAGGCGACCTTCATCAAGACCGTGCATTCGCTGCGCTCAGAGGTGGAATGCATCGTCATCTCGGAAGGCAATGGCGAGGGCAGGCGGGTCACGCTCTACAATGACGGCGCGACGGATCGGCATATCGAAGTCACATCGTTCGCCGAACTGGTGCTCGGCCAGGAGGCCGCGGACTATGCCCATCCCGCTTTCTCAAAGATGTTCGTAGAGACGGAGATCGCGCCGAACAACAATGCGATCTTTGCCACGCGTCGCAAGAGGGACGAGGGCGATCCCGATATCACTGCGGCGCATTTCGTCACCGATCCGTCGGGACTTGCCCGCGACGGCGAAGCCGAGACCGATCGTCGTGCCTTCATCGGCCGTGGCCGAACCATCGCCGATGCCGCCGCGTTCGATCCCGATGCTCGACTGGAAGGACACGCCGGGTTCACACTTGATCCCATTGCCGCGCTGCGACGGCGCGTGCGGGTGCCGGCGAACAAGAAGATATCGCTTACCTTCTGGACCGTCACTGGCGCCAATCGTACGGAACTGGAAGAGGCGATTGCGCGGCTTGACCACGCTGAGAGTTTCGCGCGTCAGTCGATGTTGGCCTGGACCCGCTCGCAGGTGCAGACCCGCCACATGGGCTTGAGCCTGACGGATGCCTCCAACGTGCAGAAACTGGCGCGGTATCTGATCTACCCGGATCCGTTCCTGCGTCTGCAGCCCGACGCGGTCGCTTCGGGCCTCGGTCGTCAGTCCAGTCTCTGGCCGACCAGCATTTCGGGTGACTTCCCGATCTTCGCGGTCCGTATCGGCGACGTTGCCGACCTCGAGATCGTCGCCGAAGCGCTTCGCTTCCAGGAATATATGCGTGCGCGCGGCATGACGGCGGATCTCGTCATCGTCAACGAGCAGGCATCGTCCTATGTGCAGGATCTGCAGCAGGCGATCGACGCCTTGTGCGAAAACAGTCGGCTGCGCGGCAATGAATTCGGTTCGCGCCAGCACATCTTTGCGGTGCGCCGCGATCTGATGGATGAAACCACCTACAAGACACTGCTCGCTGTGGCGCGCGTGGTATTGCACACCCGCAACGGTACGATCTTCGATCAGATCGAACGCGCCGAGACCGCGGCGATCCAGGCCCGCGACGCCTTGCACCCAGGTGGGGCCGCGGTGTCGCGTGACACCACGGCGCCTGCGCCACGCAAGCCGGCGAAGAAGGGCGAAGGCGGAATCCCTGCCGACGGCACCGGGCTCGACTACTGGAACGGCTATGGTGGATTCGACAGTGACGGCCGCCACTACGTAGTCCGCCTGACGGGCAGCCGTTCGACGCCGCAACCATGGATCAACGTGGTCTCCAATGAGGTATTCGGTTTCCATACATCAGCCGAGGGAGCCGGCTTCACCTGGAGCCGCAACAGCCGCGACTATCAGCTGACGCCATGGTCGAATGACCCGGTCACGAACCGTCCGGGCGAGGGCATCTACATCCACGATCTCGGCAGCGGTGAGGCCTATTCACCGACGGCTGCGGTGCTGCGCGATCCAGCTATGGTCTACGAAGCCTGGCATGGACAGGGATTCTCCACCTTCCGCTCCAGACGTGGTGCGGTGTCGATGGATCTGACTCATGTCGTCGATCCAGTCGACCCGGTCCGTATTTCGCGTCTGCGCATCCAGAACGCAGGATCGGCACCTGTCAGATTGCGTGTCTACGCCTATGCCGAATGGGTGCTTGGCAGCCATCGCTCGAAAACTGCTGCCACCATCCTCTCACAGCGCGACGAGGCCACCGGCGCTCTGTTGGCGCAGAACCCGTACGGGCTCGACTTCAGCGACCGCGTGGCGTTCCTGGCCAGTGATCGCGAGCCACAGTCGTTCACGGCTGACCGGCAGGAATTTCTCGGCCGCGACGGCAACACCGCAACGCCGCAGTCCGTCCTTGCGGGCTCGGCCTTGTCCGGCCGTGTCGAGGCGGGCGACGATCCATGTGCTGCGCTGGCGCGTGATGTCGAGATTCCAGCCGGTGGCGACGTCACCTTGCTTTGGCTGATGGGGGATGCAGGTTCCGCCAAGGAGGCGAGTGCCTTGGTCAAGACGCATCGTGCCAAGGATTTCGACGAAAGGTTGGCCGAGAACGAACGCAACTGGCGTGGTTTCCTCGATACCATCCAGGTCGAGACGCCTGACAAGGCGCTGAATGCCATGGTCAATCATTGGCTGCCTTATCAGGCGCTGGCCTGCCGTATCCGTGCGCGCTCGGCATTCTATCAGGCCAGCGGCGCTTTCGGCTTCCGGGATCAATTGCAGGATACGCTGGCCTTGCTGGCCCACGACCCTGCATTGGCGCGCGAGCAGATCCTGAACGCAGCCCAGCGGCAATTCCCGGAGGGTGACGTGCAGCACTGGTGGCTGCCACGTAGCGGCGCCGGCGTGCGCACCATGATCTCGGACGATGTCGTCTGGCTGGCCCATGCGGTGTCGCGCTACGTTCTGGTGACCGGGGACAAGGCAATCCTGAAGGAAGCGCTGCCTTTCATCGAGGGCAAGCCGCTGGCCGAGGGCGAGCACGATTCCTTCTTCGAACCTCAAATCTCGAAGACAAATGTGCCACTTTACGAGCACTGCGCGCGGGCGTTGGATCTTGCCATTCAGAGAACCGGCGCCGATGGCCTGCCTTTGATCCTCGGCGGTGATTGGAACGATGGCATGAACCGCGTCGGCATCGGCGGCAAGGGCGAAAGCGTCTGGCTGGGCTGGTTCCTGCTGAAGACGCTCACGGATTTTGCGCCGGTGGCCAAGACACAAAGCGACACCAAGCGCGCCAAGGCCTGGGAAGCACATGCGGCCAGCCTCAAAATGGCGCTGGAGAATGCCGCCTGGGACGGCGAGTGGTATCGCCGTGGCAGTTTCGATGACGGCTCGCCACTCGGCTCGCGCAGATCCGATGAATGCAAGATCGACTCGATCGCGCAATCGTGGAGCGTACTGTCGGGCGATGGCGACCCCGCCCGTTCACAGACCGCCATGGATCAGGCCGTCAAGCATCTTGTCGATGACGAGCTCAAGATCGTGAAGTTGTTCACGCCGCCTTTCTCCAGGACGGAGAAGGATCCCGGTTACATCAAGAGCTATCCGCCGGGCGTGCGGGAGAATGGCGGCCAATATACCCATGCCGCAACCTGGTTCGTGATTGCGCTGGCCGAGATGGGCCGGACCGATGAAGCCTATCGTTGTTTCTCGATGCTGAACCCGGTCAACCATGCTTTGGACGACGCGGCAGCTGAACACTACCGGGTCGAGCCTTACGTGGTGGCCGCCGACATCTATGCCGGTGAAGGGAAGGGCGGCCGTGGCGGCTGGACCTGGTACACCGGCTCGGCTGGATGGCTCTACCGCGCCGCCGTGGAGGGTATCCTCGGCATTGAGCGACGCGGCAACCGCATTGAGATTACGCCCAAGCTGCCCAGGGATTGGGACGGTTATTCGGCAAAGCTCAAGATCGCCGGCACCGAACATTCGGTCCGTGTCGTGCGTGCCAAGGCCACCAAGACCATCTCGCTGGAAGTCGACGGAGCCAAGGTGAAAGGCAACGCTTTCGACCTCAAGGAGGGCGGTTCCAGCGAGATTATCGTCAAGATTCCAGCCTGATAAGGGCAGAAATGGTTCCGGAGGCCCATCGGCGGGTCTCCGGTTGCACAAAAATGCGGCAGCAATGGGTATCTGCCGTAATTTTGCCGCAGGGTTGGGATTTCACCTTTTATCTCAAACCGTTACGCGATCACGGCAGATTTCTGCCCGTTGTCATGTTTTGTTCGTCGGAACGGAGCAGAAGGCATAGGCGGGCATTGTTTTGCCACCCATCTAGGGCTAGGTGTTCACCGCAATAATGCGGCGCACTATGGATCGTTACGCGGGAGTAATTGAGTTGTCCCTGCTGCAAATCTACTGGAGAGCGCTCGGCTATCTTACCGCCGATAAGAAGCGTCTCATCCTGATCTGCATGGCGAACGTCATGCTTGCGATGGTCGCGGTTTACGAACCGATGCTGTTGGGTAAGGTCATCGGCGCAATCGCCGAACGCACCAATCCGTTCACCGAGCTGGTCATGTGGGCAGGCCTCGGCGCCTTCAACATCATCGCTGTCGTTCTCGTCGCTCGCGGCGCTGACCGCTTCGCTCACAAGCGTCGCTCGGAAGTGCTGTGCGAGTCCTTCGAACGCGTCGTCACCATGCCGCTCGCCTGGCACCAGCAGCGCGGTACATCCAACTCGCTGCAGACATTGCTGCGCGCGGTCGAGTCGCTGTTCACGCTGTGGCTTGAATTCATGCGCCAGCATCTGTCGACCGTTGTCGCGCTGGCGTTCCTCGTGCCGACGGCGCTGAGCCTCGATGCCCGTATGTCTGCCGTTCTCCTGGTGCTTGGCGTGTTCTACTTCGCCATCGGTCGTCTTGTCATGCGCAAGACCAAGCAGGGCCAGGCCAACGTCGAGCGTCACTATCACACCGTTTTCGCCCACGTGACGGATTCTGTCAGCAACGTTGCCGTTCTGCAGAGCTACAACCGCATCGGCCATGAGGCTGAGACGCTGAAGCGATACGTCAAGGATCTGCTCAACGCCCAGAACCCGGTTCTGGATTGGTGGGCCCTGGCCAGCGCCATGAACCGCCTGTCTTCGACTGTTTCGATGATGGTTGTGCTGATGATCGGTTCCTATCTGGTCATGCACGGTGAATTGCGCATCAGCGACGTCGTTGCCTTCACCGGCTTTGCCACGCTGCTGATTGGTCGTCTCGACCTGGTGTCGAACTTTGTGACGCAGATTTCGGAAGCACGGGCCAAGCTTGAGGAATTCTACAAGCTCGAGGAAGACTCTGCCGAAGCTGCCGAGCCGGAAGATCTGCGTGATCTCGGCAAGGTCACCGGCCACATCCAGTTCGAGAACGTCAGCTTCAACTTCGCCAACTCCACACAGGGCGTCGAGGACGTTTCCTTTGAGGTGAAGGCTGGGCAGACGGTTGCGATCGTTGGTCCGACGGGTGCGGGCAAGACCACGCTCATCAATCTCCTGCAGCGTGTCCACACGCCGAGCGAAGGCCGTATCCTCATCGACGGCATCGACACCCGCACGGTGACTCGTAAGTCGCTGCGCCACTCGATTGCCACCGTGTTCCAGGATGCCGGTCTGCTCAATCGGTCGATCGAGGACAACATCCGCGTCGGCCGTGACGAGGCGACCAATGAGGAAGTCCATGCCGCGGCCGAGGCTGCCGTGGCGCAGGATTTCATCCTGGCCAAGAGCGATGGCTACGATACTGTCGTCGGCGAACGCGGCGGCCAGCTGTCGGGTGGCGAGCGCCAGCGCATCGCTATTGCCCGCGCCGTGCTGAAGGACGCGCCGATCCTCGTCCTCGATGAGGCGACGAGCGCGCTCGACGTCGAAACCGAGGGCCGTGTCAAGGAAGCGCTCGACGACCTGCGTCGCGACCGCACCACCTTTGTCATCGCCCATCGCCTGACCACGGTTCGCGACGCCGACCTCGTCATCTTCATGGACAAGGGTAGCGTCGTCGAGATGGGCGGCTTCCAGGAGTTGTCGATGCGCAATGGCCGCTTCGCTGCGCTGTTGCGCGCCGGGGGGCTGCTCGCCGAAGAGGATGTCCGCCGGCTCAGCATCGTGTCGGTGACCGGCGAGGCCGCCTGATCGTCGGATCATCCGGCCTCGGCCACGGGTGACAGAAATTGACACCGCGTACTCCCTGAGCAATTTCGGCAAAAGCGCGCAGCGGTTTTGCCGAAATTGCGCAACCACAAAGAGTTGGAGCGTTTCCACGGGTCCGTGAAAAACGCTCCGAGGTGCGCGGTGTTGTCCTTTCGGCATGGCTTCAAACGTCGACCGAAAGGTTCTAAGAACACCTCATGAGCGAAATGAGCACACGCCCCTCGAGTTGGGCAGACCTGGCTAACCCGACCCGTTTCATGGCTCTGGCCGATAGGCTGGTGCCTTGGCTGACTGGCATCGCGATGGTCGTGCTCGCGGCCGGTCTCTATATGAGCTTCACCGCGCCTGAGGATTTCCAGCAGGGCATCACCGTACGCATCATGTACATCCATGTGCCCTTCGCCTGGCTTTCCATGATGTGCTACACGGTGATGGCCCTTTCGGCGTTGGGCACGCTGGTATGGCGCCACCCACTGGCCGACGTCTCGCTGAAGGCCGCAGCGCCCATCGGCGCGGTGTTCACCGCATTGGCGCTGATCACGGGCTCGATCTGGGGCAAGCCGATGTGGGGAACCTGGTGGGTGTGGGACGCTCGCCTGACCTCGGTCTTTGTTCTGTTCCTGATGTATCTCGGCATTATCGCGCTGACCCGTGCATTGGACGATGCCGCGCGTGCAGCCTGGGCCGCCGCCATCATCACGCTGGTCGGCTTCATCAACATTCCCATCATCAAGTTTTCGGTCGAATGGTGGAACACGCTGCACCAGCCGGCGTCGGTATTCCGGCTGGACGGACCGACGATCGATCCCAGTCTTTTGTGGCCGCTTCTGGTAATGGCCATCGGTTTCACGGTTCTGTTTTTTGCATTGCATCTGATTGCGATGCGCACCGAAATCCGTCGCCGCCGTGTCATAGCGATGCGCCGCATGGCGGCGCGTCGCGCCGACGCCTGACGCCGCCCTCGCTGCACATCGACAGCCGGCGGGCGTTGCGCTATGCGAAATTCCCAAGCAGGTTCCGCAAAAATGTCCCGCGGTTTTGCGACGAGAACCTGCCAAAGGGTAACTGCTTTCACAGGATCGTCCTCATGAAACGTTCGACCGTCAACGCCATCATTCGCGAGGGCGATGCCTTCATCCGTTCATTCGGCTACGTCATGCCGCCTTTCGCCTATTGGACACCGGAGGACATGAAGGCGCGTCGCGGCACCTCCGCGGGCGTGTTCGACTCCCGGCTTGGCTGGGACATCACCGACTATGGCCAGGGCAAGTTCGACGAACTCGGCCTTTTCCTGTTCACGGTGCGCAATGGCCGTTTCGAGGACATGAAGAAGGGCGCGGGCATGCTTTATGCCGAGAAGATCATGATCACGCGCAAGGACCAGCTTTCGCCGATGCACCGACACGTGATCAAGGCGGAAGACATCATCAACCGCGGTGGCGGCAAGCTGGTGCTGGAACTGTTCATGCCCGATGCGGATGGCGGCATCGATCCCACGGCGGAAGTCTCCGTTCCGGTCGACGGCACCATTCGCAAGTTGCCGGCAGGCGGCCTGCTCAAGCTTGATCCGGGCGAAAGCGTCACGCTGCTGCCGGGTGTCTGGCACGCCTTCTGGGCAGAGGGCAAGGACGTGTTGATCGGCGAAGTCTCGACCGTCAACGACGATCTCACCGACAACATCTTCCGCGAGCCGATCGGTCGCTTCTCCGACATCGAAGAGGATGAGGCACCGCTGCACCTCCTGGTATCCGACTACGAACGCTGGGTCGGCTGATCCCTCGCTAGAGCGTTCCCGTTTTCACGGAAACGCTCTAATTCTTTGTTTCTACGCAATTTCGGACGGAAAACCGTTAGACATTTTTCCTGGAATTGCTCTCGCGTGGCGAACGCGCGGGTGACATCCAACGCGTCCTGCCGCCTGCAGTGATCGTTCGTTTGAATCGAATGATTTGACACGGACAATGCGTTGGATTGATGAGAGGGAGAATGGCATTCCAATTCTGCTTGGAATTGGAGAATGCCGTGTCTGCCGTATCGTTTGATCGCCCGGTTGCCCCGCCCGTCAAGATTGGCGAGCCGGCGGCCGTCAACAAAACCACAATCTGGCCCGGCATCGTGCTGGCGGCGATTGTGGCTGCGTCGGCTTTTTCGATCCGCGAATTACCAGGGCTCGGCATTTTCAGCCCGATGATCCTGGCCGTCATCGTCGGCATCGTCTTCGCCAACTTGGTTGGCTTGCCGTCCAACACGCGCGCCGGTATCGCCTTTTGCCAGCGCACCCTGTTGCGCCTCGCGATCGTGCTGCTCGGCTTCCAGCTGACGGTGACGCAACTTGCAGCGATCGGTGCAGCCGGTGTCGGCGTTGTCGCGCTGTCGCTGCTGGCCACGTTCTGTTTCACCCTCGGCCTTGGCCGGCTTCTCGGTGTCGACCGCAAGCTCACGGAATTGATCGCCGCTGGAACCTCGATTTGTGGCGCCTCGGCCATTGTTGCGACCAATGCCGTGACCAACGCAGGCGACGAGGATGTTGCCTACGCCGTCGCCTCAGTCACGCTGTTCGGCACCATCGCAATGCTCGGGTACCCGCTGCTGGCCGTCGCGACGGGGCTCGATCAGCATGGCTTTGGCCTGTGGGCAGGTGCTTCCATCCATGAGATCGCGCAAGTCATCGGCGCCGGCTTCCAGATTGGCCCGCAAGCCGGCGAAATCAGCACCATCGCCAAGCTGGCACGGGTGGCGCTGCTAGCGCCCATGGTGATAGCGCTTGGCGTCATGGCTGCGCGGGGCAGGGCCGCTGAAAAGGCCGCAAAGCCACCCATACCTTGGTTTGTTTTCGCCTTTGTCGCCGTTGTCGCGTTGAACAGCGCAGTCGAAGTGCCGGCCGAGGCCAAGTCCCTCATCGTTTTCGCAACCACCTTCATGTTGTCGGTCGGCCTGGCGGCAATGGGCCTGCAGACGCATATCGGCAAGATACGCTCGCGGGGTCTTCGCCCATTGCTGCTTGCGCTTTCGGCGTTTGCCTTTATCGCTTGCTTCAGCCTGCTTCTGGTCAAACTGGTGGGCTAGTGCATCGGCCCGAAAGTCGGGTTCGATTTTCGGCAAGCACGATGCGCAGATTTAGAGTTTTGGAGCGCCGCGCGTCCAATGGATGCGCGGCGCTCTGAGGAGTTCGCATGACGCTGGAGCAATTGCGCATTTTTGTTGCCGTCGCCGAACGCGAGCACGTCACCAACGCTGCGCGTGATCTCAATCTGACGCAATCTGCGACGAGCGCGGCGGTGGCCGCGCTCGAGGCTCGCTACGCGACGAAGTTGTTCGATCGTGTCGGCCGTCGCATTGCGCTCACCAATGCTGGGCGGCTCTTCCTGGCTGAGGCGAAAGCGGTGCTGGCACGCGCGACGGCTGCCGAACTGGTGCTTGCGGATCTTGCCGGATTGAAGGTCGGCTCGCTGGGCCTCGCTGCCAGCCAGACGGTCGGCAATTACTGGCTGCCGCCTTTCATCCATGCTTTTCGTTCGCAACATGCCGGCATTGCCGTTTCGCTCACCATGGGCAACACCGAGACGGTGGCAGCGCAGGTGCGAGAAGGTGAGGCCAATCTTGGCTTTGTAGAGGGTGAGGTCGATGAGCCGACCCTTTCCGTCAGCACGGTGGCAGAAGACGAGATGGTGCTGCTGGCGCCGCCCGATCATCCCTGGGGGAAGCTCGGCAAAGACGCCAAACCCTTGCTTGCAACGGCAAGCTGGATCCTGCGCGAAAGCGGTTCCGGAACGCGCTCGACCCTTGCTGCCATGCTGCGCCAGGAAGGTATCTCGGAAACCGATATCGACATTGGCCTGGTGTTGCCCGCCAATGAGGCAGTGCGGACAGCCGTTGCGGCTGGAGCTGGAGTGACGGTGATGTCTCGCCTCGTTGCGGCCAATGCGCTCGCCGCCGGCAATTTGATCGCGGTCGACTATCCGGTGCCGCGCCGCAAATTTTTCATGCTGCGCCACAAAGAGCGCTATGCCACCGCCGCCGAGACCGAGTTCATGCGGGTGATCGGCCAAGGCAACCGAACCAATAACTGACGTTGCCGCGCTTATGTTCAGGTCACCAGCCTGAGCATTTTCAGCACACGCTCGAACATTGCGCCGTAAGGAGGATGCAGAAGCGCTCCGCCGTTGAAACGCGATTGCAGGAAGACCGGCTTTTCCTTGCTGAAGGTACGGAATCCCCATTCGCCATGATAGGCACCGGTGCCGCTGGCGCCGACACCACCGAAGGGCTGACGTTCCTGTGCTATATGCAGCAGGCAATCGTTGATCGTGACACCGCCGGCCACGGTCTCGTGCAACACGCGTTCGCGTGCCGCGGAATCGGTTCCGAACCAATAGAGGGCAAGCGGTCTATCGCGTTGGTTCACATAGCTGATCGCATCATCCAGCGAAGCGTATTCGAGGATCGGCAACACCGGCCCGAAGATTTCCTCCTGCATCAAGCGGCTGTTTTCCGGTGCATTCTGCACCAGGGTCGGAGCGATTTTGCGGCCTTCAGCGGAAAGCGTCTCGTTTGCCGGATTGACCTCGGTCACGACAGCGCCGCCCGCCGCCGCTTCCTCGATCAGGCTGTTCAGCCGCTGGTAATGACGATCGGAGACGATCGAGCTGTAGTCGGTGTTGGCTTTCAAGGTCGGGTAAAGCTTCCTGACGGTCTCGGCGAACCTCTTCGTCAAAGCTGAAGCCTGGCCTTGCGGCACCATGACATAGTCCGGAGCGATGCAGGTCTGCCCGGCATTGAGCAGCTTGCCGAAGACAATGCTGCGCACGGCTGCATCCATGTCACAGGATGAATCGAGGATCGCTGGTGACTTGCCGCCCAATTCCAGCGTCACCGGTGTCAGGTTGGCAGCGGCTGCAAGCGCCACCTGGCGGCCAACAGAAGTCGAACCGGTGAAGATCAGGTGATCGAAGGGTAAAGACACGAACGCCTTGCCGGTCTCGGCATCGCCTGTAATGACATCGACTTCTTCAGGAGCGAAATGTTCGGCAACGAGATCGGCGAGCAAGGCCGAAAAACGAGGGGTGAGTTCCGAAGGCTTCATCAACACCCGGTTGCCGGCCGCGAGCGCCGCCGTCGCCGGGGCAACGGCGAGCTGGAACGGATAGTTCCACGGCGAGACGACGCCGACCACGCCAAGAGGCTGCGGCACGAGGCGGTTCTTCCCCGGCAGGAACGGCAGGCTGGTGGCAATGCTGCGGGCACGCATCCAGGAACCGACATGCGAGAGCGCGTGGTTGATGCCAGCACGCACCACGAACAGTTCGGCAAAACGCGTTTCATGTGCCGAACGGCTGCCGAAATCGGCGTCGATGGCCTCGCAAATCGCTTGTTCGTGATTTTCGGTCAGCGCCTGCAGGCGTTTCAGGCGATCCTTGCGGATGGCAAGGGAAGGAAACGGTTCCGCTGCGAAGGCGCGTCGTTGCATGTCGAAGCGCTCGCGCAGCAAATCGGGTTTGACATGCAGCATGGTCAGCTCCACCCCTGCTTGATCGTTTCGCCGTAAGGCATTGAAAACGCAAAAAGCACGCTCGCGCACTAGAATGCGCTGTACGCATACGGGAATGGAACGCCCGATTTGAACGAGCGTCAACAGCTTTTGACGGCGTCATAGCTGCCGATACGGAAGGTTGGCGCTCGTCTAATCGTCAGGCCGTCGCCAGGATGAAGTCGGCACACCGGTCCGCGATCATGATCGTCGGCGCATTGGTGTTGCCGCTAACCAGGCGTGGCATGATCGAGGCATCGCAAATGCGCAGGCGCGGTACCCCTCGCACGCGAAGCTGCGTGTCGACAACCGCCGCCTCGTCCGTGCCCATCCGGCAAGTGCCGACCGGGTGGTAGACGGTCTTGGCTGTCTGCATGATGTGGTCGACGATCTTGTCCTCCGACAAATCCGTCGCTCCACCAGGCCTCAGCTCCTCCCGGATCACCGCCTGCAGCGCCGGCTGGCGCAGGATGTTGCGCGCCACTTTCACGCCTTCAACGAGCAGCTTCAAGTCATCCGGGTTCGACAGGAAGCCGGTGGTGAAACGGATCGGATCGTTCAGGTCACACGAGCGCAACTCCACCTTGCCGCGCGACTTGGGGCGCAGCACGCAGGGGTTCAGTTCCATGCCGTGTTCAGCCACCGAGCCATGCACGGCGTTCTCGATCATCACCGGCAGCACGTGGAATTGGACATCCGGCCGACCGTCGCCGTCGGTGTCGAAGAAGCCACCGCTCTCCACGACGTTCGAGGTAAGCAGGCCGGTGCCGAAGAGCATATACTGCAGCCCATGACGAAGCGCCTTCAGCCCTTTGTCCTGGCCAAGCAGCGAAATCGGCTCGCGCGTTGCGGCGTAGACCGGCGTCGCGACATGATCCTGCAGATCCTTGCCGACGCGCGGCATATCGCGGACGATCGGAATCCCCAATTCCGCCAGGTGCGCTGCGGGACCCAACCCCGACAGCATCATGATTTTCGGCGTCGCCAGCGCGCCGGCGGCCAGGATCACTTCTTCCTTCGCGGAAGCCTGCACGATGCGGCCGTTGGCGGTTGTATAGGAAAGTCCGCTCGCCGCGCCATTCTCCAGCGTCAGCGCACTGACCTGGGCATCGGTGACGACGGTGAGGTTCGGATCGCTGGCGAGCGGTTTCAGGAACACCGTTGCCGCCGATTGGCGGACACCATCAAGCGTGGTCAGCTGATAGAAGCCGACGCCTTCCTGGCATTCGCCGTTGAAGTCGTCATTGTAGCGGTAACCGGCCTGTTGCGCGGCCTTTACATAAGCGAGTGAAAGCGGGTGCCTGTGGCGTGCGTCCGATACAGGCAAGGGGCCGCGAGTGCCGTGATAGGTGCCATCCAGCCGCTCGTTGCGCTCCAGCCGCTTGAAAGCCGGCAGCACATCGTCCCAGCCCCAGCCAAGGCAACCGAGATCGCGCCAGGCATCATAATCCTCGTGCTGGCCGCGGATGTAGAGCATCGCGTTGATCGATGAGCCACCACCCAGAGTACGTCCTTGCGGGATCGGCAGCTGCCGCCCACCGACATTCGTCTCCGGTTCGGACTGGTAGATGAAGCTGCGGTTGGTGCCGATGACCTTGGCGAAGGTCGCCGGCATATGGATGAATTTGTCGTTGTCGCGCGGCCCGGCTTCCAGAAGCAGGACGCGCTTGCCGGCCGTTACCAGCCGGTTGGCAACGGTGCAGCCGGCCGATCCCGCGCCGGCAACGATGTAGTCGAAGATTTCCGTCATCGGCTCAGGCGTACCGCATGATGACGGTTTTGGTCTCCAGATAGCTGTCCAGCGCCGCCTTGCCGTGCTCGCGACCGATACCGGACTGCTTGAAACCGCCGAACGGAGCGGCGGGGTCCAGCGTGTTATGCGAATTCACCCACACCGTGCCGGCCTTGAGGCCGTGTGCAGCCTTCATCGCCTTGCCGAGATCGCGCGTCCAGACCGATGCGGAAAGGCCGTAGCGGGTGTCGTTGGCAAGCCGGATCGCCTCGTCGAGATCTGCGACGGGCATCGCGGCGACGACCGGTCCGAATACCTCTTCGCGCACGATTTCGGCGTCGAGCTTCACATTGTGCAGGATGGTCGGTGCGATGTAGTGGCCCTTGCCAGGCACGGCGCGGTCGCTGCTGACACGTTCGCCGCCGGCAGCCAATGCACGGTCGAGATAGCCGAGCACGCTCTGCTTGTGCTTGGCTGACACCACCGGATTGATCTGCGCGCCTTCGTCTCGTCCGGCACCGAGCGTCATACCGTCGGCGATTTCAGCCAGCCTTGCCAGTGTGCGATCATAGATCGACTTTTCGATCAGGATGCGTGCCGCCGACGTGCAGACCTGACCCTGGTTGAAGAACATGCCGAGGCCTGCGAGCAGGGGTTCGATGCCGTCTTCCATGTCCGAGAGCAGGATCATCGGCGACTTCGAACCCAGTTCCAGCGTGAAGCGGGCGACACGATCCACCGCGGCATGGCCCACGCGCTTGCCGACTTCGGTCGAGCCCGTAAAGGTCAGCTTGTCGATGCCGGGATGTTTGATCAGCGCTTCGCCGGTCACCGAGCCTGAGCCGGTGACGACATTGACCACGCCGGCCGGGAAGCCGACCCCCTCGATCAGTTCGGCGAGCCGCAGCAGGCCGAGCGGTGTCTCCTGTGGCGGCTTGATGACAACGGTGCAGCCGGCAGCGAGTGCTGGCGCGATCTTCCACACGCCGATCATCAGCGGGAAATTCCATGGCACGATGGCACCGACCACGCCGACCGGCTCCATGACCGTCATGGCATGATGCTTGGCGCCGGGTGGTACCGGAATGGAGACATTGATCGTCGTGCCTTCGATTTTGGTCGCCCAGCCGGCATAGTAGCGCAGCCAGTTTACCGAACCGCCGGCCGACAGCATCTTGGCGACGCCGAGCGACTTGCCGTTCTCGATGCTTTCGATTTCGGCAAGCAGATCCATATCCGCTTCGACGGCATCGGCAAGTCTCAACATCAGCCGCTCGCGCTCGACCGGTGGCATCGAACCCCATGGACCTTCCAGTGCCGCACGCGCTGCCTTTACGGCCTGGTCGACGATTTCGGGACCGCTTTCGGGCACGCGAGCAACAATTTCACCTGTCGCCGAGTCATCGACCGGCAACGCCCCATCTTGGTCGATATCGACAAAGCGCCCCCCGATGAAAGGGCGATGCATGCGGGCAAGAAACGCCGATGCCGCGGCGCTGATCGGGGGAGCAACTCTCTCGTTCATCAAATCCTCCTGCCGGCCATTTGACCGTGCGGTCAGGGGTAGGAAGGCTGCTCGCGCGCTTCAAGGCAAAGACCGGCCAAGTGCACGTTCAGTCAAAACAAAGTTCCCGCTCGGACAAGACGTTGCGCCCGGCAGCATCGCACTATCGGTGCACATAAACGGACCGGAGCAGGCGGTCCGCCAACACGGGGCGACGATGAGGTTTTCCGGAAAGACAGCATTCATTACCGGCGGAGGCACCGGCATCGGCGCTGCTGTCGCCAGACGCATGGCCAAGGAAGGTGCCAATATCGTTCTGATGGGGCGTCGCCGCGAACCGCTCGAGGCCGTGGCGAACGACACCAACGCACTGATCGTTCAGGGTGATGCCGCCGATGCCGATGCAGTGCGCGCCGCCCTGAAGGAAGTGCACGCCAGGTTCGGTCTCGTCGACATCCTGATCGCGAATGCCGGCGGCCACGGTGTCGGCCCCACCATTTCGATGAGCGACGAGACCTGGGCGCTGGCGACACGGACCAATCTCGACACCACTTTCGTCTGTGCCCGCGAGATCCTGCCCGACCTGATCTCGCAGCGCGGCAACATCGTGGTCATTGCGTCGATCGCGGGACTTTTCGCCGGACCGGCGGCTGCGGGCTATGTGACCATGAAACATGCCTGCGTCGGGCTCGGCAAATCGCTGGCCCGCGACTACGGCCGCCGTGGTGTGCGCACCAACACCATCTGCCCGGGCTGGGTGGCCACCGCGATGGCCGACGAGCAGATGCAGGTCGTCGTCGAGAAACACGGTCTCGCCTCCGTCGACGAAGCCTACAGGCTGGTGACCAAGGATGTACCGCTTGGCCGTCCCGCCACGCCGGAGGAAGTCTCCAACGTCATCTGCTTTGTTGTCTCCGATGAGGCCGTGATGATGAACGGCTCTATCCTGACCGTCGATGGCGGCGCCACGGTGGTGGATCTGCCGACCCTAGCCTTTGTCGATTGAGCGTTCGAGGAGCTTGCAATGAATGACGTGAACAGACCGGCCGACTGGAAGCACTTCGATGACTTCGCCACCGGGATTGCCACCAACAGGCTGCCGGCGACCAAGGCGCTGGCCGGCCAGACCTTCAAGATCACGCTCAATGGCGGTCGCCAGATCGATCTGGCTTTCACCTCGGCGGATACCGTTGCCTGGGGTGAAGGCAAGGACGCTGGCGTCGATTGGTACGAGGCGCTCGAAGTCGCCGCCGACACCGTCTTCATCAATATGACGTTCGCCGCACGTCCGACCGAAGACGAAGCTTTCATCGTGAACACCCGCACACGGCGTGTCCTTTCGGTGCGCGAACGGGTGAGGGAAGCCGGTGAAGCGCCGGGCGAGCCGCGTGTCGCGCAGACGTGGCTGGCGGGCGTGCTCGGCGATCCATCAGTTGCACCAGGCGGTATCGAACCCGCACCGTCGCGCGACCTCGTCGGGCTCACCGCACATTATGAATACAGTCCCAACCACGTCTACGAGCATATCTACCTGTCGTCGCAGCGTTATGCCTGGCAGAATCTTGTCGGCGTGCAGCGTGGCCATGGCGATGTCGACCTTGCCACGACCTGGAAGTTTGCCGACGGTCAGTATGTCTTCGGTTTCCGCGAGTTCATCATCCCGGTGGCTTCGTTGTTCTTCTACAACTGGGCTGACATGCGCTCGACGGGCAAATTCCTCGGCGTGATCTCGACCGGCGCCATCGAAAACAAGCCAGCTGGCGCCTTCATCACCAAGAAATCGACAACCGACTACGGAAAGGGACCGGCGCCGGTTTGAGCGCGGGCAAAACCATGAGCAAGAACTACGAAGCGATCAAGGCGCACTACGCCGGCTCCGACAACAAGGACCTGGCTGCGATGATGGCGCCGATCACCGACCGCACGGCCTGGACCGAGATGGCCGGCTTTCCCTATGCCGGCACCTATGTCGGCACTGTCGCCATCATCGAAGGCGTGTTCAAGCGCATCGGCGACGAGTGGGAGGGTTATACCTTTACGCTGGAAAGGCTGGTCGACGGCGGGTCGACCATCCTCGGCATCGGCACCTACACCGGTACCTACAAACGCACCGGCAAGCCGATGAAAGCGCGTGTCGTTCACGTCTGGGACGTCGAGGACGGCAAGGTACTGCGGTTCGAGCAATTCACCGACACCAAACTGGTTGCGCAGGCGACCGGCTGACGATTTGGGGCAGGCCCGACCGGTATCCGGCGGGAGTGGAATTGGGAGGAGAACATGGGAATGAGCCTGAAAGGAATGCTGGCAGCGCTCGCGCTGTCCACGGTGCTGACCGGCGGCGCAACCGTCATTGCCAATGCCGCGGGTGACGAGATCGTCATCGGCGCGCCGGTTTCATTGACCGGTCCATTCGCCGGCGACGGGAAGGAACAGGAATGGGCTTACAAGCAGGCGGTCGCCGATATCAACAAGGCTGGCGGCATCATGGTCAAGGAAGCCGGCAAGAAGCTTCCTGTCAGGCTGGTCATCGCCGACGATGAAAGCACGGAAGCCAAGGTCGCTTCGGCGATCGAGAACCTGGTCAAGGTCCAGAAGGTCGATATCCTGCTTTCGACCCACTCCGGCCCGCTCAATGTCGCCGGTGCGATCGTCGCCGAGAAGTACAAGAAATTCTACATGATCACGGCGGCTTTCCCGTTCGAGTGGCAGCCGCTCAAAATGAAATATTCGGCGTTGTTCTTCTTCCATCCCGGCCCCGGTGCCGAGGTGCCGTTCGAAATCTGGCAGAAGCTGCCGGAGAGTGAACGTCCGAAGCGTCCGGCTCTCGTCACAGAAGATTCGCCAGACGGCAAAGGCTTCGGTGGCGCTTTCGAGGCCGCAGCCAAGAAATATGGCTACACCTTCGCCTTCAACGATCCGTGGGCAACCGGATCGACCGACTATTCGGCGATGATCACCAAGCTGAAAGCTGCCGACGCAGACGCCATGCTGGTGTTCGGCTCTCCGGCAGACACCGTCACGCTGATCCGCCAGATGAAGGAACTAGGCTTCAGCGTTCCCTATTTCCATGGCTGGAAGGGCACCTGGACCGGCGAATTCCATGACGCGCTGGGCAAGGATTCCGACTACGTCCTGACCGATGGTTTCTGGTCGGCAAGCTATCCCTACAACGGCGCCAAGGAATTGGGCGAGCGCTACGAGGCCGAATACAAGAAGGACTCCGTCACGGTCGGCGCCTTCTACGCCAACGCCCAGGTGCTGTTCCAGGCCATCGAGCGCGCCGGATCGACCGATGCCGCGGCAGTGCATGACGCCATCTTCAACCAGGAATTCAAGGATACCGTGGTTGGTCCGCTGAAATTCGACGAGACCGGCTTCGCCTTGATCCCATCGGTCGCCACGCAGTGGTGGGAAGGCAAACACCAGCTGCTCTTCCCGAATGGAACCTGGACTTACAAGCCGGCTCCCGCCTGGGACAAGCGCTAGACGTTGGGGGTGCCGTCGGGACGACGTCTGGCTTTGTGCCGACGCCGTCCCGTCGTGCACGCAGTTACCGACACGCCGTAGTTATGGCCACATAAATCCACGCAATCTTTCCCCTGAAGCCAGCGGGCAAAGGAATCGACCAAGCATGCAGTCAGACGAAACCGTGCTCAGCCTGGAGGCGGTGACCAAACGTTTCGGCGGCCTGGTGGTGCTCGACGGCATCGACCTGGTCGTCGGCCCGGGGGAACTGGTTGGCCTGATTGGTCCCAACGGCGCCGGCAAATCGACGCTTTTCAACGTGATGACGGCCATCTACGCCCCGACACGCGGCAAGGTCCGCTTCAAGGGCAAGGATATCACCGGCGCGGCGCCACATCATATCTGCCGCTTCGGCATCGCCCGCACGTTCCAGCTTGTCCGCACCTTCCTGACCATGACCGCCTTCGAGAACGTCATGGTCGGCGCCGTCTACGGTTCCGGCGGGCGGGTGCGGCATGCGAAGGAAGCGGCTGAAGCCGCGCTCGAGTTGGTCGGCCTCAGCGCAAAACGCGATGTGACGACGGCGCATATGACGTTGTCCGATCGCCGGCTGCTGGAAATCGCGCGCGCGGTAGCGTCAGAGCCATCGCTCCTTCTGCTCGACGAGCCGATGGCCGGTCTCAATCCGACGGAGATCAGGCAGATGGTCGAGGTCATCCGCCGAACACGCTCCGAAAAGGGCATTTCCATCCTGTGGGTGGAACACAAGGTGGATGCCATCATGAAAGTGTGCAGCCGGGTCGTCGTGCTCGACCACGGTGTCAAGATCGCCGACGGCACACCCGCCGAAATCGTCGCCAACCGCAAAGTCATCGAGGCCTATCTTGGCGAACCGGCTGCTTGAAGTAACAGATCTCGAGGTCGCTTATGGCGACGTGCGCGCGCTGTGGGGCGTGTCGATCCATGTCGATGCAGGTTCGGTAGTGGCCATCGTCGGCGCCAATGGTGCAGGCAAGACCACGCTGCTGAAAGCCATATCCGGCCTAGTCCCCACGAAACGCGGTGAGATCAAGCTTTCGGGCACCTCGCTGCTTAGGCGCGCTCCTGAAGATATCGCTCGCATGGGTATCGCCCATGTGCCCGAGGGGCGTGGGCTGTTTCGCCAGATGACCGTGCTGGAGAACCTGGAACTGGGTGCCTTCCAGCCCAAGGCACGGGCGAACATGAAACGCGCGCTGGAAAAGGCCTATGACCTGTTTCCGCGCCTGAAGGAGAGGACCGGCCAGAAGGCCGGCTCGTTGTCAGGCGGCGAACAGCAGATGCTGGCGATTGCACGTGCCACCATGTCCGAACCGTCGCTGCTCATTCTCGATGAGCCTTCGATCGGCCTGTCGCCACTGGTGGTGCAGCAGATGTTCCAGCTGATCGAGGCACTGCACAAGCAAGGCGTCACCATCCTGCTTGTCGAGCAGAACATCCACCAGGCGCTAAAGATCGCCGACTACGCATTCGTGCTGAAGACCGGCGAGCTTGCGATGCAAGGCACGGGTGCAGAACTCATCGCCGACCCCGAAGTCCAGAAAGCCTATATGGGCGTATTGGAGCTGTAATGACCCTGCCATCGCCGGAGATCTTCCTGCAGCTTTCCATCAATGGTGCGCTCGGCGGCGCCATGTACGGCGTTGCGGCTGTCGGCCTCAGCCTCATTTTCGGCACCATGCGACTGATTTTCCTGGCGCAGGGCGCCATGATCATTCTCGCCGCCTATCTGGTGCGCGCGCTGTTCCAGCATCTTGGCATCGATCCGTTCCTGTCGCTCATCATCATAGTGCCGGTCGGGCTGGCAGCCGGCTGGCTGATCTATCAGGGTCTGTTCCGCAAAGCGGCGGCCGAGGAGGATCGCAACATCTCGTTGCTGATCGCCGTCGGCGTCATGTTCCTGGTGCAGAACCTGATGACTGTCATATGGGGCGGCAACACCGCTGCCGTGGTCACCAGTTACACCGCGAGCGGTATCGAATTGCTCGGCGTGCGGGCCTCTTTCACGCGCTCCATGGGATTCCTGATCGCACTGGCAGGAACGGCGCTGGTGGTGCTTTTCCTGCGCAGGACCCTGGTCGGCAAGGCGGTACGGGCGGCGTCGGAGGACATGACAGCGGCCACGCTGATGGGCATCAGCCCGCACAAGGTCAATGCGATCGCCTTCGCCATCGGCATCGCGCTGGCGGGTGCGGCAGGCGTCGCGGTCGCGACGACCTTTCCCTTCAATCCCTTCGCCGGCTTCATCTTCAGCCTCAAAGCGCTGGTGGCGTTGGCGCTTGGCGGCATCGGCAACGTTGCCGGCGCACTCGCAGGCGGCATTATCCTTGGTCTTATCGAGGCTTACGTTCAGTTCTTCATCTCCGGCGGCTGGACCAACGCCATCGCCTACGGCGTCTTCCTGGCTGTCTTGATGTTCAAGCCGGAAGGGCTGTTCAGCCGGCCTTACAAGAAAGCATGACCGCCATGGCCAATTTCTCCTGGAAATGGGCGGCAGCGCTCCTCACCGTCATCCTCGCATTGGTACCATTCTGGCCGGGTGCGCTCGACAGCTATCTGTTTTCGTTCCTGTTCTTCGTCTTCATCTATGCGGTGATGGCGCAGGGCTGGAACCTCGTCGCCGGCTTCGGCGGACAGATCAGCCTCGGTTCACATGCCTTCTTCGGGCTGGGCGCCTATACAACGGCGATCCTGTGGAGCGGCAATTACCTTTGGGGGTCGCTCTACGAAACGTTCCCGCGCATTTATTACTTCGATCCGGTGACCATGGTGCTCAGCGGGATGGTAGCCGCGCTGGCCGCCGCACTGATCGGCCTGCCGCTGCTCTCCAAGCTGCGTGGCGACTATTTCGCTCTGGGTACTCTGGGATTCGGCGAAATCCTCAAGGTGATTTTCGTCAACGGCGGCGACTTCACCGGTGGTGCATTCGGCCTTGTGACGCCCTCCAGCACCTTCGAAACGCTGATGCCACATTACTGGACAGGGCTTGGCCTCACCGCAGGAACGGCACTGGCGATCGGCTGGCTGATGCGCTCACGCTATGGGCTCGCGCTGATCGCCGTGCGCGATGACGAGATGGCAGCTTCCGCCAACGGGATCAACACACTGAAGGTCAAGGTCGCGGCCTTCGCTGGTAGTGCCTTCATCGCCGGCATCGCCGGAAGTCTCTACAGCTATTACATTTTCCACGTCGGGCCGGACTCCGTTTTCAACCTCGACTGGATGCTTCTGCCCTTGATGATGACCGTCGTGGGGGGCACGGGCACGGTGCTTGGACCGATCCTCGGTGCCTTCACCATGTATGCGGTGTTCGATATCGCCCGTATCTTCGTGCCGGATTACCACCCCATCATTTCAGGGCTGACCATCATTTTGGCAATGCTGTTCCTGCCGAAAGGCCTTGTACGCAAGATCCTGCCGATGTCGCTCGCGCGCAACTAAAGGCTGTCGCTAGGGAAGTGGAATCACGAGGCGATCTCGCTCGACCCCGCGCCGGTTCTTCCTGCTACCGGAACGGCAACTAGACCAGCTCCACGCAATCGTCTCCTCCTTTTGGGAGGCAAAACCGTCAATGCAGCCGGCTAAGCACGGTGTCACGCAATTCGCGTGGCGAGACTTCGTATTTCGCCTTGAAGGCACGTGAGAAGTGCGCGCTGGAATTGAAGCCGCAGGCGAAGGCGATTTCGGAGACCGATACGCCGTTGCCTGCCATCAGCGCTTCACGGCTGCGCTCCAGCCGACGATCCCAGATAAAACGCTCCAGCGTGATATCCTCGCTTTCGAAAGCACGGTGCAGATAGCGGCGCGAGCAACCCATGTGCCGCGCGATCTCGTCGGCCGAGAGGTCACTACGTGACAGGTTGGCGTCGGTATAGGCGATGATGCGCTCGCGCAGCGCTTCCAGCGGCGAGCGGCGCTGATCGACGAGTTGAGGCTTGGAGCAGATCAAGCCGTTGACGAGCTGAATAAGGCTTTCGCCAACCCGTCGGCAATTGGCTTCGTCCAACCTGCGGCCGTCGTCGATGGCCATGCGCATCAGCCCTGACACGATGTGCGTAAGGCTATCGTCGTCGCCGGGCAGGGGCAGGGGAGCCGCCAGCCGCGCCAGCGTGTCGTCGCTGAAGGTTGATCGCGGCACCTGCAGGATGAGCTGGTCGACGCCGGTCAAATTCTGCAGGGAATAACTGCGCACCGGGTCGTAGATGATGGCCGAACGCGGATTGAGGTCGACGGCCACCGAATGCTGCTCGAAATGGCTGCGGCCGGCGACCTGCACCAGGATCTTGATCGCATCGGGGTCGAAGCTGCGCCAATGGGCGCGGTCGTTGACCACGACATGCGCCTTGGCCCGGATTTCGGAAAGCCGGCACGGGCCGAGATTGACCGAAAGCAGCTTGGGGATCGATTCGACCGAACCGCGCGCGAAACGCTGGGTGATCGGGCCGAACAGCAGGCGAGACGTGGACAGGAAAGCTTCGCCGTCGGCGATGCTGACATGACGGGCGGCATGCTGCATGGGGTTCCTCCTCGGTGGTGCCTCCCGTCTTGGCGCGGGCTGGCATGACAACGCCGCAGTCAGCGGGTGACATATTTTGAAACGGAACTTAACACGCTAATCATTCTTTTCGCAACGCTCATGCAAGCGGTCGCAAGCAAGCCGGTCAAGTGAAATCAGCGTCCATCGCGTGGCCGGAAACTTCAAGCCGGCAGTCGTCCCGCCGGTTCGACTGCCTCGCCGATGAGCCGCCTCGTGATCAGCCGTGTAGCTTCGATCAGTATCGCTCCCTGGGTCGCAGCCACGGAATCGTCGGCGCGTGACACCGGCGAGGCAATCGCCACCGTGCCGATCGGGTAGCCGTCGGAACCGAGGATCGGCGCGGCTACCGAGTGAACGCCTTCCTCATAACCCTGTGCGCTGCGTGAATAGCCACGCTCGGCCGCCAGTCCCACAGCTTGCAGCACCTTGTTCGCGTCGGTCATCGTGTGAGGGGTGAAAGCGGCGAGCGGCGCCTCCAGATAGTCGCGGCGTATCTCTTCGTGCGCGAAGGCGAGCAGTGCGATGCCCGAGGCGGTGCCGTGCAACGGCAGGATCTGGCCGACATTGACATTGACGCGATTGGCCTTGGCCGAGAGCTCGACATGAATGGTGAGGAGGGCGCCACCGCTGTACTCCGAAAGGTGCACGGTCTCGCCGGTCTGCTGTGACAGCTCACGCAGAATAGGCACTGCGACAGGCACCAGCGGCAGTTGCGCGTCGCGGATGCGAGCGAGCCGCGTCAGGCCGGCACCGAGGCGGTAACGGCGGCTCGCCGGCTCCTGTTCGACCAGGCGATGTTCGGCCAGCGCCACCAGCAGGCGACGCGCCGTCGCCTTGTCGAGACCGGCCTTGCGGGCGAGGTCCGAAAGGCCGATTTCCGGCTCTTCCAGCGTGAACAGTTCCAACAGGGACACGGCCTTGCGCACGGTGCTCATGATCAGCTTCCAAAACGATACTTAGCGTGTGAATTAACTTGACAGGGGACGATCTAGCTTGCAGTTTGTCTACAACAAATAAAACGATGGTTCAAATAATGAACCAGTGGGAAACGTGATCATGCCTTTGATGGCATGTACAGGGAGATTTCACGGCTTGACGCTTGCTGCACGAACAGACCGCAACACCGCGACCATCGCGGAATTGCTGGACCAGGAACAGGAGCGCTTCCGGCTCACCCATCCGCGTTCGGCTGAAGCCTGGGAAGAGGGACAGCGGCATTTCCTCTATGGCGGCCCGTCGCACTGGATGCGGCGCTGGGCGGGCGGTTTTCCGGTCTATGCGGCGCAGGCCAAAGGCGCGCATATCCGAGATATCGACGGCCAGGACTATGTCGACTTCGCGCTCGGCGACACCGGCGGGATGTGCGGGCACGCACCGGAGGCGGTGACGCGCGCCGCACTTCGCCAGTTGCAGAACGGCACCACGATGATGCTGCCGACCGAGGACAGCTTGTGGGTTGGCGCGGAACTCACCCGTCGTTTTGGCCTGCCTTACTGGACGCTGACCACGTCGGCGACCGACGCCAATCGCGGCGCTATCCGCATTGCCCGGATGATCACCGGCCGACCCAAGGTGCTGGTGTTTTCCGGCTGCTATCACGGCGGCGTCGAGGAGGCACATGTCGAGATCCGCGACGGTCGCGTCGGCCTGCGCAACATGATCCATCCCAATGGCGTCGATCATTCGACGGTGTCTCGCGTGGTCGAGTTCAACGATGTCGAAGCATTGGAACAGGCCCTTTCGGCTGGCGATGTCGCCTGCGTTCTCACCGAACCGCTGATGACCAATTTCGGCATGATCCCGGTCGCCGATGGTTTCCATAAAGCGCTGCGCGAGATCACGCGCCGCACCGGGACAGTGCTGATCATCGACGAGACGCACACCATTTCGAACGGTCCCGGCGGCTACACCGGCCAGCACGGCCTGGAGCCTGATATCCTTGTGGCCGGCAAGGCGATCGCGGGCGGCATTCCGGCCGGTGTCTTCGGCGTGTCGCAGGAAATCGCCGAGCGGCTGTGGGCGATCGTACCCAAGGTCAATCCGCGTGTGCGCCAGTCCGCCCATCTCGGTATCGGCGGGACGCTGGCAGGCAACGCGCTGACTGTGGCCACCATGCGCGCGGTGCTGGAAGAGGTTCTGACGCCGGCGAATTTCGAACTGATGACCGCGAATGCAACCCGGCTTGCCGAAGGTGCACGCGACCTCATCAAGGCCCGTGAATTGCCTTGGCATGTCACCCAGATCGGTGCGCGCGCCGAGATCATGTTCATGCCGAAGCCGCCACGCAACGGCGCCGATGTGATCGCCAGCCGGCGTGGTGATCTCGAGACGCTGCTGCACGCCTATTACATGAACGAAGGCATCTTGGTGACGCCGTTCCACACCATGTTCCTCATGTGCCCGGCGACGACTGCTGAGCAGGTCGACCGCCACACCGAGGTATTCGGGCGTTTCGTCGACCTCCTTGCCGACGCCGGAGTATCCTGAGCGATGGGCACACCCGGCTTCGATCTGACCGGACGGGTCGCGCTGATAACAGGCGGCGCGCGCGGCATCGGGGCCGCGATAGCCACGCGTTTTGCCGAGGCCGGAGCCTCCGTTGTCATCGCCAACCGTACCTTTGATGTGGCGGAGGCGCTTGCTGCGGAGCTCACCGCCCGCAATCTGTCGGTCCGTGCCGTGCCGCTGCCCGGTCTCGGCCGTTCGGAACTCCACGAGGTCGTCGACAATGCTGCTTCCGGAGCAGGGCGGCTCGATATCGTCGTGCACAATGCCGGCGGCTGCCCCTGGGCCTCGATCGATGAACTCGACGAAGACAAGCTTGAGCAGGCACTGTCATTGAACCTCAAGGCCTGCTTCTGGCTGGCGCAGGCGGCCGCACCCGTCATGCGCAGGCAGAACTTCGGCCGCATCCTGGTGACGTCGTCGGTCTCGGCGCGGGTCGCCATGGCCGGTGGAGCGCATTATTCGGCGGCCAAGGCTGGCGTGAATGCCTTCATCCGTGGCGCTGCCTTCGAATATGCCCGCGACGGCATCACCGTGAACGGTGTCGAGCCTGGCTTCATCGCCAAGGACCGTGGCTCGATGAGCAAGCCCGAAGTGGCAAACAGGCTCAGCCAGTTCATCCCTGTCGGGAGCTACGGCGAGGCCGACGATATCGCCTTTGCCATGCTCTATCTGGCGTCCGCCGAGGCCAAATACACCACAGGCCAGACTATCGTCGTCGACGGCGGGTCGACGCTGCCCGAGACCGGCTTCGCGGTCGAAAAGCATTGGGGGCTGTCGTGAGCGGGCGTTTGCAGGGTCGCAAGGCGCTGATCACCGGAGCCGCTACCGGCATGGGGCGGGCGACGGCGGAGCTCTTCAGCAAGCAGGGCGCTGAAATTGTCCTGTTTGGCCTGGGAGGCGACGCGCTTGACGACGCAGCCAAGGCCAGTCGTGGCAAGGCCGTGCATGGCGACATCACCGACAGTGCCGATGTGACGCGCGCCATCGATGCCTGCGGCGGCCAGGTCGATATCCTCGTCAATGCAGCCGGATTGCTGATTCCGGACGAACCGGAAACCGTGTCCAACGAGGTCTGGGAGAAGACCTTTGCCGTCAACGTCACCGGCACGATGATGATCTGCCGGGCCGCGCTGCCGCTGTTGAAGAAAAAAGGCGGTTCTGTCGTCAACATCGCCTCGGTCGGCGCCTTCAATGCCAGCGCGCAGAACGCCGCCTACTCGGCGAGCAAGGCGGCGTTGGTGTCCTACACACGCTCGCTTGCCTACGCGCATGGACCTGATGGCATCCGCGCCAACGCGCTGGCGCCGGGTTGGGTGCGCACACCGATGAGCGAGGAGGAGATGGAGGCTGCGGCGACCGCCAACGGTTCAACGCCGGAGCAGGAATTCGCGGCGCTGACCGGCCGCATTGCTTTGCGGCGCATCGCCGAGCCAGCCGAGATCGCGTCCTGCTGTCTGTTCCTGGCTTCCGACGAGGCGTCCTTCGTGACGGGCGCGGTTTTGGTTGCTGACGGCGGAGGGCGGGCACCGACCCAGAATAGGGCGGTGTGAGAGGAATACGGCAGCGGCCGAATGAATTGGGTGGAGGAAATAGAATGCCTGACAAAAGTGCCGATCTGGTTCTCGGGAACGGCCGCATCTACACGATGAACCGCAAGCAGCCCTGGGCATCGCATGTGGCGGTGAAGGGTGGGCGCATCGTAGCGGTCGGCGATGCGGCAAGCGTCGCAGCTTTTACCGGAAGCAGCACGCGCTCTATCGACCTCAAGGGTGCGATGTTGATGCCGGGCGTCGTCGACGTTCACGCCCATCTGATGATGGGGGGGCAGGCGGAGTTATTCGAACTCCGCTACGCCTCGACCTCCAGCTTCGAGACCATTGTCGAGAAGGTACGCGAGAAGGCGGCTTCCACAGCGCAGGGCAGCTGGATCATCGGCGGCCAGTGGGGCAGCGACCTGCATGGCAAGCTGAACAGCCTGGAATCGCTCGCCCAACTGGACGCTGCCGCGCAGGGTCGTCCGGTCATGCTGCGCGACGACAGCTATCACAACCGCTGGGTCAACTCGGAAGCGATGCGGCTGGCCGGCATCAACAAGGACACACCCGATCCCGACCAGGGCTCCATCGGCCGAGACCCGACAACCGGTGCGCCGACAGGCCTGATGATCGAATCCGCCTCCGGTCTGGTTGAAAGCGTCATCGCCAATTCCGGCTACTACACCGAGGAAATGGACCGGTCCGCTATGGCACAGTCCATCTCCACGCTGAATTCCTATGGCGTGACGGCGTTCCTCGACGCGGCCGCCATGCAGCCGATCCTGGCTGCCCTCAAAGGGCTGGACGATCGCGGTGAACTGACGGCCTGGTCGGTCTCGGCGATGCCGGCCGTCGAGCCATCCTTCATGTTCGGCATTGCCGGCGACGAGCTGATCGCCTTGAAGGATCAGTATCGCAGCGCCCATGCCAAGCCGGATTTCGTCAAGGTCTTCCTGGACGGCGTTCCGGGCGCCAAGACCGCCGCCTTCCACGAGCCTTACGTCGCCGATCCGATCCTCGGCTGCTGCTTCCGCGGCTCGACCATCGTCACGGTTCCGGATCTCATCCGCTGGGTTGGCAAGTGTGAAAAACTCGGGCTTGCAGTGAAGATCCATTGCGCCGGCGATGCCGCCGTCTCCCAGGCGCTCGATGCCATCGATGTCGTGCGCTCCTTCAACGGCCCGACCAGGCTGATCCATCACATCGCGCACGCCAGCTATATCGCACCTGGCGACATTCCGCGTTTCGCCGAACTCGGCGTTGCCGCCGATCTCTCGCCGTTCCTCTGGTACCCGACCAGCTTCCTGGAAGGCCATAAGCAGGCAATGGGCGTGGAGCGTGCATTGCGCTTCTGGCCGAACAAACAACTGCTGGCCGCTGGCGCGCTGCTGGCGGGCGGCTCCGACTGGCCGGTCATGCCCAATCCCGACCCATGGAACGGCATCGAGGGTCTGGTCACTCGCCAAAACCCGAACGGTGAGTTCGCCGGCGAAGCACTCTGGCCGGAAGAGGCGATCGACGTCGCCACCGCGCTGGAGATCTTCACCATCAATTCGGCCCGCGCCATCGGGCTTGGCGAGACGATCGGCTCGATCGAGGTCGGCAAGTCGGCGGACTTCATCGAACTCGACCGCAACGTGCTCGAAATCCCGGCTGACGAGATCGCCGACATCAAGGTCATGACGACCTGGTTCGAGGGAAGGGTGGTGTATGAGCGAACCTGACCCTGCCAGCGGGCTTGTCCCGGTCACCATCCTCACCGGCTTCCTCGGATCCGGCAAGACGACGCTGCTCAACCGGCTGCTCAAGGAACCGTCGATGGCGGGAGCCGCCGTCGTCGTCAACGAGTTCGGCGAGATCGGGCTCGATCACCTGCTGATCGAAGCCAGCGAGGAACAGTTCCAACTGCTCGACAATGGCTGCGTGTGCTGCACGGTGCGCGGCGATCTGGTGGAGACGCTGAAGACGCTGCACCGGCGCGCTGCCGATGGTGAATTGCCTCAGCTCAGCCGCGTCGTAATCGAGACGACCGGTCTGGCTGATCCGGCACCGATCCTGCACACGCTGATTGCGGAGCAGGATCTCGCCAGCCGTTACTGCATTGCAGGCGTTGTCACCACCGTCGATGCCGTCAACGGTCCCGCGACGCTGGAACGTCATGCTGAAGCCACCAAGCAGGTCGCGGTGGCAGACCGCCTGATCATCACCAAGGCCGATCTTGTCGACGGCTGGACGGTGGATGCGCTTCAGCACAGGCTTGCAGCGCTTGCACCGGCAGCAGAGCGCTGTCTCGCGGCGGACGCGGCGCTGGATACCCTTCTCTATGCCGAAACGCCAGGTTCTGAGGCGCGCGCCGATCAGGTCGCTGCCTGGTTCGACAGAGCTGCGCAGTCGATCCACGACCATGGATGCGGGCCGGATTGCGATTGCCATGATCACCACCACCATCATGATCATGGCCACCATCACGGTATCCAGTCCTACAGTTTTGTCATCGACGAGCCGGTGGAATGGGCAGCCTTCGCAACATGGCTGGACTACATCGCGGCATTGAAGGGAGAGGACCTTCTTCGCCTCAAAGGCCTGGTCTGTGTCGCCGACGACCTCGATCGGCCGCTGGTGCTGCATGGCGTGCAGCATGTGTTTCATCCGCCGGCCAGGCTGGAGTCATGGCCGTCGCCGGATCGCCGCACCCGGCTTGTCTTCATCGTGCGCGATATCGCGTACGAAACCATTGAACGGACGCTTGTGAAATTCGCCGGAGTTCGCCCCGCCAAAGGGCCCGAAAGGCATGCAGCGTAACAATCAACCAAACCAAGGGGAGAGAGAAAATGCATTGGAAATCAGCTTTGCTTTCTGGCGTCTTTGCCGCGATCGGCATCGGCACCATGACGGGAGGCGCCGCTGCTGCCGGTCCGACCTGCGCCAACGGCACCATCAAGGTCGGTGCGGTTTCGACCATCACCGGCCCGGCCGATTTCAGCGAGGTACCAAAGGCGACACAGGCTGCGTTTGATGCCGTCAACGCTGCCGGCGGCATCAACGGCTGCAAGATTGAATACACGATTGCCGACGACAAGGCCGACCCCGCCGTTGCCGCCCAAGCCGCACGCGACCTGATCGACAACAAGGAGGCCGTCGCCCTTGTTGGTTCGGGAAGCCTGCTCGATTGCGCCGTCAACGCCGTCAACTACAATCGCAAGAAAATCTCTTCGGTTCAGGGTCTTGGCGTCGACGCTGCATGTTTTTCTTCACCCAGCGTAGCACCCGTCAATGTCGGCCCGTTCACGCTGTCGACCGCCATGGGCTACTACGCCACCAATGTGCTGAAGAGCCAGAAGTTCTGCGCTTTCTTCATCATCATCGGCGGCACCCAGGAAGCCTACAAGAAGGGCATCGAGGACTGGGAGAAGATCAGCGGCCAGAAGGTACATCTGCTTGACCTTACCTTGCCTTTCCAGGGCGATCTCACGCCGTATGTCATCAAGGCGCGTGATGCAGGCTGCGACACCGTGCTGACCAACCAGGTCGAGCCACAGGTGGTGCAGCTGATCAAGACGGTGGATGCCCAGAAGATCACCGGCATCAACTGGCTGTTCCTGGCGCCGGGCTACACGGTGCAGGTGGCCAAGGCACTCGCCGATACCAAGCAGCCGATCTATGTCGGCACCGAGTGGGAGCCTTTCACCGAAACCGGTTCGGCCGCCAACGCGCAGTGGATTGCCGACATGAACAAGGCCGGCCGGCCGCTGACCGCTTTCTCGCAGGGCGGTTATCTGGCTGCCAAGATGTTCCTCAAGGTCATCGAGGGCATCGACGGTGAGGTGACGCGCGAAAGCGTGACCAAGGCGCTTCTGGAAATGAAGCCGATCTCCGATCCGCTGGCCGGCTCGCCTTACGTATTCGGTGAAGCAAAGACCCATTCGCCGATGCGCGCTACCAAGGTCATGAAGCTCGAAAGCGGGGCTTGGAAGGTGGAAACACCGGAATGGGTCGTGCTTCCTGACGCAAAGTAGCCGCTGACTGAAGGACGGCAGACATGTTCTGCCGTCCTCTTTTCTCATTCGGGATCATCGATGAATTCGTTTCTCACACCCGCCATTGCGGGGCTGACAGCCGGCGGCACCTATGCGCTGCTCGGCGTCTGCGCCGTCTTCACCTACCGGCTTGTCGCGGTGGTCAATTTCACCGGCGCTGCGATCGGTTCGGCCGGCACCTTCGCTCTGATTGCCTTGACCGAGTCCGGCTATCCGACCTTTCCGTCGGTGATTGCCGGCATCCTGGTCGGTGCGGCGGTTGGCGTGCTGATTGGTTTCATCATGACGCGCTGGTTCGCGGAAGCCAACCCGTCCACCAAGGCGGCGGTGACGGCGGCCCTTCTGGTCGGCCTGATCGCGATCGGCCTCAGATTGACCGGTGGCCAGCATCCTCGTGTCATGCCGGACCTGTTTCCGGGTTCCGCGTTTCGCATGGCGGGCGTCGAAGTGACGATCGCCTCCGTGCTCACCATCGGCCTCGCGGTGCTTTTCACCGTGCTGTCCGATCTGTTTCTCAACCGCACCCGCATCGGCCTGCATCTGCGCGCGCTGTCGGACAGGCCGCTTGCCGCCGAACTGATCGGCGTGAAGGTGAGACTGCTGTCGCTGCTGGTATGGGGTGCGACCGGCGCTTTCACCACCTTCGCGCTGATGATCATCGCGCCGCAGCGCTCGCCGAATTTCATGACGCTCAGCCTGCTCGTCGTGCCGGCGCTCGCCGCCGCGCTGGTCGGGCTGTTCCGCAGCTTCTGGCTGACGCTGGCCGGCGGCATCCTGCTTGGCGTCGTCGAAGGCCTGGCGAGTTCGGTCGACTCGATCAGCCAATACCGCAGCGCCATTCCATTCCTGGTCATCCTGGCCGTGCTTCTGTGGTCGCAAAGGGAGGCTCGCTGGGATGACGCGCGCTAGTATCCGGGCCTCGCTCACAATCATCATCGCCGCCGTGGTTCTCGGCAGTGTCATCGCCGGGCTCCTGCCGTCCTATTGGGTGTTCCTGGCGACATCCGTCCTGATCACCGGCGTGGCGCTGCAAAGCCTTGGACTGGTGGCCGGCCGCACCGGCATGATCGCGCTCTGCCAGATGTCCTTCGCCGGTGTCGGCGCCTGGACTGTGGGATATTTGAACATCGCCGAAGCGCCGGGCGGACTGGCGACCTGGATCCTGCTCGGCGGTCTTGCTGCTGTGCCGCTGGGGGTGGCCATCGGCCTGCCGGCCTTAAGGCTGCGCGGCATCAATCTCGCCATCATCACTTTGTCTTTTGCTGCCGCCTTCGACGTCATCCTGGCGACCATGACATTTCCCGGCCAGACCGCCTTCATCCAGGTGCCGCGGCCGACACTGTTCGACAGCGACGAAGGCTACTTCGTCTTCGCTCTGATCTTCTATGTGGCCATCGCCGTTGCACTCGAATTCCTGGCACGCTCCCGGCTGGGCGCGTCCTGGCTTGCAGTGCGCCATTCCGAACGCGCCGCAGCGGCGCACGGCGTCAGTGTCGCCAAGGCGAAGCTGTCGGCTTTCGCCATCAGCGCCTTTATTGCCGGCATCTCGGGTGGTCTGCTCGCCGGCTATCTCGGCACGCTGGTTGCCGAGAATTTCTCCATGATGCAATCGCTCAGCCTCTATGCCGTCGCTGTCATGACCGGCGCGCATTTCGCCGAAGGCGCCATCATTGGTGGTATCCTCGTCGTCATGTTCCCGGAAATCCTGCGCCGGTTCGATCTGCCGCAGGATATCGGCAACGTGCTGTTCGCGCTCGGCGCCACACAGGCATTGTCGACCGGCGAGACGATGAGCGAGACTTATCGTCGTCTGCTGCGCAAGTTGGCGCCACAGCGCAAGGCGGCCGGCAGCACCTTATCCGAGGGCGATCTGCCGGCGCCTGTCGAGCATGCGAAGGGGGCTGCACTCACCGTCGAAAAGCTCACCGTGCGTTATGGCGCGGTGTTGGCGCTCGATGGTGTCGATCTGACCATCCCAGCCGGTTCGGTCGCTGGCCTGATCGGGCCGAACGGGGCCGGCAAATCGACCTTCATCGACGCAGTCTCGGGGTTCCTCGCTAGATATGAAGGTTCGATCAAGCTGGGAAAGACACCGCTGGAGGGGCAGGCAGCGCATGTCAGGGCCAGGGCTGGTGTGCGCCGCACATGGCAGACCAACCGCATCGCCCCGGAACTGACGGTGGGCGGTTATCTGCGCCTTGCCGCCGGTAACCTGAGCGAAGCTGAAGTTCGCGCCATGCTGGATTGGCTGGACTGCCCGGACCCGGAAACGCCCGTGGTGGCGGTCGATGCCGGGACGCGTCGCCTGCTCGACGTTGCCGGCGTGGTTGCGGCAAGACCTACCGTCATCCTCCTCGATGAACCGGCAGCCGGACAGTCGCACGAGGAGACACTGAGGCTCGGCAGGCGCATCGCGGAGATTCCCACACGTTTCGGGTCTTCCGTACTGCTGGTAGAACACGACATGGATCTTGTCCGTGCTGCCTGCAGCCAGGTCACTGTGCTCGATTTCGGCCGCGTCATCGCATCCGGGCCACCCGCCGTGGTGCTGGATCAGGGGCCCGTCAAACGAGCCTATCTCGGCATTGAGGAGAGTGTCGCAGCATGAGTGAACTTGTCATTTCCTCGCTGTCGATCAGCCGCTCCGAACTGCCGGTCGTTACCGAGATCAATGCCCGTGTCGAAAGCGGTTCGATCAGCGTTGTGCTGGGCGCCAACGGCGCCGGCAAGACGACACTGCTCGAAGGGCTCTCCGGTATCATTCCGGTGTCAGGCGGAACCATCGCCATCGATGGTTCCGAAATCCAGAAGGCCCGGCCCGGCCAGCGCTCGCGCGAAGGCCTGGCGCATGTGGAGCAGGGCCGCACCATCTTCAGCCAGTTGACCACAGAAGAGAATATGAAGGTGGCGCTGCGCGACGGCAGCGATCTTTCCGAAGCATATGGCCTGTTCCCGGAGCTGATGCAGCGTCGCACCATTCGCGCCGGACTTCTGTCAGGCGGCGAACAGCAGATGCTGGTCATTGCACGCGCGCTGCTGACCCGCCCGAAGGTGCTGATGATCGACGAAATGTCAGCGGGGCTCGCCCCGGTCATCGTCTCTCGGCTGATGGCAGCGGTGCGCAAGCTGGCGGATGCTGGCCTCGCCGTCCTCTTGGTCGAGCAGTTCGCAGCCCTTGCCCTCGGTATCGGCAACCGCGCCTATGTGCTGCGACGCGGCCGGGTCGTGTATGACGGCGACTGCAAGACACTGCTGCGTTCGCCCGACGAGCTGCATAGATTGTATCTTGGAGGGTAGGGCACCCGCAAGAAACCCGGCCCGGAGAACCGGGCCGGGCGAATGGGTCACGCTCTTACTGCGCCGGTGGTGACGCCGTACCGCCTCCTGCCGGAGCCGTTGTACCGCTATCGGATGCGCCCGGACTTGCCACGCCTTCGGCCAGTTTGTTCCGGTCAAAGGCAGGCGCGCTGTTGAGCTGATCCTTGGTGGCCTTCATCACCAGCCAGGTCTTGCCATCGCTGCGCGTGGCCATCTGCAACTGATCAGGGCTGACGGCGACGTCCTTTTCGCCGACGCCAAGGAACCCGCCGACGCCAACGACCGCGGCCTCGATCTTGCCGTCAGGCGTCAGGATCAGGTCGTTGACCTTGCCGACGGTAGCAGCATCAGCCTTGTCGCTTTCATAGACGCTCTGGCCGATGAAATTGGTCACCAGCACTTGTCCGTCCTTCGGCTGGATGGAGCCGACGGTATTGGCGTCCGTACCAGCAGGAGGCGCTGCAAAGACGTCCTTCGTCGACACCGACATTTCGGTTTCAGCCGAACCGCCGGCCCCCGGTGTTGCGGTTTGCGCGAGCGCCGAGCCGCTGATCAGCAGCGCGCATGTCGCGCCCAAAAGTGCCGTTTTCATCATCATGGCTGATCTCCTTTGCTGCAGGGGATGCACAGAGACCCAACGGCACGCTGATGGGATCGTTCCGAAAAACTTGAGGGTGGCCGGGACTAAGTCAGCCCATGCCGGACGAGATGACGCACGACCGGCGAGAACATGTTCTGGCCGATGTAGTTTCCGGTATTGGTCTTTTCGAACAGATCCCGAGCCAGGACGGTGTCGCGCACGATGGGAATGCCAGCTGCCTGCGATTGCGCGATCATGTCCACGGCGGCGCGGCCCTGACCCTTGGCCACGACGGTCGGCACCGGCGTTTCGTCCTTGACGTAGCGCAACCCTACCGCGAGTTCGTCTCCGGCAAAAACGATGACAGCGTTTTGCACACCCAGCCGCGCCGGCTGTTGCACGGCCTCGCGTCGCTGGCGTCGCTGCTCCTGGCGGATGAGCGGATCGCCCTCCATGTCCTTCTGCTCGCGCTTGTACTCGGTCGTGGTCATGCGCATGTCGCGCAGGAACAGCCAGCGCTGCAGCGGCATATCCAGAATGCCGATGGCGAGGAAGGCGAGGGCGGCCGAGACGCCGACTGGAACCAGCACGCCCCACAGCATCGGCGTCATGCAGGACATGCCGCATGCAGGTGCATCGAAAAGCGGTTGCAGCCACTGCACCAGGATCACGACGAAGAGAGCGGACAGGAACACCAGCTTGATCAGGCCCTTCACGAACTCCACGACATTGCGCAGAGACATGATCTTCTGCAGGCCTTTGGCCGGGTTGATATGATCGAATTGCGGTTTGATGGTCTCGAAGGAAAAGACCGGGCCTAGCGTCGCCAGCATGCCGAAGACGAGGGTGACCGCGACGACGATCGCGACCATCGGTACGGTGATGTACATCAGCAGGAAAAATGCGTGACGGCCGCTGCGCAGCAAAATCTCGCTGAACGGAACGTTGTAGTCCGTTATCGTGTCGATCAGCCCTGAAAAATGCGCCAAGGCGGCCGGCCAGACGAGATAGATATAGGCCAGAACCGCGCACAGGCCGAAACCCGAAACGAAATCGCGGCTTTGCGAAGCCTGGCCTTTGCGTTTGGCATCGCGCAGCTTCTTGTCGGATGCCGGTAGCCTTTTTTCCTCAGCTTCTTCGGCCATGCCGCCAGCCTCTCGGGCCCGCCTTCGCTAACCGAGGACGGAACCCAGGGCCTGTGCCCTGGCTTGTGTGCTGCCCTTGGCGCGAATGGATTGAGCCTGCGCCAGCAGCTTGTTGATTTCCTGCGTCGGCAGGCCGACCGGAGGCGCAGCCCTGACCTGATCGCCCTGACCCAGCAGGCCGTAGACGATGACGGCATTGCGTTTGTGATGCAGCTGAGCGTTGGATGCGCTCACAAGCTTTTGCGCCAATGGCAATGCCACGCCGGCATTGCCTTCGAGTCCGGCTGCGAGAGCCATGTTGGTTTCGATGTCGAGGTCGCCCGGCGCCATCTTGAGCGCCTGGCCGAAGGTGACCTGCGCTTCCTGCGTGTGGCCGGAAAGCGTCTGTGCCACACCGAGGCGATTGTAGGAACTGCTGGTGTTGACCAGCGGTGCCGCCTGGGCCAGCGCCCGCATTCCGGCGTTGTAGTCGCCGGCATCCATCATCGCCGAGCCCAGGCCAAGCATGGCTTCGCCATTGTTCGGCGACTTGGCGAGCGCCGCTTCATAGGCCTTGGCTGCCTGGTCCGGATCGCCGGCGCGCATATAGGCGTCGCCGGTTTTGACATAGGCGCTTGGGCGCGCGTCGGGCAGGGCCGCCGCCTTCTGGTAGAGCGCGATCGCTGTATCGCTGTCGCCGCGCTTCGCAATGTCGTCGGCGAGCTTGATGAGGCGTTCGGACGGTGAGGCCGGGGCCGTTGCCTTCGGGTTGACGGCGCTGTGGGTTCCGGTCTGGCAACCCGCCAGTGTCAGGATTGCCAAAGCCGGCAGGAAAACGACACGCATATCCATCTCTCCCCATTTACCCTCTATCGTCGGTTGCGAATTCGCCCCGACCGTTCGTCCGGAACCCGCATCGTCGACTAGTTCGTCGTCAGATTAGGTGTCTCGGCAGCCGGTTCCGGCTGCTCGCCATCGAGATAACGCCGTGCTGCACGTGCCGTCGGGCCGGCCGCGGCTGGTCCCATGCGGCGACCTTCGACCAGGTCGCGCTGGCTCTCGACCATGCGCTGCAGATTGTACGCGTTGGCACAGCCCGGCGGCAGATGCGAGCCGACGCCGGAAATCTGCGTCAGGCTGGCGGATGAGGCCGACGGAGGGTTATCGTCGTCGACCGGGTCATTCAGGCATGCATTCGGTGCAAGCACCGAGCCGGACGCGCTCTTGTCCGACCCTCCCGAGCCTGTGGCCACATAGCTGTAGCCCGGCGAATAATCCTGCTCTGGCTTGGTGTTGCCGACACAGCCGCACAACAGGATGGCCGGGACGACAGCGAATAAGGCGCTCGACAGTCTCATCGCGGTTCTCCTATTTGACGATCAAGCCGACGGACGAACCGCCTTTTTTGCGCTTGGCGCGTTTCGCTGGCCTGTCCTGCGGAGTGGCAAGGCTGTCGCGCACCGGCTCGACCAGATAGGGCGTGATCAGGATCACGAGTTCGGTTTCCTCACGCTGGAAACGCTGCGACTGAAAAAGCGGCCCGAGCACCGGCACATCGCCCAGCACCGGGAACTTCTCGACATTGCGTGAGGTGCGTTGCTGGAACAGCCCTGCGATGGCGAAAGTCTGCCCGCTTGCCACTTCAACGGTGGTGTCGGCTCGGCGCACCACGAAACTCGGCAGCGAGAAACCGTTGGCGCCAATCGTGGCGCCGCTGTCGGACAGCGAGCTGACCTCCGGCTGTACGTTGAGAGCGATCCGATTGCGGCCGATCAGCGTCGGCGTGAACCCCAGCGACACGCCGAACTGCTTGTACTGCACGGTGACGACATCGTTGCCCTGCGGAATGGGAATGGGGATTTCGCCGCCGGCAAGGAATTTCGCCGTCTGGCCGGTTACGGCCGTCAGGTTCGGCTCAGCCAGGATCTTGACGATGCCGTTGCGCTGGAGCGCTTCGATGAGGATATCGAAGTTTATGCCGTGTTCCTGGCCGAGGTTGAGGCCGAAGTTTCCACCGTTGCCGCTTGGCACGCCGTTGTTCTGGAACATGTTGAATTCGAAGCCGGCGCTCTTGTAGCCGACGTTCCAGTCCACGCCGTAGGACTGCAGTTCCGTGCGCGAAACTTCAGCAAAACGCACGCGGATGTTAACCTGCTGCGAACCGCTTACCGTCATGTTGTTGATCGGCGGCTGTTCGGGCGGAGAGAAGGTGCGCGCGATATTGTCCATGTCCGTGGCTTCTTCGACGCCACGGGCTTCTCCCGTCGTCACGATGCGGTTGCCGAAAATGGCGAGATTGGTCGCCGAATTCGGACGCATGGCCTTTTTGGCCTGATTGGCTGAAGAGATATCGGCAGTTACGCGAAACTGGGCCGTCGCCTTGATGCGTTCGTCGGAAGTGATCGCGATCAAATTGGTCAGGCCGGGCTTCAGGCCGAAGACATAGACCACACCCGGCGAGACGACCTGCAGGTCGGCGATCGTGGTATCGGCGATAAGCACGGATTCGACCGGTTCGTTGAAACGCAGCAGGCGTCCCTGACCGACAGGCAGATCCACCATCGGTTGCGCTGACAGGTCTGAAATCTCTTGCGCCCTGAGGCCGGTCAGCGACGAAACAAGGCTCAGCAGGAAAACGGCAAGTGCGAGCACCAGCCACGGCGCCTTCATCCGGGCCGAACAGTCATGCCATCGTTCGGCTCTCGCGGCATAGTGGCTAGGCATGCAGTCCCTCTCTCAAGCATCTTCGGCATTCGTTGGTCCCCGATGCCGTTGCAGTTCGTCCCCAGTTCATCCGGCAGTGTTTTGCCCACCCAGCGCGCCGGCGGAAGGCAGCGATGGGGGTCTGGATCTCCCGGAGTTTCCCGAAATCGTCGCCAGCGGCTGGACATTGAATTCGGGCGCAAGCTCCTGGAATGAAAGAACCGGCATTTCGATGCCGTTCTGTACCAATAGCGCGCGCATATGGCGGCGCACGTCGGCCGCCGTCACAACGACCGGTGAAACGCTGGCAGCGGCGCGCGAAAAATTACGCTCGATCTCGGCGGCAAGGACCTGCACGCGCGAATCCGCCGTGTTGAGGAAATCTCCGGTCGGTGTCGTCTGCACCGCTTCGCGCAGGATATCTTCTGCGGAGCGCTGCAGCACATAGGCGGAGATGATGTTGTTGCGGTCGGCGACGCGGAAGCTGATCTGGCGCCTTAGCGCCGTCCTCACATGTTCGGTGAGCGGAACGACATCCTGCTCACGCTGCCCGGCCTCGACCAACGCTTCCAGAACGAGGCGCAGATTGCGGATCGGCACGTTTTCAGCCACCAGCCGCCTGAGTACCTCGGCGATCTTCTGCAAGGGAACGATCTCGGCGGTCTGCCGGACCAGATCGGCATAATCCGTTTCCATTTCGGAGAGCAGCTTGCGCGTTTCCTGGATGCCGACGAAATGGCCGCAATAGAGCTGAAGTGCGTGCGCGGTCCATTTGGAGGCGATCTCGATCGGCTCGGAATAGGGCAGTTGTGCCTCTTCGAGCGCAGAAATGCCGTCCCGGTCGACCCATGAGAATTTGCGCTGGCCGACGAGGGCAGCTCCTTCCTCATAGGTGAGGCTCAGCAGTTCAAGATGGCTCACCTCGGTTTCGACAAGCACCCGATCCGCCGGTATCTCGGCCTCGAGGATTGGCACACCTTCGAGATCGATGCGTATGTTGCGCGGGGCGATCGTTTCATTGACGTCGACGCCGATGGCAGGAATCTCGACGCCAAGGTCGTCGAATATGCTCCGGCGCATCACATCGGTGCGTTGGCTAAGTTGCGACTGGGTCACTTCGGTCGCCAATTCCGTTCCGAGCCTGACCACGATGCGGCTGGAACCGAGCAACGGCGTGGCGTTGCCTTCGAGCGCAGCCGCGCCCTCAGGCGCCTGCCGTGTCGTCGTGGGTAGGGTTTCCGCCGACTCGTCATCACGCCGGGATCGCCGATGGATCATAAAGGCGCCGGCACCGAAGGCGATGCCCAGGGCAACGAAGACGAGGCTGGGAAATCCTGGCACGAGTGCCAGTCCCATCATGATCACAGCGGCAAGGCCGAGGGCGCGTGGGTCGCGCAGCAACTGGAAGCTGATTTGTTTGCCGAGATCATCGGTGCCGTCGGCACCGCCGACGCGCGTCACCATCGTGCCGGCGGCGATCGCGACGAGCAGGGCGGGGATCTGCGCCACGAGACCGTCGCCGACCGTGAGTAGCGAATAGGTCGAAGCGGCCTGGCTGATCGACATGCCATGCTGCAGGGTGCCGACCGTGAAGCCCCCTATGAGGTTCACGAGGATGATGACGATGCCGGCGATCACATCACCTTTGACAAACTTCATGGCGCCGTCCATCGCGCCGAAGAGCTGGCTTTCGCGTTCGAGCTGCCTGCGCAGATGTCTTGCTTCGGCCTGGTCGATATCGCCGTTCCTGAGCTCCGCATCGATGCTCATCTGTTTGCCGGGCAGCGCGTCCAAGGTGAAGCGGGCTGCCACCTCGGCGACACGTTCGGCTCCGCGTGCGATGACGATGAACTGCGCCACGGTGATGATCAGGAAGACCACCAGGCCCACCGCGATACTGCCGCCGACGACGAAGTTGCCGAAGGCGGTGATGATCTCACCGGCGTCGGCTTGTAGCAGGATCAGGCGGGTGGTCGTGATGGTGATCGCCAACCGGAACAGCGTGGCGAGCAGGATGACGGACGGCATCGAGGAAAACTCGAGCGGATGCGAGACATAAAAAGCAACCAGCAGGATGAGGACGCTGAGCGCGATGTTCGCGGTGATCAGTGCGTCGACCAGGAAGGTCGGCAGCGGGATCAGCATCATCACCACCGCCACCAGCATCAGCACGGCAATGACCAGGTCGCCGCGCTGCGAGGCCTTTCCGAGCAGTTGCAGAAGCCTTTGCGAAATGGTCATTGCGCCTGCCTCTTTGCCAGAAAACGCCGGAAGGACTCGCGCGCTTCGGTCTTGCGCCCGGCCACGAGCAAGGCACGGCTCTTCAAAAGATGAAGGGTGGGGTGTTGCATTCCTTCCAGTGTCTCCAGCCTGGCGATCGTGGCGAGCGCCTTGTCGGCTTCTCCGTCCAGGATGAGCAGGTGTGCCAATGTCCTCAGTATGCCGGCGTCCTCCGGCGAAAGCTGTGCCGCAATCAACAGGTAGACCGCGCCCCGTCTGGCCTGACCGTGACATCCGTAGAGATGGCCAAGGACATGCAGCAGATGCGCAGCCTCGCGTGGCCCGGTCAGATTCCAGTCCCTCCCTGCAAACGCCCGAGCAGTTCGCGATGGCGCTCGATCTCGTCTTCCATCAACGTCCTGGCAAGCGCTCTCAGCGGCTCTCCGCCATCGAGATCCGGCACAACCTCCCTGATGAAATGATGCAGGATGGGCACCGAACGCCGCAGGATCGCCGGCTCGGGGATTTCCGGCATGACGAATTCGGCGAGGATCTCGTCGAGAGATTTGCCCGTCGTGCTGGCTGACGGCCCACCGAAGGCTTCGGCTTCCAATTCGTTCGCGCCGGACGCAGAGTTTGCGCCTTTTGTTTTGGTCCGGTTGACGCCATTCAGGCGCCGTCGTTCGATCGGTTGGGTGTGCGAAGCATTCGCATGCCCATCTCTGCCGATCGAGTCCGGTCGTGCGTCGAAACGTGGCCCGTCGACGCGGCGGCTCACTGGTACTTCAGCGCGACAGTGGCGCCGCCCTTTGTCAGCACGAGCGCGGTCTGGCCAATCTCCTTGATCGTCCAGCCATCGTTCGTGAAAGCGCCTTCGTGATAACGCGCTCCATCGCCCGCAATCACATAGGGCCTCTCGCCGTACCAGATCGCCTGCAAGGTGAGGCGCGGCGGCTGGGCCGCATCACCCACAGCGATGTTCGACACCAGCGGCACCTGTCCGAACTTCTGGTCGAACCACGAGCGGACGTCGGTCCAGGTGCCGGATTGCGCATTGGGTATCGTACCTGACACAACCAGACGTTCCGACGAACGTCCGACCGCAACGGTCTCCAAGCCCGATTGCGCGAGCCGCGCTGTCAGTTCCGCCTGCGCTGCCGCGAGGTGTTCGGCGTCGGCTCCGCCCGGAATGCTTCCCGTCACCTGGCCGTCGGCGAGCCCGAGCTTGGCCGATTTGTCGTCAGTTTTTGCGACGGACAAGCCGTTGGCGGCCACGGAAATCGCGAAAACCGCCGCAATGAGAACGCCGCCTGCGAGCAGCGGACGCTGCGACAAAGACCAGCGGCTCTTGATCGGTTCGGGTCCAGTGAGTTGCAACTGGGCATCGCCCAGCGAAATGCCGAGCGGCAGGCGGCGCCGGCAGCCCTGACCTTTGCGGATTGTTTCGCCGCTGGCGAGTTTGAGGTCGCCGCCGACGGCTTCGATTTCGACTTGGCTGCCTTTGCGGTGAAGTCGAGCATGGAGGGATTCGATGCCCGGATCCCTGAGAACGATGTCCGAATCGCCATCTGAGCCGATCGTATAGGAGGGCTTCGTGAGCTCCAGGCTCGCACCGCTGTGAAAGCCCTGAATGACGGCCAGTGTCGTGGGCTTGTCGGGGATAAGGCTCGCAGCACCGCTGGTCAGAGCGCGCAGTGCGAGCTTGCCCGTGCCACTTTCAAGCTTTCCGGTCGAGTGAGCGCTCATGCCTTTCAACCTCCCGCCATAACGATTTCAGACATCGGTCGACGCGATAGTCCTGCGCCGAGAATGCGGCACGCCGCCGGTAACGTCCGGCGGCGCAGAATATTTGATAACCCTGCGCCTCAGGCCTTTTCAGCCGACTGGCCAAGCGTCCTTGCGGTGCTCATCAACATGTCATGCTTGGACTTGGCGATCTCTTTCGTGATCTCCAGGCCGAACATCCGCTCCTGGTGCTTGATCATCTTGTCCAGGTTCTGTTCCGGACTGCCACCACTGCCGGTGGGAGGGATAGTAGTGTCACCCATGACTGTCTCCTTGAGGAACCATTCCACGCAATCGTGACAGCCCAACACAATGGACTCCCTTTAGATTGCTATTCGAACTTAGTGCAGTGCCGCAGAAATAGAAAGTCCATTTGGAATATAGAAAACATGAAAATTCCAACTGTTGCATTGCCGGCTGGCAGCAGGTAAATTCGAACCGGGCAAATTGGGGTTTATGGAAATGGAAAAAGGTCCTTTGTCGGAACTGCTCGTGGAGCGATTCGAGACGATGCCGCCGCAGTTGCAGGTTGCGGCGCGTTTTGTGCTCGACCATCCTCAGGACGTCGCCTTGATGTCCATGCGCGAGCAGGCCAGTCAGGCGGGTGTATCGCACAGCACCATGATGCGGTTGGCGCGCTGGCTGGGCCTCGATGGCTATGAAGATATGCGCAGCCTTTACGCGCAGGCGCTGCGCGAGCGAGGCGCGGGTGAGGGGCTGCGGCCCGGCCTGCTGCCACAGCAAGACCCGGACTATCCAGCGGCTGGCGTCGTGGCGGACACGCTTGCCGCTCAGATTGCCAGTCTTGGTGAATATGGCAGCGCCATACAGTTTTTGGCTGCAGCCAAGCTGGTGGCCGAATCGAAGACCATTTTCGGTCTGGGCTTCGGTGCCTCTCAAGCGGTGGCCAGTCATTTCGTGCAGGTTGTTTCGCCACTCCTCGGCGGGGAGCGCAAGGCGATGCTCGTGGCAGATTCCGGCCGTAGCGGTGCCGAAATGTTGCTGGGCGCCAAGGCTGGGGACGTCGTGCTTGTCGTTGGGGCCACGCCCTACGAACGCGCCACTATCGATTTTGCCCGCCAGGCTGCCGGCCTGGGTGCGGCGGTACTGGCCATCACCGACAGCAGCGTTTCCCCGCTTGCGCGGATGGCGCGCGAAACAATTGTGGTGACATCGAAGTCGGGGGCGTTTTTCCCAAGCATGGTGCCGGCATTCGCCGCGGTCGAAATCCTGGTGGCTCTGACCGCGCTGCTGTCCGATGTCGACGTCGAAGAAAAACTCAAGCAGTCGCAAGAGCAGCTCGCTGCCTTCGGCGTCTATTGGAAGGCCGATCGCTAGCATCCTTTGGGTGTTTGTCGGACGGACCTTCAGCCAGCCCTTAAGGGCTAAGCACATCGCGGAGGTCGTTCACGTGGTCCGTCCGATAATGCCGAAACTGAACCCGGCGCCAAGAGTCGACCCCAAAGCCAATGCTGCGCAGATCGCGCATCTGGAAACCCAGGCCGCTCAGCTCAGGGAGCAGATCAGGCTCGCCAACAAGATGGGCGAGCGTGAGTGGGCTACGACGGCGCGCAAGGAACTTTCTGAGATCACCGGCAAGCTCGACGCCTTGCAGCAACCCACAGCGGCGCCTGTCAACGGAAGCGTTCCCGCCAACGCCGGGACACCGAACAATGGCGGGGGCGTTCAACCAGCGCTGTACACTCCACCAGCGACCTTGACCTTCGCTCCTGTCAAGTTGAACACCGGCACGCCCGACAAGGATTCCGCCATCGAGACAACTGCTCGCAGCATTGCCGACGATGTGGCGAAGGGCAAAACCATCGACAAGATCGCCACTGAACGAGGGATGAAACCCGAGGATGTTGTTGCGGCCATCAACGCGGGTAAAACCCTCGAAGTCACTGTCACCGCCCCGTCGAGCGACAACGGCAATACCCAAACGACGGTGATCAAGGACACCAGCGATCCCAATAACATAAAGACCACGACGAGCCGCGACAATCGCGATACGGGAGCCATAACGACCCGTTCGGAGGAAGCCGGCAGTCCCAGCAACACCGAACGAACCTTGCTGCCGAACGGCACCACCGTGGAAACGGTGACGTCGAAGGAAGGACCTTCCATTCCCAAGGTTACGGTAACGGCTTCCGACGGGAAAAAAACCGTTCTCGATCCTTCACAACGTCCTGGCGGCTCGACGACGGAAGGCATCCAGAAAGATCTCGCCGATGGCAAGAGTATCGACCAGATCGCGCAGGACCGGCACCTGTCCAAGGAGCAGGTGATCGCCGAATTGCAGGCGGCCGGCTATCAGGTCAAGAACACGGAGCCGCCACGCGGCAACGGCGTCCAGACGGTCGAGCTCGACAATCCGCATACCAAGGAAAAGACCGTCTATACCCACAACCGCCAGTCCGGCGAGCGCAAGGTGGTCACCACCAAGGGCGATACCGAGACCACCGTTGCGCGCGACGGCAACGGCAATACCACCACCATCAACCGCAACATCAAAACGAACGAGAAGACCGAAACCGTTGTAGACGCCAAGACCGGAACCGAGGTCAAAACCGTCACTGACAAGGATGGTCGGATCACCAAGACGACCACCGAAAAGCTCAACGGTGGCAAGCCGATCGATTACGAAGTTAAACCGAACGATAACCTGACCGCCATTGCCGAAGCGCACGGCGTTACGCTGGACGAGTTGAGGAAGACGAACCCCGAGCTTTTCGAAAAGCGCAATCCGAACATTATCAACTCCGGTGAAAAGATCAGGATCGAGAACGGGACGCGTGTCACCGTCGAGGTGACCGCCAACGGCTACACGTTGACCACCAAGCCGGACGGCAAGATAACGCTGCACAACAACACCGGCGCAAACCTTGATATCAAGGTTGGTACGGCGCAAGAGCCGTTGGCCACGCTGCTCTTGTCGATCAACCCCGAAAGCAAGGACCCGAAGACAGCCAAGGCAGATGCGGTCCTCAAAACCACTCTGGAAGGCATCCTCGGCGGAGCAAGCCCCGAGTTGCTCAAGGACGTCGCGGACAAGCAGCAGGCGGTAAAGGAAGCGATCAAGAACTACGACGGCGGAAAACCCGGACAGCCAAAGCTCGACGGCTCCACCACGACCGTTGGCCCATTTGGCGACCCGCCGAAGGAACCAACCAAATCCGGCGGCAAGTGGGTGCCGCTCATGGTTGACGGAAATTGGCAATGGTTCGATCCGGAAGTGGCCAAGGCGATCGCCGCGGAGAACGCGGCCGTTGCGCGTCTCGGCGAGGCGCAGGCCAAGCCCGTTCAAAGCCAGGCGCAACTGGACGTCTACGCGCTGGACCCTGCCTATAAGGAAGCCATGAACTCCGCCAAGTCGACACTCGACAAGGCATTGGCCCCTTACGGTCTGGAATGGAAGACACCAACCCCGAAAGGCACGCTCGCCCAGGCGCAAGAGCGACTGACCCTCGCCAACGATGTGCTTGAAAAGGCCGCGACTGCCAGGACCGAATACGCGCAGGCCGAGAAAGACCTTCTCGCGGCCATCAGCAAACAGGCAACTTTGCCGGCTATCAACGACCCGAAACAGCCTGCAGCAGGCAATGTCGGCGGGCCGAGCAACGTGGAGCTCAACCTAGACGCCAAAGCCAAACACTCGGAAGTCTCCAACCTTTTCATCCAGTCAAGCTTGCACACCGCCAATGGTAACAAGGCTACCGTCGACCAGATGGTCAGTGCGACCGAATTGGAGTTGAAACTTACTGACACCAAGCCGGGAAGCCCGGAACATACGGCGATTACGGAACGGCTCAACGGTCTGAAAACGCTGCAAAAGGCGGCGGGCAGCCAGGTGACCCTGGCTGAAGCCTATGCGCAGTACGGAGTTGCGCAAAAAGAGGGTGCGGATCTGGAGGTTCGTGTCGAGCCGATCAAGCAGCAGATCATCGCGCAGGCGAGGGAGAGGAACCCGCATCATTTCGATGAGAAAGGTTTCACCAACGGCAACCAAGAGTTTTCCGGCAAGCGCCTGGAGCAGAAGTTTATCGAAGAAAATGGCCAGCTTTACATGGTCAACACCTACGAGAACGATATCTTCTCGGATGAAAATAACAACGACACCAACGTTCTGAAGGTTCAGCTAACCTACGATCTCAACGACGGGAAGATCAGGGATGATTTCCGCAACAACTCCCTGAACAAGCAGTACCAGGAAGTGATGTCGTCGACGCGGAGCACGCCGACTTCGGCGCCGGTTTGTACCCCGGGCGGCACAGGTTCGGTATCGGCGTTGGAGGCGGCCAAAGCCAAGATAATCGGCACGCAGGTCGAGCTGCTTGATGCCGGATTGAAAGATGCGAAGACCAAACTCATCAACGCAGACACGGCTCTCGAGAAGGCGATTAAAGAACACGGCGGCGGTACCATTGAAGCACCCGCGGGTACGCTGAAGCCAGGCGAGCAACCGGTGAAGATCACGGTCAACGGTCGTGACATATGGGTCGCGCCGGAAGTCGCGGCGGCCTACGGAAAACAGGGGCCGAGTGCGATTGGCGACAGCGGTAAGGCTGTCCAGATCGAGATGAACGGCCAGAAGCTGTGGGTCAGTCCCGAAGTCGCTGCTGCCGAAATCGATCGCGGCAGGGCTGAGGATGAAAAGAAACAACTGGAGAAGTGGGAGACCGAGTCCCGGCCTGCGATGGTCGTGGCGCGTGACTGGTACAGCTTCTCGGCCGGCCACTTCAAACTTTTCGATGACGGCGGCATGGCGCAGCGTGAATCGAAACTCAAGAACGAATATTTCCAGGAGCACAGAGACAAGGCACTTGCCGGATATCAGGTCCAGTTCGAGAATCTCTACGACAAGGGATTCACCGGCGAATACAAGCAATATAAGGCCGACGAGCTGACCGACGCCGTTGCGAAGACGCTCGGGCTCGACCCCTCCAGCGAGGGAGTCGAGAAAGTTACTGACGAGATCCATGATCGTGCCGGCGACGACGCCCAGGTGAAGATCGTTCCGATCTTCTCGCTGGACGGCGGGATGGAGTCTATGACGGCGCTGTTTGCCATCAAGGATGGTGGCGGCAAGGAAGTTGGCTACGTCGACACCTCCGGCAAATATTACAGCAGCTTCGACGAATTCCAGCACGAGAACCGCATCTTCAGCGACAAGGGCAAGCTGGTCATGGCGAAAGGCGGCAACATGTCGCTTGGCGCCGACGGAAAGTTCACGCTCGACGAATTGGAGGTCGCCGACGGACGCAAGGTGGACTTCTTGGACAAGGCCACGGATATAGGCCTTGGCATCGTAGCGGGTGCCGCCACCATTGTGTCCTTTATCCCTGGTGGTCAGTGGGCAATACCAATCGCACTCACTTCTGGTGCGGCCCTTGGTGGCAAGACCCTGTACAAGGAAGGCGAGCACCTGCTGCAGGGTGGCGAATTCGACGGCCAGTCCGCGTGGAACATCGCGACAGGCGTCGTTTCATTCCTGCCAGTCGGTGCAGGTTCGTTGCGAACAATAGGGCTGGCAAAGTCCAGCTCGTCCTTATCCACGTTCCAGGCTTTCAAGGGTGGATTTGGCATGACACGCATGGCCGATGCCAGCTGGGGTATCGGCAAATTCAAGGTGAATGTGCCTCAATCGTCCTATGCCGGCGAAGTGAGCAACTTCATGCAGAGTGGCAGCAGGCTCAATACTGCCGCCTGGGGCCTCGATGCCGCGGGCCTGACCACCGGCGTGCCGATACTGATGCGGTCTGTAGAGGACCTTGCACTGCACGGCGGTGAGATGTCGTTTGCCGAACTCGCCAATGCCATCGTGGGCATAGGCACAGGGGCCGTAGGCACTGGCCTCGGTGGCCGTGGACTGCTGAACAACATGCCCGGAGCATCGGGGCCACGTGGTGGCAACGGTCCCTCATCCGGCGACATACCGCCAACCGATACGCCGCCTCCGCCGCCTGCAGGCGATTCGGGTTCGGAGCCTCGGCCGCGCCACGTCTATGAAGCCGGCTCCGACGGAGTCTACAGGCCAACAGGCAGATATGTCATGCCGAGCCCGGATGAAATCGTCATCCAGGGCGAGGTGGTCAGTGAAAAGCCTGGCGGATCGGGGACCAATTTTGGCACTCGGAATGGTCCCGAAGGCACGCCGGAAGGTACCAACCCCACCGGTCCGCGCGCTCTGCCGGCCGGACACGGACCGGAACAGGCCACCGGCGGTAAGAGCGATCCATCGGGCGACGGGGAGGCCCCTGTCGTGACGCCCGCCCGCGTCGCGGGCAGCCCCTCCAAGGGGAACGCCGGCAAGCCGAGCGACAGCGACCCCATCATCGTACCGGACAAGCCGGTCACGGGAGATGATCCCGTGCGTCTCGTTTGGGATCCGACAACACGTACCTTCACCGGCATGCGGGAAAAGGACACCAGCGGCTACGTGTACACCAGCGGCAAGGACGAAGGGACGCCGTCGGCCTATCTTGAAAAGGGACCCGATGGACAAGTCTTGAAACTTACTCCTGAGCAATTGCTGGCTCGATACGAAAAGGAAAAAAGCTACTATTCAAGTCGCGAAATGGCCGAACGCTACGGACCGGATGGCGTCCAGGTGCCGCGGACTCCCATCCGGGAGGTTTTGCCGGACTTTCGTGTCGGCGTGACATTCCGGGTGCGCCTCAACACCGGGCAGGCCTTCGACATCGGCTCGCCGACTATCGCAGCCGTCGGGTTTGGTGTCGGTACCAAGACCGATTTCGGCCTCATCGGATGGTCTGTCGTCGACAGCTTCAGCCAACGCAGCATCACGCCATTCAAGGATGCGTTGAGCACGCAGGGCGTCGTTTCCTACCGCGCTCGCGAATACAGGAACATCACCGCGCTGCAGGCCGGCGTCTGGCCGGTCTCGGAGCAGACGGCTCTGCCGGTCCGCGCCAAAGACCTGTCGAGAGAGGCAAGCGCGGGCATTTTCAGCGACAAGGCTGGCTATGACGCCAAGCCGTTGGATGCCGTCATTGTCGGAAAAACACCGGACGGCGAGGGCACGGTGATCGAGTTGACCTATTCCCCCTCGCTCAAGGGAACAAAGGCTACGCTCAAGCCCGGCCAGCATGATTTCTTTGGCGTGCCTGCCGAAAACAAGGCCGGCCATGTCGAATTGGCAGGCGCGCTGCCCTTCGATCGCGTCATGACGGAGACCAAGGCTGGCCTGCGGCTGCCGATCGTCGCCAACCATGTCGGCACGGTGGACGCATTCCCACGTGTAGGCGTGGAAATGCGTCCGGAGTTGCCGGTCAAGGATACGCTGCAGCCGGGCGATGTGGTATCCAAACAGACCTACGACCAAATCCAGTCCAGTCTCGGCTCGACGGTCCTGAAGGTCCAGTTCGTGGTCAAGGATCCGGCGAAAGCTGCCGAGCTTGTTGCAGCGGTTGGACAGGGCAACGGCATTCAGTCGATCCGCGACTTGGTCGGGGCCGGCCAAATCGATCCGTCCAACACGGTGTCATACGCCGACGAACCGACGATCAGCGGATTGCGGCTCTCTGCTGTTCCGGGCAAGACGCCGAGCACCGACATTGTTCTCCTGACAGGAGAGAAGGTGCGCGTCCTCAATCCCGAAGCGATGCTGGTCGATGTCATCTTCAATGATCGCAATGGACTGCCAGGCGTACTCGGCACGAACCCTGACAAAATCGCGACGTCACTGACCTACAAGGTGAAGTCGACAGTCAAATCGTGGCTTCCGGCTCGCTTCCAGCCCGATGGCGCCGCGCAGTCGCGTTACATGCCGAGCGCGGGCAATATCTACAAGAACCTCTATGGGGCGGACGGCACACCGGCGACGCGCTACACCGCCTCGCTTTCGACACCGCCGCTGCCTGGAGGAGCGTTCGCATACAGCGCTGAAGTCAGGGTTCAGTTCAAGTCGAAGGCACCCAAGGCCGCGCGCTCCATCGCGAAGGACGAAACAGCCGATGTGACATTCAAAACTGCCGATGGGCAAAGCGAGGGACTGTCTGTTCCGGCCTGGATTGCGCGCGCTGTCGAGCCTTCGCGCGATGGCGCCGCCACTGGCATCCCGAAGGGTGGAGAGAAGTCCCTCGATCAGTTCCTCGCTCAACTGGAAACGACGGCGCGGCCCGATCAACTGGCGGCGATAGCGCAGTTCCGTAGCGAATTCGGCTCCGCGATCGTCGATGGCGGCTTCATGCGCCAGAACGTCGCCGACGGCGTCATGACGCTGCTCTCGTCGCAAGTCGGGCGCCGCAACAGTGGACCGATGCAGATCAGGGACGGGAATGGGCACTTCGTCACGGCAACCCGCTTCGGGCCGCTGCCAAAGAGTGCCGAGAGCGTCTATGTGCCGTCGGCGGATGGTCCGCAGGCTCGCGGCGACGAACCCGACTTGATGCACAAGTCGCATATCTTCTTCCGCGACCCGGAAACAGGCGAGGCCTATGTCCTGCCCTGGACGCGCGGTGCTTCGGAGGACCATGTTCCGGGTGGCACAGGAAAGCCGGACGACGGGGCTGTACCCGCGGGCGACAAGGAAGTGGAGGCCGCGCCCGTCAGGAAGGCGCTGGAGGCGGCACCGCCGACCACTTTCTCGTTGCAGCAGATCCGCAACATGCGGCAGCCGGAGAAATGGAAGGCCGGTGAGGTTTATACCCGCGAACTCAACGGCTCGCTCGGCGAGGCACATTTCCCTGTCCAGGCCAATCCAACCGGGCCGCACCCCGTCTTCGGCGAAGGTGGTCGTTATGTGGACGCGCCTGTTTTCAAGAGCAAGGATGACATCGAGGCAATCGAGGTCAAGACGTATCACCGCTGGACTACCATCAACGGCGTCGCGCAGATGCGCGAGGTTCCTTTGACGCCGAAACTTCAGGAGCAGATCAACAAGGACGTGGCGCTGCACAACGAGAATCCGAAATATCAGCCACGCTGGGTTTTCCTGGATGCGCCGCCTTCCGCGGAACTCCAGGGAGCGCTGGATCAGGCCGGAATCATCGGCAACATCTTCGGCCACAACAAGCCGGCAGCGGTCAAAGCGCCTCGAACCATCGCGCTCAAAGACAAGGACGGCGAGGTCATCGTTGCCGCTATGCTGGGAACCGACCCCAGGGGGCCGGAACAGGTCTACATACCGCCGTCCGACGGACCGCGGCTGGCGGCGGATGCCCCAGAAACAGCCACCAAGACGCATATCCTGGTCTACGACCCCGACAGCGGCGAACCCACTGTCCTTCCCTGGATACGCGGTGCATCGGAAGGTCATGTGCCGGATGGCGCTCCGCCACCGAACCCCGACGGGCCGACGCCCACCCAAGGACCGCAGGCCGCTTCGAACAACGGGGCGCTCACCCGAGACGGCGTCAGGGCGATCCCGCTCGACCAGGTCCCGAATCTCAACATGGGAGACTTCCAGCCGAAGCAGATCCCATGGCTGAAGCGTGAACAGGTGGCAGAGTTCACGGAGCCACAGTTCCAAGACATGGATCAGGCTGGCTTGCTTCCGTATCTGACCAAAAGCCAGTTGCGGGGAATTCCGAAATCGAAGACCGGTTTCGTGAATATCGCAGGCCTCGACGCGAGGCAGATTCCGTGGGTAACCAAGGGCCAGGTCAGCAACATGACCGGACAGCAGTTCGTGGATCTCGGCACCGCCGGCCTTACGCGTCACCTGATCAAGCCACAGGTCCAGGCGATTAAGGGAGACAAGATCGAATTCGTGGACGTGTCGACACTGGAGGGCCGACAGATCCCTTGGTTCAAGCCAGGCCAGGTCGCGAAATTCACGTCGCCGCAATTCGAGAAACTGGGAGAAGTGGGACTGTTAAAGCACCTTGGCGAACGCCAGGTCCAGGCGGTTCCCGAGACGATGGTCGGCTCCCTGGACATGACGAAATTCGATCCGCGTCAGGTGCCATGGCTGACCGACAGGCAGATTCCGGTGCTGACCCGCGATCAGTGGGGTGATTTCACCATTCACCACACCGAAGCATTGACGCAGCCGCAGATAGAAGCGGTGACCCGCAAGCAGTTCGAGGAAATGAGCCCTGGCCAGTTCCGGAAGTTCACCCTCGAGCAGTTCGAGTGGATGGGCATTGACCAGACCAATGGGCTCTCGGTCCTGCAACTGACGACGTTCCGGGCGACCCACAAGAAGTCGATGACAGCGGACCAGCGTGTCCTTGTCGACGGTGCTCTAGCCTACGCACGAACCAAGGAATACCAGGCTGCTCTCGATACCTTTGGCGCGATGGCCAGCACGTCCTACACATTGTGGAGCACGTTGCCACCGACCTGGACCGCGACGGCTGGAGCTGTCTCATTCGGCGTGCGCGGCCTCGTTTTCGGGGCGCAGGCCGTGTTCCCCAACGCGACCGCGGCCCACAAGCCATTCGGACGGTTCCTCAACGCGCTGGGCGGAGCCACATTCATTGCCGCGGCACCAGGCGCAGCGACAGGCGTGGTGCAGGGCAAGGATCTTATCGTCAACAGCACTTTCACGCTGGGCAATGTCGTCTATGGCACCAAGTCGATGCTGCAGTCCTTCACCGGCAGGCCGGTGATCCGTAACCTGGCCGAATATCTGGCCGGTCCGGGATATGTGCTGGGCTGCGCCGTCTATACGGTGAACTCATGGCCGGCGCCGATCGCCACGGCGGCGGGAGCGATGTTCACCTTCGGCTGCGCCGAATTCTGGGCGTCAGCGATCAGGACAGATCGCGTCAACAGCCGTTCGGTGCCACGCACGGACGCCGATATCGCAGCGGCGGAAAAGTCCGACAAGAAGTGGGCCGCGTGGGACCGGTGGACCCTTGGCATCACCTTTGGCGTCGGCATGCTGCTCTTCTCGATTGATGCTCTGCTTGGTGAACCGTGGAAAGCCGCGAAACCCGCTCCGGTGCCCGATCCGAAAAAGCCGGACGACAAATCTGGTACAGACGGAACGCAGCCCGATGACGGCACGGACAAGCCCGATCCGGAAACGAAACCGAATGACTTCCCGCAACTCGTTGTTCTCGCCGATGACGGCCTGAACCTGCGCACTGGCCCCGATGGCGACACGACCGTCGTCACGGTTCTGCAGCCTGGCACCTTCGTTGAGCAGACTGACAAGCCATCGACCGATGGTTCAGGAAAGGTCTGGCTTCCGGTCGAAGGTTACGGTCCTGACGGGAAGGCTCATCATGGCTGGGTTTCCGCAGACCTTGTGGAGCCTCATCCCGGCGGTTCCAGCAATCCAGATGGCCGCACCAATCCCAAGCTGGAGCAGAACGGCTACCGGTGGGTGGAGGTGAAGAACGGCGACAGCATCCGGCTCATCGCAACGGCCAATTCTGCCGATGTGGCCGATACGGTGGTGCTCAACATGGATCATATCTTGAGCCCCGACGTAGTCTTTGCCGGGGACCGCATCTACCTGCCGAGCGTCGCGGTGGGTTGATCGAGACCGGTTGTGATTATTGGGTACGCGCTCTGCCGGCGCGGACCGCATAGGAATGAGCCGTGCAGGCTGCCAACTGGGCAGCCTGTTCCGCCAGCGGATTGGACGGTTCCGACGAGTAGGAGGCCGTGAATTCCAACTCGGACGGATGCCAGTCGCAATCAACGATGCGCAATTTCCCAGCCATCGTATGCTCCAGGACGACATCCTGCGGGAGCGAAGCGATGCCAATTCCGCTCATCGCCATCTTAAGCGCGGCCGCGATCGAATTGGCGGGAAAGATGCGCGGCATCTCTTCAAGATCTCGGCTGAACTTTCGGTAGATTTCGGTATAGGGACGCGTGGTGCGGGCATAGCTGATGACGGGGAACCGAGTCAGCTCGCACAATGTCAGCCTTCGGTCCTTCGGAAGCTCCACATCTGGAGAGCAGACCCAGACGAGTGGGAAGGGGGGCATATTGATGTTCTCGATCGCATATTCCGAGACCGGCCCCATAAGAAACGCAAGATCGATGCGGTGAGACATCAGCTCGCTGCGCAACGTTGCCGATGAATCGACGAGGATGTCGGCATCGACGAGTGGACAGTTCGCCTGCAACTGCTTGAGAAAATCGGGCAGCCATGTGTGGACGATGGTTTCGGACACGCCAAGTCGCAGGACACCAGTGGTTTCCGACAGCGATTTGGCCGTCAGTTGCAGCCGTTCGGCTACTTTCAGCACGCTCTGGGCAGACGGAAGCAACTGCTGTCCCTGCACGGTCAGGCGCACAGTGCTGGCCTGACGTTCGAACAGCTTGGCGCCCAGCGCCTCCTCGAGACCGGCAATGCGTGTGGACACGGCGGGCTGGGTGGTGTTCAGCCGTTCGGCGGCCTTGCGGAAACTGCCAAAGGCGGCAACCAGAAGAAATGTCTCTAATTGCTTGATATTAAAAGGGATCATTGTACCAATCAAACATTTCTTGCTGCTGAAAAGTATCTTTAGCGAGGCTTTTTATTGCCTCACGATAACCTGGGCTCCAACTTGCACACGGGCATAAAGATCGATGACGTCTTCATTGGTCAGGCGGATGCACCCCGAGGAATTCGCCTTGCCTACAGTCCAGGGCTGGTTCGTACCATGGATGCGGTAGAGTGTATTGCCGATATAGAGGGCCCTTGCACCGAGGGGATTGTTCGGACCGCCAGCGACATGGACAGGTAGCGATTTTCCGGTAGCAGCGACGCGGCTGCGCATCTCCTGCGGCGGTCGCCAGTCCGGCCATTCCTTCTTGTCCGAGATCTTGTCGCGGCCGGCCCACTCGAAGCCCTCCTTGCCGACGCCGATGGCATAGCGAAGCGCCTTGCCGTTGCCGAGCACATAGTAGAGTCGCCGCTCGCCGGTGTTGACGATGACCGAGCCGGCAGGCTGCGCATCGTTGAAACTCACGACCTGCTTCGGAATGGGCGACCATGACGGCGGCGGACCTTCGTCCTCCGCGGGTCCATCGGCCTGGCCGAGCGACGATGGCGGGATCACCGCATTGGTGGCCTCATCATATGCCCAACTGCGTGGATCGTAGCCTGAATTGGTCTGCGCGTCGGTCGGGGTCGCCGTAACGGCGAAAGCCGCAAACAGTGCAGATAGATACAATCGTGTCGTCATCGAGACATCCGTTGTGGTCACGATCACCATCCCGTGATCACGATTGAGGCGCACCATATCGCTTTCATGAGTGCGCGCAACATTTGGAACTGATTTTGCATTCGCAATCCAATTGGACTTCCCATTTCAGCATGTGCGCGATAGAGTGAATCGGCGGGTGAATGTTGCATGGCCAGCTTGGCGAAAAGCCGGTCTTTCTCGATAGGATCAATGTTGACGGGACTTGTTTCCTGCAATTCGGATCGACTGTCTTTCACCGCCGCTGCTTTGAAATCAGCCGGTGTCGCAGGCCTTTGCATCCTCGGCATTTCGACCCTTTCCGCATCGGCAGCTGAGCCGCGCTGGCCTGACGGCCCGTATAAATACATCACCGTCGACCAGTCGGTGCGCGATGCGCTGATCGAACTGGGCCGCAACATGGGTGTGACCGTGCGGGTCAGCGATCAGGTGAAGGGGCGCTTGAGCGGTACCATGCCGGTCGGCACCGCGAAGACATTTCTCGATGAGTTGTGCAATCGCTACGGCCTTGTCTGGCATTTCGACGGCCTTGTGCTGAACGTCGCGACTGAAGCCGAAGTTCGCAATGAGGCGATCCCGCTCGATGCCAACGCGGCTGCCGGAGCAGAGGAGAAACTCACCCGGCTTGGTGTGATCGATCCGCGCTTTTCACTGAAGGTCTCACAGCAGGACGATGTGGTTCAGGTGGCCGGTCCACCATCTTACATCGACCTGGTCAAGAAGACGCTCGGCATCTCGAACCACACGAAACAAAGCACACAAAAGGCTGTTCCGGTTAGAGTTTTTCGGGGCAGGCAGGCGGAATCCCAGGTCTTTTCCGCCGAAAAGCCGAAACAGGGGCAGGAGGCACGCTGATGCAAGTTGCACCAATCGGAGCGCTGGAAGTCGCGCTTTCAAACATGTCCACGGGGATGGCTCTGCAGCAACAGGTGGCGACCGGCTCGGCCACGCAGCCCGGCAATGGCACGAATGCGGCCGACCCGAAATCGCAAGTCCTCAATGCGAAGAAATCCGAGCAAACAGGCGCTGCTGCCGGTGCCAGCCAGCAGGTCGCACAGGATGCGCCAAAGACCGCCCCTTCCACCGCTGCGCAGCGGCAAAACCTGGACCCTGTCGATGCGACAAGCGAGCACAAGCTGTTCGAATATCTGACACAGGTAGAAAAATCGGGAGGCGGGCAGGCTTCCGATACATCCGCCCTTCTGGGCTCGGCCGTGAAATCCTTGGAAGGGACGATGCAGAAGGTGCAGGCGGCCCTCAAAGAGGCCGGTGTCCAGTCGGATACCAGGACAAATGGCAATCAGGAGGTGGCTGGTGCCACGGAAGGTGAGGAGATCGGTTCGCCGGCCCAAAATGCTGAACAGCTTCTCAACCGTTCGATCTCGGTCATGTGGGCCGCGGCCAATCTCGAAGTGGTGACCAGCAGCGTGACCGCCGTCACGTCATCCACGAGCACCCTCATCAAGCAGCAATAGGCACTTGCAGTGGTGGGGAAGCTGATATCGTCGTTGTTGCGCCCGTTTGCGCCGCTTCATTTCAGGCGGTGGCTGCGTGCGATGCTGGCCGTATCGGCCATGCTCGTGCTGCAAGCCTGTTCCGTCGAACTCTATTCCGGCCTCAACCAGCGGCAGGCCAACGAGATTGTCGCCACCTTGATCCGCCACGGCATCCCGGCTCAGCGCGAGGCCGGCAAGGAAGGAACAATGACGGTCTTCGTCGAGAAGGATCGTTTTGCCGAGGCGATGGCGATCCTCGACGAAAGCGGGCTGCCGAAGCAGGAATTCCAGACGCTCGGCGAAGTCTTCAAGCGCAGCGGCATCGTCTCATCGCCGGCCGAAGAGCGGGCGACGATGATCTATGGTCTCAGCCAGGAGCTGTCGCGCACCATATCCGAGATCGATGGGGTGCTGTCGGCACGGGTTCATCTGGTGCTGCCCGAAAACGATCCTCTGAAGCAGGGGCTGGTGCCGTCTTCGGCATCGGTTTTCATCCGTCATCGGGCCTCGGTTTCGATGAACGAACTGATCCCGCAGGTGAAGATGCTTGTGGCCAAGGGGGTCGCCGGACTGACCTATGACAACGTGTCTGTGACGCTTGTACCGGTGGCGGCAACGCCAGAACCGGCGACCGGCGAGGCAGGCTTTACGTCGTTCCTGGGACTGTGGCTACACCCCGACAGCGTGGCGGCGGCGCAGTGGCTGTTCTACGGGCTGGTGGCGGTCATCGCGGTTCTTGCAGGATGGTTGGCCTATTTGCGCTGGTACCGGCGACCGAGCGTCTATGCGCTTGAGGTGCCGGCGGTGCCGGTGAAGAAGGCATGATACAGTTGGCCGGCCAAGAGGAAGCCGTCCATTCGGACTGGCAGGAATTCTGGTCGAATCCCGCCGACTATGCCGATGCGGGATGGCTGTCCGACTGTTTCGACGGCAAGGTCGGATTCGAGGCATGCGAGCGCATGCTGGAGACACCTCGCTTGCAGCCGAGACTGTCGAAACTCCTCGCCGAACGTAACGAATTGACGACTGACGATCCGCCTCAGTTGCCCGATCATATCGACCGGCAGATCGCGCTTGTTTCCGGTGAGGACCTCGAAAGACTGGCATTGCGGGCCGGCGCCATCTATTGGGCGAACAGCCTTGCCGCGGTTATCGATGGGCGTCAGGCTGGCGCCATCCAGACCGCCCTGGGGCCCGAACTTTGTGCATTTGCAGTGGCCAACAGGGACATTTCCGGTCCAGTCAGGCCGTTGGAGCCGCTGGATGGGTTGAGCGGCCGGATCTTTGCCGATGGCTTGAGCTGCCTTGAATCGTGGCTACAGGACATGCCGCCTCAACTCAGCAAACGGGTGCGATTGAGACTGGCGAACGGACTGCCGGGCCTTGGCGACGCCACGCAGGTCGCGGAGCTCGGCGCACGCATCCTGCGCCGTGCCATGGAATAGCAAGATGGCAAACGCGGACGCCACCCAGACCAGATTGCCGCGTCCGCGTGCGCGCATTGTGCGTGCGGATGAGGCGCGCGCGTGGCAGGACGGCTACACGTTTATCGAACAGGCCAAGGCGGAAGCGCAGAAGCTGAACGACGCAGCCAGGCGTGCCTACGCAGCCGAGTATGCGCAGGGCTACAAGGACGGCAAGGCACAGGGCGAAATCGATGCCGCGCGTCTTGTCACCGACACATCCGCCAAGGTCGACCGCTATCTGGTGGGCCTTGAGGCAGAGGTAGCCGGTCTTGCACTCGATGTGGTACGCCGCGTGCTTGGACAATTCGATGTCGGAACCTTGGTCGCCAAGGCGGCGAAGCAGGCTATTTCCGAAGTCCGGCGCGCCAAATACCTGAAGTTTCGCGTGCATCCGCAGAATGTCGCCAGGCTGCGCGACGAATTGAACCTCGCCTTGCAGGACAGTGATCTTGGCATGTCGGTAGAAATCGACGCCGACGAGACGTTGGGGACCGAGGCCTGCATTCTCTCGACCGATATGGCCGTGATCGACGCTGGCATCGAAGCGCAGCTTGCGGCTATCGCCGCGGCGATAGCCTCCAAATCGCGGGAGGCTTCGTGACAGGAGAGCGTACAGCACTCGAAGACCGTTTGGCTTCGATCATGCCCGGCTTGCGTTCCGGGCTGAGCGATGATGCGAGCCGGCCGAAAAAGGGGCGCGTGCGGCGTGTCGTCGGCACTGTCATCCACGCCTCCGTCGAGGAGGCCAGGATTGGCGAGATCTGCGAATTGATCGACAGGAGAACGGGCCGAACCATGAAAGCGGAAGTGGTCGGTCTCCTAGAAGAGGCCGCCATCCTGGTGCCGCTCGGTGATCTGACAGGCCTGTCCGGCATGACTGAGGTCGTTCCTACTCGGAAGGACCAGCAGGTGCCGGTGGGGTCTGGCTTGCTGGGCAGGGTCATCAACGCGCTCGGCGAACCGCTCGATGGCAAGGAATTGGCACTGGATGGCGCTTATCCCGTTCATGCCTACCCGCCATCGCCGCTGCAGCGCCGACTTATATCGGAGCCGATCCAGCTGGGCATCCGCGCTATCGACGGTTTGCTGACTTGCGCCAGAGGGCAGCGCATCGGCATTTTCGGAGAGCCCGGCGTCGGCAAGTCGATCCTGTTGTCGAACATCGTCACCGCCACCGATGCCGATGTCGCCGTCGTTGCCCTTGTCGGCGAGCGCGGGCGTGAGGTTCGCGAATTCGTCGAGCGGCAGCTTGGAGCGGAAGGGTTGGCGCGTGCCGTTGTTGTCGTGGCGACATCCGATCGTCCGGCCATCGAGCGTGTCAAGGCGGCCTATGTCGCCACAACCATCGCCGAATATTTCCGCGACCAGGGCAAGCATGTATTGCTCGCCATGGACAACATCACCCGTTTTGCCCGAGCCCAGCGCGAGATCGGATTGGCGTCAGGCGAACCACCGACACGCCGTGGCTTTCCATCGTCGCTCTTTGCTGCATTGCCGCGTCTGCTTGAGCGATCCGGCCCAGGAGCGGTCGGCTCCATTACCGGCCTCTACAGTGTTCTTCTGGAGGGCGATGGAACCTTCGATCCCGTAGCCGAGGAAGTGCAGGCCCTGCTTGACGGTCACATTTTCCTGTCCAGTGAGCTTGCGCAACGCAACCATTTTCCAGCGGTCGACGTGCTGCGCAGCCGCAGCCGGCTCATGGAGACGGTCGCGCCCGGTCAGCACCGGGCGGACGCCGCACGTCTCAGGCAACTGCTCGCGCGCTACGCCGACATCGAATTGCTGGTGCAGGTTGGCGAGTACAAGGCCGGCAGCGATCCGCTGGCTGACGAGGCCATCACCAAGATCGACGCCATCAATGTTTTCCTGCAGCAGGCCTCGGTCGCGAGTGAAAGCATGGAGGGAACGCGTCAGCGCATGAGGGAGATCGCCGGTGAACAAAAATGAAATGATCGCCCAGTTGCGGAAGCTCAGGAAACGCCGTGAGGAGCATGCGCGCGAGGTCGTTGCCGTTCATAGAGCTGGCGTCAACGAAGCCAGACAAGATGTTGATGCAAAATCGAAAGCGCTCGCCGACCACACGCGACAGGCGGTGGAGGAACAGAACGCGGTGGTTTCAGGACTCGTCGATCGCGTCGTGAGGGCCTCCGAATTCCATTTGGCGCAGAGCCGGTACGAGGCGTCATCTGCCAAAGCCGGGCAGATCAAGGCTCAAAATGAGGCGGCATTGCTCGTCCAGAAGCAACGCGAGGCCGGGCTGGCGGCAGCGCAGCAACAGCACCTGCAAAGCAGGAAAGCTCTGATGAAAGTGGAAAGGCTGACGGATCGGCTTGAGAAGCGAATGGCCCCACGCCGCGCTGCTGCGACCGAACTCCTCGACGAGGAGGGGCGTTCGAATGCCGCTTTTCCGCACAAGCAATGAGCTTTGATGATCGTGCAGGTGGCAGTTCGATGTCTCGCGCCCTGACGCCAGCGAAAGTTGCAACGCGGCGTAAATCTGCTCGCCGGCGATTCAACAGTGCATCGGTTGCCGATGTCCTGGAACTGGAAGCGATTCCGCCAGACCATGTAGCGGCACTGAACGCGTTTTACAGGAATCGTCTGCCGGCCGAGATAACGTTCGCCGGACAGCCCGCGAAGATCGCCACGGCCTGGCCAGTTGCCCGTGCCGACGACCTGTCATCCTGCTCGCTGCGTGTAAAGCTTGGAGATCGTTCCGCCGAGCTTTGTGCGCCGCTTTCCTTGATCGAGCAATTGCTGGCGACAGTGGACAAGACGGCCAGGCTGGAGAACCTTCCGCCTCGGCACGCGGCTCTCGTGCTGGAAGCTGCTGTTGCCGACGAACTCGACCGGCTCGAAGTCCAATTGCAGGCCCCGATAGAGCTCGCGGCCATTGAGAGGCGAAAACCTTCAGCCGGAATGCCATCCTTCGGATTTGTCCTGTCCGCGGGCGGACAACAGATGCATTGCACGCTGCGACTGGACGATGGCGCATTGCTTGCAAGACTGGGCACGCTGCTCGACGCAGCCAGTTCCGGCGAACCTTCATTGCCGACAGCATTTCCTTTGCCGGTTCGCCTGTGGCGCGACGTTCTCACCCTCAGTCTGGGCGAGGTGAGGGGATTGCTGCAGGGAGACGTCGTGCTGCTCGCCGAGCAGGCAGCAGCGGTGCTGGTCATCGGCGACCGTCTGATCGCCCCTGCAAGCATGACGTCGTCAGGGCCTCAACTGCTTGCCGCGCCAGTCACAATTGCCGGATCGAAATGGGAGTGGACGATGGGTCAGGATACTGCAGCCGCAGGACAGGCGCTGGACGATGCAACGCTTGAGGATCTGCCGGTTGCGCTCGCTTTCGAGGTCGGGCGCAAGGCAATGCCGCTTGGCGAGATCAGGCAACTGACGGCCGGCGCCGTCGTGCAGTTGGATACGACCGGACAGGCCGTGGACATCCTCGCCAACGGCAGGCGGGTCGGGCAGGGCGAAATGGTGAGGATCGGCGAAAGCCTTGGCGTGCGGGTCATCCGCATGTTCGATAATGCTTGAAGCTTCGCCCAATCTCCTCGGCATTCTGATCGCGGTCGGCTTTGTCGGGCTGCTGCCGCTCGCGGTCGTCACCATGACCGGTTTTCTCAAGATTTCGGTGGTGCTCTTTCTCATCCGCAACGCGCTTGGTGTGCAGCAAATGCCACCGAACCTCGTGCTTTACGGGATTGCGCTGGTTTTGACCGTCTATGTCACCACGCCGCTGATCAGCGAAATGGGAACAAGGCTGCAGGAAGGGCAGGTTCAATTCCAGACGACCGACGACCTAGCCCGGGCCGCGCAAATCGTGAAGCAGCCGTTGCAGCAACATCTGATCAAGTTCACACACCCGCGCGAACGCCAGTTCTTTCTCGATGGGACCACGCGCCTGTGGCCAGAGCAGGCGCGTCAGAACGTCAAGGATGATGACCTTTCCATCCTGGTTCCGGCCTTTGTCGCCTCGGAGCTCACCCGCGCATTCGAGATCGGCTTCCTGCTCTACATTCCCTTCCTGATCATCGACATCGTCGTTGCCAACATCCTGATGACGCTCGGCATGATCATGGTTTCACCCGTGCTGATCTCGATCCCGCTGAAACTGTTGCTTTTCGTTGCCATAGACGGCTGGTCGCGGCTGATGCACGGCCTCATCCTCAGTTACAGCTGAAGCAGAGGCGGTAAGCGTGAACAGCGATTTCATCCTCGCGAAAGTCCAAAATGCGCTGATAACGATACTGCTCGCCTCCAGTCCGGCCATCATCGCAGCGTTGGCAGTCGGGCTTCTGGTAGGGCTTGCCCAGGCGCTGACGCAGATCCAGGATCAGTCGCTGCCGCAGACGATCAAGCTGGTCGTGATCCTCGTGGTCATCATCATTGTCGGCCCGCTGATTGCCCAGCAGATCGCTGAACAGGCTTCGGCGGTATTCGACGAATTTCCCTCCGCGACCCGCTGAGGCCGCACCATGCAGGTCGAACCGCTGTTCGCATCGCTCAGGGACCTGCAGCTCTACCTTTTGGCGGGAGCCTTCGTGTTGGCGCGCCTGGGGGGCTTCATGCTGATGATGCCGCTGTTCTCGCGTGTTCCTTTGTCGGGGCTATTGCGCAACGGGGTTGCGCTTGCGCTAGCGGTTCCGATCCTGCCGATGCTCATGCACACGCTGGCGGGCCAGCAGATCGCCGGCGCGATGATCGTTGTCTACATCCTCAAGGAACTCTTGGTCGGCATTGCCCTTGGATTGGCGATGGGCGTGCCGTTCTGGGCTGCTGAAGCCGCAGGCGACATCCTCGATCTGCAGCGCGGTTCGAGCATGGGAAGCTTGATTGACCCGATGATGACGCATGAAACCAGCGCAACCGGAACGCTGCTTGCCATCGTCATGATCGCCATCTATCTCACGGCAGGCGGGCTGGAACTGTCGTTGAACGCCGTCTACGACAGCTATGGACTCTGGCCGGTCGAGCAGTTGACGCCGGTATTCAGCAGGGACGCCGCCGGGATTTTCCTGGAACTGTTGAACCAGCTGCTGAAAATGGCGCTGACACTGGTATTTCCCCTTATTGTCAGCATGTTGCTGTCCGATATCGTGCTTGCTTTCCTGGCCCGCGCCTCGCCGCATTTCAACGTCTTCAGCTTGTCGCTGATCGTAAAGACCTTGGTCTTCAGCTTCGTCTTCGTTCTCTACGCCGCTTTTCTTCTGTCTTACATGAGCCGCGATCTCGGCTTTCTGCATGAAGCGATACGGCAGATCAAATTGCTCAGCTGTTCGGAATGCCGGTGAGGTCGAACTGCGTCGGCCAATAAATACAATTTATTGTCAGGAGAAAATTCTGGTGATTTGACAAGCGGTGCCGCCGACTTCGATTTTACCGCTTCCTGAAAAGTCTAAGCAAGGCGGAATGCTTCGAAGCATGGGACCTCAGACCAGTTCAATCGTCGAAGATTTGCGTCTGGTCGAGCCTGGCCGGTTGCGCCGGCTGGTCAGGACCGGAGCCTACAAGGGTGCTACCGGCGGCTTGGCCCGCGGCAAGTTGCAGGCGAATGTGGTGATCGTGCCGCAGCGTTTCGCCGCCGATTTTCACAAATTCTGCCTGGCCAATCCCAAGGCGTGCCCATTGGTCGGGCTCGGTCGCGCCGGCAGTCCCTTTGTTCCCGCGCTGGGCAACATCGACATCCGCACGGATGCGTCGCAGTACAGTATCTACTGCTACGGCGAGTTCGTGCATCGCACCTCCCATATCGTTGATCTGTGGCGTCAGGATTTCTCCGCTTTCGCGCTCGGCAGTTCATTGAGTTTCGAGCCTGCGTTGATGGAGAAGGGCGTCGGCCTGCAGGGCCGTGTCAGCGGGACGGTGCCGAAGTACCGAACCGGGATCAGAAGCCGCGCGTTCGGTCCATTCGGCGGCAATCTGGTCGTTGCAATGCGCGCCATCAGGCACTGCGACGTCGACAAGGTCCGGGCGATTACTGCGCGCTTTCCGAACGCCCATGGTTCGCCCTTTCATGTTGGGGACCCTTCCATCCTCGGCATTGCCGATCTCGGCTGTCCGGATTGGGGAGAGGCGGTCGATGTCGGGGAGGGGGAAGTCCCCGTATTCTGGGCAAGCAGCGTCACGGCCCAGGAAGCTCTCGTGCATGCGGAGCTGGCAATCGCAATCACCGCTTCTCCTGGTCACCTCCTGATCACCGATGTGGATGCGATGGTTAGCGAAGGCATTGCCAGAGTCGCCTAGACGAGCTCCCGGCGGAATCAGCAGCCGCTTGAGCAAGGACGTTGACAAATGAGCCCGGAGAAGGAACGTCCTCTCCATGGCAATCAATCAGCTCCTCTCCATTGCCGTCATCATCTTGATGATGGTGGCCTTCGTTTGGGGACGCCTGCGTTACGATCTCGTCGCCTGCATTGCGTTGATCGTTGCGCTTGCGGTCGGCGTCGTCCCTTACGACCACGCGTTTTCAGGCTTTAGCGACGACATCGTCATCATTGTGGGAAGTGCATTGCTGGTCAGCGCCGGCGTGGCCCGCTCCGGGATCATGGAATTCGCGATCCAGCGCTTCGCACCCAATGTGACCAGCATTCGGGCGCAATTGGTGCTGCTGGTTGTCGTCGTCACGATCCTGTCGGCTTTCGTCAAAAACATCGGTGCGCTGGCAATCATGATCCCGATTGCCTTTCAGTTCGCTCGAAAGTCCAACAGCTCGCCGTCTGTCTTTCTGATGCCGATGGCCTTCGGTTCGCTGCTCGGCGGGCTGATGACGCAGATCGGCACTTCGCCCAACGTCGTGGTGTCGCGCATTCGCGAGGAGATCACCGGCACTTCCTTCACCATGTTCGACTTCACTCCGGTGGGAGCGGCGCTGGCTGCCGCAGGCATCGTCTTTTTATCATTGTTCTACTGGCTCGTGCCGGTTCGTGTTCGCGAAACCGGCACCGTTCAGGATGCGCTGGACGTCAACAACTACGTTACCGAGGCATTGGTCGTGTCCAGTTCGACCGTGAACGAAAAAACAGTCGCCGAGTTGATGAATTACGCAGGCGGCGAGGTGGTGGTTACGTCGATCCTGCGCTCGCGCACGTTCCACATCGCACCCTTGCCGGACGCGAAGCTGCGTCAAGGCGACATCGTCCTGCTCGAAGGCTCGCCGGAAGCGCTCGACCGCGTCGTCGCCCAGGCCAAGCTCGACCTGACCGACGGCCGCCAGGCTTCCGAAGAAGGCAGCAGTGAAGCCTACATGACAGTCGAAGCGGTTCTGGGGGAGAGTTCGCCTTTGATCGGCTGGTCCGCTCAACGGCTGGCGCTCTACGACCGGTACAAGATCAATCTGTTGGCCGTCAGCCGCACAGGCGAACGTATCAGCGAGCGTCTTGGAACACTTACGCTGCGATTGGGCGACGTGCTGCTGCTGCAGGGCAATCGGACACGGTTGCCGGATATCCTGCGTGAGCTCGGTGCGCTGCCGCTTGCGGAACGACCGATCCTGCTCGGCAGCGTGCGCGGCGGCAGTATCCCGATCCTGATCCTGGCCGCGGCAATGCTTGCTACGACCACGGGATTGATTCCCATCCCGGTCGCCTTCTTCACTGCGGCGGTCGCCATGGTGCTCTTCCGCGTGGTTCCGATACGCGACATCTACAACGCCATCGACGGTCCGATCCTTGTCATGCTCGCCGCATTGATCCCTGTCTCGGACTCACTGCGGCGCAGCGGCGCGACCGACGTGATCGCGATGTGGTTGGCCGAAATAGGTTCGAAATTGCCGCCGGCAGGCGCATTGGCGCTCATCCTCGTCGTGGCGATGGCAGTCACGCCATTTCTCAACAACGCAGCGACAGTGCTGGTGGTGGCGCCAGTGGCGGCGGGTTTCGCAACATCTCTTGGCTATCATCCGGAAGCGTTTCTCATGGCTGTCGCCATTGGTGCCGGCTGTGACTTCCTGACCCCGATCGGTCATCAATGCAACACGCTCGTGATGGGGCCGGGCGGCTACCGGTTCAGCGATTATCCCCGTCTCGGCCTTCCGCTCTCCATTCTGGTGATAGCGGTAGCGGTTCCGATGCTGATGCTTGTCTGGCCGCTGCGATAAACCTGAAGATCGACGTCTGCATATCCTCACGACAATCGGGACAGAGCATTATTTCGCAAGGTTAAAGCCATGCCGCAGACGCGTCGTAGGTCAAGAATGCCGGCGCCTCGGCTTTTTGGTAGACATTTACGGCCAAGCCACCCGGCGTCGCATCGACACTGAGCAGCTTGAAGCCCGCAGGCATGGCGCCGTCCAGGAACAACTTGCGGCCTTGCCCCAGAACCACCGGTGCGACCACCAGCCGAAATTCGTCGATCAATCCCGCAGCCAGCAGCGAATGGGCAAGGCGTCCACTGCCGTGGATCTGGAGTTCTCGCCCGAGCTTTTCTTTCAACCCGGCGACCCGGCCAGCTATATCTCCCGACAAGATCGTTGTAGGTGCCCAGGGCGCATCTTTCAAAGAATTTGATGCAACATATTTCGGCAAGCCATTCATCTTGCTCGCGATTGGATCATTTGGATCGTCCATCTTCGGCCAATCGCGAGCGAAATTTTCATACGTCCGGCGGCCGAACAGGAACGCATCCGCATTTCCCACCCAGGCCGTGACGGTCTGCATGAAGTTCTGCTCCAGGTAAGGAACGAACCAGCCGCCTCGCGTAAAGCCACCGGTCGTATCCTCATCCGGCGCTCCTGGACCTTGGCACACGCCGTCGAGCGATAGGAATTCCATCAGGACAAGCTTCATACCGAGCCCCTCTTTCCATGTGATTGCGCATGTGGTCGTGCGCCTTGATAATCAGTTATCCAAAAGGCTAACTAATGCAGGAAATCACTTAGCGCAAGAGCTAACTATAAACCACCAAAACCAACTGCGGTTGATCGCGGCGTGACAATGGAAGATAGTCATGAGTGCAAGCAGCGGAGCAGGCCTATGAGCACGCCCACGTCTCGCCAGGTCAAGCAGCGCAAGGCGGTTGCCGAAGCGCTCGGCCGTCATAAGATCTTCGTCAGTTCCCGCCGCTTCAAGGCCGGCGAGGAGCCCACCTATCGTGTCATCGTCGCCAACGAAGCCTATCTCGTCGGGCAGCGCACGCTCGATGAGCTCTACAAAGGCTATCGTCCCGCAGAACTCGGCCTGGAGCCCCTGCACGAGGAAGCGGGCGAATAAGCGCTCCCATGGCGGGTTCCCCCAAGCTCCGGTCCTACCGCGCCAAGCGCAATTTCGCCAAGACACCGGAACCCTCGGGTTTGGCAACCCAGCACGAGGGCAACCGCTTCGTCGTGCACAAGCATCATGCCACCGCGGATCATTACGATCTGCGCCTGGAGATCGACGGCGTGCTGAAGAGCTGGGCAGTGCCGAGGGGGCCGTCGCTCAATCCCGCCGACAAGCGGCTCGCCGTCCAGACCGAAGATCATCCGCTCGACTATATCGACTTCGAAGGGCTCATTCCCGAGGGGGAGTATGGCGGCGGTCCGATGATCGTGTGGGATACCGGCATCTGGGCGCCGATGGAGGATATTGAGACCTCCCTGGAAAAAGGTGCCTTCAAATTCCGCCTGTCGGGAGAGAAGCTCAAAGGCGGCTGGATGCTGGCCAGACTGAAGTCCAAGGAGGATGAGAACAAGGTCAATTGGCTGCTGTTCAAGGAACGCGATCAGGCCGCCGATGCCAAGCTCGACATCCTCGCCAAACGCCCCGAAAGCGTGAAATCCGGCCGCCGTATCGAGGAACTGGTCGAGAGGCCGAAGCCGGCTAAAAAACTGGCGGCGCCCAGGCCGGCGAAAGTGCCGGGCGCCGTACAGGATGCGATGCCGGCGCGGCTCGAGCCGCAGCTCGCCACCGCCGTCGCCGCCCCGCCTTCCGGGAAAGACTGGCTGCACGAGATCAAGTTCGACGGCTACCGCACGGCGGCGCATGTGAATGAGGGAACCGCCACCTTCATCACCCGCAGCGGCCTCGACTGGTCGAAGCGCTACGGCCGCTTGAAGACGGCGTTCGAGACGCTTCCCTGCGCCAGTGCCGTCATCGATGGCGAAATCGTCGTCACTGACGACAGGGGCATCAGCCGTTTTTCCGCGCTCCAGGATGCGCTGGCCGCCGGCGAGACCCACAAGCTTACCTTCTATGCCTTCGACCTGCTTTATCTCGACGGCTGGAACCTGACCAATGTTGCGCTGGAAAAACGCAAGGAGCTGCTTGCGCAACTGCTCGGCGGCGTCACGGCAAAAAGCGCTCTGCAGCTCAGCGATCATGTCGCCTCCGACGGCGACGCGCTCTACGAGCAGGCATCGGAGCTTGGCCTTGAAGGCATCGTCTCCAAGCAGGCTTCGTCCACATATGCGCCCGGCCGCTCCAAGAGCTGGACGAAAGTAAAGGCGCGCGCGGTCGGCGATTTCGTCATCGCCGGCTACACCGTTTCCGAAGCGGCTGAAGGCCTGGCGGCGCTGGCGCTCGCCGAATGGGTCGACGGCGAGCTGGAATATCGCGGCAAATGCGGCTCGGGTTTCGATGCCGAAGCGCTGCCGATGCTGCTTTCACGGCTGCAGCCACTGCAGGCCGACGCGGTCAGGCTGGAGGGCATGCCGCGCGAAGTCATCGCGGTCCGCCCGATACTGACGGCCCATGTCCACTATGCCAACCGCACCGCCGACAATGCGCTGCGCCACGCCGTCTTCAAGGGCCTGCGCGAGGCCGAGCTTTCGGCCCGCACCGCCGCACCACGCAAGCGGCTGATTTCCGACGCCGATCTCGCCGGCATCTTCGTCACCAACCCGACACGCCGCATCTTCGGCAAGACCGGGCCGACCAAGCTCGACATCGCCGTCTATTATGCCGCCGTCGGCGATTTCATGCTGCCGCATATCCTCGGCCGGCCAGTGTCGCTGGTGCGCTGCCCGACCGGCAAGCCTGCGGATTGTTTCTTCCAGCGTCACGCCTTCACCGGCATGCCGGCAACCATGGTGTCGTTCGAGACGCAGAATTTCGATGGTGAAGCCCGCAGCTACATCGCCGTCGAGGACGCCAAGGCCTATCTTGCATTGGCGCAGTTCGGCGTCGTCGAATTCCACACCTGGGGCGCGCATCGCCTCAGCATCGACAAGCCTGACCGCGCCGTCTTCGACCTCGACCCGGGCGAAGGCATCGGCTGGCGCGAGGTTGTCGAGGCCGCCGTCCATGTGCGCGGCGAGCTGGAGGGCATCGGTCTGGTGCCGTTCGTCAAGACGTCCGGCGGCAAGGGCATCCATGTCGTGGTGCCGGTGAAAAAGAAACTCGGCTGGCGGCAGTTCCATCAAGCCTGCAGCGATATCTCGTCCCGCATCGCCGCCACTGCGCCCGAAACCTTCACCACCACCATGGGCGCGGAGAACCGCCGAAAGCGCATTTTCATCGACTTTCATCGCAATGCGCGCAGTCATACGGCGGCGGCCCCTTATACGCTGCGCGGGCGTCCGAACATGCCGGCTTCGACGCCGCTGGAATGGAATGATCTGGAATCCATCGACGCTGCCGAGGATTTGAACTATTCTTCGCTTCCAGGTCTTTTGGCCGCATCTGGTGATCCCTGGGCGGATATGGATGATTTTGCCAGGGAATTGCCGGCGCCTGCCAAGGCGAAAAGGTAGTGTGTTGTCGTCGCGTAGGAGGCGGAATTGGCACCCAGGGCAAGTTGGAAAGGTTATCTGAAACTCAGTCTGGTGAGCTGCCCCGTGCGGCTCTATCCAGCGACGAGCACGAAGGAGCGCATCTCCTTCAACCAGTTGCACAAGAAGACCCACAACCGCATCAACATGAAGCCCGTCGACCCTGAACTCGGCCTGGTCGACCGCGCCGATCTGGTCAAGGGCTACGAATACGAGGACAAGCAATACGTCATCATCGACGATGCCGACCTCGAAAGCGTGCGCATCGAATCCAACCACACCATGAATATCGAAGCCTTCGTCGATGAGAAGGATGTCGACGTCATCTACCAGGACACACCCTATTACCTGGCGCCCGACGGGGCGATGGCAGAGGAAACCTTCGTCGTCCTGCGCGAGGCCATGCGCAAGTCAGGCAAGCTGGCGGTGGCGCGTCTGGTGCTGTCCAGCCGCGAGCGTGTCGTCACCATCGGTGCGCGTGAGAAGGGCATGTTCGTCTGCACGCTGCGCAATCCGCATGAGGTGCGTGGCACCGCTGAATATTTCGACAACATTCCGCAGGGCAAACCCGACCGCGAGATGCTGCAACTCGCCGAAGCGCTGATCCAGCAGAAGCTGACCAAGTTCGATCCGAAGAATTACGAGGATCGCTACGAGGCTGCCTTGATGAACATGATCAAGGAGAAGCTCAAAGGCCACAAGCCGATCGTCGCGGCAGCACCTGAACGCGGTAATGTCGTCAACCTTATGGATGCGCTGAAGGCCAGCCTTGGACAATCCAAGCCGCTGGCCAAGAGCAAGCCCAAGGCCGTGCCTGCTGAAAAACCGGCCAAGGTTGCCGCGAGCGGCGGCGCCAAGAGCAAGAAGTGACCTCGGCGAGAGGCAGGACGTTCGGTCTCATCGGCGGGCTTGCGGCATTCCCGCGCCGTCTGGCAGTGCGGGAGGTCGGCGCCCAGGGCGGCGAGTTGCAGCGCGGAGCCACGCGGCGCACCACGCATGTCATCTTTGGCCGCAAGTTGCTCGACAGGACCGATGCCGCCAGGATCGCGGCGCGCTACCGTGAGGAGAGGGCGAAAGGCCGCCAGCCTCTGAGTGAAAACGGCTTCCTCAGGCTGCTGGGGTTGATCGAGGCGCCGGCCGGCTCGACGCTGAGCCGCCAGTCCATCCTCGACCAGTCGAAGCTCGGCGCTGAGGATTTCGACCTACTCGCGCTTTTCGACGCGTTCGAACATGACGGCGAACCCTTTTCCTTCCGCGACCTGATCCTGGCCAGGAAATATGCCGGGCTGATCGCGTCGGGCGCCAGCTGGGGCACGATCGCAAGGTCTGTGCGCCGATCCGGCTCGATCGCCTCGCTGACCGCGCTTTCGCTGCATGCCGACCGTGACAACGCCATCTATGCGCGTTCGGATGAAGGCGTCAGCGAGCTCGACGGCCAGGCTTTGCTGCCGCTCGGCCGGGCTGAGCCGGAAGATCTCGACGAGCTCTTCGCCCTGGCCGAGGAAGCCGAGGAGGAAGGCCGGCATGGTGACGCCGCCGAGCTCTATCGGCGCTGCATCGCCATCGATCCGAGCGATCCGGTCATCTTCTTCAACCGCGGCAACTGCCTGCTCGCCGCCGGCAGGGCCAAAGAGGCCGAACAATCCTATCTCGACGTCCTCAAGCGCGACCCGCGCTTCGTCGAAGCCTGGTTCAATCTTTCCGGGCTGCTCGCCGGCGAAGGCAAGAAGGATACGGCACGCCGTCATCTGCTTGCCGCGATCGCCATAGACAGCGCTTACGCCGATGCCGTCTTCAACCTCGCAAACCTCGACTATGAAGCGGGTGATCTGGCCGGCGCACGCAAATGGTGGTCGCGTTATCTCGAGCTCGATTCCACATCGCAATGGGCCCGCACAGCCAGCAACGGCATCCGGTTGGTCGAGCTGGCGCAAAGAACAGCGAGTTGAGCATGTCCTTCCTTTTCGACGGCCCGGAAGACGCCGCCTGTACCATCCTGCTCGGCCACGGGGCAGGGGCGCCGATGGACTCCTCCTCCCTGAACGCCGCCGCCAAGGCGCTTGCCGAAGTCGGGTTTCGTGTCGCACGTTTCGAATTCTCCTATATGGCGAGCCGGCGCACGGAAGGCGGCCGCAAACCACCGCCACGCGCCGAAACCCTCAACCCCGAATATGTCGCCGCCGTAGCGGCTCTGGCCGCCAAGGGGCCGCTGGTCATCGGCGGCAAGTCGATGGGCGGCCGCATCGCCTCGATGGTGGCGGACGAGCTTTTCGCCTCGAGCAGGATCGCCGGCCTGCTTTGCCTCGGCTATCCATTTCATCCGCCGGCCAAGCCGCAGCAATTGCGCACAAAACATCTTGCAGGGCTGAAGACGCCGACGCTGATCGTGCAAGGCACACGCGACGAGTTCGGCACACGGGAAGAAGTGCCCTCATACGCGCTGTCGAAGGCGATCGAGGTTTTCTGGCTGGAAGACGGCGACCATGATTTGAAGCCGCGCAAGAGCGTATCCGGCTTCACGGCGGCCGATCATCTCAAAAAAATGGCCGAGAAGGTTTCAGCCTGGGCCGAAAAGCTCAAGCGCTGAGCGATGAAAATCGCGACGTTCAACGTCAATGGCATCAACGGCAGGCTTCCGGTACTGCTCGACTGGCTGGCTGAGGCCGAGCCAGATGTCGTCTGCCTGCAGGAACTGAAGGCGTCGGGCGACAAGTTTCCGAAAACGGCACTTCGCGACGCCGGCTACGGCGCGGTGTGGCTGGGGCAGAAAAGCTGGAACGGCGTGGCGATCCTGGCGCGCGGCGTCGATCCGATCGAGACGCGGCGCGGCCTGCCCGGCGACGAGGACGACACGCAAAGCCGCTATATTGAGGCGGCCGTCTCCGGCGTGCTGGTCGGATGCCTCTATGCGCCGAACGGCAACCCGGCTCCGGGGCCGAAGTTCGACTATAAGCTCAGATGGTTCGGCAGATTGCAGCAGCATGCTGCGGAGCTGCTCACCCACAACATCCCCGTCGTCCTTGCCGGCGACTACAATGTCATTCCGACCGAACTCGACGTCTATAAGCCCGAACGCTGGCAGGACGATGCCTTGTTCCGCCCGGAAGTGCGGCTGGCATTGCACGAGCTCGTCGGGCAGGGGTGGACGGATGCCATCCGGGCGCTTCATCCCGATGAACGCGTCTACACATTCTGGGACTATCTGCGCAACGCCTGGGGCCGCAATGCGGGGCTCAGGCTCGATCACCTCCTACTCAGCCCCGCAATCGCCGGACAGCTCACTGCCGCCGGCGTCGACCGCGAGGTGCGCGGGCGGGAAAAAGCCAGCGATCATGCTCCAGCGTGGATCGAGGTGTCGGTTTAGCCACCATACCGCGCTGGAAACCACGAAAAGATGTTGATCCTCGCGTTCGGCGCGTTCGGCTTGCTGCTCGTGTAGGCCTAGGCGGGCTGTTTTACGCAGCCAATCGGACCGCGGGTCGCGATGGTGAACAATTCATGCTCAACCTTCGCGCCGTCCGGATGACGAAATCTGTCGACTGCGAACAGGAAGTGAACTCGAACCTCGTGGCTGTCCTGCGCGGCACGGTCCAACAGTCTGGACAAGTCGAAAATTCCGATAGCATTATTGGCGAAGGTGACGGGGCTTAACAGGCGCGCAAGCGATGCCTGTTGGTGGTTGGAAGCAGCAAACCGGTACAGCCGTACTATCCACGGTTGTAGATGAGGGAACCCCAACGATGCCGAACCCAAGCCAAAATAGCGACCAATGGTGGATCAACGACCAGACGCCCGATAACCCCTATGGCAAGAGCGAGGATTACGAAGCCTACCTCGATTATCTTGGAGCGCTGGACCGCAGCCTGACGCCAGCGATCGCGGCGGGAACGCTGAGGATCAACGTCTACGAGCTCAACGACCACCCCGAATACAAGGCCGCCGCGATCGGCGCCCTGGAGATGTGGTCTCTTGTCACCCCTTTGAAGTTCGAAATCGTCGACGACGCGCCATACAACAGCGCAACGGACTGGATGCAGGTTGTCAGCCCCGAAGTGGGCGAGGAAGACGACGGCAGCGCCTATTCAAACGATCGTTATGTCAGTATAGGCCAGCGTTTCCACGACACGGAGCCCAACAAGACGGACGTCGGCGGCTATGTGTTCGATTCCTTCGTCCATGAATTCGGCCATGAATTCGGCCTGAACCATCCCGGACTCTATAATTACAGCGGTCCCGGCGGCGTCCAGATCAACTATCTGAACAATGCGACCTGGACCTACGACCGTCAGCAATACAGCGTCATGTCCTATTTCGATGGCATCGACGTCGGCGAAACCAGCCGCTGGTCGGCTTCGACGCCGCTCATGGCCGACATCGAAGCCGTCATCCGTCGCTTTTTCTCGACCGTCGACGCGAATGGTGAGCGCACCTATCAGGAGATCAACCTCAACACGGGCGACAACGTCTACGGCTTCGGCAGCACGCAAGACGGCTACCGGCTCTCCGCCTCGGGCATGCAGCACGATATCGGTTTTACGATCCATGACACAGGTGGAACCGACACGATCGACTTCTCCGGTTCTACGGCGGGCACGATCCTTGACTTGCGCGCCGGGCAGTTCTCCAGCGTGAACGGCCATAGCAACAATGTGTCGATCTTTGCTGGGCACAATGCCGATACGACCGCCTATTACATCGAGAACGGCATCGGCAGCAGCTACGACGACATCCTGATCGGCAATGACGGCGCCAATGTCCTCGACGGCCGCGGCGGCGGTGACCGCATGGCTGGTAATAGCGGCGACGATATCTACTTCGTCGACTCCCTCGACGACATCGTGCGCGAGGAAGCGAATGGCGGCAACGACACGGTCGTCCTGCTGTCCAGGGACCTGAAGATCGGGAAAATCGCGAACGTCGAAAACATCATTTACGCCGACGAGTCGACGCTTCAACCAGGAGGCGGTAGCCCCGAAACACCCGTCGTCGGCGACAACACGATGACCAGCATTATTTTCGGCTCCAGCGGAAATGATACGCTCGACGGCGGTGGTGGCGATGACACCATCTTTGGTCAGGGCGGTGATGACATCATCATCGGCGGTCGCGACTCGCTCGCCAGCCGCGACATCAACAACACGATCGACATCGAAGACCTTGAAGACCAGACGGAGAGCGATGACGGCAACGACACGCTCTATGGCGGCGGCGGCAACGACACCATCCTCGGCGGCCAAGGCAACGATATCCTCGACGGCGGCGATGGCGACGATACGCTGAGCGGCCAGGACGGCATCGACATCTTCCGAGGTGGCGCTGGCATCGACACGGTCGACTACAGCAAGGAAAGCCCCTTCCAACTGCTCGTCAACCTTGAGACGAACATCGCCAGTGGCGGCACCGCCTCGGGCGACACCTTCGACAGCATCGAGAACCTGATCGGGTCTGACGACCGCATCGACCGTTTCATCGGCACATCCGCAGCAAATCATTTCTGGGGCCAGGGCGGCGGCGATTACTTCAACGGCCGCGACGGCGATGACATACTGGACGGCGGCAACGATGGCGACATCCTGTACGGTGAAGGCGGCAACGACACGATCATCGGTGGCGCCGGCCAGGACTATCTGGACGGCGGCGACGGTATCGATACGGTCGTCTATGCGGGCAGCTCCGACGGCGTGACCATCGACCTCGCCAATGGCACCGCCAGTGGCGGCGATGCCGATGGCCCGGTGCAGATCGTCGGGCGCGGCACTGTTATCCGGCATGACATCCTTGCCGGCTTCGAAAATGCCGTTGGTTCCTTCTTCGACGACCATATCATCGGCAACGCCCAGGCCAACGAACTGTCCGGCGGTGGGGGTGACGATATCCTGACCGGCGGCGGCGGTGCCGACAAGCTGAATGGCGGCGCCGGAAGCGACACGGCGGACTACGCCGATGCGACCAGCGGTGTCAAACTCCAGCTCGGCGGCGGCAAATCCGCCGGAGACACCTATATCTCGATCGAAAATCTCGCCGGTTCGGGCTTCAACGATCAATTGACCGGCGACGGCGCCGCCAATGTCCTGACTGGGCAGGGCGGCAACGATACGATCAACGGTGGCGGCGGCGATGACACCCTGCTCGGCGATTTCGCCTATCAGGGCGACGCACCGCCACGCCCGGGTATGGGTACCGGCTACGCCACGCTCGGGGCCGACGCAACGAACAATTCGATCGCAACCGCCTTCGACATCTCGAACAACTTCTCGCTGACCGAGGACCCGGATATCTTCGATTCGACGACCATCCTTCACACGACCGTCAATGCCACCGGGAACGGCAAGGGCGGATATTATGGCATCACACTGGCGGCCGGTACGGTCATCTCGATCGACATCGATGGAATTGCCGATCCCAACGTCCATGACAGCTGGGTCAGGCTGCTGGACAGCAATGGCAATATCGTTGCCCAGAACGACGATGGCGGCGGCGACCCCGGTTCCACGACCAGCCGGGATTCGAGCACGGTCTTCGTCGTCAAGGAAACCGGAACCTACTACATCCAGGAAGGCATGTGGTCGCCCGACGTGCCCGGCGATGGCTGGGCGGATGCCGTGCCGGAAGGCTCGACATACAAGGTGAACGTGTCGGTCGAATTCCCGCCAGCGCCGGCCCAGCCGGGCGTTGCAGGTGCCGATAAGCTCAACGGCGGCAGCGGCAGCGACCTTCTGGATGGCGGTCTGGCGGCCGACACGCTGACCGGCGGCGCGGGCGAGGATTCCTTCCGCTTCTCGACAGCGCTTGGGAACGGCAATGTCGACTTGATCAAGGACTTCAACGTCGCTGACGACACGATCCTGCTGGACAACCTCATCTTTACGAGTGTGGGCGACGACGGCGCTCTTGCCTTGGGCGCGTTTTTCAAGAGTGCGTCGGGTGTCGCCCATGATGTCGACGACCGCATCATCTATGACACCGACAGCGGAGCATTGTCCTACGACGCAGATGGCTCCGGGCAAGTCGCGGCTGTTCAGTTTGCGCAACTGAACGCACATCTGAACCTTTCGGCAGCAGACTTCATTGTCGCCTGACCTCAGCACAGAAGGGGCGCTTTCGGGCGCCCTTTCTCTACACGGTGTTGGTCACCCTGTGCATTTAGAGCCTGCATAGGCACCGCAACGATCACGGAGAGTTTTGTGATGAAGCGCCCGACCAATCGCCGCACCGTACTGATGGCAGCGGGAGCCGCGGCTGTCGCCGCAGCCACCGCGACGGCTACTGCGCAATCAACGGATATTCGTGGGACGGTCACGTTCAAGGGCAACGTGGCCATCCCGGAAGGGCATCTCGAGATTTATCTTGAGGATCCTGCCAGCAAAAACAAGACCCAACGCCGTACCGCGGAAACGCGCGTCGAAAGCAACGGCGGCTCAAAGAAGCTGGAATTCTCCTTGCCCTTGACCGCAAGCCCTGCTGCTGCATCGCCAACGCTGCAGGTCGTTGCGCGCCTGGAGCGCGCGGACGGCTGGCTGGTCGCGCGGGGTAGCGCAAAAGTCGAGGCGGGCTCGCCCGTCCACGTCACGCTCAACACAGTCATGTACTAAGGGTCGAGACCAATGGCGAAGATGCCTCATTCCAATTGCGAGCTTGCATGAAGTCGACGCTATCGCCGTCGCTGACGCTGGTCGGAATTCTATCGTCTTTTCGACGTGCTTTTTCGGGCATTGTCCTGATGAGCGGCGTTGTGAACGTGCTGACCCTGACCGGTTCGTTTTTCATGTTGCAGGTCTATGACCGGGTCGTTCCGGGTCGCAGCGTGCCGACGCTGGTCGGCTTGGCGGTGCTTGCCGCCACCCTGTTCACGTTTCAGGGCGTGTTGGAGTTGATCCGTTCACGCCTCATGGTGCGGCTGGGGCAGGGGCTGGACGCGAAACTCAGTCCCTCGGTCTATTCGGCGCTGATGCGTCTGCCGCTGCGCTCCAAAACTTCCGGTGACGGCCTGCAGCCCTTGCGGGATCTGGATCAGGTCCGCTCTTTTATCGGAAGTGCCGGACCGACCGCGCTGTTCGATCTGCCATGGATGCCGCTCTACATAGGCATCTGTTTCATCTTTCACTTCTGGATCGGCGTTACCGCGCTCGCTGGCGCCATCGTCCTGTTCGCACTGACCCTTCTGGCTGAGTTCCGGACCAGCGGCCCGACCAAGATCGCCGGACAGCATGCGGCGGTCCGCAGCACATTGGCTGAAGCAACAAGGCGCAATGCCGAAGCCATACAAGCCATGGGGTTTGGCGGGCGCATCGCCGAGCGGTGGTATGCTGTCAACGCCGATTACCTGAACGCGCATGCCGCAGCCAGCGATGTTGCAGGAACGCTTGGCACGATTTCCAAGATTCTGCGGTTGATGTTGCAATCTGGAATACTGGCGATCGGCGCTTATCTGGTCATCCGGCAGGAAGCGACCGGTGGCATCATGATCGCAAGTTCGATCATGATGGGCAGGGCGCTGGCTCCGATCGAACTGGCGATAGCGCATTGGAAGGGTTTCGTTGCGGCGCGCCAGGGCTGGGCGCGCTTGAAGCAGCTTCTGTCCGCGCTTCCGGAAAGCGCAACCAGCGTGACCCTGCCGGCACCTGTCAGCGCATTGGCCGTTGAAACCGTCAGTGTCATGCCACCGGGCGAGCGGACACCCGTGGTCTGGGATGTGAATTTCACGCTGGCGAAGGGATCGGGCCTAGGGATCATCGGTCCCAGCGCTTCCGGCAAGTCGTCGCTGGTGCGTGCGCTTGCAGGCGTCTGGCTGCCGGCGCGGGGGTCAGTGCGACTGGACGGCGCGACGCTCGATCAGTGGCCGACCGATGAGCTGGGTAAACATATCGGCTATCTGCCGCAGGACGTGCAGCTGTTTGATGGAACGATCGCGCAGAACATTTCCCGCTTTGACCCGGACGCATCGTCCGAAATGGTGCTGGCGGCATCCAAGGCCGCGGGCGTGCACGATCTCGTCGTGCATCTGGCCGAAGGTTACGACACCAGGGTTGGCGAGGCCGGCGCCTCGCTGTCAGCTGGACAGCGGCAGCGTATAGCCCTTGCGCGTGCGCTCTATGGCAATCCGTTCCTGGTCATCCTGGACGAGCCGAATTCCAATCTCGATGCGGAGGGTGAAGCGGCCCTGTCCGGCGCCATCCGAGGCATCAGGGAACGCGGCGGCATCGTGATCGTCGTCGCACACCGGTCCAGCGCCTTGGCCAATGTCGACACTGTGTTGATGATGGCGAATGGACATGCTCAGGCCTTCGGCCCGAAGGATGAGGTGCTGAGCAAGGTTCTGCGATCGGCAGCGCCGCTGAAGGTCGTTACCGCGGAGAGAGGGGTCCCTGCATGAGCAAGGACAACACCACTTCGCATCAAAGACAGATCCGCCGCTATCTCGTGGCGGGAGTTGCCACCTGTCTGCTGCTCGTCGGAGGTGTCGGTGGCCTGGCGGCAGTGACCAAAATGTCGGGGGCGGTAATTGCTTCCGGCCGGCTGGTGGTCGATTCCAATGTGAAGAAGGTCCAGCATCCGACCGGCGGTGTGGTCGGTGAGATCAGGGTGCGTGAAGGTGACCTCGTCAAAGCCGGTGATGTTCTGGTGCGTCTGGATGAGACGACGACGCGCGCCAATCTGGCAATCGTCTCGACAGGTCTGGACGAGTTTTATGCAAGGCTGGCCCGCCTGGAAGCGGAGCGCGACGGCCACGACAAGATCATCTTTCCCGAAGTTTTGACATCGCGACGCGACGAAGCCGGTGTCGCGGCGTCGATGGCTGGAGAACAATCGCTGTTCGATTTCCGGCAGCAGGCGCGATCTGGCCAGCGATCGCAATTGCGCGAACGGATCGCTCAGTTGGCGCAGGAAGCTGCCGGATTGACCGAGCAGCGGCAGGCAAAACGTCGTGAAATCGAACTGATCCAGGTCGAACTGAAAGGCGTGCGGGACTTGTGGGATCGCAAGCTGGTATCGATCAACCGCATGACGGCGCTGGAACGGGACGCTGTGAAGCTTGAAGGCGAGCATGGCCAATTGACCGCGGGAATAGCTCAGGCACATGGCAAGGCTGCGGAGGTCGAACTGCAGATCATCCAGATCGATCAGGATCTTCGCAGCGAGGTCGCGACCGAGCTGCGTGAAACGCAGGCAAAGATCTCCGAGTTCGTCGAACGCAAGGTTGCCGCCGAAGATCAGTTGAAACGCATCGACTTGCGCAGCCCACAGGATGGCGCGGTGCTTCAGTTGGCCGTGCACACAGTCGGCGGGGTCATCACGCCCGGCGAGGAGGTGATGCAGATCGTGCCGATAACGGATGATCTGACCGTCGAAGCGCATATTGCGCCGCAGGATATCGACCAGGTGGCCATGGGCCAGGATGCGATCCTGCGCCTGTCGGCCTTCAACCGGCAAACCACGCCGGAACTGACAGGGACGCTGTCACGAATTTCGGCCGATCTCACCACCGATGAACGCGCCGGGACAAGCTTCTATGTCGCGCGGGTGAAGCTGCCGAAAACGGAGGTCGCCAAACTGCACGGGCTGGCGCTGGCGCCGGGCATGCCGGCCGAGGTATTCTTCCCAACGGGCGATCGGACGATGCTTTCCTATCTGGTGAAGCCGCTGTCGGATCAGATCCAGAAAGCTTTCCGGGAGGAATGAAGCCGCTCATTTGCGAGTGAGGCTGAGAGCGGTAGTCTTCTTTTGAGAAGGATGGTTGGCTGGGCTTCCTGGAAGCTTTTCGAACTTTCTGGGTTACGTCTCAGCCCGAATTTCGTGGCTTATTGGACAAATTGGGACGTTAGATACGGTTTTCGGAAAGATTTGAGAAGACATCGATCTCTGATTGCCGGTGACTCCCGATCGTGAACTTCAGCCGGAGGCCCCCTTATAGTTCTAAGCGCTGAAAGGTTATGCGCCGCATCTCGGCGCTGGTAGCGACGATGCGTGCCTGCTGGGTTGGCAGCATCGCATTCGTCGCTGACGCCGGAAAGACATTGCAGGGCCGTTCGCGTTAGATGGATCAGAAGCTCACAGGCAGGATAACTAGACCAGTCCTTCATAGGTGCGGGTTTCGCAAACGATCTAGATATTGCACCGAAATCACGGGCGGCATTTTTTGCTCTGCTGTTTGGGAAGCGGCAGAGCCGCCGATGTAGTGCCGGAACTATGAACGCTGGAGTCGCCCGAGAAGATGGGCAATGTGTCGTCCAGCAATTCTATGCAGCCATGACTTGGTAGCCAGCGCCATGCACACGAACAATACAATGCCCAAGTTGAGGCCTATCAAAAGGAGCCCGGCAATGCCTGCCATGACAGTTACATCGCCTCGCAGATTGCGAAACAAGTCCTTCAACCCGGTCGCAAACCCAGCGTGCGCAAAAAATACAGCAAAGATGGCGAGAAGAGCAGCCACGAGGACAGCGGCAAATCCAGCCTCAATGAGGTCGAGCGCTAACACCGTCTTTCCTGAATTGGTCATTCTCGGCTCCACTCGATATTCCGATGCGGAAGAAGCCTGAAAGGGTGGCATGGGCAACGGCTGACCATACATGATCATGCGGTCGCCGGGCTCGCCTAAGGTTCTCCGTGATGTGAATTCTGCAGATCATTGCTTCTTGAGAATGCCGGTAAGGATGCAGCCTTCTACCCAAAGAGTGCTAACTCCGCCTTCGACGGTGATCTGGTAGTTGCACTTCTCCAGGCTGCTGTCGGGCATGCCATCGAGCGTCAGCTCGACCTCACTCGAGTATCGGTTCTTCCAATTGTCTTTCCACTTACCGGAATAGGTACGGCCGTTCGTGTCGGTCAGTGTCAGCCTGCCGTCGCTCCAAAAGCTTAGGACGCCCCCTCGCTCATGTCGCCAATTGCCCTCGAGCGAAGAGCCACCGCTGCACCCCATCAACATGGCCGCAAATGCGATTGGCACAATGCACTTTTTCATGCCGGTAGGGTCCTCGACCGAGACAGCGAACGCTTATCTGGTCAGCATCGAGCGACGCCGGCCTTACGAAGCGCGCAGCCCTGATCGCGAGGCAGCTCTGATGCTGGCTCGAAAAGCCCCGCCAGCCTTCAACGCATGCATTTGTTGGCCTACCGTGAATATCAAGTGGAGGAATGGTTGAGCTTCCGTGGAATGGCGATGGCACCATTCTCTTTTGGGGTGCCGGTGACGGGAGACACGGATACGCATGGCCAGCTGGCCGAGCCGGCACGGGCTCGTGTAGTCGCGCGTCGGACCACAAGAACGGTGCACCGTCTGTTTTGTGAAGAATTACTTCAGGTTATGTGCAGGATCCATGCAGATCATAGCCAGCATATTGACGAGACAACCGTAGGAAAAATAGTCTCTTTATCTTCGACATATTCTGGAACCCGCCCCCTAGAAATCGACTGAGGAAGTGAAGTTTTTTCGTGCGGCGGGGACAGGCAGCAGCATGCCAGCGCGTACAGAGGGTTGCTGGAGGCGGTTTGAACTCCTCAATCCAACAAGAGCCGGCATCCAACGATACCAAAGCTGCCATCGGTAATGCATCATGACGCGCCAATACCTCACGCAACGTCGGATTAGAAACCGCACCTATCTGGCCGTCATAGCAGCCATCGCGCTCGTCTGCGCTTTAGCTGCTGTGCCAGCCTATGGTGTCTTCCGGCGCATCGATGCCGCGCGAACGCTTTATCTCGGTTTTGTCGAGGCGATGTACTCGAACACCCCCATTCGCGTGAATTTCCTGCCCAGCCGCGAACACAGCTTTCCATTCGCGGTGCGCCGCGCGCTGACGGTTGCAATCGATTCCGAAATCGACCCTGCGTACCTCACCAGAGTGAAGTCAGCATTCAGTGTGATGACAAGGCTTATGGGTTCGACCGTAACGTTTCGAAACGTCAATCCAGATTTCGACTTCCGCGACGATTACTATGTCTATGTTGGCTACAAAAAGGATCGATATGCTTTTCGGCCCAGCTACATAGCTGACTTCACCGACAAGCTGCACGGCGCGATTTCAAAGCTCTATGGCAGCAAACGGGATGATCTCCTTTGGGAGAGATTTAGACTGGGTCCGACGAACATGGTTTTTGGAACCGGCTTTTTGTTCAACGCCGAATACAATAGAATACCTTACAACGAACTCGTGGAAGAAAGTGATAAAATTCGGGCTTCACACCCCAATGCAGTCCCGGCAATGGCTGTTATCGAAGGAGACGTAAGTTACAAGCTAAACAACGCCAGCCCGACCAAGGGAGTATTTTTTGTTTCTACCAGGAACGACTCGACCGTTGTGGAGGCAAAATTCCGTGAACACACGAATGACACTATCACCCAGGAAATATTTCAAGGACTTATTCAGCAAAATGACCTCAACGGACCATTCAGGCTGAAGACCTTGCTGGATGACTATGACGATGTCGCCAATATCGTCAAACCGCTGTCCGACAGTGAAAATATAGATATCGCCAACAAACATGCAGCGCGCGGGCTATGCCTTCTGGATACGATTTACCTGTTGCATCTGGGATCAGTCGACGCTGAAGATTTCCGGTGGCAGCTGTTGAAATCGAACTGGTTCACTTACGCGAAGCTATACCTGCAGGCCTACTCTGAATACCGAAAGGGCCCGGCTGAGTTGTTCGATTCCAGATGCTGGTAGTATCTGCTGTCCCTTGCAGTTTCCGACCGCAAAGCCTCGGCGAATTTCCCAGAATGGCCCGCGGAACGCCGGATTCATCTGCCTAATAGGTCAGCCGCGGTGCCTGCCAAATAGCAAGTCCGTCACGTGCAAAGATACACGCGACGGAGCTTACTAGCCCTAAGCTAGGTGGGGACGATCAACATTCGATCCGCTACCGCCCGGAGCGACCACCACCCCAACGCGGACTATCAGATCCAGGCACACCTGGTTTGTTGTGCGACCAGTCGGCATCCCGCTTGGTCGGCCTGTCACCCTTCTTGTCGCGCCCGTGTCCATTGCCGCCGCCGCGCCCGCGACCGCCACTCCCGCCGCGTCCGCCGCCTGCCACAAGCTTCATTTCTTCGACCGAAAGTTCACGCATATTGGTCCTCATTTGCTTTGAATACTGAATAATATCTGCGCCATCGCCATCAAAATTCTACAGGAAGAAGACAACTAGCGTATAAATCTTACGTCTTTCATATTACTGGTCAATATCATATAAAAAATATTGTATCTCCACAATAACTATACAAAATCTCCACAATAAATTCACAAATTGATGCGCGTTGCCTCCAAAATTTCAATGAATTAATGCAAAATCACTTCGAAAACTAACAATCGACTTCGAATTTTGGGGGCAAGCTTGAATGAACCTCTTTTTCGTTCGGAAGCCATTGCTGCCCAAAAAGACACCTTGTTTGGTCATGTGGTGTTACTGCGTCCACTCGGCGTTTCGGTCGCGGTCGCGTTGGGGGTTGCCATCGTTCTGGCGATCACCAGCTATCTGATCTTTGGTGAGTATACGCGCCGCGTACGCCTGACCGGCGTTGTCACCCCAAGTGCAGGGATTGTGAGGGTTTTTGCGCCCAACGCAGGCCGCGTGACCTCGTTGAACGTTGTCGATGGCAGCGAGGTTCGCCAAGGACAATCCCTCTACACCATCACCTCCGATAGCACGACGTCGCTGGGAGATACTCAGGCGACGGCCGCGCTCCTGCTGCGCAAGCAGCTAAGCGAGTTGGCCGCCGAGATCGTGCGCCAGCAGGATCTCGATCGGATTGAGAAAGCCGGACTGACGAGAGAAGAACAGGGTCTGCTCCGAGAAATGGATCAGGTGCAGGTTCAGACAAAACTCACGGCCAGCCACGCAGCTCTGTTGAGCATCATCTCGGATAAATATGACGAACTGGTTCGTCGCCACGTTGTCCTGCAGCGGGAGGCTTTCGCTCGCATGGAAAGCCGCATCCAAAAAGAGCAGGAGTTGGAGAATTTGCACCGTGAAGCCATTCGCCTAGAGCAAAGATTGGCAGAGGTGCGCACAAAGCTTGCAGGTTTCGATTCGAAGGCAGCCTCAGTCATCAGCCAGTTGCGCAGACAAATCAGCACCATCGAGCGCGATCTCGTCGAGAGTGAAGCCCGCAGACAGATAGATGTTACCACGCCAAGAACCGGGAATGTTGCAGCCATCCTGGTCCAGTCGGGACAATTCGTTGCCGCCGGGACGCCGTTGTTGTCGATCCTGCCAAGCCAATCCCAACTGGAAGTTCATCTGTTTGGGTCGAGTAGCACCATCGGCTTCATGCATGAGAACGCCAAAGTCATGCTGCGCTATGCAGCCTTTCCTTACCAGAAGTTCGGCCTCCATCCGGGAATTGTCACAAGTTTCTCCCGGGTCAGTTTGAGGCCGGGCGATATAGACATGATTACCCTGCCCGAAAGGGGACCCTCCCCTACGAACGATCCGTCCGCTGGCCTGTATCGAGTTCTCGTCCGGCCGGAACAAAATTATGTCGCTGCTTACGGCAAGAAGGAGCCTATCCGGCCAGGCATGGCCGTGGAAGCCGACGTGTTTCTGGACAGGAGGCCGGTTTATCAGTGGTTGCTTGAGCCACTTTACAGCCTGCGAGGCACGCTTTCCAGCGAGGGCGACATCAAGTGACCTATCTGGAAAATCTCTTTTTCGGCTTCAGATCACGCTTGCCATTGATACTGCAAACGGAAGCAGCTGAATGCGGCCTCGCCAGCTTGGCAATGATCGCATCCCATCACGGCCATCACATCGATATCAGCAGCATGCGCCATAAATTCAGCGCCTCCCTGAAGGGCATGACGCTATTCAATATTGCCGAGCTCGCCAACAAGCTCCTGTTGTCGACCCGCGCGGTCCAAGTGGCACTTGATGACCTGCGAGAGTTAAAAACGCCCTGCGTCCTCCATTGGGACTTCAGCCACTTCGTCGTCCTGGACAAGGTCACTGCCAACGGGGCGGTCATCCACGACCCCGCCCGCGGGCGCCGTCATGTCTCCCGAAAGGAACTTGATCAAAGCTTTACCGGTGTCGCTCTTGAAGTTTGGCCGGCTCCATCCTTCTCGCCGAGGGTAGAGCAAAACCGATTTCAACTGTTGAGCTTGTTCAGAGGTGTCGTTGGTCTCAAGCGCGCTTTGGGACAGATATTCCTGCTTGCTCTTTGTCTTGAGGTCTTCGCCATTCTCTCGCCGCTTGGCCTTCAACTGGTCATCGACCAAGCTATTGTGAGCGCTGATCTCGATCTCGTCACGGTGGTCACGATCGGCCTGGCGCTGCTGGTCCTGCTGCAGACGGTAATTGGTTTTGTCCGCTCATGGGCGACAATGGTGCTTATGACCCGGCTTGCCGTCCAATGGGATATTGGCCTGTTTTCTCATCTGATACGCCTGCCGCTGTCGTGGTTCGAAAAGCGCCATGTCGGCGATGTGGTGTCGCGCTTCGGTTCGATCAGGACCATCCAGGATACGCTAACCACGGATCTTGTTAGTTCCACTATGGACAGCGTGATGGTTGCCGGCATGCTGTTCATGATGTTTCTCTACAGCCCGCCCCTGGCTGCAATGTCCCTGGCCTCGACGCTGCTCTACGTGCTGGTTCGAATTCTGTTCCATCGGCCTTACCGCGCGGCATCGGAAGCGGAGCTCGTCTATCGCGCGAGAGAAAATACCCACTTCATGGAGTCCATTCGCGGCGCAAGCAGCGTCAAGGCTCTTGGCCTCGAAGAACGACGCCAAAGCGTATGGCTCAACACGTTGGTCGACGCCGTTAATGCCGATCTCAAGACAGACAAGCTCGATATCGCTTTCGCTGGGATCAATGGGTTGCTGTTCGGCTTCGCGCGGGTTCTCGTGCTCTGGATCGGCAGCCGTGCAGTGATCGAGGGTCGTTTGACCGTTGGCATGCTCATGGCGTTCTCGTCCTATCAGGAGCAGTTCACCAGTCGTGTCACCGAACTGATCAACATGATTTTCAAGCTGCAGATGCTGTCCCTGCAAGAGGAACGGCTAAGTGATATCGCACTGGCCCAGCCCGAAGCGCACAAAGGCGTCTCACGGATTGGAACTTCGACCGGTATTGTGGCAGGCCACCTTGAGGCGCAGGGGATCCGTTTCCGCTATGGCGACGGCGAACCGGATGTGTTGGAGGGGATCAATCTGACGATTGCAGCGGGCGAAAGCGTCGCCATTACCGGCCCCTCTGGCTGCGGAAAGAGCACATTGCTGAAGATCCTTTCGGGGTTGATTCATCCTACGCAAGGGCGAATCTGCCTGGACGGCAACGACATCCGTGATGTTGGACTCTCCAATTATCGGAAGATCACGGGCTGTGTTCTTCAGGACGACCAGCTGTTTGCAGGTACACTGTCTGAAAACATATCTGCCTTTGATCCTCATTCGGACCCTGCTTGGATCGAGGAGTGCGCACGTCTGGCAGCGATCGACGGCGAAATCCACATGATGCCCATGGGCTATGAATCGCTGGTCGGCGATATGGGCAGCGCGCTTTCGGGGGGGCAAAAGCAGCGCTTGTTTCTTGCGCGCGCCCTCTACCGCAAACCACGTATCTTGTTCCTGGACGAAGCAACAAGCCATCTCGACGAGACCAACGAGTTTCTCGTCAACCGAGCGCTCGCGGATCTCCGCATCAGTCGCGTGATCGTGGCGCACCGGCCATCGACTATCGCCATGGCCGGCAGAGTTATCGCAATTGAGGATGGTCAGGTCCGTGACCCTTGAGGTCTCGCAGGTGCCTCATTCGTATCAATGTAGCATTTTGTGGCAGTGATGGTCGATGTTGGAAAGGGTCGGATGGCACGTTCTATGTCGGCGATCCGGCGGCAGACTGAACAGCCACCGCCCGCGCGCGCATGGCAAGGCCCGCAAGCTTCTGGGAGCGCATCGATGAACGGTTCGAGCGCAATTGAAACGCATGGCGTCCGCACGCTGACGGACACCATCTGAGACAAGGAGGTCCGCTGCGGCGGATGAGGCTGATGCAGACCAGGAACGACGGAACGCACGTTATCATGCCTGCGGCCGCGCCGATCGCAAGACGGCCGGACCGCGCTCGATTGCCTGTGACGCTGCTCTGTCACTCCGATGGAAGAGTGCGCCGCGACGGTTCGAACGCTGCAAATAAGCAGCGCTGCTACCCCATCGCAGAGCGCGGAAGACTGCACGGCGCATCGGAATTCAAAGCTGGAGAGCGGAAGCGTGACATATCGTATAGATTCGTGAATTATCGCAAAATATAAAAGAAATGACGATGTCGATCAAATAACGAAAAGTACAACCGATTATGATGGCAGGATAAAAGGCCGCAACGTGCGCGCCGGTCGGTTGGTTGTTTTTATTCAGGTTCTTGGCGCGTTCCGCACCGTGCATCATTTGGGTGCACGGTGCGCTTTCTTGTCAGTGCTTTGAAAAGACGATACTTTTCGCACGTTGCGACGACCGGCGCGCGCTCTTCGAGTTCAGTGAGAGGCGAGCGTGCCAACGAAAAATTTAGATCCCTTGCGGAGATTGCTGATTCGGCCATGTTTTGGGTTCCGCCTCAGGCGGCGGGCCTCGCGCCGTTGGCGCGCGGGTCTTTTCTGTTTTTGTTTTAGCCTGTTCCTACAGGACACCGAACATTAGCGTCGAGCGGACTCTGCCCGCGTTTTTCTGATAGTGCTCCGCATGTTCGCCACCGGGCAATCCTCGTCTGGAGCAGATGCAGGAAGCGGCCGGTTGCTCAATCGTGGAAATGGTCACGAACAAATGGAGATCATGCGAGTCCAGATAAAGGTTCGTTTGACTGGCACCGCCACTGAATTCGCGTGTAAATTGAAAGGGGGAGGGCCGCGGGTTGAAACAGCAGGCAGCACAGCAGTATCCGACGACGGCGGTCAAACAGCTTAGAACCGCACTGGCGTTCGCGATCTCCGGTTTCAGCGCCAACGAGGTGCCATCGTTGTGCAGCCGTCTCGGGCTGCGGGATGGAGATCGCGATGAGTCCTTCAAAAGCAAATTCAAGTATGCGGAACGACGTCTGCTAGAGAAGTCTGCGTCCGAAATGATCCCTATCGCTCAGCGCTTGGTTGAGGAGGTCGACTCCTACGATCTAGCGGAGGCCTTGGCCAAAATTCAAGAAATTGGCCAGGCAGCGGTTTCCGAACTTACCCGACGTCGGATCATGGCTCTTTTCGACAAACGACCGTACAGCACCGAGTTTGAAGATCTGGCCTTCATTCGCCGCGTTTGGCCTACGCATCGGATGCCTTCGGTCTTCGCGGATGCTCCGTCGGAACAGACGCTGGATGATGACCTCTTCAATGCGATCGGTCGAAACAACAACTGGAACAACCGAGAAACGTTGGAGGCGGTCGGCTACCTTACATCTTCACAAAAGCAATTCTTTCGATTCTTGGAAGAGGTCACAAGCCCGCTTACCCAATCGTCTGTCTATCAATCCGATATCGCCGCGGTGATCAACGAACACCTGCACCACGATGGCTACCGGCTGATCATCACCCGGCGACTATCGGGAAGCCCGGTTTATGAGGTGCAGCCTGCTGCTATCGGCAGTCCGGCTGACGATGCGATATCGCAGACCCTTGCGGACTTCGATCCTGACACCGTGCACGCGCGATGGGCCCAGGCGCTCGACCGACGAGATGCAGACCCCGAAGGCGCGATCACGTTGGCCAGGACGTTACTTGAGGATGTATGCAAATGGATCATTACCGAGGCTGGGGATGCGTTTGAGGAAAAGGACGACCTCCCAGGCTTGTACCGAAAATTGGCGACGATCCTGAACCTTGCTCCTGACAATCATACCGAACCCGTTTTCAAGAAGATTCTTGGAAGCTGCCAGTCGGTGGTCGAGTCCTTGGGATCACTGCGGAACAAGATCGGCGACGCCCACAGCCCCGGTCCCAAAAAAGTAAAACCTGCCGCCCGTCATGCACAGCTGGCCGTCAATCTGTCGGGGACAATGGCGACGTTTCTTGTATCGACTTGGGCGGCGAAGAAGGGCAGCTAGAATGAAAAGATTGAACTATAGATATCCTCTGGCTCTCGCCATCACGGCCTCCATCGTAGCCGGACCGGTGTCGGGGCGATCGGCTCCCGAACACCACCTGTGGCAGGACAAGCGGACGTTCGAGGCTTACAGCAAAACAGCCCGGTCTATCACGGGTTCGATAGGGCTTTCCGGTCATCGGGACTTCGCCACGCCTGGCAGCAAAATGACCATCACTTTCGGTAACGGCAAGAAAATCCAGCTGACGTCCCTCGGCGCATCATGGCGTCAGTGGGATGATGTCGACAACAAGAACGTGACCGCCGAAGTGTTCAAAATGGCGAGGGATCCAGGCAAGCTCCTCAACGGCAACACACTTTGTGGGGATGGAGCGCGCTATATCGTTTTCCATGAGTCCATATCGAACGGGAACTCTCTACTTAGCGTCGCCGTCTTCGATAGTTCGAAGGAGCCAAAGGACATACACAGTCCCGGGCTTTGTGGAACTTTCAACTTTTTCACCAATTGACGTCGGGCGCAAAAAGGCGGAGCAAGGCCGTTCGCTCCAGCATATGCGCCTTGATAGGCGTCAGGTCTGCGGCGATCATTGGTTTAAGATCCTTCCCGCAGGTAGAACCGCTAGTCAGTGTCATCGCCAAGGCGAGTGCGCATTGAAAGGCCTCTGCAGACTTACCGCGATTAAGCTGAAGAACTAACGCAAGAAAACCGACGCCGAGCAGGCTGCCAAGTTGTTGCACGAGGCTAGCGCTGGTCGCCCAAAGAAGGGCATCGCCAGCGCAAATAGTATGGCCCAGCGGAAGGGACTAGACATCATATGGGATTTCGCCCCAAGAATTGGCCTTGGGGGGGACCGATATGAAACATCTTCCACTGTTGTTGGCAGCCGCATTATCTTTTGGTGGCTGTACAACGAATACATCGATCGCACAAAAAGACCTCACGGGCGAAAGCACGCTTAGTTTATGCCGGATGCTAACGGCAAACTACGACGACGCGTACAAAGCCAAAATTGTCAGGCTGCTTGTTCGTCGCGGTGCTTCTGCTGAGAAGTGCATGAAGCTGATCGCGTCGGACAACTCCGTTGCAACCGGGGTTGCTGCGGCAGGGCTCGGCGCCGCCGCCGCAGCTGTGGCTGCCAATAATGGCGGCTATGGGGGAGGAGGATACTATCCACCATCCTATGGCGTGGCCTGGGATCAATTCTACGGCCCAAACTACACATTGATCTGGCGCTGCCGGGATCGTGCAACTGGCCGGTTCGTCTACGACGGCTACTGCGGAGGACAACCAATGGTCGACTCTACGTGGCCTGGCTGGAGCGCGTAGAAACATGCCCGGAAGACCTGTGATTCATTCGCCACATCAACTCAATCGCGATCGGAGTACACCAATGCTTACCTACCGGGCGGGCGCTTTCTCATGCTTACTCTTGTTTCCATTGAATGCCTTTGCGTGGGATGGAGTCGATACCAGCACCGGTAACTCGGTAGAAATCGAGAAAGGCAACCTTGTTCGGACGGGTCGAGACATCGAGATTTACGACTACGATGCCGGCGAGTATCGCGATGTCACGGTCGAAGACATCAGTCGCCACGGATCCACTGTGGAGGTGGAAGTCTACGACAACGAAAGTGGTGAGTACCGCACCCTGGAAATGGACGGCCAGTAGCTGACCTGCTCAGCCTTATTGGCATACCGCCTTTCCTGAGGTCACAATTTCTTCGCTGCGTCGCTGTTTTGGACATCTAAGGATTTTGACAGTTTGTCCCACAGGGGTGTCAGCGTGTGCCGAAGTTCGAACTTGTTTATTGTCGATCCGTAGTGGCGGAATTCTATCTGGCTCGAACTATTCGACCACGTGAGCACATCGTTCTCGAACTTGTTTCCCAGTTTGTTCTGCCATGTCTCGACACGTTGTGTCGGTTCCCCATATGCCTTGCGCATAAGTTGTTGGAGGCTGGCGAAGCTGTCGGAGGGACCCTCAGTAGATATCCAAAACAGCCTTTGAACGCCGGCATCATCTGGAATGAAATAGAACCCAGTCATCACGCTAACATCGCCCAGAACGATCCCGGCTTCCATGACCATAGGGCTGCCGTAGCTCATCTGAACGTCGTAAAAGTATGAACAGAAGACGACCCCTGCAGCCGCCAATTTGTCGGGATAGAGCCGTGCCGACGAATAACCGAGCTGCTCTGCCCGCGGATCGTTGCTGCAAACTAGATAGGCGTTCGGATTCTTGTCCGGGTCGGGATACGGGGCAGATCGGAATTCCCGCAGACTCATCCCAAGCCTGAAATCCCTCCGTGCAAAAGCAGCTGGCCATGGATTGGTAACAGCCATTGCAGGGTCGGGCTTGGGAGGATTGGCGGTGGTTCCTGAAACGACAGGTTCGATCTTGTTGGCAGGGCTGGCCTCGAATTGTATTAGCGCCCATTGTTGACTGAGTGCGATGCAAGCTTCGTCTGCCCCACAGGCATGCCGTCGCGCCAGGAACGCTTTTGCAATCGAAATAGCCTTCTTCCGATTTCGTGCTTTGAAGCTCTCATAGGCTGTTGTTGTTTCTAGGTCAGTTTGGGCCAAGTAGGGATTGGCGCAAATAGCAACCTCATCGGGACGCTTCGCCTTTGTGCAATCGAAGCTCGGAGATGCGGATGCAGAACTTGCGACTAATGCGACTAAAGCCCCAATGAAAATCCACTTCCTTGCGAGGAAAACGTCTGCCGACACGCGCCTGCGAACAATTAACATGCCAGCAAGCGTCAAGACTGCTCTCCAATCCATTGCCAAGCCCTCCCCAGAGCGCTCGAAAGATCGCTGCCTCATCCTTACAATGCAAGCTGGATTCTGGATTTCCGTTGCGTTTGCTCGCCAGCTGGAAATTCGTTGACTCTGGACCCATTAACGTCACTTGATTACAAGCATAACACGTGCACTATCCCCGTCGGGGAGAGCGGGCTGTGGGTAATATCATTTCAGAGTCGGATTCTATTCTGACGGTTGCTATTGCGCCGCAGTTCGAAGCCTTTGTTTCGAGTGCCTGCGTCAGATTTCAGGTCCAGTTTCCCGAACTGACGGTGCGGATAGAAAACGGGATGGCCGAGATTTCCGGTTGCAACCGCCGCAGCTCCGACATTCGGCGTGCGTTCCTCCATACCCTCTACCGCGAGAAGATCTACGCAGAGACCTTACCTCTCAGGGCAAACCTGGTCGCAGCGGTAACCTCGCGATGAACGTCTGGCCGCTCAAGTTCCGCGAGCTCGCGGATAGCCGAATTTTATTCGCCGACGATGCCGGCGGCTTCTTTAAGTCGGATGACAACTTCCTCAACCGATACGCCGGCGACATGTTGAATGACGGAGATCGATCCTTTCTTACGGAAGGCGGCCATTCCTCCGACGACGAGCTCGATCTTTCTTGGACATCCTTTGCCTATCGGTGGTCGCAGCGGCAATCGAAGCCCCAGCAGCTGAACTACGTCATTCTGGTGCCGACACTCCGGTGCAATCTCGCATGCGGGTACTGCCAGGTGTCCCGGGCTCCGGAAAAGGCACGCGGCTTTGATTGGACCGACGAAACTTTGGCCGCAGTTCTTGCTTTCCTTGGTTCCATCGAAGGCCAGAATATCAAAGTTGAGTTCCAAGGCGGCGAGCCGCTGCTTCGTATCGATCTCCTCGAGATCGTACGCGACTTTTGCCGTGGCAAGTTTGCTCGCGCCCAGTTCGTTGTCTGCACCAACCTTCAGAACTTGGACGAAAGAGTGTGGTCTTTCCTCGACGCTGATGACACTTTCATCAGCACTTCGCTCGATGGAGACGCGACAACTCACCAACGACAGCGGACGCATGACGAGGGCTGCACGCGGGCTTTCTTCTCAAATCTCGAAGCTGCGGTGGCGCGCTATCCTGAGGGGAAGATTTCGGCGCTGCCGACGATTGATGTCTCGTCGCCACCGGATCTCGGGGAACTTCTCGACAGCTATGAACGGTATGGGATCAAATCTGTCTATCTGCGGCCAATAAACCATCAGGGGTTTGCGCGGAAGCTTGATCAGGGCGCGGACGCGTTAGGCCGCTGGAACAAGCTCCATTCGGAATTCATCGACCGTCTGATTGACCGCAATCACCACACCGGTCGCTTTATGGAAGAGTACTATTTCAGTCAGTGCCTAAAGCGGGTTCTTCGCTCTGGAGCTGACAACCATGTCGATATCCGCAATCCCGGGTTCTTCGCTTCGGATTACGTCGTCATCGATCACGACGGGAAATTCTATCCGACGGACGAAGCACGCATGCTGTCGAGAATTGGCCGCATCGATCTCAGCATCGGGGATGTGAACACAGGCATCGACAGATCGAAGGTGGAGATCCTGAATTCCGGCGCCTTCAACCACTTCGATCCGGACTGCATCCACTGCGCATACCAGCCGTTCTGCGGTTCAGACGTTATCGATGACATCTCCCGCTACGGTCGCATCGACATGCCGCGCCACGACACCTGGTTCTGTGGTCGACACCTGTCGATTTTTGACAAGGTATTCGAGGTGATCTACCGTCAGGACGACGCGGCTCGCGGCTCGGTTGCTGCTTGGTTGGGTATAGGCACCTGGGACCCGAGCATGGTCGCGGTGCATTCATGACACCGCTCCGCATCAAAGCCGAGGCACAGGCCGCACAGCCATTTGTCGTCCGGCTCCGGTCATTCGAGGGTATGGCCAGCGTCGATGGACGGGCTGACATGAGTGCTTTCGATGTCAGCCTAGAGACCGCAGGCGCAGACGTTGCCGAATATGCAGGCGAGGTCGGTTCAGTTCGGATCCTCGGGATCGATCCATCGGATGTTGATGGCGATGTGCTGCTCGTTAATCCACAAAGAGGAACCGCTGATCGCTTGATCCGCAGCACGTCACCCCACAATACGTTCCTGGTGACGGAGCGTTGCGACCAGCTCTGCGTGATGTGCTCGCAGCCCCCTAAGAAACAGCATGTCGACCTTTTCGGGTATTTTGAGCAGGCTGCGATGTTGGCTCCCGAAGGGGCAACGATTGGGATCTCGGGTGGCGAGCCGACGCTCTTCAAGGCCGAGCTCTTCAAGTTCCTCCAAAGGGTTATGCGGGCCAGGGAGGATCTCCGGTTTCACGTCCTGACCAATGGGCAGCATTTCGAAGAAGGCGACCGCCCGAAGTTGCTGGAATTGGATCGCGAAAGGATCGTCTGGGGAGTACCCCTCTACTCGGCTGATCCCGTCATCCATGATGAAATCGTCGGCAAGACTGGGGCTTTTGGAAAGCTGCGTTCAGGCCTGGCATTCTTGGCACGAGCTGGTGCACAAATCGAGTTGCGCACAGTTCTCATGCAGCCGAATGCCCAGGGACTCCCCAGGCTCGCCAGATACCTAACAACATCGGTGCCGTTTATCCAAACCTGGGCGATCATGCAGCTCGAGAACATCGGTTACGCACGGCAAAACTGGAGCCGACTGTTCTATGACAGCTCAACTGGCTTTAGAGCAGTCGGGCAGGCCATCGACATCGCCCGAAGCCGCGGCATCGATGTTCGGCTTTTCAATTTCCCTCTCTGTACGGTCCCTAGATCGTATCGGCATCTAGCACCGTCGACGATCTCTGATTGGAAGCGGGCCTATATGGATGGCTGCAAGGACTGCAGTCTCAGGGGCGACTGCGGCGGTTTCTTCGAATGGCACCCGCGAGATCATGGGTATGTGGGCTTGGGTAGGGTCTGATGAAAAAGCGCTTGTTTGCGATACCGTCGCTGTTGGCGGCGGGCTTCATGCCATCAGAGGGGCAGGCCTTACCTTCAAAGCCATTGTTGACTGACGGCGGTAAGTCGCTGTCCTTGTTCGATATCTTCAAAATGGACCATGTGTACACGCTGGCGGGGCACCGCAGCCACAGCTCACACAGGAGCCATAGCTCTCATAGCAGCCATCGATCGTCGACCGGAGGCTATTCGTATCGGCCGCCTGTCTATAACAGTCCGTCGCCGTCTTATGTGGCACCTTCGAGTCCGCTCTATTCGACACCGTCGACCACATATCAGCCGCCCGCGGCAACAGCGCCGGCGCCGCTTCGGACGCTGCCTGGCAACGCGAACAAGTTCAAAGAGATCGTCCTCGAGGTGCAGTTCGCGATGCTAGCGTTTGGCTACTACAACGGCGAATTGAACGGTCTGATGGGGCCTGAAATGAGGGCAGGGCTTCAACGAATGCAGGTGGACTATGGTCTTAAGGTTACGGGGACGATTACGCCGGAGACGTTGAACGCGTTGAAGATCGAGGCGCGGTGAGATGGTGGCCTCTTTTAAACTCGAAGATGTGTCGCGTGAAAGCTAGTGAGTCCTCAGCTCCGCCTCCGAACTACGGCAGGAGGCCAACTGCTGAAATAGCATAGGCATGGGTGAAAGGAGCGGTGAGGCGGTTGGAGCGCGAGGGATGTGATTAAGGTTGGTCGTTTAGGGGCGAACTTTCCGCCGACTCTGGCATCAGATGATGCCATAGCCGCGCGCCGGGCTGTGGAGGAGGTTCTTCTTCTCAGTATCCAGGCACGAGCACAACGCCGTATACCCTTCGAAGCAAGGGTCTACGGCGCAGAGGACGTGCGCAAGTCTCTTTATGCACAGTTCGAAGGTAGATGCGCGTTCTGTGAGAACGATCTCCGAAACTCGGAATGGCCAGTCCATCATTTTCGGCCACTTAGAAGCGCGTCGGACAGCTCGGCCAAGTTTCCAGACGAACACTATGCTTGGTTCGCCTACGAATGGGGCAATTTGTATCCTGTATGCGGAGATTGCCATCGTGCGAAAAAGTCGAATTTTCCGGTAAAGGGAAGGCGCGCTGCACCGTTTTCATCATTGGATGAAGCTCGGAACATTGAGGCCGCTCTTTTGCTTGATCCTGATATTGATGACCCTTCACGCCATTTGATTTTTCGTTGGAATGGCGAGTGCGAGCCCAGTTCGGAGCGCGGCGAAGTCACAGTTGCGACATTCGATCTAAATCGATGGAATTTGGTGGAAGAGCGCCGCGATTCCGCACATCGTCTATTTGAATTCTTGAATGTAGCGCCGAGTAGGCCACCGACCGATGTGATCGTCGAGTTGAACAAACTTGTGCGGTTGCGCCCTGGCTTGTCCGGTGCGCTGCTGAAGCGATTTGTTGACGATATATGGGACAGGTCAGCACGTCGCTCACGATCACGCGGTCCATTCGATGCTCTGCAAGCGTTCCTCAAAGATATGGACTCCGAAGTTTACGGAGCTTGTCTCGAAGAAGCGTTGAGTGAATTTCGCAGTGATCCGGGCAGTACGGGTTCATATATCCCTGGGCCAATTATTTCGGAACCTATGATTTCGGTTGCTAGGGCGCAGCCGCTGCTGGCGCATGACTTTCAATTTCGTTCGATCAACATCAATGGTTTCAAGGCGCTCCGGTCAATACGGTTTCAAGTTCCAGAACGAAGGAATTCCACATACGGCGCGCCCTGTCTGATGCTGCTCGGTGAGAATGCTAGCGGAAAAAGCTCCATTCTCGAGGCCATAGCGCTCGCTCTCATTGGCACTGAGGCGGCGAGCAAGGTAGCAGGTCCGCCATCCGACTACCTCCGTCGAAAGGATCCACGGCGATGGGCGCTGGTCGACCCAGAGCCTATGTCAATCGCGATCGACTTCTTCGGTTTGAGTGACCCAGTGGAGCTTCGGGTGGATCCTGCGAGACAGGTCTTTGAGGGGCCAAGCAGTCCGACTGCACTAGTATTAGCGTATGGCCCTCGGCGGTTTTTTTCAAAGGGTGGTCGGATGCGGCAGGGAGGAGCTGAGAGGTATGTACGCACTCTCTTCGATCCGATGGCCACAATTCGACACCCGGGTGCTTGGTTGAATCGCCTGCGCGGCGACAAGTTTGATGCCGTCGCGCGCGTGTTGAGAGAGGTTTTTGTTCTTCGTCTTGACGATGAGCTCATAAGAGATGGCGAGATGGGAGTGTCCGTGCGTGCCAACGGACTGCTCACGCCGCTCGACCGAATGAGTGAAGGTTACAAATCGCTGTTTGCGATGACCGTTGACGTAATGCGCGGGCTGATGGGCCACTGGGATAACTTGGACGAGGCTCGAGCGATCATACTCATCGACGAAATCGAAACTCACCTTCATCCGAGATGGAAGATGCGTGTAATGGCAGCTCTGCGGCGCGCTCTTCCTTATGTCACTTTCATTGCCACAACTCACGATCCTTTGTGTTTGAGAGGACTCGATGATGGGGAGGTTTCAGTTCTTGTCCGCGACGAGCAACAGAACATTGAAACCTTGGACGATCTGCCAAGCATCAAAGGATTGAGAGCAGACCAGCTATTAACGTCTGATTTCTTTGGTCTTTCCAGCACGGCTGACCCGGAGATGGAGGAAAGGCTTTCGCTGTATGCGGGTCTGTTAACCACTCCTGTCGAACGACGAAGCACGAGTGAGCAAGCTAAGTTGCGCGAAGTAGAAAGTGAACTCGCCCAGACGTTGGTGATTGGAGATACCGCTGTCGATCAGGTTGTTGCTCAAGCAATGAGGCAATTCGTCGAAGCTCGGCAGGGGGCCCCAGTTGCTCAACGTACTGCTGCGCGTCAGCGGATGGTGTCGGCATTGCTCGATGCCCTTAATCAACCTCCAAGGACCTGACGTGCGCTTCGTCAACCGGAATGATGTTGCGGAACCTCCGTCTCTTGCTAGTGCGGATAGCGCTGGAAAGACCGAGCTTGAGAAGGCGCGCGCGTACTATGGGGCAACTCCACCTCCCAAGAAGAGTTACAAATTCAAGGCATATACGGCGGACGACGTACACAAAGCCCTCGACAAGCTCTTCAAGGGGAAGTGCGCATACTGTGAGACACCCTATCAAGCCTCTCAACCAGTAGACGTAGAGCACTACCGTCCGAAAGGAGGTGTGGAAGATGATCCAGATCACTTGGGCTACTGGTGGTTGGCGATGCGCTGGGACAATCTTCTTGCAAGCTGCATCGACTGCAATCGACGCCGTCGGCAGGTAACAGCAACTTTGGGCGAAACTCTACACGAGCTCGAAACTGCCTTTTATGAAGGCAAGACAAAGAACTCGGGTAAGAAAGACTCATTCCCGACTAGAAATGGAATTTGGGCTCGCACTGAGGCCGACGCTATCGACAACGAGCAACCGTTGCTGATCGATCCAACACGGACAAACCCCGACGGGTACATTCTCTGGCCGGTCGAAGGAGCCACTTCAGTGGCAGTATCTTCAATTGCTGTCGATGGGAGCGAAAGCCCGGAGGGGAAGGCATCGATCCACGTATACGGCCTGAACCGTATGGGTCTTATCCAAGAGCGAACGAAGCTATTGCTGGAACTGCGTGTAAGAGAAGAAAGACTCCGCAAATTGCTTAATGTGGCGGAACAAGCCGAAGCGGCAGGCCAGCCGATTGACGAGTTCTTGGATTTGGCGCGTGAAATGGCTGCCGATATGGTTGGGATGACCTCTCCGGAAAGTCGCTACTCTGCGCTCGCGGTAGCTTTCGTAACGGAGTTGAGAGCTAAGCTCAACGACCTCTTCTGACTTGCCGCTGGACCCTCCCTCATTAAATTCAACCGGCTTTGTGTCTAGATAGGTCGCGGTTCCTCCGCGTCATTAGGTACCGCAAGCCCAAAGTTCCTATTTTGCGATATCCTTCTTAATCCGCTTTCCCTTCGGCTTCCTTCCCAATCCGAGATTTTTAGCAAGCGCCGACCGCTGTTCTGAATAGCTTTCGGCCACCATTGGATAGTCAGATGGAAGAGACCATTTCTCACGGTACTGTTCCGGTGTTAGCCCCAAGGTTGTCAGGTGCCGCTTCAGCGTTCGATATTGCTTTCCGTCCTCCAGACTTATGATGTAGTCGCGCGTTACCGACTTCTTGATGGAGATGCGGGGTTTCTGCGGCTCAACAATCGGTTCCTTCGGGCTATTGATACCGCTTAGGCTGTGAAAGACGCTAGCGATGACACCTGGCAACTCGGATACCGGTACGGGATTGTTGGCAACGTAAGCGCTTACGATCTCAGCAGTGAGTTCGGTGAGTATGTCGGTGGAAGGTGGGTTTTCCTCGGCCATTTTATTGTTCCCCAGTTTTATTGGCGGATTCGCCATTATCCGAGAATGGGGCGTTTCGAAAGGTGAAATTTAAGGCTTAAAGTTCGGCCCGAGACACTCAAGGGGGAGCATGGCTGCGAGGATTGACCCTACTGTGAACCTTGACCAAGGCTCAACGAGCCACCCAACGCCTACCTTAGGAGATCGCCTTCATCTTCATCGTCACTGAGGATGACCTCCTGACCATTGGAAAGCGATAGGGGAGTGCAGCGACCAGTCTCCTGAAACCAAAGAGCACTGATATGCGCATCGTCGCTCGCGGGCAGCGGATCTGCCCGTCGCACCTTGAAAGTGGTGGGTAAGTTTACCGAATTTCCAAACACCAACGCATGCTGCTTCGGGAGTGAAGGCAATCGTCGTAACACTCCCTCAGATATCGTCGGTGACATTTGCCTGATCTGTGACAGATCGTCGGGATTCTGGATCCGGTGAACGACAAAATTAGAACACTGCGAGAGAACAGTCTTCGATAACTCGCTTGGCCGCTGGGATGCGACCAGCAGGATAAGTCCGTATTTTCGGCCCTCTTTAGCGATCCTGTCGAACACGCGTCCGGCCTCCAGGGCATAACGCGACGGTGTGGCCGAGATGTAGCGATGCGCCTCCTCCAGAAGCAGGTGGACGGGGAACCGGTTACGCGGTTCGGCCTGACGCAGCAGCCTGAAAATCATGCGAGCTACGACTGCGCTCACCAACTCGACGACTTCATCGTCGACGGAGTTCATATCAATGATAACGATCTGCGCCGACTTCAGATGTCCCTGCCCATGCGGGATCAAGCCTAATAGACTGGCGAGAAATGCTTTGGCATCGTTCGGTGCGCCAACTGCGGTATGGCGAAGAAAGTCATAGTCTTGCCGCTCTAGCAAAGCTTTGAAGCGGGTGACCATTTGCGAGCAATAGTCGCGGATTTGGCGATTGCCGTGCGCTTCCTCGTAAAGCAGCGCCAGGTCGATCGCATCCCCCAGTGCCTCGAAATCAAAAGGAATATTGCCATACTCGGGCATCTTAAAGTCGGGAATAAGAAAGCCGCCATGTCCGTCTGCGCCTATAAGGCGTTCAAAGGCATCGTTAATGTATTGCATCGTGCCGTAATTGACCTCAATCAGATCGCCGATTGTGTTCGAATTGATTTCGGCAGTGCTAAAGCGCTGCATAATTCCGAGAATGCGCGTTTGCTTAGCGCCCGGCGGTGTTTCGTCTGAGAGGATTTGGGTTATACACTTGGCGAGGATGTGGTTGCGGATCTGATTGAGTTGTTGACTCGCGGTTCCGCCAAACAGCGTCGCCAGCCCCAGGGCCATTCGCAAGATCGGTACTTGCGTCCGCTCGCTCGCCTGGAGCAGCAATTCCCATTCCGACAGATCAAGGAACCAATGCGGAATACGAAAACGTCCCGCGGCAGCGGTGCCGTCGAGGATGAGTCTGTCGACTCCGATCTTGGTGTCATTGGCAATGTTGCTGAACGCCTGATGGTATTCGCCGTTGACGTCAAACACCACGAACGTTGCACCCCTGGCGTGATGTTCGTCCCGTTTTTCGAAAAGCTCCTGAAGGATTGATGCCACCGTACAGGACTTGCCGCTACCGGTGTTGCCCAGCACTGCGGCATGGCCACCGAAGAATTCGTCGATTCGCACCTTCACAAGGTATTCCTCGAACACTACCGACTTGCCTATCTCAAGGATTCGCAATCGGGTGGCTTCGGGCGGGACAGGGCCGGCCCCGTCCAACCCGGTTGAAGGCTCCGTGGCCGGACTAGTATCAAAGATACGGTCAAGCTCGCGGTCCAGCGCGTATAGCGCGTCGGCGTAGAGCGAGGGGAAGACGGAAACGCCGAACCTGAACTTTCCCCCCTCTATTGGGAGCATGCCCACTGGCACTACGTCCAGAAATTTAGCTGAAGCCGCCCTATCCAGATCACTGCCCGCAGCGGTGTCGCGTTCCCGAAGTCCAACGATCTCTGCTACGACATAATCAGTCTGCGCCAGGATCATGACAAACGATCCCAATCGGGCGACATAGTGAACGTCGTCAAAACCCACTACCGTAAAGCTGTCCGTGTCACCCTTCATTTCTATCACGAACTTGTCGGCCGAGACCGACACCACTGAGCCGATGGTGCGCCGCCGATCGTCAGTCGTCACTGGCTACTCCGTCCGCTGTCGCTGTGGTCCCTGAGGCCATCGTGCGCAGCACCAACTTGACCGCCTCGTCGATGCGATCGGACGGCCGGCGAGGCAGTAGATGCTCCACAATTGTGCTGAAGTAGTGCGCTGGAGCGCCGTCGGTGGGGCCGGGACCACCAATTATCCAGATTCGCGGGTCGCCAAGCGCCCGAAGTTTGGCGATTTCGCCGCCTGAATTGGGGTCAGCATAAATAATCAGGCGGAACGTTGGGATCGTCAGCGCTTGATAGATGATGTTGTTCAGATGCTCGTCACCGAATGCATAGCCCATAGTGATCAGAACGCTCTGCTCTCGGACAACCCGTGACTGGAACTCGCGGAAGAGATCAGAATACGGGGAACCGAGACTTGAGTTCTGCTTGGCTGGCGTTGGGAAGATCATTACCTTTGAGGGTGATGTCTGCGGCCATGTTTCTCGGATTGGAAACAGCCCGTGATCGTCTTCAGTCCAACTGATCGAGCCGTGCAGCTTGCAAAGGTAGACGAAGCCGTCCACCGCTGACCACTTCCGGTTTGTTAAGTCGAGCTGTTCGGCAAGAGCATAACGAAATGTAGCAGGGTTGAACCGTCGCTCCACCACACCTGAAAAACCATTGGAGTAGGGCAAGCCCAAGCGATCCATCGCACGCTCGTTGAAAAGATCGTAGTTCGTTGTGAATACCCAAGGACGAGGCAACGAGCGGTCGCGTAGCACTAATCGACGATAGAAAGATTCGTACAGGTCGAGAACACTGTGGTCGCCATTCGAGAAAGGCCCCTCGGTGCATCGCTCCCAAAGGAAGGCATGTACTTTCTCAATAATGCCGCTGACCGTCGCGACTTCCTCGAAATCGCCCAAATCGTCGCTGCGATCGAGCACGAACCGGAGAGCGTAAAGTGTCTCCATCAGTCGCTCTAGGTTCTTGGCATACCCACCATCGAGCGATAGACCGTAGCCAGCGAGCCAAGAGATTTCGCTAGCGTTCAGCGCCCACTGGGGCGTTGATGAGGAACGCGCATCCGCATCATCGGGCACGGCTGCTGTCTCACTCCTCACTTCGGGTCTCGGAGGGGCTATGGTGCCACAGAATTCCTTGGCAAGCGGAAGCATGGTTGGTATGCCACGTTCTGCCTTTTCGACGACCATAGAAGAACAGCCCGCCCCGAGTAGGAATGCGACGTTGCGCGCACCAAGGGCATCTGCAAGTGCCTTGCGCACCTTCTCAGGTCCCCTGTCCCAGTCAAGCTGCTGAGTTGCCTGGTCTCCGTGTCTAACGAACGTGAAACGCCCGTCAGATACAGCCTTCTCATCCGCAGTCGAGATTTCCGCTACTACTTCGTTGTCCTGTTCCACGGCCCCCGCCGATCAAATTGAGTGCAACCACAATCCATCATCCGCCGAGATTATTACCCGATTCTACACGTCCGTTCCTTCCATTTCCTTCTTTCGAGGCGAGGTACAAGGCTTGACTGCCTCTTTGATATCGATGCCAGGCAACCTGCGCCCTATTTCGAGTGGTCTGAGGAGAAGGCTCTCTTTCCGCTAGTTCAAGCACTTGATACTTGGGGGGGCGTGAAACCTGGCGCTCTACGCGGTCCGTTTATTTAGCTTAATGCTGACACGTTTAACCTCTCGTGAGGTATCAACTTGGATTCAATGACGACGACCCCATCCAATTCGATCCGGATATGGACCCGAATTCAAATAGTTGGGGAGCTTATCTCATATTTTACAGACCATCGCGTCTGTCGGATGAGGAGATGCAATGGCATTTCAGTGATCGCGACGGCCGATGGAGTGAGCAGACGAAGGCGGCGATGAAGGCATCTGGTGCGAAGGGCCTAGACCTCAATCGCAACTGGGCTCTGACCCATCAGGTTTGGTCCTGTGCCGGATGTGGTAGGTCGAAAGGGCAATGCTTCCGACTTTCCAAGCGAGGCATTCTTCTAGGAAAGCTGGAGATACATCACGACCACCTGCGGGACCTCGTCTGGCCGCGTGCCGGGGAGCTGCTTGGAGAGGACTGGCGGGACAGGCTTCCCGGTACTGGGCAAATGCTGGGGCTCGCTAGGGAAATAACGTCGCGCTTTTCCGAAGCGATGGTGTGTTCGGAATGCAATGCAGCCGACGGGAAGGCTAAAAGACTGCTTCCTGAAATCGATCGCCGTTTCACATTCACCGTCTCTGAAATCAAGAAATTTGCGATTCCGCGCGCTGGCTTAGATCACGGTATCGATGTCGTGAGAGCTCGGTCGATCTGGGAGGAGCAACGTGATGGCTTTGAAATGCGATTAGACCTTCTTGATACGCTGATCCATGAGATTGGCAGCCGTCGCATCTCGCACGACAGGGAGGGATGGCTGGGCATCAGACCAATGCAGGAGCTACTCGGCAGCCAGGAAACTGTGTTGAACGCCTTCTACGAGCAGATTCGTGCGGATGACCGCAGGTCCGAGATTAATGGGCTGCAGGCAGAATTCCTTACTCGGTCCGTCAGCTTGGATTCGCTACGTTTTTCCGAACCGCGGGGGGTACTCCCTGCTGTTGCTCCTTCGGACGAGGAGTATGCAGCCTATTCCGATCCGGTTTCTCCAAAGACATGGGGGGCTGCGCCTGAGGACTGGACCTGCACCTGTTGTGGCCGCGCGAAGCGGGAGATTGTCAGGAAGGCCAAGACTGAAAAATGGTCAGGAGGTGTAAGGAGCCTTCGGGTTCTCGTTGACGAGACCGACCTCGAGACGATTACACGGAGGACACGACTGTTTCCTCAATACCGGAACGACTTCTGGGTCGGGGCCTCGCACTTCGTATCGGTCTGCTCCGACTGCAAAAAAGTCAACAGAGACGCACGTCAGAAGGACCGCACCGTGCCTGATGGCTATCTTTCCCTCGAGGACATTCAGGCCGCCCTCCAGGAGGTGCGTCCTCACTCAGAGCACCTAGTCGACTACGCCCTCGTGCGAGAGAAGATGCTGACAAACCGCCTTATGACTCTGCCTACGAAGCCTATTCGGCCTATCAATCACTCGTCCGGAAGCTCGCAATCGTGATGCAATACCGCATTGAACGACGTGTTCCACGCGAAGCGGTCGTAGCTGAATTTTGCGAGATCTTGCACTTCGAGCACGACATCGACTCCCCTGAAGAGCAAGAGGACTTTGTCGAATGGCTGCTGTCGCGGCAGAGATTGGATGATGATGACTGAAGTCACCGCCTAATTGAGATCGTATCTCTGCAGCGCCATCTTGGCCGCATCCGTCATGTACTCTTCGCGCGATGTGACAGGCGCACGCCAGGACCGCCACCGTTCTCCGGTATAAATTCTATCCCAACTGCCTCGAATGTGGCCTGTATCGCGGCTACCGTCGAACTCTTGAGATGTTCTCCTCGCTCAAATCGAGCGATGGTGTCAGGTGATACGTTGGCGTTCCGAGCCAAATCCCTCGTTCCCCAGCCAAGTGCAGCGCGCGCCATTTTGCATTGGATAATGTTCATTTCGTAACAGAGATACGATTTTCGTTGATCCAAAATTTCAATCAAGTTATCGTACCATTGATACGATAATAGGGTCTGGCCGCTGCGGCTGCTGACGGTGTTAGCACCACCCTCAGCAGCCTAACCACACCCAAGCTGTAAGGAGCTCGGATCATGGCTGATTCCGACATTAGCACGACTTTGCCTTCCGTCACGCGCAGGCGACTAATTGCGGGTGCTGCTGTGACAAGCGTATTCTGGCCGTTTGGAGTTTCAAGTCACGAGGGTCCACGAAGCGACCCGGAGCTAAGCGATGCTGTTCTCGACCTCTGCCAAAACTGGCAGAGGCTTCACGATAAGACACTGACGCTGTGCCACCGGCAACATCAGTTGGAAACAGATCTCGCTAGGACGGTGGGTTTTCCTCGCATCGACGTGCAGCTTTGCGATGGCCATGAGGTGACGGTCCATTCCATTGAGGACCTCAAGGATCTCCATTTTCCCGAAGTCGAATGGGGTAGGGCACTCGCGAGCTTGGCCGCGCAACAGGCGCGATGGGACGCTGCGGATGCTGAGATCGGGTATTCGAGAACAGACGATCTGATAAGGCAAGCGGAAGCGGCGGAACAGGCACTTTTAGATGACCTGTCACGGTCTCCTGTGTCTTCCATCGAAGGTATATTGGCTAAGCTGATGGTCATCATACGCAACGGCGAGCACTGGGAGGACCCACACAACTTCCCATGGCCTCATATCCGTTCGGTGCTCGACGACGTCGCCCGCCACCACTGCATCGACCCTACGACATAGTCGCATCACGCGAGCGACAGAGTGAAGGAGTCCATTCGCCCTATTGGTTTGCTGAAGGGGGTAGAAAAGGCAAGGCAAGCGCACATAACGGTCATTCGAGATTTTGGAAGTTTCTCTGATGCTGTTCCGATGCGGATGAAATCCGAGCGGAACAGGAATGGTGAAGACAGCTGGGCACTATTTAGACGATGACAGCGGATTGCCGGCCGAAACGGCTTTGTCGTCGTGCAAGCGCAAAGTCAATGACGCCGTGTTGGAACAAACTATTCGACTTTTCGAAAGTCGCACCGGCCGATCTATGTCCAAGGAAGATGCTCGGCAGATCGTGGAGAATGTCTCTGGTTTCTTTCGCATCCTTTCTGACTGGGATCGGACAGAGCGGGCGCAAAAGTCGGTGCCGCGTAATCATCCAGCGGAGTAACGGCAGGCGAGGGGCATAAATTATCTGCTAACCGGGTTGACGATGGGCCTGAGGCGTCAATGATCTGCCCGCCCTAGTCATTCTCACCGGTACTACCGCCGACCCCAATGACCAAGGAAGCGTCGACGATGGATCAGCGCACCATTCAACTCCCAAAAAACCCGAACTTGGTGAAAGCACTGCTCTATGCTCGTGTCTCTTCCAAGGAGCAGGAGAAAGAGGGATTTTCCATACCAGCGCAATGCAAGCTGCTTCGGGATTACGCCCTGCAAAATCAGTTCGCGATCGCCCAAGAATACATCGACATCGAGACTGCCAAGGCCAGCGGACGCACCAACTTCAGCGAGATGGTCAAGTATCTGCGCAAACATCCGGGCGTGCGCGTCATCCTGGTCGAAAAGACCGACCGGCTCTATCGCAACCTCAAAGACTGGGTGACGCTCGACGAATTGAATGTCGAGATCCACCTCGCCAAAGAGGGCGTGGTACTGTCGCGGGACTCCCGTTCCTCGGAAAAGTTCATGCATGGCATCAAGGTGCTGATGGCCAAGAACTACATCGACAATCTGTCCGAGGAGGCGCGCAAGGGCCAGATGGAGAAAGCCGAGCAGGGCATTTGGCCAACGAAAGCGCCGCTTGGCTATGTCAACGTCGTGGCCAAGGACGGGAAGAAGGTCATCGAGCCGGATCCTGTGCTCGCGCCAATTGTCGTCAAGCTGTTCGAACGCTACGCGACGGGACAGTATTCACTCAAAGCACTCACCAAAGCCGCCCATGCCGACGGGCTGGTCTATCCAAAGAGCGGCAATCTCGTCCCCGTGAGCACGACACATGCGATCCTGCGCAATCGGCTTTATTCCGGCTTGTTCCAGTGGAACGGCAAGCTGCACCGAGGCAAACACGAGCCGCTGGTGTCGATCGAATTGTGGGAACGCGTCCAGGGTGTCCTGACGGGGCGCAATGCGACTCCCATTCATTCTGGCGGGAAAGAGTTTGCCTTCACCGGCCTGATGACCTGCACCGAGTGCAACTGCGCGGTCGTGGCCGAGATCAAGAAAGGCAAATACGTCTACTACCACTGTACCGGGCATACCGACAAAGGCCGGGGCGGCTATGCCGATTGCCGCCGCAAATACGTTCGCGAGGAGGTGCTCGATCAGACATTTGCAGCGCTACTCGACGCGCTGCATTTTGACGAGGAAGTGCTGGACTGGGTACGGGAGGCACTCAAGGCAAGCCACGCGGACGAGAAGCGTGAACATGAGCAAGCCCTCCACAGATGCCAAACCGAATACAAGCGCATCGAAGATCGCTTGAACGCCATGTATCTCGACAAACTCGACGGGCGCATCGACAACGCCTTCTATGACCGCATGTCGACACAGTGGCGCGTTGAGCAGACGCGGCTGTTACGAAAGATCGAACGCCACGGCGAGGCTCAGGAATCATACATGGACGACGGCATTCGGCTGCTCGAATTGGCTCGCAACGCCAGCCAGTTGTTCGCCCGCCAACCCGCGCACGAAAAGAAACGGCTTCTGAATCTGGTGCTGTCGAACTGCGGATGGACCCGAGGTGAGGTTCAGGCGGTCTTCAGACAACCTTTTGATTTGCTTGCGGAAACTTTAGCTTCGGCTGCAGCGCAACAGGCCGGGAGAGCCAACGTATCGGCGGAGCATCCAATTTGGCTGGGGAACCTGGATTCGAACCAGGACTAACGGAGTCAGAGTCCGTGGGTCTACCGTTAACCTATTCCCCAAAAAGCATTGAACTCAATGCCTTGGTGAAACGAGCTGAAGTAACTTGTGGCTTTCCGCCGGCGGCTCGGTAGGCCGCGTGCCCGTTTCTGCGCTGCCTTGTAGCCATGCTCCGGAAATAGTCAAGCCTCGACTGCGTTTCAATTGGTGGCGCGGCCGAACTGCGAGCGCTCGAACAGCAGCACGACAATCAGGGCCAGGATGAGCGGGATGATGAGGTAGAACAGCCGGAATACCAGCAGCGCCGCGATGACGCCGGCCTGATCCATCTGCGGCAGGCCGGCAAGGAACACGACCTCGAACACGCCAAGGCCGCCGGGTGCATGCGAGATCTGCGCCGCCGAAAAGGCGACAAGGAAGATAGCGAAGACAACGAGGTAGCCTGGATTGTTTTCGACAGGCAGCGCGAAATAGAGGATCGCGCCGGCCGCCAGGATTTCCAGCGGCCCGATCACCAGTTGCCGCGCCACGATCGGCAGCCTGGGGTAGTGGATCTGAACGGAGCCGATCTTCAGCGGGTTCAGATGCAGCCAGCTGCCGAAGACATAGGCGCCGACCAGAAGAATCATGGCGATGCCGGCGCCCGCCGACAGCCCGCCATAGCCGATCTCTTTGAAAGCACTGACATCGGCGAATCGATCGAACAGGTCCGGGATGAGAATCAGCACGATGCCGCCCAGCAGGATCGATGACAGCACGAAGGTGATCCAGCAGATCGCCACCAGCACGCCGACTTGCTGGCCCGACAGGCCACGCGTGGCATAGGCGCGGTAGCGGATGACAGCACCGGAGAACACCGAGCCGCCAATGTTGTGCGACAGCGCGTAGGTGGTGAAAGAGCACAGCGTCACGAACAGCCAGGACACCCGCTTTTCAAGATGCATGAGGGCGATGTGATCGTAACCGGCAAGGGCCGCGTAAGCGACGACCGAACTGAATGCCGCCAGCAGCCAATGCGTCCAGCGTATGGCAGCGAGACTCGCCCAGACATCGTCCAGCGAAATACCGCGCAGTTCGTTGAAAAGAACCCATATGGAAAAGGCGACAGCTGCCAGCCCTATCACCGGCCAGATAAAACGCCTGAAATTCATGCCGTCATGGCCATCAGCAACCCCAACCCATCCTATTTCGATGCCCCGCGCAGGTTTTGCACCGACGACGAGCGCCAGCAAACCCGTTGAAACCAGAAATGCCTGATCGAAGCCGGCTATTCAACACTTGTGGCACGTTTACGGCGACACTTGTGACGCTACTGCGGCGGTCGACAATTTTCGTGCGGGTCTTGGTGATTGGGCCTTGCGCTGCTAGTCTGGCGCCAACTTACGAAAATATTCGTGCCAGCAGCGTCCGGACCACCGGTTCGCGCGGCACTGGAAGGAATTGACAGTGAAAGACCGCGACGCCGGCGCTGGAGCGCCGGAGGGCGGCATGTCGGAGGGGATTTCGGCATCGCCCGAGCCTGGATCCCGGGCCACAGGCCGCGAGGGACAGAGCCATGGTGGCGTGCGATGGGATTCGCACGCTTCGGCCCCACCGGGAGCCAAGGGACGTAAACGACGCAAGCGGCGGCGCGGGCGAAAGGTTTTCGCGCCCGCGGACGGCGTCATGCCGGGTCCTGCTACAACCGAGGCTCCGCTGAGAACAGGACAGCAGTCCGTCGCCGCGAATCCTCAACCGGCAAGACCAGCCAACCCTACTCCGTACGAGCAGAGGTCTCGCCCTTCATGGAACGGCGAATTGCCGGTCTTTGCCGCCCTCGACCTTGGCACCAACAATTGCCGTCTGCTGGTAGCGGTACCGGGTCGCCATGGACAATTCAGGGTGATCGACGCCTTTTCGCGTATCGTGCGGCTGGGCGAGGGGCTTTCGGCAAGCGGTCGGTTGAGCGACGCAGCCATGAACCGCGCCATCGAGGCGTTGAAGGTCTGCGCCGATAAGCTGCGTCTTCGCAAGGTCGCGGGGGCGCGGCTGATCGCCACCGAAGCCTGCCGGTCGGCGGCCAATGGCGCCGAGTTTCTGGAGCGGGTTGAACGCGAGGCCGGGCTGAAGCTGGAGATCATCGACCGTGAAACCGAAGCGCGACTCGCCGTTTCGGGCTGCGGTTCGCTGATTGAGCGCGAGACCAAGGGCGTGGTGCTGTTCGACATCGGCGGCGGGTCTTCCGAGATTGCACTCATTGATCTCAGCAACCGCCGCTCGCAACGCCTGGCAAATCATATCGTCTCCTGGACTTCTCTGCCGGTTGGCGTCGTCTCATTGGCCGAACGCTTCGGCGGCCGCACGGTGACGCGTGAGAGCTTCGCAGCGATGGTGGATGATGTCGCCGAGCGTCTTGCCGCCTTCGAAGGACGCCATCGGCTGAGCCATCTGGTTGCTGGTCCGCATTTCCACCTGCTCGGCACCTCCGGCACCGTGACCACGCTTGCGGGGGTCCATCTCGATCTGGAGCGCTACGACCGCCGCCGCGTCGACGGCTTGTGGATGGGGCGCGAGAATGTCGATCGCATGGTGGAGAAGCTGCTGGGCTGGGATTTCCAGCAGCGCGTTGCCAACCCCTGCATCGGTGCCGACCGCGCCGACCTGGTTCTTGCCGGTTGCGCGATTCTCGAGGCGATTCGAGCCGTGTGGCCGTCGGAACGCCTGCGCGTGGCCGACCGTGGCTTGCGCGAGGGTATCTTGAGTGAATTGATGGCCGATGACCGCGCTGTGCGCGGTTCCTGGCGGACAGAGGGCCGGCAATGACCAACAAAAAGGACGGTGCTGGCAGCACGACGCGTGTCTTGCGCACCAAGGTCAAGAAGAAGCGCGGCCTGAAGGAATCGTCCCGGCGCTGGCTGGAGCGGCATCTCAACGACCCGTACGTCCAGCGCTCCAAGGCGGATGGCTATCGTTCGCGCGCCGCCTACAAGCTGATCGAGATCGACGACAAGCACCATCTGTTGAAACCCGGCCAGAAGGTGATCGACCTCGGTGCCGCGCCGGGCGGCTGGTGCCAGGTGGCGGCCGCGCGCACGAAATCGACGGCCGAAGCGCCGCATGTGGTCGGCATCGACTATCTGGAAATGGATGCCGTTCCCGGCGCCGCCATCGTACAGATGGATTTCCTCGACGACGCGGCGCCGGCACGATTGATCGAAGAATTGGGCGGCGAACCGGATATCGTTCTCTCCGACATGGCTGCACCGACGACCGGGCATCGCCGCACCGACCATCTTCGCACCATGCATCTGTGCGAGGTGGCGGCCGATTTCGCCATGTCGGTCTTGAAGCCCGGCGGCCACTTCCTGACCAAGACCTTCCAGGGGGGCACGGAAAACGAGCTGCTGGACATGCTGAAACGAGCGTTCCGCTCGGTCCATCACGTCAAGCCGCCGGCTTCGCGCGACGAGTCGGTCGAGCTCTATCTGCTGGCCAAGGACTTCAAGGGGCGGGCGCCGGCCGAAAAATAAGCGTGGCGCTTCAAACTGTTGGCGCAGCGTTTTCGATCGGTTTACCAGGCTGCGCCTTGTAACCGGAGACGGCATTGCCGGCATCCGGCGACAGACGCATGAAGGACAACGCCGCCAGCGCAGCCACCGCGGCGACGATGAAGAAGGCGATATGGAAGTCGCTCAAGGTGAGCGGGCCGCCATGCACCTTGGTGGAGACCTCCAGGATACCGCCCGCCAGCGCCACGCCGAGCGCGATGTTCAGCTGCTGCGCCACTGCCGTGATGGGCGTTGCCTTTGACGTGTCCTCGGCCGGAATCTCGGCAAAGGCAAGCGCGTTGACGCCGGTGAAGAACATCGAACGGATGAAGCCTCCTGCAAGCAGCACAGCCAGCATCAGGAAATAGGGCGTCGTCGGCGTGAACAGCCCGTAGATGGCAATCGAGGCTGCTGCCAGAAGCGAGCCCCATATCAAGACACGCCGGAAACCCGCGACCCGGAACAGCCAGGCGGTGACGAATTTCATGCCGATCGCGCCAAGAGCCGAGACAAAGGTGATCATGCCCGACTGAAATGGCGTCAGGCCGAAACCGATCTGGAACATCAGCGGCAGCAGGAACGGCACGGCGCCAATGCCGATGCGGAACAGGCCGCCACCGAGCACCGATGCGCGAAAGGCCTGGTTCTGAAAAAGGTCGAGCGCCAGGAGCGGGTTTTTGGCGTGGCGCGCATGCCAAAGATAGAGCCCGCCACAAACCAAGCCGACGACCACAGTGACAAAGCCGACGATGGGGGGCAGCGCAGGCAGGCTGACCACCGAGAGCCCGAAGACAATGCCGGAAGCAGCCAGCCCGCTCAGCATGAGGCCGACATAGTCGAGCGGCGGCGTTTCGCCGGGTGGCGTTTTCGGCAGATAACGCGTCGCCAGCAGCATCCCGACGATGCCGATCGGCACGTTGATCAGGAAGATCCAGTGCCAGGAGAAGTAGGTGGTGATGAAGCCGCCGACCGGCGGGCCGACGAGGGGCCCGACCAGTGCTGGAATGGTCAGCCAGGACATGGCAGCGACGAGATCGCTCTTCGGCGTTGCCCGCACCAGCACCAAGCGCCCGACCGGCGTCATCATCGCGCCGCCCATGCCCTGGAAGAAGCGGGCAAGCACGAAGGTCTCGAGTGAATAAGCCATCGCGCAGGCCACCGAGCCCAGGATGAAAACGGCAATCGCTGCCCGAAACACGTTCCGCGCCCCGAAACGGTCGGCCATCCAGCCGCTGATCGGGATGAAGATCGCGAGCGCCACGAGATAGGCGGTAAGCGCCAGCTTGAGCGCGATCGGGCTCGTCTCGATATCCGTCGCGATCGCTGGCAGCGACGTGGCGATGACGGTGGAGTCCATGTTTTCCATGAACAATGCGACGGCCAGAACGAGCGGGATGATTCTGTTCACGAAAAGTCTGGACCTTGAAACCGCGGCGGGATCGTTCGGTCGACGCCGTTATCACGGCAATGCGGTTGCGTCCCATTTCGTTCGGTCACTTTTGTGCGACCCAGCCGGCATTGCAAGTATCCGGGAGCGGAGCACGCCAATCGTGCTGCGGAAACGAAACCGCGATAACGGCAGGCACCTCGCGTAATTTCCGCTTGCATGGGCCGGAAGTCATTTCCTGGCAGTGATCTCTTCGGCGTAGCGCCGTGTTTCGGCGACGCGCTCGGGTGTCGCCGGATGTGTCGCGAGGAAGCTTTTGCCGGACACGTCACCCAGCTCGTTTTGCAGCAATTCGAAGAAACGTGTAATCGCGGCAGGGTCGTGGCCCGCTTTATGCATGAGTTCGACGCTGTAGCGATCAGCCTCTGTCTCGGCGCTGCGCGAATATGAAAGCGCCAGCAGGGCAGCCCCCTGCACCAGGGCATCCTCTGTGCCGGAACCGATATCTCCGCCGATGAACATGATCAACGTAGCCACACCGGCAGCACGGTAGATCTGCCTTAGACTGTGCTGGCGAACGACATGGCCAATCTCGTGAGCGAGTACCCCGAGGATCATTTCATCATCCTGTCCGGCCAGTTCGACGAGTTCGTCGGTCAGGACAACCGTGCCATCCGGTAGCGCAAACGCGTTGGGGCCGATGATACCCCCCTTGCGGAAATTGAGCGTGTGGGGAGCTGCCGGACCGAACGCGCTCTTGGCACTGCTGGGCGTCAATGCCGCGATCTGCGCGAATTTGTCGGAAAGCGCTTTCTGCCGTTCGGGGTTCAATGCGCTTTCATGAAACACGGTCTTATCGAGGGAAACCAGAGCGCTTTGGCTCATCATCTGCGGCACCACCGGAGGTGTCACAAGCACGGCAATTTCCACGAGGGCCGGCACCGCGAAGCGATAAAGCGCAAAACAGAATGCCACAGCCAGGACAATGAAGAGGATGAGGCGCGGGCGGAATTGTTCGAGTTGATGGATCAAGTCGAAATGCCGGCTGACGTGCGGCTTCATCAAATCGTCGATGCCATCGTTGTCCGCTGTTTCGAAAACACCACGTTCGGGGAACGTGACGAGACGGGGGATCGAGCCAACCCGGTCGGAGATTCCAAGCGCTGACAACGGGAGGGAAACGGCAACGCCATCGCCCTTCACCGACACCATCGCGGAGCCGTCTATCGTGATAACCGCCGGTGTCGCTTTGCCGGAGTCCGGCAACCGCCAGAGACCCGAAACGGTCTTTGGAGCGGCTTCAGAAACCAAAGTCGAAGCCTTCGATATCCATGAATTCAGCCCCGACGGCGGAACCTGTATCGCGCACGGTACTGAGATAATTGTCGAGCGAACCGACCACGTGCAAGCCGGTATGATCAGCGAGATAGCGGGCCATGCGGACAGCAGCCCAGGGGCGGGCGAGACCGAGCGTGAAGATGGTTGCCAAGAAATTTGTGATGGCGATCCACGCATAGCGCCATCTGCCAACCTCCGACATGAAGCAATGCCGATGGTCTAGCACCGTTGCATTCAAGACAACGTTGCGGACGCCGGCTTTGTAGAGCAGCACAGGCAAGGAATAGACGAGAAATAGACCGACCAGCAAACCCAGCGGCACCACCGACATGATGCTCCCCGGCGCTTCGAATGCACCGTAAGCCGAACCTATTGCCGCGACGACAAAAACAATGACAGCCAATCCGACGACGGTCAGGATGGCAGACAGCCACCACGGCTTGTAGAGGTCGCCTATCCTGGGATTCGAAGAGATCGGGCGATCCCCATAGGTCAGATTATCGAGCAGGTAGCACCAGCTCCAGCGGGATGCAAAGGGGGCCAGGATGCCCAGTGATAGGCCAGCGACGACGCTCGACAGAATGAACGCGCGAAACGCGCCCCAGTAGCTGCCGTTGAAGTTCAGTCGCACGTTGCGGTAGCTCGTCACACGTGCGTTAAACCGAAGGCCGCGCATGATGAACCAGGGTATTGCCAGGAAGAAACCCAGTGCAAAAAGCAAACCGACGATCGGGAACAAATTCAACAGGACATTGTAGACGATCAAAATCACGATCACGATGATGCGGCCGATCAAAATCTGCTTCGGCTTGGCGTGATATTCGAAGCTCGAACCGGCGAGATACGTGTTGCCGTAGAAGTAGCGCTGGCGCCTGACCTTGGCCCATGCCGAATAAATACCAAGGGTTATGATCGTCAGAAGTACATTGACGATCCAGATGCCGAAATACTCTCCGGCTTGCCCCTTGAAAGAAAAACGTTCCAAGGCGCCTGGTACATTTCTGTCTGCCGCGGCCTCGGCTTGACCTTCTCGTCCCCATTGAATGCTAGTCATGAATTTCGCCGCCCCTCCCGCGCCGGAAATTACCACTACGCCATGTAAAGCAGGACGATTACAACCACGCAACTGGCCGCGCATGTGCCACCGCTATTCCCACAATTTCAGTTGTGGTTCCGCCAAGGACCGTTGCCGCTTTCCATTGGCGATCAGACGTGTTACCAGCCACCGCCAATCCTGAAAGGGAATTTCGAGTCGGCGCACCCATCCGGGTCAGCGCCCGTTTCGTTTTTAGACCCCATTTTGTCTGGATAGGGATCGGCAATGGCAAAGATCATCGAAACCGCTACCGGCGCTCTCGCGCTGACCTTCGACGACGTCTTGCTGCAGCCGGGACATTCGGAAGTGATGCCGGGCGAAACCGATATCCGCACGCGCATTGCCAACGACATCGAACTCAACGTTCCCATCATCTCGGCCGCCATGGATACGGTGACCGAAGCAAGGCTGGCCATCGCCATGGCGCAGGCCGGCGGCATTGGCGTCATCCATCGCAATTTTACGCCCACCGAACAGGCCGAACAGGTCCGACAGGTGAAGAAGTTCGAATCAGGCATGGTGGTGAACCCAGTCACCATCGGCCCCGATGCGACATTGGCGGATGCGCTCGGGCTGATGCGCCACTACGGCATTTCGGGCATCCCGGTCGTCGAGAATGGCGGCACCGGCGGTCAGATCACGGGTCGCCTGGTCGGCATCCTCACCAACCGCGACGTGCGTTTTGCCTCCAATCCCGCGCAGAAAGTCTATGAACTGATGACGCGGGAGAACCTGATCACGGTCAAGGAAAACGTCGATCAGGACGAGGCCAAGCGCCTGCTGCACTCGCACCGCATCGAAAAGCTGCTTGTGGTCGACAAGAAGGGCAACTGCGTCGGTCTCATTACCGTCAAGGACATCGAGAAATCACAGCTCAACCCGCATGCCACCAAGGACGCGCAGGGGCGCCTGCGTGCCGCGGCGGCAACCAGCGTCGGCGATGATGGTTTCGAACGGGCCGAACGCCTCATCGACGCCGGCGTCGACCTTCTCGTCATCGATACCGCGCACGGCCATTCGCAGCGCGTGCTGGATGCGGTGACGCGGGCGAAGAAGCTTTCCAACTCCGTGCGTATCATTGCCGGCAATGTCGCCACGGCGGCCGGCACTCAGGCGCTGATCGATGCCGGCGCCGACGGTGTCAAGGTCGGCATCGGCCCTGGCTCGATCTGCACCACCCGCATCGTCGCCGGTGTCGGCGTACCGCAGCTCTCGGCGATCATGTCTGCGGTGGAAACGGCCGACAAGGCCGGCATTTCGATCATCGCCGACGGCGGCATCAAATATTCGGGCGACCTTGCCAAGGCGCTGGCCGCCGGCGCCAATGCGGCCATGATCGGCTCGCTGCTGGCCGGCACGGACGAAAGCCCGGGCGAGGTCTACCTGCATCAGGGACGTTCGTTCAAAGCCTATCGCGGCATGGGTTCGGTCGGCGCGATGGCGCGCGGTTCGGCCGACCGTTATTTCCAGGCCGAAGTGCGCGATACGCTGAAGCTGGTGCCGGAAGGTATCGAAGGACAGGTCCCCTACAAGGGTCCGGTGGCCGGGGTACTGCATCAACTGGCCGGTGGCTTGCGGGCGGCAATGGGCTATGTCGGTGCTCGCGACCTTGGCGACATGCGCGAGCGGGCAACTTTCGTGCGGATATCCAATGCCGGTCTGCGGGAAAGCCATGCACATGACGTGACGATCACGCGCGAGAGCCCGAACTACCACGGCGGCGCCTGAGCGCGAACCAAACCTTGCAACGGGCGAGGGCGCTCCTCGCCCTCGCGATCAGGATTTCAGGTCGAAGACAGCAATCCTGCGCTTTTCGAACTTGATGCCGATTTCACCGCGCACGAGCCGCAGGGCGGCGTCGCCGAACACGGCGCGACGCCAGCCTTGCAAGGCCGGCACGTCGGCATCCTCGCCCTCCGCGGCAATCCGATCGATATCGTCGCTGGTCGCCAGCACCTTGGCGGCAACGCCTTGTTTTTCGGCGACGATCCGGAGCAGGACCTTGAGCAGTTCCGACGCCGCGCTTGTGCCTTCCGGCGGCTGAAACACCTTTGGCAGTTTCGGCATCTCTTCCTTCGGACGAGCCAATGCAGCATTGACCGCTTCGAGCAGGGCGGTCGCCGTTGCCGAGCGCTCCCATCCTTTCGGTGTCGTACGCAGGCGGCCGAGCGCGTTGGCGTCACGCGGCGCCTGTTGCGCGATCTCATAGATCGCATCGTCCTTCAGCACCCGTCCGCGCGGTACGTCACGCTCTCTTGCCTCGCGCTCGCGCCAGGCCGCGACTGCCTGCACCACAGCCAGTTCCTGTGGTTTGCGCAGCCGCATCTTCAGCCGCTTCCAGGCATCTTCGGGATGAGGGTCGTACGTCTCGCGGGAGGTGAGCACCTCCATCTCCTCATTCAACCAATGGGCGCGATCCTCACGGGCCAATTGGTCTTTCAGGTGCTTATAGACGTCGATCAGATGGGTGACGTCGGCCAGCGCATAGTCAAGCTGCTTGTCGGAAAGCGGCCGGTGGCGCCAATCGGTGAAACGCGACGACTTGTCGAGGCGGGCACCGGTAACCTTCTGCACCAGTTGGTCATAAGAAACGCTGTCGCCGAAACCACAGACCATCGCAGCAACCTGGGTGTCGAAGACCGGATGCGGCACGAGATCACCCAGATGGACGACGATTTCGATATCCTGGCGCGCGGCGTGGAAAACCTTGATGACCTTCTCATTGCGCATGAGGTCGAAGAACGGCTTCAGGTCGAGGCCAGGGGCCAGCGGATCGATCAACGCGGTAACGCCCGGAGCCGCCATCTGGATCAGGCAAAGCACCGGCCAGAATGTGGTTTCGCGGATGAACTCGGTATCGACGGTGACGAATTCGGATTTGGCGAGTTCGCGAACAACCGCATCCAGTTCTTCTTGGCTTGTTATCAGATGCATCAAAATCTCATTGGCAAGGAATGCGATCTTGTCTCGCCTGCCGACCGGTTTCGTCAAGTCATAGATGGGCGCATTCTTGCTATCGGCTGCGTATAACGGCCTTTTTCCCGCCAGATTTGAAACCGCTCAGTGAGAATCGCAAATATCGCGGCAAACGGAACACCAAAAAGACATTCCGAATCCGCCGACCTCTATTCAAGTGAAACCTCAGGTGTCCAATGGTGATGCTGACCGTCAGCGCAGAAGTCGATGAAGACATCGCCGATATGATCGGCGAGGGGCTGGACGAATACAACATCGCAAAGGGCGGGCCCTACAACCACCAGGAGCTTTGGATCCTGGCGCGCGACGACGATGGCAGCGTGCTGGGCGGTCTCAAAGGCAATACCGGCTATTCCTGGATGTTCGTCGACTGGTTGTGGGTGAGCCCTGAGAATCGCAAGGGCGGCCTTGGCAGCCAGTTGCTCGCCAAGGCGGAAGCGATCGCGCGCGAACGCGGCTGTCTCGGTGCCTATCTCGAAACCTTTTCCTTCCAGGCGCCGGAATTCTACAAACGTCACGGTTTTCAGGAGTTCGGCCGCATTGACGACTATCCGCCAGGACACGCCACCATCTGGCTGAAGAAGCAGTTCTGACCGGTAACGGCTCCGGCTGAGCGGCCGGTCGGGCCGCATGGCTGTTCAGTTATCGCGTTCACCTTGACAAAAGCCGGCTTGCGTGCGCTTTTCGCGCCAATTTTCGGGCATCGCGCATACTGCGCCGCCCGTTCGCATGAACCCCTGAAATCTTGGAATGGCAGTCCTATGCATCGTTACCGCAGCCACACCTGTGCAGCTCTCAGGAAGTCGGATGTCGGCCAGAATGTTCGGCTCTCCGGCTGGGTCCATCGCGTGCGCGATCACGGCGGCCTGCTGTTCATCGATCTGCGCGACCACTACGGCCTGACCCAGATCGTCGCCGATCCGGATTCGCCGGCCTTCAAGGCGGCCGAGACGGTGCGCGGCGAATGGGTGATCCGCGTCGACGGTGACGTCAAGGCACGTACCGCGGAAACTGCGAACGCCAACCTGCCGACCGGCGAGATCGAGATTTTTGCGCGCGAGATCGAAGTGCTTTCGGCTGCCAAGGAACTGCCGCTGCCGGTGTTCGGCGAGCCGGATTATCCCGAGGACGTGCGCCTGAAGTACCGTTTTCTCGATTTGCGCCGGGATACGCTGCACAAGAACATCGTCAAGCGCACACAGGTCATTGCCGCCATGCGCCGCGAGATGACGGCTGCCGGTTTCGCCGAGTACTCGACGCCGATCCTGACGGCTTCCTCGCCGGAGGGCGCGCGCGACTTCCTGGTGCCGAGCCGTATCCACCCCGGCAATTTCTACGCGCTGCCGCAGGCACCGCAACAGTACAAGCAGCTTCTGATGGTGGCGGGCTTCGACCGCTACTTCCAAATCGCGCCATGCTTCCGCGACGAAGATCCGCGCGCCGACCGCCTGCCGGGCGAATTCTATCAGCTCGACCTCGAGATGAGCTTCGTTACGCAGGAAGACGTCTGGAACACCATGACGCCGCTGATGACCTCGGTGTTCGAGCAGTTCGCCGAAGGCAAGCCGGTGACCAAGGAATGGCCGCGCATCCCTTATGACGAAGCGATCCGCAAATACGGCTCCGACAAGCCCGACCTGCGCAACCCCATCATCATGGAAGAGGTGACGAGCCATTTCGCCGGCTCAGGCTTCAAGGTCTTCGCCAACATGATTGCTTCGAACCCGAAGGTTCAGGTCTGGGCAATCCCTGCCAAGACAGGCGGTTCGCGTGCCTTCTGCGATCGTATGAACGCCTGGGCGCAGCAGCAGGGTCAACCTGGTCTCGGTTACATCTTCTGGCGCAAGGAAGCCGAAAAGCTGGAAGGTGCAGGCCCACTCGCCAAGAACATCGGTGAGGAGCGCACCGAGGCCGTCCGCACCCAGCTCGGCCTTGATGACGGCGACGCCTGCTTCTTCGTCGCTGGTGAACCGGACAAGTTCTACAAATTCGCCGGCGAGGCACGCACCCGTGCGGGCGAGGAACTGAACCTCGTCGACCGCGACCGCTTCGAGCTGTGCTGGATCGTCGACTTCCCGTTCTTCGAGTGGAACGAAGACGAGAAGAAGGTCGACTTCGCGCACAACCCGTTCTCCATGCCGCAGGGTGGCCTGGAGGCGTTGAAGAACCAGGATCCGCTCACCATCAAGGCTTTCCAGTACGACGCCGTCTGCAACGGCTTCGAGATCGCTTCCGGCTCGATCCGCAACCAGTCGCCGGAAACCATGGTTGCTGCCTTCGAAAAGGTTGGATTGAGCCAGCAGGATGTGGAAGAGCGTTTCGGCGGTCTCTACCGCGCCTTCCAGTACGGCGCGCCGCCGCATGGCGGTGCGGCGTTCGGCATCGACCGTATCATCATGCTGCTGGTCGGCGCCAAGAACCTGCGCGAGATCTCGCTGTTCCCGATGAACCAGCAGGCACAGGACCTGCTGATGGGCGCGCCGAGCCCGGCGACGTTGACACAGCTGCGCGAGCTCGAACTGCGCATTACGCCGCAGAAGAAGGACGTCTGATCGGCACTGCGACGCCGAACAAAAAAGGGCTCCGGATTTCGGAGCCCTTTTTGTTTGCGAAAACCGGGGTTCTCGACCAGATCAGTGTTTGGAATGATGCTTGGGCTCGTAACGCCCGTCAGCCGTCTTGTCGAACAATTCGTTGATCTGCGGGTGCCGTACCGGCTCGCCGGAATCGTCTTCGAGCAGATTCTGCTCCGAGACGTAGGCGATGTACTCGGTCTCCGAGTTCTCGGCCAACAGATGATAGAAAGGCTGATCCTTGCGCGGCCTGACTTCCGCGGGGATTGATTCATACCATTCTTCGGTGTTGGCGAATTGCGGGTCGACATCGAAGATGATGCCGCGAAACGGAAACAGCCGATGGCGAACCACTTGTCCGATTGAGAATCTGGCTGTTTTCATCATACTCACCACACAACTTTCCATTGTTATTTGGCGCAGGAACTGCCGCAATTCAATCCTGCCAAGCTTGCACCCTCCCTGATCAGCCTATAGGCCGGAGCAAGAATTGTCGGGGAACGGCATGTCGGAAGTCATCGGTCTGGTCCTGCCTTTCTTCGGGTTGATCTTCTTGGGTTTTCTGGTGGCGCGGCTGACCAGGCAGCCGCTGGAGGCGCTGGGATGGATGAACACCTTCATCATCTATGTCGCTTTGCCGGCGCTGTTCTTCCAGCTTCTTGCCAAGACGCCGTTCGAGAAGCTGACCGAATGGAATTTCATCCTGGGCTCGGTCTTTTCGACCTATGTCGTCTTTTCCCTGATGTTTGCCGCTTCCGTCATCATGTCGCGCGGCGAGATCGCCCAGTCGACAATCAAGGCGCTGGCCGCGGCCTATGGCAATATCGGCTATATGGGGCCGGGGCTGGCATTGCTTGCTTTTGGCGAACAGGCCGCGGTGCCGGTGGCACTCATTTTCTGTTTTGAAAACATCATCCATTTTGCCGTTGCACCGATGATGATGGCGTTGTCTGGCGGCGAAAAACGCCCCGCGCCGGAACTGATCCTGGAGGTTGTTCGCAAGATCGTCCTCCATCCCTTCATCATCGCCACGGCCGTCGGCGTTGCCGCGGCCTATTTCCAGTTCCGGCCACCGGTGCCGGCGGAAAGGCTGCTGGTCTACCTGTCGAACGCGGCCGCACCATGCGCGCTGTTCGCCATGGGCGTGACGCTGGCTTTGCGGCCCCTGAACCGTGTGCCGGCCGAAATGTTGCCGATCGCGCTGCTGAAGCTCATCGTGCACCCGCTGCTCTGTTATGTGGTGCTGAGCGCTGTTGGCAATTTCTCGCCGGCCTGGCTGTTTTCTGCGGTGCTTCTGGCTGCGTTGCCGACGGCGACCAACGTCTTCGTCATTGCCCAGCAATATGGCGTTTGGGTGCAGCGCGCTTCGGCCAGCGTGCTGATCACCACCTGCCTGTCGGTCTTTACGGTGACGGGGCTGCTCTATCTGATCCGCAACGGCATCCTACCGCCGGATCTGTTCCCTTAAGCCTCCGGCCAGGGCCGCGAAGCCGCTGCCGGGGCGTAGACCCTCGCGCATGAAGAAGGCGCGGAGCGGCGCGAAGCCGCCGAGCAGGCCAAGGCCCGCGCTGCGCGCCATCTGTGCCGGCAGCATGTCCGACAGCAGCGACATGTTGAGCAGGTTGACTGCGCCGCTTCTCGCCAGGATGTCGGGCCGCCGCTTGAAATCGTAAGCGGCGAGCGCCGCAGCAGCGCCCGGATCACCTTGGTTTTTCAAAGCAACATCAATGAGATCGTCGATATCCCTGATACCAAGGTTTAGACCTTGTGCGCCGATTGGTGGGAAGACATGGGCCGCCTCACCGACCAACGCGATGCGTTTTGCAGCAAAGCGCAGCGGGGTGGCGGCTGAAAGCGGGTAGATCTGCCGCCCAGGTTCGACGCTGACGCGGCCGAGCATCGACTGCATCCGTTCCTCGACCTTGACTGAAAGTGCGGCATCATCGAGCGCCGCCAATTCCTTGGCCATTTCCGGCTCAACCACCCAGACGAGGCTCGAGCGATTGCCAGGCAGGGGAACCTGCGTGCACGGACCTGTCTCGGTGTGGAATTCAGTCGACACAAAGCCATGCTCGACCCGATGACCGAAATTCAGCACCAAAGCGGCTTGCGGATAGGTGCGTTTGGCCGTCGTTATGCCTGCGGCTTCGCGTGCAGGCGACAGACGACCATCAGCGGCAACGGCAAGGGCACCGGAAACAGAAGTGCCGTCGGCAAGGATCGCTGTTGCCGTATCCCCGTCGAGAGACCAGCTCGTGACGAGGGACTTGCGCCAATCGATCCCGGGCGAGACCTCCACGACCTTGGCCAGAACTGGGTTGAGCACATTGTTGGGGAAGTTGAGGCCGAACTGCTCTTCGTCGATCTCGCTTGCGCGAAAAGTAACGACCGGACTGCGGATGAGACGTCGTGTGGCATCGACGATGCGCATGATCTTGAGGGGAGCAGCCACGGGCTGCAGTTCACCAAGGACGCCGATGCGGTCGAGCACTTTCAGCGCCGGATTCATCAGTGCGGTGGTGCGGCCATCGGAGGCATTAGCCTCTGGGCCAACTAAGGTTACTGGAAATCCGGCATGGGCAAAACCAAGAGCGGTGATCAAGCCGGCCGGACCGGTGCCGGCGACAAGGATTGGGGAATTCGAGATCGTGTCTGGCATCGGCACTCGCATGGTTTTTCTGCTGGCGGATCGAAGAGTGTCCGGTAGCGGTCGACCTGCCATGAACAACGCATATAGTGCAGCCGGACTTGCGTGATCAACGTGGCGATTCAGCCTATGACCGGCCAGAGTGATGATTTCAGCCATCTCGACCGCGTTGGGCGGGCTGTTGCCGGCGTCGGCGCCAAACCGCGTTACGTGGTTGTGGCAGTGCTTGGCGGAGCCGTTCTCCTGGCATGGCTGCTGCTGGCCGGCATGGCAATGCGCGGCGCACAGGCGGGGTTGGCCGGCTCCGTTCCTGGCGGTAGCCTGCTGCGAGATCTACCGACGATACCGCTGCCAACTGTGCTTGAACGTTTCGTCGCGCTCTGCGTAGGACCGGCACCGTTCCAGGCTTATTCGATCAGCCAGTTCTCGGCCCTGGCAACGATGTGGTTTCTGATGGCTGTGGCGACCATGTTGCCTTCCGCAGCGCCAATGATCCGCACCTACTGTGAGATCGCAGATACCGCTCGCATCAAGGGTGAACCCGTGGTGCATCCGCTGATCCTCGTGGCGGGCTATCTGGCAGTCTGGCTGGTCGCGTCATTGGCCTTCGCTGGCCTGACACTGGGATTGCAGGCGATAGCCCCGGACGGGCAGGCATTCGGTCCAGCCAGCGGCGTCGCCGCCGCCGTGTTGCTGGGTGCAGCTGGCCTCTACCAGTTCAGCGGCTTGAAGGAAGCCTGCCTCAAGAAATGCCGGCGGCCGTTTTCCATTCTGTTTGCGCGCTGGAGTGATAAGCCCCAACGCATTTTCCGATTGGGAACGGAGCAGGGCATATGGTGCCTCGGCTGCTGCTGGGCGCTGATGCTGGTGATGTTTGCCGTGGGCATCATGAACCTGTTCTGGATGGTGCTGCTCGGGCTGTTCGCCTTGCTCGAAAAACAAGTGAATGGCCGCCTGCCAAGCAGGATCGCCGGAGTGATACTGCTTGTATGGGCCACCGCCCTGCTATTAGTGTCCCTGTGTTAGAGGGACACCAGGCGATGACCGACCATAGTTGGGCAATGAAAGGAGAGCTTGTACTCTCTTGCAATTGCACGGTTTTTTGTCCCTGTGTGCTGTCGCTCGGCAATCATCCGCCTACGGAAGGCTATTGCCAGACCTGGGCTGGCTTTCGAATCGATGCCGGCCATTTCGGTGATGTCGATCTTTCCGGGCTCAATCTCGGCCTGATCATGGAAATCCCGGGCTACATGAGTCGCGGCAACTGGACCGCGGGTCTGTTCATCGACAAGCGGGCCTCGATCCATGCCGTGAAGGCATTGACCAAGATCTTCACCGGCAAGGCTGGTGGCACGACGTCACTTCTGTCGATCCTCGTCGGAAAGTTCCTCGGCGTCGAACAGGCCCCGATCACCTACGAGACCCAGGACCGAACGCGCGTTTTCCAGATCCCGAAGATCATCGACGGTGCGATCACGCCCATTCCCGGCAAGGCGCGCGGGAAGGACACAGTGATCAGCAACTCCGAATACTGGATTGCGCCAGAGATCATTGTTGCCAAATCCGACAAGAGCCGTATGCGTGCCTTCGGTCGCAACTGGAATTTCGCCGGCCGCTCGGCCGAAATCTGCAAGCTGGATTGGCGAGGCCCGTGAAGAAGAAAACAACCGCAAAAAAGATCGCCGAGCGTATCCCACGCCCTAAGAAGAAGGTGACGTGGCCGCAGGCGAGGGCGTTCTCCGTCCACCTGCTCACCGCGTCCGGCTCGTTCCTGGCTTTCCTGTCGCTGGTCGCTGCGAGTGAAGAACGCTGGACGGCAATGTTCTGGTGGCTCGGGCTTGCGCTGTTCGTCGACGGCATCGACGGGCCGATTGCGCGCAAGCTGGAAGTGAAGGAAATCCTGCCGACCTGGTCGGGTGAGCTGCTCGACAACATCATTGACTATGTTACCTACGTGCTGATCCCGGCCTTCGCGCTCTACCAGCGCGGTTTCATGGGCGAGGGGCTTTCGTTCCTGTCGGCCGCCATCATCGTGGTGTCGAGCGCGATCTACTACGCCGACACCGGCATGAAGACGAAGGAGAATTTCTTCAAGGGCTTCCCGGTGGTGTGGAACATGGTGGTCTTCACGCTGTTCGTCATCGAACCGGGGCAATGGGTGTCGTTTGCCGTGGTGGTGATAGCCGGCATCCTCACCTTCGTGCCGATCAACTTCCTGCACCCCGTCCGCGTTGTGCGGTTGCGGCCGGTGAACCTTACGGTGACGCTGTTATGGTGCGGTTTCGGCGCGCTTGCCCTGGCGCAGTCGGCCCTTGCCAATTTCTACAACCAGATCGGCGTTCTGGGCGAACAGGTCAGCCTTTTCACCAAGATCGGTATCAGCCTGACCGGCATCTATCTGTTCTGTATCGGTGGCGTCATGCAGTTCTTCCCTAATCTTGGCGCCAGGAAAGTTTGAGAATGAGCAAGGCAGTCCGTATCCACGCCCATGGCGGTCCTGAGGCATTGGTCTATGAGGATGCCGATCCTGGTCGTCCGGGCCCCGGTCAGATCCTTGTCAGGCATACGGCGATCGGCCTCAACTTCATCGACATCTATTTCCGCACCGGCCTCTATCCGGCGCCGAATGGCCTGCCATTGATCCCTGGCGGCGAGGCGGCTGGCGTCGTGCTGGAAATAGGTGAAGGGGTCAAAGGGCTTAAGCAAGGCGACCGCATCGCGTATGTGATCAATACCGGTGCCTACGCCGAACAGCGCGTGATCGCCGCCGACCGTGTCGTGAATATCCCGGACGGTATCAGCGATGAACAGGCCGCCGGCGTGATGCTGAAGGGCATGACGGCCGAATATCTGCTGCGGCGTACATTCAAGGTCGGCCCTGACGACACGATCCTCTATCACGCCGCAGCCGGCGGTGTCGGGTTGATCCTCGGGCAATGGGCCAAGCATCTCGGCGCTTCGGTGATCGGCACGGCCGGCTCGCCGGAAAAAGTCGAACTCGCCAAGGCGCACGGCTATGACCATGTCATCGACTACCGAACGCAGGACTTCGTTGCCGAGGTCGCCCGGCTGACGGGCGGCCGCAAATGCGATGTCGTCTACGACTCGGTCGGCAAGGATACATTCCCGGGTTCGCTGGACTGCCTTCGCCCGCTCGGCACCTTCGTCAGCTTCGGCCAATCGTCCGGACCGATCCCGCCCTTCAATATCGCGCTCCTGGCCCAGAAGGGTTCGCTCTTTGCCACCCGGCCGACACTGTTTGTCTACAACGCCAGGCGCGAGGATCTCGAAGCCTCGGCCAAGGCATTGTTCGACGTGGTGCTGAAAGGCATCGTCGAAATCAAGATCAATCAGACTTATGCTTTGAAAGACGCTGGAAGAGCCCAGGCCGACCTTGAAGGGCGCAAGACGACGGGAACGACTGTGCTTGTTCCATAAGCATTCACGGCGCTTTGCTGAAATTCTTGAAGCTCTTTCAATTTGCGTGCTGCTATCGGAGTTGAGCCGCTGCTGCCTACGATGATTGCGGGAACAAAGAACATATTCGGGAAAACCGAATGGGAGGCACCGTGAGTGCACAAGAAGCCGCCGCGAGCCTGCTCGAGGTTCGCGGACTGACGAAGGTATTCGGCACGCTGACGGCGTGCGACCATATCGACCTCACCATCGAAAAAGGCGAGATCCACGCGCTTCTCGGCGAAAATGGTGCCGGCAAGTCGACGCTGGTGAAGATGCTGTTCGGTTCGCTGGAGCCGCATTCCGGCGAAATCCGTTGGGACGGCCAGCCGGTCAGGATGACCAGCCCGAGCGTGGCAAAAAAGCTCGGCATCGGCATGGTTTTCCAGCATTTTTCGTTGTTCGAGGCGCTGACTGCGGCCGAGAATATCGCTCTTTCGCTGGATGACGGCGCGCCGATCGGCTCGATCGCGGCAAAGGCGAGGGCGCTCTCCTATTCCTACGGCCTGCCGCTCGATCCGGACTCGCTTGTCGGCGACCTTTCGGTCGGAGAACGCCAGCGCATCGAGATCATCCGTTGCCTGCTTCAGGCGCCGCAACTGATCATCCTCGACGAGCCGACTTCAGTGCTCACGCCGCAGGAAGCCGACAAACTGTTCGAAACGCTGGAGCGGCTGCGCGCCGAAGGCAAGTCGATCCTCTATATCTCGCACCGTCTGGAAGAGGTGAAGCGCCTCTGTGACCGTGCAACGGTCCTGCGCCACGGCAAGGTCGTCGGCCACTGCAATCCGCGCGAGGAAACGGCGGCGTCGCTGGCCCGCATGATGGTCGGCAACGAGGTGAAATCCGCCGAGCGGACGCCCATCACGCTCGACGGCGCACAGGAATTGCTCAGTGTTTGTGGACTGAGCCGCAAGCCCGCGGGCCCGTTCTCGATGCCGCTCAAGAACATTTGGCTTTCCGTGAAGGCAGGCGAGATCCTTGGCATCGCAGGCGTTGCCGGCAACGGCCAGGGCGAATTGTTCGAAGCGCTGTCCGGCGAAGTGCAGCAAACCAGCGCCGACGCGGTCCGCATTCGCGGCAAGGACGCCGGCAAGCTGGACATCACCGGCCGCCGTCTGTTGGGTGCTGCGTTTGTCCCGGAAGAGCGGCTGGGGCATGGCGCAGCACCACGCATGAAGCTTTCCGAGAACCTGCTGCTCTCGCGCTACGCCACCGACGGCAAGGCTTTCGTCGGCTCGGGCGGCATGGTCAAGAATGGCGCTGTCTATGAAGCGGCACAGCGCATCATCAAGATCATGGATGTGCGCAAGAGCGCGCCTGATCCGGAGGCTGCAGCGCTTTCAGGCGGCAACCTGCAAAAATTCATCGTCGGCAGGGAACTCGACCGCCAGCCGACGGTCATGATCGTCAATCAGCCGACCTGGGGGGTCGATGCCGGCGCTTCGGCTCACATCCGCCAGGCGCTGATCAAATTGGCGCGTGGCGGCTCGGCCGTGCTGGTCATCAGCCAGGATCTCGACGAACTGTTCGAGATCTCCGATGCCATCGCTGTCATGCACAACGGCGAACTGTCCAAGCCGATCCCGATCGCGGAAGCGACGTTTGAAAGGATCGGCCTGTTGATGGGGGGCGCCGAACCCGGACACGTCGACCAAAAGCTGGAGACCGCGTGATGCGCTTGGAACTCGTCAAGCGCCCGCAACGCTCCATGCTGTTTTCGGCGCTATCGCCGTTCATCGCCTTCGCGCTGACGATGGTCGCCGGCGCGATCCTGTTCGCGCTGCTTGGCATCAATCCGCTGACGGCCTTCTACACCTACTTCATTTCGCCGATTACCGAAGTGTGGCAACTGCATGAGCTGGCGATCAAGGCGGCCCCGCTGATCCTCATCGCGGTTGGCTTGTCGGTCTGCTTCCGTTCCAACATCTGGAATATCGGCGCCGAGGGTCAGTTCGTCTTCGGTGCGATCGTCGGTTCGGTCATACCGGTGCTCTATCCGGAAATGCAGGGACCATTCGTGCTGCCGCTGATGTTGCTGATGGGCATGGTTGGCGGTGCTGCCTATGCGGCGATTCCTGCATTCTTGAAGACGCGCTTCAACACCAACGAAATCCTGACCAGCCTGATGCTGGTCTATGTCGCGCAACTCTTCCTCGACTGGCTGGTGCGCGGGCCCTGGCGCGATCCCAAGGGCTTCAACTTCCCGCAGACAGTGCAGTTCAACCCGTCCGCCGTGCTGCCGGAACTGATGCCGATGTCGGGCCGCGCCAATCTGGGTTTCGTCTTCGCGCTGGTAGCCGCTGTGCTGGTCTGGATCCTGATGAGCCGCATGTTAAAGGGTTTCGAGATCCGTGTGCTGGGATCGAGCCCGCGGGCAGGGCGCTTTGCCGGCTTCAGCTTCAACCGCATGGTGTTTTTCGCCTTCATGTTGTCGGGGGCTTTCGCGGGCCTCGCCGGCATCTCCGAAGTTTCCGGCGCCATCGGCCAGTTGCAGCCCTCGATCTCACCCGGCTACGGCTTCACCGCCATCATCGTCGCCTTTCTTGGCCGCCTGAACCCGCTCGGTATCGTCGCCGCCGGCCTGGTGCTCGGCCTGACCTATCTCGGCGGCGAAGCCGCCCAGAGCGTGCTCGGTATCTCCGACAAGGTGGCGCGCGTCTTCCAGGGCATGCTGCTGTTCTTCGTCCTGGGTTGCGACACGCTGATCCACTATCGCATCCGGCTCGTCGGCCTGGCACCGGCGCCTAAGCTCGACGCTTCGCCGAAGCTGGAGGAGGCTCACTGACATGGACATGACCGTCAGCATTCTCCTGACCATCGCGACGGCTGCCACGCCGCTTCTGATTGCCGCCATCGGCGAACTGGTGGTCGAACGCTCCGGCGTTCTGAACCTCGGTGTCGAGGGTATGATGGTGATGGGCGCTGTCGCCGGCTTCGGCGCGGGCTTCCTGACCGGTTCGCCCTGGATCGGCCTCGTCGCCGCCATCGTCGTCGGCGCACTGTTTTCGCTGTTATTTGCCGTGATGACCCTGTCACTCGCGACCAATCAGGTTGCCACGGGCCTGTCGCTGACGCTACTCGGCCTCGGCCTTTCCGGCATGATGGGCACCGGCTTTGTCGGCCTGCCGGGCGAGCGCCTGCCCAACCTCTACATTCCGGTGCTGACGGATCTGCCGGTGGTCGGCAAATTGCTGTTCGGCCAGGATCCGATCTTCTACATTTCGATTGTACTCGTGTTCGGGGTGTCGTGGTTCCTGTTCAAGACCCGCACGGGGCTCACCTTGCGCTCGATCGGCGACAGCCATACCTCGGCGCACGCGCTGGGCATCCAGGTCATCAAATACCGCTATCTCGCAGTCATGTTCGGCGGCGCCTGCGCCGGCCTTGCCGGCGGTCATCTCTCGCTGGTCTACACGCCGCAATGGGTGGAGAACATGACAGCGGGACGCGGCTGGATCGCGCTGGCACTGGTGGTGTTTTCGTCCTGGCGGCCACTGCGTGTCCTCGCCGGCGCCTATATCTTCGGCGCGGTCTGGATTGGCCAGCTGCACGCGCAAGCCTTCGGCATTCCGGTCCCCTCGCAGTTCCTGTCGTCGCTGCCTTACCTCGCCACGATCGTGGTCCTGGTCATCATCTCGCGCAACAAGCGCCTGACCATGATGAACACGCCGGCATCGCTCGGACAGGCCTTCGTTCCGGATCGTTGACAACCTGAAAAAACAGAAGCATAGCAAGGTTAATCCAGAGAGGTAACATCATGAAAAAATTACTGATTGCCCTGATGACTTCGGCGGCGGCGATGTCCGTTGCCGTCTCCGCCGAAGCGGCTGAGAAACTGAAGGTCTGCTGGGTCTATGTCGGCCCGATCGGCGACTTCGGCTATTCCTACCAGCACGACCAGGGCCGCCTCGCGGTCGAAAAGAAGCTGGGCGACAAGGTCGAGACCGCTTACCTCGAAAACGTCGCCGAAGGCCCGGATGCCGAACGCGCTTTCGAACGTCTGGCGCGTCAGGGCTGCAAGCTCATCTTCGGCACCTCGTTCGGCTTCATGGACGCCGAAGTGAAGGTGGCCAACAAGTTCCCCGATATCAAGTTCGAACACGCCACCGGCTACAAGACCGCGCCGAACCTCGGCATCTACAATGCCCGCTTCTACGAAGGTCGCTACATCCTCGGCCAGATCGCAGCCAAGCAGTCCAAGAGCGGCGTTGCCGGCTACATCGTCTCCTTCCCGATCCCGGAAGTGGTGATGGGCATCAATTCCTTCATGCTGGGCGCGCAGTCGATCAACCCGAACTTCAAGGCCAAGATCGTCTGGGTGAATTCCTGGTTCGATCCGGGCAAGGAAGCCGACGCCGCCAAGGCGCTGTTCGACCAGGGCGCCGACATCATCGTGCAGCACACCGATTCCACCGCACCGCTCCAGGTTGCTCAGGAACGCGGCCTGCATGGCTTTGGCCAGGCTTCGGACATGATCAAGTTCGCGCCGAAGTCGCAATACACCGCGATCGTGGACGATTGGGGTCCGTATTACATCGAGCGTGTCGAGAAGGTTCTGGACGGCTCCTGGAAGCCGGAAGACCGCTGGGAGGGCATCAAGGCTGGCGCGGTCTTCATGGCGCCCTATACCAACCTGCCGGATGACGTGAAGGCGATGGCGGAAGCCACTCAGAAGAAGATCGCCGATGGCTGGAACCCCTTCACCGGTCCGGTTGCCAAGCAGGACGGCTCGGCGTGGCTGAAGGACGGTGAGGTAGCCGACGACAAGACGCTGCTCGGCATGAACTTCTACGTCAAGGGCGTGGACGACAAGCTGCCGCAGTAAGTGGGCGGCATGACGGAATGGAAAAGGGCGCCTCTCGGCGCCCTTTTTGATTCAGGTGTGCTCTGCTCGGCGGTCGAAAAATCAGACAGCCATGCCATGCAGATCGTAGGCATCGGCCCTGTCGATCTTGACGGTCACGATATCGCCGACACGCAGCGGCCGGCGCGACTGGATCTGCACCGAGCCGTCGATCTCGGGCGCATCGTATTTCGTGCGCCCCTTGGCGACGGTGCCATTCGCTTCGTCGATGATGACAGGCAAGCGCCTGCCGACCTTCTTCTGCAGTTGCGCAGCGGAGATCTTCTGCTGGCGCTGCATGAAGCGGTGCCAGCGCGCTTCCTTGACTTCGTCCGGAACCTGCTCGAGGCCGAGATCATTGGAACGTGCACCCTTCACCGGTTCATATTTGAAGCAGCCCGCGCGATCGATCTTCGCTTCATCCAGCCAGTCGAGCAGCATTTCGAAATCGTCTTCCGTCTCCCCGGGAAAGCCCACAATGAAGGTCGAGCGGATGGCGAGGTCCGGGCAGGCGTCTCGCCACGAACGGATGCGCTCCAGCGTCTTCTCGCCATGGGCAGGACGGCGCATGTTCTTCAGGACCTGCGGCGAGGCATGCTGGAAGGGAATGTCGAGATAAGGCAGGATCTTGCCTTCAGCCATCAGCGGGATCACATCCGCGACATGCGGGTAGGGGTAGACGTAGTGCATGCGTACCCAGATGCCGAGCTCGCCAAGTTCCTGCGACAGGTCGAGGAACTTGGCGCGAACTTCGCGATCTTTCCATGGGCTGGCAGCATACTTGATGTCGACGCCATAGGCGCTGGTATCCTGCGAGATCACCAGCAACTCCTTGACGCCGGCGGCGGCAAGTTTTTCGGCCTCGCGCAGCACATCCCCGGCCGGCCGCGAGACAAGGTCGCCGCGCAGGGCAGGGATGATGCAGAAGGTGCAACGGTTGTTGCAACCCTCTGAAATCTTGAGATACGCATAGTGGCGTGGGGTCAGCTTGACGCCCTGCGGCGGCACCAGATCGGTGAACGGATCATGTGCCGGCGGTGCAGCCTCATGCACGGCCTCCATCACGCTTTCATAAGCCTGGGGACCGGTGATTGCGAAAACATTCGGATGTTTCTCGCGGATCAGCTCAGGCGTTGCGCCCATGCAGCCGGTGACGATGACCTTGCCGTTCTCCTTCAAGGCCGTGCCGATGGCATTCAGGGACTCGTCGCGCGCGGAATCGAGAAAGCCGCATGTGTTGACCACGACAAGGTCTGCACCGTCGTGCTTGCGGGATATTTCATAACCCTCCGCGCGCAGCCGCGTCAGGATGCGCTCGGAATCGACAAGTGCTTTCGGGCATCCGAGGCTGACAAAGCTGATACGGGGTGCTGCGGTCATCGTGGCGTTCCAATGGACGCGGGCCGGAACCCTTGAAGGGCCGGCCCGGAAATCTCTGGTTTTCAGTTGGTGCGCTTTAAGCAGCGCTCAATTCAGCGGCGCAATAGCACAGTTCCAAAATCAAGCAAACCGCAGGGTGCAGCCTCTCAATGCGCAGCACCGGCTTCCTTGCCGAACCATGGCGTCAGGAATTGGAATTGTTCGGGGAACTGCTCCACCGCACCGTCGAGCAACATCTTCAGCGCGACGTAGAGGATGATGAGCAAGCCGATGTAGGCGATCCAGCGGTAGCGATGCAGCAGCCGCGCGACGAAGGACGCTGCAAAGCCCATCAGGGCAATCGACAGCGCAAGGCCGATGATCAGCACCGTCGGGTGTTCCATTGCGGCACCGGCGACGGCGAGCACATTGTCCAGCGACATCGAAACGTCGGCGATGACGATCTGCCAGGCAGCCTGGGCAAATGTCTTGCGCGCAGGCCCCGATGGCGCCTTTCCACTGTCGATATCGTCCAAGGCCTCGGTGGCCTCGTGCTCCTCCTCGTGGGTGACGCTTAGTTCGCGCCACATCTTCCAGCACACCCACAGAAGCAGCAGGCCGCCCGCGATGAGCAGCATCGGGCCGATAGCAAGCAACCACTGGGTGATCAGAGCGAAACCGATGCGCAATACCGTGGCGGCAGCGATACCCACGAGGATCGCCTTCTTGCGCTGATCCTTAGGGAGTCCAGCCGCAGCAAGGCCGATGACGATAGCGTTGTCACCGGCAAGGACCAGATCGATGGCGATGACCTGGAGGAGGGCCGACAAACCTGCTGCGGTGAAGATTTCCATCGATGGAAGCGCTCCTCATCGGGGGGGTATGAATCTGGCCCTACGAGCATCGACCTGTGGCGTCAAGCGCCTAGCGTGGAATGGCCGTGGAAAGCCGACACTTCAGCGTCTGCTTGATTATCCTAACATCAGCGACAATCGTAATGACACCGTCGATCCCGTTGACGCTGGGAACAGGAAAGCGCTAAAGCCGGTTTCGACCAGTTCGGCAGAGCAAGACAATTGCCTTGTTGGGGCCGAACAGTGGAGGGATGGCCGAGCGGTTTAAGGCACCGGTCTTGAAAACCGGCGTGGCAGCGATGTCACCGTGGGTTCGAATCCCACTCCCTCCGCCACTTCAGTTCCTGATCCTGAAGGCAGACGAATGTTGCTGAAGTCGGTGTGGCAGTCGGTTTCGATTCCGCTGCGGGTTTCAGCCGCCCGTTCACGCAGCTGTAGCCCGAGCAATATACATAAGCGCGGCTCTGCGGGTGAGATTGCTCGTCATTGAGCGGATAGACAAAAGGTCACAAGAAACAGAAATTTGAGAGCTTGCCACTAATACTTGGTCTTTGACCCGCAGTCGGCTGACGGAAATTCTGAAGACCCATGTTTTTCGATCAGGTCACTCTTCTACTCGCGGTAGGCGTCGCCTGTGGTGCGCTGTGTGCGACTCTGTTCGGGGCTTGGATCGGATCGCGCCGCGACACTTTCCTGTTCAACTGGTCGTTGGGCTTGGGTTCCATCGTCTTGGGCATCGTGCTGATCAGTGTGGTGGGTCACAATTACGATCCTTTGCTCCACATGGCGTCCTTCACTGCGCTTCTTATGGGATTTGGGTTCATCTATGCTGGCTCCATTCAGTTCCGGCTTGGCCAGACCCGCTGGACAGCAGTCTGGATTGCCACCGGACTGGGAGTTCTCTCGACGGCCAGCGCTTTTGCCCTGGGATTATCTGGTGTCGGTGCCGCAGTCGCCAACCTTGGAATCGCGCTCCTGCTGATGTTGACGGGTTGGCAGTATTGGGTTGGCCGCGCGGAAGGTCCGATTGTGATGGTGGCGGATGCGGTACTTTACGTCATCACGGCAATCTCATTTGCTCTTTGCGCTCTGGCGATCGGGCTTGAGCGCAAATGGACCCTGACGGAACTCCCGATAAACTGGGCCGAAGCCATCAACTCCATCGTGGTCCTTATTGGTTTGGTGAGCATCGGCGCACTGTCGCTTGCCGCCAACCAGGCGAGGATTTCACATTTTCATCGGATGGAGGCACTGACGGACCCTCTGACGAAGCTGCCCAACCGCCGAGCGTTGATGGAACGCTACTCATCGACGGCGCGCGCCCACACGGCCGCTATTCTGTTCGATCTGGACCATTTCAAATCGATCAACGACAGCTACGGCCATGCAGCGGGAGACCTCGTCCTCTGTCACTTTGCCGAAATTCTCTCCACCAGAATCCGCGTCTCAGATGTCGCCGCTCGAGTGGGCGGGGAAGAGTTTTGCGTCATTCTTCCCAATGTCGACCTGAAGATGGCAGTAAAATTCGCCGAGCACATCCGGATGAAGACTGAGGAGAAAACGGTTGCCTGGGTCAACGAACAGATAGCGGTGACAGTCAGCGTCGGCGTGGCATACACTGCGAAGGGCGAGGAGAACTTCAACACACTGTTGGAGCGGGCGGATCAAGCACTTTACAAGGCAAAGACGGGTGGCAGAAACAGGGTGGGAAGCGATAGTATCCACCTCGTAAGCCAATAAGCTGGTTCGCAGCGCAAAGCCACCGTTCCGCCACAATCTCGCCGGTTTCGGACCATAGTCGGTTAAGCGCATGATAAGCAATTCCTGCGCAAAAAGGGGCTCTGGGGATCGGGGCGTCGGACAGGCTTGTCACACGAAACGCGTCGGCTTCGCCTGTGTTTGAGTAGCGTCGCCGTTGTTCGGAGGGGACAGTTCCAGCATGCCAAGTTCGGCGCGTTTTCGTCGTATCTCCACCTGTGCGCTGTTGGCCGTTTCGGTCGGTTTTCTCGCCGCTTGCGCGTCATCCGAGCCGAAAAGCATGGTGAGCAAGAAGCGCTCCAAGGAATATTTCGCGGAATCCGACTACGGCGTGAAAGCCAGCCCGCGCGTCGCCATGCGTCGCGGAGGAGGGCGCGACCAGCTCGGCAAACCTTACCAGGTGCGCGGTAAGTGGTATTACCCGAAGGAAGAAAAGCGCTATTCGAAGACCGGAACCGCGTCCTGGTACGGCGAGGCATTCCACAGCCGCATGACCGCCAATGGCGAGGTCTATGACCTGTCGCAGCTCACCGGCGCGCACCCAACCATGCCGTTGCCGAGCTACGCGCGGGTCACAAATCTCGACAACGGCAGCTCGGTTATCGTGCGCGTCAACGACCGTGGCCCGTATCACGAGGGCCGCCTGATCGATTTGTCGAAGCGCGCAGCTGACATGCTGGGTTACTCGAAAATCGGCACCGCACGGGTCAAGGTCGACTATGTCGGCCGTGCGCCACTCGAAGGCAACGACGACTCCTATCTCGTGGCGTCCTATCATCCGGGCAACAAGCTGCCCGATCCGTCCGACGGGCTGCCGACCGGCGTGATGGTCGCCATGAATGGCTCGATGCCGAGCATGCCGGCGCGCGCCAGCGCCGCCATCCCATTTCCTGGCCAGTTGACGGATTCGACATCAACGCCCGAACCTTTCCCGTCAGCACAACCCGTCAGCGCCGACAGTGTCGTGCTGCCGGATTTCGGCCCCATCGCGCCGGTACGGCCCGACATCGCCGGGAGCCCGAAACTGCCGTTTGAAATGGCGAGCCTCAACTATGCGGCAGAGCGCACGGAGCGCTCCGCCGCTGCCTTCGCAGCGCTGGAGGGGCCGGCAGCTGCCATGGGCAACTGGAAACAGCCGGAGGATCCATCCGATGACTATGTCGCCGCCGGCACTTTCGACGATGCCGCGGAAGCAAAGCAGGTGGCGGCCGCGCTGACGGCTTATGGGCGCGTCGAGATCGACCAGGCCAAGCTCGACGGCAAGGACTGGTTTTCGGTCAATCTCTACCAGGACGGCCGCATGAGCCTCGACAACATGCTGGAAGCGGCCTGGAGCCACGGCGCGCCGGACGCGTTCGCCGTTCGCGATTGAATAAACTCCCGAGAGAGAACTCAGCAGGAGTATCTCAAAAAGTGAAACATCAACGTCAGCGGCTCTTCGGGGCGCATTCGCTCGGAGCTGTGACGCTGATTGGCATAGTCTTATCGGGATGCGTATCGGCTACAGGCACAAGTGTGCCCCAGAGCGAAGACTGGAAGAGCGTAAGCCAAACAATTGCTTACGGCAAACAGATGGATAAGGCCGGAATGCGGCCACTGACGATGGATTGTAAATTTTCGTCACCAAAAGGTGGCGGAGAGTCCCTTGTCGTCAAGATCAGATATGTAAAATCAAAACTCCCCAAACCATTCTTTCAGTTTTGGTTTGGTCCTGCCGACGAAATTGCAAAGGCAGAGAAATTTGCTCGTTTCGTAGATATGCCGCGAACGATCTTCAAAACGCTCAGGGATCCCAAATCAGGTCACGCAATCTATTGCGGAGTGTGGTCGCGCGAAAGATGATCAATATCTTCGAACAAGCGTGGCGCTGGCGTGATTGATCCGTGTCCGGCGACCCTGATAACGTCGTGATATGATTACCCAATCCAACCATTCGTTTTCCTTGGCCGGCTTGCTCGGCTCTGTCCTGCTGATGCTGTCGGCTTTTCCGGCAGTTGCGCAGTTGTTCGAGACCAAGGCGGCGACAGCATTCATGATCGACGCCGAAACCGGCACCGTGCTTTTTGCCAAACAGGCCGACAAGCCGATCCAGCCCGCGTCGCTCGCCAAGCTGATGACGTTGGAAATGGCCTTCAATGCCGTGAAAAGCGGCCGCATGACGCTCAACGACACTTTCGTGGTCAGCGAAAACGCCTGGCGCAAGGGTGGCGCGCCATCCGGCACCTCAACCATGTTCGCCGCACTCAAATCGGCGATCCGGCTCGAGGATCTGATGAAGGGCATTGCCGTGCAGGCCGCCAATGACGGCTGCATCATCATTGCCGAAGGATTTGCCGGGTCTGAAGGCAATTTTGCACTCCAGATGAATGAGCGCGCCCGCGAGATCGGCATGCCGATTTCGACTTTCGTCAACGCCACCGGCTTGCCGGCGGACGGGCAGAAGACGACCGTGCGCGAAATGACGCAACTGGCGTTGCGTCTGTCGCGGGAATATCCGCAATTCTATCCCTATTTCGCCCTGAAGGACTTCACCTGGAACAAGATCACCCAGCGCAACCGCAACCCTCTGCTGGCCATGGATGCCGGTGCCGAGGGACTGGCGGTCGGCGCCAGTGAACAGGATGGCTTTGCCATTGTCGGAGCACTCACCCAGGGCGGCAGGCGGGTGATTGCCGCCATGAGCGGCTTGGCCAACGATCGCGAGCGCTCCGAGGAATCCCGCAAGCTGCTGGAATGGGGCCTGCGTTCTTTCGAGAAGACGGAAATTTTCGCCAAGGACGAAGTCGTGGGCGAGGCGACCGTGTTCGGTGGCGCCAAATCGAGTGTGGCGCTGAAGGCCAAGGGACCGATCGAACTGCTGTTACCCATCGCCAACCGTGACAAGGTCACCGCACGCATCGTCTACAACGGCCCGCTGCCGGCACCTGTCGAGGCCGGTCAGCCGGTTGGCACCCTGCGCGTCTGGATCGGCGATACGCTAAGCCAGGAAAAGCCGGTGTTTGCAGCCGAAACGGTGGAGGTCGGTTCGTTGCCGCGCCGCGCCGCGGACGCCGTCAAGGAGCTTGCGGTTGGCTGGCTGCGCTAGTTTTGTGGATGGGATCACGGGCATCCACACCAATTCTTGTGCACGCTTTTGCGTGTCAGTTGTGGACCTTGCTGCTGGCCCGCACTATGAGGGTGTGATCGGCAGGATGCCCTAGTCCTCTCGCCGCGGCGGCATAGGACACCTATGTTTGATGTCGGGGCCATAACCGAGGCGCAGTGTTTGGCGAACGGATATTTCATCACTTTCGAAGGCGGCGAGGGCGCCGGCAAGTCGACGCAGATCAAGCGGCTGGCTGAGCGGCTTCGCGGCAAGAAATATGATGTCCTGGTCACCCGCGAACCAGGCGGTTCGCCAGGAGCGGAAGCCATCCGGCACGTGCTGCTGTCCGGCGCGGCCGAATCCTTTGGACCGAAGATGGAGGCGCTGCTGTTTGCCGCCGCACGCTCGGATCACGTCGAGCAGGTGATCCGGCCAGCCGTGGAGCGTGGCGCGATCGTGCTGTGCGACCGTTTCATCGATTCCTCGCGGGTCTACCAGGGCGCCACCGGCGGCCTCGACCCGGCCTTCATCGATACGCTGCAGCGTGTCGCCATCAACGGCATGGTGCCGGCCCTGACACTGATCCTCGACATAGACCCGCAAGAGGGGCTGCGCCGCGCAACGGCACGCCGCAATCCCGGCGAAACGCCTGACCGGTTCGAGAAGGAGACGCTCGCCATCCATCAGCAGCGCCGCGACGCCTATCTGGCCATCGCCAAGGCCGAACCCAAACGCTGCGTGGTCATCGATGCTTCCGGAGATGCCGATGCCGTCGAACATGCCGTGACGGATGCCGTTTTCGCGATGCTGCACAAGTCCAGGCCAACCAAGGCCAATCACAAGGCACCGGCATGAGTTTCGAGCGGCTGGCGCCCGAACAACACGACACGCTGGATGATGTTCCGGAGCCTGCGGAGAACCCGCGTCTGATCGGGCACGGGGAAATCGCGACGACATTGGCTTCGGCCTACAAAGCGGGCAAACTTCCGCATGCATTGATGTTGTGCGGGCCGGCAGGCATCGGCAAGGCGACGCTTGCTTTTCATCTTGCGCATCACGTGCTGAAACACCCTGACGCCAGGCTGGCGCCGGAAACACTGGCCGTTCCCGATCCCGCGTCAGGGCTTTTCCGACAGGTCGCCATGGGCGCTCACCCCTCGGTGTTGCATCTCACTCGGCCGATGAATGACCGCACGAAGGCATTCAAGAGCGTGGTGACGGTCGACGAGATCCGAAAGGTCGGGCAGTTCCTGTCGATGACCTCGCACGACGGTGGCTACAGAGTTGTGATCGTCGATCCTGCGGACGACATGAATACCAATGCTGCCAATGCTTTATTGAAGAATCTTGAAGAGCCGCCTGCGCGCACGGTTTTCATTCTCGTTGTCCATGCGCCGGGCAGCCTTTTACCGACCATCCGCTCGCGCTGCCAGGTGCTCAGGCTCGCACCGCTTGAAGAGCACGACCTCATGACCGTGCTCGCCACGATCGGCCAGGCAAGCCCGGATGATGCCGCCCAGCGCACCGCGCTCGCCGAACGGGCAGGGGGCAGCGCCCGCGCTGCGATCCTGCTCACCCAATATGGCGGTCTCGAAATCGCCGCCGCGCTTGAGAAGCTGGTTTCCGCGGGCAGGATGGATATCGCCAGTGCCCACAGATTGGCGGAGACGGTAGCTGGCCGCGATCAGGCGATCCCCTTCGCGACCTTCAATCGCCACGCTCTCGAACTGTTGTCGGACGCTGCAAGTTCGTCTGCCGTCGCCGGCAATCTCGCGCGAGCCAAATCTTTGTCCGACACTTGGCAAGATGCGCAGCGCGCTATATCTGAAACCGAGACGTACAATCTCGACAAAAAGCAGCACGCACTCACGATGATCGACCGCCTGAATTCTGCAATGCGAATGTGACGGCGTCAGTCCATCTGGACGCGCAAAGAACGCTCTATGGCTTTCGCCATGCCGATGCGATATCCACGCCCCCGATATCCGTTCAGACATTCTTCCATTCAGACATTTATGACGGCCCACCATGTCCCGTGAGAAATTCTACATCACCACTGCGATCTCCTATCCGAACGGCAAGCCGCATATCGGTCATGCCTACGAGTTGCTCGCCACCGATGCGCTCGCCCGCTTCCAGCGGCTGGACGGCAAGGATGTCTTCTTCCTGACCGGTACCGACGAACACGGCATCAAGATGCTGCAGACGGCCAAGAAGGAAGGGATCACGCCGCGCGAACTGGCCGATCGCAATGCCGCCGAGTTCCAACGCATGGCGCAGGCGCTCAACGCGTCGAACAATGACTTCATCCGTACGACCGAAGAACGCCACCATGTCTCTTCGCAAGCCATCTGGAAAGCGATGGAAGCCAATGGCGACATCTACAAGGGCGGCTATGCTGGCTGGTATTCGGTGCGCGACGAAGCCTATTACGGCGAGGAAGAAACCGAAATCCGCGGCGACAATGTCCGCTACGGCCCGCAGGGCACGCCCGTGGAATGGGTCGAGGAGGAAAGCTACTTCTTCCGCCTCTCGGCATATCAGGACAAGCTGCTGGCGCTCTATGAGAGCCGGCCTGATTTCGTCGGTCCGTCCGAACGCCGCAATGAGGTCGCCTCCTTCGTCAAATCGGGCCTGAAGGATCTGTCGATCTCGCGTACGACCTTCGACTGGGGCATTCCAGTTCCGGGCGACGAAAAACATGTGATGTATGTCTGGGTGGATGCGCTGACCAACTACATCACCGCCGCCGGTTATCCCGACACCCAGGCCCCATCGTGGCGTTACTGGCCGGCCACGCACATCATCGGCAAGGACATCGTGCGTTTCCACGCCGTCTATTGGCCTGCTTTCCTGATGTCGGCGGGTATCGAATTGCCGAAACGCGTGTTCGCTCACGGCTTCCTGTTCAACCGCGGCGAGAAGATGTCGAAGTCGGTTGGCAATGTCATCGACCCGTTCACGATGGTCGACCATTATGGTCTCGACCAGGTGCGCTATTTCTTCCTGCGCGAGGTGCCGTTCGGCCAGGACGGCAGCTACAGCCACGAGGCGATCGTCAATCGCACCAATGCCGACCTTGCCAACGATCTCGGCAATCTGGCACAGCGTTCACTGTCGATGATCGCCAAGAACTGTGGCGGCGTGGTACCGCAGCGCGGCACACTCGCCGATGCCGACAAAGCGATCCTCGATCAGGCGGCGGCCGCATTGGCGACGGCACGCAAGGCAATGGCAGATCAGGGTATCCACCACGCTCTGGCGGCGATCTTTGCTGTCGTTGCGGATGCCAACCGCTATTTCGCGTCACAGGAGCCGTGGGCACTGAAGAAGACCGATCCGGCACGCATGGAAACCGTGCTGTGGACGACGGCTGAGATCATCCGCCGGGTCGGCATCCTGTGCCAGCCCTATATTCCGGGCTCCGCGGCGAAGTTGCTCGATGTACTGGCGGTTGCTGCAGACAGACGCGACTTCGAGCATCTGGCTGACGCTCATGCGCTGGTACCCGGCACCGCGCTGCCGGCACCGCAGCCGGTATTCCCGCGTTATGTCGAACAGCCGCCGGAAGCGACCGCCTGATGCTTGTCGACAGCCATTGCCATCTGGATTTTCCGGATTTCGCCGAGGAACGGGCGGACATCGTCGCCCGCGCCCTGGCGGCTGGCGTCGGGCGCATGGTGACGATCTCAACGCGCGTGAAGCGTTTCCAACAGATCCTTGAAATCGCTGAAACTTTCGAAGAAGTTTTCTGCTCGGTCGGCACCCATCCGCACAATGCCGCCGAAGAGCTCGACATCACCACCGGCGACCTTGTTCGATTTGCCGACCACCCGAAGGTGGTTGCCATCGGCGAGGCCGGCCTCGACTATTTCTACGACAAGGCGCCGCGCGATGCCCAGGCGCAAGGTTTTCGCGCCCATATCGCGGCGGCGCGCCAGACCGGCCTGCCGCTGGTCATTCATGCGCGCAATGCCGACGACGACATGATCGCGATCCTGCAGGACGAAACAGGGAAGGGTGCCTTCCCCTTCATCCTGCATTGCTTTTCTTCAGGGCGACGGCTGGCTGAGGTCGGCGTGGCACTGGGCGGTTACGTCTCGTTCTCAGGCATCCTGACCTTCAAGAACTCGACCGAATTGCGGGAAATCGCCAAGGATGTGCCGCGCGACCGGCTGCTGGTGGAAACCGACGCACCTTATCTTGCGCCCGTGCCGCATCGAGGCAAGCGCAACGAGCCAGCCTATGTCGCTGAAACTGCAAAGGTTCTGGCGGAAACAATCGGCGTGGACCGGGAAGAAATCGCCCGGATCACCACCGACAATTTCTTCCGCCTGTTCTCGAAAATGCCGCGCCCAGCGCAGCAAGGCGGCTAAGCGTGGCCGATCGGCTCCGCCTTACCATTCTCGGCTGCGGCTCATCGCCCGGCGTGCCTCGCCTGAATGGCGACTGGGGCAACTGCGATCCGGCCAATCCGAAGAATCGGCGCATGCGCACCGCGGCTCTAGTCGAGCGTATCAAGGACAATGGCGCAAGGACCACGGTTGCGATCGACACCGGACCGGATTTCCGTACACAGATGCTGATGGCATCGGTCAAGAACATCGATGGCGTGATCTACACCCATGCGCACGCAGACCATATCCATGGCATCGACGATCTTCGCACCTTTGTGATCGGCCAGCGCCGCCTGATGGACATCCATGCGGACGCAGCGACAATGGAGCGCCTGAAACAAGGTTTCGGCTATTGTTTCGAGACGCCGCCCGGAAGCTCCTATCCGCCGATCCTGCAGCCGCATCTGATTGATCACGCCCAGCCGGTCATTGTGGAAGGAGAGGGGGGCGCCCTCACCCTCGAGCCGCTGCCACAGGTGCATGGCGACATCGTCTCTCTGGGCTTCCGTATCGGCGGGTTGGCTTATTGCCCGGATGTTTCGGACTTTCCGGCGTCGACGGCCGCTCGCCTGAAGGATCTCAACGTCCTGATCATCGATGCGCTTCAATACAGGCCGCATCCCAGCCATTTCTCGCTGTCCGAAGCGCTGTCGTGGATCGAAAGGCTCGCACCGAAACAGGCCGTGCTGACGCATATGCACGTGCCATTGGATTATGTAGTCGTGAAAGCCGAAACGCCGGACAACGTCGAACCAGCCTTCGACGGGATGATCATCGAAATCGCATACGATTCAATTTAGAGCGGGTGTTTGTTCGCACACGCTCCACGCAGTGGGTCTGTGAGCCGTGTCGTCTTGCTGCTTCCAGGCTGCAAGGCGCCAAGCCGTCCGCGTAGGCGGAAGTCGCAAGACGTAATTGTGCTGCACGAACCTTTCGTCGATATCCGTAAGTTCCATAATCTATCTTATGCGACTTTCGCTACCACCTCTGCGCGTTGAGGCGCTGCCTGCCCTCAGCGGCTGTTGTCAGATCTCGCCGAGGCTCTAAGCAGGAAATTAGGGCGTTAGCTGCTTCGTCATGTCGACGGTGTTCAAGGGTATAGTCTCGTGCGGATAAATTCGGACCTCCACCCAACCACGCGAGGCATAGAACTTCCGAGATTTCACATTGGGTTCAAGGCACCGCAAACGACCAATAGTGAAGCCGCGTGCGGTAATTTCTCTTTCGAGGTCAGCTAAAAGAGTCCCGCCCGCTCCGCGACCTTGCGCGGATGGATGAACCCATAGATCACTTACCGCGTCTGCCTGAGAAAGCCCGACACCGATGATGCGCTGTGCATCGCAAGCCACCCAAGCGCTCGTCCAATCATCGTCGTCAGCCTTCAACGGTTCAGAAGTCCAAAGGCCGCCGTATGTGGCTTCCATCGAAGCCTCCACGCACTGTTTGATGGCGGATACGTCTGCCGAAAGAGCCCTGCGTGTAATGATCATGCTGATCCCTGAAGCTCATCGATCAATGAACGCAGGATGCCGTTCAACGCGACTGGCTTCTCCAAGGGCACATAGTGTCCACATTCCGGGATGATGATCAGGTGGCCATCCCGTGTCGCCCGCACCTGCTTCTCCATAATGACGGGACCGGGTTTCACCGAGGCCATACAACGTGGGAGCATGAGTTCGTCCCGGTAAGATATCCCGCGGTTCTACCCACATCGATCCGATGAACGGCAGCGCGTGCAAAAACACAAGTTCCAAATTGGGTTCCCTCGCGTCGACGATGAATCCGCTCCAATACCCTACCCCACCTGGGCCAAACTCAGGCAAATTGCGCCAGGCCGTAGCCGACGGACCAATTCTCCTTGGGGGCGTCAAAGATGTTCACGAACACGTCTTCCGGCCGAATGCCGGGGTTTTCGCCAAGCAGTTCCGCGATTCGCCCGAACAGTGCTTTTTTTTGTTCCACGGTGCGTGAGTTGAACACAGTGATTTGGATGTACACTACATCGGCGCTCCGGGCGACGCCGTAGGCATTACCGTGTCGGAAGTTCGCGGCGTCGTGCTCGCTTATTGTCATGAACTGATCGTCTTCGGGCACGTTAAGCGTCTCGCGCATCGCGCGGTACAAGTTGTCGAAGATCGCCTGACGGTAGGTCTCTGGCTTTCCGGCGCGCAGTGAGATGTGAACGAGCGGCATCGCGGATCCTTTCTATCGATCAAGACTTGACGTTACGGGCCACTCGGTCATTTTCATATTCGATGAAAGCTAATTTCAGCAATTACGATTCAAAATGGTTGAACCTTCCCTCGATTTGGATGCCGTCAGGGCTTTTGTCCGCATAGCGGAGCTTGAAAGCTTCACGCGTGCGGCTGAAGCCATGCGGACGACGCAGGGTGCAGTCAGCTTGAAGCTGAAGCGGCTCGAAGAGCGCCTCGGCCGCCGACTCGTCGAACGGACGCCCCGGTCCGTGCAGCTTTCGGCGCAAGGCGCGGCCTTCCTCGAACACGCCCGCGAACTCCTGGAGAAGCACGATCGCACCCTCGCCGTATTTGGCAGATCATCCCGGCAGCGTCTCACCATCGGCATCAGCGACCATGTTGCGGGGCCGGATCTCCCGGCGCTGATCGCCCGCATGAACGCGCAAGATCCGCAGTTGTTGATCGAAATCCGGATCGGTTCGTCGGGCGACCTGCTTCAAAGCTTCGACCGGCAGGAACTCGACACGGTGATCGTCCGCCTGCACAACGGACGAAGCGACGGGGAAATCATTGCCGAAGAAAAATTCGGCTGGTTCGCAGCGCCGGGCTGGCAGCATCGTGCGGATGAGCCCCTGCCCCTCGCCACGATGGCGGAGCCCTGCGGTGTGCGTTCGATGGCCGAGCAACTTCTCGATGCGGCAGGCGTGCCCTGGACCGAAGTATTCGTCGGAGGCGGCGTGACGGCGGTCGCTGCCGCCGTCATGGCTGGACTCGGCGTTGCCGCATTGTCTCCGCGCATGGTGCCATTTGGTGCAGTCGACGTAGGCCCCAAACTCGGACTTCCCGAATTGCCACGCTTACCAATTCTGTTTCACTCAAGGGTCAGGGACGGTCGACCACGCGATGCACTCGCCGCACTATCGGCAGCCTTTAGGAACGCGGTGCGAGGCTAAGGATCAGGCCCTGCGGCTTTCCGGCGGAATCCAGCGGCTCCTCCCACGACCGGCCCCTGCCCTGAATTCAGCCCGGTTACCGAGAAACTTCCGAAGACATAAGTTTGCCGCCAGCCAATTCGCGATTCAGAAGTCGGGATTATTTCCGCGCCGAGGCAGCTTGGTAAGGCAATCCGGTCACGAGGCCTTGGTCAGAAAGGTCTGGTAGTCCGACCGGGCCTGCAACAAGCGCAAGATGCCGTCGCGCGAGCCACGCACATGTGAACGCGCGAGTTTGCCAGCCAGCTCTACCTCACCGTTGCAAATCGCTTCAACGATTTTGGTGTGCTCCTGGCGGGTTATTTTCCATTCGTCCAGCCAGAGCAACTCCGCCCACACGTAGTGCTGGCACTTGTCCAGTATTCCGCAAAGCATCCCATGCAACATTGCATTGCCGCCTATCTGGGCAATCACCCGATGAAGGTCGATGCCGACCTGCAGCTCCTGAAACTGGTCATTGACCGTACGGTTGGGGATGGCCGCCAGCCTTTCGCATTCCGCGAGTATTTCGCGCAAACGAACCTTGTCCTCTTCTGTCGCTGCAACGGCGGCCAATTCCGCCGAATAGCCATCAAGCACCTCGCGGATATCGAATGCCTCGCGGAACATGTTCAGGTCGAACTCGGTGACCACATAGCCCTGGCGTGGCCTTCCGGTAATCAAGCCATCACGCTCCAAGCGATTGAAGGCTTCCCGGATCGGGGTGCGACTGACGTTCAACTTTGCAGCGATATCGCTCTCCGTCACGCGCGCGCCCGGCGGTATCTGGGCTGTTACGATCATCTTCTTCAGAGAATTATAGACCGCGTCGCGAAGGGTATTTTTCGTTTGCTTGACCAAAGATCGCTTCCAGTTCTCGGCTCTTTACCCCGTTAATCTAAATCCACCTCAATCCCCATTCCAGCCTGCCCCAGGAGCTCCCCGAGAACCATTGAACTGAGGAACCATTGGAAACTCGACGGGTCTTGACAGCACACATCACCAGTTTACATTCAAAATTGTATACAAAAAAGAATCCATAATAAAGTGGGAACAACAGGAGGCACAATGGAACGGAAAGGCAATGTTCGACGGGCCGCCGTGGTCGGCATGGTGGCGTTTTCAATTGCGGGCCCAGCCACTGCCGCCGACACAATTACAGTCGCCTCATGGGGCGGCACGTACCAGGAGGCGCAGACAAAGGCCTTCTTCAAGCCGACAGCCGAAGCGCTTGGCATTACCATCAAGGAAGACACGACCAACGGCCTGGACGATGTGCGTCTTCAGGTTACTGGCAATGCGGTCAAATGGGACATTACCGAGCTTGGTGCCGACGAATGTGCTCGCGGTTCCAAGGAGGGCCTGTTCGAGAAGCTCGACTACACTGTCATCGACAAGAGCGGCATCAATCCAAAGCTCGTCCATGACGACTGGGTCGGCATCTCCTACACCTCCGTCGTTCTAGTCTACCGGACGGATGTTTTCGGAGATAAGGGGCCGAAAACCTGGGCTGATTTCTGGGATGTCGAAAAATTCCCGGGGCGTCGCGCCCTTTCCGGCAGCCAACCCACGGAAACGCTGAGCGTCGCGGCGCTGGCCAAGGGAATTCCGATCGACAAGGTCTATCCGGTCGACATCGAAGGCGCGCTTCAGTCAGTCGATAAGATCCGCAACCACGTCGATGCCTGGTGGACTTCCGGTGCGCAGGCCATGCAGCTCGTCAAGGACGGCGAAGTCGATATGGCCAGCATCTGGAATGGCCGCGCTGGCACCCTGAGGAAGGAGGGTGCGCCGATCAGCTTCTCCTTCGACCAGGGCGTGCTTACTGCCGACTGCATGGTCATCCCGAAAGGTTCGAAAAACAAGGATATCGCGATGAAGGCGCTGGCCAAATTCGTCAGTCCCGACCTTCAGGCCAGCCTGCCACTTTATGTCGATAATGGACCAGCCAACGAGAAAGCCTTCGAGACCGGCAAGATACCGCAGGAGCGTATCAAGGATATCAACTCCTCGCCCGAAAACATCGGGAAGCAGGTTCTGCAGGACCCGCAATTCTGGCGCGACAATCTGGTCGAGGCGACCGAGAAATTCAACAACCTGATCCAGCAATAGCTGCTGCCGGAGTGGCGCGCGCAGCCACTCCGCTCCGCTTCGCCGGCACAACGATCTGGAGTTGAAGGAGATGCTCTTGTCTCTCGCACCGTCCGCGCTTCCCATCGGCATACACCATATCGAGAAGCGCTTTGGTGCTTTGTCCATCCTCAGCGATCTCAACCTAGACGTCGCAGCGGGCGAGTTCCTCACGCTGCTTGGCCCCTCCGGCTCTGGCAAGACGACGCTGTTGATGATCCTGGCTGGCTTCGTGCGAGCCAATGCCGGCAGCATCAAGGTGGGCGATGAAGAGATCATCACCATGGCGCCCCACAAGCGCAACATCGGCATGGTTTTCCAGAACTACGCGCTGTTTCCGCACATGAACGTATTCCACAATGTCGCGTTTCCGCTGAAACAGCGGCGCGTTTCCGCGGCCGACACCAAGCAACGCGTGGACCACGCGCTCGAACTCGTGCGCTTGCAGGGACTGGGTGAGCGACGTGTCGACCAGCTCTCCGGGGGCCAACGCCAGCGTGTGGCCCTCGCCCGCGCCATCGTCTTCGAGCCTCGGATTGTTTTGATGGATGAACCGTTGTCGGCCCTCGACAAGGGGTTGCGTGAGCACATGCAGATTGAATTGCGGAACCTTCACCGCAGGCTTGGCATGACGACCGTTTACGTCACCCATGACCAGCGCGAGGCAATCACCATGTCGGACCGTATCGCGGTCATGAATGCCGGACGGATCGAGCAGATCGACCAGCCCGAGACCATCTATGCCAAGCCGAAAACGAAGTTCGTCGCAGGCTTCATCGGCGAATCCAATTTCATTCCCGTTGAATGCCGCAACGGCGCTATCTGGCATGAAAATCAAAGACTGCGCTTTAGTGGTCCCGCACCGTCAGCAGGTCGACATTTGATGGTGGTGCGGCCGGAAAAGCTGCGGCTGCTCGCCAATGCGGAACAGGCGGGGGACCTCAATGTGCTGAGGGCCACGGTAGGCGATATCATTTATCAGGGTGACAGCTTCATCTGCTACGCGGCACTCAAGGACGGCCGGCAGATAACTTTGCGCGAATATTGCCGTTCCGACGTGTTGGCGAATTTGCCAGCGCCTGGCGAGCCGATCACTCTCGGCATCGACGCATCGGACATCGTATTGGTGGCAGATCAATGAGCGCCGTGTCGGCAGGCCATGAGCACGCGGGACGGATAGACGGCACGTTGAACGCCGCGGCGCTACGCGCCGACACACGGCGTCAGGCGCTGGGTTTTCTGGCGTTGTTGTCGCCGGGCCTGTTCCTGGTCTTCGCTGTCATCATCGTACCTGTTGGCTGGTTGTTTTGGCTTTCGCTCTTCGATGAGACCGGTGCGCTAAGCGCTGCGAATTATGCGCGCTTCTTCGAACAGGCATCCTATATCAAGACGTTCACGACCACGTTCAAAGTTGCCTTCGTGGTCACCGCCGCCTGTGTGCTGCTCGGTTATCCGCTTGCCTACCTGTTGTCGCAGCTGCCCCGCCGCGCAGCCTCGATCTGCCTCGTATTCGTCATCCTGCCGTTCTGGACTTCGGTGCTGGTCCGCACCTATGCGTGGCTGGTAATCCTTCAGCGCAAGGGTCTGATCAACAGCTGGCTGATCGACCATGGCTTGATCAGCCAGCCGCTACAGCTGGCCAACAACTTCACCGGCGTCGTCATCGGCATGATCCACATCATGCTGCCGTTCCTGGTTCTGCCGCTCTATGCCTCGATGAAATCCATCGATATCGACTGCCTGCGCGCAGGCATGAATCTGGGCGCCAGCCCGGCTGCCACTTTCCGGCAGATATTCTTGCCGCTGTCGCTGCCGGGTCTCGCTTCCGGTGTCGTCATCGTCTTCGTGCTGTGCCTCGGCTTCTTCGTCACCCCAGCACTGATGGGCGGCGGCAAGGTCATCATGTGGGCAATGCGCATGGAGCAGGCCGCCAGCCTCTATTCCAACTGGGGTGCCGGCGCGGCACTTGGTGTTGTACTGCTTGCTGTCACCCTGGCGCTGCTCGGTCTCTTCCGCTGGCTGCTCGGCGCGCGTGCCACGGGCGTCTGGAGTTCGCGATGAACGCGGAGAACAGCCTTCCAATCTCGCACTGGCAACGCCTCTGGCTCTACCTGATCGGCGGACTTGTCATGCTTTTCCTCATCGCCCCGTCGGTGATCATCGTCATCATGTCGTTCTCGGGTTCGACGCTGCTGCAGTTTCCGCCTCAGCAATGGTCGCTGCGCTGGTATCAAAGTTACTTCGGATCGGTGGAATGGCGTGATGCCACCATCGTTTCGGTCAAGGCGGCGATAATGACGGCGATCGTGGCAACGCCGCTTGGCACGGCCGCCGCCTACGCCATCAACGCGGGTACCCTGAGGCTGACAGGCGCAATCAATGCACTGCTCACTGCATCGCTGATCATTCCGGTCATCCTGATCGGCATAGGCACCTTCTTCCTTTATGCTCGCATCGGCCTCAACAACACATTGACCGGTCTTGTTATCGCTCACACCGTGCAGGCCTTGCCGCTGGTCGTGCTGACCGTGCTTTCTGGCTTGAGGTCTTACGACATGAACCAGGAAATGGTGGCGCGCAGCCTCGGAGCCGGGCGTTTCGCGGCCTTCTTCCAGGTGACCATGCCGCAACTGCGCTTCTCGATTGTGTCGGGCGCACTGTTTGCCTTCATCACCTCCTTCGACGAAGTGGTCGTCTCGTTCTTCATCTCTGGCGGCGAGACCACGACGTTGACGCGGCGCATGTTCAATGCATTGCGCGATCAGATCGACCCCACGATTGCCGCCATTTCGACATGCCTGATTGTGCTGTCGATCATCTTGTTGTCCGCAGCCCAGCTACTTGGCCGCAGACGCCGAATGCAGGGACCAGAACAACATGCGTGATTTCCAGCTCCCAGGCCGCTCCCCTGCCCGTGCTACGGAAGCGATGGCCGCGACCTCGCACCCGCTTTCGACCCTTGCCGCGCTCGACATGCTGCGCTCAGGCGGCAACGCCATGGATGCAGCCGTTTGTGCTGCGGCGGTGCAAGCGGTGGTAGAACCGCAATCCACGGGTATCGGTGGCGATTGCTTTGTTCTCTATTGCCCCAAGGGCGAAGACAAGGTCCTCGCTTTCAACGGTTCTGGCCGCGCCCCCCAGGCGGCGACGGTCGACTGGTATCTCGACCATGGTTTCAGCGAATTGCCGAAGGAAGGGCCGCACGCTGTCACGGTCCCGGGTGCGATCGATGCCTGGTGCCGGCTTTTGGAAGACCACGGCCGTAAAGGTATCGCTGACGCCTTGGCACCTGCCATTCACTACGCGGAAAATGGCTATGTCGTGCACGACCGCGTTGCCGCCGACTGGGAGAAGCCGGAAATTGACCTTTCCGCCGACGAGGTTGCGGCGCGCATCTTCCTGCCCGGTGGCAAGCCACCCAAGGCAGGCGACGTGCATTACCAGCCGGAACTGGCTCAGACTTTGCGCCTCATCGCAAGGCACGGTCGCTCCGGCTTCTACGAGGGCCAAGTCGCCGAGGACTTGATCGAGCGGCTTCGTCACCTCGGCGGCCTCCACACACTCGACGATTTCGCTGCAACGAGGGGTGACTACGAGTCCGCGGTCTCTACTTCATACAGAGGCTATCATGTGCACCAGATGCCGCCCAACAATCAGGGACTGACTGCGCTCCTGATGCTGAACGTGCTCTCCGGCTTCGACTTGGGCGCTCTCGACCCAAACGGTGCGGAGCGGTTGCATCTGGAAATCGAGGCCGGGCGATTGGCCTACCGCGATCGCGACAACCTGTTTGCCGATCAGGAGCATGTCGCGGTGCCTGTAAAGGAATTGCTCTCCGGTTCCCATGCCGACCGGTTGCGTGCCGCGATCGATCGCGAACATGCCATGACCGATCTGCCGCGCATCGATCTGCCGGGGAGCGATACGGTCTACATTTCCGTGGTCGACCGCGATCGCAACGCGGTCAGTTTCATCAACTCGACCTATTACTCTTTTGGAAGCGGTGTCGTCGGCCCGAAAACAGGCATAGTGCTGCAAAATCGCGGCACCAGTTTCCGCCTCGACTCAAGTCATCCAAATTGCATCGCGCCTCGCAAGCGGCCGATGCATACGATCATGCCGGGCATGATGACGAAGGATGGCCGCGCGGTGATGCCATTTGGTGTCATGGGTGGCGGCTACCAGCCCTTCGGTCACGTCCATCTGCTGACCAACATGATCGATTTCAACATGGATCCCCAGGAAGCGCTCGATGCCGCTCGTGTATTCTATAACCACGAAGCCGTCGAAGCCGAGCGAGGCGTTCAGCCCCACGCAATCGAGGGCCTGCGTCGACGCGGCCACAGGCTGGTAGAGGCCGACCATCCGCTTGGTGGCGGACAAACCGTGCTGATTGATTGGAAGAAAGGCACGCTGACAGGAGCATCCGATCCACGCAAGGATGGACTGGCGCTCGGATACTGAGCCCCTGTGAGGCCTCTGAGCGCGTGTCCAACGGACGCTTCGCGTCCTTTCATCCGGCCATCAATCCCGCCTGCCCGCCGCGCCGACAAGCGGCGGCAATGGTTTGATCCCGGCCGCGGCCCATTTCATCTCGCCATGTACCGCGGACAAGTTGGCGGCTTCCGCCTCCGCAGCAAACCCAGCCGAAGGCAGTTCCTTCCTTCGGCCACTGCGCCGACAGAACATGTTCGGCCAAGCGCTCGTCAGTTCCCAGCGCCTTGCCGTCCCGCTCCAGCCAGTGCAGTTCGATCTGCGTGACGTTTTTATTGGTTGTCGAATATGCCGTAGATGGGCAGAACAGCCCCGCGACGATCAGGCTGGCAAAAGCCGCCAAAATCGCATCAGGTTTACAAGAGCGTTCATGCTATTGGAATATATACGTTTATCGGTTTCAGCCAACTTGCCGCCGCGAAAACAGGTCGGCCGTTGGAAACCAGCAACGGTGACAGGTTATTCCAATTGAAACTTCGAGAATTTCCGTGCCGGAAGATTCTGATCAGATGGCCCGCCTATTTGCTTTGCGGCTTTTTGGCCGTCACGGATTTCGCCGGCGCGGAAGAGCAATCCGCCTGGGCAGACCTGGTCTCAGGCACCACGAATGTTTCCGGCATAGGATCTGTCCGATACACTGTCGGATACAGCAGTGTCGGGTACGATCACTTTCAATCGGAGATTACGGTGGAATGGCACGACAACGGCTATCGAACACAAACGATCTACGACGGCATTTATGACAAGCCGCCAGCCAAGGTCTGGGGCAGTCTTGGTCGTCTATGCGTTTCGGTGGACGCTTGCGCGCGATATCAGGACGCCTGCACATCGCATGTGATGACTTATCAATATGACGTCGCAACGAAGTCCTTCGACGAGATCCAAGACGGAAATCGGACATGTCGGCGGTGACAGCTGCTCCCGTGAACTCCCTGGACAGCAGCCTGTTTCCCTCACTATTCCCCTACCAGGGCCCTACCCTGATACGGGCGCCCTCATTACCCAGCCATCAAGCCCGCCTGACCACGACGCCAGTAGGCGGCGGCTATGGTCTGATCCCGCCCGAGCCTCATCTGACCTCGCCAGGTCTCGCGGACCAGCTTGGCAGCCTCTGCCTCTGCCGCGAACCAGCCAAAGGCAGTGCCCTCCTTCGGCCACTCAGCCGATAGGACCTGTTCTGCCAAGCGTCCATCCGTTCCCGGCGCCTTGCCGCAGCGCTCCAGCCAATGCAGCTCGATCTGTGTCGCATTGTTTATCTGTTGTCTCTCGGCGCTGTCAGCGATTTCGATGAAGGCGACCCCTTTGGTGTGACACGGTAAGGTCTCGAGCAGGCGGCCAACTGCCGGCAATCCCGTTTCATCAGCGCCCAGCACGTACCAATCGGCCGGCCGCACGGGTCTCCCGACAGGCCCCATGATGCCGACCTTATGCCCTGCCCTCGCCTGCAGGGCCCAGGCGGAGCCAACGCTTTCTCCTTCGTGGATGAGGAAATCCACATCCATATGGCCGGCATCGAGATCGAGCGTGCGGATGGTGTAGACCCGCGCCACCGGTCGCCTGTCATCCGCGGGCCAGACCGGCAACCCATTGGCGCCAAGGCTTGGCCAGGCAGGGTCAGGGACGGCTCTGGTTGGAAACAGGATGCGAATATGCATGCCCTGGAATTTGCCGAAACGGCCGAGGTCCTCGCCAGCCAGACGGATGCGCCGCATATGCGGCGTCAGATCATAGACATCGGTAACCGTCATCTCGCGGAATTGTGCAAGTCGTGTGTCCTGGGCAAGATCCCCGGTCCAGACGATTTCCGGCCCGTCCTGCTTGGCGTAGATTTCAACGGCGGTAGCGAGGATATCCTTGGTCCGCGCGAGTCCGTCACGATCGCCAGCGCTGGCGCGCAGGACCAGCAGGTCGGGAACCATCTCCAACGTCGCCTCGCCGAAGGAGAACCGGAAATCCATCCGGCCCGAGTGCCTGGAAACGGCGGCATCGAAACTCTGCAACCTGTCGGTGATCAGATGCAGATAACTCGCAAGGTTCGGCAGCCGCAGTCGTGCTTGGCAGTTCAAGATGCTCATCCCCGCCCTCCTCAGCCGCCGATACGGCCCGTCAAGGCAATCTTGAACGTCCTGCCCTTCCCTTGCTCAGTCGCCGCCGTAGTCGACCATGAGCTTTGCGGATCGGTGTAGGACGCGTTGAAGACATTATCGATGCCGAAATCCAGCCGGGCATGATCGTTGATCTGCCAATTGGCGAAAACATTCACGAGGTTGAAGCCGGGGTCGATGACGGACGGGTCCTTTGGCCGTGACCTGTTCGTGCGTGTGATCTTGCCGATGCTGAGATATTGCGCTCCGAAGGTCAGCTTGTCCTCGAGCGCGCGAAAGCCAATCGTTGCCGCGAACCGGTCGAGTGGCGTGTTGTTCAAGGTTTGCCCGGCATAGATGCCATCGACAATCTTGGCGTCGATCAGCGCGCCGGAGAGATTTATGAAACCTGCGCCGTAGTCGTAGATCATTTCGGCCTCGACGCCTTTGAGGCGGGCATCGCCGATATTGATGGCCGTTCTTGGTGTCGTGGTCAGATCGACGTCGATGTAATCCTCGACGTCAGTGTGGAACAGATTGACCTTGCCGCGAACGAGATCGCCGGCAGTCAGCACGTCGTTGTATTTGAGATTGACGCCGGCTTCCCAACTCCTTGCCGTTTCCGGCTGCAGCAGCAGATTTGGAACGTAGCTGTCGCCGGAGCCATGCGCGCCACCACCGCGGTAGACATCCTGCAATCCAGGCGCCCTGTAGCCTTCGGAATAGGTTCCATAGACCTGAAACCCTTCAACCGGAGTGATCCCGACGGTCACGCGCGGCGACCAGCGGTCACCCGAGATGGACGCATCAACCGGCGGCTTGGTTCTGGTCTGTCCGTCGAGTGTATAGCCGTCGTAGCGTAGCGCCGTGATGACCTGCAGCCAGTTGCTGTAGTCACCTTGCCATTGCAGGAAGCCGCCATAGCCCTGCTGCTTGCCTGCACCGAAATGGGCGGCATCTGAATCGCCGGTCAGTTGATAATAATCCGCACCGTATGTGACGGTATGCGCAAGCCCTGCCCCTTCGAAGCGCGAAGAATTCTTCAGATTGAACCCGGTCGTTGCGACCTCGTAGTAGCGAGATTGGCCGATCGACGATTTCGGCCAGACCTGCGCCTGATCCGCCTTGGTTCGGTTGTGGTAGAGATTGGCGCTGAAGTCGATCAAATCGTTGTCTTCAGGCCGGAACGTATAGGCGGCGGTATAGGTCTGGTTGACCGTATCGGCATCGTAACGGCTCAGCGTCGGTGACGTGGATCCGCTCGAACCGGTGATGAAGTCGTTGTAGTTTTGCAGGATCAGGCCAAGCTTGAGCTCATGTTCGTCCGCAGGGCGCAATGTGGTTTTCAGGTAGCCGCTTGTCACCGTCTCTCCGGTCCAGGGCACCTCGTCACCATTGCCATCCTTGTAGGCGTCGCGGTTGCGGTAGACCAGGTTGCCGATGACATCCGCATCTTCGCTGAACCGGTAGGCTCCGGTCGTGCTGGTCGTGAAGCCATTGCCATTGCTTTCGTAGCCGAGCTTTTCGCTGAGCGCCCACCGTTCCTCCGCGACGAGGAAGTCGCTCGCATCCTTCGTCTCGAAGGAAACCACGCCGCCGATGCCCCCCGAACCGTAGGCGTTGGAACTTGGCCCGCGAATGACGGTCGCTTCCTTGATGAGCTCCGGCTCCACATAAAACGAGCCTGAGCCGTGGCCCACGCGCCAGTAATCCTGCCGGGCGCCGTCCAGCGTCACCACGACCCGGCCATACTGCTCCAACCCGCGAATATTGATCGCCGTTGCTGGATCGTCTCCGTTCATCGAGGCGGCAACGCCTGGCGTGGCACGGAAGATATCCGCCGCGGTATCAGACTGGATACGTTCCAACTCCCTGCCGTCCACGGTGCTGATTGCAGCCAACGCATCGACGACGGCGCCCTTCACCATTGTGGCAGTGATGGTGATGCGGTCTAACATGGTCGGTTGCTGCGTTTCTACGGAACCCAGTCTTTTGACCTTGGTTGAATCGGCAGTCGATACAGCGCCCTGGGCGTTAGCCGGCAAAGCCATCATGCTGCAGCACACGATCGGAACCGCCGTGCTCGTCAGCCATGTCTTCTTGCTTGTCAGTCTCATTCGGATCGAGCCCCCGCGCTCATGAAATGCATGGCTGGCGGTACCCGACGGGCGCGGCTGGCAAAGTTGAAATGCGCTACCGATTGGCAACAGCAGCGGTTAGATATTTAAACATGATGACAATAGTCAACTTTATTCGTATAGGCCTCGAACAGAAAATGAAAACCCTCCTGATCCGGGAACGAGCGCCATGGCCAGAGGCCAAAACCGAACGCGGAACAGTCTGGCTGAAAGTCTCGTCGGCGGGCTGATACGGCGTTGCGTGACTGTCGCGCTGTCCTTGTCGGCAGCAGCGATCTTTGTCTGTTCAAGCGCGGCGGCGGTCGAAATTCTCGATGCCCGAGGGCGCCTGGTGGAAACCGGTTCGGCAAGGCGGATTGTCACGCTGGGATCTGACATTACCGAGATCGTCTTTGGGATCGGTGCCGGCGAGCGCATCGTTGCCGTCGACCGAGGCAGCAAATATCCGCGTGAAGCGGCCAACAAGCCCAATGTGGGCTACAGGCGCAAACTCTCTGTCGAAGGTTTGGCTGCCCTCGATCCAGATTTGATCATTGCAGCGGAAGACATCGGCCCTGCGGAAGCAATCGATGTGCTGTCATCTCTAAAGACCCCGATCATCTATGTTCCGGAGGACAATTCGCGTGACGGAATCCGGCGCAAGATCGACCTCGTGGCTGCAGCTCTCGATCTCAAGCAGGCGGGAACGGACTTATCCCGCCAGGTGACGGAGGCGTTCGATACCGCCGCAAGGCTTACAGCCGACATACCAAGGGACAGACGCAAGAAAGTGGTGTTCTTTCACGGTCTTGTGCGCCTGACGGCGGCGGGATCGGGTACCGCCGCCGATGCCATCATCGGCTACGCCGGAGGGATCAACCCGATGGCGCAAGTGGTCGGCTACAAAGCCGCATCGGAAGAACAGCTGGTCCAGTTGGCACCCGACATCATTCTGATGATGGGCGACGGCAAGGGCGGCCCTACTGCGAGCGAAGTGTTTTCCATACCGGCATTGGCGGCCACGCCTGCAGCAAAGGACAAGGCACTCGTTGTGCTCGATGGAGCCTATATGATCGGCTTTGGTCCGCGCACGGCCGAGGCAATACGCGACTTGGCCAAAGCCTTGTATCCAGACATCGCCAGCCGGAACTGACCGATGATGATTGGTTGGAGGCTAAGGTTTTACGTTCGCACTTGTGGACACTGAGCCGAGCAACTCTTCGGCCGTCACTGCGATCCCGCATTTTTCGGAACATCAAATCGTGGCCGGGGTTGCTCCTTGGAAGCGACCGAGGAGATGTTGCCATGGCAGATCCGAAAAAGCCGGCCCCCGACGTGCCAAGTCCGCCGCCTGAGCCACAGCCCAGACCAAACGAAGACCCACAACCGTTGCCGCAGGAAATTCCTGCGCCGGACCCGAATGAGGTGAAGGAGATACCGCCCCATGCGCGAGGGCAATCGCGGCCATTGCGTGAACCGACGCCTCCGATCCCGCCTGTGCCGGATCCTGAACCACCCACGCCGCCAGGCCCCCTGCCCGACCCGGCACCCGGCCCGATGCCGACACGCTGAAGTGAGCCCAGCATAGCCGCTGCCGACGTGCTCCGGACTTGGAGGACGGCTGGCGAAGATTCCTGAAACCTGAGTGTGCATCGGTGCGTTGATCTAAACCCATAGATGTGGGCTTGGAGGCTGAAATGGATAGGCAGCCGAATAGACCTGTGCACGTGATGTTTGAGGACAGAGTTGAAGAAATCGCTACCGTTGACCGGGCACTCAATTTCCTTCGGCGCTGGCCGGAGGACAGGCGTGGCCATGTTTACCAGTGCACCTGGAATGCCTGTAACGCCGTGTCGATTGGCAGGGTGTCGGAACTTGACGCCATGCGAACGTTCATAGGCTTCGCAGAGGTCACCGGCATTTACGTTCGCGCCGAAGACTTGCCGTTTGTGGCGGCTAAACCGCGCGAGCCCCTGTTCAAGAAGGGACACCGATAGTTCGGCCAGAGATTTCTAGAACCAATGCCACGTGCCCCGATTGGTTACACGCAATCGGAGGCGACATGCCGTGAAACGGGAAAATCGGGGCTCGATCCTCAAGCCGGTCATGCCAAAGCCGGAACCTCCGATACCCGGCTGGAAAACCGGGCCCTGGAGCGCGGCGAAATCCTGCGGCGAAAGAGGTGTGTACGATCGCCACGAAGAGGTTTGGTTTACCGAACGTTCGAGATGCCAACTCCGCTTGCTTCGAACGTGTCACACACATGGCTGCGCGGGCTGCCATCACCCGACGCGGCCAGTCGAAAACAACTGGTGGCGACGATCTTCTCCGTCCTGTCGGCCCTCTTGCGCCCTACTGAAAAAAGGGGCGGAAATAGCCCGACTTTTGTCGGAACCTTCATTCCTTTGTCCGGTTAGCCCTATGCAACCGTAACCAAACGGAAGGAGAGCATCATGCTCAAAAAGATCGTAATCGCTTCAGCTTTCGCGATCGGATTTGCCGGTTCGGCTATGGCGCAGAATATCGGTGACCCGATGGTCAATGACCGCGTCGATCCGAACCAGCCGGCACCGACCGCAGTGGAACCTCAGCCGGTCTATCCAAGCCAGGTGGACACGATGACCACCCAGAGCGTCAACGACCAGAGTGGACCGTCTCAGGGCAACAGCAGTGCTGGTCCGTGTGCTTATGAGCCGGCATATGACGGACCACAAGCCGGTACAGGCCCTATCGTGAATGACAATTACTGCGGCAAGTAATTCAACCAGCTGATATTGTAGGCCGGGGCGCGTAGCGTCCCGGCAAGCGTTGTTCAAGCGGCAATTCCATTTCCAACCGCGTAAGCGCCGGCTATTTCCAGTCCTCCGGTCAGGCGACGCCTTGCCCTGTCTTGAGTTTGAACCGGGAAAGCCAGCAGGCCAATGACGAGCGCTTAGATGAGATGATTTCGGTCCATCGTTTCCTTTGCACGTCGCACTGCGCCCACGGCGTCGTCATCACGACGGCGCCGCGTTACCGATGACGGCGGAACGGCCCTCACCGCATTTTCAGCGATTGCTGACTTTTCCCATGGCAGGGCCCACAGGTCGCGGCGAAGCCGAAGCAGCGCATTTTTGCCAGTAACGTAGAACGCACGCATCAGCTTCCCGTCCTTTTGTGTTGGCTGCCAACCAATGAAAACGATGCGCTCCTTGCACCTTGCTGTCCATGTTTAATTTGAATATTTTTTCGCAAGCCTTGTATTTTCCCTAAATTGGTTTTAAGTATTTCGTATCGATCTTGCCTGTTGAGCTTGTTTTCGCGCTTCGGCGCCTAACCGATCTTCCTCTCAATTTCGAAGACTGCATCGTTTGGCATGATGTCAGACGGCAAATTTCTATGTCAATTGAAAGGAATTCTAATGGCTTCCGGAACAGTAAAGTTCTTTAATTCTACAAAGGGTTTCGGATTTATCGAGCCGGATGATGGCTCGAAGGATGTCTTCGTCCACGTATCGGCAGTGGAGCGCGCGGGTATGCGCGGTCTTGCCGAAGGGCAGAAGCTGAACTTCGAAGTAGTCGCCGATCAGAGAACCGGCAAAAGCTCTGCGGAAAATCTGCAAGCGATCTGAGACAGGGTCGTTTCTGGCCTTTGACCACGGATGTACTGGCATCGGCCATCGAGATGGCTTTTGGAGAAGGTCGGGCTTGCCCGGCCTTTTTTCTTTTTCGGAGAAAGTGTGACATGAACAAGTCAATTCCCAACGATGCGTTCAAGCCGAAACCGACGCGGGTGGAGTCGAAGGACGAGAACACGTCGAGAGCCGCAAAGGCGATAATCAACGACGAAGCGGCTCAGCGCAGGGCCAAGACCCAGCGTTTGCGTCAGGCCCGCCTTGCCCAGGAAGCCGTGGACATCGCAAGCCAACCGGCAAAAGCAACGGCGCGCAGTCGAAAACGTAGTATAGCGGCTCGCTAGATCGGTCCGAAAGATTCAGTTGGGCGCACGATTTTCGTCGGAAGCATTGGCGCCGGATTGGTTTCCTCTTGGCCTGTGAAGGCTGGTCGCACTCCGCGCTTGACTGTCAGTGAGCGCAATCCAGGCGATAGGCCCGCCTCCGGTTCGCTGGAGGTTTTTGCCTTTTAGGCATCGGCACGTATATTGCCCGCGAGGGAGAGGTGCCATGCCCATTCGCCGAAAGCTGGAAGATGCTGCGGTGTTTCAGCCTGCGGAAGTCGCGCTGCTCAGCAGGATTTTTGCTGAAACCACCATCGAAGGCGAGACTCATGAAGACCGTGAGCAGCGCGCCTCAAGGATCATCGCGAATTACCAGCTTGGCATCAGGGATGAGAAGGAACTGATCGAGCTTTCTCGGCGGCCGTTAGGTCGATAATCCTTTCCGGAACCGGCCTGAGCCACGGAGTAGGCCACATCGGGTCAGCGCCACGCGCGCTGGTGGGAAGAGAGGTCATCCGTGCCATAAAAACGGTAGAGCAGCAGGATCACGGTGGCCCGTTGGCTGGCTTCCTGGATCGTACCCGTCCTTTCTGAACCATCGCAACATCTCCCTTTCGGAAAAGCTGCGCTTGGACGTCACGATTAATGCCGGAAACTCAATCGACTAGCGGTAAAGCCTCCTCGTTGCCGCGTCCTGTTCCCGCTGTTCCGCCGGGCTTTTCCTACGCCGCGTGAGAAGAGCGAAAGCTATCACGCCGGCAAGAACAATTGGGCCGACGGTGAGCAGAAGCAGCCACATTTCGTTCTCGAACATCTGGACCTCCTATTGCGGCGGGTTCGCCGGCTGGGATGGTTGAGTTCCCTGCTGATCCGTTTCAGGGCTCTGCGTGGCAGGCTCGTTGCCCTTTTGGCTGTTGCTGCCACCATTGTCGCAGGCCGCCAGCATGGCGGCGGCGAGCAGAGCAATCGGCGCAAGGACTCTCATCAAATCATCCTCCTTGGGACGAACGGTCCCCCAGTGCGGAGGTTCCATCTTTGTCATTCCCCTGAAACCGCCGGCTCACATCCCGCGCTAACCTCGCTCTGCCTCAAGCACCGCCAGCAATGTCGGCAGGGCATGGCCGGTCAGGTCTTTGGCGATTTCCGCCTGGATCGCCGGCAGCATCTGGCCGTGGTAGCGCTTCCGCAGTTCGCCTAATGTGCGGGGCGCGGCAATCACAACCAGATGCTGGAATTCATTGGCAAGGAACATGCCAGAGAGGACGTCGGCGACACCGGCGGCAAAGCCGTCCTCCTCAAGCTGTTGCGCGTCCGGGTTGGCTGCCGTGTTCCGGTGCCTCACCCCGCTCGATCTGTTCTGCGTTTCCACCGGGCCCACGGCCAGCGGCACAAGGCTCGGAGCAATCTCATTGCCCTGATTGCGATAGAGGCTGAGCTTTTCTCCGTCGCAGACGGCGATGACGGTTCCATTGGCAATCAACATCTTCGTGCTCCCTGTTGCTCGTACGCATCGGCTCAAAAATCGGAATTTCGGAAAACACGATGCGTAGATTCAAAATGTTCGAGCGTCCTTTTGTGCATCCGAACGAACGCGCCGCGCTCTAACGGGGAACGCCTCCGCGGCCGAATGGATGCCTCGATCTCCAAGGCATGCAGAATCCCGGCGACAGTGCCTGTGGCGCCGGCTTTTCAGGAACCATCCGGATGAACGCCGGTTCATCCCATGAGCGTCGTTTGAACGATGTGAAGACCAGTCGAGATTTCGCTGGAGGGAGCGCCATGAGAACGCCCTATCTCAACCTGACGGTAAATCTGATCTTCAGCGCCATCGTCATGTATCTGGTGATGTTTGCCATGATCGATGCGTGGGCGGATTTCTACAACAATCTGAACATGCTCTACATGGCGCTGATGATGCTGGCGCCCATGGCCATCCTGATGATCATCACCATGCCGGGCATGTATCCCAGCAAGCGGGCCAACGTCGTCATATGCCTTGGCGCCATCGTCGTTTTCATGGGAGCCTTCGGCCTGATGCGAATGCAGGGCCTTGTCGGTGATACTCAGTTCCTGCGCTCGATGATCCCGCACCATTCCGGCGCGATCCTGATGTGCCGGGAGGCGCAACTGGAAAAGCCGGGGATCAAGGAACTGTGCGACACCATCGTCAAGTCGCAGCAGGACGAGATCAGACAGATGGAAGCCCTGTTGGTAGGGGCGGTCTGAGATGCTGCGTCGTGGAGGCTGCCTTTGCGGCAACATCCGCTACAGCGTAAGCCAGGACCCGCGCGTGCACTATTGTCACTGCGAGATGTGCCGGCGTTCGACTGGCAGCGCTTTCGCCGTGTTGTGCTGGGTCGGGAGGTCCGCCCTTCGCTGGGAAGGGCAGGCTCCCAGCTTTCGCCGCTCATCGCCGCTGGCCAGACGCGGCTTCTGCAGGCGATGTGGCACACCGCTTGCCCTGGACTATGACGGCTCGGCCGAAATCGCTTTGCATGGCGGCACATTCGATGAGCCGAACTCATTTCGTCCCGCTTACAATTATGGTGCCGACCGGCGCCTGGACTGGGTGTGTGCCGGAATAGGCCTTCCCGGGCACGCTATCATGGAGCGATGGTGAACGGGCGCGTCTAACGGGGTCGAACACCTGATGGCTGAGCGCCGGCTCTTCCTCGTTGTCTCGCACAGCCGTCACGCTCTCGACGGGGGCCTTGAGCAGCCAGCGCACGTAACCGGTGCCCCGATCGATTTCAGCGCTGCCATCCAGCGCTTGCGGCGTGGCCCGCAACAGCACGATGCTTCCGAATCCACGCGGATTTGCCTCGTGATGAGCCGCCGGCTTACCGGCAAAATTTTCTTCCCAGCAGAGCTGCAGCACAGGCACGCCCGACGCATCCGGTGCTATTTGCCATGTCACCGTTATGGAGCCCTTGGAACAAGCCAGGGCACCGTATTTGGCTGAGTTGGTGCCCAGCTCGTGCAGAGCCATGCCGAGATATTGAACGGCGCGCGCGTTCAATGTCAGCAGCGATCCCGAAACCTTGATCCGCTCCTCATGTCCGAAAGGCTTGAGATGCTCCTGCACCAGTTCAGCCACGTTCGCGCCCGACCAATCCGAGAGCACGAGCAAATCGTGGGAGCGCGACAGCGCGCATATGCGATCCCTGACATGACGCTCGAACTCTTGCGGAGACGTGGCACGTCGGCTCGTCTCCTTCACCATTGCCAGGATGACGGCATACTGGTTTTTCACCCGATGGTTGACCTCGCGCAGCAGCAGCCGGATACGGCGCTCGTTTTCCCGCGTCGCGGTTATGTCGCGGGCGATCTTGGAGGCGCCGATGATCTTGCCCTCCGACGTCTTGATCGGGGATATCGTCAGGGACACGTGGATCGGCGTGCCATCCTTGCGCAGCCGAACGGTTTCGTAGCTGGCAATGCGTTCGCCGCTGCGGATGCGCTCGATGATCTCATGTTCTTCGTTGCGCATATGCTCCGGTATCAGCATCAGGATGGATTGTCCCACAGCCTCGCCTGCCCCGTAGCCGAACATGCGTTCTGCGGCGGCATTCCAGCTGGTTATGACGCTGTTGAGATCCTTGCTGATGATGGCGTCGTAGGATGAATCGACGATGGCCGCCAAGCGGGCTTGTGCCTCCGCATCGGATTGAAGTTCGATACGGCCGGTCGTGTTGGACTGCATCATTCCCTCCGGTCACGCGCGTCGTAATGCATCCAGAGAAGAATCCGGTTCTCCCACGGTGGTTCCAAAAATCTGTAACCGACCAAGGCTGGCAGTCGGGACTGGGTTCGCCCCACATTCCTCGGAACCATCACCAGGATCGTCGGTTAGCCAGTTCAAACAGAGCGCCGAGGGCGCTCGCAACCAGGCGAAAACCATGACGGATTTCATGACATTCATGCGCGAACGCGATCAGGCGGCACTTGCTTACTGCCAAGGCGATGCAGCGCCGGTGAACGCTTTGACAACGGAGCACGGTCCGGCCTCGTTCTTTGGTCCGGATGGCCACGCCGTCCAGGGTCCGGAGGAAATCAAGGCGGCATTTTCCAAAGGAGCCATGGCCTTCGGCGTCAATGGCAACAGCCATCTCGAGATCGTCCAGTCCGGTTCCGAGGGCGAGATCGCCTACTGGTGCGGGTTCCAGTACGCCGAGGTGGACATGGACGGCAAAATGGTTCCGATGTCGCTCAGGATCACCGAACTGTTTCGCCGTGAGGCGGGCGCTTGGAAACTCGTCCATCGCCATGCCGATATGGCGAAAGCTGCCTGACCGATCCGCCGATGCATCGCCTCGATCAGGACGCCGTTCTGCTCCTGCGATCTGGTCCGGCCTTCGATTTTGCAGGTCAGGTCGCCGAAACAGCTTTGCGCCGCTCAAGATAGGTTCCGGCCCGTTGCGGTTTCACAAAAAGCGCCGTGATTTCGGGGTGGCTTGCTTTGACCTGGGTTTCGATCCGCTCCACTGCGAGTTCAATCTCCGAAGCGGTTAGCGCGTCGATAAACTCCAAACTCAAATTCGCGACCACTTGCTTCGGAGCGAGATGCACGGTCAAAACCCCATTGGCATGGTCGACAGCCGGATCGCGTTCCGCGACGGCAAGGATCGAGCGTTGCAGTTCGGGCGCTGCCGCTTCCCCGATCAACAGCCCCTTGCTTTCGCGGGCGAGGATCCCCGCCACGAATGCCAGGACGAGGCCGATACCAATCGACGCCACGCCGTCCAACTGCGGCATGTCGAAAAGCTGGGCAGTGAAAATGCCGATGAAGGCAATCAGCAGACCTACCAGGGCGGCGCTGTCTTCGAACAGCACGGTGAAGACGGTCGGATCCTTGCTTTGCAGGACGGCATCCACATAGCCCCCGGGTGCTTTGTCCTTGCGGAATTCCCGCAACGCGATCCACCACGACGTGCCTTCGAAAACCACCGATATACCGAGCACCACATAGGTGATCAGCGGGTTCTCGATCTTCTGCGGCGACAGGATGTGGACGATACCTTCGTAGATGGAGACGCCGGCACCGAGGGAAAAGATGAGCAGCGCCACGATGAACGCCCAGAAATACAGTTCCCGTCCGTAGCCGAGGGGATGGGCGCGGTCCGGCGGGTGCGCGGAACGCTTCAATCCGTAGAGAAGCAGGCCCTGGTTGCCGGTATCGACGAGCGAGTGCACGCCTTCGCTGAGCATCGCCGAACTGCCGGTCCAGGCCGCAGCGGCGAATTTGGCGATCGCGATGCCGAGATTGCCGGCAAGCGCGGCATAGATGACCTTCTTCGATTGCGACGCCATCTCTGCTCGAGCCCCACTTGATATTTTAGGGAACAGTCCGCCAGCTTACCGGTTCCGCTTAAGTGCCGCAGTGATAGCACTTCTGGCCGTTTACCCGATCATGAAAACGTATGACACGCCGTCGTTCGGCCAGCCGGTACCGCACGCCTTTCATCAATCGCAATAACGGGTTAAGGTCACTTGGGGTCGCGGGCTTCTACGAGCTGTCATTCAACAGTCCAAACGTCTGGGCGGCACCATGATCATGTTCACATCTCTCCTGCTAGGCTTGTTCGGCCTCCTGCTCGGGGTTGGCGGCATCTGGCTTATCACTCTTGGCGGCAGTCCGGCCTATCTCGCCATCGGCATCATCTTCCTCGTGGTGGCGCTGCTGCTTTACAGGCGCAGCCACCTGGCACTCTGGGTCTACGCACTCCTGATCATTGCGGCGCTCGCCTGGGCAATCTGGGAAGTCGGCTTCGACTGGTGGCAACTCGGTCCGCGCGGCGGCCTGATCATTCTCATCGGGCTCTGGCTGCTCACGCCCTGGGTGCGCCGCTCGCTTCGCTCTTCGGATGGGCCTGCGCCAAGCCCATGGCCATTGGCCCTCCCCTTGCTGGCGGCCATCGCGGTCGCAGCCTATTCAATGACCACCGATCCGCACGACGTGCCGGGCGAACTTCCGAAGGAGGGGGCTGCCGTCGCTTCCCTCGGCAATCTCGTCCCGCCAGGCGACTGGCATCAATATGGGCGCACGCAGTTTGGCCAGCGCTATTCCCCACTTGACCAGATCAACCCGGGCAATGTGGCGAACCTCAAGGTGGCGTGGCAGTACCAGACAGGCGACGTGAAGCTGCCTGACGATATCGGCGAAACCACCTATCAGGTCACGCCGCTGAAGGTTGGCGATGCGCTCTATCTGTGCACGCCGCACAATCTCGCAATCGCGCTCGATGCCGAAAGCGGCAAGGAGAAATGGAAATTCGACGCCAAGCCGGGCCTCAATCCCGACCGTCAGCACCAGACCTGCCGCGGTGTCACCTATTGGGCGGACACGCGGGTAGCGGCGGACCAGCCATGTGCTGCACGCGTCTATCTGCCGACCTCCGATGCCCGGCTGATTGCGCTCGACGCGGCCTCCGGCAAGGTCTGTGAGAGTTTCGCCGACAAGGGCGTGCTGCATCTGGAAGCCGGCATGAAATACAACCCGGCAGGCTACTATTATTCGACCTCGCCGCCCGTCGCCGTCGACGACAAGCTGATCATCGGCGGGGCGGTCAACGACAACTATTCGACGCAGGAACAGTCGGGCGTCATCCGCGCCTTCGACATCCGCACCGGCGCACTGCTCTGGAACTGGGATTCGGGCAATCCCGACGACACTGCCCCGATCGCGGAAGGCAAGACCTATACGACCAACTCGCCTAACAGCTGGTCGGTGTTCAGCGTCGATGATCGTCTCGGGCTGGTCTATATCCCGCTCGGCAATCAGGTGCCGGATCAGCTCGGCATGGGGCGCAGTGACAATGTCGAGCGTTTCTCGTCATCGATCGTGGCGCTGGATATTCTCACCGGCAAACTGCGCTGGGTCCGCCAGACCGTACATCACGACCTCTGGGACATGGACGTTCCCGCCCAGCCGGTGCTGTTCGATCTGACCAAGGCAGACGGCGCCATCGTGCCCGCGCTGGTCGGGCCGACCAAGCAGGGCGACATCTACGTGCTCGACCGGCGCACGGGCGAACCGATCATCCCGGTGCACGAAGAGCCGGCGCCGGGCGGCGCAATTCCAGAGGACTTCACTGCACCGACGCAGCCGATCTCGGATCTCACCTTCTCGCCGCCGCCGCTGCAGGAGAAGGACATGTGGGGTGTCTCGCTGTTCGACCAGCTGATGTGCCGCATCGACTTCCACCGCCTGAAATATGAGGGCCGCTACACGCCGCCCTCGCTGCAGGGCACCATCGTCTATCCCGGCAATTTCGGCGTCTTCAACTGGGGCAGTGTGGCGGTCGATCCGGAACGGCAGATCATGTTCGGCATGCCGACCTATCTGGCCTTCACCTCGCGCCTGGTGCCTCGTGCCGACATTCCGCCGAAGGGCAGCAACGAGAAGGGCAGCGAGCAGGGGCTGAACCGCAACGAGGGCGCGCCTTATGGCGTCTATATGGGCCCGTTCCTCGGCCCGCTCGGCATTCCCTGCCAGGCGCCGCCGTGGGGTTATGTCGCCGGCGTCGACCTGAAGTCCGGCAAGATCGTCTACAAGCACAAGAACGGTACCGTCACCGACATGACGCCGCTGCCCCTGCCCTTCAAACTTGGAGTGCCCGGCATCGGTGGTCCGATGCTGACGCGAGGCGGCGTGGCGTTTCTGGGCGCTGCTGTCGACAATTATCTGCGCGCCTATGACGTGACGAGTGGCAAGGAGCTCTGGAAAGCAAGGCTACCCGCCGGCGGCCAGGCCACGCCGATGACCTACGCCACCGCGAGCGGCAAGCAATATGTGGTGATGGTCGCCGGCGGGCACGGCTCGGTCGGCACCAAGCCGGGCGATTACGTCATCGCCTATACGCTGCCTTGAAGCAGCCAGCTGTCCGCAGGCCGGTCCCCGAAACCTCGCTGCCGGCTCGCGGAGCGCTTTTCATCTCAATAGGGACATGCATGTCCTGCAACCGGCCGCGCATTCTCGTAGCTCTGGCAGCCACTACTCCAGAATGACCACGGCTTCGACCTCGAACAGCATAGGGTCGATTGCAAGCTTGGGAACGGGAACCAAGGTCTGCGCCGGCAGTGTCTCGCCGAACATTTCCTTGACGTTCTCGGTCAACACCCCAAGCTTGGACATGTCGTGGTCGACCACGAAGACAGTGAGTTTGGCGACCTGATCCGGCCTGGCGCCGATCCCATCGAGGGCGGCCCGCAGATTTGCGTAGGCCTGCTTAACCTGGGCGGCGAAATCGGGCGACAGGGCTCCGGTGCTATCCTGGCCGCCCTGCCCGGAGATGTAAGCCACCCGCGCTCCAGGAGGCGTGATCACCGCCGTGCTGTAGCCATTCGGCGACGGGTCGTAGAGGTTCTTTGGATTGACGATGGTCAGTTTGTGATCCCTCGCATTCGCCGCCGTGGAAACTGCCATGGTCATGATGATTAGCCCTTCGATAAACAGATGCTTGATTGTGCGTGACATGATTTCGGCTCCGCGGACGACGAGCGACGGACGGTCGCAGTCGGTGTGACTGAATTCCAGACCTGTCGCCGATGCGATTGAATCGTACATCATACGATGTCATCCTATGGTACAATGTACGATTCAAGCGCTCGACATCGACATTCCTGACGTCGCCTGCCAAGGTCGGAATGCCTACCAGCGAGGAAGATGAATGGCAGCCAAACGCAGCGGCACCCGAAGCACACGGTCTCAACGGGCAGAATCCGTGCCTCAGCCGCGCAGCGAAACGCCACTCTCGCTGGAACGCATTGCGGCAACGGCGGTGGAATTGCTGGATGTCCATGGCGTCGATGGATTGACGATGCGTCGGCTGGCCGATCGCCTCGGCTCAGGCGTGATGAGCCTGTATTGGCACGTCGACACCAAAGAGGATGTCTTTGATCTGGCGCTGGACATGGTGCTTGAATATCGCGGACAGCCGCAAGCGGCCGGAACCCAGGACTGGCGTACGGAAGTCATTCATATTCTCGAAGACTGGCGCGCCCAGATGCTTCGCCATCCCTGGTCGGCGTCGCTGTTGCCGAGCCGAGCGCTTGGCCCGAACATCCTTTATCGCCTGGAACTCTTGGGCAAGACCTTGTCCGGGGCGGGTGTTGCCGACGCAAATCTGAATGTCGCGATATGGTCGCTTTGGAACCATGTGATGGGCGCCACCGTCACCAGGGCGAGCTTCGACCTCTCGAATGACGATCAGGCCGCCGCGCAGCAGCGCCTGCATCTGAGTGAACGCTACCCGACAATCGAGCGCTCGCGCCTGCCGTTGGACAACGATTGGGACGGCGTCTTCCGCAAAGGTCTCGACTTCCTGCTTGACGGCCTTGCTCCAAAACCGTGAAATTCGTCATCCCTGACAAGGCGATGTCAGGTCCTCTTCGCCAAGATGCCGTGCAGTCTCGCTGGGCGGTCAGGGGACTCAGTCACTCTCCTCCCCCGCGCGTCATCTGCCGCAGTGACTTCACGGCAAGAGTCTGGCATCTGAAGCCCATGGGAGCCACGCGGGACATTTTGAGGGACAGGCTGACGGCCACTGCCGTCGCAGTGATGCTTGTCTATCTGTTCCTGCTGCAGGCTTTTGTTGCGGGCATGACGCAAGGTGCGATGGCGGCCTCGGCCGCAGATCCACTGCACGTCATCTGTACGACAGACGGTGCAGATTCCTCATCGGATCCGAGCGGGCCAGCCGGCAAGGGCAACACCTGCCCTTGCGCGGCGCTGTGCAGCGTCACCGGGCTCGCGGCCCCGGCTGTTCTGGGCGGCCAGGACCATGTCTATCTGATCGCCGTTCGGACAGAGCCGGTCCGCCTACAACTTGCCGCCAGCCCATTCACGCCGTCACTGCGCGGCTTTGTTCCCGGGCCTCGCGCACCTCCATCTTTTTCCTGACCATCTCCGTTCCAGCGCGGCGACTTCGCTCGCCGTGCAGCTTTTCACGTCAGGAGAAACCCATGTCCGAACTCACCCTCGGGCGGGAGCCCGCAGGCATCGTTGCGCGCTCCGCGTCCGACCTCTATCGCGCCGTCTGGCGCTGGCATTTTTATGCAGGGCTTCTTGTCCTGCCTTTCATGATCACGCTCGCAGTCACGGGCGCGCTCTACCTTTTCAAGGACGAGATCGACGCGATCATTCATTCCGACCTCAAGCGCGTCGAGGTCCAGCAAGGCACGGCAAAGGCGTTGCCTTCTGCAATGATCACCGCTGCCGTGGCTGCATATCCCGGAACAGCTGTCAAATTCACCGATCCGGCATCTTTCGACAGTTCCGCCGAAATCACAGTCGACGCTGCTGAGCAGGGCAAACTCGCGGTCTATGTCGATCCCTACACCGGCAAGGTGCTCGGTGCCCTGCCCGACCGAGGCACGGTGATGTGGACCATCCGCTACCTGCACAGCCTCAAATATTTCGGCTCGTTTACACGCATGCTCATCGAGATCGCCGGCGGCTGGTCGATCCTGCTGGTCGGTACCGGAATTTATCTCTGGTGGCCGCGTCGTCAGACGGGCGGCGTGGTCAGCGTAAGAGGCACGCCGAGCCGACGCGTATTCTGGAGGGACACTCATGCGGTGACCGGCATCTTCGTCGGCTTCTTCATCGTGTTCCTGGCGATCACAGGAATGCCGTGGTCTGGGGTGTGGGGCGCCAAGGTCAACGATTGGGTCAACGGCAACAATTACGGTTATCCCACGGGCGTCTGGACCGGAGTTCCGATGTCGGACGAACATGCCAATCACATCGCCCAGATGTCCTGGTCTCTGGAACAAGCCAAGGTGCCGCAATCATCCGCGCAGGATGGCCAGGCGAAACCGGTCGGGCTGGATGAAGCCGTAGTTACCTTTGAGAAGCTCGGCCTCCACAAGGGCTACGCAGTCAATCTTCCAGCCGATCCATCTGGCGTTTACACCGGTTCCGTCTTCCCTAACGATCTTGCGGACCAGCGAGTCATCCATCTCGACCAGTATTCCGGCAAGCCGTTGATCGATGTCAGCTACGCCGAGTACGGTCCATTTGCCAAAGCGATCGAATGGGGCATCAGCGTCCATATGGGCCAGCAGTTCGGTATCGCGAACCAGCTGATACTTCTCGCAGCCTGTATCGCGATCGTCATGCTTGCCCTATCGGCCGGCATCATGTGGTGGAAACGGCGACCCTCGGGTTCGTTCGGCGTTCCTCCCGTGCCCGCCGACAAACACGTATTTCGCGGCTTGTTGGCCATCCTGATCGCCGGCGGCCTCATCTTCCCGCTGGTCGGGGTTTCGCTGGCGCTCATGCTGGCTTTGGATTGGGCCTGCTCCAGGACACGTCGGGCTCGAGGTCTCTAGAAACTCACCTTTTAAGGCGCGGCGTGATTAGCCGCGCCTCATTGGCATTGACAGTATTCCGCAAGATACCGGTCTGGCTGGCGGTTGATAAAACAAGATCAACCCTGTTTATCTGTTGACGAATCCGATCTTAAAGAATTAGCGTCGGGGAAATTACCAATATCTGTTTATTTACTTTAATAAAAATGTCGCAACCCAGGCAGCACGATTTCGAGGGACAAAGCTTATGGCGACGGATACGGCACAATCAGAAACCGGCAAGGTAGGCGTCGTTGCGGCAACCATGATGGTTGCCGGTTGTATCATGGGTTCAGGCGTCTTCATGCTGCCGGCCAATCTCGCGGCAACCGGCGGCATCGCCATCTTCGGGTGGGCGGTCACCATCGCCGGCGCCATCGCGCTGGCCCTGGTCTATGCCAAGATGTCATCGATCGACGACAGCCCTGGAGGTTCCTACGCCTACGCTCGCCGCGCCTTCGGCCCGGCCCTCGGCTTCCAGACCAACCTGCTCTACTGGATCGTCGGCTGGATCGGCAACATCGCGATGGTCGTCGTCGGCGTCGGCTATCTCAGTTATTTTCTGCCTATCCTGAAGCAGCCTCTGGTCGCCACCGGCGTCAGCATCGCCATCCTGTGGCTGTTCGTTTTCCTCAACATCCTTGGTCCCAGCCTGGTAACACGGGTGCAGTCGATCACCACCGTTTTCGCACTGGTTCCGATCGTCGGTGTGGCCATCTTCGGCTGGTTCTGGTTCCGGAGCGAGACTTATCTCGCGGCCTGGAATGTCAGTGGTCTGTCCACCATCGGCGCCATCCAGAGCACGCTCAATGTGACATTGTGGTCCTTCATGGGCGTCGAGACCGCAGCCGCGGCTGCCGGGGTGGTCGCCAATCCAAAGCGTAACGTGCCGATCGCCACCGTCGGCGGCGTGCTGATCGCCGCTGTCTGCTACGTGCTTTCCAGCACCGCCATCATGGGCATTATCCCCAACGACGTGCTGCAGAAATCCGCCTCGCCTTACGGCGATGCCGTTCGGCTCGCCATTGGCGATCTCGGCGGCGGCATCGTCGCCCTATGCGCCGCGCTCGGCTGCCTGGGTTCGCTCGGCGGCTGGGTGCTCGTCACCGGCCAGACCGCAAAGGCAGCTGCCGAAGACAACCTCTTCCCGAAGATCTTCGGGAAGGTGAATGCGCATGGCGTACCTGTGGCCGGCCTGCTCGTCGTCGGCGTGCTGATGACCATCTTCCAGCTCACCACCATCTCACCGAGCGCCAGCCAGCAGTTCGGCGTGGTGTCATCGATCACGGTGCTGTTCGTGCTGGTGCCCTACATCTACACCTGCGCAGCACTCCTGCTGGTCGGCCATGGCCACCTCGGTTCGTCGAAGGCGCTTTACACCATCATGATGATCGTCGCCTTCGCCTACTCGCTCTGGGCCATCGTCGGTTCCGACGCCAAGGAAGTGATGTGGGCAATGGTCGTCTCGCTGGCCTGTATCGGTCTCTACGCGCTCAACTACAATCGCACCCATCCGGCGGCATTCCCATTGGACAAGAGCGAGGCCTGAACATGGCAGAGCACCATTCGGCCTGGCGCACCACCGGCATCCTCGTGCTGCTGGCCGTGCTGATCGTGTACGCCTTCGCGCGCTTCCCGGAAGTGCGGGCAGATTTCGAGCAGGTCGTCCGCTTTCATCGCGGGCACCTGCCGCCAAGCGAGCCGACCGATAACGCCTTGCTTCCGCAGCCAGGCAATAAACATCTGCGCGTGCTGCGACCGCAGCCGGACACAGGGCCAGCACCTGCACCGGCCCCCACTACACCCGGAGCCGAGGTGCCGACCGCACCGGCAACGACTGCTCCGGCCGCCAACTAGAGCCGTGTGATGGTAGCCGAGAAAAAGATGGGCCTGTTCATGGCCACCATGCTGGTGACCGTGAACATGGTCGGCACTGGCATCTTCCTTTTACCCGCGACGATGGCAACCATCGGCTCGATATCGATCTATGGCTGGATTGCCGGCACGATCGGCGCGGCCGCACTTGCCATCATGTTTGCTCAACTCGGCACCGTCGACCCGCAAGCCGGCGGACCTTATGCCTATGCGCGAGAGACATTCGGCCGCTACCCTGGCTTCCAGACCAACTACGTCTACTGGAGCGCCAATCTGGTCGGCAACGTCGCCGTCGCCACCACCGTCGTCGGCTACCTCACCCAGTTCTTCCCAGCGCTCAAGATTCCGCTGCTCGCAACGATCTGCGGCGTCGCGCTGATCTGGCTCTCGGTCGTCATCAACCTCGTCGGTCCGCGTTTCGTCGGCTTTATCACCAGTTGGTCGGCCGGCATCGCCACGGTCGTTCTGATCATCATTTCCATTGTCGGTTGGGCATGGTTCGATCCCACCATCTTCAGGGCAAGCTGGAATCCCGGCAATCTCTCGACGCTGAACGCTACCATGTCGAGCGCAGCCATCGCGCTATGGGCCTTCATGGGCATCGAAAGTGCTTCCGTGGCTGCTGCGGTCATCGAGAACCCTCGACGCAACGTTCCGCTTGCCACAATGCTCGGCCTGGCGCTTGCCACCTTCCTCTACATCAGCACCTGCGTCGTATTGATGGGTATGGTCCCGGTCGACCAGCTCAAGAACTCCGAAGCGCCGTTCTCGCTCGCCGCCAGTCATGTCGTCGGTACATTCGGCGCGCTGGCCATCGCGCTCTGCGCCATCCTGAAAGCTGGCGCATCGCTGATCGGCTGGACGCTGACCATCTCGCAATCGGCGCAAGCAGCAGCCGATGACGGCATGTTTCCACGCGAGTTCGGCCTGATATCAGGGTCCGGCGTGCCGATCTGGAATTTCATCATTTCCGGCATATTGATGTCGGCGATCATCGTCGCAACCGCTTCCGCTTCACTCAATCAGCAATTCGAAGAAGTGATCAACATGGCGGTGGTGCTGACCCTGCTGCCCTACCTTTATACATCAGTGACTTATCTGAAAGCCTTCGGCCTCGACGCGAACCGCAAGAAGGCGGCATTCGCTATCGGTGTTGCGGTGATTGCCACCGCCTATTGCCTGGGTGCGGTTGCAGGCTCCGATGCCGATACAGTGCGCAGCGCGATGATCTTCCTGTTCCTCAGCGTGCCCTTCTACGCGGCCATCCGCCGAAACGATTACGCCAAGTCCCCCACGACCCGACACGGAGGAGCGTGATGCTCGAACGCACGATCAAGCTGCAGAAGACAAAAGTCCTCATCGTTGACGACAAGCTGGCGCAGCCAACCAGCATCGGCGGGCGCGCCGTGCGCGCATTGGCGGACGAACTGACATCGCGCGACATAGAGGTCGTGGAGGCCGTCAACTATCATGACGGCAAATCGGTAATCGTCTCCGATGCTTCGCTCGATGCCATCCTGATCGACTGGACACGCGAGCGGAAGGAGGGCCTGTCCCGCGCCGACGGGCTCGATTTGCTGAAGACAATCCGCAACCGCAATGCCGACGTGCCGATCGTGCTGATGGCCGATCATGCCAGCCGCGACGACCTCACCGTCGAAGTGATGCAATATTCGGACGAATATGTCTGGCTCCTGTCCGATACCACGCCCTTCATCGCCAGCCGCATCGCGGCGGCGATCCAGCGTTATCAGCGCGATCTTCTGCCGCCGTTCAACAAGGCGTTGCTCGACTACATGAATGTCGCCGAATATTCCTGGGCCGCGCCCGGCCACCAGGGTGGCGTCGCCTTCACCAAACACCCGGCGGGCCGCATCTTCTTCGATTTCTTCGGTGAAAGCCTGTTCCGCACCGACACTGGCATCGAGCGCGGTGGTCTGGGTTCGCTGCTCGACCACACCGGCCCGATCGGCGAGGCAGAAGCCTATGCGTCGCGCGTTTTTGGCTCGCACCGCTCCTATTCTGTGCTCACCGGCACCTCCGGTGCCAACCGCACCATCTTCGGCGCCGTGGTCGGCGATGGCCAGTTCGCACTCTGCGATCGCAATTGCCACAAGTCGATCGAACAGGGTTTGATCCTGTCGGGTGGCATTCCGGCCTTCTTCGTGCCGACCCGCAATCGCTACGGCATCATTGGACCAATTCCGCCGGAACAGTTCGATCCGAAGGAGATCAAAGCCAAGCTCACCAAGCATCCATTGAAAGAACACGCGACGAAGAAAGAGCCGGTCTACGCCGTGGTCACCAACTCCACCTATGACGGGCTCTGCTACGATTCCTCCCAGGTCGAGGAGCTTCTCGCCAAGAGTGTCGATCGTATCCATCTCGATGAAGCCTGGTACGGCTACGCCCGTTTCAATCCGATGTACAAGGATCGGTTTGCCATGCGCGGGGATGCCAAGGCGCACAAGGCAGACGGCCCAACCGTCTTTGCGACGCAGTCGACGCACAAGCTGCTCGCTGCGCTGTCGCAATCCTCCTACATCCACGTCCGCAACGGCCGCAATCCGATCGAACATAGCCGCTTCAACGAAAGCTACATGGCGCAGACGACAACCTCGCCGCTCTACGCGATCATCGCGTCCAACGAGATCGGCGCAGCGATGATGGACGGACCGAGCGGCAAGGCGCTCACCGATGAGGTCATCGAGGAGGCCATCACCTTCCGCCAGACACTGGCCCGCGCGCACCGCGAATATGCGGACAAGAAGGAATGGTTTTTCTGGCCCTGGAATGCGCCCAAGGTGAAAGACGCCAAAACTGGCAAGAAAGTCGCCTTCGCCGACGCCGATCCAAAGCAGCTCGCCACCGATCCGGATTGCTGGGTCTTCCACCCAAGTGACAAATGGCACGGCTTCGACGGTCTTCCCGACAACTGGTGCATGCTTGACCCGATCAAGGTTGGCATCGTCTGCCCGGGCATGGGCGATGACGGCAACATGGAGGACAAGGGTATCCCGGCGGCGATCCTGTCGTCCTATCTCTATCGGTTCGGCATTATTCCTTCACGCACCACCGACTTTATGGTGCTGTGCCTGTTCTCAATCGGCATCACCAAGGGCAAGTGGGGCACGCTGATGGGCGTGCTGCTCGACTTCAAGCGCGACTATGACGCCAATCGCCCGCTCGAACATTGCCTGCCGGATCTGGTCGCCGCAGCACCGGAAAAATACAGCGGCATGGGGTTGAAGGACCTTTCCGACTTGATGTTCGAGCACATGAAGACCAACCGCATGGATCACTGGCAAGCCCAGGCCTTCGGCACGTTGCCCAAGCCGGCGATGCTGCCGCGCCGCGCCTCCAACAAGCTCATGGCCGGCGAAGCAGAGCTGCTGCCGGTCGAAAAGCTTGCGAACCGCGTCTCCGGCGTTGGCGTCATCCCCTACCCGCCGGGCATTCCGATCATCATGCCGGGCGAAAGTTTCGGGCCCGCCAATGGGCCATGGCTGTCCTACATCCGCTCACTGCAGCAATGGGGCAAGACTTTCCCTGGTTTCGAGAAGGAAGTTGAAGGCACCGAGGTGGTCGACGGCAATTACCACGCCTGGGCGCTGAAAGAATAAAGGCAAACAGGGCGCGTCGACCCCGCTCGGCTACATAGTCTGTCGAGATTGCCATCAGGGAAATGAGAAACGGGCGGCCTTGGCCGCCTAATATCCGGTGGATTCATTCACCGTCCGTGCCCCGAGACTTGGTTGGAACAGTTTCCTGCACTAACGGTAAGAAATCGATGCTTTTGGGGGAGCCGGCACTGCATATGCATGACAGAAGCGGGAAGCTTGGCAGGATTCCTCGAGCGCTGAAGCGTGGAATTCAGCTTGGCGGATTTCTCGTCCTGTCGGCATGTTCCCCCGCGGCTCCCGCCATTCCGATCTTCGGTTCCTATTTTCCGGCCTGGATCATCGCGGCTGTGATCGGCATCGTCGCCACCATCTTGATACGCCTCATCCTGGTTGCAGCGGGTATCGACGAGCATCTGCCTGCACCATTGCTTGTCTACATCTCCCTCACGCTGCTCTGCGGCATCGGTGCGTGGTTCGTGCTGTTCGGCGGGGTGCCGGGTTGAGTGCGCTCGACCATGTCCGCCGCGGTGTTGCGTGGATTCTTGCGCTCGTCATCATCGTCGGCGCGGCTGTGGCGGTCTATTTCGCCTGGTGGGAAGCCGACCGCAGCCCACGCACCGATGTCGCCGAGATCGATGCGCCGACGGTACCGGTCGCCGCGTCCATCCCCGGTAAGGTCATCTCTGTCAGCGTTGCCAACAATGCTTCGGTGAAGAAAGGCGACATCCTTTTCCAACTCGACCCTGAGCCGTATCGCCTGCGCCTCGAGCAGGCCAAGGCCGAGTTGCGGGCAGCAGAGTCAGAAGTGGCTCAAGGCGGCCGCAATCTTGCCACCGAGCGTGACAATGCCGGCATCGCCGACAAGCAGATCGAACGCGCGCGCATCAACGCCGAGATGACGAAGCAGACGTTGAAGCGGCTGGAACCGCTCCTGCCCAAGCGTTTCGTCACCGCGCAGGAAGTCGACATGGCACGCACCGCCGCCAACGACGCGCAAGTCAGCCTGCAGCAGGCCCTGCAGCAGGCGCAGGGTGCCAACAAGATCATCGGCACGCTGGAGACACGCAAGGCTCAGGCTGATGTGGCGCGCGCAACGGTCGACCTTGCCCAACGCGACCTTGACAACACCACCGTGCGTGCGCCTTTCGACGGCAAGATCGTCGGCATGGAACTGTCGGTCGGCAAGGTGGCGATACCGGCTGAAACGCTGTTCACGCTGATCAACACAGCCGAGTGGGAGACGGTCGCCTTCTTCCGCGAAACGGACCTCGGCGCCATCAGGATCGGCAACAGCGCCGATGTGTTCGTCATGGCGGATTCCACACGGCGCATCAAAGGGACGATCTCCGGTGTGGGCTGGGGCGTGCGCTCGGATGAATCCGCCACCATTCTCGGCATCCCGATCGTCTCCTCCTCGCTGAACTGGGTCCGTGTCGCAAAGCGATTTCCCGTCTATGTGAGGTTGGAGAACCCGCCGGAAGAGCTGATGCGCGTCGGTGCCTCCGCTGTGGTGATCGTCGGGCCGGTTCCGGCAAACGGTGGTGGCGCCGATGCTGTATCAGCCGCCGAGTAGGACCTCGACACTTTCGCTGCTGTGGGATGAGCTGCAGCCCTATCCGGGTCGGCTCGATCTCTCGCTCCGCATCGCCCTGGTCTGTGTGCTGGTGACGGTGACCGCGATGGCATTGCAAGTGCCGGAAGCCGCCCTCTCCTGCTACCTCGTCTTTTTCGCCTCGCGCGCCGACGCCGGCACCGGCATCATCACAGCCGCGGGCGTACTGATCGGTGCGACCTTCGGTATAGGGCTTGGCATTCTGTGCCTGATGGTGGTCGCCGACAGCCCGATGCTGCGGCTCGGTCTGGTCGCCTTCTTCACGTTCGCAGGCATGTATCTGGCACAGGCCTCGAAAGCCGGCCCGCCGCTCGGCACGGTGGCGATGGTGTTCGCTTTTGTGATGACGCTCTACGACATCGTGCCGATCGCTGAACTCCTGGTACGGGCGCTCGCCTGGATGTGGGTCGTCGTATTCTTCCCGATGATCTACCTCATCGCGCTGAATGTCGTAGCAGGTCGAAGCCCTGCCAGGCTGCTGCGCAACGAGGTTGCGGAACGGCTCGAAAGCGCCACCGAACTAATCGACGGTGGCGATCAGCGGGGGCAACGCCGCGCCGGCCAGTTGCTCGCGGCTGGCAATGGCGAAGTCGGCAAATACCGTGTCTTCTCGCGCATCCTATCGCTGATGAACCAAAAAGAGGCGATGCGCTCTGGCGAATTGGCCGAGGCAAGCTTTGCGTTGCTGACGCTTGCGCTCGCACGCTCTGTTGGCGGTGAAGGCTTCGGCCAGGGTTGTGCCGTCGCGGCAGTAGCGCTCAGGGAACAAGCTTCCGATATCCGCGCCCGACGCCTGCGTGCGACGACCGAAGCCAAGATTCCTAATGGCTTAGATCCTGATATTGCTCGGCTTATAGACCGGATTGCGCGAATTCAGTCCAAAGCGCACGAGCCCCGGCCCTTGCCTGCCGGAGAGCAGGAAGGTTTTTTCGCTTCCGACGCCTTCACCAACCCGGTCTACACGCAGTTCGCGCTAAAGACGCTGCTTGCGGTGATGATCACCTACATCACCTACACCGCACTCAACTGGTTCGAAATCCACACCGCCATGATCACCTGCTTCATGGTGGCGCTGGGTTCCACCGGCGAGACCATGCACAAGCTGACGCTGCGCATCATCGGTTGCCTGATCGGTGGCGCGATGGCATTTACCTCGACCGTCTGGCTGGTGCCTCACATGACCGATATCGGCCACCTGGCATTGCTGGTCGGTGCAGCGAGTTTCATCGCCGCCTGGGTCTCCGTGGGGTCGGAGCGCATCTCTTACATGGGCTGGCAGATCGCGCTCTGCTTCTTCCTGGTCGTCTTGCACGGGTTCGGCCCGAGCCTGGACACCGATGCAGCGCGTGACCGCATCATCGGCATCATCTTCGGCAACGTCGTCGTCTGGCTGGTATTCTCTACGATCTGGCCAGTTAGCGTCGGCGCCGGCGTGCGCAAGCACTTGGCGTCTGGCATATCGGCGCTCGCCGACTTGATGACCAGACAGGGCGAACGTGTGAGCGCCTACGCCGATCTCGCCGGTGGGCTGTCCAAGGCCATGCGACAGGCCGAAATGCTGCGCTTCGAGGCGAAACGCGTGCGGCGCGGTGAAATCCAGGCGGATACTGCGGAACAGATTGCCGACGAAATCGAGGCGATGGCGGTGCCGATCATTCTGCTGCGCGAGCATGGTGACGCCACGGATCCGCATCATCGCATGCCGAAACCGGTAAAAGCTGCAACGCAGGACTACGAGAATACAGTGGCCGAATGGCTGAGCGCTCGCACAACAGATCTGAGGGCCGGCCGTTGGAACGATGCAGCAGGCTCGGTACGAACAGCACTGCGTCGCATCCAAGCCAGGCTTTCGCGAGCCGAACGCAGCAATCAAGCTGGTTTTCCCCGAAAACTTCGCGCCGAACTCGCCACGCGGCTTGCGCTGTATGAAGAGATCGCGCAGGCCGTGGAACGGGCGGAAGCAAAGGGAAGGCCGGCATGAGCCTGCGATTGCGCGCGGCATGTTCGACTGACCGGCCCGCTGGCGGCAGGAGCCGCCGGCTCCGCACGCTGTGTTGTGCCCTGGTCGGCGCTGCCTTTCTGCTGACTGGCTGCACGGCGTCTGCCCTGCAGGATCTTGCGCCACCCGCCGCCGATAAGCCTTCCTCCAAGGCTCCTGGCAATGTGGCCACGGCGCCGAAAGCGGTCGATGGCAAGCCGGATTTCGGGCTGACCTCAAACCCCGCGATCCCGATCACACTCAACAAACCGACGATCGATCCCAAGCATGCCTATTCGCTGCCGGAACTGATCGATATGGCGCAGATGGCCAATCCGGTCACGCGTGCAGCCTGGCAGCGCGCACGACAGGCGGCTATTGCTGTCGGTGCGACGGAAGCAACCTACCTTCCCGTCATCACGGCGGATGTCGTTGCTGGCCTCGCACAGACCTCGGTGACCGCGCCCGGCCTGGATCTTCCCATTCCGATCCCCGCCGGCACGCTCACCACCACCGGCACGCAAGTCGTTCCCTCCCTGACAGTGAAGTGGCTGCTGTTCGATTTTGGCCAGCGCGAAGCGACGCGGGAGGGAGCCAACCATCTTTCTTATGCTGCCAATGTCACCTTCAATGGCACCCATCAGAAGCTCATCTTCGATGTGTCGAACGCGTTTTTCATTCTCACCGCCGCCCGCGTGCAGCTGAAGATTGCCCAAGGCACGCTGGCCAATTCCGGAGTGGTCCTGGAGGCTGCCGAAGCGCGGCTTGGACGCGGGCTTGCCACGACCATGGAAGTGGCAACCGCCAAACAGCAGGTGGCGCAGGCGCGCTTCAATCTTACTCAGTCCAAGGGGCACGAGCGTAGCTCCTATATGGGATTGCTGGAAGCCATCGGCATCACGCCGACGACCGAGATCAAGATCCAGGATATCTCCAGCCGCATCCTGCCCAAGGCGGTGCCAACCGACCTCGACAGGCTGATTGCCGGTTCCTTGCAGCGTCGTCCCGACGTTCAGGCGGCCTTCGCCAAACTGCAGGCCGACCGCAGCGGCATCGCCGCCGCACGTGCCGAATTCATGCCCAAGGTAGCGATCGCGGGTAACGTCAACCGAAACATCGGTGAACTCTCGACAGAAGATTCGCGTTTCGACCTGCGCACGAAGCTGCGGGTCAATCAGCCCAATGCCAATCTCGTCGTGGGCATCACCATGCCGATCTTCGACGGTGGCCTGCGGGATGCACGCCTGCAAGGGGCAATTGCGCAGGCCGCGGCATCCGAACAGGAGATGGCGCAGCTGCAGAATACGGCAGCGCGCGAGATCGTCGTTTCTTATGACACGTTGCGCACATCCCTTGCCGGTCATGCGGCAGCAAGCGAACTGACGAACGCGGCGCAGACCGCCTACAATGCCGCGCTCGACTACTACAAGCAGGGCTTGGGCACGATCACCGATGTTTCGATCGCACAGACAGCCTTGCTGCAAGCCAGATTCTCGAAGGCGACCGCCTATTCGGACTCTCTCGTTGCTGCCGCAACCCTTGCTTTCGCCACCGGCACGCTCACCAACCGCAACGGACCAGGGCGGTAGTGAACGCCAGCCGGAGCAACACCTGAATTTGGCGAATGGCAGCGGTGTTCGCCCGCGACATGGTTGGGAAGGCGAGAGCCTGTCGTGCAGTTGCTTCTAGTCGCCGACCATCTGAGCCGCTAAGGCTGGATCGAACAGGCTGGTTTCTGCGACAGGGAGAGGGACAATCGTGGTGCGGCTTTCAGGCGCTTCCGGATATTTGCGTGCCCTGATACTCGCCAGCCTGGCGGTTGTCGCCGGCTGCGCCGGACAGCAGCACGATCTGCTGCCTGCAAAGGAAGTCGCCGCTCCTGCTGCCTCGGTCGCTCGCGACCATCACATCTACATTGCCACGACACGCGCCAAGGCCAAGGATCCGCGCGAGGTGTTTTCCGGCCAGCGCTCGCGAAAGACCGCCTATGCGATGGTCGACGTCAGCGTTCCGGCAAATCACAAGCCTGGCCGTATCGAACGCCCCACTGGCGCAATTGCAGACCCCGGCAAATATTTCACGGTCGAGAAGATCTCCGGCTATCGTGATGGTGAAGCGTTTTCGAACACGCTCAGTACCGACATCAAGGCGCATGGCGGCAACGCTCTTGTCTTTATCCACGGCTACAACACGCATTTCGACGACGCCGTCTACCGCATCACCCAGATAGTTCAGGATTCCGGCTACAAGGGCGCGCCGGTGCTGTTCACCTGGGCTTCGGCTGGCAAGACCGTTGATTACGTCTACGATACCAACAGCGCCACGGTCGCTCGCGACGCCTTGGAAGAAACGCTGAGGCTCGTCGCCAAATCCGGCGCCAAGCGCATCGATATCGTTGCCCATTCGCTTGGCAACTGGGTGACCATGGAAGCACTACGTCAGCTTGCCATCACCAAGGACAAAGATCTCAGCGGGAAGCTTGGCGATGTGGTGCTCGCATCCCCGGACCTCGATATCGATGTCTTCAAAAGCCAGATGGAACGCTACGGCAAGCCGAAACATCCCTTCATCGTACTGATCTCCAGAAAGGATCAGGCCCTGGATATTTCGAGCTGGATCGCCGGTGATAAGCCCAGGCTCGGAGACTATCTCGATGCCAAGGACATCGTTAATTACGGCGCGATCGTCGTGGATCTTTCCAAGGTCGAGTCAGGTGATGAACTGGATCACACGACTTTTGCCGACAACCCGGACGTCATCAAATTGTTGGGAAAAGGTTTGAATGAAGAGGATGCCCGCGCGTTGGGGAAAAGCTCGGATGTGACAAGCAGGGTCAATCGTTTCGCCCGTGGCCTCAGTCAATCTATGACCTCAGCAGCCGACATTGTCATCACGACACCGCTTGAGGTCCTGACGCTAGGCGCCGGCGGGCGATGATCTTTCCGTGTGTTCACTCCCGGCACGCCCATACGCTTTCCAGGCCCTGCCGAGTAAATCTATTCCATTTACGGTCCATCGAGTCGAATTAGCTTGTCATACGCTTCCTGAATTTCAGGATTTCGTTTCGCGCAATCATCCTTAAGTTTACTATCCTTATGGACTTAAGGGAGGAGCGACGATGATCGAACGTTCGCGCAATTCCGTCATCATCATTGGTGGTGGCGCCAGTGGCGTTTTGCTGACTGCGCACCTGCTGCGCTCTGACGATCCGGGCCTGCGCGTCACGCTGGTCGAGCGCCGCGACAGCTTCGGCAAGGGCATGGCCTATTCCGCCGCCCTGCCCGATCACCTGCTGAACGTCGCAGCCACCAATATGAGCGCCTTTCCCGACGATCCGTCGCACTATTGGCGCTGGCTTCAGGAAAAGCAGCTTGTGTCCGCGGATGCGGGCCCCGTGTACACACCGCGCAGCACCTACGGGCGCTATCTGCAGGACATACTCGAAAGCATCGCCGAGCGTGAACGCGCGACAGGGCGCTTGCGACTTGTGCAGCAGGAATGCCTTGGTGTCACAACAACACCAGCCGGAGTGGAAGCGCGGCTTGCCGACGGCACGAGCCTTGTTGGCCATGTAGCCGTTCTAGCCACCGGTCACGATCAGGAGCCTGCGCCTGACCAGAATTTCGCGGTCCGCATAGGCTCTGACGATGATATGCCGTTGGACCCCGATGCGCCCGTGCTCATCCTCGGCACGGGCTTGAGCATGGTCGATGCCTGGCTGACGCTCGAACATCGAGGACACCGGGGCAAGATCACCGCCGTATCTCGGCGCGGGCTCCTGCCCTGGCCGCACCAGAAGGGCAATCCGATCAAATTGGACAGCGCTGATATCCCCCTTGGTACCGAGCTATCCTATTTCGTCGACTGGTTCCACAGACTGGTGCGCGAGACGGAAAAGGCTGGCGGCAACTGGCGCGATGTCGTCGATGGGCTGAGACCTTTCAACCAGCGCATCTGGCAGAACTGGCCTTCCACCGCGAAACGACGGTTCCTGGAGCACACCAAGGCGTGGTGGGACATCCATCGCCATCGCATGCCGCCGCAGATCCATGCCCGTGTGAACCAGGCCGTGCATACCGGCCGGCTGAAGCTGCTTGCCGCGCGTGTGCTCGGCACGGCATCCGACAATGGCGACAGGCTGGTGAAGCTCTTGCCTCGCCGTGCGCGAGAACCTGAGACCTTGAGAATTGGCCGCGTCTATGATTGCACGGGTATCGTCAAGGATGTTTCCACCGGCTCGGTCGCGGTGATCCGCTCCTTAACCGATCGAGGCCTTGCCCGACCCGATCCACTGCGCCTTGGCCTCGATGTAACGCTGGATTGTGCGGTGATCGACCGCAACGGCGCCGCTTCCGACCGTCTCTTTGCGGTCGGTCCCCTCACCCGTGGAACATTCTTCGAAATCGACGCCGTACCTGACATCCGCAATCAGACCGCCAAACTGGCGGGACGGCTGACGCAGCGAGCAGCACCAGGGTTCCGCTAGGCCGCTTCACAACAGTAAAGGCGGCGCGACCCTTGGCCTGCGCCGCCTCGCATCCAGTTGCTGCAGAGCTTCAGGAGTTTCGAACGGCTGCCATATCGAAGCGGCCAGCGGCGACGCCGGAATTTGCCGCCCATGCGGCTTCGCGCCGCGCCGACGAGTTCTGAACGAAGGACGCCACATGTTCGAAAGCGTCAAGATCCTCGGCTTTCCGAATTCCCCTGACCATAAACTCAGAAACACCGGCATCGACGAAGCCCAGCAATTGAAGCGCCGCCTGGGCCGGCTGTCGCGACAGATTTACCTCGCCTGAGGTTTCCCGGCCTGCTGCGTCAAAGACAACCGGCAGTGCGAAACGAACCTTGCCCTGCCGGCCATGCCGCGCTGCGGCGGAACGAACCCGGCTCGCCAACAAGCGGGCCTCGTCCGGCGACACGGCGGCAAGCTCGAATATGTCGGCATGTTTTCCCGCGACGTTCAGGGTCGTTCCGGAGAGTCCGCCCATGCGGATCGGCACGACAATGCCGCGCGCGCCCTTACGCGGCACGAAGCCGCCGACGATGCTGTAGAAGGGACCTTCGTGATCGATCGGTTTCTCATTCGCCCACAGTCGCTTCAGGAGCGTGATGTATTCGTCGACACGACGCCAGAAGGCGATATGGCTCGGCTGCTGATCCGTATCGATCAGTCCTCGCGCGGGAACACGCAGCGCAATCCTGCCGTTGTATTGAAGCTGCAAGGCCGCCAGCCGGCGGGCCGCGGTGACGGGATCGAGTTCGCCCGCGCCATGGGTCAGCACAATTTGCTGCGGTTCGCTCTGCCTCATGAAAGCAAGATCGACAGCGCCAAGCTCACCCTGCTCGTCAGAAAGCCAGGACTGAAAGCCGGCACGCCACGCCGAAGCGGTGGTAACCTGTTTTCCGGAGACATGCCCTTTGGACGACGCGTCCGGTTGATCGGCAGTTGCAGGGGGTACAAAAGTGAACACAACGCTCATCACAACTTCTCCCTTTGTTGTGGTGGATAGGCGGGCGGTTCAACTCCTTTGGAATGGCAGGCGATCACATCGCCCGTAGCTCAGGGCACAAGCCCGAAGATGAAAGCACTTGCGAAAAGGAAAGAAACCGCGAAAACCGCGTAAGGCAGCAATGCACCGGCATTGCCGACAGGCGGCACTGAAATGCCACGGTGGCGTAATTTTCGTGCACCGGCCTGGGTCAGGAAATTCGCCATAGCGTCCTCCATTTCCCATTAGTCTATAAACTCAGTAGATTTTGTCGATTGCTATTTTTTGAAAGAAATTGGCATGACATTCTCAGGAACTGGTGCATCGCGGAATATCGTTCTCAACGATAAGGGTTCAGAAAACCCAGCGCTCGGGCACTGTACTGCCGGAATAGCGATGCGGCCTTTGGTGCTTCGTGCAATAATTCTGGCGCAGCCACGCCGTTTTTCGTATCACTCCGCCGCGCCCAAAAGGCGGCGCGATGCCATGGAAAGCCTCAGATGTTCGAAGACCTGCAGCCAGCGCCGACAGACAAGATTCTTGCCCTGATCGGGCTTTATCGCGCCGATCCACGCACCGACAAAGTCGATCTCGGTGTGGGCGTCTACAAGGATCGCAACGGCAAGACGGCGGTCATGCGAGCGGTGCGGGAAGCTGAGACACGGCTTCTGCAGAGCCAGGACACCAAGACCTATCTCGGCCTTGCCGGCGATCTCGCCTTCAACGAAGTGATGACGAAGCTGGTTTTCGGCGACGCCGCCGATCTCACGCGTATCCGCGCGGCACAGGCGCCAGGCGGCTCCGGCGCGCTGCGGCTTGCCGCTGAGTTGCTGAAGCGCACCCGGCCGGATGCGACGATCTGGATTTCCAATCCGACCTGGCCGAACCACATCCCTATGATGCGGGGAGCCGGGCTCACCATCGCCGAATATCCTTACTTCGACGCGGCCAGCGGCTCGGTCCGCTTCGACGACATGCTGGCGACGCTAAAGACGGCCAAGCCGGGCGACGCTGTGTTGTTGCATGGTTGCTGTCACAACCCGACCGGTGCCAACCTCAGCCTCGAGCAATGGGCGCAGGTGGCGGATCTGTTGGTGGAACGCGGCCTGCTGCCTTTTGTCGACATTGCCTATCAGGGTTTCGGCGAAGGTCTGGAAGCCGATGCCGCCGGCCTGCGCCTTATCGCCGGCAAGGTACCTGAAATGCTGGTCGCCTCGAGCTGCTCCAAGAATTTCGCTGTCTATCGCGATCGCGTCGGCGCCGCGATGATCCTGGGGAAGAACGGCGCGGAAGCAGACATCGCACAGAGCCACATGCTGGCTGCGGCACGCACACTCTATTCCATGCCGCCGGATCATGGCGCTGCCGCGGTCCGCATCGTTCTGCAGGACAAGGAACTGCGCGCCGACTGGGAGGCCGAGCTCGAGGAAATGCGCCAGCGCATGTTGCGGCTGCGCGTTGCTTTCGCGGAAGCGCTGCGCAGGCAATCCAATTCGGACCGTTTCGACTTCGTCGCGGAGCACCGCGGCATGTTCTCTCGGCTTGGTCTGACGGAGACGCAGGTCGATCGGCTTCGAACCGAATACGGCGTCTACATGGTGGGCGACAGCCGCATCAATGTGGCCGGCCTGCCGGAAGACGGCCTGGACAAGCTCGCCAAGGCGATTGTTTCGGTACTCGACTAGCGCATCGACCCGAGAATCGGAATCGGTTTTCGGAAGGCAAGATAGACGCACAGGGCTCTGACCTGGTTCTGCGAGATTGTGGACAAAAGGCCAATGCCGCTCAGCGGCATTGGCCGTTCTGCCCGATGCGGATTAGGCTCTTGCCATGAAGCCCTCCAAGGACATTTCCCGCCTCATCGAGATCATGGCCGCCCTGCGTGCGCCCGTCACCGGATGCCCGTGGGATATCGAGCAGGATTTCTCGACCATCGCGCCCTACACGATCGAAGAAGCCTACGAGGTGGCCGACGCCATCGCGCGCAACGATATCGACAATCTGCGTGAGGAACTTGGGGACCTCTTGCTTCAGGTCGTCTACCACGCACAAATGGCTGACGAAAAAGGCGAGTTCGCCTTCGGAGACGTGGTCGAGGGCATCACTCGCAAGATGATCCGCCGCCATCCGCATGTCTTCGGCAGCGAGGAAGCCCGCAGTGCCGGAATGGCCAAGGGCATGTGGGAGAAGATCAAGGCCGAGGAAAAAGCGGAACGCCGCGCCGAAAGGCTGGCGCGCGGCCTAGATCCGGAGGATCGCGGCAAGGGGTTCCTGGATTCCGTGCCGGTCGCCCTGCCCGCGCTCACCAGGGCACTCAAACTGCAGGAGAAAGCCGCGCGCGTCGGCTTCGACTGGAGCGAGGCTGAACCCATCCTCGACAAAATCGAGGAAGAGATCGCGGAATTGCGCGAAGCCCTGGCCAAGGGCGACACCGCTGCGATCAAGGATGAGTTCGGCGACATGCTTTTTGCAGTCGTCAATCTCGGCCGCCATCTCAAGGTCGATTCGGAAGCGGCCCTCTCCGGCACCAACGACAAGTTCCGCAAACGCTTCCACTATGTCGAGCAGGCACTCGACACCTCGGGCGGCAGCCTAGAACAAGCCTCGCTGGACGAGATGGAGGCACTTTGGCAGCAAGCCAAGGGCGGTGGCTGAATCCTAGAGCGTTTCCGTTTTTCACGGAAACGCTCTAACTCTTTGTTTTTACCCAATTCTGGACGGAAAACCGTTACACACTTTTCCTGGAATTGCTCTAGCGGCTCCACTCGGCACGCTGAAGCACCACACGGTATCCATCCGGATCCTGGAAAGTGACACCAACCTTGTCCCAATACGGATTGAACGACGACACCGGATCGAAACCCGCAGCCTTCATGGAGCTGACGGCATTGGCCCACGTGGTCTGATCGGGAAGATAGAAGACGAGAAGATGATCTTCGGACGGCGCGCGACCAGCAACCTCGCCATGCGCCTTCGTAAACTCCAGATGGTAGGGCGCGTTCGGGTGCCCTAGTATGATCCCGTCGAAGCCATCATGATCGTCGAAACGCGTCAGGATCTGCAAACCCAAGCCGTCTCTGTAAAAGCGCAGCAAAGCTTCGAGATTGTCGGATGGCCTTGCCACCCGCATCTTTGGGAGATTGGACATCTCATCCGCTTTTGCGTTGCAGTCGACCTTCGATCTCTTCGCGTGCGCTTTCGGTTGCCATCAACGACAAGGAAACGCTGCCATCTTCGTTGTCGGTGCGCTTGATGACATCGCCGTTGTGGTAAAGCCAATCGACCATTCCGAGTTGTGCCGGCTGCAAGGTGATCTCGACCGACTGCAATTCTCCCGACACGCGCGTTTCGATCAGAGCCTTGAGCGCGTCGATGCCCTCGCCCGTCACAGCCGAAATGGCGATCGGAGGACGTTTTCCGTCTGCGCTTTCCGCCAGCAGGCGCTCTCGATTGCCTTCATCCAGCAGATCGACCTTGTTCCAGACCTCGACGACACGGTTGGCGTCGGCGGCATCGACGCCGAGATCACCCAGAATACGTTCGACATCCTCCGCTTGCGCAGCAGTATCCGGGTCTGAGATGTCGCGCAGATGGATGACCAGGTCGGCCTCCACCACCTCTTCGAGAGTCGCGCGGAAAGCGGCGACCAGATGCGTCGGCAGGTCGGAAATGAAACCGACCGTATCGGAAAGGATGATCGGGGTCCCGTGCGGCAGGCGTACCCGTCGCAATGTCGGGTCGAGCGTCGCAAACAGCATGTCTTCTGCCAGCACCCCGGCGCCGGTCAATTTGTTGAACAGCGTCGACTTCCCGGCATTGGTGTAGCCGACAATCGCAACTACCGGAAAAGGCACCTTTTTTCGCTTCGCACGATGCAGATCTCGGGTGCGTCGCACCGTCTCCAGTTCGCGCTTCAGACGGATGATCTTTTCCTGCAATGCACGCCGGTCGGCCTCGATCTGCGTTTCACCTGGACCACCAAGGAAGCCGGCGCCGCCGCGCTGGCGCTCAAGGTGCGTCCAGGAACGCACCAGGCGACCCTTCTGGTAGTTGAGATGCGCGAGCTCGACCTGCAGCGTGCCTTCCTTGGTGCGTGCGCGCTCACCGAAAATTTCGAGGATGAGGCCGGTCCGGTCCAGAACCTTGACGTTCAGTTCCTTCTCCAGATTGCGCTGCTGCACCGGCGTCAGCGGATGGTCGACGATGGCGAGTTCCGCGTGCTTGTCCTTGACCGCCTCTGCCAGTTCCGAAACCTTGCCCGAACCCAACAGTGTCGCCGGTCGGGGTTCGGCAACAATGGCGATCGATGTCTGGACGGGATCGAGATCGATGGCACGCGTCAGGCCGACGGCCTCTTCCAGCCGCGCCTCGGGCGAACGCGCCAGCCGCACGCGACCAGTGTCGTCCTCTTGCCTTGCGTGATTCGGTAGTACTGGCACGATGACCAGGGCACGGGTTGCCTCTCCGGAGCCCGCGCCCCCATCATGTGCCGATTGCTCGCGGCCCTTTCGGCTCGCGTCGTTCTGCTTGGTCAATTAGCCGCCTTGGCTTTCCTCACCATCGAACATCTGAACCGGCTGGCTCGGCATGATCGTGGAAATGGCATGCTTGTAAACGAGCTGCGAATGCCCGTCGCGCCGCAGCAACACGCAGAAATTGTCGAACGAGGTCACCACCCCGGTCAATTTCACGCCGTTGATGAGGAAGATTGTGAGTGGATTCTTGCTCTTGCGCACCGAGTTCAGGAACAGGTCCTGAAGATTTTGCGAACGCTCTGCCATTGTTCTTATCTTTCGCCGATCCCCTTCGGTATGCATGCCAGTGCGCCAAAATACTCGGCATATGTCAAGCTTGCAGACGTGCTTGTCGTGAACAACGACAAGTAGAACGAGATGTATTGATGTCCATTCCTGTTGTGCCGGTTATCAGGCCGGACTTTTTTCCGCAACGTCAAAAAACGCTTGTCTCAACGAAAGTGTTACTGATCCCGGGTGGCCATTGGCAACGGTTTGTCCGTCGATGGCCACTACCGGCATGGCGATCGTGGTTGCGGAACTAATAAACGCTTCGCGTGCAGCCTTGGCCTCTGCAACGGAAAAACTGCGTTCCTCTATCTTCAGATCAAGCTTGGCCGCGACGTCGAATATCGTGGTACGGGTAATGCCGCGCAGGATCCCATGTTCCGCCGGTCGCGTCACCAGAACACCGTCCTTGGTGACAATCCAGGCGTTCGACGATCCACCCTCCTTGACGTTGCCGTCCTCATCGACAAACCAGGCCTCCTGGGCTCCGGATTCCTTGGCCTTCTGCTTTGCCAACACGTTCGGCAGCAGGCCGACTGACTTGATGTCGACCCGATCCCAGCGATTTTCCGGCACCGTAATGATCTTGATGCCGTCTTCGGCGCGTTTGGCCGCAAGCGCTGGATTCACTTTCCTGGCGGTCACAACGAGCGACGACATCGTGTCTGCGGGAAACAGGAAGTCTCGGCTAGCCACGCCACGCGTTACCTGCACATAGACCAGTCCGTTGAATACCTGGTTGCGCCTGACAACCTCGCGCAAAACGATCTCAAGCGGTTTTCGGCCAATTGGCCAGTCGATACGAAGCTCCCGCAGGGACCGGTCGAGCCGATCAAGGTGGCGTTTCATGTCGACAATGAACCCACGCGCCACCTCGCAGACTTCGTAGACGCCGTCGGCAAACTGGTAGCCGCGATCCTCGACATGCACGGCGGCATCGCGATGTGCGACGTAGCGTCCGTTGACATAGGCAATGCGCGGCATGGTGAACCCTCTGAAATATCAGGTTTTCTTACGCGATTCCGCTGACCGCGTATCGGACAAAGACATGGTCCAGCCGGTCGACACCGGCTGGTCAGACCCCGAGAGATTTAAGCTTGCGATGCAAGGCGGAGCGCTCCATGCCGATGAATTCGGCTGTCTTGGAGATGTTGCCTCCGAAGCGATTGATCTGGGCGATCAGATAATCCTTTTCGAACTGCTCGCGAGCTTCGCGCAACGGCAATGCCATGATGTGCTGGTCCGATTGATTGGGTGTGCGCGGCATCACGTCGCCAATCTCCGAAGGCAGCAGGTCGGCCGTAATCGGCGTCTCCACATCGTCACCTCGTGCCAGAATCATCAGGCGCTCGATGTTGTTACGCAGCTGGCGCACATTGCCCGGCCAATTGTGGGCCTGAAGAACAGCCATCGCGTCGTCACCGATGCGGCGTGCTTTGATCCCTGCCTGCCTCGATATCTGTTTGACGAAGGTATCGACCAGATAGGGAATGTCCTCCCGCCGTTCCGCAAGCCCCGGCACCGCCACCGGCACGACTGCCAGGCGATGATAGAGGTCTTCGCGGAAGCGCCCCTCGGCGATCATGGCTTCCAGGTTCTGCGCGGTCGAGGAGATGATACGCACATCCACCTTGACGCGTTTGGTGCCGCCCACCCGTTCGAACTGTTGTTCGACCAACACGCGCAGGATCTTGTTCTGAGTCTCGCGCGGCATATCGGCGACTTCATCGATGTAGAGAATGCCGCGATGCGCCTCCTCCAGCGCGCCGACCTTTCGCTCCGTCCCATTCGATTCGGTGCCGAACAGCTCGATCTCCATACGCTCGGGCGTAATGTTGGCTGCGCTCAAGGTCACGAACGGCCCGCTTTTGCGCGCTGACAAGGCGTGGATGGCTCTTGCCGCCAGCTCCTTGCCGGAACCCGACGGTCCCATGATCATGATGCGGCTGTTGGTCGGCGCTACACGTTCGATGGTCTGCCGCAACTGGCTCATCGCAGACGACATGCCGATCAGGTCAAACGTCTCGCCGCTGCGCTGTTTCAGGTCGGAAACCTCGCGCCGCAACTTGGAAGTTTCCAGCGCACGCTCGGCAACGAGGATCAGCCGATCCGCTTTGAAAGGCTTTTCGATGAAATCATACGCACCGCGACGAATGGCCGACACCGCCGTTTCGATATTGCCGTGGCCGGAAATCATCACCACCGGCAGATTGGGATGCAGGGTTTTGATTTCATCGAGCAGTGCCAGGCCGTCCAGTCGCGAACCTTGCAGCCAGATGTCGAGGAAGACGAGCCTCGGCGCACGGTCGGCGATTGCCGCCAGCGCACTGTCCGCGTCGTGAGCGGTGCGGGTTTCGTGACCTTCATCACTCAGGATGCCGGCAACAAGTTCACGGATGTCTTCTTCGTCGTCGACGATCAGAATATCAGACGCCATTACCGACCTTTTCAGTTTCTCGTTCGTTTTCCGCCGTCACCCGGGCGCGCTGCGTCGCGCCAGTGGCGGGAAGGATGATGCTGATCATGGCTCCTCGCCCGCCGTGGAAGTCGGCGGGCGCATCGTGCAGTTCGAGCCGTCCGCCATGGTCTTCCACGATCTTTTTGACGATCGCGAGGCCAAGCCCCGTGCCTTTCTCGCGTGTCGTCATATAGGGCTCGAGCAGCCGACCCCGGTTTTCGCGCGGAAGCCCCTTGCCGTTGTCAATGACGTCGACCTGGATCGAGCCGTCGACATGCGCGGCCTGGATACGGATCACGCTCTTTTCGCCGGGCGCCCGTTCGAGCCCTTCCATGGCCTCGGCGGCATTCTTGATGACATTGCCGAACGCCTGCGAGAGCAGACGATTGTCGAAAGTGCCCTTGAGCGGTTCGTCACCGAACGCGCGCTCGAAGGCGATGTCGGAGCGGCTGACTTCCACGAGGAACGAAGCCTCGCGCAATGGTTCGCGCAAATCGATCGCTTTCATTTCGGGCTTCGGCATACGCGCGAAGGAAGAGAACTCGTCGACCATGCGACCGATATCCTCGACCTGCCGAATGATGGTATCCGTGCATTGATCGAAGACTTCGCGGTCCTCTGTGATGACTTTGCCGTAACGACGCCGGATGCGTTCGGCCGAAAGCTGGATCGGTGTCAGCGGATTCTTGATTTCGTGAGCGATGCGCCGGGCTACATCGGCCCAGGCCGACGTGCGCTGTGCGGTAACGAGATCGGTGATGTCGTCTACAGTCACGACATAGGACTTCTCGCCCTCATAGGCCTCATCCTGGTCTTCCTCGATCGTCACCTGAACGTTGAAAGTCCGCTCGGCTCCTGCGCGGAAGAAGGTCACCTGCTCGCGATAGACCGGCTTGCCGGATTTGCGGCCGATTTCCAGCACGCGCCCGACATGAGGCAGCACCGCGGACAGGTTCTGCCCCAGCGCAGCGTCGGATGACATCGCCAACATCGCTTCGGCTGACTTGTTGACGATGGTGATCGTGCCGAAGGGGTCGACACCGACCACGCCGGAGGTGACGCCGGCCAGAACGGCTTCAGAGAACCTAAGCCGCTCGTCGGCAAGATCCTTGGCGGTCAGAATTTCGTTGCGCTGGGATTTCAACTCCAGCAGCATCTTGTTGAAGGTGTCGCCAAGATGGGCAACGTCGCCGTCGGAATGGCGAACGGGCACCGAGACGTCGAGATTGCCTGTTGCCACTTCGTCGGCAGCGCCGATGAGCTGGCGAATAGGCCGCACCAACCTGTCGGCCACAGCAATACCCGTCCAGATCGCCGACAGGATGACAATGAGCGTCAGCGACATATAGGGCAGTGCGAACGCGACCTGCGAGAACCCCCGATTCGTTTCGAGCCCGCGATACTCGGCGGTATTTGCCCGAACGATCTCGCGCGCCCTGATCACCTCAGGATCCACGACACGGATGGTGTAGAGATAGAGCCCCTCGATTTCCTTCAGCTTGATGATCGCGCCCATGATATTGCGCGTGCGCGGCTCGATCAGCAGCGGCCTGCCGTCCTGTGCCTGCCTCACCGCACCATCGGGCGGCCCCGGCATCGGGAAATCGGCGCTGGTCTTGGCACTCATGACGAAGGAACCGTCTTCCTTGACCAAGGCGGCGTGGGCGAGGCCGCGTCCAACAGCTTCCTTGTTCATGAGATCCAGGAATCCGCCGCGATCGAGACCGTAGAGCGTGCGTGAGCTATCCAGGTCGTAGGCCATGGAAAGCGTCGTGCCCTGCAAGTTGCGAGCATTCTCCTGCACATAGGCTTCCGCAATCGACAGCGACGAATTGATGATCGTCTTGGTACGAATCTCGAACCAGCGGTCGAGGCCGATGTTCAGCGTGATCGCGGCGATAATGGCGACCAGGATCGCCGGCACTGCGGCGACGAGGGCAAACATGATGACGATGCGCACATGGAGCCGGGATGCGGCCTTGCCGACGCGGCGCGCCATGATGATTCGTTGCGCTTCGCGGGCAACCAGCGCCACAAGGAAAAAAATGAACAGCGCATTGAGGCCGATGAGCCACAGCGTGGTTGTTCGGTCGGGCACAATCGGTGTCGCGCCGACCAGAATTGCGAAGGAAACCGCCGCCGTCAGCAACGCGCCAATGATCGCAATGATGCCGGGCAGCGCCATCAGCCGCCTGGCTTCCTGCACACCGGATCTTCGAAACAATGGTCCGCTCAATGGTATGGCCTGCTCAGCCATTTCGCCGCTTGCTGTCATGATTGCGTAGCATCTATGCAACGCATTGTGGCGAATATGCAACAAGACGCCAGATCACAAAAATCTTTCGACGCCTCATCAACTGATTTTTGATGGACTGGTGCAGCGTGACGGTCGCCGTGCTTCGCGCCTAACCCTGCCGCGCGCCGCGATAGACGTTGACGCCAAGATCGCGGATTTTCTTGCGCAATGTGTTGCGATTGAGTCCGAGCAGATCGGCAGCGCGGATCTGATTACCGCGCGTCGCCGTCATCGCCGCCAGAACAAGGGGATGCTCCACCTCTTCCAGGATGCGCTGATAGAGGCCAGCCGGTGGCAGATCACCGCCAAAGGAAGCAAAATAACGTTGCAGATAGTGTTCGACAGCCTGGCTGATCGACAGGTCATCGGGGATCAAGGCATTCGTGCCGGGCGCGACGGCCACGTCGCCAGTCCTCAGTTCCGCTTCGACGATTTCGGCGGAAATTTCGTCCTGCGGATAGAGCGCGGCCAGACGGCGCACCAGATTTTCAAGCTCGCGCACATTGCCTGGCCAGGGATAGCGCTTCATCAGCTCGATGCCGGCCGGCACGATGCGTTTGGTCTGCAGCCCTTCTTTGGCCCCAAGCTTGAAGAAATGGCGCACGAGGTCCGGAACATCCTCGGCGCGTTCGCGCAGACCTGGAAGTCTGAGCGGCACGACGTTGAGACGATAGAACAAATCCTCGCGGAACAGACCCTGGTTGATCAGCGTTCGCAGATCCTTGTTGGTCGCCGCGACGATACGCACATCCGTCTTGATCGGCGTGCGCCCACCCACGGTCGTGTATTCGCCCTGCTGCAACACACGCAACAGCCGCGTTTGCGCTTCCATCGGCATGTCGCCGATTTCATCCAGGAACAGCGTGCCGCCCTCAGCCTGCTCGAAACGACCCGTGGAGCGGTTCTGTGCCCCCGTGAATGCCCCCTTTTCGTGACCGAACAGTTCCGATTCGATCAGGTCGCGTGGGATAGCCGCCATGTTGATGGCAACGAATGGGCCTCCTCGGCGCCGGCCATATTCATGTAAAGCGCGCGCGACGAGCTCCTTGCCGGTACCGGATTCACCGCTGATCATCACAGTCAGATCTGTCTGCATCATGCGCGCCAGCATGCGATAAATGTCCTGCATGGCGGCGGAGCGGCCAACCAGCGGCATCGTTTCCGGCTGTTCCTCGGGCCGGACATCAGCCTTCGGCCGGCGTGGTTCAGCCATGGCGCGGCCGACGATGTTGAGCAACTCGGTGAGATCGAATGGCTTGGGCAGATATTCATAGGCGCCGGTCTCGGAGGCGCGGATGGCGGTCATGAACGTGTTTTGTGCGCTCATGACGATCACGGGCAGTTCCGGTCTCGCCTTTTTGATGCGCGGCAGCATATCGAAGGCGTTTTCGTCCGGCATCACCACATCGGTGATGACGATATCGCCCTCGCCCGCCGCAACCCAGCGCCAGAGCGTGGACGCGTTCGACGTCACCCGCACTTCATGGCCGGCGCGCGACAATGCCTGGTTGAGCACTGTGCGGATCGCCGCATCGTCATCAGCGACGAGAATGGTGCCGCGGGCACTCATAGGCGTTGTCCTTCTTCGCTTTCGGTCACAGGTTCCTTCCAGGCGGGCAGAAGCACACGAAAGGTGGTGCCACGCGGCGTTGCATCGCACTCGATGATGCCGCCATGCTCGCCCACGATCTTGGCCACCAATGCCAGCCCCAAACCGGAGCCATTCGGCTTGGTGGTGATGAACGGATCGAACAGAATCGGCAGGATATCGTCCGAGACACCCGGACCGTTGTCGTGCACGCAGAATTCGAGCGGCAGCGATACGCGGTCCTGTGTGCCGGGAACGGACATGCGGATGCCGGGGCGGAATGCCGTAGTGAGCGTGATCTCCCCCAGCGGATCGGAGCCGATCGCCTCGGCGGCGTTCTTGACCAGATTGAGGAACACCTGGATCAACTGATCGCGGTTGCCATAGACCGAAGGCAATGAGGGATCGTAATCCTCCCCGATCTTGATCCGATTGGCGAAGCCGTTCCTGGCAATTGCCTTCACATGATCCAGCACGACATGGATGTTGACGGGATAGCGATCGATCGGCCGTTCGTCCGAGAACACCTCCATGCGATCGACCAGCGAGACGATGCGATCGGTCTCGTCGGTGATCAGCCGTGTCAGGGCCCGATCCTCGTCGGAGGCGGAGAGCTCGAGCAATTGCGCGGCGCCACGGATGCCGGACAGCGGGTTCTTGATTTCATGCGCAAGCATTGCGGCCAGGCCGGTGACGGAACGGGCGGCGCCGCGATGCGTCATCTGGCGGTCGATCTTGTCGGCCATCGACCGCTCCTGGAACATCACAACCACGGAATCCGGAAATTCCGGCACCGGCGCCACATAAAGATCGACGATCTTTTCGATGCCGAGGCGTGGTGAGGAAACGTCCACACGATATTCGTTGACCGGCGCGCGCCGTTCGCGAACCTGGTCCACCAAAGTTAGCAGCGGACTGCCGAAAGGAATGAGCTTCGCCAGCGTATTGCGTGCCAGCATGGTCGCGCTGGAACGAAAGAAATCCTCGGCGTCGGCATTGGCATAGGTGATGTGACCTTCCGGCCCGACCATGATCACCGGCCGGCGAATGGTGTTGAGCAGGATCTGTGCGGCATCGGCTATGTCCGCGACGGGAACAACTGTCGCGGTCATGCCGCGCTCCGGATGTCTTCCGCATCGCTGCCGTGCAGAAGCGCCTCCCTCAACAACGCGGTGACACGGCCAGGCTCGAAGGAAGTCAGCACATCTTTGCGCAAGTCCCTGGACGTCGCGGCGGCATACCGGTCCAGATACCAGCCGAGATGCTTTCGGGCCTGCCTCAACCCGCTTTCCACGCCATAGTGAGCGAGCATATCTTCATAATGCGCAACCACGTAGTCGGCGAGTTCCGCTGTATCCTTCGGCACGCCTGCAGCCTCAATGCCGGCAGCGAAGGTAGCAATCGCACCTGCTGCCCACGGTGCGCCGTAGTGGACTCGACCGACCATGACGGCATCAGCGCCGGATTGTTCGAGAATCGCAATCGCATCGGTTGGCGTCGCGACATCGCCATTGGCAACGACAGGGATCGACACAGCCTCCTTCACGCGCGCGATGGCACGCCAATCGGCCTTGCCCTGGTAGAATTGGCAGCGCGTACGGCCATGCACCGTCACCATGCTCACGCCGGCCTGTTCGGCGCGGCGGGCAAGCATCGGCGCATTCAGCGCATCCTCATCCCAACCGAGCCGCATCTTGACCGTCACCGGCACTTTCACCGCACCGATCACCGCCTCGATCAGGGTGAGCGCGTGGTCGAGGTCGCGCATCAGCGCCGAGCCCGCATACCCGCCCGTCACCTTCTTGGCCGGACAGCCCATATTGATGTCGATGATGTCAGCGCCCTCACCTGCCGCGATGCGCGCTGCTTCGGCCATGTGCGTTGCTTCGCGCCCGGCAAGCTGCACCATATGCACCGGCAGACCGGAATGGCGAATGCGCAGGTCGAACCCCTCCCTGCCCCGCGCCAGCTCGCCGCTGGCCACCATTTCCGAAACGACAAGACCCGCGCCGTGCGCATAGGCGCGCTTGCGGAACGGCTCATCGGTGATGCCGGACATCGGCGCCAGGAAGACGCGATTGCGCAAAGCTACCCCGCCAACGGCGAGCGGCAAGGCGAGCTTATTCGGATCGGTCATGCACAAAAACCAAGCAACGTCTATCTTTGCCTATTCACTAGCCAGATCGGGTTGATTGTGCAATGCAGAATGAACATGCATTGCGGCTTATTTGGGAAAAAGCTGGCCTTCCTCTTCGCCCGCGACTAAGCCTCTGCGCATGAAGGAAACGAGCGCAATCAAGGCCGTATCCGCCGGTGGCGGTGTCGCCGCCGTCATCGTCGCGGCAGGCCGCGGCGAGCGAGCCGGTCAGGCTGATGGGCCCAAGCAATATCGCCATATTGGCGGCCGCGCCATCCTCGTCAGAACGCTGGAGACTTTCCTTTCGCATCCGCGCATCGACCACATCGTCATCGTCATCCACACCGACGACCAGGAATTGCTTCAGAAGGCAGTCGGCGATCATCTCGCCAGGATCACAATCGTCACCGGCGGGCGCACCAGACAGGATTCGGTCCGGCTCGGCCTCATCGCGCTGGACGGCAAGACACCGGACAGGGTGCTCATTCATGACGCCGTGCGGCCTTTTGCCGATCACGACCTCATCGACCGCGTCATCGACGTCATTGCCGCCGGTCAAGGTGCACTGCCGGCACTTCCGGTGGCCGACACGCTGAAACGCGAAAGCCGTGACGGCACTATCGGTGAGACCGTTCCGCGTGCGGGCTTGCATGCTGCGCAGACACCACAAGGTTTTCCGTTCCGTCCCATTCTGGACGCGCACGAAAAAGCACATCAGGCTGGCAGGGACGATTTCACCGACGATGCCGCCATCGCCGAATGGGCGCGGCTACCGGTCAAGATCGTCGCCGGTTCGCCCGACAACGTCAAACTCACCTGGGCACGGGATATCGTCATGGCGGATCAACGATTGAATGGCGCGCGTTCGAGCTTTCCCGACATCCGCACGGGCAACGGCTATGATGTGCACGCCTTCGAAGCCGGCGATCACGTGACGCTGTGCGGTGTCGAAATCCCGCATGATCGCAAGCTTTCAGGCCATTCCGACGCCGATGTCGGCCTGCACGCCCTCACCGACGCATTGCTTGCCACCTGTGGTGCTGGCGACATCGGCACGCATTTCCCGCCGTCAGATCCGCAATGGAAAGGGGCCGCCTCCCACATCTTCGTCGAACACGCCGCAAAGATCGTGCGCGCGCGGGGCGGTCGCATCGCCAATGCCGACATCACGCTGATCTGCGAAGCACCACGCGTCGGACCGCATCGCGAAGCGATGACCGCCGCGCTCTCCGGCATGCTGGGAATCGCGCCCGAACGCATCTCTATCAAGGCGACGACGAACGAGAAACTCGGCTTTGTCGGTCGCCAGGAAGGCATCGCAGCGATCGCCACAGCGAGTGTCGTCTACCCCGGAGAGGTGCCGGAATGAACGAACTCACGCTGCTGGCGGACCGCTTCCTGAGAGCCTGCCTAACACGCAAGATCATGGCCGCGACCGCCGAAAGCTGTACCGGCGGCATGATCGTTGCCCACCTGACCGACATCGCCGGCTCGTCGGCTGTCGTCGATCGCGGCTTCATCACTTATTCGAACGAAGCCAAGATGGACATGCTCGGCGTCAAGCCGGACACACTGGAATCCTTTGGAGCGGTGTCATCCGAAACAGCGCTGGAGATGGCTGCCGGTGCGCTGGCCCGTTCTCGTGCCGGCATTACGTTGGCGGTGACGGGCATTGCCGGACCGGATGGCGGCTCAGATGAAAAGCCGGTCGGCCTTGTGTGGTTCGGCCTGGCGCTCAACAACCAGGCAACCATTTCCGAGCACCGCATCTTCGACAATCGGGGGCGCGACTTCATTCGCCGCGAGACGGTGCGGCATGCGCTGGAGATGGGACTCAGGGCCCTCGCCAACTGAGTTTTTTGCTTGTGTGCCGGTCCCGCTAGCATTGCCGATGAACGGCGGCTTCAGGTGATGACATCCCGGCCATAGATCACGTCGGCGCGTTTTTCGAACGCCTCGGAGAACATGCGGAAGGCGCGGTCGAACATGGTGCCCATCATCGCGCCCAAAATGCGGCTCTTGAATTCGTAGTCGATGAAAAAGCGCACGAAGCAGCCATCGCTCGCCGGCTCGAAACCCCAGATATTGCTCAGATACTTGAAGGGGCCGTCGATGTATTTGACATCGATGATGCGTTCGTCAGGCTTCAGCAGCACCTGGGTCGTAAAAGTTTCGCGGATCGCCTTGTAACCGATACCCATGTCGGCGACGAGCACGGTGCGCCCGTCGCGCTCGCGACGAGAGCGCACGGCAAGTGCTTCGCACAGCGGCACGAATTGCGGATATTTCTCTACATCGGCAACCAGCGCGAACATCTGGTCCGGAGAATGTGATACGCGGCGCGTCGCCTCGAATTTCGGCATGAAACCGGCTTATTGGGCGGTTTTCTTGAGCTGCTCTGCGCGGGCAGCGCGCAACTGAGCAAAGTCTTCGCCCGCGTGATGGGACGAGCGCGTCAGCGGGCTTGATGCCATAAGAAGAAAACCCTTGCTCTTGCCGACGATGGCGTAGGACTGGAATTCCTCCGGCGTGACGAACTTCTTCACGGGATGATGCTTCTTCGACGGCTGCAGATACTGACCAATGGTCATGAAGTCGACGTCGGCCGAGCGCAGATCATCCATCAATTGCAGAACCTCGTGACGTTCCTCGCCAAGCCCGACCATGATGCCGGATTTGGTGAAGATCGAAGGATCGAGTTCCTTCACTCGCTGCAGGAGCCGGATCGAATGGAAATAACGGGCACCCGGGCGAACCGTCAGATAGTTGGACGGCACGGTTTCGAGATTGTGGTTGAACACGTCCGGCTTGGCAGCAACGACGATTTCCAGCGCGCCGTCCTTGCGCAGGAAGTCCGGCGTCAGGATTTCGATCGTGGTCGTCGGCGCAGCTGCGCGGATGGCGAGAATGACATCGGCGAAATGCTGCGCGCCACCGTCTTCGAGGTCGTCACGGTCGACCGAGGTGATGACGACATGGGAAAGCCCCATCGTCTTGACGGCTTGCGCCACACGGTTGGGTTCATCCGCGTCGAGCGCGGTTGGGATACCGGTCGCAACATTGCAGAAAGCGCAAGCGCGCGTGCAGATCTCGCCCATGATCATGAAGGTGGCGTGCTTCTTTTCCCAGCATTCGCCGATGTTAGGGCAGCCAGCCTCCTCGCAAACCGTCACCAGCTTGTGAGACTTCACGATCTCGCGCGTCTCGGCATACCCCTTGGAGACCGGCGCCTTGACGCGGATCCAGTCGGGCTTGCGCAACACTTCCTGGTCGGGCCGATGGGCCTTCTCCGGATGACGGGGGCGCGGCTTGTTGGCGACGAGATCGAGAACGGTAACCATCTGATCTTTCCTGCATCTCCCTGAATCGCAAAGTCAGGGATTGGGTACGAGCCTCATCTAAGGCTTTTCGTCGGTAAGAAAAAGACCGCGGCAACGCATGATACCGCGGTCATTTTTGCATCCCTACGCGTTCAACACGCGTCCATAGGCGTCGAGCACGCTTTCCTTCATCGTTTCCGACAGCGTCGGATGCGGGAAGATGGTGTGCATCAGCTCTTCCTCGGTGGTTTCAAGGTTCATCGCCACCACAAAGCCCTGGATGAGTTCGGTCACTTCCGCGCCGACCATATGAGCCCCGAGCAATTGCCCGGTCTTCTTGTCGAAAATTGTCTTGACCAGCCCCTGATCCTCGCCGAGTGCCACGGCTTTGCCGTTGGCGACGAATTGGAAGCGGCCGACGCGGATGTCCTTGCCCTGTTCCTTGGCCTTGGCTTCGGTCAGGCCGACGGATGCCACCTGCGGGCTGCAATAGGTGCAGCCTGGGATCTTGAGCTTGTCCATCGGATGGACATGCAGACCTGCGATCTTCTCCATGCAGATCACGGCTTCATGCTCGGCCTTGTGCGCCAGCATGGGCGGTCCGGCGACGTCACCGATGGCGTAGATGCCTGGCACATTGGTGCGGCAGAATTCGTCGATGGCGATGGCGCCGCGATCGAGCTTCACGCCAACGGTCTCCAGTCCGAGATTTTCGGTGTTGCACTGGACACCGACCGCCGAAATCATCCGGTCGGCGGTGATCGTCTGGGTCTTGCCATCCTTGCCTTCGACCGTCGCAGTGACGGAGTTGGCACCTTTCTCGACCTTGGTGACCTTGGTCTCGAGAAGGATCTTCATGCCCTGCTTTTCGAGCTGCTTCTTTGCCCAGGTGGAGATTTCAGTATCTTCCACCGGCATGATCTGCGGCATGATCTCGACTACGGTCACGTCGACGCCCATGGTGCGGTAGAAGGAGGCGAATTCGATGCCGATGGCGCCCGAACCCATCACCAGCAGCGACTTCGGCATGTCCTGCGGCACCATGGCCTCGAAATAGGTCCAGATCAGCTTGCCGTCCGGTTCGATCCCCGGCAGCGCGCGTGGCCGCGCGCCGGTGGCGATCACGATATGCTTGGCGGTATAGGTGCCCTCGCCCTTGGTACCCTTCGGGATCGGCCCCATCGGCTCCATCGGCTTCTTGGACGACTTGCCGACGACGATCTCGCCCGGCTTGGTGATCTTGGCTTCGCCCCAGATCACGTCGACCTTGTTTTTCTTCATCAGGAAGCCGACGCCGTTGTTCATACGCTGGGCAATGACGCGCGAACGGTCGACGATCCCCTTGAGGTCCGGCTTGATCGTGCCTTCGAGCGTCAGGCCGTAGCTCTTGGCGTGTTCGGCATAGTGGAAAATCTCGGCCGAACGCAGCAGGGCCTTGGTCGGGATACAGCCCCAGTTGGAGCAGATGCCGGCCAAATGCTCGCGCTCTACGATCGCGGTCTTGAGACCGAGCTGCGCGGAACGGATGGCCGCTACATAGCCGCCCGGACCAGAGCCGATGATGATGACGTCGTAGTTGTCAGCCATGTTTTCCCTGCCTTTTCATCAAGCGGCGCCACGTGTCAGCAGCACCCAGTCATGTTCCTTGCTGTCGTCAGACAGCGGCACGGCTTGCCGTCGGGTCACCTCGGCAAATCCGTGCGATTTGTAAAGCCCGAGCGCGGTCTCGTTGTGGCTTTCGGTGATCAGGCTTATCGGCCTCCCAGCGCCGCGCTCGACCTCGTGCAGGAGCAGACGTTTGCCCAAACCCTTGCCGCGCAGGTGCCGGTAGACCCCCAGACTGTCGATGAACCAGTGGTCGACCAACATCTTCTGCAGGGCCAGGATTGGTTCGATGACGGCGTGAGGCGCCACTTCGTTCGCGATGGACTGTTCGATCGGATGGCCGATGATCACGCCTGCAATTTCGTCGCCTGCCACAGCCACGCTCGAATCCTTCCAACTGGCGCGTTCGGTATCGGAGCGCATGAACGAGCGCCCCTGCTCGAACGCGGTCTCCTTGCTTCCGTCGAGCACGGCGCCATACCAGAACCAGGATGCAAAGCCGTGCGAACTCACATCGACCAGAATGGCAAGCTCGGCTGCATCGCTTTTCTTTGCCGCACGGATGATGATCTCGTCCGGCACGATCAAAGCTCCAGCATGGTGCGCACTCTTGGCGCCAGGGCGACGCCAATGCGGCGGGTGTTCTCGGCGTCGAGGTGGATACCATCGAGCGGTGTCGTCTCAGCCACCGTGCCCGCATCAAAGAAGCCGCAGCCCGTCTCCTGCGCCAAAGCACCATAAAGCCCTGCGAGCTTCCGCGATTCAGCAATCCCACCCTCGAACGTGGCGGCAAAATTGACATTCGCCGTCTCTCGAACAACCGGCGGTGACACGATCAGCACTTTGGGCGCCGCTGCCGTCATTGGATAGACCACACTGCGCACGATATCGACCAGCCGCGCCATGCCTTGCTTCGCGCCGATCGCGCGACCGCAGATAAACGATTTCATGTCGTTGGTGCCGAGCAACACTATGACGAGATCGAGCGGGGCATGCGTTGCAAGAACAGTAGGCAGCATGCGCGCGCCGTTGCGATCAACGTCGGCCAGATGATCGTCGAAGGCCGTGGTGCGACCATTCAAACCTTCGGCGATCACACGCGCCGTGCTGCCGAGCTCTGCCTGCAACACGCTCGGCCAGCGATCTTCGAACGCGTGGCGGCCAAGGCCCGCGGCATCATAGCCCCAGGTCAAGGAATCGCCATAACAGAGCACGGTCTTCATATGGCCGTCCTACTGCAGTTATCAGACCAGCATGGTCATCGGGTTCTCGATGATGCGCTTGAAGGCGCCGAGCAGTTCGGCTCCCAGCGCACCGTCGACGGCACGATGGTCGGTCGAC